>CAYSKF010000005.1:0-176005 GCA_964431515.1 uncultured Bdellovibrio sp.
TTTCGCCAAAGATAATTCCCTGAGCTAGCAAAAGACCGAACACGGCGCCAGAAGCCCCAATAACTGGAACAACCAAACCACCTTGAGAACCCGTCACTAAAGCATAAGCCCAAACACCTAAACAATAAAGAATGGCAGCGCCAACCCCTGAAGCAAAGTAGTAGGTTAGAAAAAACTTAGTCCCCCAGCGCTGTTCCAGCTCTGCTCCAAAAAACCACAGCATAAGCATATTAAATAAAATATGCGTCACCTGCATGGAATGCAGAAACATATAAGAAAAGACCTGCCAAATTTGGAAGTTGAACAAAACCTTTCCAGGAAAAAGCCCAAAAATCGAAGTGAATGGAACCCTGAGAAAGCCTTCCATAATAACTTGGAAAACAAACCAAACTGCCACATTGATGATCAGCAACCATTTCACCGCTGGTGTCATGGGAGCTGTTTGAAAAGTCATACCTCTATTCATATGTACTTAAAATACTCCAAAGCTTTTCGTAGGTCTGCTCAAGACTTTCAACCAGGACTTTAGTCTCAGCAATGAGTGGGAAGAAATTCAGATCCCCCGCCCAGCGAGGAATCATATGATAGTGAAGATGCTCAGGAATACCAGCACCCGCCACGGCCCCATGATTCAAACCAATGTTAATTCCACCAGGTTGATAGGCCTCATTCAGGACCTTCATCATCAATCGCACTGTATTTTGCAGATCGTGAAACTCAACATCGGATAACTTCAAAAGGTCACCACAATGACGTCGTGGTAAAACCAAAATGTGCCCACTGTTGTATGGGAACTTATTCAAAAGCACCATCGAGTGTTTAGTTTTATAAACACACAATGTATCCAAAGACGGCTTGTTCTTCGCAGCTTTACAAAAAACACAGCCCTCAGGCTTAATGAGTTTTCTGACATACTTCATCCGATCCGGACGAAAAAGAACATCACGCTCTAGCGGCCACACCTCTGAATTTATTTTGAGTTGAGCTGTGGCTTTCTTTGCTTTCTTCGTGGTTTTCTTCTTTGCAGCCACAGACTACTCCCAAGAACCCGGCATCATGTATAGAGGTTGATTGAGGTATTTTGTGCGCAAAACAAACTTCATCGCTCCTTCGATGTCAGGACCAAATGATTTGCCCTTAAGGACATCGGCATACTCTGCCAAGCTATTGACGTCGTCTTCGCGCTCGCCTTCGCCTAAGTCAAAAATACTCATTTTCTTTTTAGGAATTTCAAAAATCTCAAAATCATCGCCCAACTTCGCCGAATCAGCCGCCAACTTTACCGCTTCCTCGAAGAAACCTTCCTGATCTGCAAATCCCATTTTCACCGCAGTCGCTCCAGTGAAAACGCGACCGTCAGCATATTCACTAACAACTTCTTCAGACAGTTTACGCTCAGTTTTCACCGTCGTTTTAAACTGCTGATAAACTTCGTCAATCATGCTTTGGAAAAGAAGTTTTTCATCATCACGCATAGAGCGGTATTCCGCACCCGAATCTTTGAACTTTCCAGAGATGATAGAAAAGCGAGAAATCTTAGCCCAGTCATAAAGCTTTTCAATGTTAGCAAATTCCATGATTACACCGATCGAGCCAACCAATGCACCCGGAGCCACAACGATTTTATCACAAGCCACTGCAGAGTAATAAGCGCCACTGGCCATCACACCTGTCGTGACACAAATAACTGGCTTCTTCAACTCATCACGAACGCGTTTGATTTCATGATAAATTTCTTGTGATGGCCCGACGGCACCACCTGGAGAGTTGATAGAAATCAAAACTGCTTTAACTTTGTGATCGTCGCGATACTTTTTTAAATTTGCGAGAAACTTTTTGCCATTAAGAATAACACCATTCATTTCAAGATGAAGAATCGTGTTCTTTGATGTGACTTTCTTTTCGCCTTCGCCAAAGTAGTTCCCACTCATCTTCAGCAAACCACCGATCGCAATAAATACCAAAAAGATCACAATGATTTTTTTAAAGAAACTGCCCTTCATTTTTTCTCCCATGAAAGATAAGTCCCTTTGAAAACGAAAAAAGGGACCCCTAGAGGGTCCCTTTAAAAGACTATGTAGTCAATGAAGCATCACGCAGCGCAGTCAGTTGAAGACACTCTTTCAAGTGTCTTCTGACCTAGCAGCTAACGCCGCATTATTGTTTGTCAGTCTTCATGTTTTTCAACTGATCAGCAAACAAGTCACCGAAAGTAGACTTAGAAGTTGCAGTTGCTTTTTTCACGTACTCTTCAACATCCGCTTTTGATTCACGAAGTTTAACAAGTTTAGAAGACAAACCAATCTTACGAGCATCTTTATCGATAGAGATAACTTCAGCTTTTACAGATTGACCAGGTTTAATGAAATCTTCAACTGTGTTGATTTTATCAACAGTCAGTTCAGAAATGTGGATCAAACCTTCGATGTCAGACTCAAGCTCAACAAACGCACCGAAATCTGCAGTCTTAGTTACTTTAACATCGTGCTGAGAACCGATTGCGTACTTAGCTTCGATGTTTGCCCAAGGATCAGATTCAAGTTGTTTGATACCCAAAGAGAATCTTTCGTTCTCGATATCAACACCCAAAACAACCGCGCGTACTTTAGCACCTTTAGCGAACATTTCGCTTGGGTGATTTACACGTTTAGTCCAAGAGAAGTCAGAGATATGAACTAGACCGTCGATACCTTCTTCGATACCGATGAAGATACCGAAATCAGTAACAGACTTCACTTCGCCTTCGATGATTGTACCAGGAGCATAAGACTCTTTTAGTTCAATCCAAGGATTTTGTTGAAGTTGCTTCATACCCAAGCTGATGCGACGGTTCTCAGTGTCAACTTCAAGAACAACCACTTCAACTTCTTGATCAACTGCAACTACTTGAGAAGGATGTTTTACACGTTTAGTCCAAGACATTTCAGAAACGTGGATCAAACCTTCAATGCCTTCGCCAAGTTCAACGAATGCACCGTATTCAGCCAAAGATACAACTTTTCCTTTAAGCTTAGTGCCTGGAGGATAAGAAGCTTTAACAGATTCCCAAGGATCAGAAGACAATTGCTTCATGCCCAAAGAAACGCGTTCTTTTTCTTTGTCATACTTAAGAACTTTAACTTGGATTTCGTCGCCAACATTCAACATTTCTGAAGGATGTTTTACGCGGCCCCAAGACATATCAGTGATGTGCAACAATCCGTCCATGCCACCAAGGTCGATGAAAGCACCGTAGTCAGTGATGTTTTTAACAACACCAGTAACGATTGAACCTTCAGCCATAGTGTCCAAAGTTTGTGAACGAAGACTGTCACGCTCTTCTTCAAGAAGCGCACGGCGAGAAAGAACGATGTTGCCACGCTTTTTGTTGAATTTGATAACTTTGAATTTAAATTTCTTACCAAGGTAAACGTCCATGTTGCGAACAGGGCGTAGATCGATTTGAGATCCAGGCAAGAATGCTTTAACGCCGATATCAACGCTCAAGCCACCTTTAACTTTAGCAACAACAGTACCTTCGATAACTTCTTCGTTCTCAGCTGCTTTAGAGATATCAGTCCATGCACGTAGCATGTCAGCTTTATCTTTAGAAAGAACGATCATTCCGTTTTCGTTTTCGATACGGTCGATCAAAACTTCTACAGTGTCTCCAGCTTTTACTTCGCGAACACCGTCAACGATACGGAATTCATTGATCGCGATCAAACCTTCAGACTTGTAGTTGATATCAACAAGAACGTAGTCAGACTGAACTTCAACTACTTTTCCTGTGACAACGTCACCAACCTTGAAATCCTGCTCTTTCATAGACGCTGCGAAAAGATTTTCGAAGTCTCCCTTTTCAGATTTTGCATTCAAAATGCCAGGATTTGCTGGAACCTTTGAATCTTCCGCATCCAAGAACGCTAGAACTTTTTGTTTTTCAAGTTCGGCTTTGTTTAATTGTTTTGTCATATTAGTTTTTGTAAACCTCCCACGTAGTAAGATCTCCTGGATCCTACCCGTTACCTTTCTTCACCTCTCTGGGCGAATCACTGGTTTAGCGAGCTAAGGGGCTTAAAGTCAAAGGTTTTGCGCAGCAGGTTAAGTTTTTGGCCCCTACGCACTTAAGAAAACACCAATTGCGGGCAAATGAAGACCCCATTTCCAACCTATTTGATTTGAGTCGGCCTACTCTGGAGTGTCAAAGGCCTCAATGCCGACGTACAATTTATCTAGCAAGGCACTGAAATTGGCCGCTTCTGACTGCGAAAGCTTCTCTGTGAATTCCTTCATGCAGCGAATATGCTCTGGAAGAATCGATTTTAAAAACTCTTCTCCTTTGGCAGAGAGTTTTATAAAGGCCGCCCTTCTGTCCTCTGGACAGTCAAACTTTTCAATGTAACCACTGTTCATGAGTGAATCCACAAGCCCGGTCATTGTCGCCTTGGTGACATTCAGCTGCTGAGCAATTTCACTGGCCTTAATGGGACCCCCGCAATTCCAAATAGCATTAAGAACCATAAAGCGGCCCTCTGAAAGATTCCATTGCTGGAGGTGATGCTCTTTCGCCTTTTCTAAAGCAATCCGGAACTTATCCAACTTCTGCAGCATCTCAATGTGGGCTTCCGAAATTTCACCAAATTGAGACAGCATTTTTCGCATGATTTGATCTTTTAGAATATAACAATCATTTCGCATGGATACACCTCGTACTTAGGTCATCATAGCATAGATTTTCAAAAAAAGTAAACTGCCATATTGTAAGTCAGCTAATTATATTATATAACTTGATTAGGAGGCTTACCATGAGTCGACTTACTAAAACAGAAAACTTCTTCTCCAGACAAACATTGGGTTCTTTGATTGCCATCCTAGGAATCGCCCTCTTCTCTCTTTCTTCAACAATATCCTGTGCACCCATTCGAGACACTCCTTTTGGCGAAGAAACAGACACTTCTTTTACGAACCTCAATGGCAACTCCCAAAATCTGTTGCCAGCAATCACCACTAGCGAAAACCGCAAAATTAAATTCTCGATTTTTACAGACGCCCACGCAAACTACGACGACCTCAGTAATGTTGTTCAACAAATCAGAAACTCGGACTCCATGTTTGCTGTCAATCTGGGTGATATGACAGATCTAGGCTTGGCGCTTGAATACGAGGCCTTTGCCTCCCACATTGAAAACATCAACAAGCCTCTTTTTTCTGTCATCGGCAACCACGACACGATCGGAAATGGCAAAGCGATCTATCAAAAACTCTTTGGAGCCTACGACTACTACATCGACCTCAATGGTTTACGTTTCATCTTTTTCAATAACAACTCCTTGGATTTTTACTCTGAAGGAATCAACCTCGATTGGCTCCGTCAAACAGTGCAAGAAAGTGTTGGACCCGTTTTAATTTTTCAACATGTGAATCCACTGAACTCAGAATACTTCAACCCAGAACAACAAAGAAAAATCCAAGAAATACTAGATCCACAAAAAGTTCTCGCCGTTTTTCACGGACACAACCACAGCTTTCAGACCTATGAAGTCAATGGCGTCCTCATTCAACAAGTCGCCCGCGTGGAAGGTGGTCAATACTCTGAAATCCAGATTGCAAACAACTCCCTGAATATCACCAACTGTTCAAAAGGAGGTCGTTGTGAAACTATTCATCGTTCTTTCGGCAATATTCTTGAGTAGCACCTTCTCAAATGATGTCCTTGCTGCTGAGAACAATCCGTCGCAATGGTCCATGGTTGCCGGAAGTGGGTCTTATATGGGAGGGACTTACTTAGGAGTCCAATATCAATCTCAATCAGGAAAGCACGCAGTGGACTTATCTTATGGTCAGACCCCCGGTGAGATGAACAACAATGTGGACCAATTAAATTTAAAATACCTCTACTCGCCCTTTAATTATTCTGTGAACAAGGTCAATACCAATGTTTTAGGGATTGGCCTTCTTGCTTCTCGTTGGCAGTCTGAATCGGCATTTTTTGATTCTCCGTCGCAGTATCCTGCATCGAACTACTACAGCCCCACCCGCTGGCGCGTTGGTCTCACTCTTGAGCACAATTGGAAATATGACCGGATCAGCTTCTATTTTAACTGGACTCTGTTAGATCAAGCTATCATTGCGATTTATAACAATGAAAAATTCATCGAAGGCAGAAGCCCTTGGGGGGCGGGTTTGGGACTCAGATGGGAAATATGATGACACTGATTTTTCGCGCCAAAAGAAATATTACCGAATCGAACCTAGGACTCAATCGCCAAAGAAGAAAATCGCCTTGAATTTACCTTTGAAGTTGAGCTTGCATCCGGATCTTGATATGCCGGTTGTATTTCATTTTAATATTTAATATGCGAAAAATAATTAAGGCGTGATTCTGTAAACACAACGAAATCCTATATTTGTGTATATGGCGGTGGGTACTTCATCCAGAGCTACCGTAAATACTCCGGCAGGAACGGAATTGAAGTAGCTTCCACCTCGCAAAATCCCTCCGGCACTATGATTAAGTCGTCCATAACCCAAACCACCATAATTCGCAAAATTCATGCTAACATAGTCGCCGGCTGATCCAAAGACTACCTTGGCGACCCCTCCCGGCAGAACGCTGCCTGGAATTGTGTGTGATGCTGTTGTTATTTGAGAAATATAACTGTTGGCACCAAAAGATATTGAGTTGGTGTCACGAATCCACTCCCATGCGTTTCCGGCAAAATCCCATATAATGGCCCCATTACTTAGAGTGTGCGTGCGCTTTTGATCATCCCAGAGAACTGTGTTGCAAGTTTGCTCTGTGCCGAAGCATGGATTCGAGTCATCGACTGCCGATAAAAGGTTATTTGGTGAGGCATCTGAATGTCCGCGATTCAAGTTCCCTACGCCTATGGTAGATCCAGACCAATTCGACCCCACCCCTTCAATGTTCCTAGCGATAGTCTGCCATTGGGCATTTGAAATAAGATCATATTTAGCACCCATATCTTTACAGGCTTTCCAAGCACCACCAACACTCGTATCGGAAGTTCCGCGCGGAATACCAGCCCAGGGGAGACCTCCAGCCTGCGAGACCGCCTTGCTCGCGATATTTTTCATTTCATACTTCGCGACACAAAAATCTTCAGTTGTGTACCCAGGAAGATGCGGTACAAGAATAAATCCCACCGGGCATTTATTCGCCATTAGTTGACCAACTACTGCCATATTTGGATTGGCCTCAGCAATCAAGGAAAGCAACAGGGGGAAACTCGAAAATAAAAGGACGCGAAGAAATCGCAATTTAGTATCCTCCGGACCAAGTCACGTAAACGGTGACACCATCGTAAAGAAAAGTGTAAATCGAATCTTTACCAGCAGTTGTTGGAGCATTTCCTGGCAGATACTTAAAATTGGGGTTTAAAGAATTTGTGAAATTAAATTGCACAGAAGCCACCGTCGCGTTTCCTGTGACAATTAAAGTATAGCTTCCACCAGGAACGAGGTTGCTGATGTTAACAATACAAGTTCCAGCGGTAGTACTGATGCTAGACGGTGAAAATCGTATGAAATTACCAAGAGAAAAATCAATAGCGTCTGCGCCACAAGTAAAGTTTCCATTGAAGGTCACTACAGAGTTTGTGATCGCTCCATTGACTTCAAGTTTTGATGCTGGCGCAGATACGGTACCTACACCAACTTTGCCATTCAGGCGGATGGCTCCCCCTGTGGAGGCATTTAGTCTTAAGTCTCCCGCACCACCTGCAGATAAATCTAAAGTTTCAGAGCCCATAATTGAACCATTGTTGCTGCCAGTACCACCACTGGTCACAGGCAGGATGCTTGTGGATTTCCACTCCATCGCATCGCGAGTGAGGATATCTCCAGGGTTTGCTGCGGTCATACCATCTAATAAAGCTGACAGAGTTGTTGCTGTCGGTGAGGCTGCAATGGCTGAAGTATTTGCGAGTAAACTGTTGCTAGCAATAGGCGCGAGCGCTAAGCTGACACTACCACTTGTGCCCCCACCAACAAGACCTGATGATGCTGTGACTCCAGTGATTGTTCCAGAACTTTGATTTGCCCAAACCAGATTTCCAATTGCATCAACAGAAAGTAGTTGCCCCGCTGTTCCCTGATTGCCTGGCAGTGTGAGAGCGTAATTGTTCACGCCTAATGGGCTTTGCAAGATCACTCCCCCTACTCCATTTGTTATTGAGACAGCTGTAAACCGACTCATGCCCGTTCCATCTCTGAGTGACAAGGTGTTGCCAACCTCCATCGTTGAAGCTGCTTTGACACTATGGGATCCACTACCATTTCTTGAAATAAATCCCATTCCCGTGAGATTGCTTAAACTAGTCAGTTCTGAGTTAGCTTGTTGTTTATTGCTAAAGGTATTCCAGTCCGCTGATTTCAAATATCCATTGGAGCTAGCAGAAGCCGCCGGAATATCAATGGATGGATTCGCAGGGGAACCGCCAATGATTATTGGGTTGCCACTCGTGGGAGCAGCAATCACATTTGTGACTCCTCCAGATGGAATTGTTGCCCACATTGTGTTTGCTCCATCCGTAGTTAAAAAACTTCCAGACTGACCTGCTTGAGGCGGCAAGATTGCATTGGCAGCTGCAGCTTGTGTGCTTCCACCAGTGCCTCCTTTGACAATGGGCAACACCCCAACAACATCCGCCGTTAAATCAACATTGGACTTTGTGGCAAGACTGCCTAAGCTTAAAGTAATCGCTTCGCACATAAATGTTCCACTTGGAGCAATATGACGAAGATACTCACCTGTATTGCAAATTGGAACATCGTTCTTCTGAACTAACTCATTGATATCTCTATCTGCAAGCTTCATAGCATTAACAGCCACAGGAATATTCCCTATGAGGACATCTGGCGAAAGTACGACGGATCCGACTTTGATTCGTAAGCTCCTCGGCGAATAACCTGACACTGTGGTTGGTGTGCTTGATCCCAAAGGACCCGCACAGTTGATAGTTCCGCCGAAAGCAAAAATTCGATCTGAAGTATTCCCGGTGTCGTCAAGTCGAGTCCCCGTTCCTACGACGACACTAAATTCGCCATTCGCACCTGATGTGATAGTCTGTGTCTCCTCAAAAAGGACACAAGGTAAGGCGGTTCCACCATTTTGTAAGATTTGAAAGTTCACGATCTGTGTTGATTGAAATGGGATTCCGTCAGAATTTGTTAAAACTCCTTCGTAGGTGAAAAGTGGGCCTGGCGATGCGCTGGCCGCTAGAGATAATTTGGGACTAGCAATGATAGTAAGAAAAATTAACAGGTACTTCATGACACGTCCCTTATTTTTAAAAACACGACCTAGTTAACAAATAAAAAACGAACAAAAAATGGCATTTCAAAGGCAAATCACACATTTTTTTACAAAAATTCATACATTACTTAGTATCGGAAAAAGACTCTATTAACTAAAGATTCATGATTGACTAATTTTGAGATTTTTTACCATAAAAGATCCGATTTGCACGTTGAGAAAGAAATTAAGCGGAAGTAAAGCCTCAATTCGTATTTTGAATTGAAGTGAGAAAACATACAGAAAAAGTTTAAGAAAAAAATAAAGGAGTCGATAATAGGAGTACGGTTGCAAAGCGAATAGAACTTGCCTCCGATTGTTTTTAAAGTCTGGATCTTATCGGTAAGACTTTTCTTAGGAAAATGATCTTGTATGCCGGGATAGACTAAAAACAGCGAGGATACCTTTATGCCAGGTCTAGAAATGGGCGATGGCGGATAGTCGGGTTCAGGGAGGAGTTCGAGAAAGTTCGTTTCGAAAAACCGTATCAAATGGAGACGTGTATCCAAAATCCACGTTTTCAAACACGGCGCCCTCCATAGCTGGATAATCGCGGAGACCTTAAGAGTTCTCGAGTTTTTGCCGATAAGTTAAGCATGGTTGGGAACGTACAAAAAAATTCATTCACGTTACTAATTCTATCCAGCATAATTTTTTAGGGATTGTCTACAATTCCAACCGAGTCTTTGGCGGTTGAACCTACTCCAGGTCCACTTTTTGTTTACGAAGGTGTTCTTACCAATTCTGCTGGAGAGCCCTTTACCAATACGCAAACAGTCACCTTCCAAATCATCTATTCGACCTCTTGTATTGTCTACGAAGAAGAGCACACAATCACGACAGGAACCCATGGTGAATTTAGTGTGACCTTAGGTACAGGAACTCGTAAGGACACTACTACTAATCGTGCGAAGCAAATTTTCGCGTCATCCGGTAACATCGAATGCTCTGGCACCAGCCCAGTCGCTGTAACTGGCGGTATGAGTCGTCGTCTTCACATAAAAGTAGGCTCGATAGATCTCCTTCCTGATGTAGACATAAATCCCGTTCCAATCGCTCTAAACTCTGAACGCCTTCAAGACAAAAATGCCAGCGACTTTGTGCAGGTTTCACCTTCAATTACACAGACAAAAATGGAAGACACCTTTAGTCGATATAATGCCCTAGATAAGGCTTTGAATTTTTTTTCTCAGACTCCGGCAGCGGGGCTTATTTTAATGGGCAATGGAACAGAGTTTTCACCATCTATGCTAATGCCTGGCACGGGCATTACGGTCACTCCCACTGCCTCTAATTTAACAATTGGTTTGTCAAACTCAGGTGTCACGGCAGGGACTTACGGATCTGCGACCTCAGTGGCAAAAATCACTGTGGATGCATTTGGCCGCTTGACGGCGGTGCAAAGTGAAACGATCACAGGAGCTGCACCAACTGGTCCAGCCGGTGGAGATCTTGCTGGCACCTATCCAAATCCTAGCTTTAAATCTGGTGCCGTGCAAAGTACACATATCGCTGCAAATGCCGTCGTAACGAGCCACATCAGCAATAACTCGATCACAAATGACAAGATTAGCAATGTCGATGCGACTAAAATCACAACTGGAGTTTTGCCAATTCAACATGGCGGCACGAACTCTTCAACAACACTTATGAACGGACGCCTGATGGTCTCCTCTGGAGGAGCCATTGTTGAACACTCTCCATTAACTGCAGATAAAGTCTTAGTAACTGATGCAAATGGCCTGCCCAGTGCTTCCTCAATTACACTCACGGACCTCAATAAATTGAGTGGTTTGACCAACAACATCCAGACACAACTCAATTCCAAAGCAGACTCTGGAGGATATGCCTCCTTCAGCTTGATCGGTACAAACTCCAGCGGACAAATGACATCCGTATCCGGGACTAGCAGTGGATCCATCTTACAACACACGCCATCCGGTCCTGCTTTTTCTAATGCTCGCTATCCTACTTCAACGTCAACTAATGGTCTTTTATATTCATCTAGCGATAACAATGTGTCTGAGCTTAATCCGCAAGCGAATTCCTTTTTAACGTCAGATAATAGTGGTTTACCAAAGTGGGAGGCCGCAAACTCCGATTACTTCCAGCAGTATGTCTTTAAAGATGGAAGATCTGGTGGACAAAAAATTGTCGGAGGTACGACGAACATTAGTCCGCTAATTCTCAGCGGATCAGTTGATAATAATGCCAGCATATTCCTGAACCCAAATGGAGGTAATGTTGGAATCGGAGTCGACTCAAACTCCATGGTCTCTGCAAAACTTGAAGTCAATGGAGACATTAAGATTGGAGCTAGCGATCTCAGCCAATCTTGCAATCCATCTCAAAAAGGTAAACTCAGATTCAACACTGATATAAATGTCATGGAGTACTGTGACGGCGGCAATGCTTGGGCTGCGGTTGGTGGTAGAACTAAATGTCCTGCTAACTATATATTAATCGGAACCCCCGGAAGCACAGAGGCATTTTGCATTTCTGATACCAATAAGCCTGCTCAAACATGGGTTGACGCCCTTGCATCATGCAGAGCAGAAACTCCAAAAGCACGGCTCTGCAATGCTGGCGAATGGTTGGCTGCATGTTTAGATAACCCATCAAACTTTAGTCCTAATATACATAACTGGCTTTCTGATTTTGCCGCCAATACACCAACCAGTAATCCTAACGGCGATATATACCCTCGAACTATGTTCAATTTTAGCTCAACCTCTTGTAATCCAAGAGGAAACTATTTTACATCACCAGTCACTCAAAGCTATCGCTGTTGTGTTCGCTAAGTGTACTTAAACATAAGGACTGAATCCGAACTATCGCCCAATACGAACCAAGCTTTTAGCAAAACCAACAACCTCACGACCAGATAGCCTTCCATCCTCAAAATAGGAATAATCTTATCCACAGCTTATCAATAAGACAAGAGACCACCTAGCCTTGTGGCAACATAATACAAGGGCTACCATTCTTTCATGGCAGGTAACATATGATAAATTTCCGCTCAGTTAGTTTGGTGGCTTTCTGTTTTCTTACAACTCCCCTTTTAGCGACTGCGAAAGAGTTTCCCGTTCAAGCCCGCTTCACAGTGGGCTCTACAAGTGTGAATCCCACAAGTCTCAATGAGGCCATCGAAGCACAAGGCTTAAAGAAGTTTGATAGTCTGACACAATTTGGTTTGGAAATAACTTATCCTCTTTTGAAGTACTTAGATGTCGGAGCACGCCTGACAGCACGACTTGCAAATAATGAAGAGCAAACACCAGACCCAAATACAGACTTTAGTGCTAGAATTGAGCAACAATCTTATCTTCTTGTAGCACGTGTTCCATTTGTCAAAACCGACCTTCTCCGCGTGGATGCATTTGCTGGTTTTGGCGGAAGCAACACTGTGTTTAAAATCAAAACAGCGGGCCAAGATGGTGAGCTCACTCGCAAAGCAACCGAAGGTTGGTTGGCAACACCCTATGCTGCCTACGGAGCCTCTGTGTCGATTGGACATAAATGGATTTATCTAGTTTTCGAAGGCGGAATTGAAACTAACAAAGTCGATGGATTCTCCCGCTCCGGTTCCGTCAACAGCAACATCGACACTTTGGATCTATCTGGTCCCTACTTTTCGATTGGCCTTATGTTAGATGGAATTCCGGGCAGCACGAAATAAAAAACACCTAAAAAACTACGGGGCTGTGACCAAATAACTGTAAAAGCTATCTAAAGCTTTTCGCATTTGTTCAGCCCCCTCTGGATCGTCTTTAAGAGTATTTAGCAGGTTGTAAATTTCAGCTTTCTTATCAAGAAAAACTTGCTTCAAGCGATTCTGAGCTTCCTTCGGAACGACATTCCAAGTTGGAGCATCTAATATCACATAAGTAGCTCCGATGAGTATCCCCGACAAACTAAAATCCTGGGGAAATAAAACCCATTTCTTATCTGGCAGCTCGACAATTTTCACATTCCATAAATTGCTTTTATCACTTCGATCTCGGTTGCGATAATGCTCCGGATGAGCCTTTAAAAACCAGTCACCATTACCTACCATCGCCTGAAAGAGGGCAATTCTAGCTGCATCCTCTGGGTCTACTTGAGAAGCTGATTTGACATCTGAAAATCTATACAAAGACTCCTTGCTGGGGTCCTTTGCCAAAGTCAAATCTTTCATCATATCCCCAACACCTTTGACTTCTTGTGCATTCAAGCGTTTACGAAATGAACCCATATCCTCTAAGAAAAAAGCTCGGTACTCTTTATTTTCCATAAAAGAATATTGAGTGTTTTTATAGCGAACGAACACAGGTCGAGCTTTAAAAGTCGGAATCTGCAGAACCTCAGCCATTTTATACAATAAAGCTTCACGATGATTGTAAAATGACGCTTTTAAAACTGGATAGTCCGCTGCTTTTTCTTCCTCTTGGCAATGCGTATGCAAATCAACTGTTTTAATAGAGTCAAAAAAACTGCCCGTCAGATCTTTAGCTTTAATTTTTAGTTCCAGTTTAGGAAACTCACACATCATCAAGGTTGAAAAACCCTTCACTTGAATTTCAACGGGCAATTCAACTTTGTGTTGTTTTTCATTGATATAAGAAAGTATCCCAGTCGTCTTGATCTCTTTATTCTGAGGAAATGGTGTGCTCTGAACTTTAGCCAAAAATTCTTTTAATGGAGCTTCAAGCTCAAAATGCAAAGGCTCGTTACCAGCAAACAAATCCCCCGCTTTCACCGGAGCAAAGGGCTGAGAAACTGCGGGCTCTCTTTTTGTAGACAATGTGGAACAGGAAAGAAGGAAAAGACCGCAAACAATGATAATTAAATTTTTATTCATTCTTAAAGCGTAAGGGCCTTCGAAGAAAATTCAAGCAGGAAGCATTGATTCCCAGACCCTAAAGAATGTCCAGGAACCGAAATATAGAATTTTAAATATCAAAATGAAAAACAACCGGCATGTCAATATCCGGATGCAAGCTCAACTTCACAGGGCAATTTAATGCGATCTCTTCAAGCTTTTTACGATAATCATGCGGAACACTTTGCGGAAGATGCAAAGTCACAGTCAACTTTTGCACACGACGTGGATGAGCACTCATTTCTTTCGTCACATCAACGCGGGAACCTCTAAGTTCGACACCGTCTTTTTCTGCAGCAATCGCCATCACTGTTAACATGCATGCACCAGTGGAAACTGACAACAGATCCGTCGGTGAAAACGCCTCCCCTTTTCCGTGGTTGTCACGAGGAGCATCTGTCGCAACAGTTGCGCCCGAAGGCCCATGAACTAATTCACAGTGTTTTTCACCTTGATAGATCGCTGACATTTTAACCATGATTAGATCTTACCTTTCACGTACTCAACAACCTTATCCACAACTTGATTCAAATTCAGTTCAGTGGTGTCGACAACAAGTGCATCAGGCGGCACAGCCATTGGAGCTACTTTGCGCGTAGAATCTTGCAAATCGCGTTGTTGTTGTTGCTTAGCCATGTCGCCCTGATCAAGTCCTAGCTCAACTGCACGACGAGCTGCTCGATGTTCACTTGAAGCTGTTAAATAAACTTTCGCCTCTGCCTGTGGAAAAACAACAGTCCCGCAATCGCGACCTTCGGCAACCAAGCCTTCAGTCACTTTGCTGCAGTTTCTTTGCGCTTCAAGTAAAGCACTGCGAACTTCTGGGTAATGACTCACTTTGCTGGCAAAGCTGCCGACATCCTCATGAGCAATCAAATCTGTCACGTCTTGGTCTTGAAAGAAAACTTTTGTGCGCGCATCATCCATACGCACGCTCCAAACTGGATTGTGCGTCAGTTCTGCCAAACTTTTTACATCATCTAAATCAATTTGCAGTTGAAGGGCTGCGAATGCCAAGCCTCGATAGAACGCCCCTGTGGAAACCCAACTCCACCCTAGCCGACGAGCAAGCTCGCGACTTACAGAAGACTTGCCAGATGCCGCAGGACCATCAATCGTAACTACCATTCCCATAACTCTCCAAAAATACGCACTCTTTTAGGCGAGTGCGGGAACCTCTTTAAGCACTTCTGCAAGAGCTTTTATCGCCGCTTCATTTTCATGCTCAAGGCCAACACTCAAACGCAAATGCGTTTTAAAACCGTAGTTAAACAACGGACGCATAATGATTCCACGACGCAATAAGGCTTCATTAACCTTACCGGCATCGCGAAGGGTGTCAAACATGACAAAGTTCCCTTGAGAAGGAATGTATGGCAGACCCAATTCTTCTAACTTCTTATAGAAGTAATCAAGCCCTTTCCAACAAATCTGCTGCGATCGCTCAATAAATTCTTTATCTTGCAGAGCTGCATTTGCCGCCACTTGCGCTAAGTCATTGACATTAAAAGGTTTGCGCACCCGGTTAAAGACTTCGATAACTTCCACTGGCGCAATCATCGCACCTAGGCGGAAACCAGCCAAACCGTAGATTTTGGAAAATGTTCTCAGGACAATCAAATTTTTGTATTTGCTGATGTATTTTTGTGCAGAAACATAATCTGAAGCACGTACAAACTCGTTATAAGCCTCATCAAAAATCACCATGACATCGTCGCGATTTCCAACTTTTTCTAAAAAGGCTTCGACTTCACTTTTGGTCGCATAAGTTCCCGTCGGGTTGTTGGGATTCGACACAAAAATAATGCGAATATTTTTTTCGGGATGACTTAGAAAATAATCAGCAATCGCAGGTAAATCAAAGCGATAGCCCTCTTTCATCGGAATTTTATGAATAACGGCTCTATTCGCAGGGGCACTGACTTCATAAGCATTAAATGCAGCGGCAGAAGTCAAAACTCCGTCTTTGGGTTCACAAAAAATGCGAGTTAACAAGTCAATCAACTCGTCGCTGCCATTCCCAATTCCCAGTTGATTTGTTGGAAAACCCCACTGTTTTGACAGAGTTTGTAAGAGTTCAAAATGAGAAGGATCTGGATACAAATGCTGATGATCTAAGGCCTTTTTAACAGCTTCCATTGCTTTAGGACTGGGGCCTAGGGGATTTTCATTGCTCGCCAGTTTATAGACGGTCGTGAGCCCATACTCGCGTTGAGTCTCAGAAATAGGCTTACCAGGTTTATACGGAACCAGGTTCAGAATTTCGGGAGAAATCTTCACTTTAGAATCCTTTGCTTAGATCATTTTTTTTGCTATACGTAACCGCCTAGCTTTAACAACTTTCCAAAGCAAATTCAACATAGAGAGCGTTTAAAAATGCAAAAGAGCGTCCAGTTAGGCGTGAGTGTCGGAGAATCCTTCGCTGAATACACACTGCTTTCGAATTCAGAACCAATCGCCCAAAAACGAGTCTATCTTGCTCGTGAGGGGCTTAAACAATCTCTAAGTCAGTTTATCTCTGAGAACTTAGAAAATAAGCCCCATCAGGCTTTTGTCAGCTTACGTATACCCAAAAAGCTTTTGGACTTCGAATTAAGCGGAGCTGTGGCCCATATCACAACCGAAGGTTTTGAACACTGGCTGAACCTCAGCAACAAAGGAGCGCGCCCTTTAACGGATGAAAATCTTCTTTTTTCCATTCAAGAACGTGTGCTTGCAGATGGCACCATCGAAACACCGATCAACTTAGAACAACTTGAATCCATCGCTGAAAAAATTAAGATGATGGATAGCAAGAAGGTCTGCCTGCACTTCCTTCATTCCCCTATCAATTCGGAGAATCTTAAAAAAGCTCAGGCTTTTTTACAGGAAAAGGGCCTCGAGGTTTTTACTCCTGAAAACAGTGACTCTGCAGATGAAGTCAAAAGATGGAATAAGAATGCTTTAAGTGCCACAATCTCTGGCATTTACTCTGAAAGTAAAGCTGAAATCCACGAGGCACTTCAAGGCGGTTTAGCAAAAGATCAAATTTATTTCCTATCCTCATCCGGAAAGCTTTCTTCAGAAAACAAAACAGAAGATCAGTCACAAGAAATCAACAATCTTTTTTCCGCTTACACTGCAATTGGAACTGTTTTTGGTGGCAGCGAAAAATCCGATATTCTGTATCTTGGATTGGAAAGCTTTTTGCTTATCTCAGGCTCTGAATGGGTCAAGACATGGTCAAGCCCCTGGGGAGATGTCGAAGTTCCTCACTTAAAAAATGTCGAAATTGGAATTCAACCCACCTCAGGAATCACACTGAATGGCTTTGGCAGATTCGATTTTTCAAAAACTCAAGAGGGTTGGGAGCCTGGCCCGATGTTTATGGGTCGTGGACAAAAACTGAGCCTGCTGGATCTCTGGGCGGAAAACAGCAAGCTATCACGAGTCCCAGGCCTTGAAGATCGCCTTTCACCTCAAGGCATTCAAAGGTTCAAAAACGCCTTTTTTACACTCTCGAAGCTGAGCAAAGCCGAAAACAACGAAGTGTCCCAATTATCAAAAGGTCTGCAAAGTCTTGCTATGCAAAGACTGGCAATCGAAGCCGTCCTGCATCGACAAAGAAAGAAAATGATCGTGACCGGCCCACTGGCTTCCGTCTTCGCCAATGTTTTCAAAAAAGATCCTTACTCGGTCATCAACAACCAGGAGTTCAGCGAATCTTATGCTACGGCAATTTGGGGCGCACAGGTTTTGCGGGAGAGATTATGAGCTATCAACTTGAACTGTTCCATTCTTTACTCAATGAATTTCTAAAAGGCGAATCTGCTCTTATGACCACTGATGGTGATGTCCTTGCCGTGCGTGGAGAGCAACCAACAACCTATGGAACCCTCACCACAGCAGCAAAGGTCGCAAGCCAATATCTGAAACTTCAAGAGGGCGATATCGCTCTTTTGAATGATCCCTATAGTGGTGGCAGTCTTTTATCAGAGATAACTTTTATTATGGCAGTCTCTGAAGATTTATTATGGGTGAACCGTCGCAGTCTTGATAAAAATATCAAACTTGTTAAATCCATCGAAGAAGAAGGCCTGCGCATTCCTCCAACACCGTTGCGACAAAAGAATCAACTCAACGAAGTGATTCTTTCAGCGATTCAAGCTCACCCCGCTTGTCCTCCCAACTTTGTTGAATGGGTCAAACAACAGTGCAAAGAACTGATTCAGCAAGGACAAAAACTTGTCGATGTTTTAGAGTTTACCGGATTTACGATTACCGGCGAATTGATTGAAGATTACATAGACCTTTCGCACAGAACAGCAGTGCAAAAAATCAGCGAGCGAGCTTCTGGGGAAGCCCGCGTTGATGTTGTACTAGACAGTGGTGAATTGCTACGCATGAATTTGGACATTCACGAGGGGCGCATTGCCATCGACTTCGGCGGAACAAGCGCTTCGAAAACTCTTTCTTTGACCGAGTCTGCAGCCTATGGTGCGTGCTTTCACGCCATCAGCCGCTTCTACGGCCTTGAACAAATGGCCAACTCAGGGTCTTTCTCGGTATTAGAGATCACCAAACCCACAGGCTGCTGGCTTGTTGGAAAATACCCAGCACCAACCTACAAAGGTATGACTTGTGGAGTGGCCGCAATTGAAACTGCAATGGATTTGGCTTTAAATCAAATCCATCAAAAAAACGAGACAGCCGTGAGCAGTCACTGTCCTTTAAGTTTTGAAATACAAGCCAACAACCAGCGTGCCTATGTCTCTTTACCAGGTGGTCAAGGAGGCAGCTCGCAAGCAGCTGGTGCACATGCTCAAGTGAGTGCTTTGTCTATTGAAAAGTTAGAGCGAGAACTTCCTGTCCGTGTCGTTCGCGTAGATCATCGCAACTCGGAGGGCGGCAAAGGTAAGAACCCTGGCGGCAAAGGACTTCTATTCAAACTTGAAGCACGCGGAGACATCACGGCTTCTTGGATGACTGAACTCACGAAGAACCGTCCTCGCCTGCAAAAAAACTGCAGCCACGGAGACGCATGTGAGGTTTCCTTTGAACAGGCGGGAAGCACCAAAGAACTTCCTCCTTGGGGACAGCAAAAATTTGCAGCTGGAGACATCATAACATTATGTTCCGGCTCTGGCGGCGGCTACGGAAAAGAATAACTTTTCGCAAAGCCGTCAACAGTGTTAACTTATATTTATGAAAACAATATTGACCTTCATATCAGCTTTATTTCTGTGCATGGGTCTAACAGCCCATGGGAAAGTAAATAAAAAGGATGCAAAAATGAGTGCTGTAGAAACTGCGTACCTTGCCGGTGGATGCTTCTGGGGTGTTGAAGATTTATTGCGAAAACTTCCCGGGGTTGTCGAAACTCAAGTTGGTTACATGGGTGGAGAAGTTAAGAATGCCACCTATAACTTGGTAAAAACGGGAACAACCAACCACGCTGAAAGCGTTAAGATTAACTTCGACCCGAGTAAATTGAAGTACGAAGATCTGCTTTTGTATTTCTTCAAAATACATGATCCCACAACTAGCAATAGACAAGGCAATGATATTGGCACTCAATATCGCAGTGCTATCTTTTACACGTCAGAAAAACAAAAAGAAGAAGCACAAAGCGTGATTGATAAAGTCAACAAGTCCAACGCCTGGAAAGCTCCTGTTGTCACACAGGTTGTGAAAGCCGGCGAGTTCTGGAATGCTGAAGACTACCACCAAGATTACTTACAAAAAAATCCTGGTGGATACACTTGTCACTTTGAACGAAAAATTCAATTTTAAGAGATAGAGATAGAAATATTCTATCTCTATGCCTTCATTCTACGCAGCAACGGGATGCCCTTGTTTATTCCACTCGAGCATCCCACCATTAAGATTGTAGATATGATTAAGTCCATAAGACTGCGCCAACCTGGCGGCTTTTGAAGACCGGCCGCCACTGCGGCAAACAAACAGATAAGTTTTTGTTCTATCGGCATTCTGCAAGTAACCCTCTAAATCAGCTCCAAGTGTCACAAGTGATGACCCTTGAATATGAGATAAATCATCGTTGTACTCGTTCAAATTTCTAACATCGACTATCACATATTTATCGATATTCTCGACAACTTGTTCCGCACTCAAATCAATGATCGGTTTCCCAGTAAGCTGTCCAATCAGATCGCTAGTCATCTTAGTCAACTTTTCCAGATCATTTTTCACGCGATTTTGATCTTGAGTCGCCTTTGCTGAGCTGTCGTTGCTACGAATCTGCATTGCAAGAATTGTAGATTGCAATGCGACAGTTTCACAATCGAGACGATTGGCATTCTCAGTAAGCTCTTGAGTGTGAGAAGAAATAAAAGAGTTGAACTGTTTAAAACTCTCAAGCATCTCTACACTATTTTTCTTTATATTTAAGGTTGCTTCTTTTATATCTTTCGCACTTTCTGCGCTAGACCTAGATAAACTTCTAACAGCCTCCGCGACAACAGCAAAAGACTTTCCAGCTTCACCCGCCCTCGCAGCTTCTATCGAGGCATTCAATGACAATATATTCGTTTGAAATACAATATCATCGATCAGAGATAACTTATCTGCTATGACCTCGATGAGTTTATTGTTCTTCTCAAAAGTTTCCGCAAGATGTGATAAAATTTTTGTGTTACTTTCGAAGGTGGCTACAATCTTTTTTTGATGTATAAATTCCTTTTGAAAGTCTTCACTGACCTTATTCATTTTTTCAGAATCGACGCAGATTCCACTTATTGCCGAAATCAAATGCTCAAACGAAGCAGAGATCATTTGTATGATGTCGTACTGATTATTGAATAAATTTTTAATTTTTAACTGTTTATCTTTCGTAAAAGTGAATTCATCCTCAGGAGATTCGGTCCATTTTTTAAAAATTCTCAGTTTTTTCATATAAACCTTCGTAAAAAATGCGAACTTATCTAGTATCGGTGAGCCGATAGACACCTTTAGATAACACTCGGTTTACTGAAAACTTCAGGACAAATGTCGAGTAAGTATTCACGAATCACGCCAATCTATTTATGAAGTTCCAATCCTTTTCGAAGTACAAAGCCTAGTTATTCCGATAGATTTTAGATTGCCGTCAAGGAAACCAATAGCCACAATGACAAGAAGACACAAAAAACAAACCGGGGTCCCAATGAATAATTTAAGACATTATATAGTTTCAATTTTTCTTTTAAGCCTTCCCTCTATTGCCCTCAGTAATGAACGTGAACTCGTGAAGACGGCGAAATCACTCTTCGGCGTTATCCCGACCAAACCAGAAAAGATCGACAAAATGACGGCCGAACAAATTGAACTGGGACGAAAACTCTTTTTCGATTATCGTCTATCAAAGGATGGCAGCACGGCCTGTGTGCGATGCCACCAGCCCCAATACTACAGCACCGATCGTCTTCCTCAATCGAGTGGTTTTAACGGCAACAAGGGTGCAAGAAATGCACAGTCGATTCTCAACTTGAAATATCAAACCATCGTACACTGGCGAAATGATCGAGAAAGTCTTGAAGAACAAGCGCTGCGCGCATTCACAACTCCACTCAGTCTGGGCAACTCATCAGAACAAGAAGCTTTACAAAGACTTAAAGCTGCGGACTATGAGCCTTTGTTCAAAAAGGCTTTTCCCAAGGAAGAAGACTTTTTTAATCTAAAAAATGCAGCACGATCATTAGGAATCTACCAGCGAAGTCTAACAACACCATCTAAGTTTGACAAATACCTGGAAGGTGACGTGAAAGCTCTCAGCAAAGAAGCTCGATTGGGTTTACAAGAGTTTATCACAGTCGGTTGCGCGAGTTGCCACAATGGACCAGCCATTGGTGGACGAAGTATGCAAAAGTTTGGTGTGTTCCAAGACTATTGGCTTTTAACAAATTCAAAAACACCAGATAAAGGACGATTTGAGGTCAGCAAAAATGAAGCGGATCTTTACTTATTTAAAGTCCCCTCGCTTAGAAATATTGCACAAACTGCGCCCTATTTTCATGACAGTTCGGCGCATGATCTGCCAACAGCAATTAAATGGATGGGCAAACTTCAACTTAATAAAGAACTTTCAGAAACGCAGGTTGCTAATATTCAAGCCTTCTTGGAAAGTCTTACGGGCGAACTGCCAAAGAATTTTAGAGAAGCTCCGCTGATGACTCAACCCCCACTTGCAACTCAACTATAGAAAGAATACCAACGCTCAAGAACCCTGTTCGATTATGGGTTGCAGATCTCACATTCTTCAGGGCCTATGGATAAGACTCCATCAGGCCTCTTTCTCTCTTCAGAATAACAGCACTTTCCACATTCCAACAAAACCTTGTAAAAAAATGCACTCCGGTGCCCGCAATCACGACAAGGAAGACCCGGTATACCATTAACAATGCGAAATCCTGGATAGTCACATTGAGGACATAAAGATTTTAATGATTCGATAAGCTTTAACCCGGCATTATATATCACTTTTTGTCGCGTAGGATTGTGATGTGCACGAAGATCTGTGGCAACAATCACCCGACCATTCTCAGATTTAAAAATACATTCAGACAATGATTTCCTTAAGTTAGATTCCGTCTTTATTCCTTTAAATATTGGATCAAACGAGGTCGATGGACGCACAATCAGCGCATGGGTCGGAAATTGATTTTTCTTTAAAAATGATTCTAATTCATCAAAATGAGTAATCGCTATTTCATCGTGAATAACTATTGTTGAAATTGATTCCGCATACACTTCAATATTTTCTGCCCGATCAAAAAGTAAAAGTGATTCCAAATCTGATTGCACCAATCCAATGATAGGATGGGGCGCAAAACTTCCTTCACTTGCAAGAAAAAATCTAGTCTTTGGGTAAAGATGAATTGCTGCTTTGATTTTTGCACGCAAGGCTTCTCGAGCAGTACCAGGCCTTTCAACTTCCCCCGAGAATGTTCCATAGAGATCTGTATCAACATCAGCCACTCTCAAAGAAAGTCCTAGCTCCACAAAAAGCGAAGCTAGGATTGTTTCTTTTTTATGTTTTGTCACAAATAGAATTTCTTGTCCCCAAAATGGGTGCCTATTGCCCTTGACCAAGAGAATATCCCTTTTCTCCGTCAAACAGATATAAGTTCTCTGTTTTAACAATATCAATTCCATTTTCCGTCAAATTTTTCATCAGCATCCAATGAACAGCCATATTGCTAATGCCGTTATTCTTAGTTACAAGTCGACATCTCCAATGATCTGTACAAAAAGTCTCGCTAAGCCCTTGTGGCCAAACTTTCACTCCTCGATTCGATATCATCTGCAGCTCTAATGGCAAATGCCTTACGGCTGTCATAAGTTTTTCAGCCAATACAGATGGTCTTCGATCTTCTTCACTCACGAAGACATCGACTCCAACCAAATCTTTCTTTGCGGCCTTATAATTTGAAGGCCGTTGATATTTTAAATCCAGCGGCACAGAGTCTAAATATTGGGCCGCTTGTAATGATTTTGGTTCCTCTCCAAGGCGTTCAATCAAAGCTAATGAAAACTCTTTAGTTCCAACTTTCTTTTTACTTACGCCCTCACGATAAATGTCGTAAGTATGAACGCCATCTTCAATAGTCTTTAGCCATGCATTGTGAATTTTAGCAGCCGTTTGCCCTTGTCCCATATGAACCAGCATTTGAACCGCTCCAAGTAAAAGTCCACTTGGGTTTGCTAAGTTTTGTCCAGCTCTTCTTGGAGCTGAACCATGTATAGCTTCAAACATTGAGCACTGTTCACCGATATTTGCCGATCCGGCTAATCCTACAGATCCTGCAATTTGAGCCGTCACATCACTGAGGATGTCTCCATAAAGATTGGGCATGACCAAGACATCAAATGCTTCTGGGGTGTCAGCAAGCTTTGCAGCGCCAATATCAACGATCCAATGATCTTTTTCGATGTCTTGATATTCCGCACCTATTTCATCAAACACCTTATGAAATAAGCCATCTGTCATTTTCATAATATTGTCTTTTGTAAAGCAAGTGACTTTTTTTCTACTATTTCTTCTTGCGTACTCAAAAGCATAGCGTACAATTTTTTCACAACCCGGACGAGTGATCAGCTTAAGACATTGATAAACTTCATCCGTTTGACGGTGCTCAATGCCAGCGTACAGATCTTCTTCGTTTTCTCGAATAATAACTAAATCCATCTTCGGATGTTTGGTTTGTACAAAGGGTGAATAAGACCTACATGGACGAACATTAGCATAAAGGCCTAACGTTTTTCTGACTGTGACATTGAGACTTTTAATTCCTCCTCCTTGCGGCGTTGTGATGGGAGCCTTTAAAAAAATCTTATTCTTCAAAAGTGTTTCCCAAGAGCTCTCATCAATTCCAGCAAGTTGTCCTCGGTGATATACCTTTTCACCTATTTCAATTGTATCAATAGCTAAATTGGCCTGTGCAGCTTCTAGAATATTGAGGGTTGCACTCATAATCTCTGGACCTATCCCATCACCATGAGCCACTGTGATTCTTGGAATTTTCATAATTTTTGTCTCCTTCTTAGCAGAATTATGAGACTTTTTAAAAATTATTAAAAATAGATAATATAGTTGTATGACATCTGTTTTTTATATATTTAAAAGATATGCAAAGACTGAATCACCATCATCTTTATGTTTTCTGGATCTTCTCAAAAAATATCAGCTTCACTAAAACTGCCAATGAACTTTTTATTGCTCAATCCGCTGTGACTTCCCAAGTAAAACAACTTGAAGAAACTCTTGGCTTAACCTTAGTGGATAGATCAAATCCAAGACGACCGGAAATAACCGATGAAGGACGAAAAGTTGCTGAGTATGCTGAGTCGATTTTTGAATCCAGTCGAGAATTGATTAATTGGGCGACCAAGGGAGCCTTACCCAAAAAGCGGACATTAAGAATCGGCGCCATTTCTGGATTATCTAGAAACTTTCAATTTGAGTTTATTGAACCACTTATAAGTCAGCAAAACCTTAAATTTGAAATCGTCACTGGAGATCAAAATAATTTGATGAAACAGCTGGGTGAACACGAACTTGATGTCGTGCTGACTTCTCGTAATGCAAAATCTGATAGCAAAACTAACTTCCACTCAAATGTCCTGAAATCATCCCCATTGGTGTTTGTTGTAAAAAATGATGGTCAGTGGAAATCCAAAAAGAATCTAAACCAAGTCCTTAGCACATTACCGATCTTTATACCGGGTCCCCAATTTGAATCAAAGCCCGAATTAGACGCCTATCTAGAGCAGTTTAAGAACATCAAAGTCCGTGGCGAAGTTGATGACACTGCACTCCTGCGTGTGTTGGCAATTCGCTCGGGCTGTATCGCAGTAATACCCGAAATGGGTATCATCAATGAAATAAAAAATAAGGAAGTATTTGTGCTGCACAAACTGCACACAGTTGAGCAGAGATTTTATGCAATCACGCGACAGCGTCGAGAACCCAATCCAGATGTTCGCTTTCTCATTGAAAAAAGTAAGAGCTGGTCGCCCTAAGCTTTTCAAGTGCGACCCGTTGATTTTTGGTCGCGATTTTCCTGGGGTCAAATGAACTTAACGAGTTCGTGATTAAATAATTTTCGCCCCGGCTGCCTCGAGTGCACCTTTGATTTTATCAACATGCTCTCGACTTGAAGTCTCAAGCACGAAATCAATGCGCGTTTCTCGCAAAGACAATCCGGCAGAGACACGAGCGTGCTTCACTTCTAAAATGTTCGCTTTTTCTTTTGCAATAGCTTCAGTCAAACGACTCAAGTTTCCTGGTAAGTCATCCACAATCACAGAGAGCTCACACAGACGTCCACGAATGATCTGACCACGATCGATAATTTTTGCAACGATATTCAAATCAATGTTACCGCCACTGACAATGATACAACATTTATTTCCTAAATTAAGATTGCGAGACATGGCGGCTGCCATGGAAGCAGCACCAGATCCCTCAGCCACAGTCTTTGCTCTTTCCATTAAAAACACAATGGCCTCTGCAATTTCGTCATCACTCACTGTCACGACTTCATCGACGTACTTGGAAATAAAATTCTCATAAATAACAGTCGACGGATTTTTGATCGCGATACCATCAGCAATCGTCGCTGCACGCTTCACTGATTGTGGCGGTTGGTGCTTAAAAAGATGAGCCATACCTGGAGAACGATCACTCTGAACACCAATAACTCGAATCTTTGGATTGATAGACTTTACAGCCAAAGCCACGCCGCTGATCAAACCACCACCACCGATGGGAACAATCACCGTATCTAAATCAGGAACTTTTTCCAGAATTTCTAATCCGATCGTTCCTTGACCGGCAATCACATAAGGATCTTGGTAAGGATGAACAAAAGTGAATCCGTGTTCTTTTTCAAGCTTTTGCGCGTGGTCGTATGCCTCATCGTAAATCTCGCCCTTAAGGATGACATTAGCACCGTATCCACGAGTCGCCGTCGTTTTGCTGATAGACGCATTTTCAGGCATCACGATTGTAGCTTTGACTCCTGCCAAACTCGCCGATAAGGCAACGCCTTGGGCGTGATTTCCTGCAGAGCTGGCCACAACGCCTCGATTTTTTTCCTCTGTCGTTAAGTTTGAGATTTTGTTGTAGGCACCCCGAAACTTAAAACTGCCTGTGCGTTGGGTGTTTTCAAATTTAAAATAGATTTCAGAATTTAACAGCTTGCTCGCGCTGATCGAATGACTCATCTCGGTCGGAGAAATAATATCTTTAATGGTTTCACGAGCTTTTTGAATATCAGCAAAGGTCACTTTCATGGTGAACAACGACTCCCACGCAGTTGAGTAAAAATTCGATTTTTAAGTGCTGGGCCTACTTTCCTCGAAAACAGAAAAGGGTGCAAGAGGCATTTATTAAAAACCTGACAGATTTGAAAAGAATGTAAGGTGCTGATTTTAGGATACAATCGAAACAATAACGCGATACGTCTTTAGAATTCTCCTCCCTCAAGGGACTGGTCAAAAAGAGCAAGATGAAATACTTTAAGGGCCTTGTTGAAAGGGTCTCCATGGAAACAACTCTTGTAAAATCGCTCTTTAGAGAAACTGAGAAATACCTCGATAAAGAAGTCTTTTTGTCTGGCTGGATTCGTAAAATCCGTGACCAAAAAAACTTTGGTTTCATCGAGCTCAATGACGGAACTTTTTTCAAAGGAGTTCAAGTCGTTTTCGATTCAAATTTGGCAAACTTCGAAGAACTGGCAAAACTTTCTATCGCGAGCTCTATTTACGTCACAGGTAAAGTGGTAAAATCTCAAGGTGCAGGTCAAACTTTTGAAGTGATTGCTTCCAAAATTGATGTCTTCCAAAAGGCGGACCTTGAATATCCACTGCAAAACAAAAGACATAGCTTCGAATTTTTACGCGAAATTGCGCACCTTCGTCCTCGCACGAACACTTTTTCGGCGGTTTTCCGTGTGCGCTCGGTCCTTGCCTATGCGATTCATAAATTCTTCCAAGACCAAGGATTTGTTCACGTCCACACACCAATCATCACCGGATCTGATGCTGAAGGTGCTGGCGAAATGTTCCGCGTGACCACCATGAAGTTGGACAAACTTCCACGAAAAGAAGATGGCAGCATCGACGCCAGCCAAGACTTCTTCGGCAAAGAGACTAATTTGACTGTGAGCGGTCAATTGAACGGCGAAACTTACTGCGCAGCTTTCCGCAACATTTATACCTTCGGACCCACTTTCCGCGCTGAGAACTCAAACACTTCTCGCCACGCAGCTGAGTTCTGGATGATCGAACCTGAGATTGCTTTTGCCGACTTGTCTGCAGACATGGAACTGGGCGAGGACATGATCAAGTTCATCATCCGTTACGTGATGGAGCAATGCCCAGAGGAAATGGAATTTTTCAATCAGTTCGTAGAAAAAGGACTTTTTGATAAGCTGAACAATGTCCTTAACAGCGAATTTGGTCGCGTGACCTACACGGAAGCGATCGACATTTTGAAGAAGTGCGGCAAGAAGTTCGAATACCCTGTTGAGTGGGGTATCGATATGCAATCAGAACACGAAAGATATCTAGCTGAAGAGCACTTCAAAAAACCAGTTTTCGTGACGGACTATCCAAAAGAAATCAAAGCTTTCTACATGAAGCTGAATGAAGACGGTAAAACCGTTCGAGCGATGGACTTGTTGGCTCCTGGAATTGGAGAAATTATCGGTGGTTCGCAACGGGAAGACAACCTAGAGCTTCTTGAAAAAAGAATGAAAGAAGTGGGCTTACACCCTGAAGAATACTCATTCTATTTAGATCTACGTCGTTATGGCAGCTTCCCCCATGCTGGTTTTGGTTTGGGCTTTGAGCGCATGATGATGTACATCACTGGCATGACCAATATCCGAGACGTTATACCTTTCCCTCGCACTCCTAAGAACGCTTTATTCTAGACCTTAGTCTAAAATATGAACTCCTAGCCTCTTTTAGAAAGTTAACTTTCCGATGAGAGGCTTAGGAGTATCATTTTGATTTTATTGAAACGACTTTCTCATTTAATTTTAGCATTCGTATTCCTGAGCAGCACCGTTCATGCGCAAGGTATTGCTGAACTCAATGAGTTGATACTCACTGGCGATCTCTATGGTCGCTCCAGTGTCGACTTTCGCAAAAACTCTAAAAACGTCCAATTTACCATTCCCGAGGGCTCAAAGGGGACTATTTTAGAAACTCGCTATCTTTCCGGAACTGGCTCTTACGGCGTTAAAATTCGTATCACAGAAGTAAATGGTCAACGCGGCAAAAACACACCTAAAGTGGGTGATGAAACTTGGGTCTACTTTTCGCAAAAAGATCCTTGGCTCACCTTTAAAGACAAAGGAGGCGCAGACGTTGACGATCCTGAATTGGCTCTTTTTGCGCGTGCTCGTCGTGATGGTGCCGGGATTAAAGAAGAAGGAGTTGCTCCTCTTCCTTCTTTACCAACCAAACAGGACGTCCTGAAAAACCAGAAGCCTGTGGTCAGTGAAGATCCGAACTTAGCTAAAAATACCGATCCCAAAAAAACTGAGGGCGATGTTTGCCTGACTTGTGATAGCACGCCCCCCTCTGTAACCAAAAAAAATCAGGAAGATATTAAGACTGTGGGTCGCGAGATTTCTGGAGATACCGAGAAAACAGTTCCTGACGAAACATGGAGCCAATTTCCTGAAGTTGCTAAATACTCTACCAGCCCTGAAGTTGGAAAAACAATTGCCTACGGCATGCGGAACAAGAAACCTCGTTCGATAAGACTTTGCTATCGTTATGTCAAACGAGCCCTTCTTGGCGGAGATTTAGTCGATGACTATCTTCCAGGATCAAAAGCTCGTTACGGAATAGCGGATCTTAAAAGACGCGGTTTCACCAACATGATGGCAGATCCTCGCTACAAAGACCTGATTAAAAAACCTGAGGATGCTCCTAAAGGTGCGATCTTAGTTTATCGTAACACTCGGGATGCAAAACATGCGGGACATATTGAAATAAAAACGGATTGGGGAAAAAATGGTGGTTATGTTAGCGACTTCTATCGCAGCAACAATCAATCACTACACAATCGTGAACTTATCGGTGTCATGATCAAGGAGAAATAATGAAAAACAAAAGACTCCTGCCCCTCATTCTTTGTATCCTACTCCCTCTTTCAAGCTTTGCCGCGAATTCGAAAGAGTCTGTCACTCAGCTTGAAAAGTTCAACCTTGCAGATTTAAAAGTCTCTGAGACCCGGACTGAAAAAGACGTGGATACAAAAGTGCAAGAAATTCTCAAAGTCCTCGAAACTGCGGTCGACAATGCTCTTAATGAAAAAGCAGCTCCATCACCTGAGTTGATCCTACAAATCGTACGTGTCTCGGTGATCACTTTCACTGCAGACCCTTCGATGGCGGCAGCAGAAATAATTCAGCCATTATATCAAAAAAATAAAAAGGCCTTCGAAAAGGCCTTAAAATCTCTTTCTAAAAAAGATCGGAAAGAACTGGAGGAGTCTCTTAAAAACTCCGCCAAAGAAAATGACGAAGGCAATGGCTAGACCGACGCAATCTCAATAAAAGATTGCGGGTCTAAAGAAGCTCCACCGACTAAGAAACCATTTACATGCGGCTGCTTTATTAAACCTGCCGCATTGTCCGGCTTCACACTTCCACCATACAAAATAGGCGCCGTGCTAAACTCTAGTCTTTGCAAGATTTGAAACACATCAGTGTGCGTTTCAGCAACTTGTTCTGGGGTCGCTACTTTTCCAGTGCCAATAGCCCATACAGGTTCGTAGGCTATCACTAGGGGCTTTGTATTGTCTGCCTTAGACAACCCAAGTTCTAATTGGGTTTCCAAAACTCGATAAGTCTTTTTCGCCTCTCGCTCGTCCAATGTTTCTCCCACGCACAACATAGGAGTTAAGCCGATGCCCTGAACGAAAGCGACTTTTTCAGCAATCAAAGCATCTGTTTCACCAAAAATTTGGCGACGCTCGCTGTGGCCAACCAGAATATAACTTCCACCCATTTCCTTCACAACTTGCGCTGAATTTTCTCCCGTATAAGCGCCTTGCGCCTGAGTGAAACAATTCTGCGCCCCCCACTTGATACTACTGCCCTGCAAAGCAGTCGCTGTGGCCTCAAGTGAAATAGCGGAAGGAAAGAAAACCAACTCGCCCGTTGTTTTTTTACTCACTTGTTTAAATTGAGTAAAAAACACGCGCGTGTCGTTAGGGGACTTATAAAGCTTCCAATTGGCAGCGAAAATCTTTTTCAAATCAAACCTCAATTATCTTTTCGAACGCAAAATCTCTAAACCAGGAAGCTTGTCCCCTTGAAGGTACTCCAAAGAAGCTCCGCCACCAGTTGAGATATGAGTCATTTTGCCTGCAAAGCCAGAGGCTTCTGCTGCAGCAGCAGAGTCACCACCACCAACAATTTTTACGCCCTTACTTTCTGCAATAGCTTGTGCCACACCAAAAGTCCCTTTTGCAAACGCAGGATTTTCAAAAATCCCCATAGGGCCATTCCAGAAAATAGTTCCCGCTTCACGTAAAGCAGCAGAAAAGTTCTGAATAGTTTTTGGACCGATATCAACGCCCAACTCATCTTCTGCAATACTCACGTCACGAGTTGTATGCGCATGCTGTACATCTGTGATCCCTTTTGTTGCGATATGATCCACTGGCAACAAAATAGTTTTATCGCGAGCTTCAATACGCTCAATCATTTCTTTGGCATATTTCAACTTGTCGTTTTCAACTAAAGATTTACCAACAGCCAACCCTTGCGCTTTCTGGAAAGTGTAAGCCATAGCTCCACCAACGATAAAGCCATCAACGATGTCCATCAATCTTTCAAAAACAGCAATTTTGTCAGAAACTTTCGCTCCGCCCATCACAGCGATGTAAGGGCGTTTTGGGCTGACCAATAAGGAATCCAACATCGTGATTTCTTTTTCAATTAGAAAGCCGATACCTTTATCTTTCATCACTGAAGGCAAAGCATGAATTGTGGCGTGTGCACGATGGGAAGCTCCGAAAGCATCGTTGATATAAATCTCTGCGTAGTTTGCAATTTTTTGTGCAAACTCGATAGAATCTTTCGTCTCCCCTTCTTCAAAACGGACGTTTTCAAGAAGGATCAATTGGTTCTTTTTCATTGATTGCAAAAGATGCTTGGGAGCATCTGAATCAGGCTCCTCCACCAAAATCACTTCTGCATCCAATAAAGCCTGCAAACGTTTTGCCACAGGTTCTAAAGAAAACTCTTTATCGTCCTTAGATTTTGGACGCCCCAAGTGCGAAGCCATCACGATCTTCGCCCCTTTTTCCATACAATACTTAATTGTCGGCAAAGACGCAGTGATGCGATTTTCATCAGTGATCTTTCCACCGTCCATTGGAACATTCAGATCCAGACGAAGAAAAACAACCTTACCTTCTAATTCAAAATCACGGACTGTTTTAATGCCCTTCAAACCATTTGCCATGGATTACAGACCTTTCTTCGCCATATGAAGTGCAACATCAACCATGCGGTTAGAGAAACCAGTTTCGTTATCGTACCAAGCAAGCACTTTCACCATGCGCGGTCCAACAACCATTGTTGAAGCCAAATCAACAATAGAAGAATATGGGCTGCCGTTGAAATCTACGCTGACCAATTCTTTTTTCTCGACTGCCAAAACACCTTTCAAGGCGCCTTGAGAAGCTGCGATCAAAGCTTCATTGACAGCTTCTTTTGTTACATCTTTTTTCGCTGTGAAAGTAAAATCCACCAAAGAGACATTCGGAGTAGGAACGCGAACTGAAATACCGTCAATACGACCTTTCAACTCTGGCAAAACCAAGCCAACGTTTTTCGCTGCCCCAGTTGTTGTTGGAATCATAGAAACTGCGGCTGCTCTTGCACGACGTAAATCTTTGTGAGGAGCATCCAAAATTTTCTGATCATTTGTGTAAGAGTGAACTGTCATCATCGTTCCGTGCTCAATACCGAATGTGTCATTTAGAACTTTCGCCAAAGGAGCCAAGCAGTTTGTCGTGCACGATGCATTGGAAACAACCTGATGTTTCGCTGGATCGTAAGCTTCATGATTGATTCCATAAACCATTGTGATGTCCGCACCCTTTTCCGCAGGGCCAGAAACCAACACGCGCTTTGCCCCAGCAGTAAGGTGCTGAGTGAATTCAGCTTTATCTTTGAAGGCACCTGTACACTCAAGAACTAGGTCTACTCCCCAATCCTTCCAAGGCACTTCTGCAGGATTGCGAGTTTTAGACACGTGAACTTTTTTACCATTCACTACTAGATTGTGACCTTCAGTAGAAACATCGGCATTGAAAATACCGTGTGCAGAGTCATACTTCAGAAGATGAGCATCACCTTCAATACTGTCCAGAGAATTGATTCCGACGATATCGAATTTTTCGAAACCAGCACGGAAAAGTACACGACCGATACGACCAAAACCGTTGATGCCAACGCGCAATTTAGACATGAGTAAGCTCCTTGTTAAAACCCACTCAATATCAGCGTTTGCAGACTAAAAAGCCAGTCTAGACACTATCCGTCATAGACTGGCTTTTCTGAGATAATCTTAAACTAAAATCTAGTAACGAGAGACGCTCAAAGAGGGCTGATTCTCGTTGGAAATTGCTCTGACTAAAATATCAGCATTTCCACCCATCGATTCGACCCGCAAGTCGATCACTTGGATGCGCTCACGCCCTAAATTCAAGTTTTCAGAGATGGCTGTGTCGCCAGCATAGAACACGGGGGTTCCAGTCAACTCGCGAATTTTAATACTGCTGCCTGAAGTCGTATAAACAGAGGCTTCATGAACCTTAAGTCCTGCTGCCAAAGCTTGGATTTCGATACGCTCCAAAGAAATTGGCGAACGCAAGGTCAAACGATACCATTCTCCACCAGAACGACGAGTGATCTGGCTGATTGTAACAGAGCCCTCATAGCGAGCTTGAGAGTACGAAGGTGGTGGCGGAGGCGTTGGGCGACCAGGTCCTTCTGGATAACGCGGAGGTTGTTGTCCTCCACCATATCCATTAAAGCGAACTTCCCCAGCACTCACTTCGTACCAAGAACCGTCACGGCGATTACATGCAACACCTCGTGTTTGCTCCTGAGTGCCATTTACGTAAATAACACTTGTGTATTCGCGGCAATATTCTCCAGTACGAACATTATAGCCATCTCGAGTGGAAGTAAAACTCCCACGAGCGCCAGAGCGAGAACCATAGTCGCGACCGTTCCAATCATTTTGACGATTCAACTGATCTCGCAACGCTCTATTTTGGGCATCAACCAAAGCACGGCGATCTGCTTCTTCCAAATTACGACCAATTTTTCCACCAATGACGGCTCCAGCAATAGCACCAATAATAGTAGCAGCCGTATTTCCATTGCCCTTACCAATTTTTGAGCCGACAACGCCGCCAATGATTCCACCAATAACTCCACCAATGCCCTCTTTATTAGCAAATGCAGGGCTTGTATATTGTACTAGAGAGGTGACGATTAACGTTCCTATGACGAGGTTTTTCTTCATTTTGACTCCTTAATTATGGTTTACAAGACGAACGCAAAGCCAATATCCAAGTTCTATGCCAGGTCATTTAGCGCCAAAAAGCCACCAAACCGATACCGTCAGAACCCTCGCTCTAGGACTCTGACATTTTTTCAAATTCTGCGACGCTTTCCGCGATTTTTAGGTCTTAAAAAAGATGTTACGGCTTAATAAAAGTCTGAGAAAAGCCAATGGGCTCAGTTGAAAAACGCCGAGCCACTCGCAAGACTTGCTCTCGCCGACTTTCTTCAACATGGGATTCAATATAGGCTTTAATTTTTTGTGGATCTGGGGAAATAAACAATTGTGTTTTACAAGTCATTTGCGCCCAGGGCCCTGTGCAGGTGGCAAAACCGTTTTCCCCGAGGAAAACTCGCTCCCCCTGGTCTCTACGCATCTGTTTTAAGTGAATCTTAATTTCATCTCCCCCCGTTAGTTCCAGTGGAAGAGAGTACTGCAACTCCGATTGCTCATCCGCATCTAGCACTTGATAATCTGCCAATTCAAATTCAGCAAATGGCTGGAGATCAGACTCACTCACCGGAACTTGATAACGAGCGGGAAAATGCAACACATTCGATGCCTCAACGGCCTGGAAACTTAACAATAAAAAGGATGTCAAAAGGAGTGCGCTTTTTTTCATAGGGCCCCTTATAAAAGAGAAAAGACCTCCCGTTCAAGGTCTTTTCTCCTTCATGACAGATTTGCCATCAATGATTTTTTGACGAATACCCCTGCTAGTCCTGTATTTGCGTCTGTATTCTCATGACAGGGTCGGAGTTGATATTTGTCTGCATTAAACCACCAAAGGATTTTTTACTATTTACATACTGTAAAAAACTACCACTCAATCGCCCAGCCATAACCAAAGGGCCATCAGTGGCCGCCAGCGAGGTTGGCAAATTTGTCGCGGCTAACGACTGATAAGCAGGGCGCCCCAAAGCCCACTGCCCTAAGACGGACGGATACTCAACCTCTGCATTGGCATTCACCCCACGGGCCCCGATAACCGCATCAAAACCCACGGCCAACCAGTCATCGATATGCGATCTGCCAAAGCAAGCCGTCGAATACAACAAACGAAGCTTTCCTCGAGTCAAATCAGTGCGAGCGGCGTGACCAGGAGTCGTACGGACATCAAAAAAACTTGCCAGGGTTTCCGTATCGACAGTCCCGTCTTCAAAGGCAAGACGATTGGTTGTGCCGTGTAAGGCGATAATCACATCAATAGCTTTGATTCTTATATCCCCCGCCAGACTGCGCAAAGCCTGACGAAAATTCTGTCTTGTCACCTCTCGATTGGATAAAACTTGGATGGTTCCATACTGACCACCTAAAAAGGCCCTCGGAACCTCGATGGTAGCTCCCTCCAAAAACCGGTACAGACCGCCTAAAGCAGGATCTCCGCGCTGATCGAGCTCGCTAACGATAAGCAGAGCTCGTTCATTTTTTCTCACTTCCGCTTTCGCGAAAGTCGCCGCTGTTAAAACTGCCAGTCCTAGAAGTCCTTTTGTTAAAAAATTTTTCATTGTTCTCTCCCTTGTTTGAGTGTTGTTCGTTTCCATGCAGCTAATTTCTTATAAAAAAGCGAAAAAACGAAGCTGAAGAGCCTTTTAAAAAATGTTAAGTTTTGTTATTTTTATTTTTAAATATGAATCAATACAAAAACATCGAATCTTGGTTTTATAAAGGTCAGTTTAAAAAAGTGGCTGCCGGCTACACCGGAAAAAAAGTGCGCCTTAATGACAAAGCGACACATTTTCTTATTGGTTCCTTGTGTATGCTGGGCCAAGGGGAAGAAGCCGAACTTCTATTTAAAAACCACGCTCTTGCTCGTCGCGAACTGATTTTCTCTAGATTCTGGCTCGGTGTTTTTTATGCTCGGACTGGAAACTTTCAAAAAGCTCGTTCATTCTTTGGTCAAAATCTACAGAGTCGAAACGAAAAACTCGGCAAGGAAGAAAGATTTTACCTATTTCAAGGCTTGGGCTTTTATCATTTCGTCAGGGCACACCCACCACGGGCTCTGAAATATGCACAAAAAGCCTGGGAACTAGGTTTCGTCAGTGGCAAACCTTTCATGCAAATACTTGCATTAGATCTGAGGGGCCAAAGTTTGATTCAGCTGAAGGAAGTGGAGCAGGGTTTAATGCAACTACGCCGAGCTAAAAGCATTGCAGACAAGCTCGATGATCGCGGACTCAGTACAGCACTAGATGTGAGTATTCATACGTTGGGATCTCAGAATCAGCAAATTGGCATTGAACAGCTACTCACCTTCCAATCTCGCTTAGAAAGTGAAGATTCTTATTCTGCGGATCTCTTAAATCTAGAAATTGCTGAACGTTATATTTTAAATGGCCAAGCTGATTTGGCTGAGGCTTGTTTAACCAACGCAAAAGATGCCATTTTTGCCAAAGGCAATTCTCGACATAAATCGACGTGGCAACAGCGCAAAGATCTTTTAAGTCACCTCCGTCAAGTGAAGGACTTTGATCCAAAGTTGCTGCTAAAACCGGACATCTACGCTAAAGAAAAAAATCGTCTGCTTGTGGATGACTTTCAGGACATCACGCTTAAGAAGTTTTTTAGCGAAAAAGGTTTATTGTCCGTTTTTCTGCCCCTGATCAAAGGTAAATTTAAAAAGCTGATTGTGGACTTGCTGCCGGACTCCCTGCTTCTGTACAATCGTGGTAATTTTACTTTTCACGCGAACGCGATCACACCTCAACTGCGAGGATTGTTGCTGCTACTTCTCCAAGGCCCGCAAAGTCGAGAAGATATTATTACGAAGCTTTATGGCTATGAATACGAGGCCCATCGACACGATCCGATGATTTACTCTCTCATCCACCGTTTGCGACAAAGCTTAGCGCCGCATTCAGAATGGCTTGAATTCGCTAAAAATAAATATCAAATTCAACAACAAGTTTCTGTGACATTTTTTGAACAACGAACCATTTTTGAAAGCGAGGCTCCAAGCACTCAAATGGAGATTCCCCCATCTGTCCTCAAAAAAGAAATGCAGTTAAATTTTCGACAACTATGGGCGGTCCACCATTCAAAGAAAATTGGCTACGTCCGTCCCATGGATCTCGTAAAAGAATATAAAATAACCTCTATGACTGCTTTTAGAGATCTTCAGCGCTTGGTTGAATTAAAAATATTAAAAAAGAAAGGCAGCGGACGCGGAACCCACTACTGCCTTCTGCCTATAAAGGACTAGGGCCAACTTATTTTAGGAAACATTTTTAAGGCGTTGAGACGAGTCTGTGAACACAACTCTTCCAAACTCACACCCTTTAGATCTGCCACGAATTGAGCTGTATGAACGACATACGAAGGGGTGTTCTTTTTTCCACGCATCGGTATTGGCGCTAAAAAAGGCGCATCCGTTTCAACATGAATGCGATCTAACGGCAACATTTTGACGATACTACGAAGGCTCTCCGCATTCTTGAATGTGACGACACCGCTGATAGAAATATTGTAACCTAAGTCCAAGCACTGACGTGCCAACCATTCGGTCCCCGTAAAGCAATGAATAACGCCCGTCACGGTGCCCTTGTATTCCTTCAAAATTTCCACGGTATCTTCATCAGCATCACGAGTGTGCACTTCGATTGGCATTTGTGTGCGTTTCGCGATTTCCATCTGTGCTCGGAATGCAGCTTGCTGCTCAGGTCTTGGGGATTGATCGTAATAGTAATCCAATCCGATCTCTCCCACGGCCACCACACAAGGGTCACTCACGTGATCCTCGATAAATTTTCCTGCTGCTTCTGTATAGACTTGGCCATCGTGAGGATGAACACCTAATGTGCAATACACATCGGGATAATATTTGCGAGCGATATCCAGCACAATCGGATGATCTGCGGGCTCAGTTCCAATCGTAATAATTTTTTTGACCCCTGCGGCTTTTGCATTCGCAATCGCTGCATCGACACCCTCTTCAAGCATATTCAAATGTGCGTGTATATCAATCCATTCCATAGAGTGAAGATGACATCAATTCGGCGCTTTGTCATCTTCAACCTGGAGTGCGCCAGTGACTAGCACCGCTTCAAACTGAAACGGTGCAATGCAAATAGGTACGGCGTACCTTTCAAAACTTAGGAGAGACTATTTGGGATTGGCCGTCCTCAAGGACGCGATCACGTACAGATTTGTTTTGAGGTGCATACAGAACCAAATCTTGTGTCCCAAAACCTTTTACCAAAGAAAGGTTCACGGTGCTGCCCGCTTCGACTTCGATCGACTCTGGCAGGGATCTGAAGGATTGAGCTTGCTCATTCAGAGAAATCTTTTCCCAACGATTTTGGTGCTTTTTCAAGTAATCGTCATATTCAACAGCACCATTATCTTGATGGGTGGTTGAAACTTTGATGTTCAACTCTCCTGTGTCGGCCACAGCCAAGGCGGAAATATCAGCTTCGATAATCGCCAACGTGGAGTTATCGAAGACTTGCATAGCCCTTTGATCTAGCACTGCTGATGTGTAGTCCTCTTTCGCAAGGATTGGATTCTTAATGATTTCAGCTTCGTATTGTTTTCTGAGCTCACGAGCCTTCGCGCCATCTAACAGAACACTGACAAAGTCTTCACTCTGCAGACCCGCTACGTTTTTCGCTGGAAGACCGGCAATTTCCTGGTCTGCTTTATTGTCTTTGTCAGAGTCAATTTGCACATTCACTTCGCAAGTGTGCCAAGTTGTTTGGCCCTCAAAAAGCTTCACTGCAACTTGCAAGACGCGAGCTCCATCTTTTTCAACGATACGGTAGCCAGCTGACTGCAGATCACAATTTAGATTATGAGCAAGATCTGGCTTCGGATCTTTTTTACGCGCATCTTTACCCAAAAGATTGAACAGATAAGCAGTTCCTTTGTTCGCACTTTTGTTCTCTAAAATTACATCCACAGCACTTCCTGCAGCATCAACTGCAGAAGTCGCATGAACCTTCAAAGACTTCACTTGGACTTGAGAGACTTTACGAGCGACCACCAAAGCTGCGATCTGTGAAACTTTCTGTTCGCCTGAATTGAATGACAAAAAGCCATCCAATTCATCATTTGGATTTTTCATCAAACTAGCATCAACCTGGGCTGTCACAACGACAGTTTTAGTTTCTCCCGCAGCGAGCGTCACTGTCGGAGCCGATAGAATCAAACCTGCTGAACCCTTCCACTCTGGCGTCAGGGATAGAGTTTCTGAACTGATGTTTTTTACGAGAATTTCTTTGCGCAAAGTTTTCTGTTTTTCAATATCAGTGATGCCAAAGGACAATGAGGACGGAATAGTGACAAGCTTTGCCTCTAAAGAAGAAGCCACCTGAACCCGGCCATTTCCTTGACGACTGACTGAGTAGATTTTCTTATCTGCATCAGCAATCACTTTGCCGTGACTTAAAAGAACCGACTTCAACTCATAAGGATTCAACTGCGGAAATTTTTGTTTCAATAAGGCCATAACACCCGCCACATGAGGAGCGGCCATAGAAGTCCCTGAATTCGCCTCGCCTTTTGCGCCTCCACCCATAGAAGCAGAAATAATATTCGAACCTGGTGCTGAGATCTCGGGCTTGATCATTCCATCTTCTGATCGAGGACCACGAGAAGAGAACGGAGAGATCGTGTCCGCCAACCAAGGTTTTTCAATTTTTTGCGCAGGTTTCAAGTCGACCGTGACGCCTCCCAAAGAAAGCTTTTGCTTTAAAAGATCACCGTCTTTTTTTGTGATCATCACTCCAGGAATTTCGAAAGACCCATCGCCCCCCATTACAAAAGCTTCCCCTTCGACGTTGTTCACGACAATGACGGCGATGGCACCTGCATACTGGGCTCTTTTGATCTTGTCTGAAAACGCCACTCTTCCACGGTCAATCAACGCGACTTTTCCAGCAAGCTGCTGCTTCAAAGACTCCTCAAAGTCAACGTCTGCAAAACCCGCAAAAACCACTTCGCCTTTCACTTCGGTAAACTCAGTTAGAGGCTTGGTAACAGCGCCCTCTTTAACTTCACTTAATAAGGCTCCGTCTTGAAATTTAAATTCTGCAGAAGGGAACTGAACGTTCTGATTCTGATTGTCTATGCTAGACGCTACGGAAATAGCATCATCTGACACACCTGGGGCACCAACGATGTAACTCTTATCCCCACTGTTTCCTGCGGCTGCGACAACCACAGTTCCACCGCGAACAAGGTTGCGAATGGCATGATTGTACATGATATGAGGATTGCCATGACCACTACCCAAAGAAAGGTTCACAACATCAAGTTGTTCTTTGAAGCTCAGATCACCTGTTGGATCAGCCGCATATTCTAAAGCCGCAATCACAACTTCATCACTTGTGGAACCCGTCGCTCCGAAAACTTTGATGGCATAAAGGTCCGCAGCTGGCGCTACACCGCTGTAGGTGTTGATACCATCACCGATACCGGCTACAGAACCAGCAACGTGAGTACCGTGGCCACCTTCATCCAACGGGTTGGCATCAGGTAACGGAATTCTTTTCTCAGGATTCGGAGATCCTGAACTGTATTCACTACCAACGATATCAATTCCACCGACAACTTTTTTGTTGGGAAAAGTCGCGTGCGGTTTACTTGGGTCGACGCTTTTATACGCCTCTTGCGTCCCCTCGCCTAAAAACATTTTGTGAGTGTAATCAATACCCGTATCAATCACACCCACTCGCATTCCTTCGCCGCGAAGATTTTGTGCGTAGGCGGCTTCAGAGCCAATGAAATTCACCGAAGTGTTAGCACCAACAAGTCCCTGACTTTCAGCTGTTTGCAGTTGAGGACGTGCAAAAGCACCGGCTTTTTCTCCCATCACGACATTAGGTAAAGACTGAATTTTTTCGAAGACGTCTGCCGGAGCCCAAATAGCCAAACCATTGAGAACCAATTTATACCGGATCAAAACACGAATCTTTGGAGAAATCTTTGCAAGTTCTTCGATCGTCGCCTGTTGCTCTGCCTGAATGGCTGCTAACAACTTCTGATCAATGATCAATTGACCGTTTTCTCTCTTTGAAGTCTCCAATAGAGCTGGATTTTTCAACTTCAAAATCGCAATCATGGGCTCTTCAATTTCGGGTCTGGTCACATAAAGACCATCCAAAAAGCCAAAATTCCCCAGCCCTTCAGCAGGCTTCTGATTGCCGTGACAACCGGTTACCAACAAGGTGAATGCAAGAATTGATGACAAATATTTATGCGATTCTTGTAAGCGATACAATTTCATTAAGAGCCCTCTTGCTTTAAGTGCCATCTCGACACCAAATCACAGATCCCATGACCTGCGAGGCTCTTATATCCAAGATCCATGCCGCACTCAATATGCGAATTCAGTGCCTTAAAGGGACTAATATGGAGTGCAAAGGATTCTTCTGAGAAGACACCCGACTTATACTTGCGGACGATTCAGAATATAAAACTCTTCAATGACTAACTGGGGATCCCGATTGGAGACCAAAGCTTGCTCCACTTTCAAAGCTCCATCAATGGTATTCAACAGAAATTCTCGACTGTATTCGGCCAATTCCTTAATCAAAGGGGCTTGGTCAAAATTCACGATTTGTGTTTTTGCTTCCTCTTGAAGATAAATGGCATCCTTTAAGAAACTCACCCAGTAAGAGGCCATTCTTTGCCCTTGAGCTCGATCTTTAAACTCAGTCCGCCACATTTCGTTTAACAAAAAATCACGGTCTAACAAAAACAACTTCAAAATCTCTACCGCTTTTGAGCGCAACTCTTGCTCTGGCCCTTCAAGAAGTTGCGACAACTTTTCAAAACTTCCACGAGCGGCTCTTACGGCCCACGCCGGTGCCTTGCTTTTTTTTGCCAAATCTTCCGGAGTCAAAGGACGAAACTGCACAATGCGAGAGCGCGAACGAATAGTCGACAAAAGCCCCGCAACACTTGGAGCAATCAAAAAGAAAAAAGTTCCTTCAGGCGGCTCTTCCAATGTTTTCAATAGTGCATTGGCAGCCTGTGGATTCAATGTTTGCGCTTGATCGATAATGATCACGCGGTTTCCAGTCATACTGCGCAAGTTTAAAAACTCGATCACTTCTTTTGCTTGATCGAGCTTAATGTTGACCCCAGAAGGAGAGATCACTTTCAGCCCTTCGTGATGACCTTGCTCTAAGCGAAAACAAGAGGGGCATTTTCCGCAGCCTCGAGGACTTTGGCGACATAACAGAGCTTGCGCCAAGCCCGTCGCGGTCAGCTTCTTTCCAATGCCATCAGGACCAACAAACAAATAAGTCTGCCCAGGCTTGCCCTGCTCAATGGATGACACCAATTTACCGATAATCTCTTGATGTCCTAAAATGTAATCCAAAGTTCGAGCCATGACGAAACCCTACTGCAAAATATTTTTCTCAACCAATGCTTTTAATAGTTGTTGAAACAGCACTTCAGGAGTTTCTTTAGCGTTAAGTACCAACCAAGAATCTCCTGCAGAGTGAGCTTGTTTCAAGAAGGATTGACGAACCTTCTCATGAAACGAATCGGCCTCAGACTCAATACGGTCTTCGCCCTCACCGTTCTGTGCACCCCGCCCTTGGCGGCGCCGACGCGACTCTTCCACGGAAAGATCCAGCAAAACAGTGAGATCAGGCTTTAATCCACCTGTGGCAAAATCGTTCAACATTTCCACTTCGTTTTCAGAGATATTGCGCCCACCACCCTGAAAGGCCACAGAGCTGGCAGTGAAGCGATCACAGAGGACCCAAATGCCTTTAGCTAATGTCGGACGAATCACTTGTTCAACAAGTTGAGCACGACTGACTTCATACATCAAAAGCTCAGCCCGAGGGACCGGAGTCGGACCTTCTTTACGCAGAATCATATGGCGAACTTCGTCGCCTAGTGGCGTGCCACCTGGTTCACGCGTTCGTTGAAAGGACATCCCCCTGCGCTCTAGTTCCCGCTCAAGAGCTGCCATTAAAGAGCTTTTACCGGAACCGTCCAGACCTTCAAAAACTAAAAACTTCATACGCCCACTTAAACAAAATAATTTTAATTAAAAACCGGTCCGCAAGCGCGGCGCCCCGCCAACAGGACTTTGTCAGATATTGCACGATAGACGTCAACAAATCGCATCGCAACAAGGCGCACCGAACCACGAACGTCACCAAATTGAATCCTGACGTACCCCTTAACGACAGGGGACACTGTGACTCTGATCAGAGCATTGCGTTCAAAAGTGTTGGTAAAAGTTAAAAAATCAGCCAACGGCGGCGGAGGAAGGCCTAAACTGGAGCTCACCCCTGCTGAAAAATAATCAGAAGAGGAGGCACTATAGCCAGGAACTGCAGGAGGATAAAAAGAGGAGCCTTTCAAGGTCTCTGTCCCAGATCGACGCCCTAAAGAAAGACCGGCTTTGCCCACGACTCCGACAACGCTCACAGCTGCTTTGGTATTATCGAACTTTTCAGAGTTGTGATAAATTTCGAAGACAAATCCGCGACCTGTTTTATTGTAAGCCAAACTCAGCCCCACTTCTTCTGCTCCACCGCCACCTTTGCGCAAAATGCCAGTCTCAGCCAGTAAACCAACGGAAACACTCACGCCAAATTCATTGGACTCGATCACGAGTGGAGCTTGGGACCACAGCTTATAGTCGATCCCCTTTAGAACCTGCTGAATGGCAGCATGACTGCGCTCGTTAAAAGTTCTTTGAGCCGCAGAAGTCACTTCGATTTCTTTTTTGCCAAAAACCTGCATGGTTTTCGTTTTCACAAAACTGAACCCGTCTCCGACCAGACTTCCCACTCCAAAAACAAACTTTGTGGAGTTGAGAATACGAGCCGCATTGGACAAGAACATAAGACGCATTTCCTGAAATTTCTGACGACGCTCATCAGTCAAGGTTGAGTAAGGCTCAAGAGGGTCCACCTCCTCAACCGAGCCACCGTGCTTTAAAATCTGAGCTTTGACCTCATCAGGTAATTTAAGCCCCAAGGCCGCCTTCATTTCTTCTCGATCTGGCACGGCAGGAAGGACGAAAGTCCTTCCATTTTTTAAGCGAATCTCCACCTGTTCTTGAGCTACGACTTGAGCGGGTTCAAGAACGGAATCCTCAGCCCATGTTAGTGAGCTGGAAAATAAAAACAGCACTAGAATCAAAAAAAATGAGATTTTTGCTTTCATATCCCCAAGAATATGCAAAACAAATACCCGTCAGAATACAACCTAACTAATTGAAATCATGAGAAATATGCGCACCAATATTATACAGATAAGCTTTTTTCGGCCCTACTGAGCCACCCAGGCAGAGTCTTTTTTACGAAAACGATAAACCCCTAGAGGTTGAGTTTCTTTGCCCGCCGACTCGTCCCCCTCTTTCTCGACAAGCTTCACGGCCTCACTAAAGTTAAAGCGCCGGCTTTTACTCGGATCCACCTTGGCCGCGATCTCTAGAAGGGTTCGGCGCATTTTTGCCGAATAAGTGTTGATCGTCATTGTGACCGCAGCGGAATCCTCACCCAGCATATCAACCTTGGCGGCTTGGATTTCGGACCCATTTTGAATAAATTTAATATATCCATCGTGAAGAACATCTGATTGCTTTATATGTTCGTCGGCCTCGCTTTTAAGAGCTTCCAGCCACTTCACTTCGCCGTATTTAATAGCACTTTTTTTAAGGGCCTCTTCCTGCGAAGTACAAGAAACGCTCCCTAACGAAATAAAACAAAGCAGTCCCAGTATAAATGATTTCATATCCTTTAGTGTCCAACGCACGGACCTCATTTGAAAAGAACCTTAAACAGCGCTTCGCATCATGAGCTCCCGTTTAGGAACTTTGGGATGGACGAAAACACTCCTTATCCTTATATTCAGGGGTCTTGGGGAGATCTTAGAAAATGACTAATTTCATTGGAATTTTACATATCGTCGTCGCTCTTGTTTTGATTGTTCTTGTATTGATCCAAGACTCAAAAAGTAATGGCGCTTTAGGTATCGGTGGAGCAAGTGGCTCAAATTCATTACTTGGAGCTACAGGCGCGCAAACTTTGGCTAGCAAATTGACTGTATGGTCTGCAGTTATCTTCGCTGTGACTTGTTTAACTTTGTCTATCATGACGTCTTCTAAAACAAAATCCGTTGTTGATTCTTTGCCGTTGCCAACTGCACCAGTTGAAGCTCCAGCAACTACGGACGCTAACGCAGCAGCAGCGACACCTGCTCCTGAAACAGCAACAGCAGCTCCAGCTGCAAGCCCTGCTGAAACTGCTCCTGCTCAAAAGTAATTTTAGTACATCTTCAGTCGGTTCTTCGTTATAGTTTTCCTATGACGAAGAACAACTGGTTGATTCCATCTCTGATTGGCGTGGGCATTTTAAGTGTTGCCCTCTCTTTATTTATTGCTTCTCAAACTGAAAAACAAAAGCCTGGTGCTCGCCCCCTTGCGCGGTTGGAGCTGAATCTTGGCAAAGTCTTCATTCTTCGCAATAGCCTGACTCAAAAACAAATCCTCACTAAACGGGCCACTCTTTTTGCCTCAGACTCTGTTGAAACGGGTGTGGATGGAGATGCGACTATGGAGTTCGATTCATCCTATCGCATTCGTATCCCTGAAAACTCAATGGTCACATTGGATGAAGAGGGCAATCATATCGTTCTGATCATCAAAAGAGGAGATCTCCAGGTCGAAAACTACGGTCGCGAAGGAAGCGTCTTTATTTCTCATGAGGGCGTTCGTTGGGAGGCTACGGAGTACGAGCAAGTTTACAAAAAACAAACTCCACCTGAAACTTTACCAGAGGTCGCTCCGATCGAACCGAACACCGCCGCAGCAACACCTTCAATGAACGAGGGGCTGCCTCTTGATTTTATTCAGGATACCTTAAAGACCCATCGAGGTTCTTTTTTCAAATGCTACACTCAACTATTACAGAAAACACCCGGCGTTGTGGGGCAAGCTTCTATCAGCTTCACCATTGCACCGACTGGCAAAGTGATCCAATCAACAATTTCATCTTCGAACATTAATGATAACGCTTTTAAAAAGTGCTTATTAGATGCGATCGCACGAGTAGAGTTTAAATCTTTTGCCGGCGCTCCGATTTCGACGGTCTTTCCGATTCGGTTTGAATAAACGGAGGCCCTCGGTAAACCAAGGGCCAACTTCAATTAATGAGACTCTTGCGCCTCAACATCTTTTTGATATTGAGTGTACAAATAAACAGTCGCATTCACTTCACCAAGATGCTTCTGAATAAGTGGATAAACATCTTCCCAATTCATTCCACCAACACCAGTCGCCAGCTTAGGCAATGCCACAGTTTTGATGCCTTCTTTTTCAATTGTTTTTCTTAGCTCCTTCAGAGTGTGATTGATGTTCTCTAAAGTCGCCTTGCCCGGAATAGTAGAGTTTCCTTCAGCAGGCTCTTGAGTTAAAAGATTGAAAACTCTGCGCCCATCAGCACCAGCCCAAGCCCACATCTCACCCGCCTTCGGATGATGAACTTGATAATAGTGACGGAAATCTTTGTACATAGACGGCCACATTTCTCTGAGGCTTAAAGCAAGACCAGATGAAAAATGGTCATTCGGAGCTACCCCGTGAGCAATAGCTTGAGCCTTTGATTTTAAAATGTCGCCTTTTACTTCGATAATCATAGTTCTCCTCCTTTGAGACAATGTTAGTGTACATCCTTTACACTTTCAGAATATGTCCTGGATCATATTAAAGTCAAAATTGTTGATTTTTTGTGAGAGGGAGCGGGTAAACTGCGGCCGGTTGTTGGTAATTTTAAATTGTCCTTTTCTAAGGAAAGAGACTCCACAGCTTTTACGAAACCATAAAGAGTATAAAAAAAAGATCACTTTGAAGACTCATCGACCAGTTAAGGATAGATATTAGAGTTAGCTCCAAAGTGATTTCTTTGACATTCCAACTGCAAAGGTCAAAAGCAAATTAGAATCTCTACTATGGGTTCTTCACAATAGTGATATATCCCATAGATTGAACAATTGGATTATTCAATGTTGTTACACCATTAAATTGACCTAAGTTGGTGATACCAGAACTTGATCCTTCGTATAAACCATTCGAGGTCGCACGATTGGAAGCAGTAGCTGCAATAAAACTTCCACCACCGCCGCCAACACCAGAACTTGTGACATTACCTGCTCCCCCAGAGTACCCTCCACCGCCACCGACAGCTCCATTTTGACACCATTCGCCGCCACCGCCGCCGCCAAATCCACCTTGATCCGCCCCCATATTATCGTAGTTATATGGTCCATCTATTGAGGCGGCACAGGTTCCACCTCGCCCCCCCTCACCAGATTCAGAAGCAAAATTAGAGCCTGGTGCATTTCCCGCTGTACCAGCACCGCCAGTACCTGCAGAATTAATACCGCCACCACCGCCTGAACCATTTGCTGTTCCAGTTCCACCAGCACCGCCTGTACCGCCATTATTACCAGCCGGGTTACTATTTCCACCAGCGGTAGTTGTCATACCATTTTGCCCGTTAGCGGGCGTACTGTTGCCTCCTCCACCACTACCTCCCCCAGCAACTAGCAAAAGATTGCCTCGCGTACTTAAGGCAACAAACGAACCTCCACCGCCGCCAGACGCCCCATATGAGGTGTTATTAACCGAACCACCTCGCTGCCCTACAGCTAAAATTAATTTTTGTCCTTTAATGAGTGCAAAATCTCCACGAACAATAGCGCCAAACCCACCATAATAAGTATTATATTTTCCAGATCCCCCTTGAGCACCAGCCGCCGTTATACGGTAATTGCCAGTCTCAGGCACAGTCCACTCCTGAAATCCCCTTGTGTTGATATTAAAATAGGTAGTATTTGCAGCCCAGCTTGCACCAGCGTAACTAGATTGACACTGCGATAGAGTAGGCCCTGAACGCCCCAGCTGCCCACAATTTGTAAAAGTGTGATTAGTAAAACTGTACAAAGAGTCACCGATTAGGGACCCTGTGGTATGAGTTATCAACCAGTTTGCACCATCGGACATTACAGCCAAGGCCTGCCATTGACTGGATAAAGTGACTGTTGTGCCTCCATCAATCTTTTGCGCAGAAGATGTCGTTACATTCACCGCATTTGCACTATTGTCTATCTTCTTTATTGTGAACTGACGACCCGTGAGCCCCGCTGCGCTTGGCAATGTAAACGTCACAACATTACTGGCTGCATTTCCCAGCAAAACTGCATCGCCTGTCGTAACTGTGTAGTTCGATGATTTAGTTGAAAGTGAGTACTGTACATTTCCTGTGACATTACCATTTAAGTTCGCAGTAATAGTTCCCGCAGAAAAGTTCCCACTAGGATCACGTTTAACAACTGTATTTGCCGTGTTTGCATTTGTCGCATCACCAATATCTGCGCTTGAAATCGCAGCACAACCAAAGCCAGACGCTCCCGTCCACTTCAAGTAGTGCCCCACAGTTGAGCAGTAAAAATCTTTAATCGTTGTTCCTGTTGTAGTATCAGTGGCTAATAAGCGATTGGTTCCTGCACTGCCTGGCGCATTCACTACTTTTGATAATGTGCCAACGGCCCCATCGGCAATCTTTGCTCCAGTAATTGTATTGTTGCTGATCGTTGGATTTGGGTAAGTTCCACTGAGGTCCCCGCCAGCAGCACTGGTGCTTGTCAAAACTGAAGCCGGCAAAGTACTTACTGGGATTTTAGCACTGCCATCAAGCTGTACGAGATTGGTGGCTGCAGTTCCAGCATTTAATGCTGCTGCAGTTCCTAATCCGCCGATATCCTCTTTTGCCAGAACAACAGCACCTGCACGACCAGCTACACTTGTCACTGGCGCTGCGGGAATTACTTCCCATGATACTGCTGCACCGTTCGTCGTTAAGAACTTTCCTGCATTCGATGTTTGCGCGGGCAACACAGCATTTGCTGCAGCTGCAGCTTGAGCATCCACATAAGATTTAGGAGTTAAATCCGTTGCCGCAGAAGGAGCGCCATTAGCTTTTAAAGTATAAAGCGAAGTGTTAGCACTATCAGTGACATTCAACAAACTTGCCGACTGAGAAGCCGCTCCCTTAATCGTCAATGGAACCGTAGCTGCAGCATTATTGTTGATAGCTTGCCCGCCCACTAAAAAAGTATTGGCAGCATTGTTTTTAGCTGCATCTGTGATTCCATATCCAGCTAAATCTGTGGGCTTACCAGTGAGACTACTAAATGCCGGAGCGATATTCACGTTACTTGCCGCCGTGATACGGCCTTTAGCATCAACCGTGAATGTTCCTACTTGTGTGGCTGAGCCAAAACTTCCGACATTACTATTAATGACTGCAAGAGTTGGGTTCGGGTAAGTTCCCTCTAAATCCCCACCGGCTGCGCCTGTTGGAGTTCTCGCGTTACTCAATCTAGCGTCACTACCTTGAACGACAACGCCAGCAAGATTTTCACCGTCTGTTGCAAGCTCAACCAAACCTTTCACTGTCGTAGATGCATCTGCGATATTCGCAGTCACACTGCCTGTTGCTGAACTAAATGTGAGTGCTGCCGTACCCGAAGTTAAATTTGCCACAGTGCCCGTCGCACCGGCATCATTGGCACAACTTAAAGCACCACCAGTGAAAGTTAAGTACTGGTTAGCCCCGCAACTAGGTAAATTTTTATATTCAATTGCGTCGCCAGCGGCATTCATGCCTAACAACTGGTGAGCTGTGCCTAAAGCACTTAATCCAGTACCACCTTTTAAAGCTGGCAAAACACCTTTCACATCAGCTGTTGCCAAATCCACATCAGACTTAGCGGCTAAACTTCCTAAACCCGCGACTTGCGCTTTATCAATCGCAATGTTTTCGCACTTTAAACTATCTGTCGCCGAATTAAATGTTAGCGTCTGATTAGCCCCACAAGTTGCAGTCAAAGCCAAAGCTCCGGTAACATTAGATCTTAAATCCAACATAGAAATAAAGCCTGGCTGCAACTGTCCATCCTGCATACGGAACACTTGTCCATTATAAGTCGGTGCTGCCGTGATCGTGATGTTTTTGATTTTATCAACAGACGTTGTGACTGTTCCATTTGTAAAAGCACTAGAACTCACATCCCCTTGAAGGGTGACGATATAATTTCCAGCGGGTTGTTTCGCTGCAAAGCTTGCGAAGTCAGCTTTATCTAAGTAACCATCGACAGTGCCACTCGCCTTGGGCATCCCAACTTTTGGCGATGCTGCATTGGTGCTATCCACTGTTAATGGTGCCGTCGCTTGCACGGAAGTCACTGATCCCACTGACGGTGAAATCCACTCTAAAGTACCACTAGCATCTTTTGCCGCAAGAACCTGACCTGCGGCTCCTTTACGATCTGGTAAAGTTAAAACATAACTTGAACCACCTGATGCCACGATATCGGCTGGAGTCTTTAGCCCCACAGAAGCAGGTGTTCCAGCTGTATCAAAAATATAAAATGCACGTCCCGTCACTGACTGCGCAGCCTGGACATTTTTAGTAGTCGCAATATTTTCAGTCATCTCTAGGACGGCAGAAGGTGCCACTGCCGATGCCGTCACATTAGTTAATGCAGATCCATCAAGCGCCGGCAACTTACTGCCACTTTGAACTTGTACGATTTGCCCTGCACCTGTTCCCACATCCACAGCCAATGATCCTGTCCCGGTGATAGGCGCATTGGCGGGTTGATCCGTTTTTAATCCGACGCCAACAGCAACACTAGAAACAGTTCCCGTGTTTCCAGCAGGTAGACTTTTCCACTGACCGTCGCCATACAAAACCATCTCAGCACTGCCGAGAGGTTTAATAGCCAAAGGCCCCAGACCTAATTGTGCACGAGCGTCTACAGCTGAAGTGGCACCGGTTCCACCCTTTGCAATCGGCAAGGTCGAAGACAACGTCACAGCCTCAGAAGCTGTTGGCGCATTGTAGTTGCCTGAAACGATCTGATCTAGAACTGTGTTATTTAACCAAGCCTCAAGACTTTGCTGTGTAAGCTTCTTTGACTCATTGACTTGAATAAACTCATTCGCAGATTTGTTACCCAACTTTCTTGCATCGTCTGCGCTTTCTGCATTCACTGCATATGCCACGGAACGCATGTTGAAATCTGCGACGACAGAGTCATTGCCTATCTGTAAAGAGATACGCAGCTTACGCACATCGCTGAGCGTAGGTTCGTAAACTTTTTGAGACTCATTAATCGAGCCATCCGGAGAAAGACAACGCAAGTTCGTGAACGAAACAGTGTTGTTCATGATTGCGTTGAGATCTCTGGCTGGATTGGGGTTGTTACTTGTTGGCTCTCCACGACCAATGGCAAGGTTCACGTAACCATTAGTGATATTGACACCAGAAAAACTTTCTTCGCGCAGAATACAATCATTGGGACTTAAAATTTTAACCAAAACGGAAGTTCCTGAAATATTTGGAAAATCTCCGGAAGGAGTTTTGATCACACCTTGAAAACTGATACCCTTCGAGCCGCTACTTTGCGCGTGAGATGAAAATACATACCCGATAATCAATATTGTCGCCACAAACGTTCGATATGAATTATTTTTCATATTAAATGTTTCGGTGTAAAGAATACTTAACTTTAACAAAATTATTTTAAAAAAATCTAATATTAAGTAAAAAATCGCTCATCATTACAGATTTTTAAGAAGCGAAGATCCCGAACAATAAAGTTTTGCACTCCGTCTTATTTTGAGACTGAAAAAGAAAAACCTGAAAGAAAAAGACTCAAACTTATTGCGAGAAATAAAAACTATCGATAGTCGTGCAGATAATCAATACGCTCCGGAATCCATGGTTCGTGAACTCCTGCCAACTCAAAGACTCTTCCTTCACTGACTGTTTTTTCCTGCAGTGGTGGAACGGACGGTTCAAAAGAAGGGTGCATTAAGCCATTTTCAACGAAAAACGGCTTCAACTCAAGATAAGCTCTTTCTCCCAAAACGCCTCGACGAATAAATTCATCAAAACTTTTCATCAGCTCTTCTGGAGTATAGCCATAGTTATAAATCATATCTTGAATGACTGCGTAAACACCTTCAAGACCCAGGCGATGATCTTGATAAAGATCTATGGCAACTTGAAATGTATTGTAGGTTGCTAACGTTCGTCGACCAAACTTTAAATAATAATCAGGATCCGTATCTGTTGCCAGATTGATATAGATTTTTTCTACGGGGTCACTCTCTGGGATATTAGCTTGCATCTCCAAAATCGTGCTGACTTGTTCTCCAGTTACATTGAGTTTTTCTAAAGTCGTGCGGATTTCATGGGGCCCTAAACGGCGGGCACAAATATCGGAATATAAATTATAGATGATGGCGTCGGTTTCACTATCATCCCCCCAAAAAATCTGACGAACATTGTCTGATAGACGGGTGCGCAATTGCATCAGTGCTTGAAGTTTATAACCTACTTGTTTCGTCAAACGCCAAAATCTTCCTGGGCGTAAATTCGCTAAGTTATCTTTATAGAAGCAACCGAAAGGTCGGATGTTATCCAAGGCAAACTTTTCAGAAATTCGCTCTTCCAACTGTGGTGGAGAGGCCGTGATAAAATAAACTGGAAAATACATATAACCTTTTTGCTGCTTGCGATACTCAGACAAAGCCTGCATCAAAGTATTGGTACCAGGAATATTTTTTTTATTTAAGGCACGCTCAAGAATAGTTGTGAGCAAACCAGATAAAGAATCGATTGTTGTATCAAGATAGGTTTTATCTAAGTCCCAAACGAAAACTTCGTCATGACTTTTTTCCATTCCTTCCGATACAAATCGAAAGAAAACCACATCTCCATTCATTTCACTACGATCGCGCCAGTCTGCCATAGAGTGATTGTCTCAGTCTTCCGGGTCCACGTCAAAAACATCCAGACCCTGCTGCTGGTTCTGCCATTTGGCGGCAACGAACCTGATCGCTAGAGCATTTGACTCTCAAATGAAAATGATCATCGTGCGTCGTATCCGCAATAAGACGGCGAAGAGTCTCGTGGGCCAGGCCTGAAGTCATATCCTTCGTTAACTCACCATTGCTGATAGCTAAGTTGCACAGGGACTTTTTCAAGACTCTGTGAATAAAAATTCTATCTATAATTTTTGTGCTAACAACTTTTTTAAATAACTTCCACTGCTCATGAATCAACCAATTTGCATGCGGCCGATCTCCAGCCACGGCCGATACAAAGGACCCGTGTAGATTTTTATTGCTAAAGTAGTATGCTGCATCGACATCAAGGCCGTTTTGATGAGATTTATGAGATCCCAAGGCTCCACCAGCTTGTCGTGAGATATCTCCGACAAGTAAATTTTGTCCTGGCAGTTCACTTTTTGTGAACAATCCCATTTGCATAATCAGATGCGCCATCTCTTTCGCCGAAAAATGAGTCAACCTCTGCGGACGCATGATCGCAAACCCTGCTGGAGCATGGGTGGTTTGCAACTTCAGTACGTTGGTGGCATTCTGCAATCGCCCAGCATTCACAGACCCGATGGCTTGACTCACGATCTTTGGTTCTTCCTTCTTAGGAGGCTCAGCTTTAGGCATGTCTTTGGTAGGTGCTCCAGGCTTGGGCCCATCCTTTTTTGGATTGCCACCCTTAGGTGCATCCACTTTTGGAGTTCCTTTCGGAGTTTCCTTTGGCGTCTCTTTAGGAGTTACTTTGGGCGTGTCGCGCGGAGGTGCTTTAGGAGCCTCTTCCTTTTTATCATCTTTCTTTTCGTCTTTTTTATCTTCGGGCTTAGTTGGTGGTACGGGCTGAGGAGTTGGTTTGATTTCCAACAGCTGTTCAATATCTTCTTTAATCGTACCAACATACTGACCTGGCTCACCGTCGACTTCATCTGCTCCACCTTCGGTCTCACCAATTTCAACATTCTTATCTTCGGTCTTTTCCTCAGGAGAAGAAGACGTGCCTCCTGAGTTCAATGGGGTTTCCGCCCCTTCTTGATGAGACTCGATTTGATGGTGATAAACGACACCTTCCGAATAAAGATAGATATCGATAAAAGAGGAAGAACAATCGCCTGCCTCACTCAAGCACGTTGCCTTAGCAACCAAGCGCAACTCAGACTTTTTCAAAAGTTCATCACGACGGTCACGCAGCTGTACAAAGCCTTCGCTATCCATCATGCCTGTCATATCCATTTGTAAGCTCTCTAAAGATCTCCCTTCAAGAGTAAGGTATTCAAGACGACCTTTTAGAGTCATCGCTTTAGTTAATTTATCGAAGACAACACTGATTTCTGGAAAACGTGTGGCACCTCGAGCAATCCTATAACCATATTCATCGACAATGACTGGTTTATGCGGCTGTGCTGTATTCGCTATTTTGGCTGGCTGATCCTCATTAGAGTTCGGAGCACAACTTACGATTGCGCAGAAAACAAGAGTATAAATAGCAAATAGGCTAAGACGTTTCATCGCTGTTGTGAGCTTGCATTTTTCATGCTTACTAGAACGCGATAGAGTCAATTATGAAGATTTTGATGTGCCAAAATTGGTTACTGGGGTGCCTGAAAATGTCTCTGACCCCAGGATATCTTTCAATAGAGCACTGAGGGACAATGGAAATCACAGCGATGGCATAGTTACGTACCACTAACATCTCGGCAATGAACTGCAAAATCATATCTCTTTGAAAAAGATGGTCGTATTGATAATTTTTTCTCCAACTTTCCTTTCGCTCTCGCTGTTGAACCTCAAGTAGATATGTCATTTATGACAAAAAAATTTTAATGCTAGATCAATGAGCAGTACCAATCTACTCTTTCAGTATCCTTTCGAAGAGATTTTTTTGAGGTGTGACTATGAAGACGACACAAAAAATTAATTCCTGTCTGTGGTACAACACACAAGGGGAAGACGCGGCAAAATTCTATTGTTCCCTCTTCAGTCGATCAAAAATAAACCGAATAGAGCACTTCGGTGAAGCAGCATCTCAAGCCTCAGGCCAAAAAATGGGCTCGGTCATGACTGTGGATTTCAATCTGGAAAATCACCAAATCATTGCCTTGAATGGCGGTCCGGAATTTAAATTTTCGCCTTCATTATCCCTCTGCGTATGGTGCTCTACAGAGGAAGAAATGGACCGACTATGGAAAGGTCTTTCTTCTGGAGGGACCGTTCGAATGAATCTAGATAAATACCCTTTCGCACAAAAATACGGCTGGACCACAGATAAGTTCGGAATGGAATGGCAATTGATTCTTATCCCCCGTGAACAAAAAATCACTCCCGCATTTCTGTTTTCTGATCGTCTTTTTGGCAAAGGACAAGAAGCCCTTCAGTTTTATATTTCACTTTTCGAGGACGCAAAAATTGAATCCATCGCAAGGGATGAAGCAACAAAGACCATCTTGCATTGCAATTTCACGCTTGCGGGCCAGGATTTTGTGCTTATGGAGGGAAAAGGAAACCACAATTCCGCATTTACTCCGGCTTTTTCTCTGATCGTAAATTGTGACACTCAAGAAGAGATCGATCATTATTGGAACAAGCTCTCTGAAGGAGGCGCCACCAGCCAATGTGGATGGCTCATGGATAAATTTGGCGTCTCCTGGCAAGTCACTCCATCGATGATGGTCGATTGGATGACAGATCCCAAAAGGTCCGAGCAGATGGTGAAGGAAATGCTAAAAATGGAGAAGCTTGACATTAAAAAACTAAAGGCTGCCTATGATCGGCTTTCTTAAGGCTTCGGCGACTGCCTCAACAAGATCTTCCGGTCCCGTAATAGTGACTCCCACATAGGTCTCAGATTCAATTTCAAGGACCTGATCGCCTATCTGGACTTTCTTAATCCATAAGTCTTGGGATCCAACGACAGAAGAATGCTCACTGACCTGAGTCCCACCCATTTCTTTTAGGACCAACTCAAGACGGTGAAGTAGATTTTCGTCGTATTCCTTGCCTATATTCACAGTTCGAATTGCTGTGCTCAAAAGAAATTCCCCTCTAGTTCCTAAAACTGATTTTTACTCTTTTTATATCACAATCCCAGATCTCGACCACCGGTTCTAGCGGCAGATTCCGCGATTTCTTCCCAACTTTGTCCTTGGGCTCGAAGCCATTCTATAGTGGGACCCAATTTATCACCATACTTTTTCTGGTTGCGTGAATAAATAATTTCTCGATTTTCAGAGGGGGTTAGGTTTTTATATTTCTCACCCAGCTCACGTCGCATTCGGTGTAATGTTCGGGCGATCTCTTCCGCTGAGGCACCATTTTTTTGCAGAACCTCTCGGACTTCACTTAATTGAGTCACTTCTCGTACATAGGACTGCCTTAATAAAATAAGTTCTTGATCAAGAACAACATTCTGCCGTCTCTCAACAAATGTGAATACAGACTCGCACCGAGGCCCAGATTGATTTTGCAGTCTTTTATCACCATTAACTGCTGATGAGAAAGCAACATCATTCAGAAAAGAAGTCAGCAAATATGCAATAACGATCCAAAGTCTGATCACAGTCGAACACCTATTTAAAATCTATTTAAAATAACTCACCGAACCCGCTGTTGCGAAAAATCTGCCAAACCTGATGGGCTTCTATAATTGAATAGAACTCAAAAATGATGTCTAAGAATTCCACAGTGTATAGCCAAATCTGTCACTATCGTTAATGTCCTTTTGCAGGCTACAATTTTCGATTGAATAGAAAATACTTGAATATTGGCGCACCGCAATTCAAAAAGGTACGGCGTACCTTTTCTTTTTTTGTCATACTAGGTGAATGAATAAATTTGAGTATCAAGCGACGGACTTTAAATGGATTGATATCGAGAACCCTTCACAAGAAGACCTTTTGAAGTTGGCGCATGAGTATCCTGTTCCGTTACAGACTTTGACAACTTGTTTGGCTGCAGAGCATCTGCCTAAATGCGAAGTGTTTCACGATGTACTATTTTTTATAATTCGTCATCATGACATCAACTTGAAAAACAAAGCCGCGACGGTCCAAGAACTAACAACCAAATTGGTTTTTTTCGTTGGCAAGGACTTTGTCATAACACTTCATCGAATGCCCTTACCTTATGTTACCGATAAGAAAAATAAAATTCAGTTTGAACAAACATCTCTACTTTCTTTAGTGAAGAGTCTTTGTCTTCACACTTTAAAGACTTTTGAGGCGCCATTGGACGAACTAGATTCGAAGACTGAAGTTATTGAGGGCCGAGTTTTCTCACTCAATCGACGCAACATTTTGCGTGAAGGTTATATCATCAAAAGAAAGATTTCGTCTTATCGTAAAATCTTTAAGTTCACGGTGGATATTTTTCAAAAAATTCCGACAGTTGTAGATATACCGACAAAAGAACTCTCCGCGATCAAAGACATTTTGGATAAGCATACTTTTTATGCTGACAACATCCACGAAGAAATTACGGGCTTACTAAGTCTTCATTTGTCCCTCATGTCACAAAAAACAAATGAAGCCTCCTACAGAACGAATGAGGTGATGCGGGTCCTGACAGTTTTTTCGATCTTTTTTCTTCCGTTAAATTTTATCGCTGGTATCTACGGGATGAACTTTGAAAATATGCCTGAGCTACGATGGACGCACGGATACTTCCTCACTCTTTTTGTGATGTTCTTGGTGGTTTCCGGAATCACTCTATGGATTTATCGCAAAGGCTGGTTGAAGAAGGACGAGTTGTAAGGCGATCATTAGAGGCCCAAATGGGCCTCTCCCTAATAAAAGTAGTAAATCCCGGCAAATGCCCTATCAAAAAACCTATGAGTGTAAACTTCCAAGTTTAGATTAAAGTTTTTTGTAACTAAATACCGAGCTGCTACAGATTGACTCCAGAATGGTTGCTCATGGGTGAAATCATAGCCAGGACTTGTTTCAAATAATAAATTCACCTTCTTACTTGGTTTTAACAACATACCCAGTGTCCATTTACCAAGAAGCGACTGCTCTATATTTTCACCTTCTAACAACGAGTACAGCAAATGATTTTTTACTAGAATCGAATACCCAAGACCACCACTGATATTTGGCAGTAGAATATCCCGATGAATATCTTTTGAACTCTGGATAGCAAACTTCATTCTCCAGCTCGTATTCATATCAACGTCTTTTATTGGATTAAACGTTGCAATCTCTACAATATCTGCCGACAACAATCTGAGATCTTTACCATCTGCATGCACAACTCTGAATTTACCAAAATTCAACTGAGAGTACTTCAAGTAAGCTCGATCATCATCTAACATATCATGTAGCGAGAAACGAAACTCAAAAACGGATCCCCTAATGTCTCCGTGTTCAGCTTCAAACGCCATAACACCCAAGCGATTGGCTCCGTGCCCCTCATGCGAAGCTTCTGCCATATCGACAGGTATTTCTGTTTGAGAACTCACTAGGGCAATTTGCGATCGATGCAGCAGCAAATCCTGTTTAAATTGATAAGCAGCTGATTCTTTTTCAAATAGGAGTTTTGGATTTCTAACATCAAGATAGTCCAACGAGGCATCTAACAAATTCACCAAAGATTCTGGATTTTCAAGAATGTAACTCAATTTTTTATAGTCTGATGAATCCAAGGTCTTTCTGATTCTTTTGAATTCTTCTTTTTCTTGTTCACTCATCCCTTGGTAACGGTGCAAAAATTGTTTACTTAATGAGGGCCGCATTTTAACTGAACGAACAAGCTCAGGACTTTCAGTCACGATTTTCAGCGCATCTACCGGGATGACCCAGGGTTTTACTTGTGCAGAAAGATTCAATCTTGGAGCCGCAGCATCTAACACCGTTAACATTTGGTAAGCACAGTTTTGAGTAAAAAAGAAATAACGAAAGTGCGTGTTACCCAGTTCCCACAAGTGCAGAGCTAGCATCTCTACTTCTTGGGTGGAAAGATTCAACTCATAATCCCAAATATCGCGGGATTCAAAATCATTGTATTCACGTACTTTATAATAGTAAGGCAAGTTCGTAAACTCACCAGGAAATCCACCAAAGATACCCAGCATAGCAAATAAAAAAGGATTGTCCGTTGTCGCTGATGCCGCATAACCTATCCCGTGATCTAAAAGTTCACTCCCAGTTCTCTCTGAAGGTCTTTTTTTATGAATACGAAAAAAAGTATGGCCAAATGCAGAACCTGGATTGTTGGTATAGTAAGAAGAAAAGACAAAACTGACTTTTTCAGGCTGCAGTGTCTCTAGATATCGATTTAATAACGGACATTGAACTTGACGAAAGTCGGAGTCTTTTAGATTCAATTTATGCTTTAAAAAAGCCTTTCTTGCTGGGAACAAACACAAAGGATCGTCGTTCTTATCCGTGACTTGTTTTTGTTCTTTAAGAAAAAAGCGCAGCGTCGCTTCTAGTTCACTTTGCGGACTTTGAAAACCTTGCTCATCAAGAAAAAACTGCCGTCCTTGCACTTGAGACTGCCAAGTTCCAAAGACACTTTTTGAGGCGTGTAACAAGCGAATCCATTGAGGATCCTCTGCAACCTGCTCAATGAATCTGGGCTCGATATCAATTGCATAAGTCTCTATAGGAAAAGCTAACAGTGAAACGAAAAAAAGGGGGATTCCCCCCTTTTTTATGAAAAAAGATGCTATTCGCTTAACCAAGCTGACACTTTTTAGATAGTTCATCATTGGACTGAATAACATTAATTAAATTGTCTGATAGCTCATTAGCCTTCAGCTCTTGTGACGAGAAAATCTTTTTGTAATTTGATTTCAAAGTAGAGTTAAAAGCTGTCTCGTCTACTTGACATCCTAAGATCTGATGAACTGCCGCCAAAGTTTCGCCTTGGCCTTTTACGACATCAATTTGCAAAGATGTGCGGTTAGCAATGATAAACTTATCCAAATTACCTGCAACTTCTGCAACTGGGCCATCAACACAGTTGAGGGTACCGAAAGTGATTCCCAATGACTGATTATAGGAAGTTCCATTCGTCGTCGCCGCAAAAACTTGCCCCCCTTGCTTTCCGACAATAACTGATCCCAATCCACAGCCAGCAAGACCGTACTCACGTTTGAAAGCACTTTTTTTAGCTGCCTGAGCGTTAAAAGATAACAAAGCTAAAGATAAAATAATAAATAATTTCATGAGCGATTCCCTCTTAAATATTTGCATTGCAAGAAGCTTGAGTTTTCAAAGTCTCGTTCAATCTATTTTTGATCTGTTTCAAATTATTTTGATCTTGATAGATATAGCCATAGCGCCCTTTCAACTCTGTCTGAACTTTTCCATCTACTGGGCAATCCAACATTGTTAAAAGACCATTCAAAGTTTCACCACCACCACGAGCAATATCTTTTTCCAAAGTCGTCTGGTTATTTTCGATATAAACTTCAGTCGCCACTTCGTCTCGACCGCTATCATTACAATTTGAAGTTCCCGAAGAAATTGCAAATGTCTGCGGAGAAATGAGATTATTCAAAGTAGCCGCTACAATTTGAATTTTTCCTGGTTGATCTTTAAATGCCATAGCACCTAGTCCACACCCTGCCATTCCATACTGGGCCGCAAAAACACTTGAACCAGATACTGTTATTAAGCCTGCGACAAACGCCTTCATTAACATTTCGAAACTCCTTGCTTCTATACAATGTTTCAAAATATTATTGTGTTTAGGACCTCATCGAGCAAGGAGATTTCTTTGAAGAATCTAGTATTTAGTTTATTTATACTATTTCCCATCCTTGGTACGGCAGCAGATCCAAAGACCTCCCCTGCAACTGCCAACGCTGAAAATCCACTTCGATGTGAAAAGTTTTCTGAGGGCGGTCTAGCTGAGTTGAAAAATAAACTTTGGACCCACTGCAATTTAGAAAAACCGTATACATCTTCGGTGGCAAGGGATCCGCTAAGCAGCAACGAGGTCTACTATTACTGCTGTCATAAGAAATCTCTGTAACTCAATACTTTTCTGCATTTTTGTTCTGACCAATACGGCCTGCACGAGTCTGTTTTATCACCCTCGTAGTGGCGTGTTTTATCCACCGCAAAAGCTAAACCTTCAGTTTGAAGAGCATTATATTGCTCAAGATAACAAAGTCTCTTTGCATGCGTGGTATTTCCCCAGTGAGGTACAGCCAGCCAAAGGCACCGTAGTGTTTTTCCATGGCAATGCAGAGAATCTCACATCACATTACCTGGCTCTGCATTGGCTTCCCAAAGAAGGGTACAATTATCTAATTTTTGATTACCCGGGGTACAATCTTTCAACTGGAAAACCCACACCTGAATCGACGGTTCTAGCTGGAAAAGCCATCGTCGAATGGACAATAAAAAATAAACCCGCAGAAAAGTACTATCTATTTGGTCACTCGTTAGGCGGCATTGTCGCCCTTCGGACTCTTGAAGAGCTTCCGTCTGAAGTTTTGCAAAAAATCAGTGGAGTTGTTATTGATGGCAGCTTTAGCTCCTATCAAAAAGTCTCAAGGTCTGTTCTTAATAAGCATTGGCTGACGTGGGCTCTACAACCCCTGACTTATTTACTGATCAGTGACGAGTGGGCCCCAAAGAAGCTTTCCGAACAAAGAAAAATTCCGTTCATGATCATTCACGGCCAAAAAGATCCGGTCATTGAGTTTGATCTCGGTGAGCAGCTTTTTAATCAACTCAATGATCAAAAAGTCTTTTTACCAGTGCCAGAGGCTGGACACGGAAATGTCTTTTTTATCGAAAATGGAAAATATCGAAGCGACTTGCTGCAGTTTCTTAGGAAGAATTGACAGTCCAAGTTCCTTTTTGTCTTCAAATCCGAGCGATCATTCATGATCTTTGTGTCTTTGATTTCAATCGACATGCGTGTCCCATCCACCCATGCTCAGGCCTTTTTAGGTACTCTCTAATCATCTTTTAAATAAACACAACAAATCACAACTTTTCCTAAAAGACTCTTCACCTTCACTTTAGAGCTCTTTCCCAGCAATCTAGGCTCCAGACAGCATTCTTGGACCAGAAAGCCAAAAAAAGGAAAAAATATGAAAATACTCAATCAAATCAAAAAAACACTTTGCCTTCTTACCATCATCAGCCTCCCTGTTAGCGCCATCGCGGACATGAGTGTGCTTCAAAAGAACTTAGATCAAAATGCAAAGGAGGAACTGAAAAATTTGAACAGTACGATCGAAAAGGACCCAACATTGAGAAAAACAATGAAGCTCCTCAAAGAAGAAATCAATTCTTTAGCACAAAAACCTCTGACTCTTCCTCAGATGAAAATTGCGCACGATGCACTCTTAAATAAGTACAAAAGCGATTTACAAAGACTTTTTAAACTCGCGAACTTCAATTCAGATCAATACTTTAAACGACAAGAACTGCTGTTGAACCAGTATAATTTAAAATACAAACAGAAATTCCAACTAACCCGCCGTGGGACACTTTCCTTTCAATTATCTGAAGGACCTCAAGAGGCACCCGCAACAGAGAGTGCCGAAATCAATTTGACTGCACCTTTTCCTTTGGTTGAAAACCAACCACAAGAAGGTGATGTGTTCGTAGATGCTTCAGAAGGAAAATTGAGAATCAATTCTAGAACTGGCATGATAGGAAACACAACAGACGTAGGAGGGCTAGCACATTTTTTCCGACTTCCCTCAAGAGTAGAGCGCATTCGTGTTTCAGCCCGCTTGCCTGAAGTTTTCTCTGCTGTTTCCATAGTATCTCTGTATGGTGCAGGCGCCGCTCATGTCCGCGTTCACTATGTTATTGAAGGAGAAAGCGGAGTCCTTTGTAGATCTAAAAGAACCATGGACTCTCTGCATGGATACTTCATTGACTTCACCTCTTTAACCAAAACATCTAGCATTGTACTGTCTTGCGAAATCAATGCGCCTCCAGCCGGCCAGGACATTGTTGTTAAGCTCATTGGAGAAAGCCATGCAGATTCCTTTGCTGCTTATACAAGTGGAACAATCTTCTTTAAACCTGAGTCCATTCGAGTGCGATTGAATCCTGCACAATAGTAAGATTTTAAGCACAAAAAAACGTGGTTCGAAATTTTTAAAAGTAAAAGCCAAGGTGCCTTTAATTCAAAGGCACCTTGGCTCTTAAAGGTCAAATGTTGGAATTTAAAAGCTAAAACCCATCCCAGCGAATAGAGGTCTTTGGAAATTCCACCCAATCTTCGTTAGCTGGAAAGCCCACTGGGCGGTCTTCGGTCTGCCCTTTAAATTTTAGGAAAGCAGTCAATGCACAGATAAATGCTTCGAAGGCATGATTGTTTTCAATCATCAACTTCACGTCTTGATCGTAGACAAAAGCGACATTGTGAGTCCCTAAAGCCTGTAGGATCTCGCGACGAGACTCGTCCCCGCCAATAGAGTGTTTATGAAAGCGCAGATGAGTCTTCATGACATTCAAAGCTCGCCCCACACGCCAGACCGAAAGCTTCGGAAAAACTTCAATACAGGGAATGTTCAATCTGCGTTTTATAAACATCGCTCGAGCTAACAGAGGTGCCGTGTTGGCTCCCATTGCATGCTGCAAGATGAAGGGTTCTTCCAGCTCCGAAGACAAATACAGCTCAACACAACGTTGAGTGTAAGAAGTGAATAACTTTCTGGGCTTCTTTTTTTTATGCAACTTACGTGTGTAATCCCACATCCACTGAACATGCGGTTCCTTGCAGGACTCAATTCCTGGACAAGTTTTCTTACAGCTCAGACAATTCGGTAAATGCAAAGGGACATCAAAGGCAATGGATTCGATTTCATTATGATACTGTTCAATGACTTCATGAATCTTGAAGTCTGCAGAATGAACTTCATCACTTTTAATTTTTTCAACAAGGCGTGAAAGAAAGACTTTTTTGTGCTTAGGGTAGTATTCAAGAACTGCCATGCAGGCTTTGTCTGTTTTGCCACCGCCGAGGGAGATGCCAATAAACCGGTGAACTTCACCCGCATGCGATGAAGTTCCTTTTTTTGTCTTTTTCTTTACAGCGGATCGACGGGTTTTGCGTCCATCACCTGAAAGCCGGCTTTTCGACATGCCTCTGCCACTCCATCTCGTTTTTCGCGAGGGCACCAGACCAGAACGCAGCCTCCACCACCCGCTCCACAAATTTTAACAGCCTCGGCACCATTCTGCAAAGAGACTTCCGCAAGTTGAGAAATCTCAGGACTGGAAAACTCTGGAGCTAGACGCACGCGAGCTTCAAATTCTTGTTTAAAAAGCGTGCCAAGTCGATCCCATTCTTGAGACCGAATAGCTGCTTCTGTGTCCACAGCAATCGTTTTTAAATCACGCAGAGCTTGTAACGTGGTCGGATCCTTCATTACAGAATCTTTCATCACTTCAAAATTATTCAACCCTGAATGGTGCGCCTTTCCGGTGTACACCAACATGAACTTATCAGCCAACGGCGTGGACTCAACAGGAAGAACATCCTGCTCAATTCCATCATAATCATACTTCAAGATATTCAAACCACCAGAAGCTGCTGGATAGTAGTCCTGGGTGCCCGTCGGTGTATTCAGAATTTCCGCCTCAATATTGTGAGCCACCTGAACCATATGATTGACGTCTTTAAAGGGACGACCACAGAACAGCGAAAAAGCTTTCATCAAGCTGATCGTCAGACTTGAACTTCCCCCAAGACCTCCCCCGACTGGACTTTCCGAAGAGGTCTTCAAGTGAAAGCCCTTCGCCGGCATCCAATAGCGCAACTGAGTTTGCAACAGAACCATTTTAGGATCTTTATCAGCCAAAGCTTCAGTTAGATTTGCATAGGTCTTTTTTAACTGTAGATCCGAAGACTCTAAAATAATCGTCGAATCCATGTGTGGAGTGATTTCGGCTAACGTGTAAATACTAATTGCCACATTCACTGTCGAAGCACCGTTTATAAATAAATACAGGGGCCACAAATCCAATGTGCCCCCTGCCAAATCCACTCGCGTTGGTGATTTAACAACAATTTTTTGCATTATTTTTGTTCTTTCTGTTGAGATTCGTCACCTTTCGGTGCTTCTTTTTCCGGTGGTGCTTCCTTAAGATCTTCTAAGCTCATTGAAATCAACTTATCCAAAGCCCCCGGCTCCATCTTTAAATGGAATTGCGGCTCCGAAGTAGCAGCATAAATCGAAAAATCTGACATCTGCTCAACAACAGCATTCCACTTTTTCTTGTCTAGCTCTAGATCCAAAGTAAAAAGCTTTTTAGCAGATTTCGTAGATGGTTTCTTATCGCCGATATCCGCTGCCTTGGCCTGAGAAATCGTATTCAAAAGGTCTCGCACTTTGTTTTGATCAAGCTTGAAATCTTTTTTATCAACAGCACTCCACTGACCTTCTTTTCGAGCCAAAGTTAAAACACCTTTGTCGTTTTTTAGGTTTATCAAATCCACACTGGCAATTTTATGGCGTAAAAACCGACGGTCCCTAAAATTCAATGCCGTTTTTTTAACACGGTTTTGCCAGATTGAATTCAATACCAAAACACGATTTTCACCATTACGGCGAGCGAAAACGTTTTCTTCAAAGTTTTTACGCTCCGAGATCTCGAAGACATCCTGCGCGCCTGCTGTTGTTTTGAAAGTGATTCTTCCCAGAGGCTGATCCAAACCATAAAGCGACCAATTCACTTCATTGCCCTCGGAAGCAACCTCAATAATTCGCTCAGGCACCGTTGATTTAATAAAGTCATCTACAACCTCACTATCGGCAAAGTCTTTGAGTGGCTCTAATAGCTCCCAGCCATCGACAGATCTTTTTACCAAAATCCTTTGGCCCTCATGCTGGATCTCAACCTGCTCAACTTGCTCGAAAGGAACCATCAACAGTCGAGCTTCCATCATCTTCTTTTCGTCTTTTTGCTTGTCGTTATAAAAATCAAATACTGCAAAACCACCAAAAAGAAGCAAAGCAATCACTAAGATCGAACGGCCTTTGAGTTTCATTAGGCATTTCTCCTTCTTAGCCAGATTCCCACACTTGTGCCAAGCAGAAGCAATGGAAGTGGAATAATAAAGGCAAATAAGAACAAGCCAAACTTAGTCTCTGTCATCAACATCTTTGTGGCTTGCGCTTCTTTAGGGGTGATGCTGATCAGGTTTTCTTCTTTAGCCAAGGCTGCTAACGAGTTGAGTACTAAATCGCGGTTCAAATTTTGGTACAACATTTGGTTTGTAAAGAAGTCCACATCCCCAGCAACAACCATAGAAAAGCTCTTTGCTTCTTCCGTGCTGCCAGGCCAGCGACCGCTCACTTCGCTAACAAGAACGTAGGATGCCTCTGGCGCATCTCCAGTAATCTTTAAACTTTTAAAGGCTACGGATTCTTTCGTTGTCTTAACCAAGTCCTCAACTACAATTCCTTCAGGCACCTGTGTGCGCACCAGTCCTTGTGGGAAACGGAACATGGTCACTTCGCCACGACCAAAACTTTTCGTGATTTTGTTAGAATTCGAAAATACAGCCCCCATCGCTGGCCCCTGGTTGATTCCACGTCCCATCACCGTATCTACAACATTGAAAATATAATTATTTTCAAATTGAAGACCGACTTTATTCACAAGCTTATCTAAGCCTGCTGTATTTTGTGACTCCACCGCAAGGAACAAACTTCCACCTTTTTGCAGATAGTCCTCTAGAGCAAGTATTTCATTAGCTTGAAACTCCTGAACAGGTCCCGCAACAACGACGACATCTGCATCGGAAGGAACCTTTGGAGTCTGAATAAGAGGTAATTCACGCACGACATAACGATTGTTCTCAAGCATGGATTTCAAAGATCCTAAGCCAAGAGCCTCTTTGTTCTCGTTCAAACTCATTTCACCGTGGCCAATAGTGAAATAAATCGTCTTGATCTTATCACGAGTCACTTTGACTAGAGCACTGGTCAATTCCTGCTCGTCAATTTTTTCAATGCGATTGCGTCGTCCCTTGTAATCCAAGAAGACAACACCACTCCCTTTATCGACACCATAGTCCTTTGCCAAATCCGGTCTTTCATTGACTTCGACAAAATCCAGTTTCACTTGCACGCTTTGATCTTGGTACTTCTTGATCAACTCGCGAAACATACGGCGATTTTCTTCGTTGCCTTCAACGCCCTTTTTGTAAAAGAACAAGACCTTTAAATCAGAATCTAATCCTTTTAACAGCTGAATGGACTGCTCAGACAATGTGTTCGTTTGAGCGGTCGAGAAATCCCAAGTTTTATAATACTTCACACCCAAGTAGTTAACGATCGCAAGCACGCCTACCATCAATAGGATGAGCACTCCCATGCTCATGCCTTCTTTGGTGGTTTTCATTGCAAAAAACTCTTTAAAGAATTGGCGATCTTTAAAAATGCCAGCAACCAGAAAGAAAATCGCTAATCCTAAAGCAAGCCAACAAAATGGAACCCAGTCACCCAGCAAATAACGAGTGACGGACATAGAAACAAGGGAAATACCTGAGAACAAAAATGCAATTTTACTAAATTTGCTCATACTTATCTCCAACGTGATGATTCAACGACTCGTTCTGCAAGAAAACAGAACAAGACAATAATACTCGCAAAGAAAACCAATCCATTTGTTCGAATGGTTCCTTCTACTAAACTTGAAAGGTGGCTGTTTAAGGAAACATGTTCAAAAATCTTGCGCACACTTTGACTGTCCACAACTTCAGAACCGATTCCAATAAACCAGATCGAAACATTCAACATCACAGAAATCACATACGCAGCGATACTGTTTTCAGTCAAAGAGGAGGAGAACAGATCCATAGCCGCATAAACCGCCCCCACTAAGAAGATACCTAAAAAGGCGATGAACAGGGGGGCCCAATTAATGCTAGCAAGGGTGGCTGTCGCCAATGGATATAACAAGGCCAGGATAACGAGTCCGCCAACAGCCCCCAAAGCTGCAAAATATTTTCCAAGGACAATTTCGGCTGATGTGACCGGCGAAGTGAGAAGCAGATCAAAAGTTCTTAATTTCTTTTCTTCTGCAAACAACTTCATCGTCAAAGCTGGAACCACAAAAATCAACAGAAGATTCAAGTAAGATAATTGGCGCAAAAAGACGCCATAATGAATGTTCAACTGATTCTGCGGAACCCCCTGCTGCATCACATAGTTCATCAACAACTGGGAAAATAGATTGAGTTGAATTGGATAAACCCAACTAAAAATCACACTCAATAAGAAACAAATGACCCAAAAAGTCGGATTGAAATAAAAGCCCTTTAGTTCTTTTTTAAAGATCGTCAAAGTTCCACTCATATTTGACCTTCCTCTTGTTTTCCATATGTCAGTTTTAAGAACACATCTTCTAAATCTAATTTCGTAGGACTCAACTCGACCAGTCCATAGCCATTGGTCACTAGGCGTGAAGAAATAGAATCCACAACTTCTTCCCCACCTTGCACATCAATGTTCCACTCTTTATTGGAAGCCCCTACATGCACAGAGATCACTTGTCTGATGTCCTCTAACACAGTTTTTAAATCACCGACTTCTTTACGCAACCGAACGTGCAATCGGCTTTGACCTTTTTCCATTGTGGCCAAATTGTGAATACTGTCTTCTGCGACGATAACACCTTTGTTGATAATGATCACTTTCTCACAAGTCGCTTCTACTTCTGGCAGAATATGCGTCGACAAAATGATTGTATGCTGCCCTTTAAGAGCTTTAATTAAATCTCGGATCTCAGCTACTTGCTTCGGATCTAAGCCCACAGTGGGCTCATCAAGAATTAGAACCTCAGGATCAGAGACCACAGCTTGGGCGATACCCACACGCTGTTTAAAGCCTTTGGAAAGGTGATGAATCAAACGCTTCTGAACTTCGCCGAGGTTGGTCTTCTCAATAGCGGCGTCCACGAATTTTTCAATTTTATCTTTGGGAACCTGCTTCAGGGCAGCCACATATCTTAAATAATCACGAACGTACATGTCTGCATAGACTGGTGGCGTTTCCGGCAGATAGCCAATGCGTTTTTTTACTTCGAGCGGCTGTTCAAACACATCAAATCCCGCCACCGAGGCAGAGCCGTGACTTGGAGCCATAAAACCAGTGATGATTTTCATGGTTGTCGATTTCCCAGCTCCATTGGGACCGAGGAAGCCGACAACATCTCCTTTTGCTACGGAAAAATTGAGTTTATTGATGGCACGTCTTGGACCATAATCTTTTGTAAGATCTTTGACCTGAATCACTTTGATTCTCCTCTTGTTAATGAGGGAAATTTTAAAGTGACTACACAGACAGTCAAGAGAGCTTACGATTGACGCAAAGTAAAACTCAGGGTTCGCTCCGAGTGATACGTCACTCGTCCCAGTTTATCCCCTTTAATGGGACGAACAAAGCGACACTCGACGATGACGACCGCAACTTTTTGCCCAACAATCAGTGATTTTGAAGAAAGCGACTCTTTCGCCACCCATTCCGCAACTTCCTGAATCTCAGAATCTGAAATCAACTGATCTCGCTGCCGATGAATGATCGCATGTGCACCCGGATAATCCCGCAAATGCAACCAATAATCCCAGGACTTTGCCTGGCGCAAAAGCGCTAAATTATCAGCAGCAGATCGTCCACAGTAAACTAACGCCCCAGAGTCTAAATGCAACTTTCGGCCTCTGGCCTCCGCTTTCTGCATAAGATCGCCAAGATTATTTTTTTCTGGTTTATTACGAAAAGTAGAGCGCTCTAGTTTGGCGATTTCACTCTTAACCTCTTCAAAACGTGTCCGTGCCCCTTCTTTTTTGGCCAATAATTGCTTACTTTTGGTAAAACAATTTTCAATATTCCAACTTAAAGACTGCTTCGGATCGACATAGGACTGCAAATGCAACGGCACAGAAAGAGTCCCCTCAGCCTTCAAATACTGACCTGCTTCAGCCCATAAGGCATGGACTTCGCTTTCAATCTGCTTTTGGATTTCTAACAAGGCCTTGTTCTTTTTTTCTAGATCCTTCTTTTTTTGCTTTTCCCATTGAGCTACAGGGTCTTGAACGGGCTTTTGCACTGAACTTTGTTCTTTCAACCACTCTTCGTGAATCTGCTCAATGGAACGTGGCGCTGGGGGAGATTCAACAACTGGCGCAGGCGTTAGTTCCAAGGGCCGATCCCAAGAAACTTGCTTACCATGAGCTTTTACAATCAAATTGCATTGCTTCGGGATCAGACGAATTTCAATCTCGCAATCCATCTGAGAATTGCGCAATCCTAGGCGCACCACCCGCCCAAACTCCTCCACGACTTGCATGGAAGTTAAATAGAGATTTTTTGCATGCGAATTCAAAAATAAACTGACAGGCTTTGTTTTTGTACTTTTTTTGAATGGACATTGTCCTTCGAAAATAAACATCCCAGGAGAATTGGGTAAAAGGTCGAGAATCATCCAATAGTGCACTTGCTGGCGAAAACCCAAAGCCAGACCTCGATCATTTACCAGAACATCTTGTAGCTGGGCCCCATCCAAAATCGGGGCAAAATACGAAACAAAATTCTGCAGTTCTTGTTGAGTCAGGGTTTTCATAGAGCCAATTATTTCATCCTTTCAACTTTTAGTGAAAAACTATTTTAAAGGCTGGTTGGTTTTCTACCTACAACGCTTAGGTTCGAAAAGCTTAATCCGATATATATGATTATGAATACAGATAAATTAATCACACTCATAGAAACACAATTACGCGAAACTTCAAATATGAAGGAAAAAATTCCTGACTTCGTAAACAAAATCGTAAATCTTTACACATTGCAGCTGATGGATGCCGGCAATATCCCCTTGAACTTTATGGAAGACGTCATCAATGATATCGAATCCGAGGTCATCGAGATTTACCGCAAAAAAACTTATGGCTTCTTGACATTGGAAGAGTATCGGCGCCATAAATTTCGTCAAAAAGACGATGTATAAATGCAAAAAAGAAAATTCAAAGTTTTTTACACCTATCAACTGAAAACTCAAAATGAAGTTCAAGAACTTTGGACTCCAGCGCCTCTGACTTCAGACTATCAAGCAGTTTCAAATCTTCAGTGGCAAACAAATTCGATCCTTTTCGAACAAGCTGCAGATCCTGTCTTTCATGCAAAATACTTTTATGCCAAGTGGCCCTCAACAGTTGAGACTGCCGAATTACAACTGCAATTCGATGTTGAGATTGTCGAGCGCATCGGCGGGAACCTTCAACCTTTAACTGCAGAGGAGCGGGCTCTCTACCTGCAGGCTCGCCCTCATGTTCCCACGGATGGCATCGTTCAAGAAACAGCTCAAAAAATTACAAACGGCATCACAGATCCCTACATGCAGGCCAAAGCCATTTTTAACTGGCTTTGTGAGCATGCCGAACGTGATCGCAACCAAATTGGGTGCGGTCTTGGCAACGTCAAAGAGTCTTTAATCGATGAACATATTTGCGGTCGTTGTGTGGATATCTCTTCCGTCTTCGTGGCCCTGATGCGCGCTGCAAAGATACCAGCTCGAGAAATATTTGGCGTGCGCTTAGGCCCCTCAAAACACGCCGAAAAACTTGGCAAAACCGGTGTGATCTCTGAATCTCAACACTGCCGTTGCGAATTCTATATTGATGATCGTGGCTGGGTCCCTTGCGATCCAGGAGATGTAACGAAAGTGGCACTCGACGAGAACTTACAAATGAATGATCCACGATATCTAGAAATCAGAGAAAAACTTTTCGGCTATTGGGAACCCAATTGGCTAGCGTACAATTCAGGACGAGACTTTCAACTGTCCCCCAGCACCGGAACTCTTGAGAACTATCTGATGTACCCCATCGCCATCAACCTAGGCGATAGAGCCAACCCCTACGTCCCCCAAGAATTCACCTACCAAATAACCTCCGAAGAGAGAACTTAATCCCCCCTCCCCATACCTAGCGAGCCCCACAAAAGGAAAGGCCGTTCAAAAAGGCTCAGATGCAAGGCGGAGGACCTTTTCCGCAGCGCAGGCATGCTCCCAGCACGTCGAAGCGAAGGAAAAGGTCCGACAACGCCGCAGATGAGCCTTTTTCAACGGCCGGGCTTAGTTTTTTTGGATGATGGAAGAATATAGGGGCCCAAACCCACAACGATCCGGCAAATAGGCAACGCCGAGTTCAGTTCTTTCACCGCCAACCCCTAAAGGGGCTTCAAGCAATTTCACTGCCGACTTCTTCTTTTTCAAAAGCTTACGAACCACATCATCATTTTCAGTCGGACTGATCGAACATGTTGAATAAACGATGCGACCTCCAGGCTTCACGGCCAAAAAGGCTGCAGCTAAAAGGGAGTACTGACGAGAAGCCAAATGTTCCGTCCTACGCGGACTCCATTCCTCCTGAGCTGTTGCATTTTCTAAGATATGACGTTCTCCGGAGCAAGGAGCATCTAGCAGGACTCTATCAAAGCTCTCAGATTCTCGCAGGCCAAATTGAACACCGTCTTTTCCCGTCACCCACACGCGGTCACGAATTTGACGAGGGACATATTGCTGAATCACTTTTTTAAGTCGTTCTCGGCGCTCTGGCGAAAGATCGTTACAAAAAATCTCACCGGAATCTTTCAGTGATTCAATCAACACCAGGCTTTTTCCACCAGGTGCTGCACACATATCCAAAACACGATCACCAGACTGCACATCCAACGCATTTGCCACCATGACACTGGCTGGATCCATAATATAAATATCCAGCAGCTCATCAGCATTTCGTTCAGGCTGACAATGTTCGCCAGTTGGAATCCAATAACAATTCGGCAATTCATTTTCTTGCGGCAAAGCCGCCCAACGCTTCGTCGAGATATTCTCAACAGCACTGAGCAGATTATGGCGTGCAACTTGTTTTTCAGGTTTTACGAGGGCAGCAAAAAGAGCTGGCCAGCGATCGCCATAGATTTTTGCAAAATGCTGATAAAAGGGATGAGTCTCTGTAATCATGTCATCTTATAGCAAAAACTACTTCACAGGAAAAGTGCAAATAAACTCACTGCCCTTATCTTGAGTGCTTTTGACGGAGACATTGCCGCCATGACTTTGCATGATGTGCTTCACTATAGCTAAGCCCAACCCTGTTCCACCTGCATCTCGAGTCCGCCCTTTATCGATACGATAAAAGCGCTCAAATAAGCGATGCAAATGCTCTTCCGGAATACCAGGCCCATCATCGATTACCCGTAAGATGACCATCTGATCGCCTTCAGCTTCCCAACGAATCTGGATGGTTTTACCGACAGGGATGAATTTAACTGCATTTGATACAAGATTGCGTAAAACTTGCTCGACTTTACGTGCATCCGCCATAAAAGGTGGTGCCTCTCCGATCACACGAATTACAATATTTTTTGTATCCGCTAGAACTTTGAGCTCAGCTAAAATTTGCTCAGAAACTTGCAAGGGATTGATAAGATCCAGCTTCAAGTCAGACTGTGATTCCAAAGTGCTTAAGCTCAAAAGATCATTCACTAAATCCATCAAACGATCAATATTTCGCGAAACGATATCCAAAAACTTACCCGCATGCGCGGTCTGTCCGGCCTTAAAATCTTCTTTAAGGGTGTCAACGTATCCCTTGATTGAAGTCAATGGTGTTCGCAACTCGTGCGAGGCGTTTCCAACGAAATCAATACGGACCTGCTCCAATCTTTTCATCTCTGTGATATCGTGAAAAATCCCCACCACACCATAAATTTCTCGTGTATTTTCATTACGAATGGGATTCACCGAAACAGCGAAATAGCGTGGTTGATTGTCCAGTAACGTGAAAAGCTTCACAGTAAAGCGCTGACCATTTCCTTCTTGAATAGACTTTGCAAATCCCTCGAGGACGTCAGAATTTCGAATCGCATCCTTCAAATACAGAACATCTGCATTTACTAGGGAGCCAGTCAAAAACTGAGCACCAAACTGAGAATTGAAATACAGAATCTTCTCGTCCAAGCTGACTTTAACAAGCCCCTCAGCCACAGAGCTCATAAAGGCTTCAGCCTCTTCTTGGGCCTGTAAATACTGCGCCTTACGTCTCATCATCTTCTTTTTGATGTGATTAAGGGTGACATCTAAATCTGCAATATCATCCATCTCATCATCTAACAGATCTTCATCTTGGGATTCCAGTAAATCGCCATAAGTTTTTTTATTTGAAATCAAAAGAGCCTTCAGAATCGCTCGATGAATTGGACGCACAAAACGAAATGATGTCAGAGCGGCAACGACAAAACTAAAAACAACAAAATTTAAGAGGGCTTCATTATAGACAAAAGGACGAACACTGTAGCGAGAATCAAGCACCCAAATAACGGCTATAAACAAAGCATTGAATGCCAGAAATTGGTAAATAAAAAACTTCCAATAAATACGCCAAGGGAATCTTATAAATCGCTTCATGCGAAATCTACTTTAACCCGATATCCCACTCCACGGATAGTCTCAATTCGATCTCCCCACTCGCCTAACTTCTTGCGCAAACCGAAAACATGAGTATCTATCGTACGTCCAACGACATTAATACCCTCACCTTGGATATTTTCAATCAACTGCTCCCGAGTCAAAACACAGCCGGGATTCTGAACTAAGGCACCCAAAAGTTTGAATTCAGAAGGAGTTAAGTGGAGAGGTTCACCGTTATATGAAATTTCATATGTTTTGAAATTAATTTTAAGACCAGAAAGCTGAACGTCACCATTTCCCGATGAGCTTGCCCCTACCTGCACTTGGTGACGGCGCAACAAAGCCTTCACACGGGCGATAAACACAGAAGGATTAAAAGGTTTAGTCATATAGTCATCGGCACCGTTTTCAAGACCGGTGACGATATCTTGCGGTTCGGCCATGGCAGTCACCATAAGAACTGAGCTATCAGGACTGAGTGTTTTCAATTTGGCCACTAAATCCACTCCGCTGATACCTGGAAGCATCCAATCCAGAACGAAGAGTTGAATTTTTTTGGCACTCAGCTCTTGTAAAGCATCTTCAGCAGACGCACATTCGGTCACTTTGAAACCCTGCCGCAACAAATGCAAAGCCATCAGTTCACGAATTTCTTGTTCATCTTCAACAACTAATACATGGGCTGCACTGTCAACCAAACTTTCCCCCGTGCCGTATATCTTTACCTGTAAATGCAAATATAACATCTTCAGCAATATTTGTGGCGTGATCACCCAAACGCTCAAGATTTCTTGCAATTAAAATTAAATCTAATCCTGCTTCAACATCCTGTGGATGAGACTTCATATGCAATGTGGAGTCTTTGAAAACTTTATTTTTCAAGGCATCGATTTCATCATCCATCAAAAGAATCTGTTTAGCTTGTTCGACATCACCGCGAACAAAACAATCTAGGGATCCTTTAACCATGAGCCCAGCAACTTCGGCCATTTTCTGAATATCACTCAGTTGTGCTTGAATCGGCGTGCGGCCTAGATAGTCTTTGCCTGAATAGGCGATATTAACTGTTTGGTCACCCATTCGTTCTAAATCGTTATTGATCTTTAAAACTGAAATGATCAAACGCAGATCTTTGGCAACGGGCCCCTGCTTCGCCAACAGGTTCATGCAGGCATTATCAACTTTGATATGTTCTTCGTTTATTAATTTTTCAGTGGAATGGACATCCAAAAACATTGAAAGATCTCGGGACATTAAAGCGGCGATAACTCGCGATAAAGACTTTTCTACGTGCCCACCCATCAGAAGAATCATTTTCTTTAAGTCTTCAATCTGAGTATCGATGGCTCTTTCCATGTTTTCTTCCCCAATGTGTAAGTTTTTATAATTATTTATCTAATAAAGGCACCGCTTAACACGGCATCCTTAAGCATTCTAACAGAATCTTAACACTCTTAAAATATGACTTGAGTCGCAAATTCCAATTTTGAACTATCTCGCGCACCTTGAGCAAAATTGTCGCCAAACTGAGTGTGATCTAACGCCACCGCAAACTTCAAATCTTCTGTGGCCTGATACGAAAAAGCCCCCAGCAATGTACGCAATTCTTTGCCCGACTGCCCTTCAACAGGATTCAAGTGGTCCACTCTCAACATCACTTCACTGAGCTCTCCAGTTTCCAAAATCAAAAAAAGACTGCCACCTTGACCTGCAATAGACTGTCCTGCAAGTGCCGTGACATCTACAGACTCAGCCATCTTATAAAGACGAACGGCATCAGCTGGATCTTGAGTTTTTAAGTACTCAAGCCCCAACAACAAACTTTTGCTTAGCTGATAAGTGAGTAGGGTCTGAAGGCGCTCTTTCTTACCCAGTTCTACTGAGTACTGATCATAGCTACCATAAAGGTAACTGAATGAAGCAGTCCAATCATCACCACGATTGAATCTAAAAAAAAGAGTCGCTTCTTTACGCGGCCCCGATTCTTTAGCCTGAACACCTTCGCCATTGATCAAAGAAAAGGCCCACTCGCCAATATTATTTGGAAGTATGGACATATAGGATATGCCTAAATCAGAAACATTGAGATATTTCCATTTTTCTGTTGGAGCCCAGGCCGTCGAACCTAAAAACCGATACGACCAAACTTCGTATTGCGCTTCTTGCCACACGTTGGGAATCAACCCAAAACGCAACCCATGCAGTCCATCAAAAATACTAATGACGTCCAGGTAAGCTTCTCGAATTTTAAAACTGAACCGTTCTTGCGAAGAGTCTTTCTCTTCCGACCCATCCCAACGAACGACCAATAAATTTTCATCTTCAAGAGGCACTTCCATATCCACAAATAAACTCGGAACAGAAAATGCCGAGTTGCCTCTTTCACCCGTTGGAAGACTCCAAACTGAAGCTGCAATACCGACTTCACCGGATAGCTCAACCTCCGAAAGCGCAAAAGCCGACCCTGCCGCAAATACCTGAATTAAAAAACACAAAAGACTCTTTTTCATATTAAACATGCTGCCATTTTTATATACTATTGCCAAGGAGGTAGAAAATTATCATGTCACGTCGAATCTCTGCCATCGATATCGGTTCCAATGCCATTCGAATGATGATTGTCGAACTGGACAACACTTCGCGAAGGTTTCATGTTTTAAAAAAATTCCGGGCAGCCCTGCGCTTAGGACATGATGTTTTCACCCAAGGAAAAATCACCGATTCTACTATAGACATCGCTAAAGCAACCTTTCAAAGATATGCACAATCAAACCAACAATTTAACGTGATTCATTGTCGAGCGGTCGCTACAAGTGCTTGCCGAGAGGCACAAAACAGACAGGTCTTTATTGAAGAAGTATACAAGGCGTCGGGAATTCAGATTGAAGTTATTGATGGCACAGAGGAAGGTAACCTTATTCACCACGCAGTTCAGAACGAGCTCGATTTAGAAAACAAAAAAACACTTCTTATTGATATCGGTGGCGGCAGTGTGGAAGTGACGTTCTCAAAAGGGCACAATCTATTGGCTACACAATCTTTTCCGATGGGCACAGTCAGAATTCTAGAAAACCTTCACAAAAGAAACTTAAATGAAAGCCATTTAAACATCATTATGGGTGAGTTTCTTGAGAAAATTAGTGCTCATATTTATAAGAATAACGATTTGGAGCCCGCGGCCTTTGCCATTGGTACCGGCGGCAACCTCGAGTGCCTGGGAAAACTGAAAGTACAACTACTACACAAGTCTCCACACACCTTCCTGACACTGAACGAGTTGAATTTAATAATCGAAAAATTGAAGTCGGTAAAAATAAAAGATCGGATTGAAAAAATGGGCCTTCGACCGGATCGAGCCGATGTCATCGTCCCAGCAGCAATGATAGTTCACACTATTATGCAACAGGCAGAAACAGAAAAAATCCTTATTCCTCACGTTGGGTTACGAGATGGAATCATCTGGTCCATGCTAAATAAATAGAACTACTCTTTCTTGGTCTTGTTAGATGATTTTGAGCAAATAACTAATTTTATCTTCCCCATCCTCCAACCTACCCCTAAGAATCAAGCTTGAAACTTTGGGAGGAGCTCAGGATAGGACTCAAACATATTTCAAATATTCTTCTCTGTTCAATCTTATCCATATCTTCGTATTCTTTTTCCCAAGCACCATTAAGCTCTTATGAAACTGAAACCACAAATACAAACTACAATAATATTTTAAATGAGATGAGTTTGCCCGAAATGCGTGAAGCCAACTCAAAGAGCAAATCAAGGATTTTGTCTCGACTCTAAAAACGAGTGGCACTTATACCACGACTGCTTATCTAAACACCTTGCTAAACTTTTTTGGTGATCAACTCAATTCGGTTCGTGTCGGAGGCGTTTCAGAACCTCCTTACAGGGAACTTCTGAATGCCACCTATGAAGTTTTACTGATAGCGAAGGAGTGAAATACTATCAACTTTAACTTACAGAGAAAGACGGTGAATTTCTTAAAGAAACAAATAAAAACATGAGCGTTTATGCTTTTGTCGTCGCAGAACAGTCGTTAAGACGTGAAGTTAAACTCATGGATATTGAACAGAGATACCAATTGATCGTGGAATATCAGGCAAAATACAATGCCAATTCGGACTTCCCTCAGGCCGTCGCTGCAAGGTATTTAAACATTCTAGCTGAGGAAACTTTTGGTTTTAAATTGTTCGAATAAAGAACGAAAATCACATTGTCTTTAAATTGAATACTCTTTTTCCAGTGTCTAAACTTTATTAGACACTGGGCTTATGCCTTTGAGCGCCTACACTCTGTATTCCTTTTTAGCCCCCTGTTCTCATTTCGCGACAGGTACATTTTTTGTAACGAAGACAGATTATTCCGGGGGGAACTCTATGATCCAATCGAGAAAAATGGCAGCATGGCTCATTTTAACACCAATATTTGCGTCAACATTATTTGCTTTCAACAACTGCGCCGCCCCTAGCAATGAGATGGCTGCGAGCTCGAGCTCGACTCCATACCGCACCCCGAACAATAATGGTGGCTCGACAACACCAACGAATCCAGGTGATACAAATTTTAAAGTTAATGATACGCTTTCGCAGGCACAACTAGCGAAAGTTTCATCGAGTCTCGCGAGCTTTTACGAAGCTTATGCCGCCTCTCCAACGGTGAAAGGAATGGCTGTAACCTGGGATGGCCAAGGCATCGTTGGCGTTTTCGGATTTGAACAATCGCAAGACGGTCTTGCTTCTCATGTCATTTCGCTTTGCAACGCTCGTTACCAAAAGAAATGTCATTTATTGGCAGCAGGAGATAAGTTTCAAATCAGTTACAGCGATTTCCAAGAAGGTAAAAACAATCAGGGACTCAATGCCGAAAATACCGATGTTATGAAGGGGCAGGCAATTTCAGCTTCTTCCTTCCCGATGATGCGAGGACACAAAGTCATTTCAGACTACATCGCAAATACCAACCTCAAGGCGATGGCCGTCTCTTGGGCAGGAGGACTTGTTTGGCAATACTCTTCAACCGCGGCTCGTACTCAAGAAGAAATGTCTCGAATGACTTTAGAGTCCTGCCAAGTGATGACAAAAAGAAAGTGCACTCTGCTTGCAGAAGGTAACTATTATGCTTGGGATTGGCAAACGAGCAAAATGGTTTGGAGTCTACCCGCAGCAGGGCAGGACTTGAAGCTGGCCGAGATTCCTATGGTTTCTGATAAATATCGAGCTGACGCTCAAGCATCTGTATACCAACAGTATGTCAGCGGTGGAGGTCATGGAGCCATCTATTTAGTGCAAGGCGGAGGTGCGACTCTAAGAGCTTCAGCGGCCGGTGCTGAGACTGTCGATCAGGTCAAAGCAACTGTATTGAAAACCTGCCAAGACACTTACCCCGGTAAGGAATGTCTGCTCTATGCCGTCGACAACAAAATCGTATGGGATATGGCTGAAAGAAAATAGACTTTATCAAATACGTAAGACGAAAGAGCGAAGCAGATCTTCGCTCTTTTAATGCCCCTCATTCAATCAGAAATCTGGGTGGAATAGAGTACAGGAGCTGTGCGCTTCCTGGCTCAGCATGCGCAAAGGACTCGAGCTTTATTGCCACGACTCCACTTTTTTTTAAATCAATAAAACTTTCAGGTTTTCCCGATAACATCATCCCCAAAAAGGTGGTCAAATGAGGCTCGTGTCCTACCGCAAGAATGCGACGATAACTCCGTCCCTGCACTCGCAGCCACTTTAAAAATGCTTGCGGTGGACTATGCGGAACGAGTTCGGGAGCTTCCACGATGCGCTTACCCATGTAAACATTCGAAACAATTTGAGCAGACTGTCGACTGCGCTCAAAAGGGCTCGCAACAATCAAGTCTATATCACTGATAAAATCACGAAGACGAAAACAGACCTTTTGCATTCTCTTACGGCCCTTCAGTGTGAGAGGTCGCATGTGATCTTCCAAATTTTTCTTCAAAAAGACGTCCCGTTCTTCTGCAATTCCATGACGAAGAATTATCAATTCCAAGACAGCCCCCCTACTCTTCTGACGCCTGGTTGGGCTCTTCGACAAAACTCGATCTCATCTTCGCTGAATGCATCAGATGCTGATGAATTCCTGCATCTGCCGAGGTCAATCTTGTATAGGATCCATCGCCATTCATTTGCCAAGCTTGTCTTTGCTCTTTCACACATAGTTGCAAAAGCTCCCAACAGCGCTCTCGAAGACTTCGATCTAAAATCGGCACAATCGCTTCTACTCGCGCGTGTAAATTCCGGTACATCCAATCCGCAGAGCCAATAAAGAATTCACCATCCACAGGGTCTTTTGCACCATTACGAAAGTAAAACAAGCGGGAATGCTCTAAGAAACGACCTATAATTGAAACAACTCGAATGCGATCACTCAATCCTTTGACTCCAGGGCGCAAACAGCAAAAACCACGAACAATCAGATCGATATCAACACCTTTTTGAGAAGCTCCATAAAGGCTGACAGCTATATCATTTTCTTCAAAGTTATTAAACTTAGCAATTATTTGCGCCGGCCGCCCCGCCTTTGCATGATCAGCTTCTCGTTCGATCATTGCTTTAAATCTCGTGAACATATTTACCGGTGCGATCAAAAGATTCTGATAATGAGTTTTTAGCGAACGCCCCGTTAAGAAATGAAAGAACTCAACTACATCGTTGGTGACTTCTTCTCGAGCTGTTAACAAGCCCAAGTCCGTATAAAACCTTGAAGTTGTGGCATTGTAGTTTCCCGTACCGATGTGACAATAGCACTTTAGCCCCTCAGGTTCTTGACGAACAACTAAAGTCGTCTTCGCATGGGTCTTTAAACCGACGACGCCATAAACGACGTGAACTCCGGCATTTTCAAGTTCTGTCGCCCAATAAATATTTCTTTCCTCATCAAATCTTGCTTTCAATTCTACCAAACAAACGACTTGCTTACCCTGCTCTGCTGCACGAATTAATGACCTAATAATTGGGCTGTTATCACCTGTTCGATAAAGAGTCATTTTTATCGCAAGCACCTTAGGGTCATCACAAGCCACGCGAATGAACTTTTCAACGGAAGCAGAAAAACTCTCAAAAGGATTATGAATCAACTGATCATGTTTTTTTATAGAGGCAAAAAGTCCTGCTCCCTCTTCCGCAAATGCCGGAGGCACGACAGGAGTGTAAGAATCAAATTTTAGTTTCGGAAGATTTATCTCCGACAAGAAGGCAAGATCTGCATAATCTAATAACGCAGGTAATTCATAAATATCATCTTCGCTGATTTCAAGTTCACCCATCAGAAACTGCAGCATCCACGGATCCGGCTTAGGACCATGTTCAAGTCGGACCACCTCTGCGAATCGGCGTTGCCGCAACTCTTCTTCAATGGCCTCTAAAAGATCTTCTGCATCTTCTTGGTCTTGATCCGAGTCTGCATTTCGCGTCAGCCTAAAAGGCATAACCCCTAAGACCTGCATCGAAGGAAATAAGTCCTGTAAGTTTTCTTTAATAACATCCAAAAGACTGACAAATCGCAACTGGGCAGATTCCGGATCGACACGAATCCACTGGGGCAAAACTTTGGGAACCTTAACTCTAGCAAATAAAGTCTCTTCGGTTTGAGGGTGTTTTAAGGTGACTCCCAGAGAGACTGAGAGATTGGAAATAAAGGGAAAAGGATGCCCAGGATCCACCGATAAAGGAGTGAGTACTGGAAAAATATTCTTGGTGTAATACTTTTTCACAAGTCCCCGCTCTTTGTTTGAGAGGTCTGACCACGACAAAAGAAAAACGCCTTCATTTTCCAATGAAGGTTTCAATTCTTTTTGATAGCAAATCCCCTGATCTCGTAGCATCGGCAAGACCACTTGACGGATCTCTTTTAACTGGTGAATAGGAGTTTTTCCATCAGAGGATTTTGGCGAAATTCCATAGGCAATATGGCGCTTAAGTCCTCCAACCCTTTTCATAAAGAACTCATCTAAGTTCGAAGTTGAAATACTCAGAAACTTGGCTCTTTCTAATAAAGGATTTCTCGGATCTTCAGCCTCAGCTAACACTCGACGATTAAAGTTCAACCAACCAATCTCGCGACTGGTAAAAAGACTTTCAGATGACAAAGGATGTTCAATAACCTTTGGCTTCCTCGTAGATTTTTTCTTTGAAGTCCTTTTTGCTGGAACGATCTTCGGCGTATTCAAAGAAACCTCCATGAATCTTAAGACTACTATTTCACAATAAAGCTGCTAAATTAGCAAATCATCACAGGAGGAGCGGCATGCAAAATACGCCGAAAGAATGGTCCCTCATCAAAAATATTCAATACCGAGTCCAACGTCCCAATGACCATACTATTGTCCCATTAGGTGATGATGCTTTCGTATTTCGCAACTACCCAGGTTACTCCGTGATTTGCCAAGACATGATGATGGAGGGGACACACTTCAGTCTGGAGTACTTTAGTGCTTTGAATCTTGGTTACAAATCATTGGCAGTGAGCTTAAGCGATATTGCAGCGATGGGGGCTCGACCTCACTTCGCCCAAGTCTCTTTAGCCCTGCCGCGTACAATAAGTCCTTCTTGGATTGATGATTTTTACTTTGGCATGAGCCAACTGGCTGACCAATTTGATTGCCAAATCGCTGGGGGCGATCTATGCCACTCCGAAGATAAGATTGTTATTGATGTCAGCATACATGGCTCGACAGAAAATCCGATCACACGCAAAGGCACCCAAGTGGGGGACCTATTGCTTTCTAGTGGTCCGCTAGGACTTTCCCATACTGGACTGATGGCATTTCAAAAGAAGTTAGAAGACTACGACGAAGCCAAAAGAAAACATCTGCGCCCACTTCCCCGACTGGATTTAATCAAAGATCTGCAAATGAAGCATAGTAAGATTCATGGACTCATGGACTGCAGTGACGGGTTGATCAATGATGCACTTCAATTGTGTCCAGAAGGCAGTGGATTTCACATTTTTCAAGACACTCTCCCTCTGCATCCAGAAACCAATCAAATCGCAATTAGCTTGGGTTTGCAGTCCCATGATTTCGCTCTTTGGGGAGGAGAAGATTATGAATTGCTTTTAACTATTTCTCCGGATGATTTAGATCTCTTTCCGCAATGGAATCTCGTCGGTCAGTTCACAAAAGAATCTGGTGTTTTTCTTTCCTCAGCTCACCAAAAGAAAGAAATCACCAAGTTCGAAGGTTGGCAGCATTTTTAAAGCGTCTCAAATTGAGAAACACATTCAGGACCTACAGATTAAAATATATTTCACCGACAAGTGAAACATGACCAGTCTTGCTCGCTACCATGGAAGATCCCCTAGATACATTCTCGACACCGAGGATGATAATCTAGTGCGCGTCGCGGGCCCCAAACAAACTCCTTGGGAAGAAGGCACGGAAATCAAAAATGTCTCTTTGACTGGACTGGCCTTCACAGCCCCGGATGACCTTTGCCCCTTAATCGGAGAAGTTGTTAAGATCCAATTTACACCGCCTGGTTCAAGACAAATGGCGTGTTATGGGATTGTGACTCGGCTTGATAGTATTTCCGAGCATAGAACCTTGGTAGGAATTCATTTTTATAAACTGGAAATGTCACAACGAATTGCTCTAGCCCAAGGACTTGCAAGAAAACTGAAGGAAGCCCAGGATCGGGGACAAATTGACGCCCTTTTGAATCGCAAAGAATTGCAGTTCAATCTTTCCCAGGCGCCTCACCTATTAATGATGCTTTTAGTTGGCTCTTTATGGTGCTTTACCATTTGGAGTCTACTGCGTTTTGACTATGCAGGATTATACAAAATACTCCTCAGTTGGATCTAAATAGATCGTCAACCTTGTGGCAAAATTTCTTTAAGTCTTTTAGCCAAAAACTCAGAAAACTTTTTAATCTTCACCGGTGTTTCCTTCTGCTCAGGCGTCACAATATGCAGGGGTATTTCCTTTCCATGCAAAGTTTTATGAATATGAACCAATCGTCCTGACTTTAGATGATCTACACATAGGAATTCAGGCACCAAGGCGATACCCTTACCCAGCAGGGCCAATTCCAAAAGCATGGCCGGATTATTCGCAGTAAACATGAAATTTGGTTTAAATTTAACCGGACGTCCATCGCTTACACGAAACACTTCGATTTTGCTAACATTAGACATTCCAACAAAGGGGATGCTTTCTAACTGAGCAACATCGTCCCATCCGCGAAAACGCTCTAATAATCCTGGTGTCGCAATTAAAATATTTTTTAAATACCCCACCCTCCGTGCCTTTAGGGAACTATCTTTTAAAGTTCCAATTCGCAAAGCGACATCAATAGACTCTTTCACCAAATCTACAAAAGACTGAGACAGAAACACCTCAAACCGAATTTGTGGATAATGTCGAGAAAACTCATCCAGAAGTGTTGGAAGGTATTTTACTCCCATATCATCTGAAGCTGTGATTCTGATGAGACCAGAAATTTCGGTCGTGGCATCACTCACCTCAGAAGACAAGGCCTCCAGCCCCTCAATCAACCCCTGGGCTCGCTCAAAAAACGAACGTCCAGTTTCGGTCAACTGAAACTGTCGCGTGGTGCGGTAAATAAGCTGCACTCCTAGTTCTTTTTCTAGGGCGGCAAGGCGACGGCTCACGCGTGACTTGGGTTGTCGTAAAACTTCCGCCGCTTTTGTGAAACTTCCTAACTGTACAAGTCTCACAAAGGTGCGTATTTGGTTTAAATCTAACTGTTCCATATGTGAAACAGTCTATCTCGATTCGGTCACCTTTCGCAATAATAGAAATAGCTACATACTGAGGGAGTTGAAAATAAACATAAAAGGAGAACCCTATGAACAAGTTACTAATTGGCGCACTCATCACATTTTCTGGACTGACTGCATTTGCTAAAACAATTCCAGCAGGAACCTTCAATGTCGACCCTGCTCACTCTAAGGTCGGTTTCGAAATCCCTCACTTGGTGATTTCGACTGTTGAAGGACAGTTTACTAAATTCGATGGCTCAATCACGATTGATTCAAAACTTGAAAAATCAAAAGCAGAGTTGAACATCGATGTAGCTTCGATTGACACAGCCAACAAAGACCGTGATGACCACTTACGCAGCGCAGACTTTTTCGACGTAGCAAAAACACCGAAAATGTCTTTCGTTGTGAAAAAAGTTGTTGGCACAGCTGATGATTTGAAGTTGGTTGGTAATCTGACAATTAAAGGAAAAACAAAAGAAGTTACTTTAGATACAAAATATTTGGGCGATGTTAATGATGCCTACGGCAACCAAAAAATTGCCTTCTCTGCAGTTGGCAAAATTAACAGAAAAGATTTCGGTTTGACTTGGAACTCTGCAGTTGAGGCGGGTCCCGTAGTTGGCGATGAAGTGACTCTAAAAATTAAAATTCAAGCAGGCCGTCCTATTAAAAAATAGTTCTCGCTTGTAAGCTCCCCCGAAACTGAGAGTGGCTCGCACTATTTAATGGTACGAGCCACTTTTCATTTACGACAAGATGATTTCTTGCCTTTCATAAAAAGCGACCAACCTAGCTTAGGAACTTATTGCGAACAAATTAGCCTGGTAAGTAACGAATGACTTAAAAGAAATCAGGTCTCGGGATTTAACTGTGGATAAAAGAGAAAATAGACATTCTGTCATCGAAGCATCTCGCTCCAATACAAAGGGAAAAACGGCCCTCGTGGTATATTTCATTTAATGCGGGGCTGCCGTCTTTAAACAGGGTTCTTTCGTAAGCTCAAATCACTTCACACAAGCGATTTGAATCACACGAAAACCTCGTCAAATTATTTCTAATTACAACTCAACAATGACACAGCTTTTCTGGGCAGCCTGGTGGCATTCCGCTTTTATCTGGGAAGAAACTAAATTCTACCTTGCTATTTGATGTTCTACGACTGGAGCTTCAAAACAAATTCCACTGCGGAAGCTTGCACGCCAAGTTCGTAAGTATCGAATGAATATTAAAGCATACATTCAATCAAACTTAACAATCTCTATAAGCGAAGGACTCAAGAACAAGATCAGACTTCCAAAAGCCATGGCCTACAACTGCACCAACGAGGAATCATTCATACTAAAGATTCTTCAGAGGTGTGGATTTCTCAATTCGAGGCACATGGATAACCGGCGTCTATTCAAATATAGCAACCTGGCATAAAACCTACCCACAGAACAAACCCGAGAGGCAGGGAATCCACTGTCAGAAGACCGATCAATGTAAATTTGCTGCACGCATTATATTAAGACAAAACGGACTCCTTTCAAATTAGACACATTCTGAATCGTCAATTAATATAGTATAGTTTTTGCATATTTAAATACTTACAGCTCAAAACTTTGCGAGGACTTATGAAACGACACCTATTCAGAACCATTTTCCTTCTGGGGCTTGCATCTGTAACGAGTCTCTTTTTTCTGAATTGTGGTGCTGGCCAACTTAGTGGAGCTGGTGCAATCGAAAACTCGATTCCTAAATCATCTATTCATGAAGAACTCCGTTTTTCTTCTTTTCGCTTTTTTTATGGTGGTTGGTATCCTCGTCCCGGAACACCCAACTGGTCCGATGACATGACCTTTGTCTTTAAAAGCAATTCTATAACTGTAGATTCAAAAACGACTGATGAATTGTGCATAAAGCCAACCTACACACTGGAAGACGAAGATCGAGTTATATTATTAAATTTTATCAAAGATCTTAAAGTGGTCGTCGCTAAAGATATCGTACCTCTCCCGGATGCTGGCTCTAAAACAATCGTTTTTAAAATGATCGATGGTACGGAATCTACGGTTTACCTCAAAGAAGCCGGCGCCAGAAACGGTGACAACCTTGCGACAAATGGGGCTGAAATTGCAGACTTTCTGCAAAACTTGAACAAAAAAATCCCTATAGCTTGTCAGTAGTACGCAATCATTTCACAAAAAGAAATTATCGAAAATCATTTTAACCAACGGTAAATGGTTTTCGCGCCTTCGCCACACTTCTCGATCTCTCCTTCAGCAATGGCTTCATTCAGAAGTCGTTGCGCAGTCCTTAAAGAGATTTTTAAAAGACCAACCACATCAGCTGCGGCAAAACTGGGTCCCATACTTTCCTTAATTGTCAGCAATCGAATAACCGATTTGTTTGCCACAAAGTCAGAAGGCAATATCAAGCAAAGAGGCTCGGTGGTCACTAGACGATAGCCCTGCGAAGACTGTTCAATATTCAGTGGAAGTGTTGCTTGCTGCAAAAGATCTCGCAGTTCATTCACCGCTCGATAAATGCGGGTGGGCGAAGAACCTAAATCAAACTTTTCGTTAGCAAATAGCTTATAAAAAAGTCCCCCTAAAGAATGTGGTCGATACAAGTCAGAACAAAGTGCACGAAGCAATCGATGAGCCAAGGAGCCTTTTTTTATTTGCACCGCTCCCAGTATTCCATTTTCCACATCAACTCTTTTTACATTCTCGCCTAGCTCTTTCTGGGCAAATGAGTTTTCCATGCCTCTTGGAGCCATCCAAAAATCGAATGCTCCTGAGAGGTCTATTGTATTTTTGTATTTACTCAGAATTCGTTGGCGATAGGCAGACCAAGGAGTGGAGTAATATATGCGTTTTAAAAAAATCGGATTTCCAGTGCGATAAGCAATACGAGCTTCACAGTCTCTCGCCACTTCCCACATTCCCGATTCAAGGGCCTCATTGCGCAGTTCGAGCAGTGATTCAATTTTTTGGATCCCTTTTTCTACTTCAACTAAGGTTTTCCACTTTTTATAATAGAACACTTCTGGCCCCGAAGTTGGAACGACACCAAAGTCATTTTTTAATGTATTAAGAGCCTCGTCAAAGCGCCCCTGCAAAACCAACACCTGCAACTCAAGCTCTCTAAGGTTCAACCTTAAGCGTCTGTATTCGATTGGAATTTCTGTATTTAATTTTTGAAAAATTTTTTCGGCATTCTCTGCACGTTCCTCGGCAACGTAACAACTCAGCAGGTTCACCCGAGCTACAGCCAACTGATATCCAGGCAAATCAGTGTTTAATACAGCTTGCTCAAGGAATTTAGATGCCTCGCTATAATCCCACTCATAAATGTAGGTAAAACCCATATAAAGATCAAAATAGGCATCTGATCTGCAGTGCTCTAAAAGTAGCTGCCGCCCTTCTTTTACAGCACCAATGGCATTGAGGCACATGGCATACTCGGCCCATTCGATAGACATGGCCCGATATGATTTATTCTTTAAAAAAGGATTTAAATGGCGCAAACCCGTCTCAGGACGACCGCTGCGCCAACACATTCTGGCAAAATGAGCTGATAAAGCCCCAGAAAGTTCTTTTGGCTTTACTTCATCCAAACACTCTCTAGCCGCCTGCACTTCCCCCTGCTGCAAGCAACTTTCCACTTTTTCTAGCAATTCCCGAGAATTCGACATTTTCTCATTCTACTAACGTCCCCTACAGAAACAATCATCTTAATATGTAAAGAAGATGACTCGACTTTAGTTTGCAAAAATGAGGTCTTTTTTTTACTGGCGTGGCATTAGAATAACTGAACACTCAAGCTCTGCACCCTTCACATTATAGGATGAGAAATCTAGAGCGCCAGGCACTGTCGGTGAAAGACTTGATCCCATGTTTTGTACTGACAAAATAAATCTCTGATTTTGAGTTAGATAAGTCGTGATATTCGCTACAGATTCAAATAACACAGGTCCAAGATGAAAAACAACCTCGAGTCCTCCATTATCAGGATTGAAAACTCTGACTGATTCTTTTTTTATGACTTTCGCAGTTTTTTCACCGTAATAATTAGACTGAATATTCACAGAATATACATCCGTTATAGCATTAGGCATCTCTATCTGTGATATGGGATAATATCCAAAAGTACGCTCAATACGACTTTTGTCGGTTTCCTTACAGGATACCTCCGGGAAGAAGTAATCTTTTTTAATGAAGTCTTTTGCGTCTATAACTGGCTGCAAACTCATTGATTGATACTGTATGGTTCCATCCATCCCCACAGTAATGTCCGCTTCAGGAATAGCTTGGTTGATCTTAATACAAGCCTTCTCGACAAGTCTGAACACACCAGCTAGCTCTTGGATGACCATAAATGGACTAGGGACGGCTTCCCCTGCATCATTCACACAAGTAAAACCAGGAGTATAAGAATGGTAGAGAGTTACTTTTCCGCTATAGGGTTCACCATTTCCACCACCTGAGGCCGCTGACTTGGAAACATCTGAATCAACGTGAATATCACTTTTCGTGCAGTTTTGAAAAAGTGTAAGAAAAGACAACGCAACGACGACAAGGATGGTTCGCGACATTCCACTCATATGATAAGTATCTCTTTTTTTAGATGTGCTATAAAACTTTTTTTTGATCTGTTCTACTTTAAGACTTTATTGCATCTGCATCGAACTGAACCAAAATGGGATCTTTTCTTTGTGCCAAATTATTGATCCAATCCGACAACTTAATATTTTTCAACAAAGAGCGCTCTGCCTTAATCAGACCTAAAGAGTGCAATTGGTTTAACAAGACTTCTATTTTATGACTGCTCTCTTGCGTATGGACTAAGCGAACAGCTTGTTCCGTTTTATTATGAGTCAATACAACAACGCCGGACACTTTAAAGTCTTCACCATCCTGATTCCAATAAATATCAACCTTTTCGCCTAAGCGTAAAGAATGATCTGCACTTAGGTAGACACCTTCCTGGGAAATATCCGTAATAGTGGCACGTCTTCCGTTTATGATTGCAGACTTATTCAAGTGATAACGAGGTTCTGATTCTATCGCGCGTGCTTTGTGGATCGTTATCATATGCATATCTCCTTCATATCACTAGATTAGCTCAACAAAGGAAACACTCGATTTTATGAAAATGACGAGAGGATTAAAAATAGGATCCATTCATGGCACATTGGCGGTAAGCTGTCTCAACCTGAGCCATGAACGATCGACCTGGGCCTCTATATACGCACTAAATGCCGCTCAACCTCAAGAACTGGCGATTTCAAAGACTCGATATTCACCTGTAAATCCTTAAACTTCTTTTTAGCCAGCAGAATTTCTTCATCAATCTTTTCACGGCGAGCTTTGAGCAAAAAGTATTTACCGCCCTTTTTATAATAATCACGACTGACTTCTAATATAACATCGATAGGCTTGAAGCCACGGGCCGTGACCAAATCAATGCCTTGAAGTTGTTTGGGAATTTCACCATGGACAGTCAAATTTGGAGCTACGGCTTTGCAGCTATTTAAAAAAATCTGTTTTTTAGGGCTCTTCTCGTATAAGTAAAACTGAATTTCGGGGAATTGAATAGCATAAATCACTGCAGGTAAGCCGCCTCCAGAGCCAAAGTCAGCAACAGTCTTAACATCTTTTGGAAAATTTTTTAAAGGTAAAAGGCTGTCAATGACATGATTATCTAACAATTCATCCATGGTCATTTGACGACTGATCAAATTGAGTTCTTCGTTCGAGGACCATAAAAGGTCAATGTAAGCCCGTAAAGACGACAAGGCCTCCTCACGAAAACCCAAATCTAAAATTTGTGACGTTCTATTCTCAAAACTCATATAACAGGCCTCATTTTTTACAGAACAAAAAACACTCTTTTTGCACCAATCTCATTACCTAATCAAGCGCGCCATGTAAAATTACCATCGCTTTGACAGCCCACCATACACTATTAAGCTATTGAATTTAATTGATTTCTTAGGACCCCTTAGAATACCAATGTTCGGTTGACAGCCCCAGTCCCAGGGTCTATTCATTACGCCGCAATCGACATTCTTAAATATCTGTAAAAATCTTGAGGAGAGAACATGAAGGCTGTGAATCTATTGCTCTGGATATCTTCTTCGCTGCTGGCGATGCCCACTTTTGCCAATACAGCAACCTCACAGTCCATGAAAAGTCTGAAAGATAAAGCTCTCGCAGAGGCAAAAATCGAAGGACTCAACAAAAAAACAGCCTCCGATGCGCAAATTTCTGGAATGTTGACATTAAAAGATCCACGCCCTGAGGTGGTCACTCGCCCTTGGGATTATTTTATGGCATTTTCAGGCCAACGCTTTCAAGCGCAAGGCGTTGCACAAAAATATGGAATTGGATCTTACGATCTTAGTAAAAATAGTCCTACTTTTATGCCCGGCTTTGAAGTCGGCGTCCTCAGCCACTCTCTGCCCACTCGCATGCTTTCATGGAAATTAGGTCTACGTGCAAAAGCAAGCATTGCTTCGCAAGAAACAAAACTCAACCTTGAATCTGGATACAAAATTGATGACGCTCGACTTAATACAACTCTCTTGAGTGTGGGCCCTCATATCCACTTACAGTGGGAGCGTATCAATTGGCTTTCATTAACGTTTTCTCCTCAGTTTGGAAGCCTGAACTACACTCAGACAAGTTCTAATGATTTTGCAGCTTTTTCTAAACAAGCAGGCTTCCAATCCATCGGTTACGGGTTGGACTTTAACTTCGGAAATAAATGGTCTATTTTCACAGAGTGGAATCAAAGATCTTTAAAAGAAACTCAAGAAATTGCACTACAAAACGACAGCTTTGAATTAGGAACAAGAATTACATGGTAAAAATATTTATCACTCTTCTTTGCACAACAACCGTCTCCAGCGCTTGGGCACAACAAGCTCCGAAATCCATTGTCCTATCGCAAAAATCAGTTGCAGAACTGGTGCTACAGCAGGGTCCCAAAACGCAAGAGGTCAATTTAAAGTATCAACAATTTCGCCTTGCTCCCGCACAGGCAATGTCTGCTTATGACTGGAGATTGCTGGCTGAAACTGGGTTTGAATATGACAAAACAGTCAGCCTGTTAACAAGCTTCACCCAAAATAATAACAAATATGAACGATACAAAACTGCAGTAAGTCTTCAGAAGCCGTTCACAACTGGTACTTTGTTAGGCCTCGAGTTGAGTCGGTTGTCACAAAAAGCAGATTATGATGCTTTTATTACCAACCCCCCGCCATCCCAACAGACTTTGGATATTGCCGGACTCACTTTAGAGCAATCATTGTTAGGAAACTTTTTAGGTAAAGCAGATCGTGGTGTTGTAAACGCTGCGGAACTGACCTACCAGGCCAATAATATAACAAGAGCCAATGAACTGGAAGAAGTCGTGCTACAAGCGATTCGTCAGTTCTGGAATACTTATGTTGCACAAGAAAACTTTCAGGAGTCTATGAACTCACGCGACCGCTACAAAAAGCTGGTTGATGCAGTCAAAAGAAAAACCTCCCTCGGCTATTCAAATCCCGGTGATTTGCCACAAATTCTTGCGGAATTTGAGGGCCGAGAGCAGAAAGTGAAAACTGCGTCTATTGAGTACCTTGCGCACCTTGAAAATCTGATCACTTTGTTAAATCTTGAGCCTGGAACAGAAATCAAATTTGATGTTCCTAAAACTATTCCGCCAGTTCCAAAGTTAGCTGAAAAGAAAATTGAAGAACTTCGCGATGTGCGTTCGTCAAAATTAAAAGTGGCTGCGGCAAAGGAATCACTCAGCGCTGCTGAATCCACAAGTTATCCCACAGTGAATTTTGTCGGAAAGATCTATACTAGTGGAGTTGATGAATCTTCCCAGAATGCATACTCTGAGGCTGTTTCTGGCACGCGACCGAAATATTATGCTGGAGTGAAAGTTCAATACAACTTTGGATCTGACATTCAAAATGAAACAATCATCAACAAAAAATTAACGAAAGATCTGGAAGAAACTCGTCTACAAAGACAACTTCTAGAAGCCCAAGATCGTCAACTTCAAGCACAGAGAAAAGTTCATGCAACATACGCCATTGCATTGAGCACTGAAAAGCAAAGAGGTTTCCGTGAAAAGGCTTCTCAAGAGTTGAACCGTTCTTATACACAAGGTCGTACGGATATTTCGCTTCTAATCACAGCGATGAATAACTTCTTCGACTCTGAAGTACAGTACAGCCGAGCGGTTGGTGAATACGCCATTGCCCTCAATGAATGGGCAGCGACTAGAGATGAATTAATTCCTGATGATGAATCGTCAGCAGAACTTGGAAAATAAAAGAGGTTTTTATGTTTAAGAGCTTGATTCTCATACTTACTCTTGTTGGATTTGTCGGCTGTGCTTTTGACAACGACAGCGCCAACAACAATGCCGCGGAAATGTCTAATCGCACAAAGCAGCTAGAAAAATTCAGCCGTGTTGTAGGCCTATACACTGGTAAATTAATAACTTCTACATCACAGCAAGACATTGAATTGCGCCTTTTCACTTTAGAAAGTGAAGCTGGGACAAATGCTAATGGTGATGAACGCTCACGAATTGTGCTTAGAGGTAACTACAAAAAAATCAATCCCGTTGGACCTGGATACATTCTAAAAGCTATTTATTATCCAGAAACTGGCGAACTTATCCTAAATAATGATTCTAACAACATCACTGCAGATGATGTTCACACGGTTAATGCAATTGTGAACGGACAGCAGATATTTGGTGAAGCAAAATCGATCTCAAATGTTATCGGCACGATCAACTTGCAACTTTCATCTAATCAAAGTCAGACCCCTGGCAATACTGAACAGAACGAATATTACTCACGCTTGCGCCGTCAGTACGAAAACATTTCGGGCACTTATGCTGGTGAAAGTATTCTTAATGGCAAAGTGGACCACCGTTTTACTATTGAATTACGAGTGAGCATGGACGGAGTGGTGCCGAAGCTGACTGGCAACTACAATCGTGAAAATCATCCTGAAGTTGCTGTTAACTTTACCACGGCGGTTTATCAACCGGACCTGAACCCTCCTCGTCTAACACTTAAAGGAACACCTAGCTTTTTTGGCGGCACAAGCTACGTCGCTACATTCGATGGTACTCTGATCGGTGACGAGTACAAAGGCTCCTGGGAAAACTCGATCCGTGGTTACCAAGGTGACTTCAGCCTAAAAAAGATCAAATAGAGGAATTTTTACTTTGAAGAATCTTATCGAACTATCGATCACAGTGAGGGCAACAGCCGCAGAAGTCTGGGGTGCCCTCACCGATTCTGACGAATTGGAAAACTGGTGGAGTGAAGAAGTTAAGCTGGAAGCCCGCGTTGGTGGACAGTTTCGCGAAGTCTGGGAAGATGATGAAGGTAAGGCGCAGTTGGCCTCAGGCAAAGTGACTGCAGTAAAGCCCAAACAGGAAATCACATTTTCATGGCGTGAAAAAGATTGGCCTAAAGACGTTACAACTTTATGCACCTTCTTGATTAAAGACGATAAAAATCAACGAACTATCACTGTTCGACATTCTGGTTGGGAGAACTTACCGGAAAGCAAACAAGCAAAGCTTGTCGAAGATTTTTCACTAGGTTGGAAATACCACCTCAAAGAACTCAAGTCTTACTTAGACGATCAGTAAACTTACAAGGGCCATCCATCTTATTGAAGACTGATGGCCTTTTTAGTAGGCAATTAAGTGCCTTGAGCTTTCTTATCCAGCTCGGCCCATCGGGCATACAGCTTCTCAATTTTACTTTGTAAATCAGATATCTGAGCGTAAAGATCCTGAACCTTTGAAGCATTACTGACAGTCTCTGGTTTTACAGACTCCGCCTGCATTTCTTCCAACTTGGCTTCAAGCTCGAAGATAGTTGCTTCCATATTTTCCAACTCAAACTTTTCCTTAAAGGAAAGCTTGCCAGGTTTATTCGCAGCTTTTGCTTCTGCCTTCTTCGCTTCAGCTTCTTTTTTTAGCTCTAGAGCCTGCAGCTCTTTTTGCTCTTCAAACCATTCTTCCCACTGCAAATAACCCGCAAAATTTTCTAATGTCGTGGAACCATCTGAATTCTTGTGGAAAGCCATAATTTGTGATGCCACTTGATCCATAAAATAACGATCATGAGTCACAAGAACAACAGCCCCGTTAAATTCACGCAAAGAATCTTCCAGCACTGTTAAAGTCGCCACATCCAAGTCATTCGTAGGTTCATCCAGAATCAAAACCTGCGCTTCATTCAACATCAATTGGGCAAGTCGAAGTCGACTTTGCTCACCACCAGAAAGCTTTTCAACAGGTAGATCCATTTGTTGGCGATTAAACAAAAATCTTTCCAAATAGCTACGAGCAAAAACGTACTGCCCTTGATAGTGTACGTAATCTCCATCAGGACAAATGTTCTTTAATACCGACAATTGAGGCTTCAGTGTTTCACGGTTCTGTTCGAAATAGGCGACTTTTAACTTATCAGCTCGTGATACTTTTCCAGAATCTGGCTGTTCTTCACCTAAAAGAATTCGAATTAAAGTCGACTTCCCAGAACCATTATCACCCAACAGAGCCAAGCGAGTTTTTGGTGTTACCAAATACGAAAAATCATTAAACAGCACTCGGCCGTTGTAGCCTTTGGTAATATGATCTACTTCAATTAACTTTTGTGGATTGCGATCGGTTTCTTTGAACTCAATTTTTACTTTTCTAGCCGCATTTTTTGCACCCAGATCCTGAACATCTTCCTTCAAAGTACCAGCTCGCTCGATACGTGCTTTTTGTTTTGTCTGACGAGCCTTAGCCCCGCGACGCAACCATTCTGTTTCTCGACGAAGTGTATTCTTTAATACGACCTCACGCTGCTCTTGAGCCTGCAGCAGTTGCTCCTTCGCCTCTAGATACTCCAAATACCCACCTTTTACAGAAAGCAGATAGTTGGGATTCTTAGGATCCAAGTCGAATATTTTGTTCGTCGTTCTTTGCAAGAACAAACGATCATGCGTGATAATCAATGTCGCAAAAGGAGCTCTTGATAAAAACTCTTCAAGCCATAAAATACTTGTTACATCCAGATGATTCGTCGGCTCATCGAGCATTAACAATTCCGGCTCTAAAACCAACTCTCTTGCTAAGGCCGCTCGTTTGCGCCAACCACCCGAAAGATTTTCAACCAAAAAGTCTTCACCGAACTGAGACAACTCTAGACGAGCGATCCATTCATACGCAGAAGCCAGGGATTCATGCTCGTCCTGACATTTACTTAGAACCGCCTGCAAAATTGTTTCTTGGGGTTTAAAAAGGGGCGTCTGCTCCAAAAAGCCCATTCGTAGGCCTTTTTTACCAGTTACATCGCCAGCATCAGCTTCGATTTGCCCTGCCAAAATTTTTAAAAGTGTCGACTTGCCGGCACCATTAGGACCAACAAGGCCAACTCGTTCGCCTTCTTCGATGCCCAAACTGACATTTTTAAATAGTGGTTTACCCGCAAAAGATTTTTCAAGTTTATAAGTACTGATTAAAAGCATGCGCCTAAAGTACGTCTATTTGGAGTGGTCTGGTAGAGTTTTTTGCACAAAATCCCGAATCCAGCCATAGATGGCCTCGGAATGAGTCGCCGTGAACTGCGCCGTTGTTAGGCAGTTTGCTTGACCGGTTTGATTTTTATCATAAACAAGCTTAGCAACACCCAACAGCCTTAAACCACCATCTGTCGCAACAAACACGGGCCCTCCGGAATCGCCATCGCAAATTCCCCTACCGCCGTTCTGATTCACTTCAAAAAAATGCGGCCCAACGGAAGATAAGCGAGCTTCCACTTTACGTAATACGCCAAAACCCTCGCTATCATGGGCAGAAGAGTTGCCATATCCAGCCAAAATGACTTTTTGTCCAATACGGATATTGCCACCTCTAAATAAAACGGCCGGCTTAAAAGGAGCAGGTGCTGACGTCTTCAGAACGACAAGCGCCAGATCTACTGAAATCATCTTCTGACTTCGGTCAAACTCGGGGTGCGGTTCAGCAAACTCAATCGCCTGCCCCTGAACTTCAGTATTTTCTGACAAAGGTTGGTGTGAAAAATACACCTGAAGATTTTCTGACGACTGAGGAATACAATGTGCCGCCGTGAGTAGAACTTTAGGGGTCACAAGAGTCCCAGTACAAATCTCATTAGACTCTGAATTGACTAAAAAAACCGAGGATAAGGATATTCGATCTTTGCTATCAATGACATGGCCACCTAAAATGCCATTTCTTTCGTTATAAAACAGATTCTCCCTTGAATAAGAAGGTTCCGAGCAACCCATCAAGCCGCTCAGAACCATTATTGAAAGAAGACGTTTATAAACTGTTTTCATTATTCCACATCTTTAATCATGTATGTGTGCTTCTGGAAGATCGCCCAAGACTGCACGCTCTTCAAGAGACTGAGAACCAATTTTTTCATTTGCAGTCCCTAACTGCTCAATCTTTACAGAGTACGAATCCACTTCAATTCCCTGTTTATTCACTACTACAGCACTGACAATCACATCAGAGCCTTTTAATTTTGAAGATCGCAACGCTTGCAAATCAATAGAGTCCGCTGCCTGCATCACATTGTTCACCTTCAAACCAGACTTATAGTTAAGCACTTTTGCTAAGCGATCCATTTTGAATGAACCTTTGAGAACATCACCAGTGCGCTCTAGGCGAGACTCAGTTTTTCCAACCACCGCCTCAGCTTTCAAGTCAGCAGGACGTGAAACTTTTGAGAATAAACCCGAACGGTAGGAATTCAACTTCGCTTCACCTTGAGACTCAAGCCAGTTCACATATTCCATATAAGTCACACAACGAACCTCAGGCTTACCACAAACCTCAGCAGTAAACTCTTTCATCGAATCCCAATAAGCTCCACCATTCCATTTAGAGAAGTGATGGCCAATATGAATAGGAGCGCGACTGCCGTAATAGTTGTCATTGAAATACTTCATGTAGGACTTGGTCATTTGATCTTGAAAGATATCCTTATTCGCTTTGTCTTCAATGCCACGAGATTGATTTGCATAGAAGTTGTAATCCATGGAAGCGGTTTTCTTGTTCGTACCGGCTATGTTGATGTACCCCAAAGGAAACATCCAAGTTCCATGCTTATTCTTTTTTGGCCAAATCGTTCCATCTTCAGGACCCGATTTTGCGCCAGAAGTATCATATTTAAAACGATATTCAGCCAAGGCCTGAAACATCTCTGGGTTTGTATCCAATGTAGGTGCTCGATAACCAGCAATATCTGACGGAGCAAAAGCATATCCAGACGCATACTTTGTTCTATTGGTTATGTTATTATTCTCAAAAGCATTAAAAATGAGATCAATGAACTGCTTAAATTCAGAACGCCATTGCGATAGATTCCATCGACGACTTTCCTTATCGCGACTTCCGCCCTTATAGTGTCCATTCCCATGAGAGCCAATTTCATGTCCTTCTTCAAAGGCCAGATTTACTTGATTTATACGCTCTTCAATGTCAACTGGAGTGTCTCCAAATCCTATATCAGAATACTGTCCACGTATGCGTTTTCGTTTAGCACTAGGAATAGATTCATCTGAGGCCTCACGATTGCGGCGATGAACTTCATCCTGCTTTGCTCTTTCAGAAGTAAATTCAACTTCTTTATGAGGAGGCATATAAAGAGCATAATTCTTTTCATGGAGCCAATAAACCCCTGAAACGAAATAGGTAAATCGGGCATCAATACCACGATCTTTTAATTCTTTTGAAAACTCGCGCGACTCTTTCCAAAAGGAGTTTTCATAGGATCCGTCGAAAGCTAATAAAACAAACTGTGGAGGACGCTCAACGCCACGAGAAGACTGAGCCCAAGCAAAGTGTTGAGCGAAAAGTGAGAGCGTTACAAGACCTTTGGCAAATAATTTTGTTGTAGACATCAAATCCTCCAAATTGGTTTAACATCAAACAACAGTTGCAACAGTCAGACCTCCGTGAAAACCAACTGCATGCATCTTACCTGCATAAAGTTTAATCAGGAGCCGCAAACGGGCGCCCCTCGTACAAGATTGAGACAATTTCTCAATGTTAAAAGGATTTAATATTGAAGCTAATACATCCAACTTAGGTGGAAAAAGCTCTAACTTCAGCGGATAAACCAGCTCTCAGTTCAAATATAACCATACTCCATTAAAAAACTGTCAAAGCCTGAAACACTTTTTTATTTTTTTTTCAAAAGGGTATAAAAACCATTTCATTTTTTGTTTACATGCCCTATAAACGGCCCCTGTCTTGCATTGCCCATAATCCACAAACGGAGACTCCTATGTTAAAACTTGTTTTTACAAAGTTATTAGTACTTATGACCCTAATTTCAGTTGCTCATGCTGATGAGTTTGACGGCGGCAGCCCTGAGTACGATCCTCGTCCACTGCCACACTATACTGAATCTGAAATTCAGAAAAAAATTGAGAACGAAATGCAAGTGGCCTGTAAAGGTGCACTTTGTACAATCGTTGGTACTGACAGCTCTGGTGAAGGTTGGACTGTAAGTTTCAATGTTGGTTATGGAAACACAACAAACTCTGGTGGAAACAACTTCTATATTGGTGGAGATGGAAACAATACTGGAAATGATTACCACGCTGGCATCACAGTCACTTACAAAAACTACTCATGCAACTCTTCACTTCGTGTAACTCCTGCAGTTTATCGTTTTGTAAATACTTACCTTTATAACATGGTCAATGCTGATGGTTCGACTAAGAGAAACTTCTCTCCTGCAGACCAAACTGTTGTATTGTTCTACACCACAATGTTGAACAAAGTTGATAACTGCAAAGGTACAAACTAATTAATTCCAAACTTCTAATGATTGGATTCAATATGAAGGCTCTACTTTCTTCAGTTCTATTGGCAGTACTTCTTGGGTCAAGCATCGCTTTTGCTCAAGTCGACACCAATAAGGTGAGCCTTCTGAATCCATTGACGTTCACCAACAGAGCTCAGTGCGCGCTAGACTCAGAAAAACCCACTGACTCTATTTTTTTGATGATCGACGGATACAATGCCGGAAAAGTGGGCCACTCTGTTGCAAAAATTAACGGATGGAACACGGATCAATATTCAAAAAAGGCGATGCAAGAGTTCCGTTTGGCCGTGGGCTACATGGCGACCACGATCATGAATAAACTCACTCGTGGTCACCTACCTCTTCTTCCTCTAAATATAAAAACTTCTGGTTTACGCAGATATCAAGCTGTTTCAGCTATGTGTGAACAGAATCCTGGAAACTGCACAGAGTTGAATCAATACCTCAGCGAAATCTGGCGTAATGCGGGCACTAGAAAACAGCTTGAAAAAGTGGACACATTTTCCAGACAACATTTTCCATTGCATGCGGAAAAAGATCGTTTGGCCTGCTACTACGTCAAACGATTCTCTCCACTGCAAGGCCAACTTCACTCGCCTGAAGTCAATCAAACGAATCTACAAGAAATTGCTTTAGCCTATTTAAATGAAAGTGAGTATATCACTCACTGTCTGGACGCAGACGACAGCCTTGAAAATCGCTACGTCACTTTACAGCTAGATTGGTCTACAAATCAAAACTCTTTGGGTCAGCAAGGTTTTGATTATTGGAATAGTTTTAAAATTTACATGTCTTGGGCCTGGAGATATTCTCGTGAAATTTACGGAATGAGCCCCGTATTTGGCAGACTTTTCGAGTCGATTGCTCTTGAAGAATCCATCGTCTTCGCACCCAATGGTTGCAAAAGCATGGTCAAACCTTCTTGTGACAGCGAATACCTTTCTGAAAACAGCATTCGCGAGCTGGCCAAGATCAACGCCAAGTCCGTAGAACATTCTGAGAACGTTCCCGATGGCGTTCAACAAGAATTGATCAATAAGGGTGTTCGTGCAGTCAACGACGACTTCCTTGGTACAAGAGGAATGGATACTGCTGGAGAGTGGCTTGGAAATTTCCGCAAAAATTTAGTTAACACTCGTGGACAAATCAAGACGAAGTATCAAGCGGCTGTACAAAATCTAAACCTAATCCAGGACAATCTTGGCGTACAACTTATTGCCGAAACAATTTCCTCTGACCTCAGACAGTACGGTGCTACTCCGCAATTAATGAATGAATACTACTATCTTTGTACAGAGCTTCGCCTTGCTGGTGACGATAAAATCGATTTCTTAAAAACAAGAATCGATAAGGTTGCTGATCTAAAGAACATGACTCAAGAACAGTACTCGGATCGTCGTAAAATCTCTGATCACATCAACTTCTTTAGAAATCTTTCTTCTCAAGTTTTGCCGTTATGTGATCAATTGGAAAAAAGTAATTTTTGGAATAAAGGTGATTACTTAGTCAACAAGGCCGGTTTTGCTCCTTGGGCAAAAGAAATGTTGAGTATTCAGGCTTCTGACACCGAAGTTCCCGTGGCAAAGACTTTTAAAACTGGATCTCCACTTCTTGGTTGGAAGAATCGCAACGTCACTGCAGAAAATGCTATTTGTTACTCTGGAGCAGATTGTGCTCGCTTGACGATAAAAAGTATCATAGATCTTTACGCGGTCTCTACTTACGCTGATGCCCTCGTTCCCCTAGCCGGCAAAGTTGCGACACCAAACCTTTTCAATCCCTACTCAGAACTAAACTCCTGTAAAATCTATGACCCTTGGTTCAATACGAAAAGAATGAACAAAGCCTTCATGTCTGATTTGGCTAATACCGCACTTTTTGGTTGGAATATTTTGCCAATATATATTGATGCAACAGCTTCAGCTCCAAGGGTGGCCTCTTTTAATCAGCTTGTAAATAACGGTATTATTAAGTTTGATCCACGCCTTGAAAAGTCTAATGTACAAAAATCCCTTGTTGCTGACTTTGGTCCTTTGGTTGGAGCGCCTTGTGCCATTGCACTTAATAACAATGGCGTAAAAAACTTCAATTTCTACTCCTTCACCGGATTGACTGTGAACTACTGCGATTCAAAAGAATCTAATGAAGTTATCGGAAATAATCCTAATGACTTCGTCAACAGTAAACAGAAAGCCAGAACACTTTGTGCAGGATGTACTTTGAATTTTAATGCCGTTGCATCAGCGGCGAGTTCTACTCTTATGGGAACATTCAATCCCGCAAAGCTTTTAGTTTATTTATTTAGAACATTCTCAAGATACCACGATGCCAAAGCAGACAAAGTGAATATCCCAAAATCTTGGACCGTAAACCCAGCTTACGCTGCTGAAGTTTATAAAAAATATGGAACAATTCCGAGTCATTGTGTGGATCAACTTGGCAAAGGATTGGCTTGTTATAGCAACATGTGCGCAGCGCAAGCAGCACGATATTTTGAAGTCACTTTTGGCAAAAAAGCACATGAAGTTTACGTGCGCTCCCAAGATAACGACTCTTCACAATTTTCGACCTCTGGAAGTCTTGAGGCTTGGGTGAAGTCAGATCTTTGTAAAGGTGAAACCGTTATTAAGTTTTACTGTGACGAAAGAAAAACTGAAAGATTTAGCGTTCAATCTGTCTATGGTTTCACTAAGTCTTGTAGAAACGCGATTGGGAGATAAGAAAAATGAATAAGATCGTACTCTTCCTTTTTTCAATGCTAGTAAGCAACATCTCCTCAGCCTGGATCATTCAGACCAACATCGTTGCTGGAGAAAAAGGCCAACTGAAGGATCAAGTCACACTCTACTGCAGACCTGAAGAACCCTATTGCACGTTAGTTTGTGACAACAACGATGTATGCGTTAAAGAACAAGAATTATGCTATAACTGCCTTGGAACCGTAAATCCCATTTTACGTACTGTATTTACAGAAATTGACCGCCTCTACATCAATACTTTTCGTACCGCCAGTTTGAATGAAATTATCGATGCATACGCAGAAGGACATATATATGTTGCGGCTAAAAGCATCTTTAATTTCTTTTCGGCGATTGATAACTCTGAGACACTCATGCGCTTCAGAAGTTTGTGCCCCACGACTACAAGCAATCCGATTGTCGTTTTGAAAAAGAATAAAAATAACGAACCTACGCAGATTAAATACATTATTTGTGAGGGTGAAGCGCAGTATGACCAAGACATGTATATCTTGGCATACGATCCACAAGTTGAAGTAGATTCCAAACAACCATAAACATTTATTGATATCAACAAAGGAGATAATCAATGACTAAACTAATGAAGTTTGCTGCAGCAGCAATGCTATTTGTAGCAGCACAAAATGCAAACGCGATTTCTTTGCGTTTCAAATTCAAAGTATTCAGCTCTGGACCAGCGATCTATGCATGTAATGCGGGTTTGCTTCACGCTGAAAGCAACAAGCAAGTTTGTTACTTCGAAGGAACACAAAATGCTTGTACTCCTGACCAGAACAAAGAATGTACTAACGGAGAAGTGTGTCACACTCGTTGCGTTTGTACTTCTTCAGGTGGCGGTGAATACCTTATGGATTACATGAAAGGTACAACTAGCACTTGGAACGCAGCTACTGATGGTTGGTCATGGAATACAACAGCTACAACTAAGCAAGCTGGTCAAACTAACTACGCTACTTTGGTACCAGATGCTGATGCATTCAAACACCAAATCAAAGAGTTGAGCTTCAACTTGGGTTCTGAGCTTTATGGCGCGAAGTATTTCGTAGACATCTGCTACCGTGGACCACAAATTGAGTATTTTGCTGACAATGTTCACGCAAACTTCACTTTGTTGGCTCAAGCGACTGCATCTGATTTCATCGCCAACGGTGTAAATCCTGGTGACAACAGCCGTGATGGTTTAGATATGAACCCAACTACTATCAAATACACTCAAATTGCTGGCGTTAAAGTTCAAGCAGTTACTGTTTGTGACCTTCAAGGTACTGGCGACTACAAATACGCTCACAACGGTTCAAGCGCTAACAGCGGCGAATACAACACAGTTGTAAATGAAGCTTACTTCAACAGCTTGTTGAACCCAACTGCTGCTGGCAAATCTGGCGAATACTTCAGAGCTTCTAACAACGTATTGATCAACAGCGAAGCAAACTTGATCAACAACGTTTGGATCAACTTGAATGCATCTAAAGCTCCACGTTTCTGCCGCGTTCGTTACATCTTCACAGAGACTAACGCTAGCGAAGCAAAACCAAACTTGAGAAAATGGCAACGTCATGGTGCTGAGATGTGTACATACACTCGCATCAACGAAGCTGAAGCTGAAACTACTGGTCTTCAGTAATTTTTAAAGACACCTATAAATAAGGATAGAAACGTTATGAAAAATTCAAAACTTAAAATCTTTTTACTTGTAGGTGTTCTTTTAACATCGGCGGGCGAAGTTTTCGCCTGCCGCGCTTCTCGCGATATGGCCCACAATTTTGTGGTTACTTTCGGAAAAAAGCCTGCAATTAACGTCTATGGGACAGGGGACTCTTCAACTCTTCTGCCACAGTCCATAGACAAATGTGACCAGGAAGCGGGAAACTACCTTATGTTCAGTAAGGGTGTTTTCATGCCCTCCATCGTTTCTGACGTCGCAGATGTTTCTCTTGATGGAAAAATCCCGGATAATAATAAGTGCAGAATTGAAAATGCGCTTTTTAATAAAGACTGGAATCTCGATCAAAAGAAATCTCTCGTTCAAAAACAACATGCTTTCCTAAGCAAATGTGCATTTATCACAGTCGCTGATATGACAGGGCGTCCACTGCGCTACCGCAACAATCAAAAGTTTTGCAAAATTACGGCGCAAGGCCCTAGTGCCGCTCGACTTGAAGGCGATTACTGTTTTCTACAAATCAATCCCTCTTACAATCTTGCGATCACGATGGGCTTAAAGCCAGAATGTGCTAATGAAGAAGTTCTGCGTGAGCTGCAACTTGACTACGGTGATATCGAAGCCACATTGAATTCTTACATTGCTGGTGACGACTCAGGATTAAGCACCGATTTAACTCCGATTGGTGCGGGAAAATACCGATTTACCCTTCAGGCTCCAGAAGAAATGACTCCTCTCAGTGAAGATCTGGGGACTGAAAGTCCACGTTTTCCCAGCACCTACAGCGTAAACATCAATCCCGGTCAGTTAAAGTTTTCACCTGCCGGTGAAGAAAGAATCACACTAGACATGTATTTGTCTGTGGATAATACCCCCGGAAATGAATGTAAAAACAAGCCTTGCGCCCACCCTTCTAATTACAATGTTCCTGTCGCAGCAGAAGTCGAAATATTTAGAAGAATGAGCAACGGTAAATACCAATCCATTGATGGGTGGCCTATAGGCGGAATCGCGCAAGGAAACTGGCGTGGTTTGTTCCGTCTGCCTCAAAAAACCATCGATGGCATCGATTTCAAAAAAGGTGAGCGCTATAAAATGGTCGTGACGATGATCGACCCATACGATGACTATTACCTCTTCATCGCCCAGTCGACTCAATTTTTAATTGATATCACAGGAGCTAATGGAGTTGCGGGTCTTGATAGCATTCCTTCTCTTTCACCGTTAATGAGCATTGCAGGTCTTCCGCCAATCACAGGCTTGCCAAGCTTGGCTTCGCAAGACTTGAATCAGGATATCCAAATATCTCTGAAATACTTCAAAAGATTAGGTATGACGCGTTTGTGGCCAACTTACTTCTCAACTCTTTGTGATCCTTCTCACGAAAAGTGCTACGCGGCGGGAAAACAAAAGTTTTGGAATAAGTTTACAACTGAATTCGAAGTCGGTGACCTCAACGATGAAAACGTTTTTGAGCTTTCTGGAGTACGGGTCTTGAAAGAGTCTCCTGGTTCAGTCATTTTGAACAAAGAGTTGTCAGATTTTCCAACTTACACTTGCGAGTAAAATAATATGAAACTTTTCGCTTTCTTTCTCGCTTATTTTTTCTACGTTCAAATGGCTACAGCCCAAGTAGGCTTCAGTCTTCCGGCTGCATCTGATGGCGGATTTGTCTGTAATGTTAGCTTCGGTGGCAGGCCATCTAGCAATCCTTATGGAATCATCATTGGAAGTGTGAATGGGCAAGCAAAAAAATTAACAGCAACAGATCGTTCTTTTTTCAACTCTTCTGCCCAGTGGTCCTCCCAAATTTCTCTGCTAAACATTGGCCTTACCACTGAATTGATGGGGGCGGGTTATGCAATTCATGTTTGCTATCAAGGTCCTCTGGAGAGAAAAGTTAAAATTGGCAACTGTGGTAAATCCGACAACAATGGTAATAATGGGAATAATGGGAATAATGGGAATAATGGGAATAATGGGAATAACGGCAATAACAACGGTAACAACGGAAATAACGGTGGTACTGGGAATAACGGCTCCAATGGTGACGACTGCAGTTATAACAGTGGAATAGGCCACGGTAGCGACAATAACAATTGCAATAAAGATCCAAACGACGACGAAGACATTCCTTGCTTCAATAATGAAAATGATCTGGCCACTTCTCTTGGTGAGAGTTTCGCGACAACGTCCTCCCAAGCTTCTGGCGACAAGTCCAAAACGATTGATTTATCAGAAAAAACTTATACTGCTACGACCTCTGTAGCCGGCTCTAACTTTTTTTATGGCAACTTAGCCAACCTTCACCAAAGAACAATTATTAAATGCGACCTAAGAAAAGCTGGCACTCAAACTCGACCTCGCGGTAAAACAGAAGCACGCCCTGCTGGAGATATGGAAGTTGATTTTTCCTACTCAACAAACTGGGCACCGATCAGTAACACGCTAGCGTCAGCATCAACAGTCATAAACTCTTCAAAATCCAACGTTCCCAGATTTTGTGAAGTCATTTATGAATTTAAAGAAATGTCTGGTGCAGAACGTCCTAATTTTATGAGAGACACAGAGTACACACTCGGCCTGGACATCTTTTAAAGAATGCTATGAAAAATATTTTTGCTTTTTTCATTTTAATCATAGGATTACAGGCAAAAGCAGGAGTTTGGACCGCTGCGAACTCTTGGTCTGATGAGTATGAAGCTCGTTATGCTGAGTGGATTCAAACTCACTTTAAAGAAGATTTTTTCTCAAATCCCGCGAAACCTTGGTTTGGCATAGCTACAGACTGCGCTGACGCTGTTTATGCTGCTCGTATCGCTTTCTCCTACGAAAACTCATTGCCAGTGCAATTTACCAGCATAGAATCTATGCGACCGCAAATTACTAATAAGTTGAACTATTGGGATCACCTTCCCGAGAAACAACGAGTCCTTCAGCTTATCCGCTATGCCGCTGACATGACGAGCACCAAAACCTTGGGCCACGACACTTATCCTGTAAAGATTGATCGTACTTACGTGAAGCCCGGAACAGTTTTCTTGAATCCAACATTAACAGCAGAAGAAGAAAACATCATCGGCACCCGTGGAGGTCATGCTGAAATTGTTATCGATATTGAGGAGAATGGATTCATTCGCACATTGTACTCCACCACTCCGAGTAAAGTGCGAACATTGATTACAAATCGAAACCCTTATACTTGGCCAATCAGCAAATTGGGTGGGTTCAGGGCATGGAAAAAGCATGAATTGCCAAATGAAACACAACCAGGTTTTAGCCTGGAACAATTTCAAATCGCTGACTGGTCTTCAGCAACAACTCCAACACGCAAACAGGTCTATCAGTGGCATGAGACGATAAGGCGAATTTTGCGATCAAGACCTCCTACCATCGAAGAACGACGAGACGTCATTCTTGAAAGTATCTGCAATCTTTGGCAGGGCCGTGCGACTGCAGTCACAGAGTCCTGGAAAAGCATTTCTGCAAACGGACGACGCTGCCTTTCCAGGTCTTTAATGGATGAGCATTCCACACAAAAACGTGACGCCAGAATTCGTGAAGCCTACGGTCAATTGAATGATCTGATGTACTGGCGAAAAAACGAATACAACCCAGAAAACGCACTCGGCAGTATTAAAGACGCAAAAGAAGAGCTGCAAAAATGTGTCGTTAACATCAACTACACAACCGTCAATGCGTGGGAGCTTTTTCTACGCATGATAGATAATCACTTGGTCTCAGATGCTTCATGGGAACCTCGCGTTCGCTGGGGTGAATTGTCTAAACTTGGAGGACAAAAATGTCGTTAACAGCTATTGGTACAGCAATCACCTGCCTTGCTTTCGGCCCAGCACTAAGTAAAGAACATGTCCTCCATTACAAAATAATGAATCCCATCGTTATGAGTAGTAAAGAAATCACCACATCAAGCTTCAATGAAATTTCCAGTTTCGAAGAATGGAAATTTACAGTTATTGAGGATAGAACTGACAACTGCCCTGGCACAATCACCGCCAAAACTGCCAAGGGGCAACTCGCAAATTTTAAAGGAATTCATACAACTCCTCCTGGCCGATCCGAGGGAGTCCTTATTTGGGAAGACTCTGAAGGCGAGCTACATAAAGCACCAGTAGAATGCCCTATTCCCATCAACCCGACTTGTTTCACAGCCGAAGAACAAATTGATGGTTGGGATCTTCTCTAACAGATCCCTAAGTTAATCACAGGCTTCTCATAAAAATTAGAAAATCTGAGCGAAAGTAGAGAAATCTCGATTCAGCATTTACCCCAGCTTTATGGATCGATGGCGCTCTTCAATGAGCTCTAAATAGTCTTCGCGGTCGATATACTTGCCGCCAAGACTTTCTACGACAGGGGTTACCATCTGCACATCCATCCATTGGTGACCTAATTCAGATAGAACCTCTACCAGCTTCCAAAGGGCGAGCTTCGACGCATTCGATTTCTTGTAGAACATACTTTCACCGCTGAAAACCCCCTCCACGAGGACGCCGTAAATGCCCCCAATCAAAACACCGTCCTCCCATACGCCGATGGCCATGCAAAAACCTGCATTAAAAAAATCGAGATAGGCACGCTTCATTGCCGGAAGAATCCAAGTCCCGTCTTGTCCTGGGCGAGGTTGCTTCGAGCACTCATCCATAATTTCAGCAAAGTTCTGATTTACGGTAAATTGAATCTGTGGATTGCGTCGTCTAAAGCGACGAAGGCTTTCGGAGATTTTTAGGTCTTTAAAAAACAATACACCTCTTTTTTCAGGCGAAAACCAAAGCATTGGCATTCCCGGTTGAGGCCAAGGGAAAATCCCCAGGGAATAGGCAGTATACAAAGTCCCGACATCCAACCGTCCACCAACCGCCAGGATTCCTTCGGCTAAGGTGTCGCGCGGATCTGGAAAATCAACAGAGGAAGTCCATTTCACAAACGTCCCTCCGCCCCTGAGCAACAGACATCGCACTTGCCACAAGGAGCTTCAACTTGATGACCAAAGTAATTATATATCTGATTCATTCTACAATCTGTACTTTGCGTGGCCCATTGGACCATCTTCAAAAGCTTCGTATTTTGATTTTTTAAAATCTCCACTCCATTTTCAGCTTGAAAATGCTCGTCTGTTGGAGAATGAACGCAGGCAAAAGGAAAAGGATCTTCGGATTTTTCCAGACAGCCCCAACGCTCTAATATACTCACAGCGGCCTCTGAACGAAAATCACGACGATTGCGAAAGTTCATTTGCTCACGCAGAAAATCAAATCCTCCCTGATCCACCTGCATGCGTTTGTCTTCAATCAAATGATAGATCTTACGAATGAATTCAGGTTCAGGGTGCGACCACTTTAAAAACTCCATTTGAATTGAAATATCATCCTGGTCATACAGTAGATGACAGAAAGCCTCTTGCCCGTCTCGCCCTGCTCGACCGACCTCTTGAAAATAAGATTCTAAAGAATTCGGAGTTTCAACGTGGATTAGAAGTCGCACATTGGCCTTATCAATTCCCAGGCCAAAAGCAGGTGTTGCAATCATCAGTGGACTTTCTTCATTCACAAATCTTTTTTGATTGCGCTTGCGATCCTGCGGAGACAAGTCACCATGGTAGACCAAATGTTCCATCCCCAGACGATGCAAAGCGGATGAAATCTTTTTTAAGGTCTGTATCAACGAGCAGTAGATGATTGCTGCCCCACCATGTTGATGCCTCAATCCCACAATCAAACGAATTTTTTCGTCCAGGCCGTAAACATCGTGAACATGCAGCGCTAAATTAGGGCGTTCAAGCCCTCCTGCTACAATCTCGGCTTGAGGTATCCCAAGTTTTGCCAAAATATCTTTCTGCACTTCTGGAGTGGCCGTCGCCGTCAGCGCCAAAGTAGGAGGATTTCCTAAAATCTTTCGAAACTCTCCAACCTTGGAGTAATCAGGACGAAAATCGTGGCCCCACTGAGAAATGCAGTGAGCCTCGTCGATGGCTAAAAGTTGAATCTTTCTCGCTTGAATACACTGAAGAAATTCGGGCTTACGAAAGCGCTCAGGAGTGACATAGAGCAATTTAAAATCACCTTTTTGAATTCGCTCTTGCCGACTCTCTCGCTCATCACGGCTGAGGGTCGAACTTAGAAAGGTGGCGGAAATACCGAGTTCTTGCGCTTTATAAACCTGATCCTGCATCAAAGCGATCAGCGGCGATATAACAACCACAAGACCTTCTCGAACCTTGGCAGGGAACTGAAAACACAGGCTTTTTCCCATTCCTGTAGGCATCAATGCCAACAAGTCTTGATTTGCCCAAACCTTGGACAAAATCAGTTCTTGTTGACCGCGAAATGAGGAGAATTCAAAGTTTTTATGCAGAAGTTCTTGGAGGTTCATCATGCCGCCCACTTTACGTTAATTCCCTCAGAAAGAGAGCCCTGAACTAGACTATAACTCTATGCGTTATTGATCTAGCCTTTTGCACTTAAATATTTTTGATGATACTTCGATTACTTTCATAAAAGTAACTAATAAAAACCAGTGGTTAAAGCCACTTTAACGAGAGTCAAAATCCACAAGTTTTGACGGCTTACAGATCAAGAAGGGTAAGAATATGTCCAGCAAAAAATGGAATATTGATATGGTCAGAAATATCGGTATCTCGGCTCACATCGACTCGGGAAAAACGACAACTTCTGAACGTATTTTGTTCTTTGGAGGAAGAATCCACGCGATCCACGAAGTTCGTGGTAAAGATGGCGTTGGTGCGACAATGGACTCCATGGATCTAGAGAGAGAAAAAGGTATCACCATCCAGTCTGCTGCAACTCAGGTTCATTGGAAAGATTATACCATCAATCTAATCGACACTCCGGGGCACGTGGACTTCACAGTTGAAGTTGAACGTTCTCTACGCGTACTTGACGGTGCTGTTCTTCTTCTTTGCGGTGTTGCTGGTGTTCAGTCTCAGTCTATCACTGTTGACCGTCAGATGAAGCGTTACAATGTACCTCGTTTGGCTTTCGTAAATAAGTTGGACCGTACTGGTGCAAATCCTTTCCGCGTTTGTGATGCTTTGATCGAAAAATTGCGTTTGAATGCAGTGATGATCCAAATTCCAATTGGTTTGGAAGATCAACACCGTGGTCACGTTGATTTGACTGACATGAAAGCTTACATCAACCAAGGCGAAAACGGCGAAACAGTTCTAGTTGAAGAAATTCCAGCAGACCTTGTTGAGCAAGCAAAAAAATACCGTCAAATCATGATCGGTAAATTGGCTGATATTGACTCTACTATCGAAGAAAAGTTCTTGATGGAGGAAGAGTGCACAACTGAAGAAATTCGTGCGGCTCTACGTAAAGGTACTATCGGCTTGAAGATCGTTCCTGTTCTTTGCGGATCTGCGTTCAAAAATAAGGGCGTTCAGCGTTTGATGGATGCAGTAACTTACTACTTGCCATCTCCTGCTGAAAAGAAAGAACAAGCTCTTGACTTGACTAAGAATGAAGAGAAATTCGATCTATACCCAGACAACGCAAAACCAACTGTTGCCTTGGCATTTAAACTTCAAGAAACTCCATTTGGTCAGTTGACTTACATGCGTATTTACCAAGGAAAACTTGGTAAAGGTGATTTCATCATCAACCAATCAAACAAGAAATCTGTTAAGATTCCTCGTTTGGTGCGTATGCACTCTGACAAAATGGAAGATATCGACACTGCATATGCAGGTGACATCGTAGCATTGTTCGGTATCGACTGTGCTTCTGGTGACACTTTCTGTGACGAAAGCATCCAGGCTTCTATGCAATCTATGCACGTTCCAGATTCAGTTATCAGCTTGGCTATTGCTCCTAAGGACAAAACAACTGCTAATAACTTCTCTAAAGCGTTGCAAAAGTTCCGTAAAGAAGACCCTACTTTCCGCGTACACCGTGACGAGGAATCTAACGAGACAATCATCTCTGGTATGGGTGAGCTTCACTTGGAAGTTTACGTTGAGCGTATGAAGCGTGAGTTCAACTGTGAAGTCATCGTGGGTGCACCACAGGTTGCTTACCGTGAAACAATCTCTCAAGAAGCACCCTTTGATTATACTCACAAAAAACAAACGGGTGGTTCTGGTCAATACGCGAAGATCGTTGGTAAAATCCAACCTCTTCCTCCACAAGAAGACGGCGCTGTTTTCAAATTCGAAAACAAAGTTGTCGGTGGTCGAATTCCTAAAGAATTCATCCCTGCAGTTGAAGAGGGTTTCAAAGAGCAAACAGTTAAAGGTCCACTTATCGGCTTCCCGATTGTTGGCGTTGAAGTTGTTCTTGAAGACGGTGCTTACCATGACGTGGATTCATCATACATGGCGTTTAAGATCGCTGGTATGGCGGCACTTCGTGAAGTTTACGCTTCTGCAAAACCAACTGTTCTTGAGCCTATCATGAAGCTTGAGACGACAGTTCCAGACGAATACCAAGGTTCAGCGGTTGGTCAAATCAACCAACGCCGTGGTTCTATCGTTTCAACAACTGCGTTTGAAGGAAACTGCGTGATCGAAGCTGAAGTACCACTCACAGAAATGTTCGGTTACTCTACAGACCTTCGTTCAGCGACTAAAGGTAAAGGCGAATTCTCTATGGAATTTGCGAAGTACGCTCCAGTACCTCGTAACATCCAAGAAGAACTTGCGAAGAAATACCAAGCGAAGCGCGCAGCTGAGCAGAAGTAATTTTTCAATACTGCACAGAAAGTTCACCAATACTTTCTGTGCAAGTTGCTTTGAAATAAAAATAAAAAACCCGATGGCAACATCGGGTTTTTTTGTTTGGAACTGACTCTTTAGAAAAAATTAAAGAGGCCAAATAGTGCAGAATTCATCTGTGTCTGTAGACAAAACTTTGTTAGTTGCTTTATCAACCACTGTTTTTGTGATCACAGTACAAGTTTCGTCAGCACTAATATCTTGTGATTCAGAAGAAGTGTACACAATCACATCACCGCGATCTTCAGTTTTAAGAGTATTTGTCTTCGGCTCAAACTTTAAACCTTTCACACGGAAAAGCTCTCCAGCCATTCCACCGCCATCGCCTTCGTATCCACCACCATCAAAAGATCCACCGTGTCCACGATCATTGCCTTCGTATGTTTCTTCACGAGAATCAGGCGTCTCTTCCCCACCTTTGCGCTCGTCACGATCTTTAGGCGCTGGCTCAACGTGATGACCACCTTTTCTAGATTTTGCAATCAACTCATCATTTGAACCCACAGAAATATTGGCTTGGGCGGCAAACGAAAATGACATAAGAACCGCTAATGCTAAGGCTTTCATTGAATTTCTCCTTTTGTTTTTCAATGCGCCTCTATAACACAACTCACTAAACGGCACTAAGTATCAATATAATTTTTCTACTTATTACTAAGTCGTCTAACTTTTAAACACCTCTATTTACCCTGCCCCTTGCCTTTACCACGGCTTTCCTTACTATCGTCATCTTCGTCATGGTTCTCATCATCCCCAGGAGTATCTCCTGCGACAGGTTGAGTCACACAGCGGAAACCTACATTGTTCATTTTTAGATTCCAAGACGCCGGAGCTTGCATTTCGTTAGCCGTAATATCACCTATATTTGCAGCAAATATTCCAGTCACCCCCACCGAATGAATGCAAACAGCCCCACCTCGAAGCACTCGGCCTGATTGCCCTCCAAACATTTGCCCTAAATACACGTCACGATTTTCTACAGAACTCATACCTGTAAAATCAAAGAGCTGTTGAGATCCTGCTGGAAAATCCCACTTGTTGTTATGATAAGCTCGCACGTAAGAACCGGAAAGATCGGGTTTATAACTAGAGCCGTAAATAGAATCACTAACCCACTCCCAAGCATTGCCCCCAAAGTCCCAAATTACTTTTCCGTTGGCTAAATAGAATGTTCTTCTTTCAATACCATCCGATTTACCGGTACCGTTGTACGGATTTTTCTCATCGGTGACCGCAATGGGTTCTGTCCATCCTGAATAAAAACCTGTGTAGAGAGTTCCACCTTTAGAGACTCGTCCCTTGGTCCAATTGTCTTCATTGTTATAAACTTCTAACGCAACAGCATTCCACTCGGCATTTGTGGGCAATCTGTAACCAACGCCCAATGCTGCGCAAGCTTGGGACGCAGTCGCTCGGTTCGCAAGCCAAGGTCTTCCGCTTGGAACAGACAGTGCTGTTTGATTCACACTCATTTTCATCTCAAACTTCGCAATACAGAACGCCGCCGTTCTCAAGACCGAGTTTGCAGCAACGTACTCATAGTTGTTTGGACATGCTTCACCTACAGGTGGCCGAGGAGTCGGTGTAGGTGTAGGTGTAGGTGTAGGCGCCGGCGTGGGAGTCGGCTCAGGCTCAGGTTCAGGCTGAGGCTGAGGTTCCGGCACTGGCTCAGGCGGCACTGGCACTGGAGGCAGCTCAGGCTGCGGAGGCACAGGTGTTGGAGTCGGGGTTGGGTTGCCAGGCTCCTCCCCAGGATCCGTTGGAGGCAACGGCCCAGGCTGTGGAGTCGGTCCCGGCTCTGGTTGAGGCGTTGAAGGAGGCAGTGGGTTTGGAGTTGGCGCAGGCTCTTCACTTTGATCGGGCACTGGAGTCGGTCCCGGCGTAGGAGATTGTGCGTCTCCTCCTTCTGATGGATTCTTACTCACAACACTATCAACCTTCATCGCTTCTACTAGAGGTGTAATGGAACTCGTCAATGTGCAAGAACTTAGAATCAAAGTAGCTGACAAACAAAACAAAACATAAACCAACTTCATCTCTTTAAACTCCAATGTCATACATATTTTTATGTTGTCATTCCTTAACAACAATTTGCGAAAAACGTTCGATTTATCGAAAATTCTCGACTGATTTCCGTAAGACAAAAGTCAATTTTCAAGACCTTGTGTGGGGACAAAATGCAGAATACCAACATTTTGCGTTAAAGAAGCTGTCAAACTCTGCAGCAAGAAGTAGCAAGTAGCTCCAGAAGACAAGATACAAACATTCATTTTCAAAAATCTGACAGATTCCTTTATAGACAGGCACCTTATCTAATATGGTATATTCTCATATCTATGAAATATCACAGGCCTAGGCCCACTTACATTCAACTCTTATTTTCCATGATTCATCTATGACAATTATTATCATCTTGTTTGTCTCCACCATTGGTATCTCTTTTTTATGTTCCATGCTTGAGGCTGTTCTTTTGACATCAACCCCTGCTTATATCGGGGTTCTTGTTAAAGAAAATCGAAGAAGCGGAAAACTGATTGAACACCTTAAAGAAAATATTGATCGCCCTATTTCAGCTATCTTGACCCTCAACACCCTTTCTCACACATTGGGTTCCGCTGCTATTGCTTATCAAATTCAAGTACAGTACGGACAAGATGCCGTCACAATAGCATCCTTTGTTTTAACTTTCATGATTCTAGTTCTCTCTGAAATCATTCCAAAATCAATCGGTGCCGCTCATTGGAAAGCACTCATTCCATTTTCTGCCTACACGATTCAGCTCATGATTCTCTGCCTTTATCCACTTGTGATCATGTCAGAATGGCTTGGAAGACTTTTTGCGAAAACTTCTGAAGAACCCGAAGTGACTCGCGAAGAAATCCTGATGACTGCAGAAATGGGAGCCGAAGAGGGAGCTCTGAAAGGAAAAGAATCCAACATCATTAAAAATCTTCTGATGTTAGATAAAATTTACGTCTCTGATATTATGACTCCAAGATCTGTTTTTTTCGCGCTTGACGATCAAATGGATGTGGAAGAGGTTTTTGCGAAACACAAACCTCTGCGTTTTTCACGTATTCCTGTCTATTCTGGCAATCTAGATAATATCACCGGCATGACTTATCGCTACAAAATCCATGAAGCATTGTCGAACGATCAGCACGACAAAAAAATCGGAGAGATGGTTACACCTATATCTAGCATTCCAGAGCGCATGACGGTTTCTCAGGTCCTGGATTTTTTCATCAAAGAAAAAGAACATATCGCTCTTGCGGTCGACGAATATGGGATCGTTGCGGGCCTAGTCAGTTTAGAAGATGCCGTCGAAACTCTTCTTGGGGTTGAGATCGTTGACGAACTGGATAATGTCGAAGACATGCGTAAATTCGCTTTAGAACAATGGCAACTGCGTAAACAAAAATTGCGTCGAAGTTAGTTATGATTTTATTTTATGTTCCTTGCCCTGACAAAAAAACAGCAGAAGACATTGGTAAAACTCTGCTGCAAGAAAAACTGATTGCCTGTGTAAATATCATTCCAGGCATGGAATCCATGTATTGGTGGCAAGGAAAAATCGAAACAAGCTCTGAGTATATTCTTATTCTCAAGACCTTGAAAACACCTGACGCGCAATCCAGAGTCACAAAAAGAGTTCTCGAGCTTCACCCCTATGAGGTTGCCTGCGTAATGACTCTCCCCGTCCTGGGAATCAATGATTCCTACAAAAAGTGGCTTGGAGAAAATCTGTAATTGCTTCTATGATGCCCTCACAGGGGGGAATATGACAAAGCAAGAACTGGCAAAAAAAATCTTTGAAGTGGCACACTTGACTGGCGAATTTAAACTTCGCTCTGGCCAAACATCGAACGAGTATTTCGACAAATATCGTTTTGAGGCTCAGCCCCACTTGCTGCGCGAAATTGCAAAACAAATGGCACCTCTGATTCCTGCGGGCACACAAGTTTTAGCCGGTTTAGAAATGGGCGGAATTCCAGTTGCGACAGCCCTTTCGCTAGAAACAGGTCTGCCTTGTGTTTTCGTACGCAAAGAAGCCAAAGCTTATGGAACCTGCCAGCTAGCTGAAGGCCTGGATGTAAAAGACAAAAATGTCTGTGTGATCGAAGATGTGGTGACCACTGGAGGCCAGGTGGTACTTTCAGTGGCAGACCTCAGAGCCTTAGGTGCAAAGATCAGCCACGTTCTTTGTGTTATTCACCGGGGACCTATATTCCCTGAGCCAAAACTGACAGAAGTCCAGCTCAACCTTAGTCCGCTCTTTATGAAATCCGATTTTTAGCCGATAACTCCGAAGACTTGACCTCTCAGGAGATAAATTATGAAAAGGTACTTAAAAGTCTTCGCTGTGGCATCTATGTTGTTTTCTTCCGTAACCAGCTTTGCTGAATACGACGCCTTCAACTGTGTCACGAACCCAAACTTAGACAATGCCGGTCTTCAATGTATCTCTTGCGGCCTGACTAAGTTTTATGCTGACAAGGGAATCGAGGTAAATCCCTCGCACAAATGGTTGGCCCTCTTGGCAGTTCGCGCCCGTGAAAAAGGCTTCGGCAGCAGCACCGATAGTATTGTTCGCTCTTCAACTGCCAAAGAAAGAATGCAAAAAACGATCATTCAAGATCTTCAGGCCTATGGTTTCTGTAACGAGTACTTAGGAAAAAGCACGGCTAAAAGTGGTCGCTCCAGAAACTATCACGATATGAGTGCCGATGACTGGAAAATGTTCTTTGAGTTTATCACTCGCGATAAAGTTCCAAGTGAAAAAAGCTATGCCCAGCTTGCAGAAAAACTGGGATTCAAAGATCCAGGCTTTTTAGTTAAAGGCACAGCGAAAAGCAATTTAGACTATCTTTTTGAAGGAGCCTACGAAGGATATTCTTTGGAAGACAAACGAAAGATGTTCAAAGAAAAACTGAATGAAGCCCTTACCCCAGAATACAATGTTTCTGGTGAACGTGTCGAAAAAGCTCGAGAATTTATCGCCAATGGGGATAAAGACGAAGGCTTGCGTAACTGTTTAACGGATCTCAAAAAGCGTTTCTTTGAAAAAGAAAAATCAGACAAAGAGACATTTGAGATGTGCGATACAATCGCCAAAGCCTGCGAAATCGAACGTGTACCTATGGACTACAATAAAGACTTTTGCGTACACAAAGGGATGGGCCTGAAGCCTGTGGCACCAGGCCCGGCAAAAGGCAACCTTGTGCCACCAAAGCCAGGCTCACCTGCTGGTGCCCCTGGAGCTGGTGTAAGATAATGCTGAGCAATGCAGAAAGGTACGGCGTACCTTTCTGCTATTTTTCTCCGACGATATAAGCGATCCAACTTTGGCAAGACTCGCCGTGATCGACTCGAGTGAAGTTTCCATCCCCAGAGCCATCTTTTGCAGTGCCTTCCCAATAGACATGAACTTTTTTAAAGCCCACTTCTTGCATGATATCGCGAATTTCTGAAATGGACCACATTCGCCAGTCATAGGTAAACACTTGCTCAATTTTCTTTCCACCTACTCGGAAGTGAATATGGAAAAGTGCATTGTTTGTGACTGGGTCGAAGTTGGTCTGATCCCAATAGTATGTGAAGCCATCGTGTTTGATGGTGTCTTCGATAGCATCGTAACATTGGCTGCCACCAAAAATATCCATCAACAGAAGGCCGTCTTTATTTAAAGTCTTTAGAGCATTCGAGATGTAATTCTTCATCAGATCGCGAGACTTAAAACAAAAATAAGAGAAGTTCATCGCAGCAATGATATCTGCCTTCGGAAGATGAGGATCAAGAACATTCCCCTCAATCAAACGCATACGACGTTGTTGATCTGGTTTTAATTGGCTTAGGTAATGCTGACGTCCGTAAGCCATTGGTTCTGGATCAAGATCAATACCGATGGCCTCGTGGCGAGGATTGAGTTTGATCCACTCCGTAGACAACGCAAACGTTCCGCAGAAGTCTTCACGAAAAACTCGTGGTAACTTGCCTTTTAATTCTTTGTACGTATCACGCAAAAAAACGACGTCATTTTCCGCTGATTGAACAGCCTTGCGATAAAGTTCGTATTTATCAAATAGAACTTTATCACTTTTCTTAGCGACTCGACGACGAACTTCCTTTTTGTTGGTCTTTGCTTGGCGAGCCATTAAGGTACTTCCGCCAAGACTTCACGAGCCGCAGTTTCAATGTCATGCAATTGCGGGACAGAGTTCTTCTCAAGATTTGGATGCAAACCAATGCCCGGCAAGTTTTTACCTGCCAAAACTCTTGGACGAGCCATCAACTGATAGAACAATTCTTGCGTCGTTCGATAAGCCAAATGTTCACCGAAGTTTGTAACTTCCGTGTCTTCATTCACGAATAAAACGCGACCCGTTTTTTCGATAGAAGACTTAATCATCTGCCAATCATAAGGATAAATAGAGCGCAAATCGATCACTTCAACCGAAATACCTTCTTGTGCCAGCTTGTCAGCAACCTCGTCACACAGATGCACCATGCGACTGTAAGTGACTATTGTTAGCTGATCACCAGAACGAGTGATCTTACCCTTACCGATTGGTACAATGTATTCTTGAAGATCTGGCCAACGTGGTTTCCAACCTTCAGAGTTTTGTACAGGCTTATCGATCATCGCCTTCAACTCTTTTTCGTCAGCGGGTTCACCAGGGATCAATTCATCCCCCTTGTGTCTCATCAACGCCTTCGATTTTAAATACAATACTGGATTTGGATCTTGAATAGCTGCCAACATCAAACCATAAGCATCCAAAGGATTTGATGGCATCACGATCTTCCAACCTGGCAAACGAGAGGCCCACGCATCAAATGAGTGAGAGTGATAAACCGATCCAAAAATCCCTGCACCGACTGGAGTCATAACCACCATTGGCAACTGAACTTGACCGTTCGTACACCACAAAGTGTTTCCAGCAATTTTAAGAAGATCGATCGTATTAAAAATGTAATCTGCAAATTGGATCTCTGCTACGCAACGATCACCACCCATGGCAATACCCATCGCCATGCCGATAATTCCACGTTCATCCAGTGGAGAGTTCCATGCATTTTTCAAACCTTGAGTCGCCGTAAAAACTCCGCCCAATGGAGCGCCCACGTCTTGGCCAAAAATATCTTTAACACCTAGATTTGTTTCACCGTAGTGAAGGGCCATTCTGATAGCCTGTGCAACACTCGCCATTAGAAGTTTCTCCAATCAGCATTTTCATTATTCACGTAGACATGATCCCAAACAGATTCCGGAGTTGGAACAGGCTCAGTTCTAGCCTTCTCCTGAGCGATCACTCCCTCTTCTTCGTAGATTTCCCAAATTTTCTTAATCGCTTTTTCCGACAAAATGCCTGCTGCAAGAAGCTTCTTTTCAAACTCTAAAACAGGATCTACCATGTTTGTTTTCTTATTGGCACCATCTGCTGAAGAGTGGCCGTACAAACGCGTTGTATGAGCTTCGATGAAAGAAGGCTTTCCTGTCTTACGGATATAAGCCATCTCTTCTTCAAGAGCCAAATAAGTTTCAACAGGATCATTACCGTTGATCACTCGCGAGCGGATGTTAAAGGCACGAGCACGATCTGCGATATGAGTTTCTCCATGCTGTCCTTCAAACGGCGTAGAAATACCCATCTTGTTGTTCTGTACTGTAATCAAAACAGGAAGCTCTTGCCCTTTACGAGAAGCCAGGATCAAAGCAGAAGCAAAGTCCCCTTCAGCTGTCCCCGCGTCACCACCAGTGACGATAGAGATAGCCTGCTTACCCACACGTTTTTGCACATGAGCTGTACCGCAAGCGATCGGATATTGAACTTCAATTGGAGATGTAACCGGAGCCACATTCCACTGCGGGAAGCAGTAATGATTCGCGAAGTTTCGACCACCCGTTGAAGGATCCGTCGATCTATTCATGATAAGACGAATGGAGTCCACCATTGGCATCCCCATCGCCACTAACGTTGGCGTACAACGATAGTGAAGGTGAAGCCAATCATGCTCAGGCCCTTGACCTTTGCGCGCCAACATTCCAAGTGGTACACCGAAAGCTTCTTCACCGGGGCCACCGATCCAGAAGTAGGCTTCGCCTGCTTTATAAATTTTAATCAGACGCTCTTCCAACACACGCGATTTAACCATCAGGTCGTGCATGCGCAGCAAAATCTCTTCAGAGAGTCCGCCAAAATTATTCTTTTTTGTGGCAACTTTTTTGGTAACCTTCGCAACGGGCTTGCTTGTTTTTTTTGCAGCCGTTTTGGCCCCTGGTTTAGCAGTGGTCTTTTTCGACATCGGTCTTATTCTCCATCTAGAGTAATCGCTTCTATGTAAGCGAAAAGGGAAGGCGTTGTCACGTCAAATAGACCCATTGCGCAAAACGATTGCCTCGATCCCCAAAATAGCTTCATATAAGCACATGAAAAGAACTTGGATTCCTGTACTAGTTGTTATTGTTTTAGGCATTGGCCTCTTTTACCTCGGTACAAGCCCTAATCAGAGCTTGCAAAAAGTCAAACAGCTGCCCATTGTGCGAAATATCCTGCCTCAAGGCATCCTGGGAACTGCCAATAATGCCAATCTTTTAAGCGATGCGAGCAATTCAGGTGAAAGCGCTCCCCTGCCCCCGCCATCTGCGGAATTTACCCAATGGTACGAAGCTGAAAGCTCAAACGTCGAAAACTCTGTGAGTTCCCCCAAAGAAAAGGAGCAAGAACTTCGCACCAAAGCTCAACAATTAACGCCAGCCGAAGTTCAGTACCTAGCGCGCCTTTCTTTACAAAAAGAGGCCGCTGCAAATAAAAAAATCTTCGCCGTTTACTTGCTTAGCCTTGCACCTCAGAACACCCAGTCAGGACTCGTGACGATCATTCAAGCGCCTTTGGAGTACGCTGGCCAACACGAAGTTCATTCGACCGAGGAAACTCTTTCGATGCAGGAGACGACTTTGCGCCGTATGGCTTTCGATGCGCTCTTAGAGCAAACCAAAGGCAATCCCATGCTGCGCGACAGACTCAAAGAAATCGTGAGTCAAATGAAAGACGCCTCTTTGCGTGATTACGCAGAGCGAAGTTTAGAAGCGACCGAATAGCGGGCCCGCATTATCGTTTTTTTGATGCCATTTGCTTTTCTTGTACTACTATTTCCTCGGTGTTTTCGAACTGAGGGGGTTTTATGAAAATACGAGTACTAGCAATCAGCTTGCTTTTGAGCATGATCAGCTCTGCAACTTTAGCAAAAGAATGCATTCCACAAAAAGAAATGGCAGAAATCGCATCGCACTTTACGCAATTTAGAAATCTTGCGAAAAACGAATACTGCTACGATGGTTCTCAGACTTCAAACTTACTAGCAACGATGATGTTCATGCGCAAGACTGCATTTGCCGCGGATATGAAGCGCAGCCAAGACGAGCTTTTCTCCGGACGTTTTTCATCAAGCTGGTACAACTATTTTATCGGTCGTATCACTGACATCAATATTCAAAACAGCTGCCCAAAAGGCGTTGGCGCTTTTGTCTACGGTTTTGGTAGCACGATGTATGTTTGCCCTATGATGTTGACTGAAAGCTTTTCAGCACTTGATAGAGCGAGCGTCTTCATGCACGAAGCCCGTCACATCGATGGCTATCCTCACATCACCTGCTCAAAAGGACCACGACGTGGACTTCAAGGCGCTTGTGATGAGCGTATTTCAGATGGTGGCTCTTACGCTGTAACAGTTGAAACATACGCCCAACTGGCAAAGTACGCGACAGATCTTCACCCAGCGTTGAAAGCTTATGCAATGGCATCAGCTGCGACTTATGCTGATGAGACCTTTGAAGTTCCCGCTCGCGTGAACCGTCAAAACAAACTTCTTTTGATGGCGAAATCCAGTGATTTTTACTCAATGGATTTGATGAATGCCAATCGAGTGGAGCAACTTGGACAATCTCCGGCTTTGGGTCATATCGTGTTTCGCGCACAACATATGATTTTATTCCCGGACGATAAGACTTTGACGGCTCGCTATGTGTTCGCAAAAAATGAAGGCGAGATCAGCCAGTCCGCTGGTGATGCCGTGATTGAGTACAACGCTCAATCACCAACTGAAAGAGCCCAATTTGTAGACTTACATATTGCTGCTCAATGGAGCGCAAAAATTTATCAAGATAAAGTTCAATTCTCTTGCGATCCACGTGCAACAACTGCGACTACTCTATCTTTCAATGGCCCAACAGCTGTTGGTGTTTTGTATGTTGACGGGTACAGCCGCACAGCAAGCTCTTCTTACGTGATGACTTCTACTGGTGCAGTTTATGAATTCGGATGTCCTGGCAAAAAAGCAGTTCTACGTCCCGCTTCAATCAGCATGGATACAAAATACAAACGTATTCATAAAATTGGCGACACGACATTTGCTTTGACCCATGATGGATATCTTTTCCAACTAAATGGGAAACAGGCAATTCCAGTGAACACTGGTATTGATGGACAAATCCACGAGATTGCTCCACGCGAGACTTACCAGTTTTTGGATGATGTAGCTGCGAACTAGATTTGATTTTAAATCAAAAAACTAAAGCCAGGATGTTGATCATCCTGGCCTTTTTATTTGTAGCGATAGGTCTAAAAAAGGTTTAGATGGGGTCTATGACTTTCATGTTTACGAGGATGTCGTAGATAGCAATCCAAGCCATTAAAAAAAAGGTGATGAAACGATTGAACAAATAAACCTTGCGATGAAATTTTTTATCATTTCTAAGATATATCCTCTGAAGAATGATAATCTCCTGTTTATTTTCGACGTTCACATCAGAAAGTCCTTCACGCACCTCCTGCACCTCTTCTGCCTTTGTAAAAATTAAAAGAACTAAAACAAATAAGTACGCACCAAAAGAAAAGCTCAGGTCAGTAATTTTGCCCAACAATAAAAGAATCGTTAAAAACCCTGAAAATATTCTGAGCTCTCGAGTATCCCATAAAGCCAACTTTGATTTCATGATAGTTCCTTTTCTTAAATTAATTTCGCCCCGGCATGGGTGTACCAGTCAAGTCTAAGGTTCCTAAAATATTTCCACGACCGTCTTTAAGGGGCTCTGAGTGCTTATTCTCTCGCATATACTCAGGAATGACTGTTGCATTCATTGTACCATCGCAACTTTTAGTCGCTTCACAAGAAGCAGAAGAATCATTTTTAGCATCTTTATTTTTCGAACGGTCATGCCAATCCCCTTTTTCAATTTCTTCACGCTTTTTCCTCGCTTCTTCTTCACTTCTCTTCTTATTTTCTGCTTCTTCGCGTTCCCGTTTTGCGGCCTCTACTTTCGCCTTATTAGCCGCCTCTTCCGCGGTCTTTCTCTCACGCTCCTGTTGTAGTTGCTGTTCTTCTTTTAAACGAATCTCATTCTCTCGAAGCCTTTGCTCTCTCTCCTGAAGCTCAATTTCCTTATCCTTAAGCTGTAAAGCCAGGATGTTGATCATCCTGGCTTTTTTTTGTTTCTCTAATTAATTCATCATCAACATCAAAACGCAGACAAATACACTGTCAGCATCTTTTTATTGGACAACGTCACTTCGCTGATCTTATCTGTAACATCAGCATGACACGCAAAATTGGTGTCACATTGCCAGGCACAGTCTTTGTATTGAATTTATGTTCAACTTAAAAATGGAGTCCTTATGACCTCAAAAATACTTTTAGCGGCCTTTGCTGCGACTCTTCTTCAAGGTTCATTGGCATTTTCTCAGAATCGTCCGCCTCGCTATCCAGATGATGGTGGCGGAGTGCGCCCTGGTCCCATTCGCCCTGGCCCTGAAAGACCAGGCCCCGGCAGACCCGGCCCAGTGCGTCCGGGACCAGATCGGCCCGGCCCCGTTCGTCCTGGCCCTGAACGTCCAGGACCGGTAAGACCTGATCCTCGCCCAGTACCTCGTCCACCGGACAATGGTTACTACGGCGAAGCGACTGTTCAATTCTACGGCGTAACTCGCCAAGTGGGTGGAGAGTGGCTGCGTGTGGGCTTCAATCGCATCAGCACAGTGGAATCAGTCCAAGTTAATATCTGGAGAGCTGGCGCCATCATTCACGAAGCTTATGCCATCACGGATCGCGGCTACCGTATTCCCTTGAACCAACTCTTTAGAAACGGAAGACTGTACAATGGATCTACCGTCACTGAGTTCTTAGGCTCTCGTGATCGCATTTCTGCTATCGATTTGCGAATTGAGTCTATGGGTGGCTACGCAGATATCAATGTTCGAGTTTCTTCGCGAGAAGGCACTCCTTACATTTATCCAACTCGTTAATCACTTTTGCATTTCAAGGAATCGTTCTGTTCATCCCCACTTGAGACTCAAAACATGTCTCAAGATAAGAACGATTCCTTTCATTCTGAGACACTTGGCAACTTCATCTTTATATTTCCCAAAAACTCTGCTCCAATTTACTTCTGGGGGAATTGAATGATGAAGAAGATAAAGTCTTACTTGCCGGGTTTTTTGTTATTTTTTACAGCAACAATTTTAGCGTTATCATTTCAGAACTGCGCCCCACAAAAGGGATTCGAAACAAGCTCCATACAGAAAAATCTGGCCTGTGATAATGGTCTTTGCATTGAATCCTCTTCTGAATCTAGATCTAGCCGTGACCCAGCCAACGAAATTGAATCCCCATTTGTTGCGCCTCCAAAAGCCGATCTGTCTCAACTCTATAATATCGTCGCTGGCTCAAAAGCTGATTGCGAAGCATCTGTTGCGACTCACTATAAAAAACAAGTCACTTGTACAATAGGTGGTGGTTGTGGCATTAGCTGCGGTAAACCTAGCTCGTCTTGCCAATCTGCAAATCCTCAACATTACGGCATTTGCATCACTGAAAATGAATTAGCAGCAGCACCTACAGTATCCCCTTCTAGTGGAGGATCAGGTTCTACAACACCTCCGCCCCCATCAACGCTAATGTATAATTTTGCGGCCGGAGATAAAGCAACTTGTGAAAAGTCGATCACTGAACGACTTGGCGTAAAGAGTATTAAATGCCGAGTCGGTGGTGGCTGTGGCATCAGCTGCGGTAAAGCAAGCTCAACTTGTGAGTCTGCGAATCCAGATGTTTTCGGAGCCTGCGTGAACCAAGAAGATATCGCACAGGCTAAACTTGCTGATGCGGCTGATTTGATGCCAACTCAACTTTACAATGTCGTAGCCGGAGATCGAGCTACCTGCGAATCTACAATTCGTAATAATTTGAAAGTCGATATTTCTTGTAACGTTGGAGCTGGCTGCGGCATCTCATGTGGTAAGCCAGGTGAGACATGCAATTCGGCAAATCCTAATGCCTACGGAAACTGCTTCAGCAAAGTAGATATCGAAGCCGTAAAAAAGGCAGCTACAATGCAGCACTTTAATTTTGTCGCGGGCGATAAGACCACATGCGAAGCTTCCATCAAATCTCGACTAGGTATCAGAGCAGCTTGTACAATTGGTGGAGGTTGTGGTGTGGCTTGCGGCATGCCGGGTCCATTGTGTAACTCTGCAAACCCAAGCGTTTACGGAGCATGTATTCCAAAATAAAATTTTCCTGATTAACGGCAAAGGAACAATGCAATCCTGACCGACGTAAACACAAAAAAAAGCCCAGAGCTTCCTCTGGGCTTCAACAACAACGAACATGGCACCTTGGCTTTAAAAACTACTTATTGCTAGCCTGCTTCGGAGTCACAAGAGTTTTTCCCTCGTGCAACTGAATCAGATCCAAAAGAACACTTTCTGCTTCCTGAATATCAGGACGCTTCAAATACTCTTCGTTTTTCTTAGCTTTGCTTGCAGTCTTTTTAGCCTTTTCCTTTTTATCTTTTTCATTCTTATCTTTTAAAACTTCGCTGACACGAATGACTTTGCCACGAGCTTTGGCTTTGTTCAGCTCCTCAAGAATCTTTTTGAACTCATCATTCTTGGCAACTCGCTCAGAAGAGCGCTCTTTTAATGTTTTAATCCAGTCAGACTTCACTTCTTTCCATGCTCCAGGACCTTCTTTAACATAAGCGTCTGGAGACAAGAATGGCTCTATCGTTTTTGGTGGCAACGAGTAGTCCATGTATTTTTCACCCACATCGTCAGCGCTGTAAGGTCCAGGCAAAACGATATCAGCATCGACACCACGATGTTGAGTGGATTTACCACCAGGAATAAAGAACATGCCTACTGTAACTTTAATCGCACCCAAATTGTTCGGAATAGGAAGAACAGATTGGACACTTCCTTTGCCATACGTGTGATCACCACCGACAACCACGGCACGTTTATAGTCCTGCAATGTGCCCGAAACGATCTCAGAAGCCGATGCAGAGATCCGACTTGTTAACACCACAAGAGGACCTGCCCAATCCACCGTAGGATCTGTATCACGCAAAGCTGCTTCAGCACGTCCTTCGTTCTTAGAAGACTGCTTCACAACATTGCCTGTTTGGAAGAACAGACCCGCAATTTTAACAGCGTCTTCCAATGAACCACCGCCATTATTCGCAAGATCTAGAACCAGGCCATCAGCCTTTTTCTCGTTCGCTTCCTTAATAATTTTTTTCAAGTCAGCAGCCGAAGAACGTCCGCCACGACGAGAGTCTGCGTAGAAGGATGGGAAGTTGATAATACCCAGCTTCTTTTTAACTCCGCCGACTTCTTTGTCTACAAAAGTGATAGAAGCTGCTTCATCTTCAAGATTCACCTTTTCACGAGTTAAAGTGACATCAAAGCGTTGTTTACCATCACCCGCTTTACGCAAAATTGTCAGACGAACTTTCGTGCCCTTGTTACCACGGATTTTCTTAACAACGTCTTTCAAATCCATATCGATAACGTTTTCCATTGGACCCTTTTCCTGCCCAACAGCAACGATCTTATCCTGTGGTTCGATCTGTCCAGATTTCGCAGCTGCTCCGCCTGGAACTAGCTGCTCAACGACAGTGAAGCCATCTTGAGATGAAAGAGTTGCACCGATACCTTCCAAAGAAAGGCGCATCTGGATTTCAAAATCCTCTAGCACATCACGAGAGAAAAAGCTGGAGTGTGGATCCAAAGCGTGTGCAAAAGAATCCAAGTAACCAGAGAACAAATCATCCTGCTTGGTTTCCTGCGTCCGCTTCAAAACACGCTCGTAGTTTTTAATGACATTCTTCTTAGCTTCATCCAGCTTCATGTCTGTTGCTAGGTAGTTACCAATCTGGAACTGAATATATTTTTTCAAATACTCATTGGCATCAGCCGTATCTTTTGGCCAAGCTTTCTTTTCGGGATCGAAAGTGAACTCTGTCTTTTCATCGAACTTAAAGTCTTTTCCAAGATAGTTTTTGGCAAAGTCAGCACGGTCCGTCACTCGCTGGAGGATAATTTTTTGTGTTTGCTCTAGGAATGCACAGTCTCTGTTTTTTGTTTTTTCAAACAAATTTGTCGTCAACTTCTTAATTTGATTAACATCTTCTTGAGTTAGATAAATTTTTGAAGGATCTAGTCGCTTGATATACTGATCTACTACCTTATTTTGTAATTCAGCATCGCGATTTGAATACTTCACATGATTTGCTAAAAAGCCTTGTTCGATAACCGTCAAGTAGCGGCACTCTAGACCTTCCTTCAACTGGGCCGACGCCAAAGATGACACCGCCAACGAACCAGCAAAAATAAAACCCTTAACACCTTTTGAGAATAAACTCATGATGATCCTTCCGTGTCCGCGCTCCAACAAAAGAGCGTTCCTAATTGCACTAGATTATCAAAGATTTTAAGGAGAGCATTCAATTTATGAAGCTCGTCATAAATTATGGACGTGAGGGGGTGTGTTACGACTTTCGTCGACTGTCTTCAAAGAAGGAAAGTTGAGAGATGTCTTCAGTTTTTTGACCACGAAGTCCAGTCAATGTGACCTCATGCTTAATAAAAGATCCATGCTGAGTCTCGATCATAAAGAAGGACATTTCTGGGAACCTAGCCTTCAGTCGAGCCATTTCCTCAAGAATCAACTGGATATTTTTTGGATCATCATCAGACATACCGAAGCGATGATGAGGATTATAACCATAAACTTCGATGGCCTTTTCTACACTCGCCCTGATAGCACGTTGCTTTAACTCCGCAGTACCTTGAGAGAAATCTGAATCTCCAAGCTCGATGCGAGTGGGTTTATGACTGACAGGGTAAATGCTGAGATAATTCGGCTCTAAAGGAAGAAATTTGTTTTGAACAAAAACCCTAATGCCCTCTTTCAGTGTTTGAGGATGATGTCCACGCGCTGTGATCACTGACAATGGACGCTGATTGAAGGCCGCATGATAGAAACATTCCCACGAAGGACCCTTCCACTGAAAATCAGGATAACCTAAAGCGTCAGCAACATCGCGCACAAAGACTTGTCGCTTGCCATTCAATTTTTCCAGTTCATCAATGTGATGGTCACGGAAGTTTCGGAAGGTCCCGGTCCGATCGCAATAATCAATTTCATATTCAGCATAGGGGCCAGAGACTCCAATAGTCTGATGATATTGAGCAAAGTCACCGCTATTGATTTGCACTTCTCGACGGTCGTTTTTATGAAATAAAATTAAGGGAGTCGTTAAAAACGCGATGTTATCGTCGAAGTCGAAGAAATAAAAACTACGTCCCCCTAAATGGAAATTGCGATCCTTTTCCGGGGCACGATTTATTCCTAATTCCAACTGTCCCTTACGGGAACTGTCGTCCATAGCGACTCCACTTTCGAACCGGTTGCGTGGTTGATTCTTGAGGCGCTAATTTATCAAAGTTTCCCCCCTCCGAAAAGGGGGGTGAACAATTTACTTTTTAGCCTTGCGAGTGACTACTTTTTTGACACCCAAGATCTCGGCCTTGTCTTTTGCTGACGAAGTTTTCTTCAAAGTTTTTTTCGGCGCTGCCTTTTCAGCAGTCTTGGCCTTCGCTTTAGAGGCTGCTTTAGTTTTAGCCTTCCCCTTCGCTTTACTTTGAGTACCACCCTTTTCATCGATCAAAGCCACAGCTTGCTCCAGAGTCACCGTATCTGGTGTGGTTCCCTCTGGAAGCGAAACATTCACTTTACCGCACTTAAGGTACGGACCATAAGGACCATTGAAGACCTGAATCACATCTCCAGATCCCGGATGCGCTCCAAGATCTTTCAATGCAGAGGCTTTTCCACGACCTTTTTTAGGTTGGCTTAACATTTCCAACGCTCGCTCCAAAGTCATGGTGAAAATAGTCTCGCCCTTAGGGATCGAACGATAATCCCCTTCATGCACAACAAAAGGTCCGAATCTTCCCAAACCGGCCTTCACATCTTTGCCCGTGCCAGGATGTTTTCCTAGAAGCTTTGGCAAAGCCAACAATTGCAAAGCCATCGCCAAATCCACTTGTTCAGGCTGAGTGCCTGGAGGCAAGGAAGCACGCTTCGGTTTATCATCCTCAGGGGACACATCCCCCATTTGCACATAAGGTCCATAACGACCGTTCAAAACATAAATCGGTAAGCCCGTCTCTGGATCTTTACCCAAGGCATCGGCGCCATTGATTTTTTGATCGATGAGCTTTTCTGCAATCTCGGGAGTGATATCTGCTGGTGACTCATTATCCGGTAAAGAGGCGCTAACGTCTGCTCCCTCACGTTGAGTTGTCACATAGGCACCATAACGACCGACGTGGAATTTGTACTTATCCATGCCTTCCAAAGTCATAGTACGAGCTTCGTCAGGATTGATCTTTTCTTCTTGCGACTCAACCCGTGCACGCAATCCCTTCGGACCTTTGTACACAGACGCCAAGTAGCTTTCCCAGTCCAACTCGCCATCAGCGATATTATCAAGACTTTGCTCCATTTCTGAAGTGAAGCCCAGATCGACGTACTCTGAAAGATACTGACTTAAAAGTTTCGATACGATCATCGCTGTGAACGTCGGCACGAGAGCCGTTCCATTTTTTCGCACATAACCACGATCGATGATGGTACCAATAACGGAAGCATAAGTTGAAGGACGACCAATGCCTTCTTTTTCCATCGTCTGAACTAAGCTGGCCTCGGTATAACGAGCTGGTGGCTTTGTTTCATGGGATGTTGGATCTAGCTTAGAACACTTAATCGCATCGCGAACTTTAAGTGCTGGCAAACGCACTTCTCTTTCGGCCAAGTCTGCTTCTGGATCATCACTGCCCTCAACATAAGCGCGCAAGAAACCTGGGAACTCAATAGTCATTCCCGAAGCCCCGAATAAAGCATCGCCCACTTGAATTTTAGCACTGACTTGCTTTTGACGAGCGTCCACCATCTGAGATGCAATCGTACGCTTCCAAATCAAATCATAAAGACGGAACAGAGTGCCAGTTAATCCAGTGTCATCTGGATCAATAAACTGATTTCCGGCAGGACGAATGGCTTCATGGGCTTCTTGAGCACCCTTTACTTTTTTTGCCGCATAACTTCGTGGAGTTGGAGTCAGATAATCTTTTCCATACTTAGACTCAATACAATCACGCGAAGCTGTTAAGGCCTCTTGTGACAAGAATGTCGAATCCGTACGCATATAGGTGATAAAACCTTGCTCGTACAACTTCTGTGCAACTTGCATTGTTTCACGAGAGCTCAAGCCTAATTTACGATTGGCTTCCTGCTGTAAAGTCGAAGTAATAAACGGAGGTGCTGGTTTACGGAAAGTGGGTTTTTCTTCTACATCAGTGACAGCCCAACTGCCCGATTTCAACTCGGCTGCCAGTTTAGATGCTAACTTGTCATCTAAGACCAATACATCTTTACCTGCCGTCAACTGTCCTGTCAGACCGTCGAAGTCTTTACCAGTAGCTACTCGTTGATTTTTATATTGCTGCAAACGAGATTCAAAATTCACTCCGTCTTTTGAAAGTTCGGCAAGAACTCCCCAATAAGAAGATTTTTTAAAACGGATTCTTTCAAGTTCACGTCCCACAATCAGACGAACAGCGACAGATTGCACACGGCCCGCAGAAAGACCGTAGGCCACTTTCTTCCACAACAATGGTGAAATGGTGTATCCCACCAATCGATCTAGAACACGACGAGCTTCTTGTGCTCGTACTAAATTCAAATCGATTTCGCGCGTGTCTTTTAAGGCTTTCTGGATAGCATCCTTCGTGATCTCGTGGAACACCATACGTTTAGTGGGAACGCGAGGCTTCAAAACTTCCAACAAATGCCAACTGATAGACTCCCCTTCGCGGTCTTCATCGGTCGCGAGGTACAGCTCTGAGGCATCGGCAAGTTTATCTTTAAGATTTTTAACGACTTTCAATTTGTCTTTAGGCACGCAATACAAAGGTTCAAAGTTTTTATCAACATTGACACCCAACTGAGCCCATTTTTCTTTTTTAACTTTTTCAGGAATGTCTTTCGCAGACTGAGGTAGATCACGAATGTGCCCCATGCAGGACTCTACGACGTAATCGCGTCCTAAGAACTTACGAATGGTCTTCGCCTTCGTGGGAGACTCCACTATAACGAGCTTGATACCGTCTGATGATGTTTCACTTTTTTTTGCCATGATAAGTCCTTATCGTCGCCCATACTAAATATATAGACAAAAAAATGAAGGTGATTGCTTCAAGGTGCAAGTCTAATTTTTGACTACCCCCAGCAAAGCAAACCATTTACACGCTTCCTTTTGCGAGGTTTTCGGTTCAAATTTTGAAGAAGAATTATCTTCTAGAACTATGGAGCTTTTTATATTCCAAAATAAATTGATCCAACTTATCAGATTTTCCTTCCTTGTTTGCCCATCTTTTAATTTTTTCAAGAGACACAGGATGCTTTTCGCAGACCCACAATGCATGAATAAGACTTCGACGATCGTTCCAGTGAAACCAGGCTGCCAGGCGATCCATCACGCACTGGGTGGGTGAAAACATAATCACTGTCGTCTTGCCGACCTTCAACTTCCCTTCTGGCTTTACTGGTGATTGCTCCCCAATCGCGATAGGTCCCGATAGAAATTCAACATACAGTTCTGAGTTCGGATGATGAAAATATCTACCATCTTTTTCAAACCCGATCTCTACTAGCGCTTTGGCAATGGCCTCATGAGAATAAGGCGATATGAAGTTCAAATCACGTGAAGCATGTTTTTCTGCAGTGTAAATCGAAACGCAAGCCCCTCCAACCAAGACACAGGAGATATTGTATTTTTCAAGTTGCTGAACGACTGCAGCGGCGAATTCTTTGCGGCTCATTGATTTTGCTATTCTCATAAAGCCTTATTCTTTTTTCGCGGACGCATACGCTTCATAAAATACATCTCTTGTTGATCTAGCGGAATATTAGAGAGAGCTTTTTGTAATAGAGCATTGAGTTCTTTGGAAAGAAACCAGGATCTATTGAAGGAATAGATGCGAGTTCTTCCTTTATCCTGACCAATTAGAATATCCGCTTGCTCTAGTTTTGTGAGAGTTCTAGCCACTTGAGTTTTGCTGATCTGAAAAGTATTGGCAATTTCCAAAGCGTAGCTTTCCCCAATCGCAGCAATGAAAAGAAGACACTTTTCTGTTGTTTGACTCCCAAAAAGATCGGCAAGCATGATGACCCCCAATTAGGGCAATATCATCCCAAATTAGGGCTTTATCAAGTCCAGCTCTAATTAAAAACCTAAATTAGGACCTTATGAACCTAATTTAGGGCTTACTGAAATAAAACTCACGGTCTTCTCTTTGAACGAGAAGAAAAACAGAAGATGGCCGCCTCCAGGTGAAAGTCTAACTTTTGACCACACCCAGCAAAGCAAACCATCTACATCTTCCCTTTGTGCGATTTTCGGTTCAAATTTTTAAATATGAAACACGCTGCTGATTTTTCACACAAGATTCAATTCCTGCTCACTGATATCGATGACACGCTAACCGATGAGGGGCACTTGGGTGCTGAAGCTTATTCAGCCCTTTGGCAACTCAAGAAAAGCGGAATTCACGTCATTCCCGTTACAGGGCGCCCAGCGGGTTGGTGTGAGATGATCGCACGTGTATGGCCTGTCAGTGGCATCGTTGGAGAAAACGGTGGTTTCTATTTCCGCTATCACAACAAAAAAATGCACCGTCATTTTTTTTTCGACGAACAAACACAAAAAGAGAACCGCCTCAAACTTTCTGTCATTGAAAAAGAAGTGCTGGAAAATGTTCCCGGCAGCGACTTGGCGAGTGATCAGTTCTGCCGCTTGATGGATTTGGCCATCGACTTCTGCGAAGACGTTCAGCCATTGCCAAAACAAGAAGTGCAAAAGATTGTGGATATCTTCCATCAGCATGGCGCCCAAGCCAAAGTCAGCTCTATCCACGTCAACGGCTGGTTCGGCAACTATGACAAATTAACAATGTCCCTAAGATTTCTGGAAAAAGAATTTGGTATTTCTGCCAACGAAGCAAAAAACATGTGTGCGTTCAGCGGAGATTCCCCTAATGACGAGCCTATGTTTGCTTACTTCCCCCATAGCTTTGCTGTGGCAAACATCAACAACTTTCTCGATCAGATTAAAAACAAACCTACTTATGTCACTAGGGAACGTGGTGGCGTTGGTTTTACGGAGATTGCTCAGGCCATTTTAAATTCTAAATAGCCTGACTTGATTTGGCAGCGCTAAATTACAAATTGATGCTATTTGTATTTACAGAGTCGCTGCTTTTCTGTGACTTTAGCATCTTTGCTGCTATTGCATATCCTCCGTCACCACCATCCACAAAATGAATATGCTCCGTCATGGATCTTACAAAACAAGTCATAAGAGCTGAATCGGCAAAGTGATAACCAAAGTAAATCAATCTTTTTTCGCGATAAGACTCTAAAATGGCAATGAGCTGTTCCTTTTGCTTTTCCGTGATGTCTAAAATAACTTTTATTCCGTCATCAATTTTATAGTGGTCCGTATTTGTCACTAGGCTATTCAAATATTGGCGCACGGAGCTTCCGACCTTATCTTTATACTTTTTAATAATCTTAATGAAAATCCAAGTCAGAGCGTAAAGACTCAACTGAAATAATTTTCGAAAAAAGATATTTTTATGCTTACTCATGGCCTCAATTTTCAGATGTTTTGGAGGCCAACTCAAATCAAGAACTTCTGGTTTTACTAGATAGTTTATTGCAACAACTTTATTAATTTCGCTTGTTATAGTTTGAAATAGAAAGCGATTGTTTTCTGATTCATTCGCCGGAGCAACGATCAAAGACATGAATTGTTGATTCTTTGGTCGAAGTGGATTCCAACGACACTCTAAACCTGTTAGGTCCGGGGAAGTAGATTGTTGGTTTGCCTTCAAAATATATTGCTCTGAGCGAGGGCCCTTCACCAGAGACTCGGCAAAGCTCAAACCCCCTCCAACAAAAATGGCCAGGTTATTGCCTTCAGAAAGCTTGATTTTTCCAACGAGAATACTGTGTCCGTTTTTTTCAATTTGCTCGACCGGGACAATGGCGCATCGAAGCTCTAGATCAAACACTTGGCGCGAATGTGTCTCCAGCTGCTCAAGAATTTGATGAACCTGTTTTGTATATTTATTGGGGAATAAAATACTTGCCCCATCTCCGCCGAAGACGAATGGTAAAGGAATGTCATCGCAGACATTCTTGATAGCAATAATAGCACTGACACCAATGGTATTTACTTCTTTGTATTTACCTTGCTCAATCGCTTTGGTTGATCCTCGGATATCCGTAAATGCAATGGACCAAGATGACGGCGCAACCATAAAGGCATTTTCCTGATTCAGCTCTTCATAAGACGAATAAGCCTTCATGAGAGCATAAAAGTTATCTTGATCCTGATGGTTCTGATTCGTCATTGTGGAATCCTTTTTCTATTAGGATAGAAGAAAGGCACAAAAAAGATAAAGGATACCTTTCTCTTTCGAGATTTCCAGCCTAATGGAACTCTCTCTCACATGACTTCAATACAAATCTTATGATTCAATAAACTTGTATGCTCAGGGCTCTCTCACCAGAAAGACACCAAAATAACCAGTGTATTTACTATTCCCAACATCTTAAAGTAGTGGACGAATACAAACTTTAAAATTGTTCAGCGTGAGACTTAAGGCTGGTCCTCCGAAATCCTTCAACGTTTGCAACAGATATGTCTAACAGTGAAATTCCTGATTAAAAAGCCTAAGGTATAAGGTGAAGGGCTTTCACGCATCACAGGCAGAGCCCCAGAGACAAGCAAAAGCGATTGCTTGTCTTATAAAATGCTTTTATTTCCAAATTCCATCGATGACTTGTGCCGAGGAATCTTCTCTGCCAAGGTCACCAAGATTTAGCTCCACTTCGATTGTCTTCAAAATATTAATATGATTTAGCTTTTGCTTATTTACAGATTGAGGACGAACAGAGTCACCCAAAAGAACCGTATAAATCTGATTGCCCTTGCGATCACGGGACTCATCGAAAGTAACTACAACCAACAAATCTTTCATAAAAATTGGGTCTTGAAATTTATTAGCGAAGTTTTTCTCTAACCACTTAGATGCGAATTGTACGCCTTTATCATGACCATCATTATCCATATTCGGAGAGAAAATTGAAAAATGAGGCAGATTTCCAGAGGTAGCATCTAATTCAAAACTCTTTGAATTTTGAATTTTTTGACAACGAGTTGGATCCTTAGAAATGTTTGTAAAGCTAATGAAGGGATTATGTTTGCGAACATAACGACCTTTGGTTGTGCCATCGAAACAACCACCTGGGAAGTCCTCAATGTACCCTTTCCAGCTGGCACCATTTTTTTCAAGAAGATCGACAAGATTCGTCTCATTGAAGTAAACAGCGTCGTCATTTTTCACACCCAGGGTAGAACCTGCAAGCATCGCAATATAATTACCTTGTGATGGATGAGTGACTCCATTCATGTTTTTCAAGAGTGCACCTTGCAAGGTCAGCTTTTGCAGGTATGGCTGTTTGAGAGCATCCTGGTAGTCCGTATTCTCTAATACAATAATCAGTACTTTCTTAAAGTGAGGCTTCTCAGAAGCAAGCGCTGGTACAAAATTGAAGATCATTAACAAGAAGGAACAAAGTAAGAACTTAAGCATAAAGCCCCCTACGAGAGTTCCCGACCGTGCTGATCGGTAGCACACCCTCGCACATATATGAAAATACGAGTCGGTTATACGCCCAGGCATTATTTCAAGCAACCTAGGATTTCCCATAAGAGAATTATTTATAAATACCGCCCTCCCCAAAACTCCCCCAACACCCGAAACCCCAAGGCTGATCAAAAAGGTCCAGGTGCAAGGCGGAGGGCCTCAGCTGCAGCGGAGGCGTGCCCCAGGCACGTCGAAGTGAAAACTGAGGCCCGACAACGCAGCAGATGGGCCTTTTTCATCAGCCGACTAGGCGCCGGCGAAACTTAGGGAGGAAATTAGAACATCCGGACAAATCATGGAACTGCCTGGCTTGTTATACCTATAGCGCACACAGCTTTGCTGCTGCCTACATCGACAGCATCATTCATCAGATTTGAAACAAGAACCTATTCACTTCCGCCAAAAAGAACAGTCTTTTTGAGGGCGCTGTTTAAACTTCAAAAATTACTCTCAATTTTTTTTATATTAATCGAATTAACATCTCCTTCGGATATAGAATATTTCATGGCAATTGCTTGAATTGAAGTATCCAATCCACCAAACGCCTCCTGACAAGATACCTTTAATAAATGTTGCAAGTCTTGCGTGTAATCGAGCAACAATAGACTATCAAACCCATCAGGATCTTTATTTTCAGTTATTCTTTTCTGTGATTGCATAATTTTACTAAGACATTGGGTAATAAGTCGTTCACAACGATAAAAATGAGCCTTCTTTTGAACATTTTTTTTAATTTCTACTAATGATTTTTCGACAAAGGAATGTATTCTCTGGTCGATTACATTTTCAAGTTTGTTAATTTCAACCATTGCAGTCTTTAGCTCTTCCTGAATTTTATCAATATTTTCTTTTGAAAATTTACTAGTAGAAATAAATCGCCCTGAAAATGTGACGATTCTTAAAACTGTTTGCTCTTGTAAGCGAGCAAGCTTTAGCTGCAAAAACACATCTTGTAAGCACTTTTGAGTGTTAGTCAAATTACTGACATCCGACATACAACTAGCTTCAATTACATCGGTATTTTGCTTAGCCAACTCGCCAATAGCCACCGAGCGACCTATCAAAGATAAAAAGAAATTCCTTTCTGCATCAAACTCTTCTTTAATTAGTTCGGAATTCTTCTTTTCGATTTCAGCTATCTTTGCCATTAGTTTCGCATTTTCCAAAGCATAGCTTTTGGAAACTAAAGAAGCTGCCAGACCTTGCGCCATAACACCCAACTGAACAAATCCACCGGCAGCTGGATTCACCAATGTTGCTGCGCTGGCGACTCCCGACATAAAAGCTTGGTATCGTTGAGTTTCCGAATCAGCATCTTCGTAACTACGTCCACTATTTATTAAACTCAATACTGCAACAGTTGTGGCTATATCGCTAGCAACCTCTTGTGCAAGAGCTTCCCCAGCCAAATTTTTAAGCTGGCTATATGATTGTTCTTTAAGGCTCTCAATCACAAATTGTTTACTCATCTCGTACAGAACATTCTCGAGAAGAGTTGGTTCTTTAGAATAAGTTCTTACCGAAAGGATAAGTACGACAAAAAGAAGGACTCCCCTTTTCATTCCGTAACTCTTCTAAATGCTGGCAAAGATGTAATTTTCAAAGTCCCCGAATCACCAAAAGAATAAATTGTAAGCATTGCGCTTAGTGGATGACTTCTACCGCTTGGAATAGCATATCCTTCCAACTGAATATTGCTCTCTTCTATCAGAGTCAATCTCTTGGTGTTGAGATAAATCACTGACGGAATAAAATCTAAGCTTGCACTCTCGATAAGCCCTTCCTGGCGCTTAATTTGTAACTTTAACGATTTCAAAATTATATGATTAGCAACATATTTGAATCCTAATCCCTCGTAATTCAGTTCCCCACATAGAATGATTGTATCAACATTCAAATGTGTTGGCATCTGGTTAAGATCTGAGCTTAATCCACATCCTATCGACACTAACTCTTCCGAAGAACTTAGTGGACTAGATATCTTTGCAGTACTTTTCAATTGAAGATCACGCCCCATTTTACCTTGTGGAATATCTACTTTAATCTGCGGCGGTAACACTGGATTCTCTATATCTTGATCAGTGGTTAAAATATAAACATCCCCAGGAAGTTCTATCAACCGTTCTTCCTTTTGCACGGTGAGCCCCGGAGCTGGTTTATCAGCAGAATTCTCGGCACATGCGGTGAAAACAAAAAGGCTGGTACTGATTATAAGGCGCATAAAGATTGAATTGATTTTTAAATTTTTCATATTTTTCGGTATTCCAATCTACAATATAATAAGGTATCTCATTTCAATATCTTGAATTATTTATTAAAAAAATAATTTAAAACCCTGGAGTTCGAGACTTCATTAATTGATCATATTTCAAAATATATTCTCTACTCAAAGGTCCAAGGTGAGATGCAATCCAGGTATAAGCAAATAACCCATTCGTTATCGAGTTAGAAAAAGTTTCAAGAACTTCTTGAAAAACCAATTCGTGAAGTTCACCTTCTGACGAATCTCTTAGCAAAGATTCAACATTGCCTAACAAGATTTGCCAATTCACTTTTTCGGGATTCAAAAGAGCTACATTAAGTACCCAAAAAACCTGAACCCCAGGTGGCATATCCAAATTCTCTTGTAATGCATGTTGCATCATTTGATACAAACTGCCTTGGCCTTCTTGAATTTTCTCTATAAGAAGTTTCGCCATTTCAGCTCTTGTGCTCATAAAGTTCCTTTCAACGCATCCTGCAAGTCGAGAATGATATTCTCGACGGCATGTATATCTGATGGCTCAGCATTTGGATTATTTTGCAACCATCGCTCAAGTACAGTGATGCTCTCTTCACCTTTTTGCGTGTGATACCGTCCATTTACAGGAAGACCTTCAAGTCTCTCTAATCGAATTGCCGCGGCAGTACTACCATTGCCAACTCTGGAAAAGTCTTTCCAATAACGTTTATAGACAAAATCCCGAAGCCTCTCATCCTTAATCACCGGCCTCTCCATTGTGGCTCTTAGCTCTCTTAAATACTTCTCATGCAGAGCTCTATTTGACGCATTCCCGAACTTTTTCTCAACATGAACTACAACAACTTCAGCTCGCTTCAAAGAATTGAGAAATTCAGGAGTCTTACTAACATTATTTAGAATCTTTAAACCTTTACCTAGTTTTGAACCAAAACCAAATGTGAGAGCACCAAGAACTGCAAATGTTCGATCATAACTATTCAGATTTTCAAGTGTGATTAAGTTTTTACCGGTGAAAGCTTCAAAAGTATCTCGAATGGGACCGGTTACTGGATCAAATCCAACTGCGATGTCAGCAAATGCCTCTGCAAATCTTAAAAATGACTGCGCAGCCTCCCCATCTCCTGATACCGATGCCTGGTCCGAATTTTTAATCATCGTGAAACCCCAATCACGGGCTTCCTGCCGCATCGGGTTTGTCACCCAAGCAGTTTTCAAGATGGTCTCAAGCTCTTTAAGTTCCTTAACTAGGTCTGAATCATTGCTTTCAAAATTAAAATTTGAATTTATTGATAAACCAGATTGCTTTTGAAGGGAGGCATGAAATTGCTCAAAGACATCTTTCATACGACCAGGAAGCTCTGACATTGAATCCTTGATGTAAGTATAGTTTGCGTTAGTTTCTGCGGAGTCTTCGGCGATCTTATTGGCAAGGCGATTCATTTGATCAACATACTCAGGTGTATAAATGACGCCTTTATATATTGCGTGTGCAAGTCCACTTTGAATAGCTGCGCCTACAGCACTATTTCCGGCTATTTTGTCTTGTCCACTATTCTTTAAACTCGCATCGCTATTTTCGTTCAATCCTGATGGATCAACAAATCTACTGGGGTTATCAGCTGCACTACTTGTGGGTACGGGCATGGATTCCAAATTGCTCCACCTAGTCCGCCCCATTGAGTCAACACCCTGATTTATTGCAGAATAATACTGATCACCCTCAAATAGAAAATAGACATTACCTTCTTTAAAACCACCAGATGGAACATCCGGAATTATAAAATGAATAGACTGTGACGTACGTTTTTCAATCTGAATTGGAATCCAATAATTAGGTAAAGCCTTCGGGCTCGCTAAAGCACTCAGTGTCATAATGATCGCAATAAGAAAACTAAAAATGGATTTCACTTTAAATCTCTTAGATACTGCTGAAATCCAAGTATATCTTGCTCCAAACCTAGCAACTGCTGATCGAGTTGAGATATCAGTCCAACAGTCAAAGAATCAATTTCTAGAGCCTTCAAAAAAACCAATTCAAAATCTTCTGATGTCAAATTTTCCAGATTATCGGATGTCGCTTGGTGAATAAGCTGTTGCCATTCATTTTCTATTTGAGGATTTTCAATAGAACGTAGTTTAATCTCCTCTAGAATTTTTTCCTTTGTAAGAATGCCCGAATATAGTTTTTCAGAACCAAGAAGCACCTCATTGAAAACCAATCGCTGAGTTTCAATACGTGTTTTTTGTTCTTTGAAAAGAACTATATAACGGCTTATCTCAGCAATTTTTTCATTTATCGCATTCTTTAGAAAAGCTTTTCGACTTAACTCCAGTTCATTTTGAAATTCAGCACGTTTTTTTTCATATTCTAATTGGATTTTTTTTATTTCCCCTTCCATTTCCGGAAGCATAGTCCCCATAGAATAGCTATTAATTAGAAAGAGCGCCCCTCGTTCAAAGTCAGAAATGGCATATGAGTTTATGGAAAAAATAAACACTTGTATGAAAAGAACTAGCTTGAATTTCATTTTAATAATTTCCTGAGTTCAATTTTTGAGTAATACTTTGAAGTTCCGCGTCAATCTCTAACATACTTCGACCATTAGTGGCACGCTCCTCATTCAATTGAGCTAATCTTGTGTCTGCATGTTTCTCTAGATCTTCAACAGTTCCTTCATCAATACAACGAATAAACTCAGCCAAAAGAACCGCCTGACTTCTACCCGTTGCTATCGAGAGAGCCTCTATGTCACTGTTTAATCGATCAATAGCTAAATTGATATTTTGCTTTTGAGTATTTTGAAATTGTTGTGAAGTCGAAATCATTTCCGTCTTTTCAAGAGGACGTCTTTCGATATTATGCTGTTTAAGTTTTTTACGAAACTCCTTCTCAACTATGATAGCTTTTTTTAAAGCCCGAATATTATCAATTGCAAGATCAAGCATAGTTGAGGATTTAGCTAACTGAAGCCGCATCGCCATCGCAAGAGTAGCGGAATTCTCCAACATTTTCTTCTGAGTCCCCCGATTTGTTTGGTGATATTTTGTGATCTGTTCAGCCTTAGCTGTTTCATACTTTTCTCTAGCTTCAAGCTCCGCTTTCTGAATTTGATCTGCTCTAGCCCTCTCGCTCGCACACAATGTCATTAGGCAAGCATTTGCTCGCCCAAGCTCGGAGAATGTTTTTGCATTTGTCTCGACAACATCTGTTAGTCCTGTGGCATTTCCAACAGCACCAATTACGTCTCTCACACCGTTACTAACTTCGGTTCCGGCTTTTTTTACACCCTCAACAACATCTACAATAATTCTTGGATCATCACCTTTTATTGGGCCAATTTGCCATCCGTAAACTTTGGTGGTGGAAAGTAAAATTAAAGGTCCAATAACGAACAACTTATTCATAGTGAATTCCTTGCCTTTTAAAATGAGAAATGCCTTTGCAAGCACCAAACAATAAGCAATTCACATGCCACAATAGACCTAAAAGAAAAGGTTAAACCACAAAGCGAATCGATACAAAAAAGCCAGAAACAACAGGTAAAATATCGAAAAAAACAAAAGTGAAGTTGTACATCATTTATACAACAGTGACATTTCAAGAAGAATTTAAAGCACTCTAAATCCGTAGTCCCCCGGGCTACACGACATTCAAATGCCAACAAATCGCAATAACAGCCCTAAACTCCCCTCCCCAACACCCAAAACCCAAGGCTGATCAAAGAGGTCCAGGTGCAAGGCAGAGGACCTTCTTCGCAGCACACACACGCCTAAGCGAAGAAGGAGGCCCAACAACGCAGCAGATGGGCCTTTTTCATCAGCCGACTAGGCGCCGGCGAAGCTGAGGGAGGAAATTAGAACATCCGGACAAATCATCGAGCTGCCTGGTTTGTTGTACTCATTACCGACCTCTTCAATATCACGTAAAAGATCCAAGACATTTCCAGACATTACGAATTGGTCGACAGGTCCGACACACTTGCCGTTCTCATAAAGAAAACCTTCAGCAGGCATTGAAAAATCACCTGTAGAATCTTTAAAGCCTGCGTGCAAGCCGCCTTCAAAGCTTGTCAGATAGACAACTTTTGCGTGCGAGCTTAAAAGATCATTTAAAGATTTCTCTCCCTTAGCTACCACCAAATTCGTTGGTGCAATTTCTTGCGAAGAAGCTGGGCTACGACGAGCGTGCGATGTGTGCGGCAAGTTCATTTCTTGCGCGTACTCTAAGTTCGTTAAATAATTTTTCAGCACGCCACCTTCAAACAAAACTGTTTTCTTAGAAGGAGCCCCTTCATCATCAAAAGGACGTACGCCACCACCGCGCATCTCAAAAGGATCATCTGTCAGTTGGAATTTTTCACTGGCAATTTTTTGTCCCAACTTGCCTTTAAACAAAGACTTCCCTTCATGAACTTCTTTGGCTGAAAAATAAGAATGGATCATCTGCAAAATCATCGGAAACTGTTCACGACCAATGACCACAGCATAATTTCCAGTCGGCAGTTTTTGCGCCCCTAAACGAGCAAGGGCTTTTTTAACACCTTCACTAGCCACTTTTACAGCATCAATTTCTTTAAATGATCGAGCAAAGAAACCTTCACCATCCATTTTAGAAACTTCGCCTTCTTTAGCTAAGGCGTATGCATAGCCAGAAAAATAGCTCTGCTTAAATTCGGCATCTAAGCCTTCAGAGTTTAAAATTCGTTTAAAACTGACTGACTCGTCAAAGCCAGAATAAGGAACACTTTGCACTCGTGGATCCGCACTCAAACTTTTTTCTTCAAGTAAACGCGCCACTTCCATCTTTTGCTCCATGGAAATTGCTTCGGGGCTAAAAAGATGATTCATATCAGGCGCAGCTTGCGGCTTCTGCAAAGGAACTTCTGCAGATTTACCACTTTGAACTGTCTTCGCGTTGTTGAGAGCTTCTTTATAAGTGCGCAACAAAGATTCATCGGAAAGATTTTCTGTGTAAGCGTAACCTTGATTTGCACCTAAAATAACACGCAAACCCGCCATCTGAGATTGAGTGGATTCAAAAGAATCCAGCTTTTGCTTTTGATAACCAATGCTAAGGTTTTCCCCACCAGAGATCAACATCTCAACTTTAGCTCCATCACGGCGAGCTTGTTCAGCAATTTTTTGAAAATTTGTTTTAATTGTATCCATTATTTTGCTCTCCCACCGACCATCAAGCTAGAAACTAGAATTTGGGGCTGGCCAACAGCTGCTGGAATACTGCCACTGACAGAACCACACATGCCTCGAGCCAACTTCAAGTCATTAGAGACTTTTGTGATTTTACCTAAAGTGTCAATTCCGCGTCCAATCAAACAAGCACCCTTCACAGGCTCTTCAATTCGACCGTTGCGAATAATGTAGGCTTCGCCCACTTGGAAGTTGTAGTCCCCTGTCCCTGGGTTGACAGAACCGCCACCCATTTTTTTCGCATAAAGACCGTAATCCACATCGCGAATCATATCTTCAAATTTATCTTTTCCTGCAGCGATGTAGGTGTTTCTCATGCGAGAAGCTGGAGCATATTTATAAGACTGACGACGACCACTGCCTGTGATTTCGTAACCTGTTTGGCGCGATCCCATCTCGTCGACCATATAGGACTTTAAAACTCCATTTTCGATCAAAGTCGTCTTTTTAGTTTTATTTCCTTCGTCGTCGAAATTCAAAGAACCCCATCCATTAGGAATCGTGCCATCATCAATAGCTGTCACACTTTCATGCGCAATCTTTTGTCCCAACTTGCCACAGAACACAGAGGCATCTTTAGCCACACTCGTTGTCTCAAGACCGTGCCCCGAAGCTTCATGGAAAATCACTCCCCCAAAGCCGTTATCGATCACAACAGGCATTTCACCAGCTGGAGCGTAAGCTGCTGTCGTCAACATCATCGCGCGATCCACAGCCTGCTCTGCAAGCTCCTTCAGATTGACCTGATCATATATTTCTGAAGTCCCCATGTGACCTTCGTCTTCGCTGGCGCTTTCCTTCACTCCGTTATTTTCAACAAAAGCCTGCATACGAAGACGTGAATAAGCACGCTCATCGTAAGCCATCAAACCGCGAGAGTTCGCAATTTGAACACGCTGAAACTTTTCATTCAAACCAGCCTCAAGCTGAGTCACCGCAGAACTGCGTGCACGAGAATGCTGGTCAATAGAGTTCAACCATTGAAACTTACGATTGCGATCCATTTCCCACGGTTTTTCACCATAAGTGTGCATAGAATCAAAAGGCACTTGCATTAAAGGCATTGATTTACCAGCAGAGCCAGTGCCACGACTTTTTGCCGCGTTCAATGCCGCTTTGACCAAGCCAGCTTCAGAAAGATCATTGGTTGTCACATACACAATCTCATGACCAAAAAACAAGCGAATACCTGCACCATAAAGTTGTCCAACAATGGCCTGCTCAGGCTTAGAATTTAAAATAGAAAGTTGTGAAGAATACGTATCTTCAATAAAGATATCAGCAAAGTCAGCACCCGTGCTTAAAGCAGCATCCAAGGCTTTAGTCAGAATATGAGCTTGAATAATCATAGAGTCTCCCTCGTGCCGCAAGGATAACTAAAAACCTACGACGACAAAAGAGAAAACACCAAGACCCAGACAGCCCACGCCCAAGTATCAAAATACAATACTTCAAAAAAAGTACTAATTTACTCCAAACAAAAGAACGAAACAAATTTTTAGAGGTCGGTCAAAAAGGTCCAGATGCAAGGCGGAGGGCCTCAGCTGCAGCGGAGGCGTGCCCCAGGCACGTCGAAGTGAAAGATGAGGCCCGACAACGCAGCAGATGGGCCTTTTTCACCGACCGCGTGCGGGCAAAAAAAACCCCGGGCTCGCCGGGGTTTTTACTTCGCAATTACTTACGAATTTTCGCTCTGTACATGCGTTTTTTCTTAGAAATTCTTTTCATTCTGTGACGGATACCTTTTTTTGATTTTCCTTTAGCTGCCATGTGAGTCTCCTTTTAATAAGTTATAACAAAGCACGAGCCCCGAAGGGCTCAAGCTTATTTCTTACCCGGTTGAACAGCCATCAAAGCTGCAAACGGATTGTTGAATGGATTTGAAGGCTTCGGAGCCGATGGTTGAGGTCTTTGATCACGACCACCACCTTGTGGACGAGGACCGCCGCCTGAAGGTCTAGGACCACCAGCACGTTGCTCTGGACGCTTTTCACCACGTGGTGCTGTCGCCTCTGGAGCATCATCCATTTTCATTGTCAGTGAAATTTGATTTTTGATCGTATCCACTTTCAAAACTTTAACTGTGACATGATCGCCAGGATTAACCACTTTACGAGGATCATCCACGAACTTGTGCGACAAAGCAGAAATGTGAACCAATCCATCTTGATGAACACCGATATCAACGAAAGCACCGAAATTCGTTACGTTCGTCACGATACCTGGGCAGATCATACCTTCCTGCAAGTCTTTCACTTCCATGATGTCATCACGGAATTGGAAAACTTTGAATGGATCACGAGGGTCACGACCCGGCTTTTCAAGTTCTTTTACGATGTCATCGAAAGTGAACTCACCGACCAATTGAGCCCATTTTGTTCTTTGAGCCAAAAGTTTTTTCGCGCCTTCACCAATGATCTCTGACAAAGAAACACCAAGGTCTTTTGCCATATCAGTCACTGCTTGATAACGCTCAGGGTGGATACCTGTAGAATCCAATACTTGCTTGCTTGAAGGAATTCTTAAGAAACCCGCCGCTTGTTCGAAAACTTTTGCAGAGAACTTAGGAATCTTCAAAAGTTCAGAGCGATCTGAGAACAACGCTTTTTTACGAGCTTCAACAATACCTTTAGCCAAAGCAGGTCCAATACCCGCAACGTGAGACAACAACGCTGCTGATGCTGTATTCACATCAACACCAACTGTGTTCACGCAAGACTCAACCACAGCTTCCAAAGACTTCTTCAACTGCGATTGATTCACGTCATGCTGGTACTGACCAACACCAATAGACTTCGGATCCACTTTCACAAGTTCCGCCAAAGGATCTTGCAAACGACGAGCGATTGAGATCGCACCTTTCACTGTCACATCAAGATCTGGGAACTCTTCACGAGCAATTTCAGACGCAGAGTAAACAGAGGCACCTGATTCTGAAACCATCACTACTGGAATATTTTTACCAAGATCTTTCAAAACTTTACGCAAGAAAGCTTCAGTTTCACGACCAGCAGTTCCGTTTCCAACCGCAATCGCTTCGATTTGAATCTGCTTAAGAACTTCACCGAACAAAGCTTTTGCCTTTTTATCAGCGTCATCCCCTAGAGTGTAAAGAACAGTGTGAGAAATAAAGGCACCTGATTTATCAATCAACGCCACTTTACAACCTGTTCTTAAACCAGGATCCACACCTAAAACGCACTTAGATCCAAATGGAGAACTCAATAAAAGTTTACGCACGTTTTCTGCAAATACAGTGATTGCATCGGCGTCCGCTTTTTCCTTAAGAGTGCGGTGAACTTCATTTACGATTGACGGAAGAACGTACACATTCAAAGCCAAACGCGCACACTGTTTCAAGTAGTCGCCGATAGCGTTGTCTGGAGTTGAAGTCGCAAACTTTTCGTAAGACTTCAAATTCTCTTCATCGTCAGCTTTCACATCAACAGCCAACTCTTCTTCCTGCCAGCCTCTTCTCATCGCTAAGTAGCGGTGATTGTTTTTAGCATCAAGAAGGTTTTTAACAGGCTCTTCAAATTCTTTGTACATATCGTACTTCGAATTTGGCTTAAAGCCCTTCGCCGCTTTCGCAATAACACGGCCTTTTTCATTATAATTTTTCGCAACCATCGCACGAAGCTCAACATCATTGGCGATCTTCTCGACCAAGATATCTTGCGCTCCCTTAAGCGCTTCTTCGTATGTGTTGATTTTTGCAGTTGGGTTGAGGAAGTTTTTCGCCTTCATCTCCATTGTCTGATCATCGCTGATCAAACCATGTCCCATATCCCAAATCCACTGAGCCAAAGGCTCCAACCCAGCTTCGCGGGCGATAGTGGCTTTGGTTTTTTTCTTTTTCTTGAATGGTTTATAGATTTCCTCTAGCTCACCAAGGTCCCAAGAAAGCTCGATACGTTTTTGAATATCGGCTGTTAAGTTGTTCTGCTCTCCGATTTCTTTAATCAAGAAAGCCTTACGCTTCACAATTTCATTGTAGGTTTCATGTCCCTCAATGACCGCGCGAATTTGAACTTCATCCAAATTGCCAGTTTTTTCTTTACGGTAACGAGCGATGAACGGGACTGTCGCGCCCTCTGCTGCAAGTTCGATCACAGCCTGTGCTGATTTTGCAGTAACAGTGGGAGCAATACGAGCCAAGTAACTCTGAAGAGCCTGATCCATAGAACCTCTAGATTTAATTGGAAAGGTTTGGGTTATATAATTTATTTGTGACGGAACATGATCAAGCCGTGAGTAGGATCGTAAGGCGAAACCCCTACGCTCACACGGTCTCCAACGACCACACGGATGTTAAAGCGTCTCATTTTTCCGCAAAGCTTTGCGTTGATAATAGCCTTATTATCCAGTTCAATTTTGTAAAGACCCCCAGCAAGGGCGTCGATCACTTTTCCGTCAATTTGTACTAAATCTTCTTTTGCCATGCAGATAAATTAGTAGGTCAGTTTGCAGTGCCTTGCAATAATTTTCTGCCCTATGACAACTTCCTATTGCTGATCAGCATTCGCTTTCCGTCCTCAAAAAGTACTTCCAAACGGTCGTACTCATTAGACAGAATAAATCCCCAACCAAATAACTTGTGCTGAAGCGGTGATTTCGCCTCAAATTGGCCAGAAATGCTGTAAGCAGGGGCTTTCATGCCTTTGTGCTTCTCGTGCAGTTCATGCCATTTGATCTGATCTTCAGACAACCCGGCTTTGTCTATTTTGACTTTCTTTTCTTTTTTTGAAGTCTCAGGAGAGACCTCAACAACAGATGCTTCGGGCTTTACTTTCTTGGCACTCTTTTCAGCCTTCGAGGGCTTTGCAGATACTGGTTCCGGAGAAGGAACTGCTTTTTTTGCAGGCTTCACTTCCTTAGCTTTGCCGGCCGCCTTCGCTGAAGGCTTTGGCGGCGCCTTTGCTGCGGGTTTTGCAGGCTTAGCAGCTTTCGCTGGTGCCTTTGCCACAGGCTTTGACGCCTTCTTGGACTTTGCCGCAACAGCTTCCTTTTTTGCAGCTTTTTTTGCCATCTCTGTTCCTCTCTATAATTTAACGTGAGAAAAGATCAAATCATGCTCTATTAGTTGAACTATACTATCACTCAGTGTCTTGACATCAAAAAAATAATACGAAACTGTTAGCGCGAGGCATCACTATGATTACAGCAGAAGTTATTAAAGATCTAAATTCTTCCGAACTCACCCACATCAAAGGCTCTCTTTCAAGCGTTGCAAGCCAAGTGCTGCCACCTGAAATTTGCACCTCTGACTGCTTGGTTTTTGTATCAAAAGCTGAGCAACTGGAAATGGCCATAAAAGCGAAGGCACCAATTATTGTCGCTCATAAATCTCTTTCACTTCCTGACGATACTCAGACGGCGTTTTTCACAACTGGGTCGATTCAACTGGCAATGGGTTCTATTTTGCCACTCTTTGACGGCAAGATGAATCGTTTCAGTCAAGAGACTAAAATTCACCCCACTGCAGTCATTCATCACACAGCTCACTTAGGAAAAAATGTGGGCATTGGCGCTTATGCCGTCATTGGTGAACATGCAAAGATCGGAGATGGTGCGACCATTGGCGCCCATACAGTTGTCGAAACATATGCCGAAGTTGGCGATCACACACTGCTACATCCGCAGGTGTTTTTAGGGGCGCACTGTGTGGTTGGTTCTCATTGCGAAATCCATCCACACACTACGATAGGTGCTGATGGCTTTTCATTCGCTATCACTAAAGAAGGTACCAATAGAAAAATCCCACAGATCGGACGAGTGGTTATCGGAAACAATGTTGAAATCGGAGCAAATTGTGCCATCGATAGGGCAGCATTAACAGAAACTCGCATTGGTAACGGTACCAAGATGGACAACCTTTGCCATATTGCGCACAACGTTGTTATTGGTGAAAACTGCCTTATTGCGGCGGCGTTCAGTATTGCGGGCTCAAGCAAAATTGGAAACAACTTTATGTGCGGCGGCGTCGTTGCGGTAGCCGACCACGTCAATGTCTGTGACAAAGTGATTATTGCTGGCCGCAGTGTCATTACTAATGATATCACTCAGCCCGGCCAGTACGGTGGATATCCCCTAGAACCACTTCGGGACTCCTTAAAAACACTGGCTACGTCAACCCATCTGACTCGAATCAGAAAAGACCTGGCTCGTGTAATGAAGCACCTGGGTCTGAACGCAGAATAAGGAGACCGCACATGTCTTACCAGTTTTACAAAGTCCTACATCTTCTAGGAATTATGCTTTTATTTTTCGGTTTTGGCGGAATGCTTTTAGCCGCTTACGCAAGAGTCGACCTCAAGAAACCAGCTCGCATCATGGGCTTTGTTTCTCACGGTGTCGGTCTTCTTTTGATCTTAGTGAGTGGTTTCGGTATGGCTGCAAGACTAGGTCTTGTTGCTGGCTTGCCAGCTTGGGTTCAAGTGAAAATCGGAATCTGGGCTCTTCTTGGAGTCGCTGTTTCTTTGGTTAAAAGAAAAGGCTACATCGGTTGGCCTGTGGCTATTTTGTTGTGGGGTCTTGGGACTTCTGCAGCGATCATTGCGATCAACAAGCCCTTCTAGATCTTGAATTGTGATTGAACCCAACCTGCATCGAAGACTCAGGTTGGGTTTGCGCAAAATAGAAAACTACTCAGCGATCTGCAATTCACACTTCACTGAATGTGAACCCTGGGCCAATCGAACCCACTTCAAATCTTTTGCAGAAAACTCAGAAGAACTTTCCAGCTCCCCCACTTTCAGATTCTGCAATACAAGAACATGACCTTTAGAATCCACATCATCTTCAATTAAAATTTGATATTGAATTTTAGTCTGCTCATCACCAAATTGGATCTCTTGAAAACGTCCCAAATGAGTGTCAATTGTCAGAGTCATCAGCTTTACCGATTTCTCGCTGACAACCTCGTCATCTTTCAATAAGCGACAATCCACACCTTGATACTTCAAGACGGGCATTTCTGCCCACGCCAAAGAGGAAGTTAAAAAGCTCAATAAGAAAATTGCTTTTACCATGATCCCATCCTCAAATTAAAACATGCTATATTTAAGGAAACGGCACTCGATGTTTCCATTGAACACAAAATGCTTGCGAGTCGATTTTAGTTTTAAATCCGCAATCAACTCTTTATTTCCCGACAGAATCCAAGCATCCCAGCCCTTAAATCGATGTTTTAATGTGAAGCTCAAATCACGATAAACGTCGCGAAGATTATCTTCATCACCGATACGCGCACCATAAGGAGGATTGCAGATGATAAGCCCTTTTTCCGCAGGAGGCTCAACAGTCGCCACGGCTTCTTTCTTAAATTCGATCACATGATCAACACCGGCCGCACGAGCATTTTCTTTAGCACTTTTCAAAACTCGATTGTCGATATCATAGCCGTAGAACACAAAAGGAAGTTCTTCTTTTTCAGCATCAACAGCTTCTTGAACTACTTTTTCCCAAGCTTCTTTTTCAAAAGTCAGCCAGTTCTGAAAACCAAAGCGCTTACGATTGATACCAGGAGCAATATTCAAAGCCATCATGGCTGCTTCAATCAAGAAAGTTCCAGATCCACACATCAAATCGACGATAGACGATTGCCCATCCCACTCAGAAAGCTTAATCAAGCCCGCCGCGAGGTTTTCTTTTAGTGGGGCTTCACCCACATCACGTCGATAGCCACGCTTAAACAGACTGTCACCAGACGTATCAATCGCAACACTGAATTCATTTTTGATAGCACGGACATGGATTCTAAGAGATGGATTTTCATTGTCTACGTCAGGACGCACACCAAACTTATCGCGGAACTGATCCACAATAGCGTCTTTCACTTTCATCGCCACAAAACGCTGATCGCGCATTTTCGACTCAGTCACACTCGCATCAATCGAGATGGACTGGTTTGGCTTAATGTATTTAGTAAAATCATGACGACGGATTTGAGAATACAGTTCTTCAGGCTGGTAAGCCGTGAAATCCAAAACAGGCTTCAAGATACGGCTAGCAAGACGAGAGTGAAGGTTGGCTTTATAACAACCTTCCCAGTTGCTTTCAAAAAAGACCCCGCCAATATACTTATCCGTTACTTTTAAACCAAGATTTTTAAGTTCGGTTTCGAGGGGGTCTACAAGTCCACGAGCTGTGGAGGCAAAAAATTCAGGCATGGGGCTGTCCTTTCTGGTTTGTTCAGAAAGCCCAGTCCCTATGCGCTGGGCTTCCTATACTTCGCGATACTGTGGTCCACCGCCCCCTTCAGGAACGGTCCACTCGATATTTTCGAATGGGCACTTGATATCACAAGTTTTGCAATGAATACAGTTCGTATAATTAATTTGTAAGTCCTTCTTGCCTGCCTCTTTTGTAGACGGAACCATCTCATAGACGCTCGCCGGGCAGAAATGATTACACGGTGATTTGTACTGAGGCTCACAAACTGTGCGACAAATATCCCCATCCTTCAAAATTAAATGATTTGGAGAGTCCTCATCATGCATAGTCCCAGTCAAATAAACGCTAGATAGTTTATCAAAGAACAACTGTCCATCCGCCTTAGGCAGCTTATTGTCTTCGTGATCCAACCCATAAGGCCCCCAAATGTCTAAAACACGCTCAGTTGTTTCAGCATCTGTATGCTCAATACGCATATGGTCCTCAAGACCACGGCCACCCGTCAGCTCCTGCAAACCGATCAATGGCAAGCCAGCCAAGAATCCCTTGCTCAAGGCTTGGTGGAAGTTACGAACTCGGTAAAGCTCACTTTTTACAAAGCCAGATTCAATGCGCTTTTCATAGCCTGAAGTGATTTCTTCAGTAAACTCACCGCCCTTGATCAGACCTTCAACCACGGTTTCAGCTGCCTGCATACCGGATTTCATCGCCAAGTGAATACCCTTAAGCTTTTGCACATCGACCATGCTTGCAGAGTCACCGCAAACCATAAAGCCGTGACCGTAAAGCTTCGGCATAGAATACCAACCGCCCGCAGGTAAAGTTTTACCTCCGTAAGCGATCACTTTTCCACCCTTCAACATATTTTGCATGAATGGATGAGCTTTCAGTTTTTGCAATTCACGATGTGGATCCAACAAAGGATCATTAGAATCAAGATATGCTACTAAGCCAACGATGATCTTGTCTTCTGGCAGAGTGTAAATAAATGTTCCACCGATAGACTTCGACAGAGGGTAACCCGCTGTATGAATCACTTGTCCTGGCTCGACAGTGCCCGGAGGCATTTGAATGACTTCTTTAACGCCTTCTTCAAACACTTCAGGATTTTTGCCTGCGCGAAGATTTAGTTTCTTTTCAACTTGCTTAAACAAAGAACCACGAGTGCCCTCAGCAAAAATAACAACTTTAGACTTAAGGATCAAACCAGGCTCAAAATTCGCCTTAGGTTTTCCATTTTTATCGCGACCCTTATCGCCCGTGCGAACACCAACAATTTTATCGCCTTCGTAAAGAGCTTCCACCGCTGCGAATCCAGGGAAAATGTTAATCCCTTTTTCTTCGCACTTCGTTCCCAACCAGCGATTGAATTTACTCAAAGAAACAATGTAATTGCCTTCGTTGTGAAATGGCGGAGGAGTGATTGGAAGCTTAAAAGAGTAATCAGACCCTAGATAGTAAACCGCATCTTTTTTAACTTCTGAATCTAGTGGGCATCCTTCTGACTTGAAGTTAGGAATCAACTCGCTCAAAGCTTTTGGATTCAAAACGGCGCCTGAAAAACTGTGCGCTCCAACTTCCGAAGCCTTTTCCAAAACCACAATCATTTGCTCGGGAATCTGCTCCCCTTGCTTGCGACCTGCTGATACGTCTTCGTTGTGTTTTTGAATCTGATTTTGCAAATGAAGTGCACAAGACAAACCAGCTGCACCACCACCCACAATCAAAACATCCACATCCATCGTTTCGCGAGTCACACCCTCAGGCAAATCATTATAAATCGACATACGTTCTCCAAAAAATTATTCAACTCTCAACTAACAGTAACAGCGGCCAAAGCTTACTCTTCAGTAGCTTCTTCTTTTATTTCAGCTTGAGGCGCTAGCTTTCTAACAGGAACCACAATCTGACTTTGAACCTTTAAATCTTCTTCATCCCGTCCACCTGGATACAGACGTTTTTTTGCCCTTTGTGCAATTTCTGCCTCACGAGCCTCATCATACTTTGGAGCTTCGGTCACCTCTTGGGCTATTGCCGGCACACTCAAAGTTGAAACCAAAAAAGAGAAAATTAAGAAAACTCGGATCATACTCCAGCTCCCTGATTTAAGCATTCGCGCGCATAATAAAAGCCAACTGAGAAAATTGTCATTGAAATAGTGCAAGAATTCTAAGCGTTAAGCAACAGGAAGCCGACGATGAGACTTCATGGGAATTTGCCGGCGGACCTTCTCAATTCGCTCTTGCGAAAGAGTCACGATACAAAAGCCAGGCGAGTTTTCCTGCACATCCCCAAGAATCCCGCCCCAAGGGTCTACGACCAAACTGTGACCATACGTTTCTCGAGACTTCCCATTCTTACCGACATGGGTACCAGCCTGAGCGCTCGCAATAACAAATGCCTGACTTTCGATAGCGCGTGCCCGTAAAAGGATTTCCCAATGGGCCTCCCCCGTTTTCACTAAAAAAGCAGCTGGGACTAAGATCAAATCTACTTCCTGCTGAGCGTACCGAGAGAAAAGCTCCGAAAAACGCACGTCATAACAAATGGTTTCGCCCACTCTCCAGCCATCCACTTGTACGACATTCGGCTTTTTTCCATGACGAAAGACATCAGACTCTCGAATGGGTTTCTGTCCCTCTAGCTGAATATCAAACAGGTGTATCTTTTGGTAAGTCGGTAACACTTGCCCTTCAGGTGTAATTAAAACTGATGAATTATATAAAGCACCTTCATGAATTAAAGGCACAGATCCCAAGTGAAAATAAGCATCGTACTGCTTAGCCAGTTGGGACAAAAACTGAAACGCTGGGTGATCTAGCGACAAACCCTCCACCTTTTCACCCTCAACAACGCGAAGGTAAAGGCAGTTTTCAGGGAAGGACAACAAACGTGGATTGGCTTTTCTAAAAATATCCTGAATAAGTTGATTCATTTGCTGCAGATTGGCTTCGATATCATCCACTGAGGTCATTTGCACCACAGCCACAACCAATTCTGCACTCATAAAAACTACTCCACCACAGTCGTTATAGCAGATGTTCGCGATTCTTTGACGTCGCGACAGTTCCATTTACCGTCTTCGAGATTTTTGCGCACGTTCGCAATAATTTCAGCACACGCTGCGGTCCCAGCTGAGGAGCCGATGACTTCATCGACACCCTGCTTCGTATAGATAGCACGACACTTTTGATCACTGCCTATCTCAACGCGCAAAGTACGCACAGTTTTGTTACTTTTGCAGAGAATGAAAGATTCACCCAACTCAGCGTGACTCACAGACGAAAAAAAAAGCACAATCATCGATAACGACAACAGTGCTTTTGAATTTTGCATTATTGAATTTTGGTTCTTCTTCAAGCCGCATCTCCTCAATTTCAAATTAGTTACAATTTTCCAATTGCTACCAACTAAGATTTTACGCAGCTATGTATGAGACTAAAACGAGGAGATCGTTTTCAGGGCCAAAATTGGACTTTCTCATAGGTAAAGTTTGCCGGTGAACACAAGATTCACCGGATAGCTTCACTATGCAGTCTTAGCTTTAGTAGCTTTTTTTGTAGTCTTTTTTTCTTTAGTAGCAGTCTCTACCAACTTCACATTTGAGTAGTCGATAAAGCCTTCTTTTTTCAAAAGACCATCTTTTTTATCGTAGTGTGTTTGAACTTTCACACCTTGAACTTGGATTTTCATCGCTTTAGCGTCTACAGACAATACTGAACCCTTTTTACCTTTGTCAGATCCAGTGATAACTTGTACAGTCGCGCCTTTTTTAATTTTCAATTTCATTTGAGGCCTCTTAATTACTTTTTAGAAGAAAGTTTCTTTTTAATTCTCATTTTAACAGCCATAGCTCTTTTTGAAAGCTTAGCGTCGTCAGAATTAAGAAGGTAATTATCAAAACCACCGACATGCTCCATATCACGGATAGCGCTTGTCGCGATTTGCAATCTCACCATTTGGTTCAAAACACGGCTAAATATGCGTTTCTTTTGAACATTTGGTTGAGCTGTTGATTTCGTTTTAATGTTGGAGTGAGAAACCAAGTTCTTTACAACAGGTCCTTTTCCAGTAATTTCACATCTGCTCATACTAAGCTCCTATATTAACGGTCTGGCTACAAGTCTGGGTCAACGCCATCCTTAAAATCAAATAGGGGCGCCGCAAACAAGAAGTATCCATATAAAGTAAAAAGACACTTGATGGCAACTCTTTTTTCTTGTACACACAATAACTCGCTAACCAAAAGGAAATCGAAAGAGGATAGTAATGAAAAAAACAACTCGTAGCAAATACCGTCAGGAGTTCTCAGGCGACCACGTATTCGATTACAAAGATCCTGCATCTTTGACTCGTTTCATCGGCGATGGTGGCAAAATCACTCCATCTCGTATCTCTAAATTAAGCATTGCTCAGCAGAAAAAAGTTGCTGCAGCAGTTAAAAAAGCTCGTAATTTGGGTCTATTGCCTTCTGGTACAGACGCTTACGACACTTTCCACAGAGCTGAAGCAATTTCTCCAGTTCCTTTCGAGATCTAAGAAGCATTTTGCATTAAAGATTCAGGTTTCCTGATGGGAAGAAAAAAAGCCGGTTTTAAACCGGCTTTTTTATTTTCCAAACCCCTTCTTTGGGCTCCGCTTTTAGCATTTTCCAGTAGGCCCATAGTGTCGAAACCATCATGAGCATGTAACTTTTACTCGACCACCGATGCAAAAAGGGCCCTGACACACCAAAAAATGACAGATCTTCAAACGGCACACCCCAGTTGAAAATCCGCAGCCCCATAATCGGCAACGCAAACAATATCCAGAACTGTAAAACCACAAACATCCAGACCTTGCTCTTAAAACCTGTTCTTCTGAACTCTACAAGCAACATGCCCAGTGGAACTCCGACAAATAAAGAACCAGCTGCCGTCGCTGCGATCTGCCGATCTCCAATGTATTTAAAAAAAAGCACTACAAATATGATCGTAACTAACTGAGCTAATAAGTATCCAAGGTAAACATTTCGTCTCATGTCTCAGAATCTAATCCAGCATCTTAGACAACTCAAGGTCTGTTGTCGTTCATCTCAAATACAATCGACATTACCTCGGCACTTCAGTTGCAAAAGTAGATCGACAACAAACCAAACAACATCAGTTAGGGAAAAACTGACTCAAACAAAGGATAGAAAAATGAATTCAAATCAACTGACAAACTTGATGCTACAAACAGATCTGACTCGTTTCGGACTGAATCCTCACGAATGGAGCATTCACCAGATTCAACATCATAGTTATCTGTTACAGCACAAATCAGATAAACATTTTACCCTTCAAGGGCGTACGCAAAAACAGAAAGATAAAACTAAGTGGAAGTTTCTTCAGATCTTTTCGATCTAAAAAGCATCGCACCGAACTGAAAATAGACTTCTATTCCAGATATCTTGTTCTGATAAAAGTTCTGAAGCTTTCCGAGCCTCAGCAGTCACCTGAGATGGATCTGAAGAAGGGGGAATTTCCTCACCAGGCAACTTGGTCGCTATCCGATTTCGCAGCGCCCCCCATGCGTCCTCCCCTTCTGCTCGAATATAAATACCTTTAAGGCGACAAAAAATTGCCAACTCAGCCTCTTGCATCCAACCAAAACGATCAAAACCTGGCTCAGGAGGCTTCACGCCCCACGCCAACCGCACCATCAACTCAATGCCATCATTCAGAGCGGATTTAACCTCGTTAATACTGAACAGCTGAGCCGTGCATTCGCTGGAGGCTTTCGATAGGTCGTCGACCACCTTTTTCAGCACCATAAAATACTCGTAACAAGAACCTGGACTATTGCCCAGCTGGCAGGCTTCTTTCGTTCGCACAACGACTGGAGGGATTTTCTTTTTTTTCTCTACAGTACCGAAAATGTTTCCAGCCTGAGTTTCTCGCATTGTCGCCTCCTGCGTATCACAGACAGAGTGAGGTGGAGAGAGCAAAAAGATCAGCAGTATGCCAAAAAAAATAGCACCAATAGCAACCACAGGCTTCGGAAGTGAATTAATAAAGCTTTCCATGAAAAAAGATTACCTTATGTGCCGCGTTGTGATCTAGTGATTTGACAAAAGGCCCAGAAATTACTTATTGTGCGTCTCTAGTCGGGGAGTAGCGCAGTCTGGTAGCGCATCTGGTTTGGGACCAGAGGGTCGTAGGTTCGAATCCTATCTCCCCGACCAATTTTAGGCTTTTAAAAGTGATCGCAAAGCGATTAGTTTTAAAAGCCTTTTTTCGTTTCAGGGCCACAGACTTCAAACCACCATCACTGGCCACAAGTTTTTCCCTCAACCCAAAATGCTCGTTGGCTGCCGCCATCATAAAAATTTTGCTCTAAACAACAAACCAGATTTTTAATCTGTCCATCAGGTTGCACACAACGACCAGATTCGCCTAATTGATTGCCTTGGTAACACATCTTATCGTGAAACTGTTCACACTTAGGCAACGTAATTTTGTTATTGGTAACATTAACTACCGCCCAAAAGTTGGCCGAAGATCCTCCAACATATCGATCCCACATTCCAATACTGATCACTTGATTTGCTTTATATGTGAAAGGTGCTGTCATCCAAAATGGCAATTCACGGACGGGCTTTAGCTTGGCCTCTCGTCCATAGATCCGCGCTATGGACTTCTGTAATTCATTTGAACGGATATCTGATTCCCTCATCACGTTCTCGTTATTTCGGCTGATTTCTAATAGACTCATAAACTTTTTAGGATCATCTAAACCACGACAAGCCGTATTGTCCCAATACAATCCCAATCGATATTTATTCATGGCTGGCGCTAAATAACGAACGAAGTAATTGTAGCTCTGAACAGTGTTTCCCCAATGCCCCACATACCCCAGCTTCAACGTTCCATCTGATGAATCTTCATTAAGAACAAGCTGATCATTACCTTGAAACTGAGGGCGGATTTCTTTTGAGTCACAATCTTTTTGTTCCTCTAACCACTTCCTGCAGCCCTTTTCAAAAAAAACCTGCTGATAACTTGGCTCTAGACCTATTTGACAGACACAAGTCGTTTTACCTTGGGCAAAAGCCACCACTGGCAATAAGAAGAAAAAAATCAACCCAACTAAACGCATACAGACCTCCATGAATCAGTCTGTTTTGGTTTAGCAAGAGTTATGCTATCGCTAAAAACAACGTAATGTATTTGAGCGTCTAGAATATAAACAGAGAGCACAAACCTGTCTCAACAAACCCCTTCCCCGATTTTGAGCAACAGTAGATTGAATTAGTTTTGCCATTTTCGCTAAGTCGACCTGGGTACCATCATCAAAAAATGTCTACTCCTAAGACATTTCTGAATTATTTCTAGAGCAACAAATAATTTTTTGTAAACCTGAGGTATCATCACTATATTGCCGCCATGAAAATAAAAACTTTCCTCTCAATTCTTTTTTATAGCTCTATTTCCTCGGCAACAATGGTTGTTCCAGCTTACAACGAACTCTATTGTCAGAACCTAGATCATATCATTCCAGTCGTTAGACACTCCCCTGATGGTTCTCACTTTTTTCAAACAGGTAAATACGTATCGCAAATCGAAAAGTGGACTGAAACTTTTAGAGCAGCTCATGATATAATCCTAGACCGAAACCCACAGCCGCTTTGTGTTGGACAACTTAATGATACAGACGGCCCCAATGCTATTGCCTTTGGAAAAAACTTTATTCTTATGGGAGATCATTTAACAAAAGAAATGAAAACTCTCAGTGCCACAGACTCTCTTCTTTTTGCAACAACACAAAAATTCGTCTTGGCTCACGAGTACGCTCATTTCTTACAAAATCTCCACCAACTAGAGTTCAATTATGTGCTTCCAATGTTATCCACCAAGATAAAAGAACAGCATGCTGACTGCTTAGCAGCTCTTTTACTTCAATGGACTGGGGATTTGCCCGCAGAGAAAATCCCTCAAGTAAAAAGTTTTATTTCTATGTTGGCCGACGCACATATAGTGGGAGACCATGGAACTAAAGAACAACGAATTTCTGCTTTCAACACTGGCTATAACCTTGCACTTCTATTAAATGCCTCTGCAAGAAAACCAGGAACACTGACCTCAATCGAAGTGATTCGAGAATGTGCCCACCAGTTTAAACCGACCTCTGGGCTCTAAGCTCACTTACATTTTATAGTGAGCCTGACACTGACCATTAATACTTCGACTTTCCCTACTCTCCTGTCGCACAAAACCGAGCCAAAGAGTTTTCACGCTGAGCCGATCGAGTGCAGTTCGCCGCCGCAAACTGTGCTCCCACACGGTGCTGTGCCACGGTCCAAGTAAAATCAACCTTCCAAGTCTCAATAATTTTGCGCGAGTTCTTGCACCCTTCAGCAGAAAGACCGAAACCACAAATATTTACATGGATCTTCATTGTCTCCAAAAACTGGGCAAACTTTGGATTCGGTCCAAGAATCTGCTCGTCCGTACAAGGAAGTGATTTCAACATACGATGACCACCAAGATACCAACTGCCATACAAGCCCGCTGCAACCATACGATCTACAAAATCATGAATTTTCTGTATGTCGCGAATTCGCTCAGATGGTTCTTTTGGCGGCTCCGGTATAAAAGGATAAATTTGTCCTAGCAAGCTGCAGTTCATCGAGTCAGTTTCTTTTAAACAAGCTCCATTAAAATAATCACGAACTAAAAGCGACTTGATATGTGTATCAAAGGGCACTTTAGATGATCGCTTTTGATAGCTTGGCTCTGCCAACATTTCCTGAAATGTAGCGTACTCATCGGCCGTTTTAGCACACAACCGAATTCCACGATAAGCTCTTGCAGCTAGCTCTTGAAGACCCGAAGCCAGGCTTGGGCGCAAACCCGCTTCCACCATCTGACATGTTAAAAATGCAGCACCGAGAACATGATAATACTTAGCCGGCAAGATCTCCGCTCGCCCATCTGCTTGAATCGAGGCGATCTGATTTTTAAGACCATTGGAAATATCAACTCCGCTACCTAAACTTTGTGGTAAATAAAAATCTGACTCGCGCAAGGGACAAAGTTTATAACCATCAAGATGCTCATCAAAGGTGAAAAGATCTTCATCATCCCATCCCTCGGAACGCAGTTTGGTTTCGACGCGTTCATTTTGAAAAGTACCCTGATTGATATCGTCATGACCGCACAGGCCGATCAATGCCATGGCCTTGTTTTTATTCCCGTGCGTGTGACGTAAAGCCAGCTCCCAAAGCCAACCTTTTTTCTTCTGTTGAAAGGCTCCCACCCCGGACACATCACTAAGGCGTGGACGCTCGCTGAGGGTGTTCATTTTTTTAATGTCTCGATAAAAGCGAAAGGCCGCTTCGGCATAACAATCATTTGTCTCAAAATGATACTCTAAATACCCCTGAATTCCCTGATTGCCGGTCCCAACAAGACGATCATTTTTGTAGGCTTGTGGAGATACAATTTGCAAATAACGAATCAGACCTTGCTTCGAGGGTCCATCGGGCAGTCTGTCCACTGCAGCGGCAACAGTTTGCCCCATGGAGGATGCTTTGGAGCTCGCCTGTGCTGACGAGGTTCCAAAAACAAAGAGTAGACTTAAATTCAAGAGGACAATGGCTTTAAACATCTCTTGTCAGCAGAGCAAAAGATGTTCCTTCTTATAAACCACTCAAACAAGCCTCAGACAGTTACATCGTTCAACTTTCCGACAGCGAATAAGGAAACTGCCAAAAATGAGCCACAGCCCCCATCCTGCCTTCTGGAAAAATCAGGAACATCATCGTTTATTTTGGGAATTCTCGCTGTATTGCTTCTGCTATCTCTTTCGGCATTTTTCCAAAGCATTCAGTCCGTGGTAGGTGTACGAGAACGCGGAAAGCACGGGTGTAATAAAAAACATTAAAGGAATGTAGTTTAAAAAACCCAACATCAACCCCATCCCTAACATAGGAAATGCTTCACTCTTTTCGATATGCTTTCGTTCCTCAGCACTTGCATAGTCTTGAAGCACATCATACAGAAAAACCTTTTTATTCAACCAAGCAGTTAAAAACAAAGGAACTACAACCTGAAAACCTGGCAGAAGCCACAAGGGAAGAGTTATAAAAAATGCTGCCACAAAAAGCACGGTTGCCCAAAGTGTATTCACGAGGCTTCCTACGATGGAACCACCCTGTTTTTTCTTTAAATGCTTAAAATCACTATTTACGACCGTTCGCAAAACAACAGGCATCACAAAAAGTGAGGTCAGCAAGAGAGAGCCTAAAAAAGCTAGAGGCACAAAAAGAAAGATTAAAAAAATAATCGCCGACCATTCGGCAATAGACGACAAACCGACGAGCGTCTGCAACCATTGAAACAATGATAGGCTTGAGAAAAATGAAGAAAGCTCAGAGACTCCGGTTTGCCAATAGATGAAAAAAAGGGTTAGGAAACCAAGTACAGAAACTATTGGTGGCATCAAAACCAACAATATTGAGTGAATCTTAAATAAAGCTCCTGAGGCCTGTCGAAGGGATCTAAACATCAACTGCATGTTCGAATCTTTACTCTTGCCTCGGAAACTTTCAAGTCTTTTGCATCAACTCTATTAATCGTTATCACCTTGTTGTGCCGGTGGAGCCCGCAATGACAAAGCCACCAAAACTTCCGTTTTAAAAATAAATGCCACTTCCCGAACGTCGGCATGGACAGCACATATTTCCACAAGACGATTGTCAGAGTTTGAAGCCTTGCATTGAGTCGCATCAAACTCTTCGATTTGTTTTTCTAAAGTGCCACTTTGCTGAATGGCTCTTAAGCTAACAAGAGCCTTATCCATTGCTACCGTCATTCTGTCGACAACATCCTGACGGCCAACTTTACCTAACAAATCATCAAAGCCAAATGCCTTCACATTTCGATCAGAAGAACCATAAAATAGAATTCGGAAAGATCTTAATTGTGAATCGGCAGCTTCCAACGAAATACCAGAAAAACGGTGCTCTACATCTTCCGGACATTTTTCTTCAGAACAGTCTCTATGTCGACCTAAAGGACGTCCCAACTTCGTATCTTTTAAAAACTCAATATGTGACAAAGCATCTGTTAACGCATTCAGTGCCTCTTTCTCATTTGAATAAATTTTTCCTTCGACGAGTTGCAAAGTGTAGTTTCCACCCTTTACGGACCAGTCTGTTTTCAAAAGCTCAGCCTTTTCTTGAGCATCATTCACTAGAGCTAATGCCCACTCACAGCGCTGAAGACTTTTTACCGAAGCAGGAAGCTCATTCCAAATTTTGATATGCGGATTTGCACGCACATTGCATTTTGACTTCAGAGACGATTCAAAAAGCAAATACTCGATAGCTCCCAAACCTCTTACATTATACAACAAGCTTCCAACAGCTAAGGGTTCTTTTGCAGACGCGACAACATTCTGATCGATACCGCAAGTATTCAGGTAAGGAAACGCATACAAGTAATCTGCAATAAAACGTCCACGGTTTACAAAAGGCCCAAAAGGCGCCCCTTCTAAACTGTGAAATGCCAACATCGCACGTTTCCAATCGGCTTGAGCCTGCGCCTTCGAAGTTTCAGCAGAAATACCAGAGCGCATGTCTCCACAGTACTGCTCCAGGGATTCTTTCAAAATAGGAAGTTGATTGGCAAAGCTCTCTGCCTGCTTGGCAAAAACTTGAGTGCCTAGATTGATAAGCATTTTTCGTTCAGAGAACTCACCTTCATTAGGATTCAAAAAATCTGCCGGCAAAACTTCTGATCCTTTTTGCGGAACCTGCCCGCCATTTTCTCGCGCTGGAGATTTCACATTCGCTGAGCCCAAAAAGTCACTGCATCCAGAAATAAGAAACGTCAGACTGAAAAGAATAGCTAAAGGTCTACGAATGACTGCTTTCATGAAATCTCCTCTGCTTAAGCCCTTTCCTTGTAGAGAAAAGCCTCTGAATCCGCAACCGATTGTGAGAAAAGAACCCTAAATGAAAGGGCAATGAAAGATGTCATTTTTACACTCTTACTTTTTCAAGGACCTGTGCTACTTTCCCGTTCATGGCGATGCCCCCCTCAGTATTGGATTTTTTATTTCAATTTGACGAGCCCACTAGCAGGCTTTACCACGTTAATATTCTTTCAAGTCTACTTCTCATTGTCGTCTTTGCGTGGCTCGGCTCCCGCTCTCCGGCCATAATGAAAACATTAAAGAAGTGGCTTTTTCAAAAAAAGTACTGGTGGAATGCCTCCACCAAGCAGGATTACTTTATCTTTCTTTTCAATGGTTTTCTCAAAGCTGTTCTTTTGGTTCCCTTACTAGAATGCAGCTTCTGGATTTCTCATAAAACCGTCCTCGGACTTATAGCACTGCAGGGAACCCGAGAGACCTTGGACCTGGAAACAACAACATGGGCTCTGGGGCTTTTTTCACTGGGCAGCTTTATTTGGGATGATTTCCTGCGTTTTTTCCACCATTGGTTGATGCACCAAAATAATTTCCTCTGGAGCTTTCATAAAACCCACCATAGCGCACGTATTTTAACTCCCATTTCACTTTATAGGACTCACCCTGTTGAGGCCGCCATGGCAGTTTTACGCAATAGCTTGAGCCTCGGGGTCGCTTCTGGTGTTTTTGTCTTTCTGTTCGGCGCAACCATGTCGGTCTGGACGATTTTAGGTGTGAATGCTTTTGGCTTTCTATTCAATCTGATAGGGGCTAATTTACGCCACAGCCATATCCCGTTAAGCTTTGGCTTCTTGGAATATCTGGTGATAAGTCCATTACAACACCAAGTCCATCACTCAACAAAACCAGAGCACTACGATAAGAATTTCGGTGTGACTTTGGCGTTCTGGGATTTCCTGTTGGGAACTTGGGTTCCCTCTAAAAACATAAAGGCTCTCAAATTTGGTATTCGAGAGCCTTTTAAAAAATCATTTCTGAAACTACTGGCTGAACCGTTTCAATCAGCATTCAAAACTAAAACTGATGCTTAAATCCAACTTGAAGTGTGCGATCTTTGCCTGGTCGAGCTCCGAAAGGTCTTAAAGACACTAGATATTCTTTATCTAAAAGATTATCGACTCTTGCATAAACACTGGTCTGTGCGTCCAATTTGTAACGACCGGACCAATCCACGACTCCGTGAGCAGGAATACACTCTCTTCCCGCCGCCAGCGCCTGATCTGCCATCTCCCCATTCCAGGTGATTACAAAGTCCTGACTCCATTTCTGATATTGAGTTCCCACGTTCAAACTCAAGTTTGCCGATGGAATATATGGCAAAGGATCTCCACTCTTCAATGCCCCCACTCCCCACTCTGGATTTGAAGACTCAGTGTCCGCAGCAAAAATTGCGCGAGTCAAAGTCATATTCAAACTCAAAGGAAAATGCACAGAACCATAGGAAACCAATTTTGCCAACCGAGCCTCTAGCCCGCGAATCTCTGCTTTACCACCATCAAACTCTTGGTCCAATTGATTGCTCACACAACCAGAAGAAAAAGAACAAGTCCCTTTAAGTTTGGAATAATTCGAAGCAAAGAAAATAGCTTCTGCAAAAAACTCTGCATCGACATCTTGAAAACGCACACCTGTTTCAATATTTAAAGACTCTTCAGGCTTGCTACTACCCTGGGTGTTCGGGCCAACAAGGGTCACGCCCCTATTCACCCCGACGAGAGCAGACCAGCGATCATCAAACTGATAAAGAGCACCCAGTCCCGGAACAAAAACGCTCTCGCTGTGTCCCGAACTTACTCCAGTAATATCATTCTTTGATTCATACTCCACTTGCTCATGACGTGCTGCCAAAGTCCATTTCCAGCTTTGATAACTGATCTCATCCTCAACACTCACTGCAGTCACCGTAGAGGTGTCTGTGTTGGTTGCAGCCTGAACTCGCGGAGATAAAGTGCGAACCATTCTTCCGCCCAACATCTCGTATTCATCTTCAGTGTGACGACGCTCAATTTGATCTTGATGCAATCGAACCTGGGTCTTGACCTGATGACTAAAATCTGTGCCATTAAAGTAATTAATAGATCCTATCTGAAGCCCCTGTGAGAAAAAATATCGGTTGTTATTGGCAACCATCAAATTCTGCAAAGTACTCGAATCAGTGGCCCCAGTTAAAATGCTATAGTAGGCCTGATTTGCAGGGTCATTCGGGTTCTGCAATACACTATTAATACTGGGAGCAGAACCACCTTTAAAGTTATTCAAACGAGACCAGTTTCTATGAAACTTATGGTGATAAATATTTGTCCAAAGTCCCCAGTCAGAGCGCGGATTTAATTTATATCCCAACTGATATTGCTGATGATCCCAAATCATCTCGTCTTTTTCAGAAGCAGCATAACGACGGTACGGCGATTTGGCAAAATCATCCAAAGTAAGACCCAAGTAGGTTTCTTTGGAATCTTCATCCGCATAACCTATTTTCCAGCTCAGCTCCTGATTTAAATGTTCATTAACAAGATGCTGTCCCTTAATTAAAAAATCATTTTTTGCAAAACCATCTGCAACACCAGTATCAATTTTTTTAAAACCCGATGTTGTCACTCGTGTGGCCTCAAGAAGAATCCCGTGCTTCTCCCATTTTTGTGCCAACATCACACGGCTCTTTTGAAAGTCGAAACTTCCTCCGCCAAATTCAAGTTCTCTTGTTGAACTGTGAGGAATAGATCTTGTGATATAGTTCACAGCTCCACCAATAGAGTTCGGACCATACGGCACTGAAGAGACGCCTTTAAAAACTTCAAGAGACTCGATTTTACTCATGAAAGGAGTGTAATAGGCAGCCGGCGCAGAGTAAGGCGCAGGGCCTATCAATATGCCGTCTTCTAACAAAACAACTTTACGACTGCGATGAGGATGGGTTCCGCGAAGACCAATATTAGGTCGTAAGCCATAGGCATCTTCTTCTTGAACATAGACCCCAGGAACTTGTTTTAAAACTCGATTCACATCAGTTTGTTGCTGCTGCTCAAGCTTTTCCGCACTAACGACGTGAGCAGAATTAGGTTTCGCCACTTCGTCTTTAGGAGTTGTTCCGATAACTCGAATAGTATCAAACACGATAGCCCCTTCAGCAAAAGCCAAAGATGGCATCAAACAGCACATCAAAAAAATTATTTTAGTCACAGTATCTTCCCTGAATTATTAACGGAGCAAGTACTCAATGGGTACTGAGATAGCCCATTCTGTTTTTGTGATTTCCTGAGGAAAAGGTTTTTGTTTCTCAATAGATCGCACTAATTTTTGGGCTGCTTCATCAAGGACAGGATGAGCGCCTTTTACAACTTTGAGTGATTGAATATCACCCTCACGCCCAATAACGAATTCAACCTCGACAGTCCCCGTATATCCCATGGCTTTGGCCATCTGTGGATATGTTTTTTTTCGCTCAAGCAGCTTTTTTAATTCATACAGATAACGAGCTTCCGGAGATACTTCGACGCCATTTTCTACGCCTTCTCTGCCGTGAGTTGCTCCTGATTGTAGTCCTTGACCAACAACTCCAGATACTGGGGCCGCTGCCACTGACGACGTTTGCATTTGCTCCGGATTTTGTACTGATTTTTTATCGCTTTTTTCAACTATATCATCAGGAGAAGCAACTTCAGGTACTAGACTTTTTTGAATCTTTGCGGATGGTTTGGCAAACGAAGCTGAAGCAGCAGATGAGTCTGCAATTTCGACATAAGCAAGGTTTGTTCCCTTAGGAAGAAGCTCCAAAGAAGAAGGTGCCTTTATCCCAACGATTGAAAACAATAAAAGACCACCATGCAAAAGCATGGAAGCTGTGATGGAGTGCTCAATTTTAAAGTTCAATCTTGAAATGACCAATTTATTTCACCAACTATATTGTATTTAGTGTTCGTACATAACCGGTGCCATACACAGAAGGACTGCCTATGTTCTTCCATCTATTACGGTTCTACTTCACCTGTAAAGCATTTGCCCCAAAATGCTCTAATTGAGAAGCCATTGAAGATGAAAACTAATTGAAAAAGCACTGCCAGGAGACAAACCAATACCCCTGAAAAATCCTATTAATTATTTATCTCAACAGTTTTCAGCCATTTAGCCGCAGGAAAATTGACCTTAAAAATTCAGAGCGAATAATGAAAGCGATCAAAAAAGGAGAGTTTTATGAAAAAATTTCTTTTCACTTCGATTATTGGGCTTGCAACTGTGTCCTTCGCAAACCAGGAAACACCAACAACAAGTGCAATGGAACTGACCCAGGAGGAAGCTGAAAAAGCTCCAGAAGGAATGCTTCCATTCCTCGGCTTAGGGGGTGGATACACAGGCTACGATACACTGGGTGCCGTCGAAGGAACACCTGCAACACTCAAGTTATTAGGATCTTATTATTTTGATAACCCCTTTGTCGCTGACATCGGTTACGGCGTGAACAATCAACAGTTCTCGCAAGCCTCCGGCAATCAAGATACCGCTATAACAGGAGGAGCCTTTGAAATTGCGGCACGCTACCGCTGGGACAACAGATGGCAGGCCGGTGTCGTGGCCAATCATCTTTTTGAACAAGGTAGAAATTTATCAGCAGATCAAGGGGATGCTCAATTCGCCGGTCTGCAAGTACTCCGAGAGTTTAACATGACCTCAAGTTGGTTGGCACGGATCGGTGCTCGAGCTATGGGGCTAACAAATAACACTGGTAACTTAGTGACGATGTATCTAGTTGATCTGCAAATTGGTTGGAATCCTGGTGCATATAAACCATCAGTTCGTCAAACTGCAGAGACACCGGTGCAAAGATCCGTTGCAAGTGAACGTTTTGAACCTGCTCGACCTATCGCCCAGGTACAACCCGCTTCACCATTGAAAGACATCGCATTTTCGAATCTCATAGCAAGCGCGGGAACAATTCAATTCTCGACGGCGAGAGCTTCTATTTCGAATAAAGACGAACAGAAACTATCTCGAGTTGCAAAAGTGTTAAGCGAGAATAAAGATCTGTTCGACAGAGTGGAAGTTCACGGTTTCACCGACTCTACTGGAAGCAGCACCATCAACCAGAAGATCTCCCAAGAACGGGCCAACCAAGTACGGTCCATCTTAAGAAAAGGGGGCCTCAGCAGTACAGATGTTGTTGCTATGGGGAAAGGTTCCTCTGAGTCGACAGGTAATATGGCTGAAGACCGTCGTGCAGAACTTATATTTATCGGTGTGAAAGATGAGCAAAAATTGAGAGAAGTCTTATCACAAGTGGAGTAGGTCAATCTAAAAATCTACATGCAACTCACAGTAGGGGTCCTTAGCGAGGGACCTCTCTTTTTTTTAAATGCATCCCTTTATAAGGCCACGAAGCACTGATTTCATTGTCTCTAAATCCATTGATGGAACTAACGGTTTGCTTGATACTTGTTCGGGCAAATACGGCACATGAATAAAGCAAACATTTTGCTTCCTCACCATAAGTTGCTGCATTCTCAGTGTCGAATAATACAAATAGTTACAGACGTAGCCTCCGGCGCTTAAAGAAATCTCGACTGGCAGTCCTTGTGCAACCAATCGACTCTTCCATTCGGAGAGGGGTAAAGACGTCAACAAGGCAGAATTTTCATCTGAAAAAATAGCTCCCTGCTCAGGCAGATACCCATCTTCATCCGGATGTTCAGATTCAATCCAATTCAAAGCCACTCTTTCAAGGCTTACTTTCGATCTCCCCCCCGCTTGTCCAAGAAGAAGGATCAAATTGTAATCATGGCCCTTAAGATGCTCTTCTAAAAGCTTAGGTGCCTCTTGAAACGAAACCGGCAGCAACAAAGTATCTACCTCATTCACAAACTCAACCTTAAGCCAATCCAAAAGCACGGAACTTGGATTTATAGATTCACCAAGAAAGGGTCTAAATCCAGTGATTAGAATTCTGCTTTTATTACTCATTCAAAATAATTTCTCCATGACATAAAAAACTTATCACTGTTAGTTCCGTTCAATGGATGACCCGTTATACGGAATTCAACTTTCGTGTTGAATTCTCTGGTCAAGGCTTGAGCCTCAGCATCCGTCCGAGGAACTCGGGCTCCCATAGTCGCCAAAGAGCTTATTGGTACCTTGTAATCCCAAGACTGAGTGCATTTTATAGAACTGGCCCATGGCCCTAACTCTCCACACTCGCTATCTGCTAGCCAATTAAAGATTCTAAATGAAACCTTCACCTCTTTGCTACCTTTTTGAAAAACCCAAGTTTGTCCAACATGTTCATACTCTGACGGCAACTTTGGAAACTTCAATGGCCAAGAAAGTGTCCTTTTCTTCGCATAGTCTTCCATAAATTCTGGGCTATGTTGAAGAACAAAGGTTCGTAGAACAGCTGCAGAAGCCTGCGCTCCATAAACCGAAGAAAATCCGCAATGTTGTCCGTACTTTAAGTTTAAAATACCGACATTTGGTAATTGTTCGTATCGATCATCATACTGAATAGTCTGTGCATTGAGCCTGTTACTCACTACAGAATCATCTCGAGAAGCCCAAACTAACATTGGTGTTTCGATGACGGAGGGAAGATTCCAAAAATTATTTTTTTTCAGAAAAGTAACGCCATCAATATTGTAGCCTCGACGAGACATAGATTCTGCAGCAAGTTGACCAATAAGTGCTGGATAAGCACGACGATTTTTTGGCAAAGTTTCTTCTGAAATCAAGTCTGGCACATCTTTGATATATTTCTTAGCTTCAAGGAAGTGCTCTTTCGTCGTCGTCGCAAAGACTTTGCCTACTAAAAGACCATCATACAATTTTTCTAATGTTGGCTTTAAACTAACCACAGGACAAATCGCCGTCACCGAATTAAAAACTTTTTTTCCATTCTGAAAACGATAAATGTCATTGTATGATGCTCCAAACACTGCCGCATTTCCACCTAAGCTAATGCCCATTAAGTGAATACTCGATATACGATTGCGATGCTCCCACTCTTCTTTCATCCATTTTCCAACTTGCAGTACTTCGTAACCCTCTGTCCAACCACCAATCGATATACGCTTGTTATGATAGATATAATCCATCCCCGTCTGATTTGCTAAAATTAGAACATTAAAGGGGCTTTGATCAAACAGATGCATCAAGTAATTTTTGACCGAAGCTGTCTGTGCAGCCGAACAAAAGACTCCACACTTTACGATGACCAAAGGACGCGGTCGCGTGTCGTTTTTTAAAGCCAAAACTCCAGGCACCTTAGTCCCATCTGGCAACCGAACTAAAAACTCTGAAACTTGCGGATGAGATAAAAATGGATAAATAAATCTGGAAAACTTTAAAAGTCCCCATAATCCCTTAGGAGAATTTTTTGTCAGTTCGCGCTGACAAAGTGAAAAATACCTTTGCAAGTTCACAAAGTAATCACTGGTTGATAATTTTTTTCCTATAATACTGTCTTCAAATCTACGCGGATCGCATTTAGGCTCAATATCTTTAGTACTAAGTCCATCTGGAATCTCATCAAAAAATCCTTCCGGAGCATAGTTTTCCTCTTCAATCTCTGCCGTTAATCTTTGATAAAGCCGAGTCTCAGCCTCTCGGTCAAAAATCTGCGGTACACTTTGCGCAAATACTTGCACAGTGAAAGACAGAAGTAACCAGACGACGACATTAAAAAATCTCAATGACATGTTCACCTCACGAACTACGGTGAACTCATCGACTCATTTTCGATCTTTATTTAGAAATAAAAGGACCTGATCTTGCTAGACCAAACGACAGCAAAGCAAAATCACGACCGTTTATTTGCTTTGCCGAATCTGTTAAGCGATTTTTTTAATCTGGGCTAACTTATCTTTCAGAATAGTATTTTCATTTTTCAAAGATGCCAACTCTGAGGAAAAATGAATGATCTTCTTTCGCAAAAAATCCACTTCATGTTGCAAGTCCGAGTTGTCTGAAGCGGACTCCGACTTCAACTCACCTTTAATGGCAGACTCCAAGTCGGCTTTCGAAATAGAGCCGCCGGTCATATTGAGCGTCTCCTCGATATTTTCTGGAATTAAAAACTCAGGATCGACTTTTTCCAATCGAATTATTCCCTGGGAAATAAAACCCCGGACTTCAGAAAGTATCTTCGCAATAGAAGTAGACTTTTCAGCAGCCGTTGGCTGTATTTCCTCCATCATACTCTCGATTTTTCTTTTTGAAATAGGCGGCAAACAAGACAACACACTCTCGATTTGCTCAGGCGGATTGCCATGAAGAGAACTGGCCAGAGTCAAAGGAGGCACCCTAGAGAATATCTCAACTAAATATTGAGGATCCCAAGAATACACTCTATTGATCGTTAAAATACGACGCCTTAAAGCTTCTTCCCATGCAGGGCTTTCTCCTGCAATAAGACCTAGAAACTGTTCTCTCTTTGCCACTGGAGATGTTTCCAGAAGTTGTAAGAGCTGCGCAAACCCACCTTTTTTTTTGTATCTATCTAGCATTCCCATACACGTTTTATCGGCAAAAATTAGTTGGACTAAAGTAGGAAAAGGTAAAAAGTTGTCCTGAGAAAATAACCTATTTTTTATCTGTTAAAAGACCATCAAAGAAAATCAAAACAGGACAAAATTTTACAGAGACAGAGACAGAGACAGAGACAGAGACAGAGACAGAGACAGAGACAGAGACAATGTCTCCATAGCACTCAATAAAAGTCTAGTACAATATTATGTAAATTTAAAATAAGAGACCTTGAAGAAGGATGAACTCTTGATGATCGTTTCTAATGAGAATTAGATTTAAAAAAAAGCTTTGTGGCAAAGAGTTAGACGCTTTACGAAACTTTCTTGAGGCTCTCAAATCTTGAAAAATTAAAAAGTTCTAAGACTTCAAAAAATTGTGACGTTTCCGAAGTCTTATTGTCTGCCGCAACTTAGTTTAAATTCTCACACTTATAGCTCATTGATACGTTTGTTCCTGGAGCCAAGTAATTATTGAACTTCAACACCTTGCCATCCATCTGATACGCAACAGGACTGCCCGAGACAGTGACCACTAGATCTGAAGGGTTTGAACAGTTCAACATGATATCTTTAATTCTCTCCGTAATATTCGAACGAATTTTACCTAGCTGAGAGGAATAATCATTAGAACAAATATCCGCAGCGTTGCCCCAGCCTTGGCTGGCGAATGTTAAGTAGACATTGCCATAACTTCCACTGACCAAGCCCGTTGTCGGAGAATAATTATCCAACGTCTGAGAGTTCTGCTGATTCAAACAGCTCTGATCTTTAACAACAATGGAGTGAACACTGAGTGAATTGAATTTATCCTCACCCAATTTACTTTTGATATTAGAAACCAAGTAAGCAGGTTGATCCATTTGATCTAAGACGTATCCCTGAGTTTGATACAAACCACTTCTTTCGTCTTCATCCGACAAAAATATAACTGCTAAGTGAGCGTCGGAGCGAATAAATCCAGCAGGATTATTGTTTACGACTAAGTTCGCTGCATAAACCCCACGCTCGTCTCCAGATGGGCAATTCTGAGCATAGGCAGCTGAATATGCGGAAGAACTGATAGAGTCTCGATTGCCACCGTTATTGCGAATCCAATCTGCGATAAATTTCTCACAAGCAAGCGTCTCTGATCTTTGAATAGTTCGATCAAATAGTTGCAGTCTATCGGACTGAGCAGGGGTTAAATAGGAAACGCCTTCCTTAAAACTTAATAAAGAACCAGCAGAGGATGCTGCTACATCAGTTGTCGTCATACCTATGCGATAATCCACTCTCTGATTATCTAGATCTGCGATAAAATTCTTAAAGCGTGGTGCCAAGCGAGCTTGCTCAAATGACATAGAGGCGGAGTTGTCATTCACAATAAGAATGTCGACTTTACCCAGGCCAGCTGTAACAGTGTAGCTAAATGAATATTTACCATTCTCTACGACACACCCATTATCTTTGCATTTGCTGTCATCTAAATTGAACTTTACAGGGGAGCACCCCACATAAAACCCGATAATGAAGGACAGTACTGTCACTCTAGTGAATGTAGACATAGACACCTCTCTCACTCGTATACATCCAAACTAAGTGCCAACTTTCTGCCAAAACATAAGTTATTGTTTTTATTATTGTTTCATATATCTATCAGCAACTCTGTACTTTCGACAAAACTGACAATCTATTAGACACCTTTTAAGAAGACCTCGCATTTCATAAGAATTTTCAATTACTTATGGACCATAATGACCTAGGCCGAAGCAGCGATTTTGGTCGCAAATATAAAAGCCTTTGAAGCAAAGTTAATTCCTTCCAATAATAAAAAGACGAGGTAATAAAATGACGACTAAATTTCTTGGAGCCATTATCTTCTTAGGATTAGGTTTCCTCTTATGTAAAATCACAACCAAATCAGAGCAATCTCTCGAAGTCCCACCACAAGTATGCACTCAGCTAACTCCTGCCCAGCAACTTGCAAGCCTCATTGAGAATGACTTCCAAAACCTCTCTAAAACAGATCAACTTCCTCTAGAATGGTTCTCTATCTCAAGAGTAGAAAGCAGAGTGAGTTCTCAATTAGCGAATGCAATTTTAGGTCAAGAAAGACCAAAATTTAAAAGAATAAAAGAAGGTGCCAACTTCTTAGAGTTAGAAATCATGGATATGCCAGATGATGTAAATCCAGGTATCATTGTTCAAGCCAGCTTATTTGATAATAAATCCCAAAATAAAATTTTCGAAATCGGTCGCACTTACAGTATGAAACAGCTTAATCGCCAAGACACAAATAATCCGGCCGAAGCACAGTAATACCAAACAAAAGCGGACTCTCTAAACAATATGGCTGTTTGATAGTGACCTGAACTGATAATAAAGGCTGATGAGAACTATTGATTAGAACGATGAAAAAAAAGGCAAAAAAAAACCCGGATTACTTTCGTAACCCGGGTTCGAGTAAAAA
>CAYSKF010000006.1:0-166099 GCA_964431515.1 uncultured Bdellovibrio sp.
TTAGGGACTGCCCCTGGTGTGCGGAAAAATAACTTTCGTCAAAAACAATTTGGCAGCCTTTGAGCGTTCGCTCCAAGTGACCTACGAATAAATCCTGTTTATAGATTTTTAGTCTTTGCGTGTCCTTGGCATCACTCATTCTTTGCCCACTTTATCGACGACTAATCCTTGTGATCCGCGCCGAAAATGAATTTCATAGCCTAGAATCTGTAGGACTTTGAAAACCTTACCAATGTGGGCAGTCGGCTTCCCAGCTTCAATTTGACTGATAAAATTAATACTGGTGCCTGAAAGCTCACCAAGCTGAGTCTGCGTAAGGTTGCGAGCTTTACGCTCACCTTTGATCAGTTGCCCTAAGTCTTTGAGTGATGAATCTATCTGTTTTTTCATGCGATAGTGTGAAAATAGCACATTTTTTGAAAAGTACTAACGAATTTTTGATATTTTTCATTCGATCATATGAAAAAATATTTTTTTCGACAAAATTATCTTTATTTTGATAAAAATTCATATGTTCGTATGAAGTCCTATAGCTAGACCTACAGTAAAACGTTATGTACTCACAAGTCGGCGTGGGATTCCGTTCCGGGTATTCTGTCTTCATCGTAACGAACTGATGATGTAGTGTCGCCTCTTCTGTGGCATTTCTATATATTTTGCATTTTGATAGCTGAATAATTTTCTATTCGGCCAGTCTTTGCATGATCTGCTGAAATACCTGAGGTTCTTCCTTTGCAATTTGAATCAAGCGTGCAGAACTACCGCTTGGCTTATTCGCGCCACGCTCCCATGCCTTAACTGTATCATCAGAAACACCTAGTATATTTCATTACGTGCCCTTCAAAAACGTGGCCTTTTTTAAAAAAAATGTCTCTGAGTAAGGCTGTTTTACTAGCATGACCGTCAAAACACACCCACGCCCTGAGATATAGAGAATACTATTCTGAGTTTACCTTGCTTTCCCAGCAAAAGAAATTAACGAGAAGCCGAAGTCTCTTTTTAGGTCGGGGGGAGGAACCCCTTTGTTCGTCAAAGATCTCGGAAAATCAAAATTTAAGTTTGTCAGATAGAGCCTGGTTCTTTAGCGACCGGTGTGCCAACTGCAATCTCTGCACCCGCACATAAAAATTCTATCATTCAAAGTGGTGATGATGTGTTTATTAGGACTAGCGCAAAACCCAGCTTAGTACGCCAATGGTGATTGTCGTACTAAGAGCGAACATCGCTCCAAACATGGTGCCTAGGTGGAGCGTGAGCTTATGCTCCAATTGAACCATACCCAACTTCATATCAGAGCGAACTTGAGCAATATCGGACTTCAACTCGGAATGGACTTCAGCAATATCAGACTTCAGCTCAGAGCGAACTTGGCTGATCTCAGCTCTAAGATCCGTACGAAGATATCGCATGTCGGACCTTACAATCTCAATGTCTTGTCTGGTGGCTACATTGTCCACAATCATCTCCGAAATGAGTTTTATTCCTGCCTCAGCTTTTTCTGTTGGCACGCCTAGTTCTATCAGCTTTTTAGTATATGTTAAGGTATCGTACATTGCTAGATCCTCCTTGGAAGGTAATCTTGTCAATTAGCAAGAACCGTCTCAGATCCAATGTAAAGGTATTGAAGGTGTTAGCGTGGGCTGTTCGAAGTTCGGAGTGTTTTGATTTGGGACGAAAAGGAATGAGCCTCACCCTTATCCGAAAAGAATAAACATGACTACTAAAAAAAAGAGCACAACGGTAAAATTTCTAGAGGAACTTGCTGGCCGTCCACTAACATTAGGGGGATTGCTTGAGTCGTTAAGATTGGCAGAAAATCAATCTCAGACTCGCTTCGCTAAAATACTGAAGATTTCGCCATCTCACCTTTGTGATATCGAAAAAGGACGCAAATTTGTGAGCCCGGCGCGAGCCGCTTTATTTGCCAAAGTTCTTGGAAGATCAGAAGTTCAGTTTGTCAGACTTGCATTACAAGACGAACTTGATCGCTCTGGATTAAACTTAAAGGTTCATGTTGGGGTTGCCTAGGTAGGGATTGATAATCTGAAAAGTGTCCCGCTGTTTTGCTAACTGTACTTTTGAGGCGGCCATTTAGAGTATGATTGACTGCTCTGTGTGCCGGGATCAGCTACTTGCCCTGATGCCGACAAAATGTTCGAAACAGGGGTTCTGTTCCCTCGCCTCTGGCAATGTAGTATTCGAATTCAACTTCACACCTTAAACGCTTTTGCCATTCGCGCTCTTTCCGAACGAGGTATCCCATAGCTCTCAGCAATACTATCCCATTTACTCACCTCAAGTTTTACTTTTTCAATTATTTCATTTGCTTTATTTAAATCTAATCTAAAATCATTAGCTACGCTTTTGGCTAAATCAAAATCGAGTGCGTTGCTATCAAATGAAATATTCAGACTTAAGCCGTCAGCCATTTCATTTGGATTTACATCATACACTGGTGATAACTCCCACCCCTCTTCAGATAGCAAAAAGCCGTGATTTCTTAAATGGTCGTCTGAATTCGAAACCGCAATTGAAAAAACAATTCTTCGCCATAGTTCTTCAAGATTATGTGCAACTTTACTTGGGGCTCCGTTTGATGAAATGAAATCTGCTAACTCCAAGTAGCTTACACCTACTTGATAATTGTCCCCATCTTTATATTGAAGAAGTGTCATAGCAGAAGAAAAATGAACTCTTTTTCCATTCGAAAGTCGATCAAATCTTTTTGCTAAAAATGTATGATGTCTGTTTGCAAATTTCTGCGCCTTCACTTCATTTACAGTTATACCACATCTACCTGCTAAGGTATAAACCACTGCTTCCCATGCCCCAACGTCTTTCAAATCATCTCGGCTCGGAAACTTAGCTATCCACAAGTGGTCATTTTCATCAAGAACACTTGCTTTCGGTCTGGCACCTCCCAAAGAAGAACCTGGTGCGAATAGCAGTTTAAGTTGAGATGAAAAGCCAGAATCATCCTCTGAACTTTCTTGCTCTAAAAACAGGCTGGCTTGCTCCAACTCTCTAATTGAAGTCCACGGCGGAGTCGATATGTCGTCGTGATCATCCAAAAATGGCCCCTCACCAATTTTAAAACGTAATGCTCCCATTCTGGTTTGATCGTACACTCCTAATAAATAATCGGAAGGCATAAGCGTTTTAACAGATCTTCTTTCTTCTTTTGCAAGTAGAGCTTCCCTTCTAAGCATCAAAGTCCTTCCCCAACGATCAGGAGAGGAATCAAGAAAAGTTCCGAAGTTTTCTACACCTTCAGATGCGTGAAAATTTCCAGAAAAAAGCAGCAATTGAGGATCAATTTGAAATGCGTGTTTCCCCGACAACCAAGACTTTTCATATTCAAAAGAAAAAACTTCTTTTCCTCTGACTATTGAGACAATCAAAACCCCAACCTTCTGAGGTTGGGGCAAAAAGTACCAATCGGCCCATACTTCTATTTTTTTCATTTTGATTCCTTAATAAGGTTCAACAACTCCTGCGCTTTATTTTTTTTGGGGGCTCTCTTTTTGGGCATTATCTTCAAATCTTGAAGTTTTCTACCCAGCTCGTCATCCAGAGCAACTTTTGAAATGTCTTCCGCAAGATTTAGGCAATGCAGTACCCCTACAATTGCTCCAATACTGACGCCTGTTTCGCCATGTTCAATCGCAACCACTGTGTTAAGAGAAATGCCAGCTCTTTGCGCCACCGCCCTCAGTGAAAGGTTGCGCCTTAAACGAGCCATCTTAATATTTTCGCCCAGCTTCGTTAGCTGTCTTTTTGCCATTGGCGAAGGCATCACTGCTCTTTTCATAAAATACCTTTATTTGATATAAAATGACATTTTTGTATCATTTTATGTGTAATTATAACTTTAAACCGGCGCAACGCCAATCAAGCGCATTGTAACAACCTATTAAATGATATAAAATATCTTCTTTGTATCATTTAATTAAAATTTAAGTTAATTTTAAGACTATTGGCTACTTAATGGATCCTATGTTTCTATTACAAAAAACCCACATCCACCAAATAAGCCCGAGACTAGGGGTATTTATTCACGCAAACGCACTTCCCCACCCGAAGGGTCTTGACCAAGCCCGGGTAAATCACAAACTCCCCAGCCTCGAGGTGGGAACCCTTGTCAGTGTCCACATTAAAAAGCCACATTCGTTCTGCCTGGCGGGTGTTGCCTTGCGGGCTTCACAAAGGCGTGCATGAGCAAAACGTGACCTCCATTGCCGGTGGCTAATAAAATCTGGCCGCAGAGTAAAACGACCCTTTTTAAACTTACAGTTGCCAGTTCAAACGACAATACGGCCGACAAACCCAAGCTCCGTACAAAATAGGAATCTTGTGTAATATCCACGATAAAGGGCGCAACCAGAGTGACCACAAATGGGACATGCCAGACTGATGTCTGGCCATCCACCAAACTTCATAGACCTTTTGTGGGCTGAGCTGGATAAATATGAATCACTGGCTTCAATGTACTTGAGTGCCGTGAACTTATCGCTGATCCTGAGGGTGGCTGTTTTTTGATTTGTCGTAATTTCAAGGATAGCTCAGGTGGGGGGCCTTGTGCCCCTTAACTGTTAAAAGATCTCACCCTGATAATCACACTACATTATTTTGTATTCTTCTGAAACGGTGTTGGAAGAGTCATTCCAGTTAACGCGCTGAACTTGATGTTAGAATTAGTGAGCTAACACTGGTGCAGCTACAGAATGTCCCAATGATTGAACGCATTTTCCAGATACAACAAATCACTATCGGATATGCCATCGGCCTTGAATAACGACCGCCACATCGAAATCGTTCCCTTAATAGATTCAAAAATGTGATTTGCCTCCTCAATCCTTAAATCAAAAGCATTCAATTCAGAAAATAGATTTTTCTTGTTAAAAACCCGACCCTGCGTACCAAAAGGCATCGCTAAATAACGTGTCGTTCCTGTTTCTGGCTTTGGCACCAAATCGTATACGGGCGACAACCTAAAGCTATTTCCATTGAATACAAAACCGTGATTTCTTGGATGATCATCTGTATTGGAAATCAATCCATTGAAAACTATTCTTTTAAAAAGCTCTTTGAGATCATCTTTGGGCTGCGAAATCCAGCGGCGCATGTGATCAGCTAAATCAATATAAGACCAATTAGCATGATCCCCTTCGTCTAAATTCAACAACGTAAGTCCACTGACAAAGTGACTTCTAAAATAGCATTCTCGACCAGCATCGTAACGACGATCAAATCTTTTAATAATAAATACGTCGTTACTCCCGATAACTACTGAATCCACCTCGGGAACATTAAGACCACATCTTTTAGCAAGCTTCATTGTAGCCAACTCGATCTTTGCATAATTCTGCTTATCATTAGCAGATGGAAATTTGGCAATCCAAAGTGCATTTTTGTGCTCGACCGTCGTTTTAGGTCTGGCGCCCCCTACTGAAGGCCCCGCCATCAAAAGCATTTTCTCTGTCGGATCCAAGGGGATATCTTTTTCCAGCTTATGCGCTGCCTGAATTAACTTTTCTAAGTCTACGGTTTTATTAAATACGCGAGTCGGTGCCGGTGGCATTTTACCCACACCAAAAGAAAGAGCTCCAATTCTATCTTCCGCTGAATTTAAAAGATATCCCATAGGATCATGCTGATCTGCCGGAGTATTCTTCTGAATCACATACCTACCCCAACTATCAGGACTAGCATCTCGAATTGGCCCTGGCACTCCTTCATTAATAGTAACCTGAAACTTTCGTTCTTCCAGTGGCAAGTTAAAAGGATCTAATGGGATTCGGTCGGGATTTTCTAGGTATTTACGACCGTACACAAATGTTCCAACTTCACTATTTGCACCTTCTTTTTGCCAAGAAAACTTCCCTGCAGTGATTGGGTTTTCGGCATTTGGCAAATGTATATATACAAAACATTCCTTAGAAATCATTGTCTAGGTTCCTTTTACTATTTCTAACTCGTTTAGGAAGTCTTGTATTCATCAACTTAATACCTTCATTATCCTGTGGACTAGCAAGCATCATAAGCTCTGCCTCTAACCCCAGCATCCAAAGAGCCGACACAAGTACGCCAGTACTTACAGTAGGTTCTCCTTTTTCAAGGGCCATCAGCGTCGGAGCAGAAACCCCCATCTTTTTTGCCAGCTCAGCTATGGTCCAGAGCCTGCGCTTTCGCGCGATACGAATCTGCCCACCTAAATCTCTTAGGGCCTCTTTGGCTTTGCTTGGCGCATACATAGATCCTCCAATATAAAGTATATTTTATATTAAGAATTTAAAAAGTAAAGTATAGTTTATTAAAAAAATACAGCGCCGGGATTGCGCCCCACCATCGAAGTAGGGATATGATGCTCAGTAATCCCATCCCTTAAGATGCTGAAATCACAGGACTATTTAACCATAGCCCCCTGAAAGAGATGACAACAAAGAGGGCTTGACGAGAAACTTCGGGGCTATGCCCGCGTTTACAAGAAATTCAAAAAGAAGAATGATCGCATCTTTAAAATTTTTAATCTATACACGGATCATTCATTTCTGCAGTCATCTTAAGTAAAGATGTTAAGGAGACTCCCTTGGGAAAAATATTATATTTTCCGACCAACAAAGCCGGCAACAAACAAAGTGATAGCCCAAGTGGTGTTTCCGAAAGGACTCCACACGATCCGCACAGCGAACAAAAAAAATCAGATCAAAATTCTGTGATAGATTTTATTTCAAACATAAAGGCCACCAACCTCAAGGAGGCTAATAAGCAAATTGCAGAGTTCAATAGAAAATTGAATGCCAAGCCGCTGTCTGATTTTCTTGGACTCAGCGCTGATGACATGCAGAGATTGCTCTATACTCCCTTTAAAAATGGCGAGTTCTTGACGATTGAAGATTCGTCACCGGAAAACTTCGCCAAGGTCCCCTTGATCCTCGAGGGCCTATATCTTCTTCGGGCGATCGAAAGCTCACCCGGTCACAAGATCAAACTGACACAAAAAGGAAATTTACCTAGAAAATTAGTTCATGATTTCTGGAGTCAGTTTTGCCAATCAGAGCTTTACATTTTGAAACCCACTGGTGAAGAAGATCTTTTTGAGTGCGCTATGTGCAGGTCGGTCTTAGAAGGCGCCGGACTAATTCGTAAAGTGAAAGGTGAAATGCATATCACTAAGGCGGGTAAGGCAGCCCTTACAGACGGCCCCTCTGCCAAAATTTACAGATTGCTTTTCGACGTGACCATAAACAAGTGGAATTGGGGATACGCAAATCGCTTTGAGGACATCCCTTTGATTCAAATGGCGGGACTATTTAGTCTATTTGCATTTAAAAAGATCCCCCCGGACGAGCCGTTTGACGCAAATAAAATATCTAAGATTTTTTTACGGGCATTTCCTGCGGCAACACAAGACGTCCGACATGTCTTCGAAACACCAGAAGAATCCGTGCGCATTTGTTTTGAGATTCAATTTTTGAAAAGATTTTGCATCCCAATGGGCATAGTCACGGCAAAAGATCCCAATGCCCGGATCAAGAAAAGCCTTTATGAACTGACGCCTTTGTTTAAGGCCGCTTTTAAATTCACTCACTGAGGTTCAGCGATGCCGAGTGCTACGAGTTTATTCCAGCTACCCGATCCTTATGTGGATGATCGCGAAGGACCGAAGGGCACTGACTCTATTTCACGAACTTCACTGCTGGGATGACTCTTATGGCGAGATGGGAGATCTTGGTCAAAAATGGATCCAAGAAATACTATCCATCAAACCCAACATGCTTGAAGTGGATGCGTCTATTTTCCTGAAAGACCTTTTGATGTTTTTATGTTGGGAGGATTACGGGCTTTCAAAATCTACACAGGTTGCCGAATTTATAAAAAATCAACTTTCCTTAACTGAACAGGCCTTGGCGACTAAAATCTTGCGAGACATCAAACATCGCGCTGAGGCTGGTTTTCAAAAATACCGGGCAATGCAAGCTGCTAACGTATTAATGCTTTTGAACTGTAAAGAATCCTCTTCATGATATGTTGCCCAGAACGATAAGTCCTATCGAGCCATCTACGTCATTACTGAAAATGAAGATATTCAAGTAGTTTCCGTTGAAGAGGTGAACTTACTTAATACAGACTGGTGGCTAGTACCTGAAACGTTTTTCTAAGATGAATCACAACAACCAATTAAACCTTTAAAATCTGCTCAACGGCCCAGATTGGCAAAGTAGTAAGTTGGCAGGTAACATCTTCGTTTTGAATACGATGCTTAACGGTATCAACTTTAAAGCTCTCTAAAGAGAGCTTTACCGCTTTTTCCATTCTCTTTTCCTTTAGAAAATAAAAAAGCGACTTCATATGCCCTGCTGCTGTTGCTTTCACCTCTATCGGAATAATATTTTGACCTTTTTCTAGCAAAAAGTCGATCTCACCCTTTTGAATTCCTTTATCCCGAAGCCAGTAAAACAGCCCTGGTTGATAGCTAGGATCATAAATGTAGGACAAATGCTGCGCAACGAACTGCTCTGCCAGCATTCCTTTTGTATTAAAGTGATTTTTCAATTCAGCATCTATAACATCAAGATCGATCTTCAAAAGACAGTTAGCGAGGCCGATATCCAAAAAGTAAATCTTTTGAATTGCGCTGTCACTTTCCCCCATAAGAGGTACAGAGTTGCCAGCACTATGAATACAATTCAGTAGCACCCTAGCATCCAACAACAACTCAATGGTGCGCCGGACTTCCCTTGCTTGTGAGTTCGCATCTAATCTCTGATAAATGATTTTCTTTCCAAGCTGAGTAACGGTCGCTGCAAAAATTCTTTGGACACGATCAAAATTGATGCGCGCATTGTACCTCGGAAAGTCGGCAATGTACGTTTGAATTATTTGCTCTTGTATCGCTCGAACAGGCACAAGACTTTTTTCTTCAACGAATGTTTTAACAGCTTGAGGCATGCCTCCGACATAAAGAAATAGGCGAAACTGTTCGCGCGCAAGCTCCATCACGACTTCAGAAAAATCCAATGCTTGAATTTTATCAACAAGTAAATTATTTCCTGTAGCCAGCAAAAATTCGGTAAATGTCATTGGCCCAAGATGCATAAATTCAACGCGTCCCACGGGAAAACTAAAGTTTTCGGCTTTAAGGGCAACCTCTAACAACGATCCAGCAGCAATAACCGGAATATCCGGTCTTTCCTCGTAGAAGTATCGTAAAAACTTGAGCAGACTAGGCTGCTCTTGTATTTCATCAAAAAAAATAAGTGTATTACCTTGAAGACTCATTCTTGTCTTAAGTTGAATTTCATCAAGCACATCATTCATTTTTACAGATGATAATTCGACAGACCTTAAGCGTTCGCGCTCCAAATTAATTTCAATTAAATTGATCTGGTTTTCTTCACAAAAAAGTCGCACTAAAGTCGACTTTCCAACCTGCCTTGCTCCACGCAAAATGAGAGGTTTTCGATGCTTGCTGTGAAACCAGTTTTTTAGATCTTTTGTTTGGGAGCGCTTCATATTACTCAGTGTAACTTACTGATTTTTTATGCTCAAGATTAAAAATAGGGGTATTTTTGATGTACTGATGCATGAAAATAGGGGTATTTTTATGCTTTTTAATGAGATTTTTTTCAAGTAACGACACCCTCTTTTTTGCAGTTTTATCTTTTTAAATATTTGAAATATATAGACAATTCAATATTCCAATTTAGAATATCGAATCATTTTTTAATGCTACAGGAATAGTGGCAATCTTTGCTCGAAAATACAGAGACTAGGTATCTGTTATAGTCCAAGATGATGGGAAAAACTCTCCTAGAGCCTGCCCCAATTGTCAAATTATTCAGGCCAGACTGGCAATCGGAATCACCGCGAACGAGCCCATTTTAACCGCTTCCAAAAAAATGGGGTTTACCCCAATAGCTCTTTAAAGTGCTTTGCCCGACGTAAAATTTCTTGTTCGATTTTTCCAAAAACAGTTTTCTCTCTAAACACCTCCATTTCTTGTAAAACTATGGGAAGAGCTTTTTCAAAGCGCTCTAAAAGATCCGCAAGTATGGTCGAAAGAAACTGATTTTTTAATTTCAAATCCCTTTCGATGATTCGCAAATGTTTGCCGGTGATTTCCACCCACAAGACTTGCCCTGCTATTTTGAATGCAAACTTTTTACGCACCGACGGATAAACAGCTGTACACAGAAGATCATAAAAAGGTGCAATCGCAATCTTGTTATCTTTCATCAGAAAAGACAAATTCTTCGAATGACTGTCATTGTTTCCAATCAACAAATTAAAAAAAACCCAGGATAAAAACGACTTAGAATCTTCCAACACTTGGGAGCTATTCTCCGAAATTAGATTGTAGTTGTCTTTGATCGAAGGTCCACCTTGAGTTTCGTACTTATTCGAACTCAATACTCCTTGCGCCTGACAGAAATCCTGCTGATGCAAACGGCGCACTTTGGAACTGTCATGATAGCGATCGAAGCGCTCAATTACATAGAAAGAAATCTCATCTTCAATCACTTCCGTGCGTGGAACAGGTAATCCCACCAATGAAGCCAGTCTCATGCAAAAGTGTTCGTTGTAAACCGAGTCTAAGGCATCGGGATGATAACGATTGGGAGGTTTAATAATATGCGTGGTCGGCGTATTTCCTTGTGAAATAAACAGACCGTTCTCATTGAAAACGACAGGAATTTTATCTTGAGCTCCGGCTAAAGAAAAAAAACCGCCATCTTCATTCAAAACCACTTCTGCCAAAGTTTTATTTTCCCTAAATGACTTCGATAAATCTGCCCAAGATATTCCCACGATATTGTCTTGAGATGGCGCATGCATCCGGGATGCCGTCTGAATTGTCAATGCACCGGCACAATCACGGCCGTAAGCCGCAAGAAAATCAAATGCACTGCCAATTGGTTCGGCCGCGCGCAGCTCTAGCTGCCTCAGAAGATCTCCCTCCGGAATCAAACCTTCAAAAAAAGATTTTGTCGGCTGATGTGCATGAGGCCCTTCGCGTAACTCCAAAGCCAAAGACACCGGAAAAGCCTGCTCGCTACTTAGCCATGAAGAATCATATTGAAATTCATAACGATCTCCATCAAGCAAACGCAATTCACCGACAAGACTCTCTTCATAAGAGACTGAGAGCTCTTTCATCCTAGCCCTCCTCGATGTAGATTTTAATGTTCAAGAGTTTCGCCAACCGAAAGATTGTCGAAATTTGTGGGTCAGTCTCGCTGTTTTCAATTCTGGAAATGCTAGCGATAGTGAGATTCGCAAATCCTCCCAACTCCCCTTGTGTGATTTGCTTTTTCTTTCTTTGCCGTTTAAGAGCCAAGATTAATTGGTCGGGATCTGTAATTTGCTTCTTTTCAGGCATAACTTGGCCTCATTTTTATACTTTAATATAAAATATAACTGAAAATCCGTACTCTTACTATAAATTTATATTTTGCTATAAAAATCCAGATTAAATACTGGGCGGAGCCTTGCTTTATATCATATTGTTCCAACCCCCGGTTTGATTTGGACACCCAACCCTGGGGGGGGCCTGGGAAAAGAGGCGTTTAATCGTCCAAGACAACTATTCTAAGGCAATCTTGCCAATTAGGAAGAACCGCCTCAGATCCAATGTAAAGGCATTGAAGGTGGTGGCGTGGGCGGTTCGAAGTTCGGAGTGTTTTGATTTGAGACGAAAATGAATGCAGTCCCTATTCCGAAAGAGGGTTGTTTGATTCTAGATCCTGTAAGCGCCTCAATGATTTCGTTAATACCCGAATACACCGTCAGAAAAAGTCTGACCCGATTCCCTACTTTAATTGGGTCATTTTTTGACCCAATTCTCAAATTATTCGGACCAGGCGGACAATCTAATCCGCCGCGAACAAGTCCATTTTAACCGTGTCCAAAAAAATTTAGGTTCACTCCAATTGTCTTAATTCTAAGAAACAAAAATAAAAATTAAGATTTTATGTCCGAAACCATCCTCTATATCGAATATCTTCGTTTTAACGATGGCCTACTATTCGCAATATGGAGAGATATCCGATTAACGGTGGGAGAAAAAAAATGAAAACAGTCAGTTTTAATAAAGATGAACTTACTTGAGAGCGCTCTTGGACAAGACTTTGTGAATAGAATATTCTTTCTTTATCCAGAATTACTAAAAAGAGGACGATAAAATGATTTCAAAACCAATTACTGAAGGCCACACTATTCGCGAAGTAACGGCCTCTGAAATGAAATCCATTTTGAATGAGCATTTTGATTCTGTTTACCGAAATCGGGTTACATCATCCTCTCCATATTCAATCGATGAAAATAGTAAATTAAAAATTGAAGACCGCCAGAAGAGTGATCAAAGATTTACCCTTCGTCTAGGTGTCTTTTTCAATGAAACGATCGTTGGGTGGCATTATGGTTATGCCATTGATGCCGAAACTTATTACATGCAGAATTCAGCAGTTTTAGAACAGTTCCGCGGGCAAGGAATATATTCAAAAATTTTAAAATTTGTAATCGCAAAATTAGCTGACGAAGGATTTCAGGTGATAACCAGCAGTCACCACGGCAACAACGGGGCTGTTTTAATTCCAAAGCTGAAACAAGGCTTTATTATTACAGGCACTCAGTTTCATGAACGTTTTAGATTTTTGATTGAGCTTAAATATTTCTATAATGAAGATCGCCGAAAAGCCTACTGTCAGAACTTGGGCCTGGATCTTTGAGGAAGAATAAGCGCAGGTGCGCAAATTAGACGCCTCTTGTTTTATGCCTAAGGGCTGAGCATAACCGATAAAATGAGCCAGTATGTGACATTTTGTGTAACATACTGGCTTAATTATGAAGAAATTTTTAAAAACATCAATCGGCTATACCCCGAAGTGGATTACCAAGCCCTCATGGCCCAGATGATCCACCACGCACATCCCCGGTACTTGAAAAACAGAACTCCTATCCGATTGAGCTATTTGAGAAATAAGGCACCACAAAGCCAGCACATCACTTCTGAAGAGTTGCTGGATCTTGACCAACTTAAACAATTTTTGAACCAGCGTTTTAATTCTGTTGATTTCGAAAAAGCAAAAAGTGACGTTCTTCCTTTTATTAAAGATCCAAAAGAGCTTGAAGTGTGGAGTACGGATTTCTTTAAATAAATAACGGAGCGGTTGGAGGTTGTGTGATGGGGATCAATAAGTAGATCAATAGCAGAGTGTGCTTCATTTTCAATTTATTTCTCTTTCTTAGATTCCAAAAATAAGCAAAATCTTGTGAGGCTTCCCCCTAGCCGCTAGGATAACCCGTCTAGGCAAAATCAGCAGTTAAATTTATGTTTATTTAATAATGCATTAAATTTGAGGCGATGACGAGATTGTGAAAAGCGACAACCGTGGGTGCCAAGTAGTCAGCTCCAAACAATTTTTGTCCCTCGAAATTTTTCAAACGTCGTTTTGAGAATAGTTTTTTACAAGTACCTTGAACCGGGTAGCTAAATCCCAAGAAAGATCCACACTTTAGTAGTCGAATTCATAGTCGAACCCCGTTTTTAGAGAATAACTGAACAGTCCTGCTGCCAGGTGGGGCAATCCATAAGGCCTTAAAAAATAAAAACCGACTGTAGCAGCCAACGCACAACCGTGAATATTTTATATCGTAACAAATGCGATTAGCCTACTTATAGAGCCACAGTGCTCTTTGTGTTGGCTTCAAAATTGCTAAACAAAATACGACTTAAAAATGGTGACAATTTGACACACAGGAGAATCCTATGATTCGAAAAAATATTACATCAATATTAGCCCTGATATCCGGCTTTTTTGTATTGAGCCCAACAGCAAAGGCGATGCAAACAAGTTCTCTTTCTGACTTTAAAAATGGAATGGATTTCACACAATTGGACTTGAGCAATCCAGCAGAAAGATCTCTCTATCTTGCCGTTAAAAAAGGGGCTGCAGACATTTCAATGAAAACCCCTCCAAAAATTAGTGAAGAGATTTACCAAATTTTAAATCAAATCAACATGCAGCCTGACTTCTTTGAAAATCCGATCCTAATTTTTCAAGAAGATGGAATTCTGGTTACCGATCCTGCCAAATTGGAAAAAGTTCTATCTCGCCCGAACCAAACAATGACATCGGTGGTTGAGTGATCAATATCCTCGGTGATTCACATAATTTTGGAAAAAGGGTACACATTCTGAACCAGAAGGTTATTAAGCCTCGTTCGGTTATATGGGAGTATCTATTTTTATCCAAAAAATCACCACTAAGAATATTAATTGAAGATAATTGCAGATCTTCTGGGATAACATCTCCATTTTCTCTTGCACCAAACCTTGAAGTTGAATTCAGTGATAATAGTTCCGGTGTTATAGATTGCCTATCAGTAGATTGTCTCAACCCTTCTTATAGTCCAAGCCTAGACGAGATCAAAGGCATCGGCGCCGTAATTGCGATGGCCTTTTGGTTTGGAATTGGTGATTTACATCACGAAAATATTATTATCGGCAGAAATGGAAATGAGCTGATATGCTTTCCAATAGACATTGAATGCATATTTGATCATCTCACTCACATAAAACAGAATCTTTTGTTACCTTCAGATAGAATTAGTCTGAACATGTGTGGTCTTGCAAAAATACTACCTCAAATATTACTTTTACCGCAAGCCAATCGCTTTCACCTCGTGATGTCTTTTGTAGAAAACATAAATCTTTTAAATCGCATAGCTCGCGAAGTATACAACACCATTATTCAAGTTCCCTATTTAAATCTTCACCCTATAAGAGTGATAGTCAGAGACACCGCTTTTTACAGAATGGTAGATTTGAAAAAATCGAATTCAAATCTCTTCGGATCAGAATTAGATCAACTCCTGAGGGGCGATATACCCTACTACTTTAGACTTCCAAATAAGCCAGAAATTTTTTTCTGGGGGTCTGATACCTCAATTGAAAAGGCTGATTTTAGTTACCAGGATTTTGACTTACCCCAACCAATTGATCTCAATGTTTTTCAAGAACAAAGTTTTTTGAAAATCAAAACTACTATTCTAAGCATTAATAATTTGGCTACACAACTTGGCTTGATTTCTAAGTTAACCCGATTAGACTGTTTGGGTGTATCATTCGACAACAATACTTACAAATTTACTGAACATGACTCTCAAATTATTCTATCAAACCATAATTAGCATCGTAATAGGATTTTCTATGACCACTTTTGCACACGGAAAAAATAAGACTATAAATGCGATACTTACGACAGAGACCCTGTTTCAAGATCCAACTTTAGCCAAAGGATATCAGCAGTTTCAGGTCATAAATCTTTTTTTAGACACTCTAGTGAGAAAAGATCCTAATATCGGTCTTATTAGTGGTGTCGCAAAAAAATGGACTGTTTCGGAAGATCAAAAAATCTATACCTTCTCTTTGTCAGAAAAAGCCAGATTCCATAATAACGATCCTATAAAGGCTGATGATGTATTGTACTCTTTTGGAAAGCATTTATCCCCTACTTCCGGATCTGCGATTAAGAGCTATCTTAATAATGTTCTAGAGGATATCTCCAAAGTTGATGAAATGACAGTTCGTTTTAAATTGAAAGGTGCGTATCCGCCATTTATTGAGTTACTCTCAATGCCTGGCTTTGGAATTATTAGTCAAAAATCTACTGCTAAAAATATTATTGGTTCAGGACCTTATTTTTTTGACACAAAAGAAGCGAGCAAGTGGTGTTTAAAAAAAGATGCTAAGTATCCTTTTAATACAACTAACATCGAACAGTACTGTTTTCGAATCGAAAGAGATGTTGATAAGACCATCGCAAGCCTAAATACCAAAGAGGTAAATTTGGCCATGGGTTCGCCACTCGAGGTTGCTTTGTCGACTCAGTTAAAATCTGAATTAGTTGCCAACCCAACTTTTAGCTTAGTTAGTACCCATATATTTCTAAATCACAGTAAGCCATTTTTTAAACAACTCAAGAACAGAAAACTTGTGGCTGAGGTGGCGAGATATGCTCGAAGTCAAAAAGGGATTTTAACAAAGTTTGATAGTCCTTTAGACACATATTTACCCTTGGGTATCATGCCAGAGTTCTATTACAAAAAAGAACAGACAGTATCAGCTCTTCCGAGGCTAGAGAAAAAAGAAAAGATTAATATAATATTCCCATACGGTATATTTCTTGAATCTTCTGTTGAAAAAATTGTTGGTGCTTTTCAAGCAGCGGGATTTGATGTCACATTCAAAAACGTCAAAGGAAAAGATTTATTACAGCCGATTATCGATGGCGATTTTGACTTAGTATTTATTCCTTACCAGGGCGTTATATCTGATCCAGATGGTTATCTGGAAATGCTTAACCCTAAATCCGTTCTTGCAAAGGCCGAAATACCTGCCGCTGATTTACTCAAAGAGTTAGACTCTGCACGCTTTATGAGCCATAAAAATGAACGCTTGAAAAAATACAGTGATATTTTTCAGAAGTGGGAAGAAAATATGAACGTAATCCCATTTAGTCAAAACAGTATTCCGATCGTACACAACAAAGAAATTCAACTGCCTGACTTGAACTATTCTTTCCATCTTAATCTGCGAGAGCTCCACATTCCTGATGGAAAATAGCCTTCTATTTTTTTATAAAAATGCACAGAAGAAGACTGCCGGAATTATTTTCTTTAGCGGTCTTCTTTTTCTCCTGACAACATTGCTTTTGCAATACAGAGAAAAAAGTATACTTTTAAATCAACAGGCACTTTCAATCGAGAAATCAATAAGAAATGATTTACTTACTGGCAACAAGGTGCATGTCTACGAAAGCTGTCGCTCCCATTTTTCTGACAAAAGCATTAAAAGGTTGACCATTACCAGGGACTTAGATTTTTACTGCAATTTAGATAGAACTGAATCATCACTTTTCGTTGTTTCAACAAGGGTCCCTATTCTTTTCAACCCAACAGAACCAGCAACAAGTGAAAACGAAGTTGGTTTTGTAAGTATGCGTATCGATGCAGAAATAATTTTTATAAACCTATTGATTAACCTCGTTTTCTTAATAGTCATCGTTTTGGTTTTCTATTTTGCGGACAAGAGACTTCACAATATTATAAGACAAGAGATCGTCTTACCCATAGGAGACTTTTCAAAAGTGATGGCATCGAATCTTCGCGATGCCACTACTCTTAAGCAAATAACGTCTCAAACTAGATTTTCAGAAATGCATGTTCTCAGTGATTCTTATTTAGATCTAGTTAGTAAACTCGAAGAGGCTGAGAAAAACCTCATCGAAGAGTCAAAAAGGTCAGTACTGGTAAATATCTCTAGGCAAGTGGCTCATGACATCAGATCTCCTTTGAGCGTGTTGAACATCCTTTCAAAGAAGATACAACCAATACTGCAAGAGGAAGGATTACTATTAAGTGAAGCTTCCAATCGAATCATGAAGATTGCTGATGATTTGTTAGATCAAAGTCGTTTTAATAGTTCAATCACGCCCCCACCTTCTGAAATTAAGTTAGATAACCCGTCCGTCAGCCTAGCCTCCTGCGAAACAATTCAGCAGACATGCCTTTCTCTAATTGCGGAGAAAATGCTAACGGCGCCTTCTAACATTCGCATTCAATTCTATGCCGAAGACACCAGTCAAAAAAACTATAGATGTGAAATTGGAGCACTAAGCAGGCTGCTTTCAAATTTAATTAACAACTCGATTGAGGCCATTAATGACAGTGGCTTTGTTATTTTAAATTTTTCCGAGGTCAGCGATAAACTTATCTTAGAATTGAGAGACTCAGGTAAAGGAATCCCAAAAGAAATTCTTGAGCAAGTGCAACTTAAATCGGTTAGCCATGGAAAAGAGCGAGGGAATGGCTTGGGCCTATTCCCTGCAATTCAAGCAGTCCGCTCCTGGGGTGGGGACGTTAAAATTGAATCTGCTCCCAATAGAGGAACAAAGATTTCGATTTCTCTAATCAGCTAAATCGACTTTAAATCATTAATAGGGGCTGGACGGACTATACGTCATTCAGCACCACGTAAAAGAGCAGAAACTACTGAGTGCGCTCGAGCAAATATTCTGGTTATTCGTATAAATATAAAATTATCTCAACCTTACGTTCTCGCTAAAGATAACATTAAAGGCTCTTGACTCAAAAATACATTCACCCGGTGTTTAATATTGTGCTTGTCCGAGCACCCCCCGCACAGATTGGGTTGCTCGAACAAGACAGACGTAAAGACTCGAAACTGTTCTTCTGTTCAGATGCGTCTACCCGATGAAGTCTTTGCATTTCTGGAGTTCAAGTCCGTTTTTGCAAACATTGGCTTAAATAAATGATATTTATGATTATTTTTTAAATGCAGGTTGCACAAGGCGCGTCCAATAACTTTGGATTCCAAAAGTCAGAGCACTGGAATCTGCTAGATCCTGAAGCAAACCAAACAGGACAATGGCGGCTAACTTTCAAAATCACCCTATTTTACCAAATACCCCTGAGCCTCAATCCTCACCTTTTTTTCAAACATAGCCTTTGGCGATTTAAACCAACCCGCGCTCACTTCTTGTGACCCCATCGAGGCAACATAGAGATAGTTACCACCGGCCTTACGAAGTTCTTCAGTAACCTTCGCAATCGCCTTTTGCCGAACTTGCGACAAATCACTTCCAACTTCTTCGACGATAAAATCTCCCAAATATTGCTTACGCTCCGTAGGCTTTTCGCTAAAACTTACGACAATATCCGGTTGACGTGGACCATCCCATATTGGCTTATTTGAAGCGCATGAAATAGAAAACAGACAGCTTACTAAAATAAAACTTTTTTTGAACACAATGTACCTCCTGATTTACTGACAATTATTATAAACTTGTTGAATCGACTCTGCAGAGATCCCACAGACAGCTAGTGCAAATGGACTCGGACCAGTCTCAAAAAGGGCACCAATACAGGCCGGAGTCACCGCATATGCAATAAGCCCTGAAGTAACACAGGCTGGAAACTTCTGCTTACAAATAATAGCTTGAGACTGACAAACCGGATCTGAGATAATACTTCCACACATTCGTAAAGGTTCACTCCATGTTGGGCACGGATAATCAGGCCCTCCAATATTGCAATCACGATCACAAGTCCCCGCAAAACTCGGCTGACCACAAAATATAGATCCTATTAGGATCATAGTTTTAATTTTCATTTATCCCCACTTTTTTCAAAAATTTAGCGATGAGCCAGACTACGTCTGCAAGCTCTCTGCCAATTTAAAAACAGTGAAACTATCATCAGTTCTGTATTATTGAAGCATCCGTAGAAACCACTTTAGTGCCTGAAAATATTAAGATTTTATAAATTCGAAATGAATGTGGGTAAGGTGTGAAATTAAATTTCAATTCTTGAAATCAAAACGAATATCTCAAATCTACTTCTCGTTTCTAAAAAATGAGAATTTTAAAAAATTGCATTCAAAAAAACGCGGGGACTCCTGAATTTATCTCAACCTTGCGTTCTCGCTAAAGATAAAATTAAGGGCTCTTGACTCAAAAATACATTCACCCGGTCTTTAATATTATTCACGAGTTTATCTATAAAAAATTTCTCTGAAGCATCAAGGTCATCAAATGTTATTAGATCAATATGTCTCAACACCTCTTTGCAGACTTTCTTTAATTGAGTTGCAGCAAGACGAGGTGCTAGATCCATTTGTTGAGACATCTCAAGAAGCTGATATGCTTTCACTTCGTCGAGCACAAATGTATCACCGATCTTAAAAGCCAGCTCATGATTAAAACCTTCGTAAACAGTGACATTGATCAGATCGTAAGAAGGTGCTAACTCATACCCTTTTTTATTTACGAAGTAAGAGATGTTTTTACCGTGACTGTCTGTATTTCCAATAAGGAGATTGAAAAGTATCCATTGCAACAGTTGCAATCGAGCCTTTGCGGGAACACGACATTCTTTACAAAATGCAGAGAGATTTTGAGCACTCACGGGGCTCAAGTAGTTATCTCTATCTGGCCCAACAGGAACAATACGTTGATACTTAAATGTTGGCGGAATATTAAGCACCTGACATCCGTCAATAACATGAAGACGACTAACTTGGTTCTGTTTTTTCCATTTGCGATCAAAGCGCTCGACCTGCAATACACGTTCGCCTAACCGAATCAACTCAACATTTGCGACATTCAGACCGATTTTTTTTGCCAAAGTCATACAAAAAAACTCGTTCAAAACTAAGTGCTGATCTTTTTTACCGAACTTAAGAATATGCGTTGAAGCAAGATCTCCTTCTCCAAACCCATACTGCCCATCTTTGATTGTGACACCTAGCTTTTCTTGAACTCCGGCTAAAGACAGCCTGGGTTTTCCATCCCAAATGCTAATAGGCATTTCTGCTCTTTTTAAAACTCTATCGGTCAATTCATCGACTGGTATGGCTCTAAAAGAAGTCATTACTTGAGAATCATCAGTCAAAAAAGAAAAAGCTCCTGTTGCATCTTTGCCTATTGCAGCGATCAACCCAAAAGTATTTCCCGAAGTCGTTTGCAAGGTCCTAGCTAGAGCTTTTAAGGAGTCTTCTTCTGGCAAAAGATTTTCCAAAAACTTTGATAAACTTTCAGATTCAATTTCACCTGATAAAGGCAAATGAGGTGAAAGAGCAAAACCATGACTCTGCCATTCTGACGAGTACATCAAACCAAACTTCTGCGCCTGAAGATCATAGGAAATGTCTCCGACATGTACATTTTCATGAAATATGCGGATCTCGGCTTTTTTGGAAGTCACCATGGCTTCACTTTCAGTTGAATGCCCAAACCACTTAAAACTTTAAATAAGCTGTCGACAGTAACGCCAGCTTTGGCAGTTTCGATCTTTGATAAAGTTTCGACAGAGACACCACAAAGAGCTGCAGCATCATCGATACGCAAATGAGATTGAGTCCTACGAGCCCTTACAAATTCAGCAAGGTCTTCCCGACTGGTCACTTCGGGATTACTTGGAGTCGGTTTTATTTGAATTGAGCGCGCCATAAGACCTCTATTGTTTCCATAAGTATAGTAATAATATCGGAAATATGGGTATTTTCATAATACTTTCTATATATATAGGAATAATTATAATAATAGAGGCGAAAGTCTTATTGTTTCTATAACAACAGAAACAATCTGAACCTAAACCAGACAATATGTAATCTCTGGGCGATCTTTGGAGGGGGGATACACGCCGTAAATTATTCTCAAGTGTCTCTAACGGATAGTTACTCGAAAAAAATGGAAACAAAAAAGTGCAAGATCATGCAAGATGTGGCCTCTTGGAGATCTTTAGAGGGAACTGCGCATTCTCATATTCCCTTTTTATGCGTCGCAACTCAAAAAGGTACGGCGTACCTTTTCCCTTTTGAACTATCAACATACCACTTCTTTTTATTTTCCTTGGTAGACTTCGTGTTCGTACATCTGTTGGAACTTTTGGTAGAAGTCTTGCTCCTCAGGGAAGCTGGCTTGTAGACGCTGCAAAAAAGTGACTGGTCCTTCGGCAACCCCACGCACTATACCCTTTTTCTGCAGTTTCTTCTCCAGTCTTTGGAAACGATAAATCATGGATGAGGTTTTTCGGAATGTTCTCCAAAAAAGCCAAACTGTGCCACCCAAAATAAAAAGAACCAGAACAATCAGTCCTCGACTTGAGAAAACTGTCGTTAAAGTGAATTGAATCAACACATTCAACTGAGATTGACGATCGTAATCAATGATGAACGACGTCCACTGGTAGTTGATGTTTTCAATGAAAAACGAAACCTGCTCCATCCATTCTAAAAACGATGCCCGTGAAGGACGCCAGTTGATTTGCTTGGCGTAGGTCAGCTGATCAGCCAGGGACAGTGCAAAAAAATCATCTGGGCCTATTTCAAAGCGCAACGGAGCAACCCAGCGAGTGGGGTCTATGGTCTGCCACTGGCCCTGGTGCCACACTTCGACCCAGGCGTGGGCGGCGTTTTGATTGATGCTCCAGAAGTCGCCGACTTCATTGTATTTACCGCCCTGATAACCCACAACCACTCGCGAGGGAATTCCCAATCCCCGAGCCAAAGTGGCATAAGCACCTGCGAAGTGTTCGCAGAAACCTTTTTTGCGATCGAATAGAAATTGCTCCAAAGGATTTTCACCTAGGTAAGTGCCAGGTTGCAGAGTGTATTGAAAATCATCCTTTTCAAAAAAATCTTGTAGGGACTGCAAACGACCCTCGACACTCGCGGATTTACCTTTTAAGGATTTCAAAAGATTTTGAGTCTTCTCACCGACATCTGGCATCTGTAGATATGCCTTTAAAATATCATCAGCCGTGTCTTTGGGATTTGGCTCTACCGTGGACATCCAACCTCGGTAAACCAAAGCACTGTTCAAAGTTCTGGTCGCCCTAAAAGTTTGCCCGCGTAAAGACAAATGATTTTGTCCATCCAACTGCACGCCGGCTGTATTTTCAGGAACAAATAGAAATCTTTTTGCTTGAGGCTCCAGTGTCACTTGGAAATCCCATAGACCTGCGGAATTCACTTCTGGTGCGACTGTCTCCATTCTGCGAGGTTGCCAGCTTAAGCCCTCTGAAACAGTTAGCACCGATCCTCGCCAATAGAGAGGCGAATTAACCTTTTTATTAAAAAACTGCGCGCGCAAAACAAGTTCATTGCGCGAAGCCAGCTCCGCCACATTGCCTGGCGAAAGCCAATCCGAGAAACCAATTTGCCCCTGGATTCCTGCTTGATTGACGGCCCATGGAAAAACCACACGTGGAAAAAGCAAAAATAAAGCGACGGCTAGTGGTAACGAGAAAGCAAAAACTCGCAAAAGAATCTGTTTTTTGAACGCAAAATCTGTCGGCAATAAAGACAACCAAAGACCGGCAAAAACAGTAAAGGTCGGTAAAAACCAATACACATCGACAGTGAACAAAGCCTTCACGGCTAACAAAACAAAACCTAATAAAACCAAAAACTTTCGGTCTCGGATGGTCTGATAGTCCAAAATCTTAAGTCCTGTAAGACCTAAAAGAAAAGTATAGGCGGGATCCTGCCCCACCAGCGTTTTAAATTGAACTAAGACCACTGCCAACAATGCTAAACTTAACAACCCCGTCACGAACTTCGATATCTTCGGTAAAGAATAAACTTCGGATGTCACTTTATACAAGACACAACCTAGGGCAAAAAAAGCGACCCACACTGGCACTTCGACAGCCACCATGGCCATCGCACCTAATAGCGAAAAAAAGAAAACTTTGTCACTAAAGAATGTTTTCATCTTTCAATCTCTTCTTCTTGAACTTGCGCAAGAAAAGCTAAACACTCGCCCCAATGATCCATGCCTTGCCTCAAAGGTGACGAGAATCTTCCTACGCGCAGACTGTACTTGTGATTATTTTTCTCGGCTAAATCGATCCACAAAGCCAATTGTGAAACCCTGCTTTCAAAATCTCTTAAGTGCGCCGTTTGTTCCCAAGCAAAAGCCAAAGTCTTTTGCTGCTCACCCTCAAACTGTTTCACCAAAAGTTCTTGGCGGCGACTGCTGGCTCGCCAATCAATTTGTCGCACAGAATCTGATCTATGAAAAATTCGATGCCCTTTAAAGAAACCGGAGGTGCCAAGGTCACCGCCTAAAAGCGACTGAGGCCAATTTGAATCCCCTTGACGGCTGGGAAAGACCACGACATCTCTTCTTTCAGCCATTCGCTTCCACGCCTGGAAAAGTCCGAAGGGAAAATCGCTTTTGACTTCGACAATGGGCAGAGGCTGAACCCCTCTTTGTGAAAAAATATATTCAAGTTCAATGGCCTCTGAGCCTTTCCCTTTGAGATTTACCCCCTGCGCACAAACTGTTTTTTTATTTGCATCGACTAATGAAATTTTTAAATCGTAAGAAGCGTGCGAGCTCCCTGCACTACTCACACGTAGATGCAATTCAGTGACTTCATCTGCAAAAATGTATGGGGCTTTTAGCGACTTAAATTTGATTTTTTCAATGTTTCGATTGGTAAAGTGAGCTGTTGTAACTGCAACAGCCACCATTGAAAAGACCAACATAAAAATCAGATTATTCGAAAACCCAACAGCAAAAACAAAAATAGTTAATGCCGTCAAACCAAAGGACCAACCGAACCCGGTTGGAACAATCAGCGGTTTTTGTTTTTCTACGAGTCTAGACTGCTGTTTTCTGAAGAAGTTCTTGAGCCCATTGACGACCTTGCTTAACGCCATGACTTCCTCCGAGACGGTGACCCAATACGGAAATTGCGACAACTTGAATATCTTCAGGCCTTAAATAATCTCGACCCTCAAGGTAAGCCCAAGCCCGCGCTGCGCGCACCAGGGCAATCCCTGCTCTGGTGGATAGTGGCAGGGCTCTGTCGATGATGTTGCTTCGCGAAGCTTCTAGCAAAGCACTGACGTACCCCGCTACCGCTTCTGACACTTTCACTTTTTCAACAGCCTGTTGGGCCCCGAGCAAATCTTCTTTTGACAGAAGTGCCTGCAAAGAATTGATCTTATTTTTAGGCTCTTGAAATCTGAAAAGTCGTTCTTCAGTTTCTTTAGATGAATAAGGTAATTCAAGACTCATCAAAAATCGATCGAGCTGACTTTCAGGTAATGCGAAAGTGCCCGACTGCGTTTGTGGGTTCTGTGTTGCAATCACAAAGAATGGAGAAGGCAATTCCATGTCCTGACCTTCAATGGAAACATAAGACTCTTCCATCGCTTGTAAAAGGGCACTTTGCGTGCGAGGACTGGTGCGATTCAATTCATCTGCGACAAACATTTGTGAAAAAATCGGGCCTGGATAAAAGACAAATTTTTGCGTCTGGGGGTTGAAAATATGTCCCCCCAAAATGTCCGAAGGCAAAAGATCCACAGTGAACTGAACTCGCTTGGTTTCAAGTCCTAAAAGCTTACCCAGTGTTTTAACTAGTGTGGTCTTACCAACCCCGGGCGAGTCTTCAATCAGTAAGTGGCCACCAGCCAAAAGACAGACAACTGCAAGTTTTATTTCAGCTTCGCGATCCAGAACAATCGTTCCAGCAATGTCGATAAGCTTTTTGAACATTTCTTGTTCTTGCATAACTAGCCCCACTTTTACTGCCTTCTTGGCAGCACCTTATGAAAGATTCAGTACAAGCTTAGTTATTAGAGTCTCGGCTGTCAGCACATTGCCCTTTGATTGTTGCTATGCTTCAACTGACAGGTCCAGGTGAAGAGGCCGAAGAATGACGGCCTCCGATTTGAAAAATTACCAAGCGAAACCGATCTTAGCTCCGGCAGAGTTCTGGTAGGCTCTTTCAGCACGGTCCCATGAAATTTCGATCATGTTGTACTCGATCGCATAACTGATTCCACGATGGTGAGAACTAAGCCCTATCGAATAATTGTAGTGCGTCCCCTTGTCTTCAAACGGACCGAACTTCCCGCCTCCGTTCGTCACATTTGTTGAAACTTCGTGGGACTCAAGGATGTAAGAAAAATAAGGCACCACAGCTGCGAACTTATACCCAAGACTGATACCAGCTTGGCTTGTTGTCACTTTGGATTCCGCTTTCGACTCAATGCCAGACTTTGTTGAAGAGGTCGAAGTCGTACGCTGTGCAAAGGCTCCATGCAATGCCCCCACCCACACACGGTCTTGCTTGCCGTGGTTTAAGAACTGATAACGAATACCAGCTAGAGATCCGTCCAAAAATATATCAAACTCTCGCCAAACATTTAAACTGAAGTCCGCACTCACGTTGCTAGCACCAATCAGATCTGCGACATTGACGTCTTTGTTCACTTCCAAAGCTGAACGTGTCGGGGGATTCGTCTCTATGTCGTTCACCACAGTGATCTTCGTGACTCCGGATCCCACGGCTGCCAAGTGACCACTCCATTGCTCATCGCCAACAACGGGTGAAGCAAAATGGGACGTTCTAAAGTCGATAGTATGAGTACAAGAAACAGATGACAGCAACAACAGACCAAGCCACAAAGAACGCATAAAACCCCCAAAGATAAAGCATAAATCGTTTTTAAATACCAAGACCAGAGGTTTCCTCCTATCTACGCAAGAGGTCCCACAATTTTGAATATAATATATATACTAAAACATATTTTAAATTTGTTTAATTATATACTATAAGATATCATCTAAGAATGAAGAAAAATAAAACACTGGTAAAGACCCAAAGAAAAAGTATCGACGAAAAAATGAAGATATTTCTTCCGTTGAAAGCCGCCCTCTTACCAAGGTCTGGCTGGATTAAGGCTGTTCGCGAATCCCTAGGAATGACCTCCAAGCAACTTGCGGAAAGAATGGGTATTCAGCAGTCCGGAGTGATTCTTTTAGAAAAGCGAGAGATCGATAAAAAGGTCAGCCTTGAAACGATGGAGAAGGCAGCTCGGGCTATGGGCTGCAAATTTGTCTATGCTTTGGTTCCTCAAGAAGAGTCTTTGAACGCCATCCTTGAAAAACAGTGTCAGCGCGCGGCTCGAGAAATTTTAAAACGAACCGTGCACACGATGGAGCTTGAGGATCAAGAAGTACGTCCTGCCGAAGCACAATTGCATGAAGAAGAACTCGCGCGAGAACTGAAAAGAAAACTCGACTCTCGAATCTGGAAAAAATATTCATGAGCTTTAAACTTGTCTACCCACCTGGGGCCACACCGTTAAATCCAAATGAGATTGCAGGATTGATTCCGACTTATATCTCAACACAAAGTGAGCTGAATGCTGTTGAACAAGACAACATTTTAGCAGGAGAAACTTGGGCTTTTTCGCGCAAGCGCAAAGCGGTTTTAAGTGAACGCTTTTTACGCCATCTCCACCGACAGATGTTCGGTTTAGTGTGGAAGTGGGCTGGGACCTATCGCAACTCGGATAAATCTATCGGTGTCGCTTGGTACATGGTTCCTGTCGAAATCAAAAAACTGCTCGATGATGTGAAGTACTGGATCACCCACGAAACTTACCCGATGGATGAAATCGCGGCTCGCTTTCACCACCGCCTTGTGTATATCCACCCCTTTGCCAATGGGAATGGACGCTGGGCCCGGGTCGCAACGGACTGTTTGTTGTTTTCTTTAGATCACGAACCTTTTACTTGGGGTATGAAAGTCGATAAGAAAGCCTTAGGCAAGCATGGCGAAGTCCGAAGCAATTACATCCGCGCACTTCGCCTGGCTGATGCTAAAAAATACGACGAGCTTTTGGCTTTTGTGCGCAGCTAATCGCGCACAAATTCGGTTCAATAAAATTTAAGGCGCTGGCAGTGTACACGTGTAACTCACACTACTCCAAGAAGTGTAATAGTGAGAGGCATATCCGCCATTACTACAGCTTGCCGATATTGAAGCCGAAGACCCATCACTATAAACCCAATAAAAAGTGGGATTATATCCAACCGTAGCGCTACCACTGAGGGTGACATTCACTGACGTTGGGCGAGTTGAGAACGTGAAATCAACAACGTGAGCAACCGAGCTAATATTGGAGCCCGTGCTTGCTGCAGCCACCGTGTTGCCAGAGCCGGTACAAGAATATTCAGATGCACAAGAAACAAAAGTTCTTGCCGTGTAAGTGGAAGGACTAAAAGAAAAACTACCACTTTGCGTACCAGAGTAAACCCCAACACCGATACGCAGTTTGTTTACCGTACAATTAGATGCTGGCGTACAAGAGCCATATTGATAAGAAGTCGAACCTGAAAGGGTTCCGTTAGTACAAGTTCTAACAGTCGAATAAGCAGTGCATGAATTCACACAAGTCCCGGAGGCCTGATAGTACGCTGTCACGCTTTGTCCCCCACTGATGGTGCCTCCCCAAGGAAGAGCGCAAGTAAAACTACTTGCAGTACCAGAAAGTGAAACAGCGGTGCTCGCAGCCCACACGACGGAAGAGCTAAAGAAAATCAAAAGAGAAACGGAAAGAAAACGAAGCCGAGATTTGATTCGCGTAATATTTGAACCAACGCTAGATAAACCAGTAACGATCCAATTCATTTTCACAGTATGCCGAATAAAATTTGCATCGTTAATATAAAAAAAACATTTGTTCTATAACGAGACGAGATGCAGACGCTAAATTAAGAACATTAGGACGCAACATTTCAATTGAGAAATACTTTATTAATTAGAAATTGGTTTAATCTGACTGACACAAAGAGCCCCAACCAAATAACCATCAATATTGTAAACCGCCGCCAAAAACTTATAGCTTATTTCACAACTCATACTGCCCTGTTTTTCCCAGGCAACGTGAGTAGGCACAGGATTCTCGATAAACTGCATTTCCCCTTTGAAAATCTTCATTGCCGCGCGATTCAAAGAGGCCTGATAAAACGGCAGTCTTTCAAAAAGCTGATCGTAACTTTCCGAGTACAGCACATCTAGTGGGTATGAACTCGTTCCCCAAAAATTCACTGACTTAAAGATCGGCAATAGCTCACTGTATTTGCTTAGGCCGGTGACAGCAAGAATCTGTTCTTGCTCTGATAGGTTCGCAAAACTTCCCACACCACCAAAATAACGAAGGCTGATATTTTGCCTAGATGCCACTTCAAGCAAGTGACCAATCTGTTCAATAAAAACACTAAGATTCGATTTCATAAAGACGCTTGTAAACCTATCAATGAATCTGATCAAGAATTTCGTGAGAAGGTCACTCAAGCAAAGGACACTTTATAGTGTCCTAAATCATACGCATGGCACCCAGACAGGAATAATGAACTCCGTCGTCCCAGTACCTAGGCGAAGAATCGCCACCTGGAATGCCATCAATGTAGTTTTTAACTTTAACCTTAGGCAGATTCAAAGCTTCAAGTCGTAAAATCCACTCGGACTGGGCTTTATAAACTTCCGGAATTTCTTTCTGCATTCGCTGCATAAACTGAGGATGGTATGGAGCTATGACAATTTCTACCTCAACTCCTTGCTCGCTCCATTTATTCAACTGATTCAAAAAGTGAGTCCAATATTTCTGCGATTGAGGATATTTAAAAATAGATTTTTTGTAGCTTTCAAAAAGTAAATCGACTTCCTTACCTAAAACGGCTTCGTCCGTGGACCCCTTAAAATCATCAGCTAAACAGGCCTTGTAATCAATTCCTGAACCGGCCCCTTGATCCGAGAAGTTGAATTCCCGTTTCTTTAGGTTCGCAATAGAGGCTTCAAAACTCTTGTGATCAATCAAGCGTTGTACAAAAGACAACGGGCCAACCGAACTGCGCTCGGATTCAGGCAAATATGGGGCAAAGGCTTTTGTGTTCAATACTTTTGCATCTGTGTTCTCGGGTATAAACTCAAAGAAATCAGCCATCCAGATAATTTTCTTTATGGGTGCCCCTGAGTCTTCAGAGATTTTTGCCAAAACAAGTTTGAGCAACAGATCCGCCCCTCCCAAAGATAAGTTCAAAGTCTTTCTGCCTGTGACTTCTTGAACCCAAAAAGGAGACGTCGTTTGGCCCCGAGAAGAACCCAAGATCAAAATTTCAGCATCACCGTGGGCCTTTGCGATCTGAGCCCCCTGATAGTAAACATTTTGTGTGGACTGGGATAAATCGATCTGGTCGCAATGGTAGTAGCAAAGTGGATCTACGGTATATACAAATCCGGCAACACTAGCCAAAAATGAAAAAGATAAAAAACCAAAAAGCAGAATGTATTTCATAGACTGGAAGATAATGGCATCTCTGCAAAGTTGCTAGAATAATTTTAGTCTAAAGCACAAAACAAGGGGCCTTCTTAGCCCCCTTGTTTTGTGATGCTGATCGGCGTTCTTAATTACAAAAACATCGACTGTGCCAAACCCATTTCGTTCTTATCTTGCGGTGCTTTGTAATTCAGTTTTACAAGCTCATCCGCCACTTTATGCTGCAGCCTTAACAAACGGCTCATGGCTTGCGTGTATTGAATATGCCCATTCGCAACCACCTCGACATCTGGAAATGGAACGTCCTGAGAGCCATCAGAAGCTAAAGACAACACCACTTGACCATTGCTTTGAACCTTGATGCGATTGACTTGAACCCCAAGCACTTGGGCCATTAAGTTTGGATGGGCCAGCAAGTTTTTATAAGTGTTTCTTTTAAAATCCACCAAACGACCGCTATTGAATCCGGCCCCACCCATGCGTTGATAAAGAACGTAGGTCAGTAAATTCCCCATCATCAGACTGTTTTCTCTGACGAAACAATGGTAGGTTGGGTTCCTCTTACAATCAAGATCTGAAAGAACATGATCCCAATCTTTACTTAAAAAAGGCAACAAGGGCTCCCCTGCCAAAACCGCTTCTTGTGCCACTGCCATTTGGATGCGCTGGAATGCATTCACCAGCATCTCGCGAGACCGATCAATAGTGGCATTTTTTGTACCCACCTTGATCAAATCTGCCACAGACCCACTCCAAACTTCGGCCTCAATACTGATATACGGATGCAAAACCAACAAAGCACTGGCGTATTTTTCAAGTTTATTTGTTGCGGTCAAATTTTGCAGTTCAGATAGATTTGTGCCCTCCCCTGGCTGATCCAAAAACTTGTTTTTTGCGGTCATCAAGGACTGGACATCCAAAACAGGTAAATGCAAACCCAGATTTTCCCAATGGCCTTCTTTCTTTGCAGTCATAGCCTGCAAATACTCCAAAGCGGGTTTAAAGTACTTTCTCGAAATTAAACCACCATCACGAACACTCTTGCCGTAAGCATCTTGATCGATCCAAAGTTTTCGACTGAACTTAAGATGATCTCCGTCCAAAAAAACAGTGCTCAGCTCTTGCTGGCAGGTTTTGAAGTTTGAAGCAGAACCTCTATTGATGAACTGATTCAATGCCTCAGGAGTGTTGTTCACTTCTTTTAAAGTCTGCTTCATCAAATCTACATTTGAATAAAGAAACTTATACACAGAGGGCTGTGAAGTGGCCGTCTGAGGTTTTAGAAAATAAGAAGCTTTGTTTAAAGCCGAAGCTGTTAAAGCCTGACAAGATCGGAATGCCGCTTCATCGATTTCACTGAGCCCTTCCTTTAAATCACCAATTTCTTCGCGAATGTCTGTCAATGCCATCATCTCTTCCTGATGATATTCTTCAATCAACAGAGCAAGTTCCTTCATCATCACGAACATCTTTTTTTGATTTTCTAGTACCTCTTGCTGAAGACGAGTCATTTCTGCCAAGCTTCTTTTGATCGAGGAAAGCTCGCTGAGTATCGCAGCGTTTTCACTATTGGCTCCCATCTCGCCACCGAAGACAGCTAAAGCCATAGAGGCAGGGCCTCCGGACAAAGCTCCCAGAGCTCCAACAATGCCTCCACTAGAGAACGCTTTAGAAACAACCTGCACAGCTTTGACGGTCTGATTGATTTGCACAGCGACGTGGATGGCCTTATGAACTTCAGATGGCATCTGAACACCGATAGCGCCCGTCACCTTCTGAGTGATAGTCAAAATATTTTCTAATGATCGAGACGCCTTATCAGCACGATTTAAAAAGTCCTGCACGTCAGCATCTAACTTATGCTTTTTTTCGAAAAATCCAACAAGACCCTTGTCATCATCCTCAGTTGAAACAGACTGAGGATCGGTGCTGCCACTTAAAAAATCATTTAAAATGGCATGAGCTTTCTTTTTACCGTCCGCAGAAAGTTCGATATCTAGATCTGCTTGCACTTCACGAACTTTGTTAAATATAGCTTTGACACTTTTACCCATCGCCACGGCATCGGTGTGCAAACTTTCGCCATATTCTTGCAGAGTTCTTGCTAAGCTGACCAATCTTCGTGCTTTCATCGTCAGGTCCGCAACTTCTCGCACTTTGTCGGAAAGAACTTTGACACTTGGATGCTGCTCAAGAGTCATAACCAAAACACTTGCGACTGACGTATAAACAACCATTGCCGTCTGATCCGAAGGGTTGATGCCGTACTGAACAAACAAGGCATCCGCCTGTTTCAGATAGCCAATCACTTTGGTGATTTTTTGTTTGCGATCCTGCAACGATTTTGTTTTGTCAATTTTCTCAATAACATCAGAATTTGAACTTACTAGCTGCTTCACAATTTGTGCGGCAAGATCCGTGCTGTCTGATTTTATTTGTTCATTGAAAGTTTTAAGCAAGTTTTGCAGTGCTATTGACTGCGCAAGCCCTGCTACTTTGGCTTCCAACTGATAATTAAACAAATGGCTCTGCTCAACAATCGAAGGATTTAAATTAAGCGTTCTTGCTAGCAAAGCCGTATCAGCAGCTAGTGGAGATTCTCCAATAATCAGTCCTTGATGAACTTTGGCTAATTGATCGCTAGCTTGGACTGAAAAGGGCATCAACTCTTGGCTTGCAAAATTTTTGCGCAACTCGATGACGATCTCGGGATTCATCTCTTGCAACAAAGGAGCTAGGGCCTCTGCTAATGGCAAGTTGGCTGAAGTATTTGAATCACCTAACAACTGCTGGAAATAATCCCATCCTGTGAGGGGCTTCACAGTCGCTGGCAAAAGAGCCGCCGGTGCAGCTGGGGTGTCTTTACGCGGCGAACATGCCGCCGTGGATAGAGCGATAATAACACTGTAAGAGATAAAACTTTTTTTCATGATAAACTCCTTAAAAAACTTTCTGTCCTGCGATTGTGATCTGACTGACTTCGGTAGCTCCATCGGATCCATTCTCTCCGTTGGCACCATGGGCTCCGTTAATTCCCGGGGCGCCTTTGCGGGCTTTGCGGCAGATACCGAAGTCTTCTCCCGGTAAGCTTCCATCCGTCCCCGGTGTGCCTGCACTGCCAGGACTTCCTAGGCCGCCCTTGCCAGAGAAATGAAATATTTGTACTTGAAATTCGGGGGCTGGGTTTTCTATAAAAACTTCTGCAAATCCCGAAGCTCCTCCGGCTCCGCCTTTTCCACCAGGAAAACCAGCGAAACCATTTTCACCGGGAAGGCCATCCTCGGGATCTTTTACGCAAATCATTCCGCATCGACCCAGTCTTCTGTTTTTAAGATCCATCGGACCTGAACGAGGGCTTTTCCAGATAGGAGCATCGCAATAGTGCTCAACCACCCCTGGTGCCCCAGGAGGACGAACACTGGCTTTTTTATCTTGAACAAGAGCTGGGTAGCCTTTCCCCCCTGCAGTTCCGCGCATTTCAATATTCAACTGACCAACAGCTGACACAGCTTTTAGAGTCAAACGCCCGCCAGAGCGTCCGGCTTCACCGTAAGAAGGCAGTATGTTGGCTTGTTGCTCGGAAAAGCTTTCTATCTTCGCTTCGTCTGCATAGAGGCGATCCACTTGAAAATTTACTGAAGCACCTTGGGTGTTAAGAACGACACCCTTTTCTAAAAAGAGAACACCGAAACGATAGTTACCCGAAAGAATTCCTAGAGAGGCCAAGGTTATCGTCTGGTTTTGCTCACCTGTGACAACTAAATCTGGATACAATTCAAAAGACACTTCTTCGATTGTGCTATCTGGTCCCATAACTTTGTAGATGACTGTTTTGGCGTTGAAACCTTGTTGCCACAAATTCAGAGTCTCAGTGAGTTGATAAAATCCATTTTCATATGTAGCATCGCTTTTCGCTAATTGCGTGTATTTTGGAATTAAGGCCGAGGGGTTTTGTGAAGTTGAAATCTTGATATCTTCGACAAAGATGTCCTCGGGAATTCGGATTTTTGCGACATAAAGGTTCAGATTATTTTTGAACTCTTCAATGTTGGCACGGTCCTCACGCAGTTCCACTTTTTTGGAAATTTCGATGGTGACGCGAGTATTGGCTGCGGTTTGTGATTGATTGCTTTGTGGCTCCCCTGCCGCTGTCTTTGTTGAAGGTGATTCCGTCGGCTGACAGGCTAAGATTTGGAGGGCCACCAAGCCGACCGTGATTTTTTTGAGCTGCAAAAAGTTTGAAAAAAGCTGCATTTCGTTCATCCCCGTTTTAAGAATTACTTAGACGGGAATCGCTATTTGCAATGGCTGAGCCAGAACGGAAACAGCCTCAAATCAAATATATTTAAGGAAGAGGATTCCGAATCCGAAATTTGAGTCCGGAATCCAAAAAATAAGAATTTCTGGAATGATCCAAAAGCATGAAAAAAGGCTATGCAGCCTTTTCCCTAAAATTGAAAATACAGGAAGGGGGATTCTTCACCCATGTACATAAGACAGATCACGAACATCAACGCCAAGATCGCTGCGTTCTTAACGGACGGCTTGAACTGAATTTGCCAGGTGTTTTTTGCAAAAATAGCCACCAGTAAAGCCACAACCACTGCCAAGGCGAATCGATCGCGATGCTTTGCTGCGACCAAAGTAATGTCCCAGGACAGATCACTATTTAGCAGGAAGATCTTCTTTAACCACACCATCGCATCGCTCAGGCTGTGCGCGCGGAAAAAGACCCAGCCTATATTGACTAGCAGAAATGTCACCGTCCAAGAGACAACTCGGGAAACTTTGAATCCCCAGTTCTGATCTTTGATCAAGCGCTCTATTCCAAGAATAAGCCCATGAAAAGTGCCCCAAACAACATAGGTCCAATTAGCCCCATGCCACAGACCACCGATGACCATCGTCAAGAAAAGGTTTCGATAGGTGTTGAAGGCACCAGATCTATTTCCACCTAAGGAGATGTATAAATAATCTCTCAACCAAGACGACAAAGTGATATGCCAGCGCTGCCAAAACTCTGTGATCGAAGTCGACTTGTAAGGCGAATCGAAGTTCTTTGGGAACTGGATGTTCATCATCAATCCCAATCCAACCGCCATATCCGAGTAACCACTGAAGTCGAAATACAACTGCATCGTGTACCCGAGCATCGCCATGATCGCTTCAAGATTTGAAGCCGCCGCCATGTTATTCACCAAAGGATCAACGACCGCTGCGATACGATCCGCTAGCAACATCTTCTTCGAAAGACCAAAAATAAAAAAGTAACAGCCTCGCCAAAAGTTTTCGGCCTGAAAAAAATAAGTCTTTGAACTTTCAAGCTGTGGGACAATGTGGTTGTGACGAACCAAGGGTCCCGAAATTTGATGCGGGAACAACGTCACATAGCCCGCAAACTCTAGCAGATGGCCGTGGGCATCTGAAGTTCTACGATACACGTCAATCACGTAAGACATGGATTGAAAGGTGTAGAAGGAAATACCGATGGGAAGGACCAACTGAAGAGTTGGCAAGAGATCGGCTCCACCGAATGCTGAAACTGAGGCATTCAGGCTGTCGGCAAAGAAGTTGTAGTATTTAAAAAATCCTAGAATCGATAAGTTTATAACGACTGACGAAACCAGAAACATTTTTCGCTGCTGGGGGGATTTGGCGTAAAAAATGGCCTTCGCTATATAAAAATCTAGAACAACCGTGAACAGGAGCAACAAAACGTAGGCTGAGCTCCAGTAGGCGTAAAAAGCCACGCTCGAAAAGAACAAAAACCACAATTGGGCTCTTTTGTGAGAGATGAAGTAATACCCCAAAAGAGTCAGCGGCAGGAAAACAAATAAAAATATATAAGAATTAAAAAGCATAAATTTCCCTCATTTTTACGTCTTTTAAGGCGAAAGTGTCAGGTGAATTTTCTCGACCGTGGCGCGGCAAATGCCACGGGGCAATGCAAAAAGGTACGCCGTACCTTTTCCCCGCAGAGTGTTTTAGAGTTCGGGGAATGATTTACGATTGTTTTGTTTTTTATGATGAGTTGGACCTGCTTGAGATTCGCTTGAATGTGCTCAACGACGTGGTCGATAAGTTTGTTATTGTTGAGTCTCACGAAACGTTTTCCCAGACTTCGAAGCCTTTGTTTTATCAAGAAAACAAAGCACGTTTTAAAGATTTTGAACATAAAATCATCAACGTCATCATTGATAAGTTTCCGCGCTGGAATTGGAAGAAGATGCGACCTGCAAGAAATTGGGATCGTGAGGACTTTCAGCGCAATGCTCTTTCCCGTGGACTGGCTCAATGTACGAGCGATGACATCATTATTTTTTCAGATGTTGATGAGATTCCAAGACCCGAGAAGATTGTTGAGTACAAGAACACCCCGGGCGTAAAAACTTTTTACCAGGAAATGTATTACTATTATTTGAACTATTTGGTGGTGGATCACACCGAGCCGAATGATTTGTACAATGGCTATCGCCCCTGGCATGGCACGGTGATGGCGACTTATGACTATTTTAGAAAATCCCCCAACGATGTGCGCACCTATCGCAGCCGCAAAGACAAGGACCACACCATGGTTATGGATGGTGGCTGGCATTATTCGTTCATGGGGGGAACTGAGATGGTTTTAAAAAAGCTTCGTGCTTATGCCCATACCGAATACATGGACGAAAACACGTTCAACCCCACTTGGATCGAAGAGCAAATGCGACTGGGGAAGGATGTTTTGAATCGCCGTGTGACTTTTAAGAAGATTGCATTGGAAGTGCATGCGCCCCGTTACCTCGTTGATAACCAGGAAAAGTATAAACATCTTTTGCTGCCTTAAATGAAGCGGGGCAATGCAAAAAGGTACGGCGTACCTTCTGGGGGCTCGGCCGACGTGCGCACAAAAAAAAGCCTGCGCTCGGGTTTTCAGGAGGAGTGAAAAGAGCGCAGGCCTTGGGAATTGTTATTTTACGTATTCAATGAGGGTTTCATCTGAGAAGCGGACTTTTTTGAAGTTCTGAGTGGCATCTTCAGCATGACGATAACCCAAAGCCACTGTTGCTACGGATTTCCAACCTGTGCCTTCAAGTCCTAAAATCTTGTCGTAAGCCGCTGGATCAAAACCCTCCATTGGAGTGGCATCAATTTTTAACAAAGCTGCTGTTTCCAACAAAAAGCCCATGGCAATATAGGCTTGGCGTGACGCCCACACTTTGATTTTTTCTGCTGGTGCTTGCACTAGGTTTTCGATCAACATGTTTTTGAAACCATCTAGCGCAGACACCGGAATTCCACGCACTTCTGCTATACGGTCCATATATTTCTGAACGTAAGCTGCATCCATAGATTCTTTATATAAAAAGACGACGTAGTGGCTGGCGTCTGTGACTTGCGTCTGTCCCCAAGATACGGGTTTAAGTTGCTCGCGCACGGTTGGGTTTTCAACCACTAAGAACTTCCATGGCTGGATGCCGTAAGAAGAAGGGGCTAATTTTAAAGATTCAGTAAGGGTTTTCCAGTCTTGAGCTGAAATTTTTTTGGTAGGATCGAACTTTTTTGCAGCATAACGCCATTCAAGGGCCTGCTGGATTTGATCGTGGTTCACTCTGTAACTCCTAGTTTAAATTTTCTTAAATTGTAACTAACACAGATACAATATGGCTTGGGTTCAGTCTAATTGCAACAGTAAATGTTACATTTAAGGAATCCTCGTATTATTCAGAGATTCTGAGCGCAGACTGAGGCCTCTTTACAACACCGCACTCTTGTTTATCTGATTATCTTGATATAGGATTGTTTCATGCTCGATCAGCGATTTGCGGCTTCCGCCCATATTATGACTTTATTGGCTTTTCATCAGGAAGAGCTGATAACTTCTGACTATCTTGCGAAAAGCATTCGCACCAATCCTGCAGCTGTGCGCCGCTTGTTGGCAAAATTGGTCGATGCCGGTCTTTTGGAGTCCTTTAAAGGAAAGGCCGGAGGTGTCCGCCTGGCAAAGTCCCCGAAGGAAATCTCTTTGAAAGATATCTACAAGGCCGTCACTGATAAAAGCCTGGTTCATGGCAGTACGAAAGAACCGCAAAAACTTTGTCCCGTCAGTTGTGCTTTTAAAAAAATATTTTCTGAAATTGCCGATGGTATCGAAAGCAGCTCGATGGGGTACTTGGCTAAAATCAAGCTTTCTGATTTAGCTGCAAAAGTCTAAATAGACCCAACAAAAAAAATATTTTGCGTCCTCCGCCTTAAGAAACCCTAAGTTTGAAGGACGCTTTGATTAGCGATAACCTTACTCTTCGTTCACTACTTGAATAAGATATTGTCCGTACTTGCTCTTCTTTAACGGCTCCGCAACTTTAAGCAACTGCTCTTTGTTGATGAAGCCCATACGGTATGCAACTTCTTCCGGCGCCGCCACTTTCAAACCCTGACGATGTTCAATGGTTTGAATAAACTGACTTGCTTCCAAAAGACTTTCATGAGTCCCCGTATCCAACCATGCAAAGCCGCGGCCCAAGGTGTGCACGACCAATTCATTTTTTTCTAGATACACACGGTTCAAATCTGTGATTTCAAGTTCGCCTCGAGCTGATGGCTTCAAAGACTTCGCGTACTCCACCACTTTTTCATCGTAGAAATATAAACCCGTCACCGCATAGTGTGACTTTGGCTTCAGTGGCTTTTCTTCAAGACTTTTAACTTTACCCGTGCTGTCGAATTCGACCACACCGTAGCGTTCAGGATCCTGAACTTTGTAAGCAAAAACTCCGGCGCCAGAAGTTAAAGCAGCTGCATTTTTTAAAATGGGACTGAAACCCTGTCCGTAGAAAATGTTATCACCAAGAACCAAGGCACACTTTTCGTTATTGATAAATTTTTCTCCGATGATGAAGGCCTGTGCCAACCCATCAGGTGACGGCTGAACAGCGTAAGAAATCTTAATCCCCCACTGCTCGCCATTGCCCAAAAGCTGCTCGAAACGAGGTGTATCTTGCGGGGTAGAAATAATAAGAATATCTTTGATTCCCGCCAACATCAGCGTCGTCAAAGGGTAGTAAATCATCGGTTTGTCGTAGATGGGCAAAAGTTGTTTACTGACGACTGTTGTTGCTGGGTACAGACGAGTGCCTGAACCACCGGCTAAAATAATTCCCTTCATGATCTCACTCCATAGTTTTTATCAACCCACTCGCGATATGTACCGCTTGTGATATTTTGCACCCACTGTTCGTTTTCTAAATACCAGCCAATGGTTTTTTTCATGCCCGTCTCGAAACTTTCCTTTGGCTTCCAGCCCAATTCCTTTTCGATTTTAGATGCATCAATCGCATAACGCTTATCATGCCCAGGACGATCTGTTACGAACACTTTCTGCTCAAGATAACTTTTTCCGTCTGCACGCGGGCGAAGCTTGTCTAAAGTGGTGCAGATAGTATCAACGACTTCCAGGTTGCGCTTTTCATTCCAACCGCCAACATTGTAGGTCTCGCCCAACTTGCCTTTTTCTAAAACCACTTCGATCGCTTCACAATGATCGACCACGTACAACCAGTCACGCACGTTGCTGCCATCACCGTAGATAGGCAGATTTTTTCCAGCCAAGGCGTTGTGAATGACCAATGGAATCAACTTTTCTGGGAACTGCAACGGACCATAATTGTTCGAACAATTGGTCGTCAAAACAGGAAGTCCGTAAGTGTGATGGTATGCACGCACCAAGTGATCACTGCCCGCCTTCGATGCGGAGTAAGGACTGTTAGGAGCATAGGGTGTTGTTTCAGAAAACGCAGGGTCCTGTAATTCTAGTGATCCATACACTTCATCTGTGGAAACATGTAAAAAACGGAAGTTCTTTTTTCCTTCATCTGAAAGTGTGCGCCAGTAACCAAGGCTGGCTTGAAGCAAAGAAAAAGTCCCAAAAATATTGGTCTGTACAAATTCACCAGGCCCATGGATGGAACGATCGACATGGCTTTCAGCGGCGAAATTTAGAATAGCTCGTGGTTGGTACTTTTCAAACAACTGCTCGATGGCTTTTTGATCACAGATATCGACTTTGGCAAAATGATATCCGTCTTTTCCTTCAACGGATTTCAGATTTTCCAAATTACCTGCGTAGGTCAGTTTGTCGATGTTTAAAACCGGTTCGTTGTGTTTTTGTAGCCAATTTAAAATAAAATTAGAACCGATAAAACCAGCGCCGCCTGTCACGAAAATCATATAACTCTTTCCTCTTTGATAAAACTCTATAAACCTCGCTTTTTATTTGTAATAAGTCAAAAAACAAACAGCGCCAAGAGTCATTTTTTCGCTTGGAGACGTGGCTAAGTGGGCAATCCAGAGCGTCACGTGAATCGCTGCCGACACCCAAGAACTCTCGCCTGCGTCTATGGTGCAAATGAAATTTGACAATCCATTGGCTCCTCAGCAACGTTTGGTGTCTCCGAAAGGGACCATGCATGAACACCTCAAATGAAAAACCTATCAAACCTCTTTTACGAGGGCATTTTCACCAAGAAGCTTTCTTTTTCGCTCTAGGCGCTTGTGTGCTCTTATTGGTTCTCAGCACCAAATCTGGCACTCTTCTTGGTGCCGCTATTTACTCCTTCAGTCTTTGCGGCATGTTTGGTATCAGCGCCCTCTACCACCGCCCCAACTGGACTGAGAACGCTCGCATGTGGATGCGTCGACTCGACCACTCTGCGATCTTTCTGTTGATCGCTGGAACCGGAACTCCGTTGTGTCTGATTGCGATTCCTAACAATGGGGGATCGGATCTGCTGAAAATTATCTGGGTCGCAGGAACTTTGGGCATAGCACAGTCCCTGTTTTGGGTGAGCGCCCCCAAGTGGTTAGCTGCCGGATTGTATTTATTAATGGGGTGGCTAGCGATCCCCTACTTTCCTGAACTCAGTCGAGCTCTAGGCGACACTCGGGTGGGCCTAATTTTAGCCGGTGGAATTATCTACTCCGTGGGGGCTTTGGTCTATGCCATCAAAAAACCCAACCCCCTGCCTAAATATTTTGGTTATCACGAGATCTTTCATTTATTGGTGATATTGGCAGCGGCTCTTCACTTTTATGTTATTGCTAGCCTTGTCATCTAGGACCAAGGGAGTATTTCGCTGGAGCTAAAGTGTAGAACCCAGGGATGTCGGCATCCAGGACGTGGCATTTTTGCATTGCTCTGATCGAAGGATATAGTAATCTACAGGCATGACAACATCGCTTCATTCTGACAAGTATTTCGTTCGTGATTCCTTCTTTAACTTGGTCGAGCTGTCGTTGCTAGCTCGCCTTTACGAAGAACACTGTTTGCCATCTGCAACGAGCGGTTCTTTAAATCAAGATTCCTTAGCGCAGACATTGTTGAAAATGAAAGCCACGGAAAAAAAGGGACAATTGCGAGTAGCGATCTATGAATCTGATCCGATTGGTTTTTATTGGAAATACGAAGACAAGCTTTTAGCGCATTGGGTTCACCCCGAACATCGCGGGCAAGGTGTTGAGCTGAGCCTCATCAATTCGTAGTCCCCCATGCAATCGCAACAGTTTTGGCAAAACAAAAGAGTCTTCATAACATCGCCGACAAGTTTTTTAGGGACATGGTTATCAATGTCCCTTTTGCATTTGGGCGCACAAGTTTTTGCCATTTCTGAAGCTACCTCTAATGAGACCCAACTGTTTGACCTTATGAACTTAGGACAAAAGCTGGCTGTCACCTATGGTCCTAGCAATGATGAACATCTTTTACGCCAGGCCCTCAATTTCGCCCAAGCCGATGTCGTCATCCACCTCGGCGAGTTCGGCTCGCTTCAGGGCAACGAACAAAACCCCGTGGAGCTTTTTTCCAAGTCATTCATAAGTACTAATTTGTTAATGAACCTACTGCGAGAAACAGCTTCGGTGCGATCTGTTGTCGTCGTAAGTTCTGACAAGGTTTACGAACGAATTTTGAGTTCAGCTGCAATCAATGAAGACTGCAAAGTGGCTGCTAAAGAGATCTTGCCCACTGCAAAGCTTTGCTCTGAGCTGATTGCTCTTTCCTACCGTCATTCTTACTTTAACCCCGCTAAATACAATAAACACAAAGTTGCTATTGCCACAGCTCGCCTGGGCTCCAGCATTGGTGGTGGAGATTTTAGCAGCTCATCCTTGGTTCCTCAAATTGTTCGATCTTTATTAGATGGGTCGTCTTTAGAGATTCGCAATCCGAATTCAGTGCGCCCTTGGATTCATGTTTTGGATCAAGTGAATGGTCTTTTGCAGCTTTCTGAAGCTCTTTATGTCAAAGGTCCTAAGTTAGCTGAAACTTATAATCTTGGGGCAGCGGAATACCGCACTGTGGGTGAAGTGGCGCGTGAGTTTGCTGGGGTTTGGTTGAAAGAGGACCAAGCTCATTTGACTTTAAACGAGCGAAAAGTGGATTCCGCCCTTTCGATTCATAATCGTCTTGATAGCGCTTTGGCACTTCAACACTTTGGCTGGAAACCTAGCTGGGATCTGTCGACTGCGATAAATAGAACTGTTGAGTGGTATCAAGGATACTATCGAGGGAGTAGTGTTCTGCTATCCGTTCAAGAGCTTCAGAGGTTCTTTGCATAAATATCAATTAACGTCCTGAAACTCTTAATAATTGCTAGGACACTAAAGACAGGCCCTCATCGAGACTTTAAACAGCTGATCCAGCTTCAATTGAGCATCTAACCTATCGACTTCATTATACCGCGAAGCTGCAAGATTGATAAATTTCTTTTGAGTGGCAATTGAAAGAAGATATCTACTCCTCTCCGTCAAAGAAATTGGCAATTGAGTCACAAAACTTTCACAATTGAAGGTTTTTTGCTCTTTCAATAGGTAATTAAAAATATATTGAACCTTGAACTCCTCAGAGAAGCTGCCCCACTCACTACTTAAAACTACCGGGTCAATATCTCTGAAGTTATATCTGGCAACCTCTGTTTTAAAGAATGGAACAAAATAGTCCTTTTGTCCCTGGCTTTTTTTCTCTCTTAAAATAATAGACATCGATTTTGGAGTGGTATGCCAAATTTGATGAATAAAGTTATGACCTTTTGTAATTTCACAAACTTTCTCATGCTCAAGCAACTCGCACCCTTGGTACGCAATATGGGTGCCTTTGTCTTCAAAAAGATATTGAAATCTGGACTCTCCTTGAACCTTGAATGCTCCGGCAAATCCATGATCATGAATATTAGTAGTGCGAAGATCCCAAAGTAAGCAAGTAAGAATATAATGCGGATTTTCCCAAATTATAATTTCTTCGTCAGAAAAAGCAGCAGCACGTATCTTTAGTTGTTCATCTGCCAGCAGCTCATCACTAAATTTTATCTCAGCAAGAATGTTTGCAGCTGTTTTGGAAAACTCTAAGGAATGTTCAACTTCACTTAAATTTCTATTTAGCATCTCATGCAACTGTTTCAGCTTCATTTGATTCTCCTATGCGAATAGTTTGGACCTGCATGTCGGTAAATAATTGATCATGAGCGACTATGATCGTTATTTTTCCACTTTGATTTCGTGCAAAAATGAATGATTTAAGATTTTGAATTGCCTTGCCATCTAATCCGGTAAAAGGCTCATCTAAGCAGAGAATGTCACTATCTATGGCAAAGCTTAATAAAATTTGAAGCTTTTGCTTTTGCCCACCGGATAGAGAATTAACATCTTTATTTACAAAATCTTCGAAACTAGACACATCTGGAAACAGATTCGAAAAGAGAGCCTGCACCTTCGGTGAATTCAAAGAAACCTTCCAAAAATCAAAGTTTTTCTTAATTGTATCAAAATAGAAAATATTTTCCTGAGAATGCAAGTGAATTGGATTTCTAGAGCTTCCTTGATATTCAATTGCGCCAATGGCTGATATCTTCTCAAGGCCTATTGCCTTAAGTAGTGAAGTTTTTCCTTTTCCATTCTCACCAATTAGGTGATAGGTCTTTCCACTTTCAAATGTCATCTGAAAATTATTTAAAATATTTTTATTACCTCGAAAAAGTGAATCAACACCCACTTTAAGAGAAGGAGCATTCTGCGAAAAGACATTATTTAATCTAAGAGTTTGGCTCAAAACTCCGGTTGGTTTTTTATCATCCAATTTAAGAGACCTTTCGAAACTAACATTGGTCTCATTGAATTCTCTTCCGGATTGAACAAGCTGTGTAAATAAATCGTTAAATTGCGCAAAATATGCAAGCGTCAGTCCGATATGACCAATTTGTATCTGGTCTTTCTCAAAAAGATATCCGCAAATAATCATGGTGAAGATGTTGAATATAAAAAAGATCAGCTGATTGGTAGCATTAAAATAATAGCTATTCTTAGCTCCAACCAAAGACGAATTTCTATAGCTATCGAACGACGCAGACAATGCTTTATTTGCAATTGGCTCCGACAAGTGTCTGGCAATTAAATTAATTTTTGAGATATATCTTAAAAGCTCACCTTGAAAAGCACTATCACTATTTTTTAGTCGAAGGTCAATTTCATTGAGCTTCGGTTTGAATTTCTCAAAAACATATTTTAGTAGGATCGGAAGAAAAACAACAAAAAGCGCGAGCTTAGGCGAAATTGTATAGACTACTAAAAAACTTACCAAAACACGAACTGTCTGAACTGGAAAATTCAAAAGTGCTGACGAAATGAAGATGGAAATTTGCTTAATATCTTTTCGAATTCGATCTACTTCGCTATTTTCAGAATAATTATCGTGATGGAAACTCTGAATAAGCGTCAGGAGCTTTTCCTGAACGGATTTAATTTCTATACTTAGACTAAATGTCTTAATCATTTTGATTTCAAAATATCCAAGTATAATATTACCGATGACTACAAAACCATAAAGTAAGGCAAAATGATATGACTTCGAAAATGACAAAGATTCAACAAGAGTGTTGATATATTTGGAATAAATAAATGGAGATAACGCAGATAAGACTCCTCTAGCTGTCATGAGAATAAAGGTGATGAGAGCCAGCTTTTTAAAAGTCTTAAGATTATCAATGATGAATGATCTATAGTTTTTCATAATGATGTCCTTCGTTAAAGGAAAAAGTAATTGCATGCTCCAAATCAGGAAGGCGACTCTTAAACACCTCCTTGACATATTGTAGAAGGTCACTCGATTTAACTTTATATGGCTTGAAGTGTCCTGACATATTGTCTATATAGATTGCCAAGCTCGATGAGTGTGGGCTTGAAAGAATGGAAAACTCACCTGCTACTTTTACTCCGAAGTTCGTTTGTGCAGATAGCATCGGATGGACCAATGTATCGTCTCCCTTTTTTTTTCCTTTGATAATTCTTTGTAGATCCACTGGATTTGCGTGCCACTGTAATTCGCCCCGAGCATCAATGACATACATATATCTATCCAAAACACCGAACTGAAATTCTTCAAGTTCTGCGGCACCACTTAATTTTATGCTTTTAAATACCGGCTCATGTTCATAATGTTTTTGAAAAAGTTCTTTTGAAAATGAATAGAGGCCATCATTAGAAAAATTAGTACATGTATCAAAAATTGGATTTGCTTTCTTTGCCATTAAAAAAAGAGCATCGTACTCTTTTAGCTTCGCTATAAGAATATTTAGAGACTCTGGTTCGTGCAGAATTTCAGAAATCATTAAATTTATTTCAAAACGCCTAATCAGGCCAGAAACTAAATTTACCCGACCGAACTTAGAGTCATATTTTGCAAGATTGTCATTAACTAAATTCAAATCAACATTTTTACTCATATCATTCTCCAAACAAAAACTGAGAGTCCAATTGATGATATTTCGATAATTTTGACTGATGTATATTCAGACTTTTTAAAATCGTATCCATCCAAACCATAGTTTGTTCAAAATGCTTTTTTCTGTGAATATATTGAGCTAATGGCTTTACTTCCAAAACTGCATTGAATCTTTTTTGTCCTGAATTATTTTCGGCTCCATAGTTATGAAGCATGATGCTAATTGGAAGTGTGGTGCCATCTTTTAAGCTAAGGACATAGTGATGTCTTATTGTAGTTATTGTTGCAACCTTTTGAATTTCAGCAGAATGGTTCAAAAATGGATGTAGTTCAGAATTTAGTTCAGAAGATTTGATGAAATCCATAGCCTCACGAAAAGAGTCAGTCTCCCAGTCCTTAAAAGCACGTTCATCCACTCTACTCAAATCTTTTTCTATCGGACCTTTAAATTGAATGTTCTTTTCTTTTCGAATGCGGAGAAGTGATCCTCCAAAATATAATTTCCCTGAGAAGGTATCAAAATAATGATCTACCGTTCTGTAAGAATTTGTGGGGGTAAACTGAAAACTTTCCAGAGCAGATTCAATAGAAAGTAAGTTTATATTTTGTGGTATCGAGTAGTGGTTTTCTGTATGGATATACATTCTAACTTCCTAAAAAAAGCAAGAGACTTTAAATCTCTTGCTAACACTTATCTAGTCATCATAGCCACTTGGTCTGGCAATATTGAAATCGATCGTCTCTCCAGATGATTGGATACTTTCGATTTCCTTTAAAATTTCTTGTAGTTGTTTTGATACATCGGTCATAACGCTCCTTTTTTTTTTACAAAGCTAATTCTTTGCAACTATTCTGGAGCCACCTAAAAGCAAGGGCCGAACCAACCTCATTCGTGATTTAAATGAATTTGAGAACAAAAATTACCAAACTTGAGACTTTTCCTTCTCAAATAATGGAAATAGGACGTAAAGGTCTAATATTTTTGCAGGCTTAAAAATGAAGTGACTATCACATCAGTGCTGAAAAAAGTGATGATTTATTGGTTTGATTTATTCATTTGAGCTTCAAGCTCGTTAACTCTTTGCTGAAGCTTGTAGAGCTGAACTTCGAGCTCTTGAATGCGGCGAATTTGATCTTGATCTGGACGACTGAAGAAGCTGATTGTATCCGATTTTTTTTGATCAGAGAGAAGCCCCAGTGCCAATTTTGACCTTTCGGAGTTGAAGGTCTCCAATACATTCACATCCCATTCTTCGCCGTCTTCACTTACGGTTTTGTTCCCCTGCTCTGCCAACTTATAAACCGTATCTTCACGAAGATGCGATAATTTAATGAGATTATTCCAAGTTGTTTTGGCTTTTGAAATACTTGGTGGAAAATCACCTGTTATGACAGAGTAAACTATAACCATCATAAGAATTGAAACAAACAGGCTGCGAATCAAGGATCCAATAAATTTGGCAAAAAGCTTTAGCATAGTTATCAACTCACCCGTTTCGGAAATCTTCGGTCTTTTATGGACTCAAGTAGTAAAAGTTATTTAACCAATGCTACCAACCTAACCCGAGGTCCTCAATCTACAACCTTAAATGAAACAGGGCGATGCAGGAGTTATTTATCCCAGTACCGGTCGTAGATCTTTCCTGTTTTTGGGTCGATAAAGAATTGCACGCCTCTGCACAATGCCATTAGACCGCTGTCATCACCAGCTATTAATGCATATCCATCTCCCGAAGCCACAAATTGAGGATCTTCAATTTGCCAAACTTGGTTTCCATTTGAATCAAAAGCAAAGACGTTTCTCATGCTGTATTCAGTATCTAATACGACCACAAAGATGTCGTCGAAAACTAATCCGTGTCTTACGTGGGCAGGCATATTAATGACTTTGTCATTAATTGTGATATGAAAATCGCCCTTATTTGCAACCACACCCATCGGAAGTCTCCTTGTTAAGCTCAAAAATAACCCGTGCCTATTTGTCGAAAGTGATATCGATGATTTTTCCTGTTTTTGGGTCGATGGAGTACTGGGCACCTCTAAAAAGAGCCAATAGCTCGCCTTCGCAATTACTGACTAAAGCGTAACCTGAGTCTCGCGTCTCTACGCCTGGATCTTCAATTTGCCAAACTTGGTTTCCATTTGAATCAAAAGCAAAGACATTTCTCATGCTGTATTCAGTATCTAATACGACCACAAAGATGTCGTCGACAATCATTCCTTCCCGTATGTAGGCAGGCAGGGCAATAATCTTGTCGTTTATCGAAATTTGGAATTCACCATCATTAGCAATCACCTTCATTATAAATCTCCATTCACATAGAATACCAGAATTAGTCTGCTTAAAAGTAAATACAACCTCCTACCACATTTGATTTATGATAAAAGGCAACTTCTATAGCATTTAAAAAACTAGAACCTTCCCGACTTTTCGCAATACCGGTCATATATTCGACCTGTTTTGGAATCTACGTAAAAATAAGCGCCTCTACAGTGAGCTATAAGCTTGTTTTCAACCACATCAACTAACACATAGCCAGGTCCCGGAGCCTCAAACTCAGGATCTTCGATCTGCCAAACCTGCTTTCCAGTTTCATCAAAAGCAAAGACATTCCTCATGCTGTACTTAGTATCCAATACGACAACAAAGAGATCACCGAAAACTATGCCGTGCCTTACGTGGGCAGGTAAATCAATAACCTTGTCATTGATCTTAATGCTGAACTCACCCTTAGTTGCAACTGCATCCATCGGAACTCTCCTTTTTAAGTTCAAAAAAAGACCCCACTATTTGTCAAAGGTAATATCGTAGATTTTTCCTGTAGTTGGATCAATAAAGAACTGAGCGCCTCGAAATAGTGCTACGAGACTTCCATCAGCGTCACCTACCATTGCATATCCACGACCCTTAATTTCAACTCCTGGATCTTCAATCTGCCAAATTTGATTTCCATTTTCGTCAAAAGCGAAAACATTTCTCATGCTATAGTTTGTATCTAATACAACTATAAAAATGTTGCCAAAAATAAGTCCATGCCTAATTTTAGCAGGCATTTCTATTATTCTTTCGTTAATTTTCACTGACCGTTCACCCTCAACAGCGATTGCATTCATTATGAACCTCCGAATATACTTTTTAATATTTGAACTTCTTTAAAATATTCTGGCTTAGCTTCCTCTACAAAAAACTGTAAGCCTTCTCCAATACCGCCAAAAGCATTTGGAGAAATACGCCCCACAAATATTTCTTCACCTGCAGGTACAACAATTTTTACAAATCTAGTGGGTACAGAACTTAATGCTAAAGCTTCTGCTATCTGAACTGGTGTTAACCCCCGAACCACGGATTCTGGAACCATCCATCCACCAAACTTGCCATTCGAAGAAAAAAATCTTACAAAAGTCTTCTCTGTCGATAGAATACCCTTCATTACACCATATCTTACATCCCATGCTGGCAGCCTGTATTTTCTTACATCTTTCAAAATACGATTTTGTTCTGCAGGATCCACAAAAGAAAAGCTCTTAAAATCTCTAAGAGTATCCAGCATCACCTTTTCCGACCGAGCAACAATCTCTTGCGCTGTTCCTGTGTTCACCTGTCTATTGAACAACCTAATAAATCTTCGCCCGACATCGGAAAGATTTTCTCCATCTGCTTTGATTAAACCTTTGTTGTTTTCTATTATCCTATAGAAACCCATCATGAGATCAGAAATCATATTGGAATTTCTGATAAAGTCAGATTTCGCTATACTTCGAACTAAAGCACCTGAACCTAAAAATATTCCTAGGCCTGAAAGTGACCGTTCGTATGGCGAAAGTTCCTCGCCGCTTGGTTTACATAAAGAGCGGCCTGTCACAAGCTCACAGAAGTCGATAAATTTCCCAATGGGCGTGAAAGAGGCACCTATGCGAAACCCTGCTTCTGCCATTGCGACTAAGCCCTGCTCCACTTCTTTTCTTGCCTTTGGGGACAAGTTTGATTTGTCATTGGCTGTACTAAAAGTGAAAAGATCATTGTAAGCTCGAATCATCATATAGTGGTTGATACGAACTGCTTTTTGTTCTGCATTTAAGTAATCTTCTCGATTCTTATTCAAGGCAATTCTTAATTGCTCTGCAAATTTACTGTCTTTTTCCGCACTGGAAATAAATGACTTAATATCTTCTGGAATTTTAGCTGCTAGAAAGAAACCGTTTGAGTCAAAATATTTTGCAATAAAAGCGTCAATATCAACAACTGTCTTCCGATAAAGATCTAGTTCTTTAGCGCCCGCCTTACGCTCTTGAAGGCGCTTCAGCATTTCAACCTTTGTAAATTTCCAACTTTGAAAAACCGCATCCGCTCTTTTAAAGTCGTTCGAATCAATACTCTTTTGAATTTCTTGAGTTATGTCCTTATAGACTTTTAGATAAGCAGATGCTAAATCCTCGCCGCTGCCGTTAGATGCACCACCCAGCTTATAGGCGATAACGATAGCTTCAGTTAAGATCAAATCTGGTAAAACTACTGGGCCAAGAATTTCATCGTTGTTAAGGTCATAGTTTCTTAACAATATCTCATCTAAAGATTGTTCGGTTGAACTCTTCAAAATCTGTGTGATTTCTGAATAAACTTGTTGCTTATCCAGCTCTGCTCTGAATTTTAGATCATCGAGTAAAATGGAAATTTCATTCAGAGCACTGGAAATCTGCCTGAGCTCTTCTGGGACAATTTTTTCCAAATCAAGTGCGCTATAATAAGTCAATTTCGTCTTTAACTCTTTCAGTTCTTCATTTTCTCGACGAATTTCAAGATCAAGATCACGAGCTTTTCGCTGAAGATCGGAAATGCGCTTGTGAACACCTTCATCAAGATCTTTTAAATCTAGAATCATTTGTCCTTGGCATTGCCTTCTCCCCTGCGTTCCTCCAGTACGAGACTCGTGACATACAGTCTGTTGAGTCGGTTTTCCAAAGTTTGCATACAAAATAGCACCAGATGAGCCGGTAATATACTCACCATTTCCATATGTATATTTAAGAGAAATATTATTCGAACGCATTTTCAAAAAATGTACTGGAAAACATCCGTGCAATTTACTACGAACCGGGCGTCCGTTGACATAATCCACAGAATTTCTATCGATCTTGAAGGCTATAGGCTTATCATTTACACTCGCAAATGTGATTCCGTCCCTTTCAGGAATCGGTGTCATATCGGAGTAATAATCCACATATAATTCTAAAGTCAGACAAATTGTCTCACCAAAAGGACGAATTGCAGAGAAATGGGATCTGTTTGAATGTTTAGGTATTGGAGGGAATGGCTTAGGGAATGGTGACTGCCCATTCGGAAAAGAATTAAATTTGGAATCTGAGGGCTGCCAAATTTCTATCTTTCTGCAATAGGCACTACCTCCCTCAATCTCGCAAAGAATGTCCCGAATCGTATCCGCGTTCAACCTATGTATTCTCTCTAAAGAGCTTTGATTGTCTAACGCTTTGCTATGGAACTCATCAGCTTTACTCTTATATTGTGAAAGTACGCTAACGATCTCGGTCACTCCCAGAGCCTCAGGCAGTGAGTGTTCAATTTGAATCGGAGAATCTCTTTTAACATTGTCAACTTCATCTTGAAGCTTTTGCATCCGATAGGAAATAGAACTATAAAGACTGTCAAAGTTGCCAACCTTGTTTTTTAAACGCTCCATCCAAAGGAATGTATCCATCCAATTGCCGAAAGGAATATTGACTGTACGGTCTTGCGGATGAATGAATTTCCTTTTGCTTTCAATAAACTTTTTTAATTCTGGATACTGATCCAGAAAATCTACGGCATTTTTTTTCTTTTCTTGTTCTGCTTGAATTTGAAATTTCGCCCACTCAATTGTCGAATTCACATATGAAATATAAAATCCACGATTAAACTCTGCTCGAATTTCAGCCAGACTGTGTGCCAAATTGGCGAGTAATGGGTATATTGCAATAATTTCTTTCTGCACATCCTCTATCTTCTTTTTGAAAACTTGAACCTTCGCCAGTTCTTCTGCCTGTAAAACTTTTCTTTCAGTGTGCTTATTGGTGACTTTACCAACAATCGTCGATTTGACCTGCTGAATTAGCTCCTTCTTCTTTAGTTCCAAAACAGCCTTATTACAAATCTTTGAGCGGTTCAGTTGATCTAATGCTATTTGGTAGTCTTGAACATTGACACTATCTTCTGAAGGAAGTGCAGGCTCTGGTGGACACGCATTTTTTTGCGCATAAACTGTGTATTCGATGGCGATATTAGATCCTGGTCTATTGCATAAAAATCCGAAACATCCGCACTCGTTATGTGTATCAGCCATTGCAAGAATAGAGACTTGCTGATTGTTCTTATCGTAATTCACAGAGTAACTTCGATTGCCGTTCTGACTTATTTCACGAATCTCAGTGTGCGAGTATGCATGAGGAGTCTCTTGGGGAATGGCAATTGTAATTTGTGATTTTTTAGGTCCTCGGCACTGAGATTCTGCCATTAGTTTACCCTGCTTCACGATGACTAGATTCGGTGCTTGCGCATACACATTTAGAGATAGAAGCCCCATCAACATGATGAAATACGTATGTAAAATAAAATGATGCTTTCTCTTCATACTATATGCCTTCTAGTTTCCCTTTTGGGCCACCTATATAAAATTCCTGCCAATCAAGGAGCTCCTTTGTACCTTCATCCCCCATCATGCAAGACCAAGACCACGCCATAACCTTCACTTCGATCAAAAAATTCCAAATAGCGACGCCCCTTTGCATAAGAAAGAATAGTCCCAACAGAATAAACTTCTGTCGATTTGTCGCCTTGGCAGAAATTCCCAACGCGATGCAATTCAAAAAGGTACGGCGTACCTTCTCCCCAACTCCCCTCTTGGGCGGATGACGTTTTTGGGCTGGGGGTGACGGAATTGGGCGCTTGGGGTGGGGTTAAATTGTTTAGGGAGGTTGAGGGAGCGATATGGGGGCTGGCACCTATGTTGCTTCGTATTGAGCAGGATTTACCGTGGAGGTTATATATATGGAATTCTTATTATCAATGGGTCGTGGTTTTACTTCAGCTGATGCTATCTGGATGTGGACTATTTTAGCCGCACAGATTGTGACAATTGCAATCATCGCCGAGCGCGTGGTGGCTTTGTTCATGAACAGAAAAGACAATCAGAAAGAGCTTTCTAAAGCGTTGGCAGAGGATATCCGCTCTGGAAATCTGGATAAAGCGCTTCGTCGCTCTTTACAAATGAGTGGCTCTGCTCCGTTGGGTGCTGTGGCTTCTGCTGGTATTCAAGCGGCTATCGATATGGGTGGCAAAGAAGAGATCCAATTGAAAATGGACGAAGTTCTCCTTGAGGAAAACTCTCGCGTCGAAAAGCGTATTGCGTTCCTGGCGATGTTTGCAAACGTCGCGACGTTGTTGGGTCTTCTTGGTACTATCACTGGTTTGATTCACTCATTCGCTGGTATTTCGAATGCCAATCCGGCAGAGAAAGCGACTATTCTTTCTCAGGGTATCTCTTTAGCGATGAACACGACGGCTTACGGTCTTATCGTCGCGGTTCCGGCTTTGATTATGTATGCAGTATTGCAAAACCGCGCTTCGCGTTTGTCTGATGACTTGAATAAAGCGGCGTTGAATTTGTTCATCCAGCTTGGTTTCCACTATGAGCCTGTAACAGTTAAAAAAGACGTTCCTGTTAACACTGGGAGATAATCATGAGCCAACAAAAAGAGCTCAATTTTGAACTCAACATCTTGCCGATTCTAGATATCTTGTCGGTTTTGATTTGTTTCCTTCTGCTAACGGCAGTGTGGATTCAGATTGGAACTCTCGATACTCGCCAGGCCATCGGTGACAACTCCACCGCTGGTGCGAAGAGTCCCCCTTCTTTGTTTATTTCAGTAAACACGCAAGGCGGAATCGAATTGTCGGCGCGAGATCTGCCGAATGCTTCTCGTTATGAAGAGCGTATTCAGGCTTCTAATAAGGGTGTCAACTGGGCGGCTTTGGAAGAAAAACTTCAAGCCCTTAAAGAGAAATTTCCTGACCTAAAAACAGGAATTGTTCGCCCTGACGGACAGGCCTCTTACGGCGATGTGATTCGCATTATGGATAAACTTAAACAATTTCAATTTGATGGAGTGGGCTTGTCCCCACTTGGGTAGGACTTATGAAAACCTCGTCATTTACAACGATAGGAAAAGCCAGATCCCCTTTAAGTGAAATCCAATCCTTGAAGCCAGGATCGAAAAACAAAAAAAGCCTAGGACAGAACTTAGCCTTGGCCTTGCCGTTGACTTCACTGATCGACGCTTTTTCGATTATTGTAATCTATCTTTTGATCGGTACGCAGAACAGTGGCATCGAATCCACGGTACCCACCTCTTTAAATTTACCGATTGCTTCCAACAGCATCAGTTTAGAAAAAGTCACTCCGACTTTGCGTATTGAAAAAGGTGTTTACAAATTAAATGACGAGGTCGTTGCACCTCAAAAGCTTGTTGAGAAATTAACTGAACTCAAAAAACAGTCTCAAGAAAAAGACATGGAGCTTGTAGTTCAGGCGGACCAAGAAATGAAATATCAGGATCTAGATCCTTTGCTCAAAGCGAGCTCGGCGTCTGGGTTTGAAAAAATGAAATTTGCGGTGGTACCAGCACAATGAAAAAACTAAACGACATCCTTATACTTGGAGCTTTCTTCGGTGGAATTTTAGCTGCACCCTATGCACACGCCGAGAAAATGAACATGGAAACTCAGGATCTCGTTATCACAAAGTTGGAACGAGTCCTGTCTGCAATGGACAAAACCGAGGCCCCTTGGCTTTCAAGCCAACAGCGCCTTGCGGATCTCTTGTCTGAAAGGGCCCGCACTCGTTTCATGTCTGAAGTCGAAGCTAACTGCGACGGCTGTAAAGGCTCGAAAGCAGACCGCTTGAAAGCCGTACAAATTTATGAAAATCTTCTCGCTGAAGTTAAACTGAACGAACACGGCCCTATTCTTTTCCAATTGGCCCATTTGTATGAAATGGCGGGCCAAACTGATAAGGCTATCGCTCTTTATGAAAGCATCCTCAAAGATGCAAAAAAGAAAAATATTAATCCAGAAATCGTCACTCGATCTCGCGTTGGCTTAGGCGACCTCTACTTCCAAAAAGGTCGTTTTACAGAAGCCCGTGACCTCTACGTTGTTGCTCTGAAAGACCCGAACCTCGCCAACCGCTCTTTAACTATCTATAATTTGGCTTGGTGTGAGTTCAACTCTGACAATCTTAAAGGGGGCATTGCCACTCTTGAGAGAATGTTAAGAGATCCGTCGAAAATAACTCGAGACACCGATGAAGGCAGTAAGTACGATGCTGCTTTTCACACGGATGCTCTGCGTGATCTAGCTACTTTCCACACCAAAAAAGATATTACCACTCAAGATATTGATTCTTATGAAAACTTAATTCCGAATGATAAGAAGAAAATGTTGATGCTGTCTTTCGCTAAAGAAGCAGATCGCATTGGGCAAAAGAAAGCTGCCCACGAAATCTTGAACCGCTACCTGGCGGATAACACCTTAACACGTGAAGAGCGCATCGATGCCTCTGTGATGTTGGCCCAGATCAACTATGATCGTGGCCAGACTTCAGAGTCTATTGCCGAATTTGCCAAGGCCGCAGCTGCTTTACAAAAAAATGGTTGCTCGGACGTTCGCAAATGCGAAGAGTTCCAAAAAACGATGAACCGTTATGTTACAGAACTTCATCGCTCAAAAAAGCTTAAACCAGATCAAGATCTTTTAAATGCTTATCTGACTTACAATAAGACATTCCCTACTGATACAAAGATGACTCAACGAGGAGCTCAAGTTGCAATGGATCTTGGTAACTACATCGTTGCCGTTCAGATGTATCGCACTGTGAGTGAAAGTCGTTCGTTCTCGGACAAAGAACGCGAAGAGGCGTTGGCTCAGGAAGTTGCTGCAGCGGAAAAGTCGAACAATCCTGAGTTGCAAAAACAAGCTTACTTGCACTACCTGAAGTTCGGTTCAAAAGGACCTAGAAACTTTGAAGTTCGTTATCAGTTGGCTTACTTAAGCTACCAGCAAAAACAATTTTCAGAGGCTTCAGAAGCTTTTGAAGATTTAGCACGCACCAAATCAGGTCCTGCTGATTTACGCAAAAAATCTGCGGATCTTTCTTTGGATGCTTTAGTACAAATTAAAAACGAAACAGCCCTTGAAGAATTGGCTTGGGATTTCGCTGAACTTTTCCCACAACATCGCGGCGAATTCGAAACGATTGCTCGCAAAGCCTTGATGAATCGCGTGGCAGCAGTAGCAAATAATCCTGCTTCTACAAAGTCTGATTTAAAGAAGGCTTTGAACAGTTTGGATCGTAAAAAAATCTTGGCTGCAAACGATCAAGATAAAATCTTATTTTACACCAACCAAAGCGTTCTTGCACAAAAGCTGGAAGAAGATTCCATTTACATTGAATCTTTGAATTCTCTATTAGCTGTACAGACCCTTTCAGCTGGGCAACGTCAAAAAACGTTGGAACAACTTGTTGGTTATTATGAAAAACGTTTAGATTTCAAGAATGCTTACATCACGGCTCTCAGCTTGGATAATCCAAAGCTTGCGACTTCGGAAAAAGAATTCCGCCTAGGAACACTTGCAGACCTGGCTGGATTAGATGCTTCGAAGCACTATCAAAAAACCTTGGCAGCAGGACTTAAAGGTGAAAGATCACTACAAGTGCGCTCGCGCCTTGTTTTGACCTCAGGCAATCCGAATCGTGAATTGAAAATACAAGCTCGTGAATTGAAGCAAAGACCGGCATTGTTAAATGAAACTGCCCTTTTGGTTTATGCACAAATGGGTTCATCGTCTGAACTTAAATCAGTCCTTGAAATGAAAGAACTGCGTGGCAAATCGGCTCCGTTGTTTATCAAAAAACAGGCCTTTTACGAAAAGATTCGCAGCGAACAAGGTCGTATCAGTGCACACAGTCTCACGACCTCTAATGATCGTCTGTTGGCAAAATCAATCGAAGAGCGCATCAAACTTTTGGCTAAAGCTGACAAATTGCAAGCTGAGAGCCTGGAGTTGAAAGACGTCACAGCGCAGATGTTAGCTCTCAATGTTGTTTCTTCTGAGAATGAGCGCATGGTTAAAGACTTGGCTTCCCTTCCATTGCCTGCGGGACTTACACCAGCGGAACAAGCGCAATATGTTTCGATCTTGAAAGCTAAATCGAAGCCGTTTTTATTTAAAGCTCGCGTTGCACAACAGAAACAACAAGATATTTGGAATCGCTCTGCTGGTTTAAGTCAGGCCATCAAAGACTTCAAAATCGCGCGTCCTGAATTGCGCAATCTTCTAGCTAAAGAGTTGATTCTGTTAAATCAGCTGCCAGGCAAAGGTCCTTTAAAGACGGCTGTTGCTGATGCTTTGGATGAGCGCCAACTTTCATCGCGTGACTTGATTTCAGCGCGTAAGTCTGTGGCAGCGAATCCCAATGACAAACGTGAACTGGAAAATTTGCGTCAAATTGAGACAAAAATTGGCCACCCCCTAATGCCTTCTTATTTGGAAGCTCGTTTAAACCATTTACAGAGAGGAAAAAGCCTATGAAAGCCTTGATTTCTTTGGCCTTAGTTTTGCTACTACCAATGGTGACAATGGCAGCTGGAAATAAAGGCCAAAACACCAAGAATCCGGCCCAGAAAAGAGCGCAACTTGGCACTTCCTTTAAGTTTGATGGCACAGCCCTTAGAGGAAAATATAACAGCTCTATGAATACAGCAGCCACGGTCGAAAACGATAAACTTTTGGAAGATCTTTTGAAAGGCAGAACTCAGTTTGAGGACCGCCAAGAAAAAGAACAAGAACGTAACTAGAGGCGATGAATATGAATGCAGCGAAACTTCTAATTCTAGAAAATTCCCTTGGCCAAAAGGTTCGCACGTTTGCGGTCCAATCGGACTCTTTGAATCTTGTTTATCTTAAGGACTCTCGTCGCGTTGAGGCTTTTGCTGATTTATCAAAGTTGAATGAAAACAACATCGACTACACTCTTCTTCAGCAAATTGAAGTCGGAAACATGTCAGAAGAGGGTCTTCTTCTGCAAGGTCTTGGACGCGTTCGTTTGCTCCCATCAACTGGAATACAGAACAGCCCCACATATGTTTTACCTGAAGAAGAAGACAGAAAAACACTCACTGGCTTTGTTAAAAAATCAACAGCCGGTCACGTTGCTGCTGTCATGATGTTACTTGTCGGCTCTTGGGTTTACACCAACTACTTTGCGAAGTCTGAAGAACCACCATTGGTGACAATTGTTTTGCCGACTGAAGAAAAGGTAAAAACAAAGCCTGAAGCACGTCCTCATGTTAAAGTCTCTGAAAAGAAAATCAAACAGAGCAATAAAGTGTATCGCCCTAAAGCACAAAAGATGCTGACTAAAAACACTCAAAAAACAGCACCCGCTAAAAACGTCCAACGTTTAGGTGCTCTTGCTGCTTTAGGTGGGCTTGCAAAAGGTCATAAAGGCGCTGAAGGCCTCGACATGCAATCTCTAAAAAACATCAGAGCGGCTGGAACAGGTGCTGGCGGTGGTGGTATCGGTTCAATGGGTCGTGGTGGCGCTCGTGGTTATATGCCAGGAAATGGTCTTATCGCCGGTTCCGCTGGTGAAGGATCTCGTGCGCAAGGTGCTGGCGGATACGGAACGAAGGGTTCTGGTGGTGGCCGTGCTGGTTACGGCAAGATTCCTTTTGTTGGTGGAACCTCTACTGTCAGTCTTCCAATGGATGATGAAGCTTCTGTCGAAGGTGGCTTGGATCGTGACCAAATCATTGCTGTTATCAATCGTAACAAAGGTCAGATCATTTATTGTTACGAAAAAGGTCTTCAAGCACAGCCTTCTATCGGTGGCCGTGTTGCTGTTAGCTTCGTGATTGGAGCTGCCGGAAGAATCACTCAAGCCAACGTGGCTGAGTCTTCTTTAGGATCAAACATGGTTGAAAACTGCATGCTTCAGAGAATGAAAACATGGCAGTTCCCTCGTCCGGTTGGAAAAGTAAATGTTGATGTCTTGTACCCATTTGAACTTATGCGCGTGAGCAGCCGCTAATTGGAGATGTGATATGAAAAAGAATCAGACTCTTCTCACAATAATGTCTTTAAGCCTTTTTGCGGTCGGCTGCGGGGAATATCAAAAAAACCCCGTCGCAGACTTAGAACAAATGCGCCAACACGCTCGCATTGAAATCGAAAAAGGTCCAGACAAACCACGCACTATCACAAATGAAATTGTGGTTGAAAAACAAGTTTTGGTGGTTAAAGAAGAGTCGACGATTGATGAAAAGTTGATCGTCATCACTCCTGATGCTCAGATGACTTTCAATGAAGGCAAAGAGGGTCGTTTTAATATCCGCGCTCGTGTCCTTGTTCCTGGAATCACTGTGAAATTAACAGCGCAAGGTCTTCCTGAGGGTGCTCGACTAGAAAAATCAAAAACTGAAAAAGATCTTTATGTTTTGATCTGGAATCCCGCACTTTACACTGTTCCAACAACGGCCGTGATGAAAACTTTCAATGTGAAAGTTTCTGCCGAAGTTGAGGGGGCTGAAAATGCCCAAGTTGCAGAAAAACTCAAAGGTCTTGTGCGCGAGAAGGAATTCAGCCTTTTCTTATTCAAAAATCAAGAAGCTCCAACTTCTTTGGCTGTCTCTGGCTTGGCTGCAGAGATCAATGAAAATACACTCACTCCTTTTAGTGTCACAGTAAAAGTTCCTGGCATCGATGGTAAAACTCCGCAAAAACCACGCTTGGTCGTGAGCTATGACGGTGTCAGCTACACAGCTGGAAACAGTTTCCTTGAGCTTGACGGTTCTCGTTATGTTGTTGCAGATCTCAACAAAAAAGACGCTGAGTATCTTGGTGACTCCAATTGGAAGTTCACAATGCTGTTTGATACTAAAAATATCGCCGTACAACCACAACTTGCTAAAGATGGGTCTTTACTAGCTAAAGCTGACGGAACTCGTGTTCGTTTGAGCTTCAAAGTTTACAGCCCCTCTGGTATTGCGACTCCGGAAAGTCTGACTCAGGTTAAAATTCGTTATACAAAAGCAATCTCAGCTCCACGCTTTGATGTGTCAGGATTGGGCCAACAGGGCCTACAAGTGTCACCGGGTCAGAACCTAACTTTGAAATTTACAGTTGCAACAGCTGATAGCCAAGCCCGTGTTGAAGTTGAAGCGCCTTCTACAAGCCTTCCAGGCGCTCCTGGCGTGGAATGTAAGAATTCAGCTTCAGGTGCAGCGAAACAAGATTGTACTTTAACTTGGTCTGTTCCTTGCAATACGTCGGCTGAGCAGTTGACTGGCGAGATCTCGATGAATGCAGTGAGTGTCGTCAACGGAAGAAATTCTGAAGTAACTGCTTACAAACTTAAAGTTTTACCTTCTAAGGAAGACAAAAAACTTTGTTCAACGGAGGCAGCAAAATGAAAAAAATAAATCTTCTTTCATTCGCTCTCGTAGCGTGCGCTTTGGTCGCCTCACCGGCTGGCGCTTCGTCTAAAAAAATGGCCTCAAACAACAAGCAGATCAATGCCTCTCAGGATATTGACACTCTAGGTGGAAATAAAGACCTGATGGAGATGGCACAGAAAATTCGTTCTACTAGTAAATCGCGTATCGTGCAGGAACGCATTGTGGATCGCAATCATGCTTTTGAATTTGGTCTATCTTATGGGTCCACTTTTGGTGGTGATGCTTATTTGAAAACTCAAAGTCTGGGACTTGCAGTTGATTATCACATCACTCCCCGTTGGTCTTTAGGTGCTCGTTATTATGACTTTGGAAATAGTCTGACTAATGAAGGTAAGAGAATCTTTGAAGATGCCCGTACCTCCTACCAAGCTGGTGGACGAGCGAATGTTGTCGATATTGATTCTCCGCAAAATGCGGCGATGGCGGTTGTGAACTGGTATCCTATTTATGGAAAAACCAGCTTCCTGGATATGGGTGTTACTCAATTTGATATTTATATGTTAGCTGGTGGCGGAACGATGACTTTGGATAGTGGTAACACTTCCTTACTCACTGCTGGTCTTGGTCTTGGCGCTTGGCTTTCAAAAAGCATCTCTGCTCGCGCTGAAGTCAGATATCAAAAATATGAGGATCAACTTATCACTGGCTCTAGAAACCTTGATACCGTTGTTGGTTCTTTAGGTTTGGGATGGATTTTATGAAAAAAGCGGCCTTTGCACTCACAGTATTGCTAAGCGGTTTCACAACTCCGTCTTTTGCCTCAGAACGGGTGTCTGCATCCGAATGGGCGCAAAAGCTTATGCAATCTTTGAATGATTCAAAGACCGTTTCATTGAGTACCGCTGCTATCGAAAAACAAGCTTTAGGAACCTGCAGTGACTGCGACAACAAGGAAGCCCTTAAAAAGGCGCGAAACTTGTTCGCCAAAGGACAGTACGACGAAGCCATTGCTGCTTATAACGAAATCCCGCGTGGCAATATCTATTGGTTAACAGCCGTCGAGGAAAAAGGTTGGGCGCAATTCCGTAAAGACAATTTTGAAAAAGCTCTTGCCCAGAGTAAGACATTGTTGGCTCCGCAGTTTGCTGAAATTGCCAACTCTGAAGCTTTCTTGCTTCAATCCCTGACACAATTAAAGATCTGTGATTACAAAGGTGTCTTTGAAACTCATCAGACTTTCAAAGAAAAACAAAAGAATCGCGTCATGGAAGTACAAAAGCTGGCGCAAAGTGGCTGGAATGATTCTTTGACTCAGTTCTTAAAAAAAGCGGATAAGTTCCCTTTAACTTTGGACGATATGGGCAATGCGGTCACAAAATTGCCACTGCTTATTTTTAAAGATGTAGAGTTTCAAAAACAAGCGTTGCGATTCAAAGCTTCAGAGCGAGCTATTGGTTTACTAGGTTCAAAAAATCCAAAGTTGAATCAGACTTTAGAAAAAATGAACACGGATGCTTTCCGCGCTTTGAAAAACCGTGTGCAGGAACTGGCGCAAGTTGAAACGAATGAAAACTTTAAAGTTATTCAAAAATTGAATCTAGTCGAAGTTGAGGCCATCCAACGCATCCACACTGATTTGAACTTGTCAGAAGAGTTGTACCGTAAAGGGCAATTCCAAAAAGTTTCTGACGATCAGTTGGTCTTTATGGACGACGGAAAACCCTGGATTGACGAATTGGATAAATTCGAAGTCACAGCAAAAACTTGTGCCCAAGGAATCAGGAGGAAGATGTGAGATCACTTATCATCCCCGCAATTTATTTAGGTGCCCTGGCTTTACTTTCTGCTTGCAGTCCCCAATCAGCGCCTTTTCAAAGTGCGATGCCTTTGGTGAACCAAAAAGCAGATGTCCCCGTGTATGAAAAATACGCCCAGCAGACTTTGCAATGGATCACTGAAGATGGTGGGAAGCAGCAGTTTGAGTTTAATCCTAAAGTAGATATTTTATTTGTTACTGACAACTCTGATAGTATGAAGTCAGCACAAGAAAATCTTGTACGCAATATCGATCGATTTACTTCTGGAATTACGAAAAATAAAATGATCGACTATAATATCGGTACAGTTTCTGTATGGGAAAATACGGATCGATATATTTTAGCGAACAAGGGTTCGTATCAAATCGGAGAACTTCGCCATATCAAGGACGCGAAGGGACAAAAATATGATAAGCGCTTTGTTACCAAGGCTGAGCGTTCGATGTTGGCTTCCTCGTTGAATATCGGGGTAGCACCATTAGCTGCTGGTGGACCTCAGTTTGAGGAAGTATTTTCACCTCTAGAAGCTGCAATAAATGCTAATTTGAGTAGTAACGCTAACAAAGACTTCTTCCGTGAAGATGCACAACTTGTTGTCGTCCTTCTTACCGATGCTGATGATGCATCAAAAAATATTTTGCCAGAAGAAATGGCACAAAAGCTGATCAACTTTAAAAAGGGTCAAGCTGAAAAAGTAGCTGTTTATGGAGTTCTTGTCCGCGCTGAAGATCCAGATTCAGCAAAAGACTGGGGATTGAGAATTCATGAAGATTATCACCCAGAGTGCTTCGACAAATCGACCACACCTGCCAAAAACAACGGCAAGTGTACAAAAGGTTTCGGACCAGAGCGCTTAGAGCAGTTCATTATTGCTGCCAACCAAAACGTGGGCACTCCGGACCAGATTCGCGCAAAACACATTATCAGTATCCTCAGCCCCAAATTCGGTGATGATCTGGCAAAAATTGGCGCCGATATCACAGTGAAGACTTTGGCAAAAAAGATTTATTTAAGCCAACGTCCACGTCTTGATAAAGACGGAAACTTGATGGTGCGAGTTCGCTATGGCAATCAAGTGATTCCACAAAAAGCTAAAGGTGGCTGGTTGTATGATCCGGAAGCCAATGCCGTTTACTTGAGTGGTGAAATTGCCTACAACTATGTTGAAGGTGCAAGATTTTCTGTTGATCTTGTTCCGGTAAACCTCGCGGAACAATAGTTCAAGTTTCTATCGGAGAGCCACTAAAATGATTAAGAGTTTGTTTTTTCTGTTAACTCAAATCGTCCTTTTAGTGGCATTGCTAAATCACTACGCTCACGCCCAAATTCAACTTCAGGACTTAAAAACCGTTATCAATGTCTTGCACAACGAATTCGGCCCTGAACTTCAGCAAAAGAACGAACGGCTATTTATCAACAATCCTCCCCCTAACGCAGACCCCAACTTCTGGTGGAACTTAGATACAGTGCATGCTTCTTACGGAAGCTATTACGAGGGCGACGTCCGTCATCATTATTTATTTTTGATGGGTGGATATGCCCGACTGCCCGGAATGACCGTCGATGGAGTAGTCGCAACCATTTGCCATGAATTAGGGCATGGGGCTGGTGGAGCCCCCTTCAAACGCCGAGACGAACGCGCCCAAGTATCAACCGAGGGACAATCGGACTATTTTGCCTATCGCTATTGCCTACCAAGGGTGCTTGAGAAGTTACCAGCACAACAACCGGTAAAACCCGTGAATGCTCACACGGATCAATTATGTCAAAGTGCCTATCCAGATGAATCTGGATATCAGTATTGCACTCGAGCATTTCAAATTCTGGAAGTTGAGAAAATGTATTTCAAGAAAACCACAGGACAAGAGCCTCAGTATGAGACTCCGGACACCACCGTCGTGGATGAAGTCGAACTAGAAGAGACTTTCTATCCCTCACCACAATGTCGCTTGGACACGATGATGGCGGGAATATTAAAACAACCCCGCCCTGCTTGTTGGTTTCGTTAAGGGGCAATACCTTCAAACCCTTCACACACCAGTTTTACGAAATCTGTTGCTGTGATAATCCCCACGACCTTATTGCCTTCAACGACAGGGAGACTGCTGATTTTATTGTCTAGCATAATGGTACCTGCCTCTAGCAGATCCATGTCTGGCGTGACGGTTTCAGGACTAGAACTCATATATTCTCGGACTGTATGACGGGTTCTTTCGTTGTCCAAGCGTTCTTGCAGCACCCAGGGTCGAGTGTTTAAAACAGCGCCCAACAAATCACGATCGGATAAAATTCCTTGTAAGTTGCCGTCATTGTCGATGACAGGCAGATGACGAATGTTGTTGTCCGACAACAATCCTGCGGCCTTTTCGATTTTTTCTTTCAGATTCACGACAATGGGATCGCGGTGCATGACATCACCCACCCAGATTTTTCTAATGAGACTCAGATGTTTAGATAGCTTTTGTTTCCGAGGTTCGCTTTGCTCAAATCTTTCTGACGATGGCATATCTTTCTCCCTCGTTGTTGTCTCAATGCTACGAGGGGGAATTCAGAAGTTCAAAGAGGTTTTGTATGTCTTTTAAAAGTGTCTTAGAAATATTTATTTAGTTACCACTAACTGGAGAGCTATTAACCATCCTCACACTGTTGGCAGAATTAATACTAATATCCGCAATAGTGAGGTTGCTAGGATCCAACACGCAGCGGAAGCCAAAAGCATTTCCTGCGAATCCAGGATTCAAGCCTAAAAAGGCAGCAAAGACACCACTGACTACGTCGTAATTATAGACACCGCCGCGGGCTATTCCATCATATGACAAGCTTGCAAGAGCAGAGCGACCATATCCGCATTTACTACCGCTTTCTGGTGAATCACATAATGCCTCTGTGCCGTAAGCTATTTGCATTTCCGAACCCGGAGTAAATTGAGACACTGGACCCACCGTGACCGCAGAAACCATCGATCCTTTCACCCATTCCCAAACATTTCCACTGAAATCCCAAATGATGTTTCCATTAGAAAGCTTGTGAGTGCGTTTTGCCGCACTCCATTGATTATCCAAACAGGCCAATATACCATGGCAACCCTTTGAGTCATCGGCAATTGCAGCCAACGGCGTATTGGGGTCGTCAAAAACATGCCCTCTATTCAAAAAACCTTTATAAGGCATCTCATAGATGCTGCCCATACTCCAATTATCCTTCACAGACGCAATATCTTTGGCAATCACATTCCACTGTTCGTTGGATATCAACTCATACCCAGCACCCAAATTATCACATGCACTTGTTGCGGAGTTCATGCCATCTCGAGGCAAAGTCCACGGCAGTCCTTCAGGTACTGAAACAGCCCCACTTGGATCTTGTTTCATTTCGAATTTAGAGACACAGAAAGCTGGAACCGCACTTCCTGCCTGAGCTGGCACTAAGATATAATTAGTCGGACATGGATTCGCAGTCGCTATCCAAGGTGAAGAAGAAACGGAAAATGAACTCGAGTTTTCGGCTGAGTCCACGGCACGGATCTTCACTGTATACGCCATGTTTTCATCTAAAGTGAGGCTCGTAATTTTTTTTGAAGTCGTATATGACAGTCCAGAAGCAACCTTCCTATTACTGCTATCGTAAATTTCGACAATATAGTGCTCCACTACCGTCGTTACATCTGTTGAGGCGCTCCAGCTTATGACAGGTGTCTCAGAAGGGAGAGCATAGGTCGAGGATAGGGTAATTGCAGAGGGTGCGGTTGGAGCCACTGAATCTTTTATTAGATTTAAAGTTTCTGTTGGAGAAATATTTCCAGCAAGATCTTGGAGACTTGCTGAAACAGTAAATGGTCCGTCTTGAAAATTTAAACTTAAAGTGTGAGAGAATGAAGAGCCACTACACAAGGTTGTCATAGTACTCGTACCAACACTAATTGTAATATTCTGACCATTATCATCACATGTTCCCTGGAGATCGATCATACTACTATAAGCTTCACCAGGATTAGGGCTGGTAAAGGCAAGGCTCGGTGCCATTGTATCTTTTTGCAAGGTCACTGCAACGGAAGTTGCCCCTGGCTGTCCCACTTCTACTCGCACACTTCCATCTAAAATACCTGAAAAATCAAAGGTGTGGGTATACAAACCACCAAGACAAGCAGCAGTTACCGAAGTCTGACCTACAACGTTTAATGTCACAGGATGTCCATTGTCGGAACAACTCCCATTCACTACGAAATCACCTTGATTAGAAATATTGATATAGGAACCTTCGGTAGGACTTGCAATAGTCACAAACGCCGGTGCAACAGAAAAATCAATTTCTGAAATGTTATTCAATGAATCCTGTACTTGAACTTTCGTGGTGCCAGCCGGAGCTTTTGCAGTAAAAGCTCCAGTCGCAGGATCAATGACTCCACCACCGCTGACGACCGAGAAAACGTAAGGTGGCACCCCGCCATTAGCAGAAAAATTTTTAACTTGTTCAAAAAATACACTGGATAAACTTACTGGTGAAATTTGCAGAGCTTCCACAACTTCCAATGAAACACTTGCTACATTTCCTTCACTGTCCGTGGCTTGGACAGTGTATCTACCAACTGTTGAGGGAGCTGTATATACGCCTGCTCCATCAATGGTCCCGCCGCCACTATCTACTGAAAATCTATAAGGCGGCACCCCACCCACAACATTAAGAGTAGAAATATTGTTCACTGCCATTTTCGGAACAGAAGCCGTGACGGACACTTCATCGTAAATAGAAATTTCTAATTCAGCGAAATTTCCTAAACTATCGATCGCTCGAACAGTGGCCTTCGTCCCTTTAGACGTATTAATTGGTGCCGTGTAAAGTCCACTGGCATCAACACTGCCCTGATCATTTTCCAGAACTAAGAAAGTATAAGGTGCTAAACCACCGACAGCAGTGACATTGGCAGACTGTCGAACTTTAAGTTTTGTTTTAGTAGAACTGACTTCCACTTTAAAATTCTCAAGCTTACTGCGTAGAACGGCTACTGTGGGAACTGTGTTTGTACAAGACGTAAGAAGGCCCGTGAATGCGAACAACAGCATTGGGAATAAGATAAAATGTAGGAGCCTACTGTACTGGACCATGGTCTACCTATCGGCAGAATCATAGAACTCTTAAAGCAAAAAAATAATTAAGATGATGTTTAATTTTGCATGACTTAAAAGACATTTAAACGCAGATGGCAAGCCTGCGATCAGACTTGCCATCTCATTTTGATCAGATCCAAATCCAAAGATAACTAGCGGGCAATGAAGTAAGATATTCCCACGATCGCCACTGTCGACTGTACCGGATTGAGCTGAGTCGATGGCGTTGCACCGTTACCCATTTGTCCACTGGCTCCGGCACCCCAACAATAAACTTTGCTGTTGTCGGTATTCAATGCACACGTATGGTATCCCACGGAGCTAGCCGCCACATTTGCAATGGAATCCAATATGCCAGTTCCACCAACACCGACCACATCTTGAGCTACGTTTTGTGACGAGGTTCCACCGCTGCCTAACTGACCACTAGCACCGGAACCCCAACACTGAACACCACCTGATGAGGTCGTGATACAAGTGTAGTTCGCACCTGCAGTAATATTTGTGGCTCCCGTCAATCCGACGTAACCCGAAGTCAAAGCTCCTTGCGGATAAGAAGCTGTGACCGTGGAAGCATTGCCTAACTGACTAGATTCATTGGCACCCCAACAGAAAACTTGACCGCTTGAAATCGCGCAAGTGTGATAGCCACCTGCCGCGATAGCAGTTACATTCGTCAGAGCACCCGCACCAGAAACGCTGACAACCTGAACAGGCGTATTCGATTGTGAGTAGCTGTTATTACCCAATTGACCATATTGGTTGTTCCCCCAACAGAATACCGTTCCATCATTTTTAAGACCGCAACTGTGGGCATATCCCGCCGTGACTTTAGTAAATCCGCTGAGATAACCTGTGCCACCGACGCCCACCACTTGAGTTGGCACGGCTGCTGAGATCGTCGAGTTGTTACCCAACTGTCCATGGCCATCCCAACCCCAACAGTAAACTGCTCCTCCACTGACGGAACAGTTGTGGCGGAAGCCCGATGCCAAAGAAGTCACACCAGATAAGAATCCAATGCCACCCGGTCCACGAACTTGCACCGCTGTATTACTTTGTGTGGTTGAGTTGTTACCCAAGTCACCATAAAGATTGTCACCCCAACAGTAAACATTGCCCGCAGAAGTCAAAGCACAACCATGCGTACTTCCTGCCGTCACCGCTGCAATCGAAGAAAGATTCGAAGCACCTAACAGAACATTGCTCGTCGTATTGACCTGCGAAGTTCCACCATTACCCAGTGCCCCCTTCGTTCCCGCACCCCAACAATTCACATTGCCGTTACCAACTGCACATGTGTGTGTTCCACCGACAGCGACGTTAGTGACGCTAAGACCGGATGGTGTGGGGTATGAGATCATCCAAGGTGCGGTGGAGCCCGTGTTGGTGCCGTGGCCAATGACGGAGACTTGTCTAGGGCCATTACTTCCATTAACACAATAAACTGATCCGCCAGCAACAATAGCACAAGCGGTCTCATAATTACCATTGACGTAGGAATACGAGTTATTTGATAAGGCAACAACATTGTTCAAACCCGCAAAATTGATTCCACCATTCCCAAGACCATAACATGCGGCTAAACCTGAAGTAGTAATATAACAAGGCCCTTCCCGTCCTCCAGTTAGTGTGGTTGCATTCGATACAATAACACCACCTGGTGTTGCACCCAAATTATTATTGGCATGACTATAACCCCAACAGCGAATATTACCAGATACAAGCGCGCAAGAGTATCCTCCATAATCTCCAATACCATTGTTATAACTTTCGCCTGCCAATATCGCAGTTACACCGGACGAGAGACCAGAAACGGGGGTTGGAACAAGTCTTTGAGTACTCGTCCCGTCTCCTATTGCTGTGTGCGAGTTATTTCCCCAACAATAAGCAGCACCACCTGCGACAGCACACGTGTGACCGTAGCTACTACCAAATTGTGTGGATATCGAGGTCACACCACTTAAAAAGCCCGCACCACCTGGGCCGACAACCTGTGTAGGAGTAGGTCGTTGAGTTGTAGAGTTGTCCCCCAGTTGCCCTTGAGAATTATTTCCCCAACAATAAGCACTTCCTGCCCCCGTAACCGCACAGCTCGCCCGCCAAGAAAGCTCCATACTTAGTACGCCACTCACACCTGAAATTTCCATAGGAGAATTTCTTTGTGTTGTACTTCCGTCACCTATTTGCCCATAGCCATTGTAGCCCCAACAGTAGACAATGCCCGCACCGCTGACTGCACAGGTATGACCATAACCATTCTCGCCTTGCCCTGATACGTACACAGAATTTATTCCTGTCAGATATCCAGTGCCACCCACCCCAACAACGGCTGTCGGAACATATCTATTGTTCGTTGTTCCATCACCAAGCTGCCCATATCCATTATATCCCCAGCAATAAACCATTCCACCCGTTACACCACAAGCGTGCGTAGAAGATGCCGCAATACTAGTAAACGGAACGGTTCCCGGTTGCCAAACTTTGGTCGGTTTTAGCTGAGTTTGACTATCCAAACTCGATCCTTTACCCAATTGCCCGTAGTAGTTGCTACCAAAACAATAAACTTCACCTGAAGTTGCAAGAGCACAGGAATGTCTGTACGATCCACCACCGTTTGGTAGAGCCAACTTGTAAATCCCTGTCAAATGACCCGCTCCAGACTCGCCAACAACGTAAACAGGAGTATTCCTTTGCGACGTTGAGTTATCGCCAATCTGACCAAAATCGTTATAACCCCAACATAAAACTTTTCCGCTCGTTTCCAAGGCACAACTGTGACCATAGCTGCCAGAACCGCCCGCAGCTACTTCAACAATATTCGCTAAAATTCCGACTGCCCCAACCCCTAAAACCTGACGTGGATAGTTTGACTGAGTCGTATTGTTTAAACCCAACTGCCCGTAGGCATTATAACCCCAACAATAAATGGATCCAGTATTGTGACGAGCGCAACTATGATAGTCACCGACAGAAACTTGAGTGATACCTGTCAAAGTTCCAGTGCCCGTACTTCCAACAACTTGCACCGGTCGATTTGAAGCAGTGTTTGTATTATTACCTAGCTGCCCGTGGGAATTATAACCCCAGCAATACACATTGTTGCTGCTATCGACGGCACAAGAGTGTCCAATGGAGCTTCCAACACTCACTTGAGTAATATTGCTCAAGTATCCACTGGAAACTCCAACTACTTGCACAGGAGAACTTCTATTCGTAGTCGTGTTATCCCCCAAGCGGCCGGAGTTATTGTATCCCCAACAATACAATTCGCCTGTATTGGAAACGGCACACGTGGAGCCCTGCCCACCAGCACTAACTTGTTTAATACCTGTCAAACTTCCACCACCACCTACTGCGCGAACTTGAACAGGGCTTGATCTATTTGTTGTTGAATTATCCCCCAGCTGTCCGTAGGTATTGTATCCCCAACAATAAACACTTCCAGATCCTGCCAACGCACAAGTATGATTTGCACCGGCTGTCACTGCAACAATACCACTCAATGCACCTGTCCCACCAACGCCTTGAACCTGTACAGGCGTATTAACGGACATGACCGTATTTCCATTTCCTAACTGACCGTAGTTATTGTAGCCCCAACAATATACATTGGAGTTGGACAATGCGCAGGTATGATCTCCACCCGCAGCAATCGCACTCACCGCCGAACCTAATACAACAGCGTTGGAACACGCCGACGTCAATCCACTCGATGATGCTTTCAAATAGATTGTTCCCGACTGATCAAAAGACACCGCGCTAAAGCTTGCATGTCCTGAGTTCGGACTGACAGGATTGTTCGCGGCCAATAATGTTCCACTCGCAGCAGTCGTACAAGACGAGTTCGTGAAAGCAGACAAAGTTACAGCGTTGTTAGAGTTTGCGACGATATTACCATAGGAGTCTGTCACTCTAACAACAGGTGAAGTTAATAGATTGCTATATGCAAAACCCGCAGATGAAGGTTGCACTGAGAAGGTCAATGTCGCTGCCGTTGCACCTTGAATATCGATCTGATTTGAGCAGACACTCAGAACACCTGGATTTGTGGTGTTGGTGGCTTTAATCGACAAGGTCCCTGCAATTGTTTCTGAAACTGCCGCAAAGCTGGCCGTACCTAAAGAAGCCGCTGTTGCAGTACCTCCTGAAAAACCAGTAATTGGAGTCCCAGTACAATTGCTTGAAGGGTAACCTGTTAAAGTGATGTTATCAGAAACCGGCGCAGTGTTGCCGAACGCATCACGCACAGTCACTTTCACCGGGAAGCTTTCACCTGCAACTGCAGACGTTGGCGGAACCAAGAAATAAGTCAATGAGTGCGCGGCTGCGGCTGATACTTGGATACCCGTAGAGCAAGCCGACTCAAGTCCACTTGAAGTTGCTTTCAAATAGACAGTCGACGCAAGGTTGTAAGACACACCAGAAAAAGCCACGACACCGTTAGAAGGCAATAAATTATTTGCTGCCACATTGAATGTGCCTGAAGCTGGAGTTGTACATAATGAATCACTGTAAGCGGCAAGACTGACTGGGTTCGTTGAACTCGTCATGACCTGGCCGGTATGGTTCAGAACAGACACTTGAGGCAGAGTCGCAAAAGTGGCACCGGCTGTTGCCGAGTTGGATGGCTGAACTGAGAAAGCCAACTTCACTGGTGCCGATGGATAAATCTGAATCGCAGTTGAACACGCAGAAGCCAAACCTGGCGAACTTGCTTTTAAATAAATCGTCTGTGCATTGGTTTCGTTGACACCAGAGAACTCGGCCATCCCGCCTGTCGCAGACATAGGATTGGTGTCGGCGTTCAAAGTTCCCCCCGCAACTGTGGTACAAGCTGCGTCTGAGTAAGCTCCTAATGTGATCGTCGCATTCGAGGAACTGACGACGCTGTTATTTGAATCTTGCACTGTCACGATCGGTTGTACGCTGAAATTGGTATTCACCGTCGCCGTCGCTGAAGGCTGTGCAACAAAAGCCAACTTAACCGCTGGGCCTGAGTTGGATCCCCCGCTAGAGGTGACTTCCACTGGCAACGTTCCATTTGAAAGACCTGTAGCTTGTGCCACAAACACGACGTTTTGTGCAGATCCATTTTTATAGTATAAAGTTCCAAAGCTTGAACCATTGGCAACGAGCAAAGACGTTGCAGGCGTCGAACAGGTGGCATTGCTGAAAAACCCACCAGACCCTGCTCCGGACATATTTATTGTCGTATCGGAAGAAACTGCAACCGAACTGTTATTGCTATCAGCAACTGTGATCACATAGGGAATACATGATGTCGTTGCAATTGAGTTTTTACCAGCCAGTAAAATTTTTGTCGGCACAGAGTTTCCGCTAGCCGTCACTACCGACAAAGGGAATGTGGCCGAGTTGGCACTCACAGATGTTGCCGAAAGAACCAACGACTGTGCCGTACTAGCTAAGTAATAAGCGTAAACCAAACTGCTGCCATTAGTGATTGTAAAACTTGTGCTGGCACTCGCACAACCAGTGTCGGAATAGAAAGCTCCTGTCCCTGCGCCAGAAAGACTGACCACCGTGTCAGATGTGGTGTTCATTGAATTTCCATTTGCATCCACTGTTCCAATAGCAAATGGCACACAGGTATTGGAGTTGATGGAAGCCGAACCACTAATACGCAAAGACTGGTTGATACCAGAACCCGTTGAATTCACCGTCAATGAAAGATTCGAAGCCGCCAAATCTGGCAAACCAATATCATTTGCATTCAGAGTCAAATTCTGTGCGCTGTTGGCTTTAAAGTAAATACTTCCCGTTGTCTGATTTGCAGACATCACAATACTTGAAGCGACAACACTGCAGTTTGAATCAGAGTAGTAGGAACCCGTTCCTCCACCCGTAAACTGAATAGTTTTACTGCTGCCAACGGCTGACAAGTTGTCTAGCGCATCCAAAAGACTGACAGTCAGTGGAAGACAAACACCCGCGTTCACCATCGAAGCACCGGTTAAAAGAATTTTTGTCGGAGTTTGTGCTTGGACCGCAAGATTGTGTTCGCCATCAACTAAGCCAGCGGCTTGTGCAACGAAGTGCAAAGACTCTGGAACAGAGGTCTTAAAGTAATAGCTGATTTGACTAGATCCCATAGGGATAACTGCTGTCGATGCAACAGAGGTACAAGCGGCATCTGAATAAAAGATACCGTTGCTATCGCCCAACAAGGTCATAGTTAAAGCACTTGCTTGATTCACAGGATTGCCGTAACTGTCTTTGACAGCAGCGGATACCGTCACACAGTCTGCCGCAACCGCAGAGCTCACGCCTGAAAGATGTATTTTATGTGATCCCAATGGACTCAAAGCTAAGCTGTGAGTTGTTGAAGTCAGTCCCGTCGAAGAGGCCGTGATAGTTAAGGACTCTGCAACAGAACTTTTTAAATAGACACTTTTTTGTGAGTTCGATGTAGGAATGACCACGCCAGAAACCTGAGTAGTACATCCGGCATCACTGTAAACTTTTGCCGATCCTAAACCTGCAAAATTCACTGTTGTGTTGGCATTGACAGCAGACAAATTATTTTGCGCATCCAAGACACGCAAATCGTAAGATAAGCACTCGCCCACTGACGCCGCTGAAAGCCCTAAGAAAGCCAATTTGTTTGGAGAACCTGCGCTTACAGAAGTACTCCACACATCCGAGCTGAGCCCTGCAGAACTAGCCGTGATCGTAACACTCTCTGCCGTGTTGTCTTTAAAGTAAGCCGTTACCTGAGATTGTCCACTAGGAATAACAAAGCTAGAGCTGGCAGAGCTACACGCCATATCCGAGTAAAACTGTCCAGCACCGGTGGAGCTGACCGTAAGAGATAAATTGGAAGAAACATTCACCGCATTGTTCAATGAATCGCGAGCCGTGACAGAAACAGCCGTGCACACAGCTGAAGACAGTGCGGGTTTTGTTAAAGTCAATTTTGTCTGTGGCAAAGGGTCTATTGTTAAGTTTAAAGTGCCACTTGTCCAAACCGACGAATTGTCAGCAGTCAGCACAAAAGAACCGCTTGCTGCACTTTTAAAATAAGCAACAGCACTGGACTGTCCTGAGTTGATAACAACAGAAGTTGTTTGGCTGGTACAAGCAGAGTCACTGTAGAATTGCCCACCACCAGTGGTAGACAAATTTATGGCTGAAGCACTGCTTACTGGGGCCGCAAATCCCATCGAGTCTTTTGAACTGACCGAATAAGCACGACAATCGCCGACAGTCGATGGACTTGGACCCATCAAAGCTAGCTGTGATGGCGTCCCAGGACTCACGGCGACTGAAAGAGAATTTGGTGTTAAAGGTCCCGAGTCATCAACGTTGAAAGTGTGTGAAGCTACGGAATTAGATTTAAAATAAAATGCCTTGGAGCTTTCCCCTGCCGCAAAAACTAAACTTGTGGTCGCAGTGCTGCAGGATGGATCTGCATAAAATGCTCCCGCCCCAGACCCTGTGATCTGAACGGTTGTTGTCGCATTGACAGGATATTCGATATTGGAACCATCTAAAGTTCTAACCACATAGGACGCTGAACATTGCCCCACAGTGACACTGCCTGCACCACTGACTGCCAACTTCACCGCTGTTCCGCCTAAAGAAGCAGCCGCCATCACTTGCAAAGAGGCATCAGTTAAACTTCCCCCATCGTCAGCAACCAGATTCAATGAACCTGGCGTTGATGCGATAAAGTAATAAGACATCGTGCTATTTCCAGCTGCTACTTTTGGAGCGACTAAAGGAGTCACACAAGAGGAGTCTGCGAAAGTCGAAAATCCTGCACCACCCGTCAACACTAAAGAAATATCAGTTGCCGCAGCCACAGGATTTGCTGTTGCATCCAACGTCTTCACAACGATTGGTCCAGAACATACTCCGGCCGTGACATTGCTAGGACCCGTTAACATGAGCTGAGTTGGCGTTAAAATAATCGGTGCACTGACTTGAGCCGTGAAAATGCCTTGATGAATACTTACTGACGACGGAACTGACTGAGGATTGGCAATAAAAATAAGATTTTCTGCGGAAGAAGATTTAAATGAAAAAGAAATAAAGCTTGTTCCAGAATTCAATTCAACATTAGTTATCGCTGAACCTGCACAGTTCGTCCCCGCATAAAAGCTACCCGCTCCATTACCAGACAAATCCACAACAAGGTTTGAGCTCAAAGTGCGATTAACACCAGTTAATGACTGCAAGCTTAGAAGGTAAGCACGACATTGATTCGTCGTTAAGGAATCTGATCCCGAGACTGCAAGTTTTAATTCTGTCGTCGTATTGACCGGTCCTGTGACTGCAAGGATCTCTGTCAGAGGTTCAAACAGGCTTTGAGTGCCAGAAATTTGCATCAAGTAGTCACGACTTTGACTAGGCTTAACGTAGAAAACTTTACTGGATTCGCTTTGGGGTATCGCCATACTCAGACTTTGGGCCGAAGTACAAGCACTGTCGGAAAAAACCTCGCTTGTTGAAAATCCAGCAAGAGAAAACTCTATATCGGTTGGTGCAACTTGCAGAACATCCAAGCGATCTTTTAGAAGTAAAACAATCGGTGAACATCGCTCGACAGCCAAGGAAGTAGTTGAAAGTGTTTTTATTTTATAATTCTGAGGAGCAGCTTCACTACCACCGGTAATCTTATTCAGATTCTCAAGGCTTGCCTCACCGCAACCCATCATAAATAAAGGCAAAGTTATAGAAATGCTCCAGACAAAACCTTTAATTATTTTTAGCATTCTAGCGACTCCCCACCTAAACGATCTATATAAATATTAGAATAGCTATCGGCTTAATAAGGGGAAAACTTGACACCTGGGTGTAGATCAATTTGATACACAGACTCAAGTTGAGAATCTCGTCTGCAACAAAGCTGGCTGCGATTCTAAATTTCAGAAAGGTAATAATTCAGACCAGGTCGGGTCGGAATAAGACATTCATGAACCAAGAAAACAACTCTATAAAAAAATGTTTAAATGAAAATTTGAAATAAGGAGGATTAGTGCCATTTTGAGATATTCCACGTGATTCAAAAGACGCGCTTCTTCCGAGTGTTTCAAGTTCATAGTATTTAAATCAAATAATGTTCACATTCACGAGGCCGATCTATTTAGTTCATCAAGATTTATTAACAATGAGCCGAATATTTCAATATGCGTATATTAAGCAGTTCAAAAAACATTCTCGCTTGTGTTTTTCTTGTGACGACACTTGCTGTCGGGTGTGATAGCCCGAAAAAAGACACCAGTAGTGAACCGTCAACAAGTCCAGAAAGCCCGACGAGCCCTACACCAACGCCTCCAGAAAATCCAACACCTGTGACAACACGAAAAATGAAAAACCTGGGTATTTTCTACGGGTGGCCTACTGCAATTAATGATGTGGATGGTACAGACTGGGATAATCGACTGCAATTGGCCTCTGCCGAAATTGCGAAATATGATCGAATGATTCTTGGGGAAACACTAGAAGACCCCAGCCACGGCGACCATGCAAACACCAAAACTATTATCGAAAATGTGCACGCAGGCACAAGTGGAACGCAGATCTTTGGCTATGTCTGTACTGGAACTTGTGGTGGGAATAATCCCAGTTCCACCGTTATCAATGCAAATATCGATCAGTGGAAAGCCATGGAAATAGATGGAATCTTTCTTGATGAAGCCGGTTTTGACTTCAATCAAACCCAAACTCCAGACGCTAATGCAAACACTCGAGCACGACTTGTGTCTGCACTGAACCACGCTCATTCACTAGGACTTAAAGTGATGGTGAATGCCTGGAATGCCGATGATATTTTTGTCGCAGAAGCAAGCAACCCTGCCCCTTTTATCGCCGGTGATTCATTTTTACTTGAGTCGTACTTATATCAAGCCACGAATGACAATTCATCCATCAAAGTCTCCGACCAAAGCTTTAATAACTTCCGTATCCGCGTAAACAAAGCGCTGAACAACAAACCCGCGGGAGTTGAAATATGGGCAGTATCAACCACAGGTGAAGCCATCACTGCATTCAACCCTTCTCACTGGACAAACTTGGTGGAGATGGCGTGGGCTGACAACTTAACTGGAATCGGCTGGGGTGCGAAGGATTTTTCCTCAAGTGATTCGATGATGCCCTTCCGAGAAATTCCGAACACTCTGAAAGAACTTCGTTTCGATTCAAGTTCGACGGGAACAGACTTGCTGACTGTGAATGTCACAAGCTCCGCTGGAGAACAAAAAACTCTAACGCCAAAGTATTCGCTAATACCCTAGGTGACTCGCTAAAAGTCCCAGAGCGGATTTAGCACTTAAAGTGTTTTTCAATTTAAACACCACGGATCGGCCCTCTTAATTAGGGCCGGAATTAGATTCTTCGCTGGGCGCGACTTCAGTGGCTGATGCAGACTCAGTTGGCGTTTCTGAAGACTCTTCCGATTCAACTTCTTCTTCTGATGGAATTTCTGCTGGAATACCACCTTTGAAAAAGTTCGCATCCATAGAAGAAGGCGTTTGCGCCAGGACACTATTGCATGAAGCTTTGACTCTGAATAAATGCTTCCACATTTCCTCGTTCGCTTTTCCCTTTATCTCCGGATCCTGCAACTCCGAGCCCATGTATGAAGAAAACTTCGAGAACTCTTTAAGACGCTTGAGCTTGCGAGGGATTTTACGTTCACCATCACACTCCCCTTGAGACGCTTTGCCGCCTTCAGCGATGAAGCTATAGGCCTTGGGAGGTGATTTTTTGCGGGCTAATGCGAAAGAGCTGGGATTCAGCATTGGGTGAAGAAAGAAGACACTTGCAACAATCACTGTTTTTTTAAATTTACTTTGCCACATAAGATAAAATGCTAACAGGAATCCACGAGGACAAAAACAAAAAAAGGGAGCCGAGGCTCCCTTTTTTGTTTCACAATCATCACTGGGTTTTCCAGCAGATCGATGTATTTTACTCTTCGTCTTCTTCTTCAATTTCTTGAAGTTCGTCCAACTGTTTCGTGTCTTGTTTAGACTTGTTCGGATGGGCTTTCTGATATTCTTTGATCTTCAAAGGATCAGGTCCCAACATCAAGAACATTTGCTTACCTTCCATTTTTGGTTGAGCTTCAACCAAAGCAAGATCGTTCACAAACTCAATGGCTTTTTTCATGACCTCGAAGCCGAGTTCTTGATGGGCCATTTCACGACCCATGAAACGCAATGAAACTTTCACTTTGTCGCCATCCAAAAGGAAGCGTCGAGCGTGATTCATCTTTGTTTCAAAGTCATGTTGATCCGTACGAGGACGCATCTGAATTTCTTTGATTGTCACAACAGTTTGTTTTTTACGAGCGGCAGTCGCCTGCTTTTTCTTCTCGTACTTCCACTTACCGTAGTCCATGATTTTGCACGTTGGAGGAGTTGCTGTTGGAGCAATCTCAAGAAGATCGAGGCCTCTATCTTCAGCAATACGTAACGCCTCAGGAACTGTCATCACACCCAACATGTTACCTTCATCATCGATAACACGGATTTGTTGTGCGCGGATCTCGCGGTTGACTCTTAAAGAGTCTTTAGAGTCTTTCTTATTACGGTCAAAGCGTCCGCCGCCTCCACCACCTCTAAAATTACCTTCAAACTTGCTAATGGGAAACCTCCACGGTTCTAGTTAGTCGTTGCAGCCTTCGCAAGAGAGGACTGCAATTGTCTTTGTTTTATATCTAAAGTTATCAAATTCATCAACTGATCCACAGTCAGCCCCTTGTGTTCAGAACCATCTCTGAGACGCAAAGAGACTGTCTTAGTTTCAGCTTCTTTATCCCCTACGATCACCATGTAAGGAACTTTTTGTAGCTGAGCTTCGCGGATCTTGTAATTCAACTTCTCATTGCGACGATCGAATTCAACGCGAACTCGATGCTCTTTAAGAAGTTTCATCAAATCCTCACAGAACGTGTTCACACGATCTGTGACATTCAAAATTGCCACTTGAGTTGGGCACAACCAAGGAGGCAAGTGACCCGCAGTATGCTCCAAGTAAACACCAATGAAGCGCTCCAACGAGCCCAAAACCGCCCTATGAAGCATCACGGGACGATGTTCTTTATTATCCTCGCCTGTGTACTTTAAATCAAAGGCTTCTGGTAAATTAAAGTCCACCTGGATGGTCCCTGTCTGCCAAGAACGTCCCAAAGCGTCCACAAAGTGGAACTCTAACTTTGGTCCATAGAAGGCACCTTCACCTGGAGCATATTCGAATGGAAGATTGAGCTTGTTTAAAGCCTCTGCCAAAGCCACTTCAGAGCGATCCCAAACATCATCCCCACCCATGCGGTTTTCTGGACGAGTTGCTAGCAGGATTTTGTAGTTTGGCATACCAAGAACTTGGTAAATCTTGTTTAGCATTTCCACAAAACTTGAGATCTCAACCTGCAACTGATCCATCGAACAGAAGATGTGAGCATCGTCCTGACAGAAAGTACGAACGCGCGTGATTCCATGAATCGCGCCTGATTTTTCATAGCGATGCAAACGACCGAAGTCTGCCATTCTGAGTGGCAACTCACGATATGAATGCTTATCCGCTGCGAACATCAAACAATGACAAGGACAGTTCATTGGCTTCAGAGCATTTTCACGCTCGTCCAGCTTCGTGAAGTACATATTGTCTTTGTAGTTCTGATAGTGACCAGAAGTTTTAAACAACTCCGTATCAAACACCTGAGGAGTGATCACTTCTTGATAATCGTAGTTCATGTAAAGTTCACGCAAGTAGTTCACCAATTCGTTGTAAACGATGGTGCCCTTGCCGGTGAAGAATGGAGAAGCTGGAGCAAATTCATGGAACATGAACATGCCAAGCTCTTTACCCAACTTACGGTGATCACGCTTTTTAGCTTCTTCCAAATTATGCAGATAAAGATCGAGATCTTTTTTATCGCCAAAAGCTGTCGCATAGATACGCTGAAGTTGTGCGTTCTTTTCATCACCTCTCCAGTAAGCACCTGCCACTGAAAGAAGTTTGAAGGCTTTGATCTGACCAGTGCTTTGCACGTGAGGGCCACGGCAAAGATCGAACCAACCTTCGCCATTGAAGTAGATACCGACAACGGTCTCGCCCTTCGAGGCTAGGTCTTCGATCAACTCAACTTTAAAGCGCTCGTTCATTTTTTTAAATGTTTCGATCGCTTTAGCAATAGGCCAATTCTCCCGACGGATTGGAAGATCTTTTGCCACGATATTTGCCATCGCTTTTTCGATTTTTTCAAAATGCTCTTCGTTAAAAGCAAACGGAGAATCGAAATCATAATAATAACCGCTGTCGATCACTGGACCGATGGTCACTTTCACTTCCGGCCAAATATCTTGAACCGCTTGCGCCATGATGTGAGCGCAAGAGTGACGAATCACTTCAACTGCTTCAGGGCTTTTGGTGGTCACTAGAGCCAACTTGGTCTGGTCTTTAAGAACCGTGCGCAAATCAGAGACCTCGGTGGATCCATTGATTTTAGCTCCTAAAGTTTCTTTGGCCAAACGAGGGCCAATAGACTGAGCCACTTCTAGCGCAGTCGGTTCATGGTCAAACACCTTGGTCGAGTTATCCGGCAGAATGATAGTAATTTGTGACATTATGATTGTGTGGTCGCGGTTGTGCGACACTGTGCTTTTTCAGCTGATGACGTTATTAAAAGTGACGGTAAATTATGCATTTGCATCACCCTAGTAGTAATCTGCACAGCACATGGGGTCAAGCACTCACAATAAGATTTTACATTCTGGAGGGAAGCTTTTGGGCAGCATTAGCCGGACTCAACGCGCCCGGACGACCTGGGGGACGAGAAAAGACGACTCATCTCGAAAGCGCTCTCGCTGAGAGATCCAAAACTGCTTAATATTCTACTCGCTTGTAAGTCCGTGCTGATAGATCCGATTCCAGTCCTTCACTGTCCGCACGTAGACCATTTTATCACGCAAGGACTCGCGATCGAAAATCCTTAAAAGCTCTGGTCGCATCAACTTGTGCGCTTTCCAGATGCTTTTATACAGCTTGAGGGTGTGTGCCCAACTGACCTCACTGCAACCCTCGGGAAGCTCAGCCCTGCGAGACCACACATTCTGTATTTGCCTTTTGGTACACCACCAAAAATGCCGCCAGATCGGAAAATCAACAAAGACCACACATTCTGCCAACTCAAACCGCTTCACAATAATATCCAAAGGGCCATACCCGTCGATCAACCACGATTCTCGACTCTGAATCTCCGACAGAATGGCCACAGACTCTTTAAACGGCCGAATCTTCATCCCCGGCAAAAACTGAATAGAATCGACGTGAGTCAAAGGCAACTGATAGCGCTCAGCCAACCGGCGACTGAGGGCCGTCTTGCCTCCCCCTGCATTCCCCACCACCGCCACCCGGGAAAGGGAGGAAAAGGTACGCCGTACCTTTTTGCATTGCTTTGCGTTGTTTTTTAGATCAGCAGACACATGGGGCATTTCATTTGACCTTATTTCAGACAAAAAAAGGGAACCTTACGGCTCCCTTTTTAACAAACACTGTAGAACTTCTAAAATTTAGTAAGCTACGTGGTGGTTGATGGCTTCGTGCATGCGAGGATCTTTCACTGGCACCAAGCTGTGCTTGCTCCAGAATGAAAGAACTGTCAGCAAGAAGATCCCTGCGAAACCAGCAAAGATACCTACTTCCCAGAAGCCAAAAGTGATGTGGCCATCAAAGAAGTTAGGATACACCATCCAGTAAATGTCTACGTATTGCATTACCAACACAAGGGCAGAAACCAACAACACATGGTTGTCATTTCTCTTTGCTCCACGAGGAAGCAACGCCAAGAATGGAACAACAAAGCGGAAGATCAGAAGAGCCAATGAAATGCCCATCCAGCCACCTTGTGAACGCATGATGTAGTACTCAGTTTCCTCAGGAATGTTTGCGTACCAAATCAACATGAATTGAGAGAACGCAATGTAAGCCCAGAAGATAGAGAAACCTTTAAGGTACTTCACCACGTCATGTTGGTGCTCTTCAGTAACATAGCCTTTTACATAACCGTGACGTTTCATAAGAACGATAACAATCGCCAAGAAAGCCATACCTGCTTGGAACAAACCAGAGAACGTGTATATCCCGAAGATTGTTGAGTACCAAGTTGGCAACAAAGACATCAACAAATCCACGCTGAAGAATGAGAACATCAACGCGAAGAACACGATGAACCCAACAGCTGGACCTACGTTTTTGTTAGTCAAAGACTCGTCACCAGATTTGTCTTGCTTCAATGAGTTTCCAACCATGATGTGACGGAAAATCAAACAGCCGATTGCAAATACAAAAAGACGAACAACAAAGAATCCTGAGTTCAAATACGCTGTCTTTGCCGCAATAACTGGGTTCGACGCAATAACCTCAGGGTTCGCCCAAGGGTAAAGGAATTTGAAACCCAACAGCATGACCAATCCACCGATTAAAATCGCTGGAATGAAAGAAGTCGTTGCCTCAGCGTAACGACGGATTGATACAGACCAACCTGCTCTTGATACGTTGTTGATTGCAATCCAGAAAAGACCGCTCAAACCTAAGCAAGAGAAGAAAAAGAATGCCACAAGGTATGAAGTCCAAAGTCTTTCTTGGTTCTTCATCAAACCCACAGCAAATGTCAAAAGACCGATAGCCACTAAAGCAAAAGACAACGTCTTAAGCTTTGCAGGCACTTCGAATTTAGCGACATGTAGATTGACGTGTTTATGTTCAGCCATATTCAAACCTACTTACTAGCTTGCTTCTCTAGGAAGCGAATGTAGTTAACAACTTGCCAACGATATTTCTGCGGAATGTGAGAAGCATAAGGACCCATCACACCCTGCCCCATTGTGATGACATGGTAAAGCTGACCATCGGTCCAACCTTTAACTTTATCACTCACAACTGCTGGTGGCTTTAACGCCATTTTTTCTGTCACTGAAAGTTTCGCAGCAACCGCACCTTCACCATGAGCACCATGGCAAACTGCACAGTTTGTCACATAGAACTTTTGACCAACCAACAAAGTCTCTTCATCCATTTGGCCAGCCATTGGATTTTTAAGATTCTTTGAAGCCGCATCAACATCAGTACCATATTTGTATGGAGTGAAACCAACAGGAGCTGTATTGTCCGGAGGAACGCGCATGCCTCTGTTATGAGGAGCACCTTCTTCATACTCCTGAGCTTTAATCGCAGGAGATTCCATCATATCTTGAATCAATTCCACATTGGGCTTATTGCCACGAGGTCCGCAGTTTGTAAGAGCCAGGACTGTAAGACCTGCCACTGCGATTCCCATTGATAAATTTACGACGCTTCTCATTCTAGTACTCCGTCTTTTTCACTTCAGTTGCGCCAAGCTCTTTAAACATTTTTTCAATGCGAGCTTCGTCATAACCCATATCGTTGTATGGAATAAACACTGCGAACTTATGACAGCTCAAATCTGGATCGATGATTGGCGGATCGATGCGAGGCATTTTACACGCAACAAACAAAGCTACGACAGAAGACAGAGCCGCAAACAAAATTGTCAATTCGAACATGATTGGAATAAAAGCTGGCAAAGAGAAGAAAGGCTTACCACCCACATTCACTGCCCAGTCAACCGCTGAAGTCCACCATGTCAACCAAAGAGCTGACAACAAACCCACACAGCCTGCAGTGAAAGTCACATATGGAATCCACGATCTTTTGATTCCGCACGCTTCTTCCATTCCATGAACTGGGTAAGCTGAAATCACTTCAAATTTACTGAAGCCAGCGTCGCGAGTTGCGCGAGCTGCCTTCAGAATTAAGTGCTCCTGATCCCAAATACCAGCAATACCTTTAGTATATTGAGCCATTAGTGGTGCCCTCCTTTATCATCGTAACCCACATTAATTACGGGCTTCACTTCTGCGATTGAAATCGCAGGGAACAAACGCAAGTACAACAAGAACAAAGTCAGGAACATACCGAACGAACCAACAAGAACGCCAGTATCGAACCACGACCAAGCATACATACCCCAGCTTGATGGCAAGAAATCTCTGTGCAAAGAAGTCACAGTGATCACGAAACGTTCGAACCACATACCGATGTTTACGAAGATAGAAACAACGAACATCACTGGGATTGAACGACGCAACTTTTTGAACCAGAACAATTGAGGAATCAAAACGTTACAAGTTACCATTGTCCAGTAAGACCAACCGTAAGGACCGAAAGCACGGTTGACGAAAACGAAGCGCTCATACTGATTGCCTGAATACCAAGCAATGAAGAACTCTGCAGCGTACGCGTAACCAACCAACATACCTGTGGTCATGATGATCTTATTCATCACTTCCATATGATCCAAAGTAACGTAGTTCTTGAATTCAGGGAATCCGATACGAACCAAAGTCATCAAAGTCACAACCATCGCGAAACCAGAGAAAATCGCTCCGGCAACGAAATATGGAGGGAAGATCGTTGTATGCCAACCTGGCAAGTTAGAAACCGCGAAGTCGAAAGAAACGATCGTGTGAACTGAAAGAACGAGTGGAGTAGAAAGACCCGCAAGGATCAGATACAACATCTCGTAGTGGCTCCAGTTCTTAGCAGTTCCGCGCCAGCCCAAAGACAACGCACCGTAAACCGTTTTACGAATTTTGTTTTTCGCACGGTCTTTGATAGTTGCAAAGTCAGGCACCAAACCGATGTACCAGAACACCATTGATACAGTCGCATAAGTAGAAACCGCGAAAACGTCCCACAAAAGTGGCGAACGGAAGTTCACCCACAATGGTCCACGTTGATTTGGATATGGGAACAACCAATAATCCAACCAAGGACGCCCTGTATGCAACAACGGGAATAGACCTGCTGTCATAACGGCAAAGACCGTCATGGCTTCCGCAGTACGCGCCACTGAAGTTCTCCACTTCTGACGGAACAGGAAAAGCACCGCAGAGATCAAAGTTCCGGCGTGACCGATACCGATCCAGAATACGAAAGTAACGATCATCGTACCCCAGAAAACCGGGCTGTTAACACCCAGAAGACCGATACCAACGCCTACAACAGACGCTAGGATAGCGATGTAAAACAACAACAATGTTTTCGCACCGAGGAACATTCCCATCCAACCTTTGGATGGGAATCTTTCCACGGGAGCGCAAATATCGTCAGTGACGTCTTTTAAAGACTTATTACCAAGGACTAATGGACTACGCTTCATCATGAGTGCTCACCTTGTTTTGCAGTACCGTGACCTTTTTGATCACCAGTTGATTCTTTATCATTATTACGGATCTTAGAAAGGTAACGCACAGAAGGTGCCGCATGCCACTCTTCAAGAAGGGCATAACCACGTTCTTCTGTCTTGAAGATCTTAGCCACTTGGCTGTTAGCATCGTTCAAGTCACCAAACACGATACCACCTGCAGGACATGCAGTTTGGCACGCTGTTTTTACGTCGCCGTCTTTCATCGCACGTTTTTCGTTACGAGCCACAGTTTTAGCATCCTGAATTCTTTGAACACAGAATGTACATTTTTCCATAACCCCACGAGTACGAACACCCACTGAAGGATTCAAAGCCATGTGCAATGGTTTTTCGATCAACTTAGAGAAGTTGAACCAGTTGAAACGACGTACTTTGTATGGGCAGTTATTCGCGCAGTAACGAGTACCAACACAACGGTTGTAAACCATGTCATTGAGACCTTCATCAGAGTGAACAGTCGCAAGAACCGGACATACCGTTTCGCAAGGAGCGTTGTCACAGTGTTGACACATAACTGGCTGGAATACAGCTTCAGCATCTGCTGGGTTGCCAGTGTAATAACGGTCAATACGGATCCAGTGCATTTCACGGCCTTCAAGAATATACTTCTTACCAACCACTGAAATGTTGTTTTCTGACTGACACGCAATCACGCAAGCAGAACAACCCGTACAAGAGTTCAAATCAACAGCCATACCCCATTTGTGACCACTGTATTCGTGACCAGACCAAATAGACCAAACGTGATGATGCTTGATGCCTGAACTTTTGTTTTTGTTGTAGTCCTTCAAAGTTGCTTCCGCAACGATGTTACGACCTTCCATTGTGTGATGGCCCTGAGTACAAGCAAGCTCATACTTCTTATTCAATTTTGTGAAAGTCGCTGTTTGACCAGAGAAAATCACTTTGCCATCTTGAGCCGTTGCCAATGCAAACGCATTTTTACCAATTCCGTTACCAACTTTACCCGCTCGAGTACGGCCGTAACCTACTGGAATTGCCAAAACATCATCATGAAGACCTGGTTGAATATGAACTGGAAGTTCAATTTTCTTACCAGCGACAGTCAACTCAACAACTGAAGCTTCTTTAAGGCCATGCTTCTCGGCAGTTGCCAAAGAAACCAAGATGTAGTTGTCCCAAACAATTTTCGTGATTGGATCTGGAAGCTCATGCAACCAAGAAACGTTCGCCAAAGCACCATCACCCATTTGAGCTGTTGGGTAAAGAACAAGCTCAAAGCCAGATTTCGCAGTCGCAGGCTTAATAGATGTGAAGGCATCCAATTTGAATGAACGCGCAGAAGATCCTGTGCTCAACTGACCAGCAAAACCTTTTTGCAAAGTTTCTTGCCAGAAGTCTTCGAAGTCTTGACCCTTACCGACTTGAGGCAAGATGTCTGACTTCCAGTAAACACGAAGATAGTCATAGAAAGTTTCGTAATCTTTAAGACGAGCAGGACCTTGATTTGCAAGGTATCCCCAAGTCATCAAAGAAAGTTGGAAAGAACGAGTGTCATACATTGGACGGATCGCTGGCTGGCAGATAGTGAATACACCCTTCGCCAATTCAACATCGTTCCAAGATTCAAGAGCGTGATTGTCTGGAGCTACGAAGTCTGCAAACACACCAGTCTCGTCAACACGGTCGCCAGTGTAAACAACCATCTCAACTTTTTTAACCGCATCTGCAAAGCCCATTTCAGTAGGCAATACAAATCCAGGATTTACTCTGTGGATGATCAAAGTTTTAACTTTTCCATCTTGCATGTCTTTAATCAAAGAAGACATTGCAGAGTAAGAGCCCTTAAGCCCTGGGTTGCCACCTTTTGCATCGATAGTTTTGCCATCATTTTCAAGAACAGAGTTCAAGAAGTTCACAGCAATTTGAAGTTCCGCAGCTTTTTCAGTCGCAGTCTGAATACCACCCGCAACAACCAAAGACTCACCTTTGTTTGCTAGAAGGTCTGCTGCTACTTTTGCAAACAATGCTGGCTCAACACCAAGCTTAGTTGCAACGTCAGCGTAAGGAGCCAAGACTGCTTTCACCGCTGCATTACCAGCGTGTGAAGAAGCACCCTTCTTCACGATGATCTCATGAAGAAGACCCAACACAACGTCAAGCTGCTGTGATGGCTTAATTTTCATACGAATATCTGCATTAGCACCAGTCAATGAGTACGTGGAATCAAAAGAAACCAAACGGCTCATGTTTTTGATGTCTTTACGACCAGCTGCAAACTGATTTGTGAACGCTGTAGGAGCGATCCAAGTTCCTAAGAAGTCCGCATCTACAGACACGATCATTTTTGCTTTATCAAAATGATAAGCAGGAACAACATCATCACCGTAAGATGCTTTTTGTCCTTCACGAACGTCATCATGAGAGAACGCTTCCCACATAACGTGCTTCGCATTGAAGCCTTGAGCGAAGTCAGAAACAACAGCGCGAGTTGCTGGAGAAGCCAAAGCTCCTGTCAAAACAACAACTTCACCTTTTTTAAGCTGTTCAACAACTTTTTTATCAAGATCTTCCCACTTAACGTCGATCAATTGACTGTTTGTTTTTTTCTCATTGAAAAGATTGCGCTTAGGACTTTGCAATCTTTCTGGATCGTAAAGATTCAACAAAGCAGCTTGAGAACGAATGCTCAAACCGCTTTGGCTGAATGGATGACCAGGGTTTGCTTCGATTTTGATAGGGCGGCCTTCTCTTGTTTTTACAAGAGTTCCTAGGCCTTCAGCTCCATCAAAGTAAGCAGAAGAGTAGTAGTTAGCTACACCCAAAGTGACTTCTTCAGGTTGCTTGTTGTACGGAACGATCTTTTGCACAGGACGGCGGATACAACCCGCTGTCGCCATTGCCAAAGATGCACCCATAAGCTTCAAGAACTCACGACGAGCCCATCCATCTTCACCGTCGCCTTCGCGCAGTGGAGAAGATTGGAATTCTGTCTCAGCAGCTTTCATGAACTCAGGATCATTTTTCCATTGCTCAAGACTTAGCCAATATTTGTTGTCGCGTTCGATTTGCGGGCGAAGCGCTTTTTTCATCTCTAATTCGTTATCATGATGTATTTCAGACATGGTACCTTCCGAAATCCTTAGTAGTGACAAGTTGAGCAGTTAAGAGGAGCCTTGTTTTCAGGCTGACGATGACAGTTCACACACCAACCCATTGAAAGATCAGAGAACTGTTCAACTTTTTTCATAGTCTCGATAGGACCATGACATGTTTGACAATTCACGCCTTTAGCAATGTGAGCGTTGTGATTGAAGTGAACAAAGTCTGGGAGCATGTGAACGCGAACCCATTCAACAGAAGCACCACTATCATAAGCTTCACGAAGCTTTTGAATGTTTGGCTTATCTGTTGCCACTTGAAGATGGCAATTCATGCACGTTGAAAGTGCAGGAATATTGGCGTGCTTAGTTCTTTCCACTTGATTGTGGCAGTACTGGCACTCCATCTTATGAGTTCCCACATGCAGAGAGTGGTCAAAAGGAATTGGCTGCTCTGGAGCATATCCTTTATTATAACCAAACCCAGGTTGAAATTTACAACCCGTGAGAAGTGTTGTCATTATGAGCGCGCCCAAAAACGCGAATGCGCTCGCCGCCGTTAACTTGAATACCCGATGCATAATCATCCTTCGCTTACTCACTAAATGTGGGCCAAAGACAAACGAATGCTGTCCTAATTTTAGTTTGCCCCTATTTAAAGGGTGAAAAGTCCAGTTGTCCATATTCTTTTTGCAAACAAATTGAAAAAGCGGGACTCTTGGACTCTTTCGCTCAAATACTAGGCAGAATGTTTTTTCCTGACCATTGATACATAAATTACTGCAAGAATATGAACAGCGATAAACGCTGACACATACTCAACTCCCCCGGCACCGAACCCATACGAATGAAGCCCTGCGCCAAGCACAAAGTTCACTCCATACCAAGCCATGATCACTAGAGAGAAAGACAAAATCGCCGTTACGACCATGCCGTAGTGTTTCAACATACCAGCGTAGCGTGCATGCAAAACCGCCAAATATCCCAACAAAGCAATCAGCGCCCAAGTTTCTTTTGGATCCCAACCCCAGAAACGCCCCCAAGAATAGTCAGCCCAGATACCACCTAAAATGATACCTGGCGCCAAAAATGCCACACCGATCTGAATAGAGCGATAAATCCCAGAAACGATCGCCTTGATCTTTTCCTGATTCTTATCTTCACCACGAAGATAGTAAATAAGGCCGATATCTCCCAAACCGAAGGCAAGAAAGAAAGCTGCATAACTAATAGTGATCGTCATCACATGGATGGTGAGCCAATAGTTACTACGTAAAACCGGCTCAAGAGGCTGAAGCGAAGGATCCAAAACTGCTGGCGCAAAGTCTGCAATCACAAGACCAAATGCACCCACCAAAGTTCCAGCAACAAGAATGATACGGAACTTGTAAATCAGCTCTAAGATAGCCGCAAAAAGAACAGTTCCCCAGGCAACCCAAACAACCGTTTCATACATGTTAGTGACTGGAGCACGATCCATGATGAACATGCGTAAACCGAAGCCATAAGTATTGAGAGCAAAACCCAACCCCAACAACACCCAGACCGTCTTCATCAGGGATTCTTTTGAAAGCGTCCAAACTAATAGAAGCACTATGAAGGCAAGGAAGTAAAAGATATAGGCCCATCGGAAAGGATGGAAGTCATTGTAAAAAACTTCAGCTTTTATTTTTGCCGAGTGATCGTAAATAGCTGGGTTGCTAGCTTTCGCTGATTCTTGGAACGCTTGAACAGCCTTATCCAATTCAACTGAAGTCTCAGCTGTGCTCTCCCCCTTTGCTTCTGCACCGATTTGATTCACAAAAGCTTTGGTCAATTCTAAAAACTTTTCTTGTTGAGTCGATTGTAGATCTGCGACAGCAATCCACGCGTCACCCTCTGGCGGCGGAACAACTTTCAACATTCTTCCTGCGGCAATTTCTTGAAAAATAAAAAACTGATTCTCAAGACGCTGAAGAGCCTGGAAGTAGGGATTCAATTTTTCTTTGGTTTCGCGCTTGGATTGAAGTTCTTGACGCAAAAGAGTGAATCGATCACCCGCAAAAAGTTCATCGCCCGCAAAGTAACGCTGATCCTTTGGCAATTTCATGGCTTCCAAAACCTGATGATTGCGCACTTCAAAAATCTTTTTGTCTTGCCACGCTTGTGGCGACAACATCCAAGTCAAAACGATTTCAGTCGCAGGCCGACCTTCGAACTTCGTTTTACCGTAAATAATCTCAAGCATTTCACGGGCAAAACTATCATAGGGCTTAATCCGCCCCCCATCCTGCACCGGGAGATACTTTAAAGCTTCACCGGTTTTTGCGAAACCCGGTAAACTTATTAAAATTGTGAATGCTAACAACAATAATTTTTTCATGCCTTGTCTCCGCTTTCTTTTTGCGACTTACGGGCCAACTTGAAATCTAAATGCTTAAACCACATTAACAAAACGATTCCGATACTCATCACCAATGAACCAAGATACTTCAAAAAACGACCTGGATCATGATTCACTGAAAAAATGGAGGCAATAGGTGCACCGTTTTCCTCTTGAAAACTGGCTTGATAGATAGTCAATTTTTTATATTTTAGAGGCTCATTCATTGAAATCAATTGTTCGCCAAGTTCAGGGACTTCGACGACACTTTCATAGGCCATCGCGCGCATTGTTCCCTGATAGCGCGTAACATTGAAACTTTTTAATTTTAAAGGAAACTGAATATCAACTCGGCGATTGCCATAAGTTAGCAAGTAAACGGCATTGTTGGTGAACAGCTTCACCATGTCGTTCAACAACACCCAGTGCTCTTTACCGTCGAAAATAATTTTAACTGCAGACGTTGTTAAAGGTGTCGGCCTCTCTAAGGTCTGTAGATCCCAATCCTCTTTTGCTGCCGGAAGATAGCGCAGAACGCGAACTTCCATAGACATTTTAAAGCCCGGATCGAAAGAATCTCCTTCTTTCACAATCCCTTTTTTCAAAGCTTTTACAGTGTCCTTTTGAAAAACAACGTAGCGGATCGCGCCTTTTCCGTCAGGGGTGAAAAAGATCTCGTTGGCGCCACGGCCATGTGCCGGCGCCTCGCCCAAGTGAATTTGCGCAGGGCCAAAGTTGTGAGTCGCAGTTGCCGAAGGATTGCGCTGAACCAACCATTCAATGACATTGACGTTCGGGTTTTGAATCTGAAAACGCAGACCTGAGCCCGCCTTGCCAGTTTCATCTGCCGTTACTTTGCGCGAAGGCACGACGTATTTTTTGTATTCAACAACTCGGATTTCACCTTCAAAAGAAGGAATGACAAAGGGTTTTTCGACGCTAGGAGGATTACGGAAAAAATCCACTTCCTGCTCAAGTGTCTTAGAATAGCGATCGCCATCAAAGGAAGTATAAACAACGATGTCAGTCTCTGGAGTTTGTACTAAATTGTTACTCTCACCGATCCCCACTCGCATGGTTCCATCTAACCCGTACTTGAAAGTCAGATAAGAGCCCGCAAGAAGTATGATGATTCCGATATGTGCGCACACGAAAGCCGCATGCCGCTTTTTCCACGGCAAACGATCGATCATCACCGCCGTTAAGTTCACGACCAATAAACCCATGATCGCGTACATATACCAAGTATCATAAACAAGCTTCTTGGCAGCAAAGGCATCGTACTTCGCCTCGACGATAGTGCCAATCGCAGTAATAAACGCGAGTGATAGAATAATGAACACCGCCAGTTTCAGCGATGCCAAAGGCTTATTAAGACGTTTTAACTTACTCTTCCAGGAAGTCTTCGGTGAATCCACTCAGGCAATCCTTGTTGATAATCAATCGTTTAATTTCCTGATATCATTAAATTAAGTCGCCTCAGGTGACTATGCTTTTCACTTTTAGACGCACTACATAACGTGCAACAAATTGTTGCGGATGTAGCTCAAAGCAACAAAAACCTGATCTTGCACCTTCTTGGCTTGCTCAGGCTTCAGCTTTTTCGTCTTCTCATCCATATAAAGAGAGCGGTTCATTTCCACCTGCAAAGTATGCTGTTGCTTACTGGGCATACCATATTGCTCCGTGACACGACCACCATAGTAAGGCCAGTTGTATCCGACCTTAAACCCCGCTGTTGCATAAGCAGCAATGACTAAATCTTTAAATCGCGGGTCGCAACTTTTGCCTTTGCTGTCACTAACCACGATGTCAGCGCGCAGCTCCCCCGGGTCGCGATGCTCGCTGGTACCTAAAGAAGGCATGCTGTGAGCATCAATGTGAAAAGTCTTCTCAAAACCCTGCACGTGCAGATCTGCGTATATTTTCTGAATTCCGGAGTGAAAAGGATTGTAGATCAACTGCACAAGCTCTTGATGGGTCTCAGGTGACATGGGTCCAGGCATCAGCTGTTGACGGTAAGTCGTCATCACCCAATGAAAGCCGCGGCTGTGCATTCCCGCAGGATTTGCATGCCCCAGAACAGACGATGCATCCACATCTTCAGGAATTCGGTTCAGATCGGCTGCATAACGATGCCATTCCGTTTTTACTGATGGAATTTGCAGCTTATCCAGACTGGGTTGATACAAAAAGTCCACATAGCGATCTACATCGCACATCAAAATTTCTTCCGGCAAAGAGTTCAACCAGGGAGTTTGAGGCGGAACCTTTTCACCAGAATGTGGAATTGTCACCAACAACGGCACTTTATCTGAAGACATACTCTCTCCTTCACCAAGGTGATCAGGATAACTTGACCTCTTTAAAAGAAAAAGCAAGACTTTAATAAAGGAGCTTCTCAATGACGGACATTCCCAAAGCAAAAATCTATACGAAAACGGGCGATAAAGGAACCACTCGACTGGTCGATGGCTCTTGTGTCGAAAAATTCAATCCCCGCGTAGAGGCTTACGGAACGGTCGATGAACTTAACAGCTACTTGGGAGTTGTGCGCTCTTCACTGACAGGATCAGCCCTATTTAAAGAACTCGATGGCACACTTGAAACTGTGCAAAATCAGCTTTTTAATATCGGCAGTCTTTTAGCTACCGAAAAAGATGACGTCCTTAAGATGCTCCCACCAATAACTCCCGAAAATATTCAATTCGTTGAGCAACAAATTGATCAAATGTCTGCACAGCTACCCGAACTGCGCAATTTCATTCTGCCGGCAGGACATCCGGCGGCTGCTCACTTGCATGTGGCTCGCACTTTCTGTCGACGTAGCGAACGTCGTGCGGCTGAAATTGCCGTCAAAGACGATCGTTATGCCGAAACACTTCAGTATTTAAACCGCCTCAGCGATTTCCTTTTTGTGGCGGCACGCTGGGTAAATCTAAAAACAGACCACCCTGATACAATTTGGAAAAAAGCCTGATGAGACTTGAGATAGCGAAGCCCGAAGATTCTCCACAACTGGTGGAGTTTTATAAAAACTTTCCTTTGCGTGGCTTGGTTGAGATTAAAGTAGATCGCGATGGGGACTTTTTCGCCCCCTACGCCATTCAGTCAGACCGATACCTTACCTATCAATTGAAAGATGAGGAAAAACTAGAGGGCATTGCCAGCTTTGTTGTTCGCGATGTGCAACTTGAAAATCAAATTGTCCCAGTGGCCTTCGGCCGAGATCTACGTATCACTTCGAATCGCCGCGCGATTATGAGTTGGGCACAGCATTTTCTGCCAGTGATGGAAGAAGTGTCTCAGACCTTCAACTGCCGTCATATATTTTCTGTTCTGAGCATGAGTGACATTCAAGCCATGAACACTTTTGTGCGCCCTCGCAGCCTAAAACGGCGCATGCCTCACTATTACCTCTATCGACGTTTCAACATGGTTTCGGTCCATGGGCGATTGCCATGGGCTAAAAATCCACTGCCTCACCTGCGTGTTCGTCGCGGCAATCAAAATAATGTTGATGCTCTGATTCACTACGTCGTCAAAAAATCACAGCAAAAAGATCTTAGCACCGTTTGGGATGTGGCTAGTTTTCATGACAAATTAGATCGCTGGAAAGGATTGGATCTTTCAGATTTTCATATCGCTTTTGATAAACACGACAACATCGTCGGCTGTGTCGCTCCTTGGTCTGCGGGAGGATTGCAAGATTTTATCCCGATGCAATACTCCTTGCGTGCTCATAACTTCCGCCAGTTTTTGAAGTTCGGCAAAATGTTGGGCTGGACACGAACGCTGACGAAACCCTATTCGCGACTAAAAATTGAAGCCGGACTTAATTTTAAATATTTGAATTTTCTTTTTGCTGAAAACGGAGATATTTTTGAAAGCCTTATCTGGAAGGCTTTTGACGATGCAAGGGAAAATGAATTCCTACTCTACAACCAAGTGCGCTCTGAATACATCTACCGCCGCCCTTATAATTGGATTTCCTCAAAAATTCCCTTTGGCATTTATCTCCTACAGGCACCAGAACTAGAGCCGCCATCGTTTTTACATCCTAACAATGAGCGGCCAGTTGAGATGGAGCCATTTTTTTCTATTTGATCCGACTTCACCTCAAGAATCACCATTCAGGCAAAGAAATTACAGACCACAAGCTTGTGCAAAATGTGGCTTAGATGTCTCTGTAGAATTCATGTAGTTGTATCCTGCAGGCATGTATTCACCAGCACTCAAAGAGACTAAAGTTCTCTCTGCTCCATTAAGTACAAATTTAAATGTACGAGCTGATCCAGAAACCAAGACGATTTCTTGGGTTCCATCTTGGAAAATCATCTTCACTTTTAAATCCCGACCCACATTTATACGAGAAATCACGCCACAAGAATCTTTAACTAGAACCGAAGTGCCCTCTAAGGTGAATGAGTAGTCTTTTGCTGAACCTTCAAAATACGCTCTTTTATTTGTCATTGGGCTATCAGAATAAATAGCTGAAGCCCCCTTGTGCACAATCACATTAAGATCAGCCCGATTGCTACCATAGATTTCTAGTGCCTTACCCGAAAGAACACGAACTTTTGATTCAGAGCTAGGAACGATGTGAGTTACCGGAGCTCCCACACCTTTACACATGCCCAATTCACATTCTGGTTGATAAGTAGCAGTACACTCTGTAGGAACTGAATAATAAATTTGGGCGCCACGAATATCACAACGATATTCCGTAGATGAAACAAGCCCTTTCAACAATACAGGCCTATTGTTGTCTTTTGCCATTTGGTCACAAAGTTGAGAACAAGATGGCTTTGGAGGTGCGACACACTCATCAGGAACTGAGAAGTAGACTTTTGCGCTACGAAAATCGCAACGATACTCTGTTGGAGAAGTGAGCTCCTGAAGAAGAATAGGGCTATTATTGTCTTTTGCAACTTGAGCGCAGAGCTTATCGCAAGTTGGTTTAGGCGGCACAATACACTCGCTAGGAACCGAAAAGAAAACTTTTGCGCTACGAATATCACAACGATATTCTGTTGGCGAAAGGAGTGCTTGGAATAGTACAGGGCTTTTATTTTCTTGTGCTACTTTCCCGCAAAGTTGCTCACAGGTTATAACTTTCTGTTGCGAATTATTTAAATCCGCCAACTCCAGTGAGGTTGAAGACTCGGCCAGTGAAAAAGCTCTATCTTCTGAAACTGCGATCTTATCACTACAACCAACGACAAAAGAAAACATTGTTGCCATAAAGAAGAATGATAATGCGTTTTGATTGTGTTTCATTTCCCCCCCGGAATTTGATCAACACAATACTAAGAGCAAAAACAAAGCCAAGCCTATCAAGACCTGCGAACAATTTAAAACAGTCCCTGCCGTCAGTATTTGAGAATCACCTTTACGAACGTCAAATAAAAAATAGACAGCTGACTAGTTTATCAATACAAACCCCCTCTTTGGTTCCGAAGGAGGGGGACTCATGGACGCATCAGACCACCCCTCCATTGTGAGCCGGTCCTCCCAAATATACGATTAGGCACCTCAAGAACTGTCTTTCGAATCGATTATTTTTATTAGACACAAAAATATTTCGTTTCCAGCACAACAACTGGACCACAAAAGAAATAGGTTTTGATCTCAATCAATTTTCTATACGGCCTGGAGGAGTAGTTTGTTTTTACGGAAATAATATCTATAGGAGGAACCGTGGAAACTTTTAAGAATGTTGTCGTGAGCAATTTGATTGGTTGTGTGGTTGTAACCGGAGCCTGTGTCGGTATCGTCGGTGCATCTTTAGCCTTATGTGGAATTAGTGCTTTAGGATTGATTTTGGCCGGTGGCTAGATTTCTTACGGCAATGCGCAGATTGAAAAACAAGGACAAATCCTTGTCTTTGTCCTTGTCCTTGTCCTTGTCTCTACCTCTACCTGACTTTTGGATCTTGTGTGTCTACTTGAATATAAATACATCTCCAATCACCGCATCGGATGTGATTCTTACGAAAACTTCATGCACCCGCAATGCGAAAACATTTGACGAGTTTTTCGCAATCCTAATCCCAACGAGAATCATCGATTGCACGTTTTTGTTCTAATTTTTCACTTTCAAATCTAAAAGCCTTACCTGCGCTGATTGTGCGCATTTGGAGCGAATTATTCGTCACGGCCACAACGTCTTCAAATTAGAGTTAGAAAAATCCATGCTATAAGATTCTCAAGAACTGATTTATCGCGAGAGGTCCCGATGCTGTCACCACAAAAACTTTCTAACCAAGAACTAGAATCACAACTCAAACAACTCGTTCAACGAGAACGTCAGCTCTTGCATGTCATCCTTCAACACATCAATGAATTTGCGACGCGAAAGCTTTATCTTGAACGGGCTTATTCTTCTTTATATGAATATCTGACAAAAGAGCTAGGCTATTCTGGATCTGCAGCCATGCGCCGAATCGAAGCAGCAAGGCTTTTACGGGACGTTCCAGTGGTCGCTCAAAAAATTCAGGAAGGAACCTTGAATCTATCGCAGATCGGAGAACTTTCACGCTCCATCACAGAAAAAGAAAGCACGACGGGACTCAAGGTGACTGAATTGCAAAAGGAAGGACTTGTCGCACGGATCGTCGGCAAGACAACTTTGGAAACGCAGAAAGAGCTGGCCGTAGCCTTGGATATTCCAGTGAAAGATTTTGAAAAACAAAAGATGCAGAAAGATGAATCGGTAAGGCTGGAGCTGACTTTCTCGAAAGAACAATATCAGAAACTGTTAACTTGCAGGGACTTGGCTGCGCACTTGTTGGAGAAAAATCACAGAGATTCTTCATGGGCCTCGGTCTTTGAAGTTCTGGCTGATCAGTATTTAGCGCGGAAAGGAACCGCAAAAAATCTTTCAGTTAATGCAAAGAAGGTGGAAGAAGCATTGGAGGTTTTCGAGAAAAGATTGCCATGGGTAGATTCAAGCTATAATTCTAATTCTAATGCAGTTTCTAATGCAGTTTCAGATTCAGATTTGAATTTGAATTTGAATTTGAATACGAATTCTGATTTGGATTCAGCATCGAATTCCAAGTCCAATTCGAATTCCGATTCCGTACCTACTTCAACTTTTAACTATAACTTGGCATCACAGACGCACAGCAAATCAAAAAGCGAACGGAGAGGGGAAAAAGCTGGCAAAGAAACATCCGCATCGGTTGCGCATCGTAGCAATAAGACACTGACATGTAAAACTCGCAAATTCATTCTTCAGCGAGATTCTTGTTGCCAATACAAAGACCCAAAAACAGGACGACAATGTCGCAGCACTTTTGGACTTCAAGTGGATCACTGCACCTCGCAATGGGCTGGAGGAAATCACAATCCAGAAAACCTTCAAGCACTTTGTCGAACACACAATCGATTTAAATATCAAAAAGAGGCTGGTTTGAGAGTTACCTGATCTGATTAAGACAGACAGGCTTCTTTAATTTTAAAAACTTATGCTCGCCTCACCCACTTATTCTAGAAAGAACCCAGTGGATTTGATCTTTTTTTAAAAAAAAGAAATGCCTTTGCTCTAGAATCTCTTCTTAAACTAGCAGAACAAAGGCATCGCTAATATTGAATTGTTATTTCAGATAGCAACGTTCCGTGCCTTTTTTATAAACCCAAGGAGCTCCCGTTCCACAAAGCTCCAACGAGCGACCTTCCAACTGATGGGACCGATAGCAGGAAGTTACAATTTCGTCCGAGGGATTTGACCCAAGACATCTCTTAAAACTTTGAATCAGTGGATTAGAGTCCCAGACGGCCACTTTCCATTGGGATAAGCTAAGACTCTGCCTCTTCCACTCCGCATGCCAAAAATTCAAGCCAGGCGGCTCTGGGCAGCGACCCAAGTCTGCTTTATACCACGAGGCCATCGTGTTTTTATCAGGATCACCAAAACTTCCGCAATCAAATGTCTGCCCAAGTATCGAGGCTGGAATCGAACTGTTGAAAAAATGCTTAATATAAATCTCAAGAGCCTCGCGCGTCCTTGCTGCACCACTTTGCACCTTACCTACAAGACTTTGAACTTCCTGACTTGATGGATATCGACCATGATAGGAGAAAAATTTCTGCTTAATAAATGCTTCGTCTGAATTCTCAAATGAGGCTCGCACCTGGGGAATAGTCAACTGTCCTTCTTGCAACAATCTAACGTGATAAAAAAGACCGTTATAGTCTGCGAGAATTTCTTCTTGTTTGCGCTTCAAGATATCTCGGTAAAAGCCCATCACTGTTCTGACTTCCGAAATGCTCATCTCCTCATTATATGAAGAAGAGGCATTAGACAATGCCAGTACTTTTTCGACCCACATGCGCGCGTGCTTATTCAAACCTTCACCAGAAAAATGCAGTCGATCGTAACGATGAGTTGGAGATGCTAAAAGGTCCGTATCAGGGCCCGCCGCAAAACCTGGCGCCTTCGAAATATCCGACTGGGCAGTACGAATTTCCATCATTCGGTTCTCAGGCACATTAAAACTCATGGGAATAAACGATGCTCTGGCGATAACCCACGGCTGATTACAACCTGTTTTTTGCACAAATAAATTCCTCAATCTTGTGAGGCGATCCATATAAGCTGCGCGTGAGGTTCCGTACACGGAATCAGATTCACCTTGATGCCACAGCACGGCCTTGAACTGACAGCCCGATAGACCCATTGCGCTTGCAATCAACCTATTCACTAAGGGTTCATCCTTCTGATACTGCTGTTTATAAGTGTCGCTTCCGCCACTCAGCCACTGATCCACACTGCTTCCACCCCAAGCGACGGAGATCACACCGACCGGGGTCCCCGTTTGACCAGAAAGCATATCAGCAAAAGTAGGCCACACCGATCCCCCAGATGTCGGGTTCCCCCCGAATGGTTGCATTTTCCAATGAGAAGCCAGGGGCATCGGATCCTGAAGAGGCTCCCAAACTTTCGATTCATAAGACCATGTTCGATTCAATGGATTCTGCGCTTTAGACGGAAGCTCCCCGTGAGTTGCCGCGTTTGATTGACCGGCGACTAGAAAAACATCACCAACCATGAAGGGATCATTTTGCCAACGAGCCACTTCCACACCTGCATTGTCAAAGAGCTGAATTCGTAAAGCAGCAGAACTCATACCTGTTGACACAGACAACTCAATAGGTGCACCGGAAAAACGAAACACGTTAGACGTTTGAGTCATCGTTCCAGAGACAATCTGGGTGCGAAAAAATGCAGCCTTCGATGGCGCATCTTTAATGGATAACTTAAGATTCACCCGCCCACTTGAATCCCTTTGCAAAATAGCATGCGGACTCGGGGCACCGAGAACATTTTCTTTGGGTATTGTCGCAACAGAGGAAACTTCTCGCACCTGCAAACTGGAAGCTTCTCCACCTGAAATCACCGACAGCCCAGCAGAAGGGGTAGCGAGCTCTTTCATCCCATCGGAAAGATTTCCGGCAGTATCAAAGCCAGTGCTACAATTCTGAAAAAAAAGGACACAGGTCACTGCAGTTGCTAAAAAAATAGCACCACGAAATGATATTGGTTTCATACATCAAATAATACACTATTTACAACCCACAGAAACAGGTGCACTCGTTGATCGTCTCAATGAGAGACATAATTTGCGAAATATCTGGATATGCAGAGGCTGGAATTCGTCACTTTATAAGAACTTTGTCAGTGCCTCCTCTGGGATCTAAGCTCCATAAACACTCTATTTCGTATTGAGATACCAAGGATGAGTCCCACTTTTTGCATTGCTCTTATGTATCGAGGAGGCCCTGTGCAAGCGTTCAACTTCAAAAAAGCTTTTAAACTACTAAGTCCCCTACTCATCCCATTGGCTATCACGACTGGAGCCGAAGCTTACACACCCAATCCCCTTATGGGAGTTTCCCCTGTAGTTCCCGGTCATCATCACGAGCACGAAAGACCTTCCTCCGCTGGTTCATCGAAGTCTGTTGCAAGATCGGCAAAACGCAACACGAGTCCACGCCTGCTATCTGCACAACCCTACGAGATTTCGGTCCTCTATCTTTATACCGATGACACTTACCGATTAAACCCACAACAAAGCGCTGAAATTAATAACAACCAAGTTATTCAAAAAATCCATCAGCTCAACAATCTAGCACAAGACGTGTTTCAAAACTCAGTTATTCCCTATAGAGTCGTTCCAATTGCAATTGAAAAACTACCGGGCAATTTCAACTCTGTCGATAATCAGCTCCTGCTGGTAGAGCTGAATAAAGTTTTAGTCAATGAGGGTGGCAACACCGTATTAAATGCCAATCAAATCGCTACTTTCAACAAACTGAAGGCGAAGTATCGCCCTGATATGATTATTCTTATGCGCGGAGAGGCCATCAGAAATCAAAATAGTTGCGGAGTCTCTAATCTCCTTTCTTATCACAATTACCTAACTCCGATGACTCAACCCAACGAGTACACCCGGGTTTTGATCAATACGATGGGATGGAGCACTCTTTACAATTCTCCGGAACTCAGCCAACTGGGCAGTCGCGCCCACTATTGTGATGACATCACTTTAGCGCATGAAATTGGTCACAATTTAGGTGGATTGCACAGTCAAGAAGCGCAGTGGAATGATCCCACCACAGGAGAAAGAACCGAATCTGTCATGAGCGGATATTGGAAAGACGCTTCGACGGGCAGAAAAGATTATAAGGGCGATGATGTTTGGGAACTTATCAAACGTGCTCCTTGGTTTTCGACCACAGACTCAAATAATTCTGCACAAATGTGTGTGCGATTGGGCGTTCCTTGTGGCGACCAATATCACAACAATCGCGGCGATGTGATGAGAAACCTTCCCGATGTTTTAGATTTCTTTGCGAGTGCTCAATGTCGCAATACAGGGAGCTTGCAAACACTCGATGTTGTCTTGGACAACGTTAAATTCAATGGTTCCTACTGGAAGATCATTTTGCGTTGGAATGAAGATCAATTCGTTATCACCTACGCATCCTCAAAACCTGAACCCGGCTGCCGTGGAACCCCGGAGGTCTTTAACGAGGCCGATGGAAGAATCACGCTTCATAATGTCGAATTTGCAGAGGTCACTTATTCGCAAGTTACTTTAAAGCTCAATTCTCGCGGTGGGTTTGAATTGGAGAGTGTGCGCTAAAAAAAGAATGATTCCTCGTTCTGAAGCACACTCTGTATCAGTTTGATCCATAAAACTCCTCCTGAAAGGTTCTCCTGTTTGTTCTGCCTTATTTTGGATAGAATAGAACGAAGGGAAAATGGGGGGAGTGATGAAGCATAATTTATCTAAATTATTTTTGCTCCCTATTGCTCTTTCTATTGTCTTATTTTTTCAAAATTGTGGTGAAGATTTTCGAATATCTCCCTCAGATGAAGCTAAGTCAGGTCAAGTAGATAGCTCTTCAGATTTATCCACCGGAAAAACCCTCATTGCGAGCGAAATGGAACCAGAACTCAATGCCCTGGTTTTTGGTTCTGAATTGAAAATTAAAGCCCCTCGTCTTTATGCGGGAGCAATCAACTCTATGGTCTTTCGTGGAGTAGAGTATATCGACACAGCCGACCACGGAAGACAGCTTCAGTCAGCAGTGTCTTTTGATGGGCATGGCGAATGTTACAACCCTACTGAAGCCGGATCTAGGGATGATCATTTAAAAAATCCCGACACCGCAACCAGTGTCTTGCTTTCAGCTTATCGCGATAAAAATTATTTAGAAACAACAACAGATGCTGGATTCTGGCTCTACCCAACTGAAACACAGTATCGAAATCCACTGAATCCTAGCCTGGGTTGCGCAAATCGTCCTGGTGATTTCGGGACCAAGAACAAGACCTATCGAGATAATTATCTCATACATAAGAAGATTCTGGTGGGCTACAAAGGCATTCAGAATGTTCTGCAATATAGAGTTGACTACACTCTTCCAAGACCCCATTCAAGTGCGTCTTTTGAGTCTCTGACGGGATACATGACGACACAATTTAAAAAAATATACATCTACAATCCGGAAAATGGAAACCTCGAAAGACTTGCCTGGGAGCCAATGGGCGAACAAGCATATCCATTAGTAGCAGCCACCGACGACAACGCCCATGCTATGGGCGTTTACACTCTACCCAGCTACGGAAAAAGCCCCACCTATGGACGATTTGATTTTAGCGCACATGGCACCTATAAGTGGAATACCGTAAACAGGTTGAACAATCTGTCTCAAGGGACCTACTCATTCACTCACTTTGTATTCTTCGGTACCACCACAGAGGTGCAAAACGCGATGAACAAAGTTATTTGCGAAACTCCTCCACAAAACCTGCCCTTCAACTCAAGTCGATGCAACACTTCACTTCCTACCGACCCCAAAACCTGCGTTCCCAATAGTAAAATTTCTTGCCTCATCAATAACGGCCAAGGAGAGCAACTTTGTAATGCCAGCGGCACCGGATATGGAACCTGCGCAGCAAAGAGTTGTGATTCCGGCTACGTCCTTTCTGGTGGAGCTTGCATCCTATCAACGGTGTCCCAACTGAATATTGCCTCACATGAAATTTTTAAGGCGTATAGTTCAACGGACAAAAGCTATCTTTACTCTTCGAATGCAAACGAAGGCACCTCTTTTGGCTACCAAAATATGGGAACAGCCTTCTACGTAGCTAATGGACAAAGTTCAGTAACTGCATCAGCCGTCTACCGCTGTATTCAGTTGAATAGTGCCAATCAAGTCGTCGACAGAATGCTTTCCGTAGAGGCAAACTGTGAAGGTTACAAAGCTGAGGGCGTCATCGGCTATCTGATGAAGACGCGTCAATCACAAAGCGTTTGTTTTGCTGGCTCTTGTCGTCCTGTCAAAGAACTTTACCGCTGTTTTGACTCGAAATCCGGGAAACACTTAAGCACAGTCAACCCTGGAGATTGCACAGGGGATATGACTATTGAAGGCGTCTTGGGATTTGTTTGGTAAGGAATCCCACTCCGACACAGACAAAATCTTGAGGCCGACTTATACTTAAATTTCTCATGATCCCTTTTATTGGAAAATGCCGCAGAAGATTTTTGTCTTGCGAAGACAAAATTGTGACTATTAGTTCTTACTTATTTAAGCTCCCATTTTACTTTTCTATTGCTTACAGCCCACTAAATCTCTTAGTGTAAGTAATATGTAAATTAAGGAGCTTATCATGGTGGATCTTATTCAATTAATTCAAGAAGCAGACTTTGCACTTTTAGATGTTGAACGAACTCGTATGGGTGTTGAATCAGCAAAGGCAGCCTTAGAAATGGCAAAAAGCGATTTTGATCACGCAAAAAGCCATTTCGATTCTGTGATTTCAAAAGCGGATTCTTTAGGAGTTCCTAGAGCTAAATTAAAGAAAATTATCGAAGAAAGAACGGCAGTTCTATCTGCCTCCGGCCTGCTATCTGTACCAGCCAATAAATCAACGGCACAAAGTCCTTTCGCTTCGCCCAAAAAAGCGCCAAAGACAAAATCTAAAAAAGCAGATGAGTCGGCAGATACTGAGGAGTCTTCATTCGATGGAAATTCCGAAGCTGAAGAGGCCTCCTTGCAGCAGTTGGACGCCTAAAGAACGCAGTCAAACCCTACGGCAGGGAGCTTACCTTCCTGCCAAAAATCGACAACTTCTACACTAGATCTTGCTTATACTTCACCTCAGAGGTTCCTTGGATGGCCTCAGCTTTGCTGTTATTTAAAGCATGCTGCACGCAAAGCAACCCTGTCTCATTTTGAGACACTTAAAAACACTTCTTCTTTGGATAGGTCTCACCTATTCCGGCTTTGCTTTTTCGCAAGCACAGATTCAGGCAAGCACGATTGATAACAACTCAATCTCCTCTGCTGACAAAGTGGCTCAGATCATTTTAAAAACCCTCCCCGATTCGCGACTTCAACAAGGTCTAGAACGGTATTATCAAATTCTTTCCCCCAATGATGTCGTCAATGACAACGATATCGCCCTGAAAAACTCTGGGATTAGTCGGTACTTTGAGAATCAGTTTCGCAACAACTCTTGCTTCGCTCGCCAAGCCCTGTTGTTTTACAAAGATATCCGCACAAATACGCGACGAAGTCAGAGGAACAACGAAATAGAACAGCGCCACGCAAGACCCTCTCTCGGAGACACGGCTGGCCTCAGTCGCTCAGATCTACCAGCTGGTTGGCTTTTCAAAAAAGCTTTAACCTACACTCAAGGAAATGCAAATGCCGCTTTGGCTTTGATAGGACTTTGTGGGCATGACGATAAAAAACAAGGCCATTTCAGCAACACTTCAGCGGAAGCTCTTTTGCAACAGGAAGGCTACGACATAAGTGACCTTTTCGAAATTCAGACAGATGAAGACATTAGCGAAACTCTTTGTCCTGCGCATACATCAGACTTTTACTTGGCTCGATCTCTTTCCGAAAAAGCAGACATTTCAGAGACACTCAAACAGAAGATTTTAAACACACAGTATCCAGGCAAGACGAAGTTCCAAGTCGCGGCTAAAAATTATCATATTCTTGGCGCCGCCTTCATGACGTGCCAAATGATTGAAGCCGGTATGCCCGCATTTCTCGCTGTGAAAGTTGAGACTATGGCGGCTAATCTCTATCGCGGTATAAGATTGTGTCAGGATATTGAAGCCCCCGCGCAACTATTCTGGAAACTACAAAGTCACCAGAGCATTAAAAATCGCCCTCACTACGAAAAATTCGAAGAGGCCGTAGTGCGGCTGGCATTGGAAAAAGGACGTCAAGGTGCTTGCACCACAAAAAACATCGCCCACAAAGATCCTTTTTGTGACTTATTAAACAAAACAGGCACTCTTCATATTAGTAAAAACACGCAGTCAGATAAGCTGACTCTTGCGGGAATAAACACCTATCTTGAAAAAGTGATTGCCAGTGGTCTGTATTCTTCGTGGCATATCAACGGCGAGATTGCCGGAGTGACTCTCCCTTGCTCTCGCGATCAACTCACAGGGCCCCATCCCTTTTTAAAATGGTTGGTGTCCCAGAAACAGTGGCCGCTGAATATCTGCGGCCGAGGACTGTCCACTGAGACCTGCAGTAAAGCCCTTCACACTATTAAGACTTGGGAAGTCGATTTTGATTGGACCATATCACAACATAAAGCCGGCGCCGAATTCGCAGCCAGCGTTTGCACTCGATTACCAAAAGGGACAAACTCCCTCGATCAGCTGTGTTCCGGTGAGAAAAAATAACAACCTGCAATGCAAAAAGGTACGGCGTACCTTCAAGTGAGTTCGGCGGAGGAGAAGGATTCTTTGACGTGAGGCCAGAACCAATCTAGTTGGGGATCAGAGGCGATCGCGTCTTTGATGAGGACTTTGATGTCGCTGCGGTTGGAGACTTCGCGACGCACCCACATTTCAATTTCATCGTAGCCGGGCCCGATGATAGTGATTTCGACTCGTTGAAGAAAATGAAGAAGATGCAGATTTTTTGTTTCAACTGCGTGATCTTGTTTTTTTGCACAGATAAAATCTAAAACGTAATGCTGAATTTCAGAAACGGAGCGATAGTCTTTGCGACGAATGATAAGGTCTGCACGATGATCACGGTTGATCCAACGTTGATGAAGTCCTCGTTGCACAAGATTTATAAGATAGGTTCTTAACACAGCAGGCACTCGACAAAAGTCTTCGTCTGCTAATGACATCACTTGCATTAAATCTACATAACGAGCCTGTTCCTGGCCTTGGCGTAGAGACGCAAGTACTTCCGGTATTCTTAATACCGACTCGCGAACACCCAGAAGGTCGATTCCTGCTCCATCCGTGAAGTAGAGAATTCTCATATCCCTATCATGACCTATCTTTGTAAAATGTGTGTAGAAATTTAAAAGTTCGCGACCATAGTCTAGCATGTATTTTTTAGTGCAGACCCCCCTTCACTTTGATAACATTGAACGAGGCCCTAGGACTAGGCTTACCAGTTGTGTAAACTGGTCAAAACACAAAGGATTGTACAGCTGTGAATTCACGTAACCAAAAAAATAAACGTCCTCCGTTGGAGAAATGGTATTCGTATCTTCTCTTTATTTTTATTGGTTATTGTATCGCAGATTTGGCCATTCTAGCCTACCGCGATCGCATGTTGCCGCAATCAGCTCCCCCTTCAAAACCAAAACCTTCGTTTGTGGATTCTTCCTCTAGTAGAGGAAGTTACAATTCTATCATTAGTCGCAATATTTTTGCCTCTAATGGTTTGATTCCAGACCAGCTCGTAGACAAGGCGATCCAACAAGAAAGTGGTCCACAAAAAGAGGAAGCGCCTGTCCCTTCACAACTTCCTTTAAATCTGATCGGCACTTTGGTTCACTCAAATCCTGATAAATCCATTGCGGCAATCGATGTTCGTGGAAAAAACCAAGTGATTTCCTATAGTCCCGGAAAAGAAATTCAAGGGATGGCTTCGATCATTCGTGTTGAACGACAAAAAGTGATCTTCAGAAACTTAAACTCCAACCGTCTTGAGTACATCGAGATGAAAAAAGAGGGCACCAAAGTTTCATTCGGCGCAGGCAGCACTGCACCTGTCGCTTCATCTGGCAAAGAAGTGCAAAAAGTGGGTGATAACAACTTCGCGATCAAACGCGCAGACTTACTGAAATACACGAACGATTTATCCAGCATTCTGATGCAAGCCCGCGCCGTACCCAATCGCGAACCCGGTACTGGTAACATCAATGGATTTCGCATTTTAGACATGCAACCTGGAAGTATTTATGAACAGTTGGGCTTACAACGAATGGATGTGATCAAATCCGTTGATGGAACTCCAGTAGATAGCCCGGCTAAAGCCATGGAATTATATAACACGTTGAAGAACTCACCCAAAGTGAGCCTGCAAATTGAGCGCAACGGTAAAACGGAAACGATGACTTACAATATTCAGTAGGTTCGCAAGGAGAGAAAATGAAAAAAACCGTCAGCATAGGACTTGCTTCATTGATGACCGCACAACTTGTGGGGCCGGCTGCAAATGCTCAGTTCGAGGACTTTCCTCCTCCTCCACCTCCTCCTGATTTTGGTGGCGGCAATTCTTTCTCGAATGATTCATCCCCTTCGGGACCTGGAGCATCTGGAAAAGACACCAGCGCTGGAGTGTTAGGTCAAAAAACTAAAAACAAACTTGCCACAGCCGCTATCGAAGATATCAATGCCGAGAATTTTCCAGAAACAATTGAGTCTTTCGATTTTCCTAACGTAGAAATCACTGATGTCATTAAAGCGATCAGTGAATTGACGGGAAAAAACTTTATTATCGATCCTGGAGTGCGTGGTAAAATCACGATTATTGCGCCGTCAAAAATTTCTGTGGCTGAAGCTTATAAAGCGTTTCTTTCTGCCTTGGCTATTAATGGTTTCACGGTGGTTCCGTCAGGAAGCTTCCTTAAAGTAAAATCAGCGCGTAATGCGCAACGCGATAATATCGAAACTTTCTCGGGGGCCTACTACCCGAACAGTGATCAGATGATCACACGAATTATCCACTTGAAACATATCTCTGCATCACAAGTAAATCGAGATCTGCGTATTCTCCCCTCAAAAGATGGTGAGATGAATATTTACGAACCAACAAACTCGATCATCATTTCTGACTACGGTTCAAATATTGACCGTGTCATGAAGATCATCAGTCAATTGGACGTTCCTGGATTTGAAGAACAACTTGAAGTTATTCCAATTAAGTATGCGAAAGCTAAAGATCTTGCAGACCTCGTTGATAAGATTGTGAACAAGGGAAATAAATCTGCGGGCGGAGCTCCTGGCTCTTTCACTGCTGGAGTGCCTCGATTTTCACGCTCGACCAGCGCAACAAGTCAACAAGGTGCGAGCTTCTTTATGGCCATTCCGGATGACCGTACGAACTCAATCATTGTTGTTGGTAATAAATCAGGTATCGTTCGCATCAAAAAATTGATTTCACAATTGGACTTCAAAATTCGCCCAGAAGAATCTGGTGGCGTCTACGTCTATAACGTTAAAAACGGAGACGCAGAAAAATTGGCGCAAACTCTTCAAGGTGTCACGAAAGACGCGACACCAAAACCAGCGACGGGCGGAAGCCTTCTGTCCCCGATCGGCTCTGGTGGACAAATGCAGGCTCCGCAAGAAATTTTTGGCGGGGATGTTAAAATTGTCGGCGATAAAACTACGAACAGTCTTATTATTACAGCCAGCAAACAAGACTATGAAGTTGTCCTAAACCTTTTAGCAAAAATCGATGTCCCTCGCGATCAAGTTTTTGTCGAAGCGATCATTATGGAAATGAGTGCTAATGACGGAAATTCTTGGGGTATTGGATACTATAAGTACGGCGACTCTGGTTATGGCAAAGTGGGCTTCAATGGTGGTGTGAATATCAATGACTTCCTGAGCCCTACTGGTGGAAATGGTGCGGTCATTGGTTTCGGTGATGGAAAATCGATTCAAGTCACAGACCCCGTGACAAAAACAACTTTGTCGATCCCGAGCCTCGTTGGGTTTATTAACTTCTTAAAAACAACGAAAAAAGCCAACATCTTATCGACGCCACAAATCATGACCCTCGACAACCAAGAGGGTGAGATCGAAGTGGGTGATAAAGTTGTTACGGGATCCACAACAACGACTCCAACCAATGGCTCCCCGATCACAACGCCAACGTTTGAAGATGCGACAATCAAATTGACCTTGAAACCTTTTATCAGCCCTGCGAGCAATCAAATTCGTATGGAGATTAAACAACAAGTGTCACAACTTTCAACGGCGAGTACTCCGAAAGCTTTCCAAGACTCTACGCAACCTCTTGCAAAGCGTTCTATTAAAACCGTGATCAATGTCAATAATGGTGATACTGCAATCCTCGGTGGATTGATGAAAGAACAAGACATTGAATCTGTCACGAAGGTTCCTCTTTTAGGAGACATTCCTATTTTGGGTTGGTTGTTCAAATCACGCACGATTGTTAAAGACAAAACCAATATGGTGGTGTTCTTGACGCCAAAAATTGTGCGCAACTTAAATGACAGCAATCAGATCATTTCAAAAAAATTGAATGAGCGTATTGATTTCGTGAAGTCTCAAGGCGGTATTGATCCATTTGGTAAAAAAATGGATGAACTTTATAGCCGAGCCAACCCGGGTGGCGAAGGTTTAAACAATGCACCCGTTGAAAACAATGTCCCTGTTAATTTAGAAAATAGTGCTCCGGTTAATGGTGATGACGCTATTGAAAATAGCGACACTCCAGAACCCCTAATTGAAGAGGAATAAAAAGTAATGGCCTCCGTAGATATTCATACGATTCTTTCTAAAGCGACTTCATTAACGCAGGAACAAGTGCGTTCGGTGCTAAACAACACATCGGTTGTTCGACCCATCACTGTAGGTGAAGCTCTGGCCGAGAAAGAATTCTCTACGGCAGATGACGTCGTGGCGGATCTTTGCAAAGAGTTAGGACTGGATTTTATCCGTGATATTCCCGTGAGTGATATCTCCGTCGACTTAATTCGTGACATCCCGATCAATTATGCCAAACAGCACAACGTCCTCCCCTACAAGGAGGAATCGGACACTTTGACCGTACTCACGAGCAATCCTGTAAACTTAAAAACACTGGATGATCTCAAAGTCTTGTTCGGTAAACGAGTCCGTCCTTTGATTACGACTTCTGGGCGCATTCAAGATGCGATCAATAAAGTCTACGAAAAAAGCACGGCCAATCTTTCTGGCCTCGATGAGATTCAAGAGGATGATTACGACTTAGATGACCCGATCATTGACCTTTTGGAAGCTGGAGAAGATGACGCTCCGGTTATCAAGATGGTCAACAGTCTAATGTTCCGTGCGGTAAAAGAAAAAGCTTCAGATATTCATATTGAACCCTACGAAAAAGATATGGTCGTTCGTTTTCGCACGGACGGTATCTTGTTCGACGTCTTCAAACCACCCAAAAAACTACAAAATGCCATCACTTCACGTATCAAAGTTATGGCCAACCTCAACATCGCTGAAAAACGTCTGCCGCAAGATGGTCGTATTCCACTAAAAGTCGGTGGTAAAGATATTGATATTCGTCTTTCTTGTGTACCCACGGCTTTCGGGGAACGTCTGGTGATGCGTATTCAAGATAGATCTTCGATCGTCTTGGAACTTGAACAATTGGGTTTTTCTAAAGAAAACTTAGATAAACTTGATGATCTTCTCGGACGCTCCTACGGAATCTTCCTCGTCACCGGCCCGACCGGTTCGGGTAAGTCGACGACACTTTATGGTTCTCTTTCAAAGCTAAATAAGCCTGATGTGAACATTCTCACTGTTGAAGATCCGGTGGAGCAACGAATTCACGGGATCGGACAAGTTCAAGTGAATGCCAAGATCGGTCTGACTTTCGCAGCTGGACTGCGCTCTTTCCTTCGTCAAGACCCGGACATCATCATGGTGGGGGAGATTCGTGACTTGGAAACAGCGGAACTTGCAATTCAAGCTTCCTTGACAGGTCACTTGGTTCTTTCCACTTTGCATACGAATGACTCGGCCGGTGCCTTCCCTCGTTTGATTGACTTCGGCGTTGAGCCTTTCTTAATCGCCACTTCAATTCAAGGCGTGGTTGCACAGCGTCTGGTGCGTGTGCTTTGCCCTCATTGCAAAGCACCCTACGACCCGACTGATTTTGAACTGCAACTTTTAGGAGTTCACCGAGACGAACTTAAGAACGCTCATGTTTGCCGAGCGATGGGTTGCAATCATTGCAATCAAAAAGGCTACTCGGGACGAACAACGATCAGTGAGCTTCTCGTGGTGACGGATGACATCCGCTCTCTTATCATGCAAAGAAAAGATGGTAATACGATCAAGCGCCAAGCTGTTACGAATGGAATGAAAACATTCCGTGACCATGGAATTGCCAAAGTTTTAGCGGGCATCACAACGATCGAAGAGTTGACCACAAATACTCAGCTCGATATTTAAAATAAGTGCCATGACCAGGTTTTTGGATCATGGCAGAAAACTGAAGTTGGACAGATTTTTTAGGAAACCATATGCCTATTTTTGAGTACAAAGGCCTCACCAGAGACGGAAAAAATGTAAAGGGAGTCGTCGACTCTGAGAACCTTCGTGCGGCTCGGGCCAAACTCAAAAAAGACAATATTTATGTGGTGGATATTCGCGACAAAAAGAAATCCGACCCCCGCAAAAAACAAGGATCACGTTCAACAAAAAACGTAGGCATCAAAGAACTTTCCTTAATGACTCGTCAGTTGGCCGTACTTATTAAAGCCAATATTCCCCTAGTGGATGCCCTGACCGCTATTTCTGAGCAAGTTGAAAATCCAGTTTTAGCTGAAGCTATCGCCGACTGTAAAAACATGGTGAACGAAGGGGCCCCGTTTGCCAAGGCCCTCAGTAAATACCCTAATATTTTCACTAATATTTATATTTGCATGGTCGAAGCCGGTGAAATGTCCGGAAGCCTTGATGTCATTTTGATGCGTCTTGCAGAGTTCACCGAAGCACAAGCGGACTTGCGTGCCAAAGTGAGCAGTGCGATGACCTATCCACTGGTCATGATGGTCGTAACTGTGGGTCTTTTAGGTTTCTTATTCGTCTTTTTGATTCCAAAGATGGTCACCGTCTTTGAATCTGCACCAAATTTACAACTCCCCTGGTACACAGTTCGTCTGATCGAAGCCAGTCAGTTCTTAGTCAACTGGTGGTACATGGTTGCGGGAACTGTGTTTATGCTCTGGTTGTTATTCAACAATTGGCGTAAAACACCAGCGGGGCAAAAACAATGGGACGTGATTTCTTTAAAACTTCCCATCGTTGGCCCCACTGTTCGCATGGTCGCAGTCGCTCGTTTTACTCGCACTCTCTCCACTCTTTTAACTGGTGGTGTTCCAATGCTGGCAGCTTTGGATATCGTGCGCAACGTGGTCAACAACAGCGTTCTTGCGGCTGCGATCGACGAAGCACGCAGCAATATTTCCGAAGGGGAATCCATCGCGGGTCCCTTGAAGAAGTCAGGCCAGTTCCCTCCCCTTGTTGTTCACATGGTGAACATCGGTGAAAAAACAGGCGAACTAGAAAACATGCTGACCCAAGTTTCTGATGCTTACGACTTTCAAGTAAAAACAAAATTGGAAGGACTTACAAGTTTGATGGGTCCAGTTGTTATTGTCTTGATGGGTTTCGCCATCGGTATGATTGTGGTCGCGGTCATGGTTCCAATGTTTGAAATGGCCAACATTGCAGGATAAAAAAGTTAAAGTTATTCATAAGGAAACACGACTAACTAGCTTAAAGTCTAAACAACGCAGCGAGCGAGGAGAGAACGAATGCTTCAGCACTTCTCTTTACGTCCGATAAGCATTCTGCTATTCTCTAGCTCTGTTAAAAAAGGAGTTCGCATGTCTCTTCTTAAGAATCGCAAGGGTATGACACTGATTGAAATCATGATCGTCCTTGCTATCATCGGCAGTATCGCTGCCCTTCTTCTACCCAACATCACTGGACAATTGGATAAGTCGAAAATTAAAGAAACTCGCATCCAAATGACTCAGATTGTGAATGCACTTTCTATGTATTACACAGATTGCGGCAAGTACCCATCGACTTTGGAAGGTCTTTCTAAAGCTGATGCAGACTGTTCAAACTGGGGACCAGAACCTTACTATAAGAAATCTCTTAAAGATCCATTTGGACAAGATTTTGTCTACGAAGTTGATGGCAGCGAGTACAACTTGAAGTCATTAGGTAAAGATAAACGTGAGGGTGGTTCTGGTTACGACAAAGACATCACTCTTGAGGACCTAGACAACTAGATAATGTCACAGCGGGGCTTCACTCTTATTGAGATCATGATAGTGCTGGCGATCATCGCCTCACTGATTGTTGTCGCAGCCCCGCGCCTCGTTCGTAAAGACGGAAACATTAAAGCCGTGACTCGTGAAATTGTTGCCATGACTAAAGAAGTGCGCAACAAAGCCCGCCTGACCAGCTCGACTTTCCGTCTAGCTATCGATATGGACGACAAAGGAAATAAATATTGGGTTGAAAGAGCCAACGGCCCGCAACCTGTCGATCCTGAAGGCTATGAAAAAGCCAAAGAAAAAGATGATGATGATGATGAGGGACCACCGCCTCTTTTTCAGCCTGACAAATCCGTCATTAAAAAAGAAAAAACTCTCCCTAATGGCCTTCGCTTCGGATCTGTCGAAACGGCTAATATGAAGTCCCCTATGACAGACGGTATCGCCTACGTTCACTTTTTTGGTGAAGGCTTTGTTGAAGCTGCTGCCGTTCAAATCACAAATGGAAATAATTTAACTTGGACTCTTGTTTTTAATCCTTTGACGGGTCAAGCTGATATCATAGAGAAAGCTCAGTCGTTAAAGGACATCCAACGGTGAAAAAAAACGGATTCACATTGATAGAAACAGTGATGGCCATGGTCATCCTGTCTTCAGGACTCTTACTCCTGGCTAATTCCTGGAGTGGCGCCTTCATGCGTGTCCGCAAAACGCAACTTTCCACGGAAGTCGCGGCCCTGTTAGAACGTAAAATGGTTGAAATCGAAATGGAATACCAAGGCAAACCCCTGGACTCTATTCCAGAAGAAAAAGAAGACGATTTTGGTTCTGAATATGCGCAATATTCTTGGAAAATGGAGTCCAAAGAGTTCGAAGTCCCCGATTTTTCCGCCACCCTCACCGCACAGTCCGGTGGCGCCGACGAACTGACCCTGACCGTGATGAAAACTTTGGCCACGCATCTTTCTAAATCTATTAAAGAGGTCAAAGTCACTGTTATTTATAAAGGCGCTAAAAAGCCCTTAATGTTTTCGGCAACACAGTACTTCGTCGACTACGATAAAGAGCTTCCACTCCCCTCACTTCCAGGAGGTGGCATGTGAGGCACAATCGTGGTTTCACGATGATCGAGTTGATGATCACAATGGCCATCTTAGCCACCTTGACTATGATGACAGCCCAGTCCATTTCTCAAGCGATAAAAGCTAAAGTAAAACTTCAAGACCAAATTGATGATGTCTCGAGAATGCGTGATGCGGTCCGCTTGCTCGAACGAGACATCAACCTGGCCTATCACTATCGCGACATAGAAAAAGAACTTGAAATGGCAGTCAAAAAAAAGATGCGACCTCCGGGCTCCACCCTACCTGCACAACCGGAAGAGCAGCAATTAGCTCGCCAGGAAGTGACTCGACATGACCCACAGACTCACTTTGTTGGTAACGGCGAAGGACTCAACTTCGTCACTATGAATAATGCCCGCACGGTCCGCAACACCAAACAAGCAGACTTCATTGAGGTAGGCTACTTTGTTCGTGATTGCAAAAGTCTGAGGGAAGACAAAGGCTCTTCTAAATGTCTTTGGCGACGCAGCTCTCCTTACGTAGATCTGGATGTCACTAAAGGTGGCAGCGAAGTGGTCTTATTAGAAAACGTATCGGAATTTAAATTGCGATACATTGGCAAAGGCAAGCAAGACTGGGTTTCAGACTGGCGCTCGGATATGCAGGGAGATGGCGTCACCAAAGGCAAATTCCCTCAAGCTGTTGAAGTATCACTGACCGTTGAAAAGAAAGAAAAAGAAAAAGCTAAAAAGTATTCGATGCAAATTATTGCATCTGTTCACTTTCCTAACAATCCAGAGGAGACTAAAAATGCGCAAGGCAATCAAAGCGATTGGCCGCAATCTCAGCTCCCCGATCAATAATCAAAAAGGTGTGGCCCTGATGGTGGCCGTTTCTTGTTTGATGCTGATTATGTATTTTGCCGTGGAAGTCTCTTATGACTCTGGGGTCGAATATATCGTCAACTCTGGTGGACTCAATCGGGTCAAAGCTTATTATGCGGCTAAATCAGGAACGCAACTCAGTCTTTTACGCATCAAAATTTATCAACAGGCCCAAAGTAAACTGGGGGCTCAATTGGGCAACAGCCCCCTACTGGATAAAATTTGGCAATTCCCTTTTGCGTGGCCCCTACCCATCCCCGACGAGTTGAGTGCTGTCGACAAAGACAACTTCAAAAAAATCTTCAAAGAATCTTCGATGGATGCCAGTTACATGGTCACAATTGAAGATGAGGGGTCCAAAATTGATCTTAACGACCTCAATTCTCCTTCAAAGGCTCTGCAAGAAACGACAAAGAAGCAATTACTGAATGTCTTTGAACAAAAAAAGAAGGAAGACGAAGAATTTGCGCGCCGACACTCTAGCACCCGGTTTGACGAGTTGATCAATAATATCGCCGACTGGATGAGTGATAAATCACAATCCCTGAATGGTGGAGACAAACGCGCTAATTATGCCTCACTCAACCAAGAGGCCCAGACGGACTACTACCCACCCAATCGTGGTTTTCGAACATTGGCAGAGCTGCACTTGGTCCCTGAAATGAACGATGAGTTTTTCGACCTTCTGCAATCTCGAGTCACTATTTATGGCATGAAGGGGATCAATCCGAACCTTGCAACAAAAGAAGTTCTTAAATCTTTAGATCCTGCCATGACAGAAGAAGTCGTTGCCGAGATCATTAAACGCCGCGAGTCTCCGGATGAAGGCGGACCTTTTAAATGCGATCAAGGTGGAGGCAGTTCGGACTTCTGGGATTTTGTTACACAACGAGGCGCTCGTCTGATAGGCGATCCGAATGAAATTCCTCTGACTTGTGATACGGTGACAACCTTCAAAATTCGCAGCACAGGTGAATTCGCAGGGTCGACAAGAGAAATCACAGCCATCGTTATGGACATCAATAAAGCGGCTTCAAAAGTGAAGTCTTTCTTGGATAAAGAGAAAAAAGAGGCTGGCGGTGAAAATCCAGCGGGAGGCCAATCTGGCCAACAAAAAAAACCAGCTGAAACAAAAGACCCAGTTCCTAAGGGACCACCTCGCATTGTTTTTTGGAGTGAACGCTAAAACACAAAGAGCAGGACCCGACTTTTAGCGAGACAATAAAAACTATACAGCACCCCCTTTCCTCCCCTAAACTTAGGACATAGCTCGTTCATGGAGGAACAGCAGTGAAATCTCTTGGTATCGATATCGGCTCAAGCAGCATTAAAATTGTCGAAATGCAGTCCACCAACAAGGGCTTTCAGATTTCTCATTTCTTCGAGCATCCCCTGAACATTGCACCTGGGGCTGATCAAGAATTAGAAATTATTGAGTTTCTGCGCGACTTTGTAACTCAATACGACCCCAATCAAACACGTTTTGTACTGGGTATGCGCCAAGATCGAGTGGCGATTCGCAATAAGTTCTTTCCTTTCAACGATCGAATTAAGATTTCAAAAAGTTTGGCTTTTGAGCTGGAAGAGGATCTTCCATTTTCTTCTGACAATGCCATTTTTGATGCGAAAATAATTCGCACGATCGGCGGCGGTGCAGAGGTTTTAGCTTGTGCAGCTCCGAAGACACATGTGCAAAATGCAATTCATCGCGCACAAGATGCCGGTATTGATCCTTATCTAATTTCTGCAGAAGGTACGGCTTTCGCCAATATCTTTGAAAAATGGAATGAGGCTCCCCCTGCTCTGCCGACGCAAATTGAAAACATGGATGATCCAGATTCTCGCCCCATACGCAACGTCAATGTCATTTTGAATATGGGTCACACACGAACTCTGGTCAGTGCTTTTGATGGCAATACCTTGATCGGCGTACGCTCCATTCTTTGGGGTGGCAAAAATATCGCTGAAGCTATCGCCCTTAAATACGAAATTCCATTTTTAGATGCGATCAAAGAACTCAATACCAAAGCGTTCATTTTAACGAACAAGCAAGGTGCCACTTTTGATCAAGTGACCTTTTCAGATACAATTGCCAAAAGTGTTCGTGAAATGACCCGAGATCTGCAACTTTCACTCCTTGAACTGAAAAGTGAATTCAACGCACAGATTGTTAGTATCGGCCTAACGGGTGGTGTTTCTCAGATAAAAAACTTGGGACCATTCTTAACTCAAATTTTAGAAGCCCCAGCCAATCGTGTTGCCATCTTAGACCTTGTTCCTCATGTGACCTTTGATCGCTCTGCCGAAAACTCTGCTAAAGCGGGTGTGGCTTTAGGCTTAGCCATCGAAGGCTTTAAAAAGCCGCGCAATCCCCCGATCAACTTTATGCGCGGTGATTTTGAAAAAGAAAATCACCAAGTTAAAATGTTCTGGGAAAAATGGGGACACACTACAAAGGTTCTAGCTGCCTCTTTAGTGGTGTTATTCGTGTACACTTCACAACGAGAAAGCTTTTCATTGTCATTAGCTGATCGCACTCAAGAAGTCCTTAAGGACCAAGCAAAAGCTGTTGCCGGACTTAAAGGTAAAAATGCGTCAGAAAATGGAATTCGCAAATACATACGCGAAAACAAAAAGCGCGCCTCCGACTTAAAAACTCTGTCGAATGTGGCGCAGATGAATTCCGCTTTGGATATTTTGAAAAAAATTAATGATGCAACTCCAGGTAAATCCGCTCTGACTTTAGATGTCCATCATCTGCAAGTCGAAGACGCTCAAGTGCTGATTCAAGGGTACGTAAACAATCCCCAGGAAATGAGTCTTCTGCAGCAATCATTGACAAATATTTCTGCTGATGGCCAAGTGAAATCCCAAAAGTCGACGCTAGGGGTTTTATCCGGAAGAACTTCATTCTCTTTTAGCTTTAATGTGGATCGTGGCATTCAAAAGGTGACCAGATGAATCTTGATGACTTAAAAGATCGGTTAAAAACTGAAGGACGCGCCACCTGGGATCGAATCCAGGAAAGCACTGTATACAACAATCTGCGAGATCGTTACGAAAACCTGTCCCCTGTCATGCAAAAAGTGACTTTGTATGGAGGGATTGTTGCGGTCTCTGCCTTTGTTCTTTCCATTCCTCTGGGATATTTTTCTCAATCCCAAGAGTACGTCAGTGACTTTGAAGGCAAACGAATGACCATTCGCGAGCTCTTAAAAGTCAGTCGTGAGTCCGCCGATGTCCCCGCTATCCCCCAAGCCCCTTCTGTAGATTCCATTCGCTCCACTATTGATGGACAGATTCGCAACGCGGGTCTATTGCCAGAGCAAATTAAGGGCACAGAAGTGATCGATACCAACTCGCGCATCATCCCTAAAAATTTGACAGAAGGAGCCTTGCAAGTTTCTTTAGCCAAATTGAATCTGCGACAAATTATTGATCTCGGTTATCAATTTCAAACCATCAACTCGAGTGTTAAATTAAAAGATCTGGTTATTACTGCCAACCGCGAAGATTCTCGCTATTTTGACGTTGTCTATAAACTCATTTCTTTGGCAGTACCTGCCGCGCCAGAAGTGGCACCGGAACCTCCAACTAAACGAGGCCGTGGCAAAAACTCTGAAAGCGGAGATGAGTAACCATGGATAAAATTCGCCAGATACTGAGAATCCTAAAAGAAGGCAAGGGCAAGATTTTCATCATGCTTCTTGCTTCTGTTGTCTCGTTATTCCTTCTTTTCCCGTTTGATGATTTAAGCGATCTTATTTCTTCTCAGGTTTCAAAACTGACAAACAATTCTGTATATCTTCAGTTCGAAAAATTGCGCTTAAGCCTCATTCCCCAGCCGGGACTTGAAATGACTCAAGTTTATGTCGAGTCACCGAAAACACCTGCGATCTCTGTCGGAGAATTAGAAATTACCCCCTCTATCTCGGGATTGATTCAACAAAAGCCCTACGGCAGTGTCTCGGCCAAAGGACTGCTTAAAGGTGACGTTTCCATTCAGCTAAAAAAAGGTACTAAAACCGAAAATGGAATTGAGCGACAACGTATCGAAGTCAGTGCAAAACAAATCTCTTTAAGTGACTTGCGCGAGATGGCGAATTTGCCTGTACTCTTAAAAGGCCAAGTTAATCTTGAAACAGTGGCTCAAGCAGATCTTACTTTTCAAGAACAACCTGATATCGATCTAGATCTCACTGTAAATAAGTTTGAACTTCCTCCCTCCAACGTCAACACGCCGATGGGCCCACTGACTTTGCCAGATCTAAAACTGAGCAGCGTGGAACTGAAAGGTCGATTGGCTGCAGGTCGATTCATTATTGAAACAGGGACTATCGGAAAACCTGGCGATGAGTTGTTCGGAACGATCAAAGGCAATATCGCTCTGAATATTATCAATCGCGGTGGAGTCTTCGGACACCAAATTGGTGCCTACAACTTTGAAATTGATTTAAAGACAAAAAAACCGTTCCAAGAACGTGCCGCCCTTTTCCTCAGTTTCATCGATGGCTACAAAACCCCTACAAGTGAAGGGGCTCAGTATAAATTCAAAGTCTCAGCGACAAACCCTATGATGCCTCCAAGCATAGGCGCTACGCGTTAGTCCGATTTCAGACTCTCTATAAGCTCCCTCCTGCTTTTAACTGAGCTGAGGGAGTGCCCAAAAATTGCTCACGACCCTCTGCAGCTATTACGGAGTCGGAAGTCCTTATTGACTTCACTCTGAAACTGACCAAAAACGAACAAGTTGAAATGTGGAGGGTTTATGTCTGTAAATAAAGTCATTCTCGTAGGGCGCTTGGGTGCGGATCCAGAGGTGAAAGCGATCGGAAGCGGAAGCACTGTCGCAAGATTGAATGTCGCAACAAGTGAGTCTTGGGTTAAAGATGGCCAAAGACAAGAACGTACAGAATGGCACCGAATTACAGTTTGGGGCAAACTTGCAGAAATCTGCGGTAAGCACCTAACAAAAGGCCGCCAGGTCTACGTCGAAGGAAAATTGCAAACTCGTCAATGGGAAGACCAACAAGGTCAAAAGCGCTACACGACTGAAATCGTTGCAAGCACTGTTCAATTCCTTGGATCTGCAGGTGCAGAAGCTGGTGCGGGTCGTTCATCGACTATGTCTTCTGGAAATGACGACTTCAATTTCCAAGATTTCGGACCAGAACCGAGCTTCAACTCAAACGATGAAATTCCGTTCTAGAACATTATCTTAGTTAAGTAAATTTTTGGACTGCACTTAAAAGGTCCAGATAGTTTGTCGACAAAAGCCTCGAAATATTTTCGGGGCTTTTTATTTAGTCTAGTTTCATCTACAATTTAGTCGTGATGAAACACGCTCTATGCACTGCCATATTATTGGGTCTTTTTATTTCCGGTTGTTCGATCTACCGTTCGGAAGGCCGTAAACAGTTCGAAAGTGAAGCTCCAGGCAAAGTTGCAACGAAAGTAGCGGCCTCACAACTTCCCTTCCAACTCACTTCTTGTAAAACAGAAGGCCGGCTAGAGGCATGGTTTAACGAAGAGTTCCCTTCACAAAACTATGAACTTGTCATATCTGAACAAGATCTTGAAATTTGGCATGCCCGCCATGACGCCATGATTGAAGTAAAAGCTATTCAAAAAAATGGCGCCACAACACAATCATGCACTTACTTGTTCACCGACGAAGCTGCTTGGAACATTTATAAAGATCAATTTATACTAGAACTTGAAAACAACATGATGACTCAAGAATAGGAAGTACTACTGTGATGCAAAGAAATAGCTTGTTATTATCCCTCTTACTTTTATTCTCAACATCACTTGCCCATTCAGCAACCGTCACTCAGGTTAAAGGCAAGCAAGTGCTCATCGATATGGAAGGTGACTCTGCATCTGAGGGAGACGAGTTCTTTTTGATCAATCCAGACACCGAGAAAAAAGTCGGTATGGTGCGCGTAAAAAGATCTAAGGGAAGTAAAGCTATCGCGATGGTCATAAAAGGACGCGCAGCAACTGGTTATACACTTGAAGCTAAATCCGATGACATGGATGAAGAAGAGGATGTTGTTGAAAGCAGATCCTCTAAAAAAGGTCGCGGCTCAAGTGCCGGCAACTTGAAGTCTTTGAAAAACTCTTTCGGCATCATGGGTGGCTATCTGATGAACACCATGAGTGCTGATGTGAGCTACAGCAATAACGGCGCCAATGTAAAAAGCTCCGCAAGCATGACAGGAACTGGCTTTGGTTTCGGTGGTTTCTTTGACTTCGTCTTTAGCCCGAACGTTGCCATTCACACTGTCGCGGCAATGGAGCAGTTCTCTGCCAAAGGAACGATTGCCAACCCTGCTTGTACTGGCAGCACAGCTTGTACAGCTGACATCAACTACCTTTCCTTGTACGGAATGGGAAAGTGGTATTTAACCCAAGGAAACTTCCGCTTTTGGTTGGGCGGTGGCGGTGGTTATCTCTTAGCACTCTCTAAAAAAAGTTCTGCGTTGAATGAAAATCAAATTTCTTCCAACTCGGTTATCACAGGCGCCATCGGTGGCGACTGGCAACTAAGCAAAAAGAACTACATCCCTATCAGCCTAGAAATGAATATGTTCCCCGCTTCTGAAACAGTCAAAGCAAGCCAAATGGCCATCAAATTCGGCTGGGCCTGGAATCTTTAGTCCTTCTATCCTCCCCTTCACGAAGTCTTTCGTAACGAAGGGGGACGGCCATGGCGGCGGGGGTATCCCTCTAAGGGGACTCGCCTTCCAGGCTCGACCGGCTTCTTGACCACCGGGTACGGCGGTCGCACGCATCCATGCGTGCCGGAGGTCCCCTCAGAGGGATACCCCCGCCACCACGGCCTTCTCATTCATTAAGAAATTAGCGTTTGAAAACAGATCTGACCTTTTGAGTTGGCACTCAATAACTACGTAGTTAGCTATTTCTCCGTCCATTGCTCCCAACGCTCCCCCTCCGCCCCGTCCCCCAAGGACAGAAAGCGCAGCTTTCGTCCAACCGCCCGAAGAAACGCACGACGTGGCTTGCTGGGGCTGGCGAAAGCTTGGGGAGGATCGCAGCGCAGTGGCCTTTGCCGGCGCCACGATGGCGCGAACCAGGCGCAGCCTGGCGGCAACGAGCCCGGAAGGCGAGCCACGAAGCTGCGGTCCCTCCCCAAGCCTTCGCCAGCCCCAGCAAGTCCCACCCAGAGCCTTACTTCTTGGCCGGGCCGGAGCGAGAAGCCATCGTCTCGACCCTGATGTTCATTTGCTTTTCGGATTGGTCGTCAAAATGGAAGGTCACAAGATGATTCTCGTCTTTCTTTAGTGGAACTAACAAATCAATGAACATGATATGGAGTCCACCTGGTTTTAAATGAACCTCTGAGTTGGCCTTGATAAGTATAGATTCAACGGGTCGCATCTCCATCGCATTCTTTACCATCACCATCGAATGCATTTCTGTGGCCTGAGCTATTTTCGTAGTTACTTTTACAAGACGTACATCTTTAGCTGAAGTATTTTTCAAGACCATAAATCCAGCAGTCACTGTCGCCGTTGGAGGTGCTGCCTTGATCCAAGCGTCGAGAATATCCACAGCCCACACATCAATAGAAAAAAACAAAATAAAAGTACAGTACAACCCGTCCTTAAATAAGCTCATCATCTGAAAATCCTTTACTGCAAATATTTCTGGATAACTCTGATAATTTCATCAGGACTGGAAGAGTAAGTGATGGTATCAGCAAAGACCCCCTGTTTATCAACCACAAAAATATTTGTGGAGTGATCCATTGTGTAACCTAGAGCTGACTTGATAGGAACCTTACGAAAATAAGCTCCGTAGCTTTGTGCCACTTTTTCCAACTGGTCCGCACTGCCGCTCAAAGGAATGATCGCAGGATGAAAATAGGACGAATAAGCCTTTAATTTTGCCAAAGTATCACGCTCGGGATCGACCGTAATAAAAAGAAATTTAACTTGATCCATTTGTTGTAATGGCATTTTTTTAAAAGCAGCCGTGACATCTGAAAGTGTCGTGGGGCAAACATCAGGACAAGATGTAAATCCAAAGTAAATTAAAACAACACGGCCCTTCAAAGCAGACAACCGGAAAGGCCCCTGCTCTGATTGCAAAGTGAAGTCACCACCAACAGGACGCCCCCGCAAGGTCTCCTGCTTATTTTTTTTAAAAGTGGTCCAGGGACTTTCAAATAAGAAGAAAATCAGAAATAGAACAATAAGGATGAGGCCTGAAAAGAGATAGATTTTTTTATTCATTTTAACTGCCGACACTGTTCCTAATAGTCTTTGTATTATTCAAAAAGATTGCAATATAATACGGCATGTTCAAAAAGAATATTATCTACATTTTTTTAGGAATTGCTCTTGCTGCCGCAGTTCAATGGATCTTTTTTAAAAATCCTTCGGTAAACCCCTCCAAAGTGCCGGCACAAGAAGTGAATATCAACTGGGTTCAGCCCCAAAGTGAACAAATCACCATCATTGAATCCAAATCAAACTGCCAACTGCACAGAGATACCTGTCGCAATAAAATCGACAAAAAGACTTGGATTGAAGTGAAAATCAGTCCTTTCCCGATCGAACCGAACAAACAACTTAAAATTACGGTGATCACTTCTGATGACAGCCTGATCCCTGAAGAGGTGGATTTTGAAGGCTTGAATCTGAACATGGGATTCATTCGACCAAAACTTAAAAAAGTGGAAGGCAACACCTACGAAACAGAAGTCGTGTTACCTATCTGTGACGAAAAAGTGATGGAGTGGAGAGCCATGGTGTTGTTCTCTAAACCCACTCATGGCAGTGAAAAATTTGGCTCAAAATTTCACTTTACCTCCACCTCCAACTAATCACTAAGGGGCGACAAAAACTCCTGAATTTATCAAAGATAGATTCTTTCTGTCGCCACTCACCGAGATTCCATAAACGTATATTTTCTTACCTGCAGCACTCGTAGGAAGCCTGAAACTATAACGATAGTTCCCGCTACCAACTCCGCAAGCACTGCGAACAGCTGCCTCATTACTTTCATTCGCAGTAGCTTCACCAACGTAAACTGGATCACCACCGGAAGAAGCTGCATAAATGTGAACTTTAATGGATTGAGCAATTCCATAATTACATGCCCAGCCATTAACAACTCTTGATGAGGAAACCTGATCTACAACCCCTGTCACCTGATTCGCCTCTGCTGCAGGGACTGTCAGGTTTCCAGAATTGTTAATCGTCAAGTTCACCCGAGCTGGCGAAGTCGAAATACCATGAACATAGATTTTCTTACCGGCGTGAGCTCTCTGTATTTCTCTCGGTAGAACGATCGCAAAGCGATACACTCCTGAACTGACTCCGCATGCGGCTCTCACTGCAGCGTTGTCGCGTCCCTCGTGATCTGCTCTTCCAGCAACTGCTAATACAGCTCCAGCCATACCTGACGATCCACCGACATAGGCGTGAACATCAATGGACCTTGCAACACCCTTATCGCAAGCCCAACCGTGAATGACATTACCAGCTATATAATCAATATTGCCTGTAATCACCGGAGTAGGTGTCGGCGCTGGTGGAGTCGGCGCTGGTGGAGTTGGCGTTGGAGGCGCTGGAGTAGGTGGCGCCGGAGCTGGTGGCGCTGGCGTCGGAGTAGGAGTTGTTCCCGGGTTTGGAGCCCCCCCAGGAAGTGACAAATTACCAGAATTTCCCAACTGAGGATTCACGCCGCCGACAGATGAAATTCCGTGCACATAAATCTTTTTACCACTATGAGCTGCAACCGCTGATGCAGGAACTGCAATTTTAAAACGATAGGCTCCCTTGTAGACTCCACAAGCTGCCGACACTCCGCCTTCACTCTCCTGATCCGCGGGATAAGATCCAATGTAAACACCACCGGCACCGGCTGCTCCACCTGCATAGAGGTGAACTTGAATCGATTGAGATTTAGTTTGCTCACAAGCCCATCCACTAATCACAGGATTGCTGCCGGCACTCACGCTATCGATATTACCCATAACCTGGGGTTGCGAAGGAGCACTGCAAGTAAGCTCATAATCTCCGACGGCTTGTCGAGACTCGCCACCGACACCCATCTGCCAACTTTTCTCGAAAGATCTAATGCGGAAGTAAAACTCATTTCCTGAAACGTAGTAGGCTGTTTCAGAAGTACGGCGAAGCTCATCAAGACTGCCCGCTCGTCTTACATCGCTTCTTAAAAATCTACAATTCTGACCCAAGCCAATAAATCTAACTACAGGGGAAACCTCTCCCATCGATTCAGTCGCAAGACTGACCACCAAATCGGGCAAAGCTGAGTTCCGTGACTGCACATCACTCGGACGGAAAATGACTGAATAATCATGCCCCTCGAGCATGTTGAATTTGTTGTTGTAGACACTTTCGTTGGGATTCGCTATCAAATCCAGAATTTGATCTATATTCACACGATCTGCCAGAAACGGAATTGCGGCTTCTCCATCATTACGAACAACTAGGTAAGGAACTTTGTTTCCATTGCTCCCCGGACCTCGGCCATTTATAAACAGATTGAAAACTTTCGCTCCACTACGGCATACTTTATAACCCGTGAATGAGGGATTCCCCCCAAAGCTTTGAGACTGACAAGAACCATCAGCATTCGCACCAGTTCCAGGCACGACCAAACCACCAGGGACTCCCGTCAATGAACCATCAACATCTCGCAAATGCGAAGAACTCAACACATCCAACCAGCCATGTCGATAACTGGAACCCCTAACAACTTCACCGTGCTCCTGAAACATTCTATAATAGGGCTCTGGCGAGAAGTGCAATCCATAGACTTGATTAAAATATCGACGATGACCACCGATATCACCGAACACGGACGGAGTCACATCACGACTGACTCCATCGATGGTTTTCATGATCCGACTGCTTGGAAAATTGAGGAAGTTTACATTCTTCAACTCAAAGGGTCCGTCGTAAAGAACGATTCCATGCTGTTTGCGAGGAAAGCGTTTCTGTTCAGTATATAAAAATCGATCATCTTTTTCACTGTGGTTTCGACTTTGACCAATGACTGTGGAATTCTTCACAATTTGATTATAAGCAAAGAACATCGACCAGCCATTATCAGCAAAAAGTGCATTTTCAAAAACAACTGTCTGTCCTCTAAAATAAATGCCCGTATTGATATTTTTAAAGTTTACCAAATTGAAGAATGTGGGTGTCACTGGCGGGAAATAATGCGCAGACTCTAACAACTTATCATCCGGATTTCTTGGGTTGTTGGCAGAAGTCCCGCCAGGAGCTCCATCCCAATTCATTCCGACAACATTCGCATGAGCCACATTCTCTGAAAAATCCGTTGTCTCTGATCGGTTCGGTCTAGGAATCACAGGAACGCCATTGATCGTAACTGGATTATTATTAATTATCGTTCCATTAGTGTTAGCTATGTCGCCGGTGATAAAAGAGTTCCAAAAACCCGTCCCTTGCGTTCCCGCAACGACGTTTCCACGGATGACGTTACGAGGATGGGAAATCCAAAAACCTGACATCGCGGAAGCTCTCGCCTCATCAAAAGATCCGCCCCGATCTGAATCGAGTAAAACTTTGTCGGCTAGTGGTCTTCTACCATAAACTGCAAGATTGCCCACGAGGATATTGTCGATCTCATCCCCTTCTTCAAGAAAGTATCCATGCCCACGATAGTTATAGCAGACATTATTCTGAACAAGTGCTCGCTGTACTGAATGCACTGTCAAGCAACGTTGAAAAGTGTGATGGATACTTGAATTGCGAATGAACTGCCCGTAGACATCTCGCCCTTTATGCCAATGGAAAGGATAGCGCCCCATAAGACCAGCTTGTCCCATATGATAAAGCTCGATGGAATCCACATAGGCCTTACCCCCAGGCAAAACCATCATATGTCCACCGATTCCATTCTGATCGGTGATTACTCCACCGGACTCATCCGGCATGATTCTTATATTACGGTTCAAGTTGGCAATTTCTGCTCGTTGATCAAGTGCAACAGAACCGTTCTTTCCAGAAAACTGCTGGATTGTTCCCCAGTGAGAAAAGCGAAGAATTCTATCTAATGTGATTGTACGTCCATCTGCGGAAATACTACGAATCTTCGCAGTCTCAGTCTCCTCGAGGTCGTAACTAGTAGGGCCGATAACAATATCATCCCCACTTTCCCATTTTCCTGCCACAGAGTTTTCAGCAACAATCGAGTTGGCTCCCGCTTGCGCTGTGGTGCTGATCTTTTGCCAGCCGGCCTTACGTTCATCACCAAATAGTTTTAGCGTTCCACCGCGATTCACCAAAAAGCCACGACGACTGGAAGTCGTTGAAAGATCATCCTTCAACAAGATTTGCAAGGACCCAAGAAAACGATTGGCCTCCGACGAACCACACTCGAATACTCCGTTCACGTAAATTGTTTTAGCACGAAGAATCTGAGAGCCGGTGATACTGTTATCACAAGCAAGAGCACCATTAATTGTGACCGTGTTCACGTCAATACTGCTGTCAATAACAACAACTTCACTGGGATTGATAACTAAATCTGAATTCGGACCTAGGCCCGCCGCTTTAACACTGAGACGAACGGCATTGACACCGTTAAACAGGACGGAAGGTTGTTGACTCTGTTGCAGAATATTTCTTATGTCAGAGTTCAACTCAGCCATTGGCCGAAGAGCACTAGAAAGACTTAGACCCTCACCTTGAATATCACCATTTAAAGCTTCGAATCCATGTTGAGCACAGTTCTGAAATGAGAGAAGAAGCACGACCCCAACTGAAATGTAGGTAATGGCCTGAGCAAAAGCCTTCATTCTTCCCCCTAAAATAATAGAAACTGGTATTCCCCTCCACTAAGATTAATTGCTTTCACATTTCATGTAAATGAAGCAACAAAATGTGTTTCAAGATGAAACAAATTTATTAGTGGATGACCCGAGTTACGCCTATAATTCCCTTAATTTTCTGAATTTCGTAGATTGCATGATTCAACTGACTTGAATCCCGCACACTGACTTCAAAATGACAGACCGCTTTCTTGTCTTTTGTTGTGCGAATTTGTGCGGACTGAATATTGATCCCTTGCTGGGCAAAGGCTTCCGACATCAGCTTGAGTAAGCCTGGAATATCCTGAGACACAATCTTCAAACGCACAACACGTTCCTGGCCTTCAGAAGCTTGTTTCACATTCCAGACAACATCCACTTTGCGCAATTGATCGAACTCAAAAGCTTTACGGCAATCACTACGATGGATCGTGATTCCGCGCCCACGACTGATGAAACCTACAATCGGATCTCCAGGAATGGGATGACAGCATTTTGCGTAATGCACAAGAACATCATCCATACCATCAACACTGATCAAAGAATTGGTTTTGCGAACCTTCTGAGTCGCTGCCCGTATCACCTTTTCCATGAAAGTAGAATCATCTGTTTTAGCAGCTTCTTTGGCGATATTTTCAGGACTTAGTTTTTCAACCAAAATCCGAGTTTCTAACTTGCCGTAACCGACAGTGACATACAACTCGTCTATATCTGCCAATCCATGATCTTTCAGGTAAGTTTCAAAGGCAGGACCTTTCAAGTATTTAACTGCAGCCATGCCAAACTTACGAAACTCTTTTTCCACCAACTCTTTACCAAGAATGATGGCACGACGACGCTGCTCTTCTTTCACAAACGCGCGGATTTTAGATTTCGCTTTGTTCGTAACAACAAACTTAAGCCAATCTTTCGAAGGCATTTGTGTTTTTGAAGTCATTACTTCAACGGTGTCCCCGTTTTGCAGCTGATATTTCAACGGCACCATGCGACCATTCACCCGAGCACCAACGCAGCGATTACCTAAATCCGTGTGAACCGCGTAAGCAAAGTCCACCGGGGTAGAACCTTCCGGAAACTCACGCACATCCCCATTAGGAGTGAAAACGTAAATCTCTTGCTCGAACAAATCTGTTTTTACTGTATCTAAAAACTCATCGGGACTGCGAACTTGTTGATGGAGAGAAACCAAATCTCGCAACCAGTTGGCCTGCTGAAAGTCAGAATCATCGACCATTTTGCCGCGTTCCTTGTACTTCCAGTGAGCAGCGATCCCGCGCTCTGCAACCAAATGCATATCGTAAGTGCGAATCTGAATTTCAATGCGCTCCCCGCCGGGGCCCATAACAGTGGTATGCAGGGATTGATAATTATTGGCCTTGGGCATAGCGATGAAGTCTTTAAATCGCCCTGGAATTGGTTTCCACAAAGAATGCACAAGTCCTAAAACCGCGTAGCATTCAGCAATCGAACCTACTAACACCCGAAAAGCCAAGACATCATAGACTTGATCGTAGTCGATGCTACGAGAGTGCATTTTACGATAGATCGACCATAAATGCTTCGAACGTCCGTAAACTTCAAATTTAATTCCAGACTTGTTGAGCTCTTTTGCGATCAGATGTTTTACGTCTTCAATATAACGATTTTGTTCAGCTTCAGTTTTTTTAATGTGCTGAACCAACTGATAATACATGTCAGGTCGATAGTAACGGAAACACAGATCTTCAAGTTCAATCTTAAGGGAGCTAATACCCATGCGCCCTGCTAGCGGACAATAAATTTCTAAAGTCTCAAGAGCAATACGCTCTTGCTTTTCAAAAGGCATGAAGTTCAAGGTTCGCATGTTATGCAAACGATCTGCCAGCTTCACAAGGACCACTCGCACATCTTTGCCCATGGCCACAATCATCTTGCGAATATTTTCGCCCTGTTTTTCATGACTGTTCTTAAATTTCATCTGACCGATTTTTGTGACCCCATCGACCAGATGAGCAATCACATCACCGAACTCGCGGCGAATGTCTTCCAAAGTAGCATGAGTGTCTTCAACAGTGTCGTGCAAAAGTCCCGTCGCAATCGTATCCAAATCGAGGTGCAAGTCCGCCAAAATAGCAGCCACTGAAAGAGGATGAGCAATGTAAGGTTCACCACTTCGACGGATCTGCCCTTCGTGCGCTTTCTCTGAAAAGTAGTAAGCTTTTTCAATAATTTTTAAATCGGCATTGGGATAATAACTGCGGATTCGATTCAGAAGATCTTCAAGGGTTTTTACGGGCTTTGAACTGTCGCCATGCTCTTTCAGGAATTCAACCATATCTAATAATTCTACCCGAAGATTTTCAAGATCCAACAAAGTTTTAAGGCAGGTCTTGGCCTAAAAAAGGCAAAAAAAAAGAGGCCTTGAGCCTCTTTTCCTATGTTCATTATCTTCGACAATGAAAACGTCCGTCTTACTTGTTCAAATCTTTTTCAATTTGACGGATGATTTCGTTGTTATCCAACACTTCTTGGTAACCAACGTTGCCAATAGCCACTTCACGAAGAGCGCTTACGATGTACTTATTGCTACGAGTAGATACTGTCGCTTCTGCACCTTTAAGAAGTTGCTTCGCTCGTTTAGAAACCATCAAAACAAGAGCAAATCTATTAGGTACTTTTTCTAAGCAATCTTCAACAGTTACACGAGCCATTTCGCCTCCGGGCAGTAAATTGCTATCATTTCGCAATTCTTTTCAATCAACTATCTGGCCAAACTACCGCTAAGCTAGTAATTCTTCAACGATTTTTTTAAATTGAGCGTAGGATTGCTCGAAAATATCGTTTACGATTTGATAATCAAATTTATCCGCTTCGCGAATCTCTTTTTCGGCATTTGACATGCGAACTTCGATATCCGCAGGCACCCCGCCATCCCGCTTGGCAATTCGACGACGCAACTCATCAATGGACGGGGGTAAAATGAAAAAAGTCTTAGCATCCGGATACTTAGCTTTAAAAGTCGCGACCCCCTGGATGTCGATGTCCATGATCGCGCATTTACCTTGAGACCAAGTTCCATCGATGGATTCACAGGACGTCCCATAGAAATTTGTATGAACTTTAGCCCACTCAACAAAAAAGCCCTGGCTGATTTTGGTCTGAAAATCTTCTGCAGTGATAAAATGATAGGGATGCCCTTCACTTTCACCTTTACGCATGGAACGGGTCGTATAAGTAATCACGTCGACCAGACGAGGATCTTCCTGGCTGATTTTTTCGACAAAACTACTTTTTCCTGCGCCACTTGGAGCGGCGACGATGATTAGACGTGTCTTCATTGTACGTTTTGGACCTGTTCTCTAAGTCGTTCAATTAGGGTTTTTGCTTCTACCACAGCATGAGTGATCTTGGCTACCTGAGACTTTGATCCAATCGTATTCACCTCGCGCAGCAGCTCTTGGGTGTAAAAATCCAACTTTTTACCTTCGGCCTCTTGCGAAGCTACCAATTGACGGTAGTTCTTAATGTGCTCTGCTAAACGGGACAATTCTTCATTGATGTCCGCTCTTTCAAGTTGTAACACGATCTCCTGAGACAAACGTGCCGGATCAATATCGTTCCCCTTCAGTCGCGCACGGATCTTTTGTTCAAAGCGATCTTGCAACTGAGCATTGGCTTCACCACGAAGCTCACTGATGACCTTCACTTGCTTTTCCAAAGATCCCAGCAACTTCTGCAAATCCCGACGCAAGGCCTGCCCCTCGCGAGCTCGTTCTTTGTCACAGTTTTTACAAGCTTGTGCGAAGGCTTTTTTCAAAACCTTTTCTTCACCCGGGAACAACTCATAGTTCTCTTCAACTTTCATAACATCTGGTAAGCGAGCCAACGCCTCCAAATGAACTTGATAAGTCACACCCAACTCTTTTGACAGGTGCTTGTAGGCATTCATATATTTTTTTGCCAAAGCATCGTTTACTGAAACTTGCGCTTTAGTCGACAAAGCTTTCACTCTGCGAGAAACAAAAATATCGACCGTGCCACGATGTAAAGACTGACCTAAGACTTTTTTCAGCTCACTCTCGTGGGCGACGAATTCTCGAGGCAAATGAAATCGAGTTTCCAAGAAGCGCCCATTCACGGCACGAATACTCACCTCTACGGTGACATCTTTAGATTGAACTCGAGCTGTACCAAAACCTGTCATGCTTTTCATAATATTCTCATTCTCAAACTTTACTTAGAGTGGGGTCAAAGGATTCAGAAATTCCTCGACCAGTGACCTTGCCTCGGCAAATCCACTTGCCCCATCAAACCAATGAATTTCTTTATCTCGTTGAAACCAAGTCCTCTGTCTTTTTGCCAGCTGTCGCGTGTTTTGTGCAATCAACTCAACAAGCTCCGACTCGGTCATTTCATTCTTTAAAAACGCAATCGTTTCTTTGTAGCCCACGCTGCTCATGGGGGCCCAGTTCTCAAGACCTTCATCTAGCAGACTGCGCACTTCTTCGATCAACCCTGAAGCCAGCATTTTTTTTGTGCGCAAATGAATGCGCTCTTTCAAGAGCTCACGATCCCAAGCCGGACCGATCTTCAACAAAGGAAAGGGAAACTGCTGTTGTGCTTGCGCAAACTCACTTTGAATTTGCGTGACACTTTTTCCCTGACTGCGAATCAGTTCGATCGCTCGACCGATACGGTAATGATCAGAAAGATGAATTTTCGCCCCGTACTCAGGATCCTTTTCTAAAAGTTCCTGATGCAATTTCAACGCTCCTTCAGTGGATTCCAACTCTTGCGCAACTTTTGCTTTTATTTCCTCTGGCACTGGTAAAACGGGATACATCCCCTTTTCAATCGCCATAAAATAAAAACCCGTTCCACCCACGACGAATACGGGCACTCCTGCTGGAATGCTTTCCATGCAGGAATAAAAATCGCGAGTGTAAATTCCCGCAGTCATCTCTTCCCCGGGCGGCACATAGTCCAAGAGATAATGTGGAACTAAGGCTTGTTCTTGTTTACTTGGTTTCGCAGAACCTACATCTAATTTTTGATAAACCTGAACAGAGTCACAGTTAACAATAACTCCGCCAAATTCCTGCGCCAGTCGCAAGGCCCAATCGGACTTCCCAGAAGCCGTCGAACCCACAACAAAAATGACAGGATTTTTCTGACTTTGCATTAAACGATCCGACCAAAATCTTTTTCTAACTTGTAGAACGGATACTCAACACTCACCGGACGTCCATGGGGACAGAAGCTCGAAAGTGGGAACATATCCATATCTCGCAGCAGACTTCTCATCTGTTCAAGGCCCAATGCTTGCCCTGCACGAACAACGGAATGGCACGCCATCGTCGCACAAATATCACCCACCACTTTTTCTAATGAATAACTGCCACCCTGATCGACCATCTCTGTCGCCATCTTATCTAAGACTGTGCCCAAAACAGATTCTTTAATCATCAATGGAGCCGCTTTGACTCCCACAGTTCCTGGACCAAGAGCTTCAATATGCACTCCAAGACGTTCAATATCTTGAGTGGCCGTCAGCAAGGCTTCCACCTTTTCTGGAGACATATCAATTGCCAAAGGGAAAAGGAAATCTTGAACATCAATCTTCCCCCCCTTCCAAGCACTCATCAGTTTTTCAAAAACAACTCGCTCATGAGCTGCGTGTTGATCAACGAAAACAATCTTGTCGCGAGCCTGAGTCACGATATAGGTCAAATTGGCTTGTCCCAAAACTTCTAAGGAAGACCAATAACCGCGAGGACTTTCCAGTTCTGGTGAGGATTCAGAAGAGATCACCACTTCGCTGGCAGTTCCTTCATTGAACATTTCATCTCTGCCCGCAGCGGCTTCCCTTAGAACCTGATAATCAACTTTCGGCTGATTGACAGTGATCGCGGAACTGCTGGTTGGAAAATGAAAGGCCTTCTTTTGAAATTGGGTCACACTCAAGGAGGAATCTTGAAATACTAGATTTTCTTTAGGCATCACTGGGGTGGCAGCAAAATTCACCAACCCCTCAGTCATCTTATAATCATTGGCAGAGACATCTGCCAGCGGTTGGGGACCTCGAGGACGCTGTGAGGGTTCTAACCAAGGCGCCTGCTCCAGTGTCGCACGCAAAGCTCCGGCGACAGCTCGGAAAGCCAATGACGGGTTCTGAAACTTCACTTGAGATTTTGTCGGATGAATATTCACGTCCACACAGTCTGGATCAGTTTCAACCCAAACAGCGGCAATAGGATATTCCCCATGCATCAAAAGATTGCGATACGCTTCATTCACCGCTGCTTGCAAACTGCGATCTTGAATCCATCTGTTTTGCGCAAACAGCCAGATATTTTTTGCCGTCTTTGCAACCGTGTGAGGATCCGCAAACACGGCGTAAGCTCTGACATTTTCACGTGTTGCTTCACCTTCATACAAAGGCTTAATTTCTAAAATTTGTTCCACCCGGTCTTTACGGTTTTTGCAAGCCGGCCAGAAATTGACGAGCTTGCCATTTTCTTGAATGCGAAACTCGACATCAAAGTGGGACAAAGCCATCGCTTTCAGAGTGGTCTTAATGGCCGTGTTTTCTGCTGCATCCGACTTCAAAAATTTCAATCGAGCGGGAGTGTTTTCGAAAAGATTTTCAATCAATATCGTGGTCCCTTGCGAGCCACCGACTTTGTCGACTTCCGCTTTTTTCCCGTACTCACTGATCAATTGATGAGCTTGCTCATCGTCTGGACGGCGCGAAGTGAGGGTCAACTTACTAACGGCAGAGATACTTGCCAAAGCCTCACCACGGAAACCAAAAGTGCGCAATTTCCACAAGTCGTCGGTCTTGGAAATTTTGCTGGTCGCAAATCTTTCCAAAGCTTTCGGCAAGTCTTCCGGAGCCATCCCTTTGCCGTTGTCGATGACTTTTACGATGCGCCCACCATCAAAAAATTCCACATGAACACGGGTCGCCCCAGCATCAATGCTATTTTCGACGAGTTCTTTTACAAGATGCGCAGGTCGCTCCACCACCTCACCGGCGGCAATCTGATCGACAACTTCTGGAGCTAGGACTTGAATCGACATTTCAACCTCTCATCAGATATTACTGAGGACGAGCACATTCTCCCCAAGACTGACACTTCAATAGTTTCATACGCAACTCGCGCAACTCAGACAATGTAAAATCAAGCTCCACATCAAAACCACGTTTTAATCCGCCCGCCTGAGAAATAGAGCGGAAGTTGTTCAGGCCCGCAAATTGCTCGACGCGATACTCGACACCGTCATAACTGGTGAAACGCAAACGATGAGGGAATTGACTGAGGTTCCACGTAAAACGATCGCGCTGAGCTTTCAATTTATCCATCGCCTGCCACAGATTTCTCCAGCACTTCACTTCAGCCACCATCACAACTTTGTTAGAAGTCTTATCGACGATGACAACGTCCAACTCTCCCAAAGTGTGTTCACCCGTGTCGTATTCAATACCACCAGTGATAAAGTATTTATCCGGAGAAAACTCTTCTTCCAACTTTAGGCGCGCCACCTGCTCACATACAGCCCCATCTGGTTCATAATTAACACCTGACTGCTTCAACGCATTGAACGCTGCCTCGATATCACCAGCCTGGCCCGCAACAGAAAAAAGAAAAACAAAAATCACCAATAGAAATCGCATCATATCCCCCTCAGCAAGTCCCACTTTCCTAACACTCCCCACTGCAAAAAGGTACGCCGTACCTTTTTGAAATGCGGCGCATATAAGGACTATTGTAATGAGGTTCTTTTATAGATGAGTTGCCTATATTTTACGCAGGGATCGTCTTAAAATTCGTAACCCAGGTTGAAGCTGCCGCCGTAGTATTTTGTCTGTTCCCAATAATATTTGCCGTCCACGCGGAGCGAAACGGGTCCTATACGGAAAGCCAGGCCGAGATCAAAAACCGCTCCAACAGTCATATCTGAGGCCTTGTAATTCAGGGTTTTTGTGCCGTTAGGAACCGCTAAATCAAAGCTAGAGTATTTCAGCATTGGACCAAAGCCGTAAAATAACATATGAGACTTACTTTGCGGCAAAACGGTTTGAAAAATGAAGTTGGTCATAAAAATAAAACCATCTGCATTTTTTCTCGTATAGTCAGCGTAGTAAGACGGGGCACCAGAATAAAAAACAATATTCGCTTCGGTGTAAATATCACCGTCGAAAACCGTGTTATAGCCGTTAAATTTAACTCCAAAAAGCATCAGCCCTGCCGAGCGCTCTGCACCCAGTGTGTCCTCGGTATAGTTCACATACTCGATCGTAGGACCACGATAACGACTGGCAAAAAATGGTTTTCGTTTCTTTTCGACGACTGGCTTATCGGCGTTTTTTTCCGCTTTGGTCTTCGCTAGCTTGACCTCACCTTTTCTGATATCTGTATCCGCAATCCACCCCACACCGCCAGACTTTAAGCGTATTTTGTGGAAAGGCCCTTTGGTCGACTTAGAAATAGAATGAAAAGAACCCCGTTTGAGTGTGTCAACAACGGGAGCATCGAAGTCGGGCTCTTGATAAACCAACGCACCGTCATTAATGACTGTGGCACGCTGAGCTTGAGCCCAACAAAAAATAGGAAAAAGAAAGGTCAGTAAAAGAACTTTGAAAGTGTTATTTAAAACGCATAATCCATACACGATAGAAGGCCTCAATCACAATCTTCAATGACATTTTGCTTTGTCCAACCCTACGGTCTTCAAAAACAATCGGTGACTCCGCACCTTTAAAACCTTTTTTCATTGCTTTGTATTTTAACTCAATCTGGAAACTATACCCGTTGGATTCGACAGTCGAAAGATCAATTCCGTGCAGAACTTCCTTCTTCCATGCGTTGAATCCCCCCGTCCAATCATTCAGCGGGAAACCCAAAATCATACGAGCATAAATTCCGCCACCACGAGATATGATTTTACGGATCAATCCCCAGTTCACCGTTCTGCCGCCTTCAACATATCGAGAACCCACTGCGAAATCGTGAGTTTCAAGTTTCTTCAGCAGAGGCCCCAAATCTTCAGGGCGATGAGAAAAGTCCGCATCCATCTCTGTAATAGCTTCATATCCATGATCCATACCCCAACGGAATCCGGCAATATAAGCTTTGCCTAAACCCTGTTTTCCTGGACGAGATAATAGGTGCAACTGGGGAATGCTCTTTTGCATTTCACGAACAATAGCCCCCGTTCCATCCGGAGAGTTATCGTCCACTACTAAAATATCCACACCTAGACCCTGCGCTAGAACTGCAGGCACAATAGTTTGAATGTTTTCTTTTTCATTATAGGTAGGGATGACGATTAGTGTTTTCATGCCCCCCTAACCTGTCATAAAGAGGGTCTTCTGGCAATCATTAGCAGAACCGCGAGAACGATTTTAAGGCAGACTCATGATCGTAAAGCATTAAAAACCACACGATCCGCGATCAAATAGAACGCGATACCAGCTTGCCTTTTCCTTTGGACTGCAAGGCTTCGGCTTTGGTCGCTGGGATTGCTGGTAAATTCAGCGGCTTTGCTAACAGGTACTTTGGATCCTGCCTACGAAGCTCTAACTGTTCTTTAACTTTTTGTGCAGCCAACTCTGGCTGCTTTGTATAGAGCACAGGATCGAATCCGCACTGACGACAAACCACAGACAATCGCCAGCGAATTTTAATAAAAATCTCTGATATCGCAAGACATATCACCCAGACAACCATCACTCTCGGGTCATACTCTTGCCACAATGCGAACATGACAACAACCGAAGCCAATGCACTTGCGATCACATTCATAAATGAAATGTTCTTTTTTCTATAAATACGCCGAGGTGATTTACAAAAAGCACAGTAACAATTTTGACGATTCTTATGAAAAGGCCACATACGTTTATTGTGCCAAATAGGAGGTCTAGAACGAAAGATGATTTTTTGAAAAAAGACAAACCCTTGCTAGAATCAAAGTATGACGTTGTTTAAAACTATTCCATTGGCTTTGATCTCTGCGGTTCTTTTCTCTAACTTCACCTTCGTCCAGGCGGCACAAGCAGCTTCAGACTACGAAGAGGTCAGTTACGATGATCTTTTGACTGAGCTCAGTGCGAAGCGCAGAACTTTAACCAACACTCAAACAAGCTCGTTTGATACGGTTCGAATTCATGCTGGGGTGGGATATGCAAACTCCTTCACGAATATTTCCGCGCAGAAACAAAACTTCAATCGCCACGCCACTGGGATTCAAGTGTCTTTAGGAATGGATCTCTTTTCTCCAAACTGGTACGCCGAAGGTGTTCTTAGAAACTTTGGTGTCACTACGATTGGCGACGAAGAGTTGGATCTTCGCGAACTCGATTTAAAATTAGGTTACACTAACAAACTGGAAAGCATCTGGTCCTTCACTTTGAGCACCGGACTGGCAAATCGTTTTCTTCGCTTCAGCGATCCCACAAGAAATATCGATGTGAATAGCACGACTCCTTCGGTGATTGTGTCCACTGGATTCTTTGCGCAAGTTCACAAGAATATTTCCTTCGGAGCTGAAGTCAGTGGGCACAGCGCTGTCATCAGCCGTACTGCCGACAAAAGCTCCTTTGACTTTGCATTTCGCATCAACACCTCTTTATAATTAAGAGGTGAGTTTTTTAATCACTTTTACCAGTATTGCAATCGCTATTCTTGCCCTGGCCATTTTGTCGAATCAGGCCAGGTCTCGCCAGCAGGTTTCTTTTGAACTTAAACCGAATTGCCTTCTCACTCGCTGGCCGTTGGTTTTTGTCACTGGCCCACGCTCGCTGTTTTATTTTAGCACTTACTGGAACCTCTACACCGTTTTTTTGGCCGAACATGGTTATGAGGTTTTCACCCTTCATCTGCCCTGGAGCAACCCGCAAGACAGAAAAGCTCGATTCGAAGAGTTTTTAAAAAACCAAGAAACTGCCCAAAAGCACTTTCATTTTTTTATGGATGCACCGACCTTTGCAGAGTTCCGTGATCTACTGAAAGAACGAAGATCTGATGTGGTCCGCAGTCTCAATGAAGTGATCGACACCAATACGGGATACACTCAGTTAAAAACAGAACTTTCAGCCCTCCCCTTTCCAACGGGAGTTATAGAATGCCAAAGCACCCCCGTGCCTTCCTATTTTTTAAAGTGGACCTTTTTACTTCATCGCCTCGTTCGCCACAACCCGTCCCTTCCGGCACTGAGCACTTTGGGAGTCACAAACGGTGAAGACCTGCAAAACTGTATCCGTTTGTTAGAACGAACTCAGACCCTTGCCGAAATGGATCTGCGTGAAGGCCCCTAAAGAATTATCCTTGCTAATGAAAGACCAGAGTGCTGGAATACTTCTATGAGTGATTATCGCGATGTGACTCCACAAAACCAGCAGCCTTCAGATATCGTCAGAACTGTTTTCAACTACATCTTCAACTACCTTCGTAATCCGGTGGAAAGAATTAAAACACTTCCGGATTGGAGCTGGTCTACCTTATTGATCACTCTGATTGTTGTCTCAATAATCTCCGGAGTCTTGACTGGCCTTGTACCACCGAATTTTTTTCGCTTGATGGGAGGAATCATTATCTCTCCTATCGTCGGAGTCACAACAACGGGCTTAGGCGCTTTATTTATTTATTACTATTTCCAAGTTTACGAAAAAAGAACCTGTTCTTTTCGCAAGCTTTTCACTCTGTTGTTATTCGCTAATATACCGTTCTTTATTTTCCAAGTGGGCTCGGAATTGATTCCACCGATCACTTTGGTGGGCTTTGCCTTTACTGCGCTTTTATTGGCGGTGGGATTGACAGAGAATTTTCAAATGGAAAAACGTCGTTCGATTCGACTAGTGACGATTCTGCTCGCCATTGTTTTTATTCTTTGGCTGTGGAACAGAATCGATATTTCAAGACTGGAAAGATTAGGCTAAAGATGCAGGAAAAGCTCTTAAGCTCTTCCTGTTGATCCGAATCCACCGGCACCGCGCTCGGTTGCACTTAACTCATCAGCCAACTCAAATTGAGCCTGATAAACCGGAGCCAAAACCAACTGAGCACAACGTTCTTGATCAGCTATTGTTACTGCTTCCTGACCTAGATTGATCACGATAATTTTAACTTCACCGCGATAATCTGCATCAATCGTTCCCGGAGTGTTCAACACTGTCAAACCACTTTTCGCTGCCCAACCGCTGCGTGGACGCGCTTGGATTTCAAAACCCACAGGAATTTCAAAAGACAAACCTGTTGGAATCATCGCACGCTCGCCCGGATTCAAAACCACAGGACCCGCCAACTGAGCACGAACATCAAAACCACTAGCTCCCGATGATTGATACGCTGGAAGCTCGCCTTTAAAGTTTTCTAAACGCTTAATTTTCACATTCAATTTTTGCATAAATAAATTCCTTTAATTTTTAGAGGACCAAGTCATTCCACCAAGTCTTCAACTCTGTCACTCCAGGGCCTAATAGAACTCCCGAAGCTTTTTCCAAAGACAGCTCTTTGCGAATATAGTGATTCACAGAGTCCACAGTGACATTCTTGATTTCATCAATGATGGATTCAACAGCACGATAGTGACCAAAAACCATTTCATTCACAGCTAAAGATGTCATGCGATTTTCGATATCATCAGAGCCTAATAAAATACCGCCAATCACCTGGGTCTTAAACATCTCCACATCGTGTTTTGAAACACCGTTTTTGCGAATCTTCGCAAACTCTTTGGAAATTAAATCCCCCACTTTACGTGCATTTTTCGCTTCAGTGCCGGCATAGATCGTCAACATGCCAGAATCAAGATGCGTATTGAGGCTTGAGTGAATGGTGTAAACCAATCCCTTCTTCTCGCGCACACTTTGATAGAGCTTGGAGGTCATGCCTCCACCTAACAAAGTGTTCGTGATCACGGCATCAAAACGATGTTTGTCTTTAAAACTAGCCGTCGGAAAGCCCAAAAGCATATGAACTTGTTCCGCCTGTTTTTCAACGACGTGACGACGCTTCAACCAACGTGGAGCTTTTCTTTTATTTTCAAATTGAATGGGCTTCTTAGCCGCCAGGCGTTTTTCAATGCCAACCATCAGATCTTCATGGTCTAAGCAACCCGCAGCACTGATGATGATATTCTTACCGGTATAGGTTTTTTTATAATACTCCATCACTTGCGACTGCCTCATTTGCGCAATCGATGCAGGAGTACCTAAAATCTGTCGAGCCAAAGGATGTTTGCCATAAACTTGCTCGTAGAAAACATCGTAAACCATCTCTTCATGGCTGTCTTCAGACATGGCAATCTCTTGAAGAATCACACTTTTTTCCAGCGCAAATTCTTTTTTATTCAGATGCATATTGGAAATAAGATCCGTCAATACATCCAGAGCTTTTTCCCAATGATCCTTCAAAACCAGCGCATGGTAACAAGTGTACTCACGAGTTGTATATGCATTCAATTCACCCCCAAGAGCCTCAAGAGACTTGGCAATTTGGTAAGCTGAACGGGTTTTTGTACCTTTAAAAACAAGATGTTCCAGTAAGTGCGACATGCCAGCAATTTCTGGAGTTTCATCCCGAGTTCCTGTCAAAACCCAGACACTGATTGAAACGGCACGGGACCCTGGATGAAGTTCGCTCACCACTCGGATCCCGCTCGAAAGTTCAGATTTTTTGAACTTAATATTTGTCATGATATCTCTTTAAGAAAGACTTGCTTCAGATTCGACGGTCCACACCGCCGAATCCTTGCATTCGAGGCTCTTACTGCAATACAGCTTTACGAGAAAGCTTGATGCGACCAGCGCGGTCTACTTCAAGAACCTTAACGTCGATGATCTCGCCTTCTTTAAGTACGTCAGTCACTGCGCGCACTCGTTCGTTAGCGATTTCAGAGATGTGCAATAGACCTTGGCAGTTTGGTAGAATCTCAACAAACGCACCAAATTCCGCAATCTTCACAACGCGACCTTTGTAGATCTTGCCAACTTCAGCTTCCGCAATGATGTCGTTGATCATCGCAATAGCCTTTTTAGTTGCTTCAGGATCAGCAGACGCGATGTGGATTGTTCCATCATCTTCGATCTCGATCTTAACACCAGTTGCTTCAGTGATTCCACGAATCACTTTACCACCAGAACCGATTACTTCACGGATCTTGTCTGGTTTAATTTTGATTGTTTCAATACGAGGAGCAAATTCAGAAATCTGTCCACGAGGTGTCTTAATCACTTTTTCCATTTCAGCTAGAATGTGATTACGACCTTCTTTAGCTTGCGCCAAAGCTTGTTCCATCACGTCGAAAGAAACAGAGTCAATTTTGATATCCATTTGCAAAGCTGTGATACCAGTTGTTGTACCAGCAACTTTGAAGTCCATATCGCCCAAGTGATCTTCATCACCCAAGATGTCTGTCAAAACAGCAAAGCGATCGCCTTCTTTAATCAAGCCCATCGCGATACCAGCAACGTTTCCTTTTAAAGGAACACCAGCATCAAGAAGTGCCAAAGTACCAGAACATACAGTTCCCATAGAAGATGAACCGTTAGACTCTAGAACTTCAGAAACCACACGAATTGTGTATGGGAATTTTTCATGATCAGGAATAACAGATTTCAAAGCACGCTCAGCCAAGTTCCCGTGACCGATTTCACGACGACCTTGTCCACCGAAACGACCTACCTCACCTACAGAGTATGGAGGGAAGTTGTAATGAAGCATGAATCTGCGCTTTTGTGTTCCCAAAAGAGCATCAACCATTTGTTCATCATCACCAGTACCCAAAGTTACAGTGCCCAACACTTGCGTTTCACCACGAGTGAAAAGGCCAGAACCGTGCGCACGAGCCAACATGCCCACTTCATTTGCGATAGGACGAACTGTTTTCACATCACGACCATCGATACGAACGGCACGATCCAAAATCATGGAACGAGCTTCGTGATACTTTAGATCTTCAACGATCGAAGAAAGCTCTTTTTTACGAAGCTTCAACAGATCTTTGTCTGTGATATCAGCAAGAAGAGCTTTTTCAGCATCAGCCGCCGCCAAAGCTGCAGCCGCGTAACGCTCTTGCTTTTCTTTGATTGCTAAAGCCGCAGCAATTTTTGGCTTCAACAAAGCTTCAGCTTGAGTTTTAAAGTCAGCATCAATGACCGCAGGTGTGAAAGCACGTTTAGCTTTTGAACCTGTCTTTTCACGCAATTCATCTTGCGCATTCAACAATGGCAACATGGACTGATGACCGAATTTCAAAGCAGCCAAAACGTCTGCTTCAGAGATGAAACGAGTTTCACCTTCAACCATCAAAAGACCGTTACGAGTTCCCGCAACGATGATGTCCATATCGGACTTTTCCATTTGTTGTGGAGTCGGATTTGCAACAAATTGACCATCAACACGAGCGACTTGAATCGCTGCCGTTGGGCCATTGAAAGGAATGTCAGAGACATGAAGAGCAGCGGAAGCACCCAAGCTTGCAAGAATATCAAGAGGGAATGCGCCGTCTGCAGAAAGAACAGTCGCTACAACCTGAGTTTCGTGTCTGTACCCCTCTGGAAATACGGGGCGAATAGGACGGTCGATCAAACGTGCAGTTAAAACTGCTTCTGTTGTCGGCTTACCTTCACGCTTGAAGTAGCCACCAGGAATTTTACCTGTTGCATAGAATTTTTCCATGTATTCAACAGTGAGAGGGAAGAAATCAAGTTCTGAAGCTTTTCTTGATGAAACCGCAGTAACAAGAACCATGTTGTTACCACTAGAGACAAGTACAGATCCATCTGCTTGTTTTGCCAAACGGCCTGTTTCGATTGTGATTTGTTTTCCACCAACCGATGTTGTTACAGTCGTCTTCATTAAATCTCCTTGAATTTTTTCACAAAGCCTTATGCTTTGTTTGGCTAAAAGTTTTGCCCACTTAGCCTAATAAGTTTGAAGGGGCTTTTCGCCCCTTCAGGATTCTACTATTACTTACGGATTTCAAGAGCCTTAATGAGGTCTTGGTAACGCTTCACATCTTTACGACGAAGGTAGTCCAAAAGTTTTCTTCTTTTATTAACCATAGTTACTAGACCACGACGACCATGATGGTCTTTTTTGTGCGTTGAAAAGTGAACTGTTAGATCGTTGATTTTAGCAGTAAGAATAGCAACTTGAACTTCTGGAGAACCAGTATCAAGATCTGCTGTTTTAAATTTCTTTACGATTTCCGTTTTTACTTCTTTAGTGACCGCCATTAAAGTCTCCTTATTTTTTATATTTTATATTTTTCTACTTACCGAACCCCTGCAGTCGTCATGGCTGTCGATCTGTGGAGTTAAAATAGTTTTAAAGGTTCTAACCTGCCAACCCACCCCGGTCAAGCCTGAGTGTTGAGCCTATGTGTATTTAAAGACACGACGAAGAACAAAACCCCGTCCCGCTTCTAAGCCGATTAAGGCCATTAACTTACCATCGTCTTGAGACAAAACCTGGATATATTGATCCTCAGAAGGCTTAAATGCGGTGATCAACTGAGTTCGAAGGTCATGGCTTATTTGGCCATTACTCAAAAGCACCTTATCTTGTCCTTTAATTCGAATTTTTTTCACCTGAGGCAAGGCAAAGTCCATAGGAACGAAGGCGTCTCCTCGCTGCCCCGCTTTCACAGAAGCTTCTATCGCCTCTAATGTCTGCGCTTGTGGCAATAAATAAGGAGCCGACCAAGTTCTGCGCAGGGCACTCATCGCCGCCCCACAACCCAAAGATTGCCCCAAAAGATCCACCCATGTTCGAATATAGCTACCTTTGGTGCACTTAATGTCGAATTCGGCCCAGTCAGGCCCGACATTGACCGGAGTCACATCCCAAAATTTCATGTGCTTTTTTGGCAACACAATTTCCTGATCTTCTCGAGCATATTCGTAAAGCTTCTTACCCTGAACCTTGATAGCAGAGTAAATAGGAACTTCGAGCTCCATCTCTCCTTGCAGCTTCAAAGCCTCTTCAAGAATTCGTTCTTTTGTAAGATCTACTGGTTTCTGCTCTAAAATAGTACCCGTGGTGTCCAAAGTGTCCGTGCGCAGCCCAAACTGAGCTCGCACTCGATACCCTTTATCACCTTCAAGAATATATTGGCTTAATTTAGTGCCTTCATTAATCAAACAGGCCATCAAACCAGAGGCCATCGGATCCAAAGTCCCCGAATGCCCCACTGCTTTGGTACTTAAAATACGTCGAAGACGTGCAACGACGTCATGACTGGATATGCCCGATGGCTTATCCACCAAAAGAAGACCATGAAATGGATTGTTATTCATCATCAGATTCGCTGTCGAGGCTTTCGCCTTTTGCCTTACGCTCTATCTCAAGTTCGTGAAGAATTTTTTCCACTTTCAAAACTTGTTCTGTCGTGTGGTCTGGATAGAAAGTCAATTTCGGGCAATAGCGCATTTTGAGTTCTTTACCGATAAAGTTCTGAATCTCAAACGCACGCTCTTGTAACAACTCTAAGGTTTCGTCTTGTTGTTCTTGAGAGCCCAAGACGCTGACATATACTTTTGCAGCCCTAAGATCGGCTGGCATTTTTACTGAAGCGACCGTTACCAAACCTGGCAACGGCGTTCTGAATCCCCGAATTAAAAACTGAGCGATAGTCGCCTGAATTTCTCTTTCTACGCGAGCGACCCTACGGCCATCACCCATATTTTTCATTACTGAGCCCCTGCACCTAATTCACGTGCAACTTCTTTTTTAACGTAAGCTTCCATCATATCGCCGACTTTAATGTCGTTGTAGTTTTCAATGCCGATACCGCATTCGTAACCAGAAGCCACTTCTTTGGCGTCGTCTTTGAAACGCTTCAGTGATGCAATCTTACCTTCGTAAATAATCTTATTTTCACGAAGTAGACGGATCATATTGTTACGTTGGATCTTACCGTCGATCACGAAGCAACCTGCAATCGTACCCACTTTTGGTACGCTGAAGGTGTTACGAACCTCAACACGACCCATAACTTCTTCAACCACATCTGGAGAAAGAAGTCCCGCCATCGCGGCTTTCATTTGATCAATCAACTCGTAAACAATTGAGTAAGTTCTGATATCAACACCCAATTGCTTCGCTTTCGCTTGAGCACCCAAATCTGGACGAACGTTGAAACCAAGCACGATACCTTTTGCAGTATGCGCAAGAACAACGTCACCTTCATTGATACCGCCTACTCCAGAGTGAATAACTTTCGTTTTTACTTCTGCAGTATTTAATTTTGCCAACATACCGGTGATCGCCTCAAGCGACCCGTGAACGTCTGATTTCAAAACTAGCGCAAGCTCTTTCACGTCCCCAGATTTTACTTTGGCAAAAATATCTTCCAAAGACATTTTCGCAGCAGGAACATTGGCCGCTTTTTCAGCCTGCTCTTTTCTCAAAGACGAAACCTGATTTGCAGTGTCTTCATCTTTAACGATATCGAATTTATCACCTGCAGCTGGAACAGCTTCCAATCCAAGCACTTCGGCTGGTAAACCAGGTCCGACAGATTGAATTCTTTCGCCTTTGTCATTTACAAGTGAACGAACACGTCCCTTCATTGTACCCGCAACAATGTACTGTCCAACTTCAACTGTTCCGTCTTTCACAAGCAATGTAGCAACAGGCCCTTTGCCTTTTTCCATCTTCGCTTCGATGACGATACCAGTACCAGAACGTTTTGGATTCGCTTTAAGCTCCGCAACTTCTGCAAGAAGTTTTACTTGCTCAAGAAGCTCTTTTATTCCTGTTTTCTTCAAAGCCGACACTTCACAGAAGATTGTGCTTCCGCCCCATTCTTCTGGAACGATTTCAAGCTCTGTCAACTGTTGCTTGATACGATCGGGATTTGCACTTGGCTTATCAATTTTATTCACCGCAACGATAATAGGTACGCCCGCGGCTTTAGCGTGATTAATCGCTTCCGCAGTTTGTGGCATCATACCGTCATCAGCTGCAACCACGATGATTGCGATATCCGTTGCATTCGCTCCACGAGCACGCATTGCTGTGAAGGCTTCGTGGCCCGGAGTATCCAAGAAAGTGATCAAATGACCATCTTCCAATTTAACACTGTAAGCACCAATGTGCTGAGTGATTCCGCCGGCCTCACCAGCTGCTACATCCGCATTACGAATAGCATCTAGCAAAGAAGTTTTACCATGGTCGACGTGACCCATTACAGTGACAACTGGAGGACGAATAACGCTTTCTGCATTTAGATCACCGAAAGCTGTCTCTTCAGCAACAGCGTCCGCTGTTTTGAAGACGTTTTGCGCTTCCCAACCAAATTCAGGCACGATCAAAGCGATCGTATCGAAATCAAGGTCGGTATTCATATTGGCCATAACACCATTCTTGATCATGACTTTCATCAACTGAGGGGCTTTCATACCCATCTCCATTGCCAAGTCACTCAACTTCATCGTGTTATTCACCTTCACAACACGTTTATGTGCCGAAGGAGTTGTAATTTGCGTTTTCATAGCTGCACGGTCTAACAAGCCTTTTTTCTTTTTAGGCTGGAAAACCATTTCACGTTTACGGAATTCAACCGGATTGAAGACTGCGATTTCTTCTTCTTTTTCCTTTTCCTTTTCACGCACTGCCGGTCCTGCAGCAGGGCCCGCAGCTTTTTTACGACGCTCAAATTCTTTTCTAAAATCCAACCCACCTTCTGTAGGTATTGGTTCAGCAGGTGCAGCAGCTGCTACAAACCCAGTACGAATGTTGCGAGTTGGCGCACCACCAGCTGGTCTATTAAAACCACCCGGACGAGGACCCGAGAATCCGCCAGTTGGTTGTGGACGTTCTTGGAATCCACCCGCAGCTCTGTTGTAACCACCTGGGTGACGGTCGCCAGACGGCCTAGGAGGCGTCGGAGACTGAACTCGGGAAAGGTCCATTCGACCAATGATATTTCTTTTTACTGTCGTCGCTGGAGTTGCTGAACTCGCGACACCGCTTGTGCCCACTACTACCTCTTTTTTGCGCGCCTGAGGCGCCGCCGCTGCCGGTTCCACCGGAGTCGGGGCTGTCGGAGCTTCTTTGGCAACGACAGGTTCTGCTTTTGGTTTTACTTCTACGGGAGCAACGACTTCTTGTTTCGCTACCACTTTTTCAGGAACAACAACCGTAGAGACTGGAGCGGAAGGAGCTTTATGTTCAACAACTTCTTCTTCACTAGCGACGACTGTCTTTTTAACTATAACTCGAGCTGCCTTAGGAGCAGCACTTTCCTCAACTTCGGATTGAGCTTGAGACTGAGGCTCTGGCTTAGAGATAATCTTAGCCTTAACAGGAGTATCCTCTTCCTTTTTACGACGAATCACCGGAGCTTTTACTGCCGTTGCCGCTGCTGAAGCCTCTGCTTCCGGAGCCGCTGCTGCGGCTTTCTTTGGAGCTGCTTTACGCGCAGCTGTCTTTTTTGGTTTTGCTTCCTCTGAAGGCTTTTCGCCTCCGGAAAGTTTCACTTTAATTTGCTCAAGAACTGTCGGTTCAAGTTCTGCCATATGGCTCTTCACCGGCAAGTTCCACTCACGGATTTTATCCATGAGAGCTAACGGGGTCATCCCGATCTCTTTTGCAAATTCAAAAACCTTTGGATTACTCACTCAGTCTCCCTGTGTTGTTCTCTATCCAATTGTCTACTCCAATCAATTTGGAGTGCACACAACTATTCTTCGTCCGCTTCTTGAGCATCAAGTTTTTTCAACTCTTGCTTCAAAAGCATATCTGCCTGTGCCTTTGCTGACACATTTGACTTACTATCTTTTGCTGCCGTAGGCGCCGTTGGAACCGGAACCCCTTCAGCTTCGTACTTCGCAACAACAGCTTTTGCTTGATCAAGAAGCTTCGCTGCCTTATCTGGATCATCGTATCCAGGAATTGTCATCAAATCTTCAACAGTTGCAAAAGCCACTGCTTGGAATGATCCGAATCCAGACTGGAAGATGTTTTGCGCCATTGTCTCGTTCATACCAGGAATCAACATCAAATTGAAAATAGATTCTGCCGTACGAGAAGCCGCAGAAGATTCAGCAATAATATCCAACTTCCAAGTTGTTAATTTTGCGGCCAAACGAACATTTTGTCCGCGTTTGCCGATCGCCAAGCTCAACTGAGAATCTGGAACAACGATCTCCATCTCACGATTAGTATCATCAAGGAAAACGCGAGAGATTTCTGCAGGCGCCAAGGCATTACATGCAAAACGAGTGATATCTTCGTCCCAAGGAACGATATCAATCTTCTCTCCACGCAACTCTTGCACGATATTCTGAACGCGAGAACCCTTCATACCAACACAAGCTCCAACAGGATCTACTGAGTTGTCTTTAGAGCGAACTGCGATCTTAGCGCGTTGACCAGGCTCACGAGCTGCCGCCATGATTTCAACAACACCGTCATAAATTTCAGGAACTTCCATTTCAAAAAGCTTCATCAAGTAACGCTCATCTGCGCGCGACATAATGATCTGAGGACCACGAGTCGTTTGACGAACTTCTGACAAATAACCTTGAATACGATCACCTGGCTTGAATTGTTCGCCAGGAATCTGTTCACGCGGTGGAATGTAAGCTTCGGTGCGACCTAAATCGACAACAAGAGCACCTTTTTCTACGCGACGAGCGATACCAGACGCAATTTCGCCTTTTCTTTCTTCAAATTCATTGAAGATGATATTGCGTTCAGCATCACGCACTTTCTGCATAATGATTTGCTTCGCTGTTTGCGCAGCAATACGTCCCAAATCAGAAGCTTCCATCTTAATACCGATAGAGTCATCAAGCTGAACATTTGGGTCCAACTTTTGTGCTTCGTCGTAAGGAATCTCTACTTCTTCATCTACAAACTTTTCACGAGGAACAACTTCTTTGAACTCAAAAAGTTCAACTTCACCAGTATCTTCGTTGTAAGCGGCTTCAATTTCGCGGTATGTGCCGTACTTTTTACGTGCAGCTACCAACATACCCTGAGTGATTGCATCGATAACAACTTGCTTATCGATTCCTTTGTCTTTACCGACCTGATCAATCACTTTAGAAAGATCTGAAAATACATTTTCAGCCATGACTTACCCTCTCTACGTTACTTCTTTTGACCTTTATTAAATTCAAATACCACTTTTGCTTTGTCGATCATTGAGTAGGGAATTTTAATCTCTACATCCTTAACAACAAATCGGATCGCTTCATCATCAGCCGACTCAAGAACTTCTTCGACTGTTTTGGCAGCTTTCCACTTCTTGTCTTCCACCCCAGCGCTTTCCAAAGATTTAAGCGTTTTGATGTAAACTTTTTTGCCCACTGCTTTCTTAAAATGCCACGGCTGCTTCAAGCTGCGCTCAAGCCCCGGAGTTGAAACCTCAAGAGTATAAGCTCCGCCCGGAATCAAATCTTCATCCGTATCCAAAATTTCATTAAGACCTTTTGATACATTTGAGCAGTCATCGATACTGATAGCACCTTCTTGTTCTTTATCTATGAAAAGACGAAGAACACGCCCCTTGCCTCCTCCGATAAACTCAAGATCATATAACAAACAATCTTCATTAGCGGCCACTTCTCTGGCCATTTTTTCAACTTTTTCCATCCATGATGGGGTTTCTGACATTGAAGACAATCCTTATATAACTCTTCGGCGGCGGGACGATCCTACCTGCGCGGCAAAAAAAAATGGGCCAAAGGGGCCCATTCAGAACGCCTCCACACTAGCAAAAAAATCAAGCCAATGCAAGGACTTATCTTGGACTCCGCCCCCTCAAGCCAGGGAGTACAAAATGGCTGTCGCTCCATCCTTATAATAGCGAGGTCGCCGCCGGACCTCCCTAAACCCAAGTTTTTCATAGAGTTTCTGAGCCAGGACATTTTCCTCGTGCACTTCTAACCACAATTCACGTTCTTGACCCTTTGCGGCGATCAGATGCTTAAAAAGCCGCTCAACAAAACCCCGTCGTCTAAATTGAGGATGACTCGCAACCAGAGAGATATCCCAAGCATTTTCAAGCTCTCTGTACAAAATAAAGCAAACCAACTGCTCCCCGACAAACCAACCAACAGCCTCGGCCGTCGCCATCTCAGCCCCTAACAGGTCAGAAGGCCAATAGAACTGGGCTGTAAGGCCCGCCTCCGCATGTATGGCTTCCACCAAAGCACGCATCGCGGGTTTATGAATTCCACTTAAAGACTCAGCACTCATAACTATTCCGCGACAAAGTTGCGGACCTTGTATTTGTTTTTAATAACCTCAAACCAAGAGCGAATGCGCTCCTCCAACTGTTGCTGAGCCAAAAAAGTGCGAATGTTTTCTTTGAAGTTCTCAAAGGGCATTCCAACAAACTTAACTCTGTTTTTATCGTAGTAAGCTTGTACATCTTGATCCGTCACGATACTTGTCATCGAATTGGTTTTGAACTTTAAAAAACTTTTAGATGTGAGTTTACGCAATGTCAGCTTCCGCAATTCAAGCGGAGACACTTCTAATGAGCTCCAATAAGCTTTACCCGCCACAGCTTTCTCAATCTTTGCAATATCAGTCGTAAGCTCAGATTCCGAAATATTAGCAACGCTGAAGTTTTCTGCCTCTAGAGCCACGACCGACTCAAGCAGAACAGAAGTCACCGCATTACGAAAAGACTCTTGCCCGGGGCGAATCTCATAAAGACCTTTTCCTGAGCTCTTCCCAGGAAATAAAACATTCTCAATGACCATTGAGATTTGCACTTCCCTACTTGTAATCACCTGATCAGAGACTTGCCCTACCGTTTGCGTAACGACAGTTGCCGCCAATGAGCTGAATGAAAAATAAAGAAGGAAAAGAAAGTGCATAGGGACAATATGAGACAAAAGCCTCAGGAAGTCCAGACACCCAGAAAAAAACAAACCCCGCCTATTGAGGGCGGGGTTTGTAAACCACGGAGGAATACTACTTAAGTACTATTGAATTAAAAATTTACGCGCGCGACAAGCGACATTACGTAATACTGCAATTTTTCGAGCTGAGTCCCATACTGAGGTCCAGACATCCAAGTGTTACCACCGTTCACACGGCTCGAAAGATTCCACATATAACGATAGTCTAGGCCCAAAGAATACTTGGGTGAAAACTCTAAATCTGCTCCAACAACAGCACCAACATCGATAGCACTCGAGTTTGCTTTAGTGTCATTCACATAACCGTAAGATTTGTTATCCCAAGAATAACCACGGTAAGAGTAAGACACTAGACCACCAAACACAGGCTTGATGATACCTGAGAACAACTGAACCTTCGCCGCTAAAGAACCAGAGTACTGTTGTACATCGATAGTGTCTGGAACATAAACGCCACCCGCTGAGTAACCATAAGGATTTGAATATGGATAGCCATAACCATAGCCAGTAGTTCCAGTGTAGTAACCCTGTCCACTCACAGTGTAGTTTGAGTAAAGGAAAGATCCTTCAACCACAAAACTGTCATACTTAGTACCAAATGCCACACCCAGAGCATAGTTGCCCTGAACTTGACGAGTATCTGGATAATCACCGATTCCCAAAATACCTGCGACATATTTTGTTTCTAATGGAGCAACAACAGATTCATCCTCAGCTTTCATTGCTGCAGCTAATTCCTCACGAATAATATCGCGAGTGTTTTCTTCAGGCTCTTCCACCTGTTGAACTTGAATTGGCTGAACTTGAACTGGAGCTGCATACACAGGCTGCTGTACTTGAACCGCAGGTTGCTGCTGTTGTTCATTGTTATTTAATTGGTTGAATTTATCGCCAAACAGAATGTTAGCACGCTTCTTTTCGTCTTCCATTCGAGACTGCTCAAGCTTTTCGACGATACGCTGTTCTGTTTGAACTTCGGCATCTTGACGAGAACGACGAATTTGCTCTGCACGCGACTCGCCAATTGGAGAAGCTTCAATAATAGTCGTAGGTTGCTTTTGAACCTGAGTCTGCTGCAACTGAGCATTTGAAGTCGGAGTCGCCTGATTTAGAATATAGATAGGCTGTCCTCCTGCTGCAGCAACAGGAGCTGCAGGTGCAACGGGTTGCACAGGGGCCTGAACTGGGGCCGCCTGAACGCTTGAATACATTTGATCAAGCTCGGCATCCACATCGCTCTCGAGGCTTTGAGCTAACGCAAAACTAGGCGCGATGCTCAAGGCCGCAAGGATATAAAAATACTTTTTCATAAAGTCTCCTCATGGTTCCGGTTTAAAACCTTTTTGAATCACTGCTGCATAGAGCAAGCCTGATGCCAACGAGGACACTTTTCGCCGCAGATGCTTAACTTGTTGATATCTATATAAATTTCAACACAGCTTACAAAAACTGTCATACGGGTCCCACCTCAAAAAGTGACAACCTACAACACACTTTATGAAATTCTTGCAAATAGGAGCAATATGCCACCAAAGGGAAGCTGCGAATAAGGAACCAACGCACCTTAGGCTGGAAGATCCTCGGCTGCGCTGAGTTATAGCTCCGCAAAAAAGATCTTTTTTAAAAAAATATCTTGAGTCTAAGCCTCTAATAACGCTAAAAGATTACCTCACGCGGGTGTGGTGTAATGGTAGCCACGAGAGACTCAAAATCTCTTGGATTCACGTCCGTGGGGGTTCAAGTCCCTCCACCCGCACCAAAATCAACCGCCCTTCAGGCGGTTTTTTTGTTTCTGCAGTCAACATCCTACAACTTAGATCCACAATACTTACAGTGAGTAGCATCGGCATCATGCCCCTGCATAGTACATGCTGGGCAAGCTTGAGTTGATGTACTGATAGAAGCCTTCGCAATTTCCACGGACATAATCCCGGTAGGAACTGCTAAAACGGCATAACCCAAGATCATTAAAATAGAGGCAAAAAATTGCCCCAAGGGGGTCTGCGGAGCGATATCCCCATAACCCACTGTTGTCATGGTCACAATCGCCCAATAAACAGAGACTGGTATGTTGGTAAAACCGCTCTCGTCCCCCTCGATGAGATGCATGAACGCACCCACAGTAAAAACTGTCGCTAAAATACCTACTAGAAAGACGACAATTTTATGGCGGCTTGCTATCATAGCACTACGCAAGATACTTGCCTGCTTCAAATAGGCACCCAATTTAAAGATTCTAAAAATTCTTAAAAGACGGAACGAACGAATCACCAGCAAGGACTGGGCACCAAAAAAGAAAAAGCTCAAATAACTTGGCAACAAAGCCAAGAGATCAATAATACCAAAAAAACTGAAAATGTACTTTAAGGGTCTTTTTATAGCGACCACTCTCATTAAATATTCAACAGTGAACAAAAACGTAAAAACCCACTCAACGGTGCGAAAAAAATGTCCGTATGTAACTCGTAAGCTATCCACACTCTCAAGCGAAACAGATAAGACACTCGCAATAATTAAAACAATCAATCCGACATCAAACATTCGACCGGCGGGAGTGTCGGCTTCGTAAATAACTTCATGCAATTTTTGTTGCCAGGTCTTCATATTTGCCATCCCTTGCTATGCAGAAAGTCTAGTCCATAAATTAGAGTTCAACAACGATTCTCAGACGAAAGTCGTGAGTCCTTTCTTAAGTCTCCATTGTAAAAATCCGATGAGATTTTCATGAAACTTGATTATGGCCCCCTGACAACATTGATCGCAGATAAAACCATCACAGAAGTCATGGTCAATGCACCTGATAAAATTTTTGTTGAGCACAATGGGGTTCTCATAGAAACCAATATTCGTTTTATCGACGAACGCGCTCTGTGGGATTTTATATACGCCGTTCTTCTCCTCGACAATAAAGATCGAACTCAAGGCAGCTCTTTCAATGGAACCCTTCCTGATGGAAGTCGCTACAATATCGCTCTTCCTCCGATGACAGCCAAATTTCCTTGCCTGACGATCCGCAAGTCACAAAGTCAAAGGATGCACCTTCAGGACCTGGTGCAAAGCAAATCCCTAAATGACAAGGCCGCCTTATTTTTATCTTTGGCCGTAAAAGCAAAACTCAACATCGTTGTTTCAGGGGGAACCGGCTCCGGTAAAACCGTTTTACTCCAAGCTCTGACCTATGAAATTCCTAATGAAGAACGCATTATCACCATCGAAGATGTGCCCGAACTTCGAATATCCCAAAAAAACTGGGTTCAGTTGCTTGCAGTACCGCACGGAACTCACAACATCACGACGAGAGAATGCTTGGTTAATTCATTACGCATGCGCCCTGATCGCATTCTGGTCGGCGAATGTCGAAAAGATGAGACATTCGAGATGCTCCAAGCAATGAACACTGGGCATGAGGGGTCAATGACTTCGATTCATGCGAACTCCCCTCAAGAATGTCTAACTCGTTTAGAAAATTTGCTTTATATGTCCAATCTCGAGCTTCCCCTGAAAGCGTTACGCACACAAATTGCTCAATCTATCCAGCTCATTATTCAAGTAAAACGTTTGAGCAATGGACAGCGAATCGTGAGTGAAATTATGGAAGTCTCAGGAATGGAAGGTGACGTGATCACTCGTGCCCCCGTGTTTACTTCAGACAAAAAAGGAGAACTACAACCTGTGGGTTATGTTCCCCGCTGTCTGAAAGTCTTTCAACAACGAGGTGTTTCACTTCCTGAGGGCTTGTTCGACCCCCAACAACCTCTGAAGAAAACAGCTTAAGAAAATTCAATCCACGATCTACATACTCAGTGGCCCTTGAGGCCACAAACGATCTTGCAGTTCCTGTGTAGTCACAGCCATAAGATCTTTGCCCACTTCCTTAACAACAGAGCGTTTCAATTCTTTGGAGAATATTGCTCGCAAGCGGCCTAAAAAATGCGGATCTGAAATCAGCACAAGGCTGTTAAATTTTTGTTGTTTCTGTTCGCTCTCTAAAAAATCTGTCACTTTTTTGGCAAACTCTTGAGCCACTCGCTCCGTCGGTGTTTGCTGCTTTTCTAATTTTGTTAACTGAGTTCCCGCACCCAGTAGGCTTTTCCAATCACCGGGTTTATCTGCATTGATATCTCCAGCGCGCAAACGACCCCTGGGATTCTCAAGCTTCATAATAAACTGCACCTGACTTTCATTTTTATTCTGATATTCAAAAATTTTTGCTCCTGTTCGATTGGCTACTACGATCCAAGTTTTCATTTTCAATTCCCTCTTCGTTAAAAATTAAAGAAGCGTCTTCACTGATTTTATCCTGATCGTGCCTAGCCCTCAATATGACCCCTCACACTAGACTGTTAAATGACTTTTTGAATTCCGTCTTCGCATTGCGGATACTAAGGGACCACTCAGACAATTTTAGGGGGACCTATGTTCGAAAAAATGACTCGCGAGGATCTCTTTCAATTAACATCAGTTAATGATGGTCCATGTATTTCCATCTATATTCCCGCAATGGATGAAAGAACAATGAAGTTCGAATACGAAGCTCTCGTCCGCAGGGCCACTCATCTGCTGAAGTTCGACAAAAGGGAGACTCTGAGAGAACAACTTTTGGCGAAATTAAATAACTTCAATCCTTCTGAACACCTCTCCCCTGCAGATAAAGGATTGGCGGTCTTTGTTAATAAACACTGGAGCAGCTTCTATGTTACCGGACATGAAATGCCATCGAAAACAATTGTTGCTGACTCTTTTCACCTGAAACCACTTCTAGAAGATCTGCAGGGAAATCACAATTTCAACATGCTCGTCATCGTTCCCGGAGAAGCTATTTTGTTTCGTTGTGATTCTGGCAAAGCTACTGAGGTGCACACTTTTCTTTATCATCAAGGACAACACGCTTCCAGCTTGCACTGGAAGTATCAAGATTCGACAGAAACAACGCAATTACCGAACCTTCAATCCCGCACTCGCGGCAGAGGTTCACTAGACAATAAATTCAAAAACAGTCATCAAAAGCTATTTTTAAAATTTATTGAGGCAAAAATCTCTAAAGAACCAAGCTATAAAGCCATTCCTCTTTTGATTTTCTCAAGCGATCCCGTTTTCCAGTCTTTCAAAGATATCACCTCTCAAAATAATTATATACACAGCCGCATTGACGATACTAACGGAATACCAAGAGCTGCTGCCCTTATGAATGAAGCTGAGATTCAACTGCATAAATTAAAACAACTCAAAAAATCGTCTTCCCAACAAACCCTCACGGACTTAGCAAGAAAAAGACTCTTGGAAGAAGATCTGTTCAAAATCTCGAAGGCTGCATTGAGTGGTAAGGTCAAAACATTATACTTAAGGGACAATATTGAAATATGGGGGCATCTGCGCCGAAAAAGCGGCGAGATCACCGTACGCGAAAAACAAGTTGACTCTAAAGACGATGACATCCTCGATGACATCGCCTGCGAAGTCATTCGTCACGGAGGAGAAGTCATGATTCTAGCAGGAAAGGAAATGCCTTCCCCTTCTCCTGCGGCAGCGATTTTACAGCGTTAACTTCTGAACTGGTAAAAGCTATTTTGTTTCATGAAGCTTTTGCAGAAGCAGTCCTTGACCTAATGAAGCTTGGACTGTTTCTACTTTGTGAATTTTTAAGGCCTGCATATAACCGAGCACCAATGCCATATTGCTGATATCGGAAACTCTGTATTCACTATCAATATCTGCATCACGCAAGTTGACCCGCTTCTTCAGCGCCTCAGCCAGCTCTTCTTGAGTGAACTCCGTTGCTTCTTTTTTAGTCTGCCTTTGTACCGAGATCGAAAGCACTCCTCCCACACCAATCCACTTGGATGTTGGGGCGCGATCTTTGAAGAAAACAGGGACATTCAGGTAGGCGTGATTCTTCGCCAATTGAATAGCGGCCTCGCGATTGTGTGCGATGGGGTTTGGAGAGGAGTGCTGTTTGGGATCACGAAACTGCAAGACTTCTAAAATTTGATTTTTAAAAGCGACAGAGGCCAAGTTTCCTTTGAAAATGTGCACTTTACCATTTTGTCTAGCATACATCTGCATGGAGCCTCCACCGATATCCCAGACAATCGTGTTCGCCGTCTCCCCTTCTTGGCCCCATAATGCAGACCAATAACCAAGTTCCGCTTCCCGATCCTGTGAGATCACTTGCAATGGTATATCGACCTCACTTGCTATTCTTTTCGCCATTGCCTGCCCATTCTTGGCAACTCGAAAAACAGAGGTTGCTACAGCAGAAATATTTTTGACTTGCAGTTCTCGCATTTTTGCCACGACAGTTTTAAACCGAGGCATAGCCTCGGTAATAATTTTTTCAGGTATCTCGCTATTGATGTCTTTCTCCAAAGCTTCATTCAGAGCTAATGGCAGACGCTCTTCGTAGATGACTTTCACAACTTTCTTTTGACACACGTCAACGACGGCAGCCATGGCTTTCGTCGTTCCTGAACCAAAATCCAATGTGCCTTGTCGTTGCTCACAATTTTTTGCCCCAGCTATATCGAGCCACAGAGCAAAAGTTAAAAATAAAAACAAACTACGTCGCATTTCATCACTCCAAAAATAAAAAAACATCCTATCGAAGACCTGTCTCTCGGTCAAATGAGGCAATTTACCACTGCCTTGAAGGAAAGAATCCCCATTGTTCCTGCCAATTCCAACAGAAAGCATCTAGAGCTGGCACCAATTATGCTTTGCTCAAAGGCGTTACCGACAATCATTAACATACAAAGGAGTTGTATATGGAATCTACACCTAACGAGTATCGCAGCAATATCGGTACGAGCATTGGAGGAAGTGTCAAAGACAGCCCTCAACAGCTCAGCCACAGTGAAAATGAATGGGTGCAGCGGTATCACACTGCACAAGCCAAAGCCCGAGAAGCGGTTGGTGCTTCTGAGGATTTTGTGAAAGCACATCCTTTCTACACTGTTCTTGGAGCAGCCACCGTTGGCTTTGTTGCCGGAATGCTGATCCGTAAAAATCAATAATCATACTGAAATGGGGCTGAACGAATCTGTTCAGCCCTCACATCTGGAGACTACTTATGCAATGGCTCGCAATGATAATTACCTATTTCTTTGGTCGCAAGAGCAGCAAAACAAAAAGCCTCAAAGAGATGGCCGTAGAAATTTTTGACGAAATTACTTTTCGCAGTCGCAAGATCGTCACCCTCACCATGATGGCCTTGGGTGCTGTGATCATCTTTTGTGGTGGCTTCTTTATCGCTCTTATCGAAAGCACCTCACAATACGATCGTGTTGGTTATGTTGGCTGGTCTGCAACTCTGGTCGCCGGCCTTGGCTTGATAGGCATTGCAAGCGCTGTCTTTGCGACGGTCTTTGCGCGAGCTTGGCCCACCCCTCTATCGTTTCATCACGAACAGATTCATGAGCAAACAACCCCACCGCCGACCTCCGGTATTGAAGCGGCTCTATCAGCGCTGATCATGGATTTTGTTAAAGAACGCGAACTGCGACGTCAGGGCTATGCAAAACAATCTCCGCCCCCCCACTCAGAGCCATCGACAAGCCACAAGACCTCAAACTTGCAGCAAGAACAAGAGGACGCAGGCCCCTTACACTAAGATAGAGCTCAACTGGAAGCTGCCGACAAAAGCAACTTCTATCGAGGATCATGGATCTTGCGATAGAGGGTTTTGCGATCAATCCCAAGATCTTTGGCCGTTTTTTCGCGTGCGCCCTGATTAATCTCTAGGGCATATTGAATGTAGTGTTGGCAAAGTTCTTCCAATGAAAAAAGACGTCCCTCTTTTTGATGTAAGGTCGCAAAGCTTTGCTTGACTGAAAATTCGGGCGAGTGCTGGCGGCGAGGTTCCTGAATATCTCGTAGCGATATCAGACTGCCGGAACTCATAACAACAGCTCGCTCGATAACATTTTCAAGTTCCCGGACATTACCGGACCAAAAGTTCGTTAACAAGTGAGGAAGCACCTCCTCACTGAACTGCTTCTGCGGCAGCCTGTGTTTTTTTGTATACTTTGATAAAAAATGGCGTGCCAAGGGTGCGATGTCTTCTTTTCTTTCACGCAAAGGCGGAATCTCGAGTGGCACAACATTCAACCGAAAAAATAAATCCTCACGAAAGCTTTTTCTCTCCACTGCTTCCGCCAAATCCATATGAGATGCTGCAATAATTCGAATATCCAAGGGGCGATAATGATTCTCCCCGACACGTTTGATGTTTTTTTCCTGTAGAACTCGCAACAGCTTTGCTTGTAGATGTAAATCCATATCGCCAATTTCATCCAAAAATATGGTCCCGCCGTGAGCCTCTTCAAATAACCCCATATGAGAAGCGACTGCCCCCGTAAAAGCCCCTCGCGAGTGCCCAAACAACTCTGCCTCTAACAACTGTTCTGGAATCGCAGAACAATTCACAGCAACAAAGGCAAACTTGTGACGCTGACTGCAAGAATGAATATAGCGTGCGACCACTTCTTTGCCAGTGCCACTTTCACCCGAAATCAAAATATTAGCGGAGCTCTGCGCCGCTCGCCAAGCGTTTTCCAAGACACTCTTAAACAAGGGACTCTGGGCAATAATTTGATTCTCTGTCATGAAGGATGCCCCCATTCACACCAGTTTTGTGTTGGAACAAAACGACCTTCAAAAACAAAATCCAAAACCTCTACGACTGCGTGCCCCAGATCCAATGCCGAAGCGGGATTTTGTCCTGTCACAAGACGTCCACTTTTCACCACATGCCCGGCAAAACGTGGCGCTGAAGTGTGATGAGCCCCATGCTCTATGAGTTTATTTTGCAACAAAAAGGGAACCACTCGCTCCATTCCCACTGTTTGCTCTTCGTCATTGGTAAAACAGGCCACTTCATGGTCTTTGACTAAGTAAGATCCATCTGACAGACGGACATTTACCAACCCAGCGGCTCCATGGCAGACGGACGAGACGACGCCATTGTTTTCGTATATTTCGCCAGCCAAGTTTTGCAGCTGAAGATTGTCTGGAAAATCAAACATGGCTCCATGCCCGCCCGCAAAGTAGATGGCACAATAGTCTGCCGCTTGAACTTGCCAGGGTGTCAGTGTTTTCGTGATCTTATCAACAAACTCAGAGTCATTCATCCAAATGGCGTTATAGGGATCATCCATTTTAACTCCATCTAAAGGCACTGGTCCACCGTGAGGACTGCACATATCAACATCATAGCTCGCTCGTACAAAACAATCGTAAGGTTGTGTGACTTCGGAAAGATAAGCTCCAGTTTTGTGCCCCGAATTACCCAGCCACTCCGTGCTGGTTAAAACGAAAAGAATTTTTTTATGTCGCATGATCATTCCTCCTTGAATGGCCTTCCTTAGGATCGCGCACTCAAAACTTGAAAACAATGTGACACTTGACAAGGATTTGTGTTAGTTCAAGCCCAGGAAAAGGGGTTTGTCTTCATGGAATTGCTTTATAAAGATGAGTATTTTATTGCAGTCAACAAACCCTCTGGTTTTCATGTCCATCCACACGAAAATGCCCAGCATCGAGTTTCACGCGATAAAATTTGCCTTTACCATGCCAGAAGAATGATGAAGCAACATGTCTTTCCAGTGCACCGTTTAGATGCGGGCACGAGTGGAGTTTTGCTGTTTGCACTGTCCTCAGAGGCGGCGGGAAAAATTTGTAAGCTTTTCACTGAAAGAGCCACGGAGAAAACCTATCAGGCAGTCACTCGGGGTTATGTTCACGAATCTGGGACTATTGATCTTCCCTTAGAACTTGATTCAACTGGCGACCTCGTTGAGGCGAAAACTTCCTACAAACGCTTAGGAACCATCGAATTTCCAGTGGCTGTGGGGAAAAAATTTCCAACGGCACGGTATTCTTGGGTCGAAGTTACGCCCCACACCGGTCGCTACCATCAGATACGGCGGCATTTTAATAGAATCTCACATCCTCTTTTGGGTGATGCTGTTCACGGGGATTCGCACCACAACAGATTCTTTAGAAACCACATAGGAATCGAGGGGTTGTGCCTTCAAGCCAAGCGCTTGGAGTTTATACATCCTTGGAGCGGCGAGAAAGTCTCTATCGAGGCTCCACCTTGTGAGAAGTGGCTAAAAATACAGCAACTATTTCAAAGCCCACAGAACCCATCTTGACCTCTCTGAGAGGTAAGCGTAGAAACAGTGACCGTTTTAGGGGTCACTCATGTCAAAAACTCAAGCTTTGAACAAGCTAATCATTGTTGTTGGTTTGCTATTCATTCTACTTGTCTCTCTTCAGTCTCATGCAGCGCCTATTCACCACAACATGCAGGTCGAGTTGCATCCAGGCCTTAAAATGTTAAAAGCGCAAGACACGTTAACTTTCGCTAAAGGAAGCCCTCGAAAACTGAGCTTTCTGCTACACAAAGAACTGCAGGTTTCAGTCACAAGTAACGATGACTATCTGACTCTTCTTCACCCCGCAACCGCTGACGAACCTTACGCGGAATATGGACTGCAACTTGGGAATCAGGATAACAAAGTCACTTTAAACTATTTCGGTGTTATCTTTGATCCTATCACCAATGACATGAGCAATGGATTGATCTCTCCGGATGGAGCGACTCTTTTTGGTAGCACTTATTGGTATCCGTTTTTTCTCGACAATCAAAAATCTTTCGACATCACAGTCACGACTCCATCAAGCTGGCAGTCTTTAGTACAAGGGCAATTGGCGTCGACACAGATTGACGGCACTTTCCGCAAGAACCGCTTTGTTGAAATCTATCCACAAGAAGAGATCTATCTTGTAGCCGGCCCTTTCTTTAACTTTGAAACAACAACAAAGGATGGAAAAAAGGTTCAGGTTCTTTTGCGAAAAAATGAGCCTGCATTAGCGCAAACCTTTCTTTCCTTAGTACCCCAATATCTAGAACAATATGCGAATTGGTTAGGACCTTATCCTTATAGCTCCTTCAGCGTTGTCGAAAATCTTTGGGAGACAGGTTACGGTATGCCTAGCTTTACGTTGCTGGGCCCTTCGGTCATTCGCTTGCCGTTTATATTAAATTCCTCCTTGCCACATGAAGTTTTGCACAACTGGTGGGGTAACAGCGTTTACGTCGATTACGAAAAAGGAAACTGGAGTGAGGGTTTGACAACTTACATGTCAGACTACTGGCAACAAGAAAAAATTGGCAACGATCGCAGTTATCGTATGAACACCCTGGCTAACTACGATGACTTTGTGACAAAAAACCCTGGCAAAGATTTTCCACTTCGTCAATTCCGTGGTCGCCACAACTCAAGTTCACAAGCTGTGGGTTATGGTAAATCAATGATGCTATTTCAAATGCTAGAGTTCCGCTTTGGCAAAGAGATCGTACAAAAAGCGCTGCAAAACTTTTATAACGAAAATATTTTTAAACGCGTTTCCTTCCAAGAAATTCAAACTAGTTTTGAGAAAATCACCCAGCAAGACCTCAGCGTCTTCTTTAACCAATGGCTGGACCGTGATGGAGCTCCTCGCATTGAACTGACGGATGTGAAAGTGATGCGGTGGTTGGACGGATCTTTTAGTACGACTTACAGCCTTGCCCAGTCCCAAGATATTCCGTACGAGCTTACAATACCCGTCATTTGGAAATTGGAGTCCGGTGAAGAGCTTCGTCAAATTGCAAAATTCAATGATAAAAATCAGGTTTTCTCGTTAGTAACAAAGTCTCGGCCGAAAAAAGTTTCGATCGACCCAGAGTTTAATGTCTTCCGCCAACTTTATACAGAAGAGCGACCAGCCACTTTATCATCCATTTTTGGCGCACCTTTGGTGAATTTCTACTTTGATTCCAACACTGTCGATTCAGCGCAGTTTGCACAAACTTGGGCCCGTTCGATGGAAGGAGTCAGTCAAATTCAACGAGTTGGAACGAAACTTAACGTCGCAGCAAACACTTCTTCTGTTCTGGTTGGGAACCATCCTGAATTTGCAGAGTTTATGAAGGAACAGTTAGTTGACCAGCAATTTACAGTTTCTGAAGACACTATTTCATTACAAGGGCAGGAATATAAGCTTTCTGAAGTCAGCACAGTTGTGATCGCTCGCCTGAAAAGCAATCCTCAGCACACCGTCGTTTGGGTGCGATGGAGTTCTGACAACAACCCAATCGAATGGGCTGGCCGTCTTACACACTATGGAACCTTCGGTATATTGGCCTTCAAAGGTCGTTCTGCAGTTTTGAAGAGCACCTGGCCCGTTACGACGTCTCCCCTTCAACGCTCGTTATAAACGAAGCTCGGGGCAAAACCTTGCCTTGATGATTTTTTTGCCGTTATAATGGGGTTCTTGCTTGAGACCCCATAGCTCAACAGGATAGAGCGTTCGTTTCCTAAAATGAAAACGCAAAAGCTCACGGCAAGACCTAAGTCATTAGAATCTCTAAATAATAATAAGAAAACAAGACACTCACAGGATAGTGAAAACACCCATTCGCAGGATAGTGCTATCCCACCTAAAACTCATGTTTTAAACAAAAAAACCGATATACAAAGCATGGGCGCAAAGAAGCTAAAGAAAAATCTACAGTGGTCTAAGTGGTATCTCTTAAACGACAAGCGCAATGGTCAACCTATTAAGGTCATAAAACGCTATGCCAAAGAAGACGGTAAAACGGTCTGGGAAAACTATGATAGGTCCCAGTATGTAGGACTAAAGGACAGTGAGTTAACCGCATTTGTAACTCGCCTAAACGGTGAGTTTGAGGCTGCTCTAAAAAGAGCCAAGCAAGCTTATGAAATTAAACATACATTCATTACGCCCAAGCTACTGCAATTATGGGAAACAGAAGTTATTGACGGTCAAGCAAGTCAAAAAATTGCTTACACAATAATAAACGCTGTTCAAAAGTACTTCCTGCACTTCTTTGTAGAAAAAATGAAACTGACAGACCCTCTACAGTGGTATGAAAAACAAGCTGTGTGGGGTAAGGTCCTATTAAATGAAAAACCAAAGGATATGAGTAAAGCAGAATGGGAGTCGATTAGACTACTAGAAGACGGTGAACAATGGTCAGGAAAAACTATAAAAGACTTTGTAATGTTCGCTAATCGCTTTATCAAGTTTCTACACAAAAAGAGTCCAGGATTGTTCCCTTTATTAATTTTTGAACCTATTCCTAAAGCGGTGTTAAGGAAGCATGAGGCTGACAGGATATTAGCTAATAAGACCAAGAAAAAGCACTACATTAGGGACGAACATTGGACAATAATTCAAAAAGAATTGGACCCCGATATTTTACCTTTTGTGAAGTTAGCTTATTTGTTGGGATTAAGAGACGCTGAAACTTTGGGTGTAAGCCTTGACGACGTTGGGACAGAATACTTTGAGCTACAAAGACAGCTTGTTAGTTTTCCGGACGGTGAAAAACCTGTTTTTGGTCCACCAAAGAGCAGGAAAGTAAGAAATATACCTTATTGGAATACAAGCCCTAAAGAAATTTATCTGTTAATAAAGGACTTGCCTAAGCTCATGCACCCTAACACTTTGGCAAGAAAATTTAGTGAAGAAATGAAGCGCCTAAAAATGCCTTATGGTATGCATGACTTGCGTCGCACTTGGATAACTAAAACTTTGCACTCTGGTATTGACCTAATCAAAGTTAAGGAAGCAGCAGGACATGCGCAAATAAGCACAACGAACTTGTATCTAGTTAATCCTGATAGTATAAAAAATAAGCGGTTCAAGTTGGAGTAGTACAACCCGGCATAGTTTAACTGGAAAAACATCGGCTTCCTAAGCTGCTGTTCTAGGTTCGAGTCCTAGTGCTGGGATTTTTATACAATCCGACCCCCGGACTCCAAACCCCATTAATCACTACAACATTCCTGCACACCCCTTGCATCACAAAATCCAAAAGAGGTAACAATGAACGCTGTTGAAATTAACAAAGAAACTATCGAAGCACTATTAATTATGCTCTTTAAACTAGAAGAGTATGAAGCATGTCAGGCAATGCTAGACGTTTATAAGAAGTATTGTGTTGAAGAATAAATAAAGCCCCTTACACTAGGGGTTTTACCTGTTCTTTAGGTATTCCCTAAACATATC
>CAYSKF010000007.1:0-149615 GCA_964431515.1 uncultured Bdellovibrio sp.
AAGATATTACCATCTTCCCAAAGAAAAAAATTCTTCTAAACGGTCGGTGAAAAAGGCCCATCTGCGGCGTTGTCGGGCCTTTTCCTTCGCGTCAGCGTACCGGGGGTACGCGTGCGTTGCAGCTAAGGCCCTCCGCCTTGCATCTGGGCCTTTTTGATCAGCCTTTACGGGTAAGTGCTGATTGGGAGGGGACGGGGGAGGTGTTGGGGGTGTGAGTGGGGGATTTGGGTGCAGCGAAATGTTGCATTTTTTGGTAAAGACTTTTGTCGATCTCGTGCGCTATCTGCTAATTTACAATTGAAAACTAAATGAAAAGGGATAGTATCTGGAGGAGTTGACACATATTTGGAGGCAACATGATTGAAAAAAATATGAATCGTCGTGGTTTCTTTTCTACAATTGTTAAAATTGCAGGTGCTGCTGTTGTAGCGCCAACTGTTTTGTCATCAGTATTTACTTCTGCAGCGAATGCTCAGACTAAGCGTGGAGCAGCTCCAGCAGCTGGCGGTGCTTTGCCATTAGTAGATCCAAATGACTCTGTGGCAAAAGCAGTGAAGTATATTGAAGATGCAACTAAGTCTGCTGATTCAAAAGGTAACAACTGCATCAACTGTGGTTTCTATGCAAAAAAAGAAGACCGCGGTGGTAAAGAAGTTGGAACTTGCACAATTTTTGCCGGAAAAGTTGTTTACGGTAAGGCTTGGTGTGCTTCTTGGAATAAGAAAGCTTAATTCCAAAAGTTCACAAAAGAAAAAACCACATCTGTCTCAGATGTGGTTTTTTTATGTCCAAAATACTTCTTATTTCTATTTAGGCGTTGTCGCGCAAAGCTCGGCGCAAGATTTTTCCCACGTTGGTCTTCGGTAGCTCCGTTCTAAACTCCACAAGACGAGGAACTTTGTAGTTTGTCAAAGTGATGCGAGCATGAGCGATAACTTCATCTGCTGTTAAGTTCGGATCTTTTTTCACGACAACGGCCTTAACGATCTCTCCTGATTTATCATCAGGCACACCGATAGCTGCCACTTCTAAGACGCCAGGATGAGAAGCAATCGCCTCTTCAACCTCGTTAGGATAAACATTAAATCCAGAAACTAGAATCATATCTTTTTTGCGATCCACGATTTTGAAAAAGCCTTGTTCATCAACAACGGCGATATCACCAGTACGAAGCCATCCGTCCTTTAGAACTTTTGCGGTTTCATCATCACGTTTCCAGTAGCCAGCCATGACTTGTGGACCTTTGCACAGAAGCTCGCCGGGCTCTCCCATTGCAACTTCTTGATCGTCGTCATTCACTAATTTGACGTCTGTACTCGGGAACGGAAGACCAATTGTTCCCACTTTATCAGTTCCATCAATAGGATTGCAGCAAACCACAGGAGAAGCCTCTGTGAGCCCGTATCCTTCGATAATCAAAGACTTGGTCTGAGCGATCCATTTTTCCGCGACTGGTTTTTGTAAAGTCATCGCACCAGCGACACTGACTTTCATGCTCTTAAAATCGATAGTACCAAAGTCAGGATGATTCATTAAGGCATTGAAGAGTGTGTTCACTCCAGCCAAAACGGACACCGGTCTTTTCTTCAGATCTTTGATAAAAGCGGGAATATCGCGAGGATTTGTGATGAGGACATTCTCCGCTCCATAGCGTAAGAGTCCTAAGCAATTCAAAGTTAATGCGAAGATATGATAAAGCGGAAGAGCTGCAACTGCAATTTCTTGCCCCTCGATCAATTTTGGTTTCATCCATTGGCGAATTTGCACAACATTCGCTAAGACATTGCTATGTAAAAGCATCGCCCCCTTCGCAACTCCTGTTGTTCCACCAGTGTATTGCAGAAACGCGATGTCGTTCAGTTGGCACGGTACTTTTTGCGAGGGCTTCATTGCTCCTAGCTCGAGCGCCTGACGGAAGCTATAGGCTTGTGGCAAATTAAAACTTGGCACCATTTTTTTGATGTATTTCACAACTGCATTGACGAGAATTCTTTTCGGCGTCGGGAAAAGATCGCCGATTTCTGTGATGACGATACTTTCAATGTCCGTCTCTTTTAAAATCTGTTCAAGGTTGTGGCCGTAGTTGGCAAGGATCACAATCGCCTTCGCTCCAGAGTCTTTGAACTGATGTTGCATTTCTTTGGCTGTGTAGAGCGGATTGGTGTTAACAATCGTAAGACCACAGCGCAGAGCTGCAAAGGCCACAACTGGAAATTGTAGAACGTTGGGCATCTGAATAGCGATGCGGTCGCCTTTTTTAAGTTTCAATTCATTTTGTAGGAAAGAAGCAAACTGATCCACCAAGCGATCTAGCTCTGAAAAAGTTAGACTCACATCCATGCTGGTGAAGGCTTTTTTATTGCCGAAGAGGCGAATAGATTCTTCGTAAATATCATAAAGAGACGAATAGGCTGAAAGATCCACTTCTGCAGGGACTTCCTTAGGGTAGTTTTTGAGCCAAATTTTTTCCATGTTGCGCCTCCGAATGTTATGAATCTGAATTCCTCTAGAGTTTAGAGTAAAGATTCAAGCGGGGTAAAGTAAATTCTTGTTTTCACTAGGTCTATTTGCCAGACTGAGACTATGAAATTGCATGCATTCTTGATTGTCGGAGGCTTGGCGTTATTTTTGTCGTCTTGTTTTTCTCAGTCAGAAACAAAAATACAAACTGTGTCCTCTCCGGCAGAGCTGAAGCCATCGGTGGTGGTCAAAAATGTTTCGCCACCTAAGCCACCTGTAGATAAAAGTCTTGATAGTTTGGTGAAAATGTTTGCGCAAGCAGATGCTATTCATCGCGAAGCCTGGTGGGTCCTCACCTCCGAGCGGCGGTCTGTCGGGAAGTCGGCCTTTGGTAAGGTTCAAAGAGCTTTATTGGCCTCACAGAATATCAAGCTTTCAAATAAATCCATGTTTCGTTGTGATCGTTATTTAATTCAGCGATCACAGGTTCAAACGGGCGTTTTCCCCTTTGAAATTGAAGCTTTTGAGAAGTGCAGTGAAAAACAGGCCGCCAAAAAAATTGCACACGTGCAAGTTCAAAGTGGCCGCAAAGTAGAGGTCACCTTCATTCCTGAAAATTTAGAGGAAGTTCTCGGATTAGGTCCTGCTGTTGTCAATAAGGCCATTGTGTGCAAATTACTCATCACCGAGAGTGCGAGTCTGACGAACTTGAGTTGTCAGAATTGGGCGCAAGATAGGTCGCGAGAGCAAATGATCCGTCTGGACACTTACGAGTATGAGCGTGATGGCAAAAATTTAATAAAGTTGCGCGGGAAGGTTTTCGAAAATCTCGTAGATACGCGAAAAATTGTCGCTGATATCCCCCTAGACGGAAAAATTGAAGTGCTGGAGACAGAACTTTATCCTCCGGTTGAAGAGCCTGCACCTGCGGCTCCTCCGATCAAACCAATACCGGCTAAAATAAGGCCGATTCCTTTGCCCAAGCCACCACAACATCCCGAAGATGCGGTGCTGGATGGTTCAGCTCCACCAACGAGTGCTGACGTGACACCATTGCCTCCGGCAGCAGATCAGGTTATAGATGCGGACGTGCTGCTGCAGCAACAACAACTTCAGCAGCAACCACAGCCAGAATTACAGAACGAACAGCAAGAGGAAGTGGATCCAGCGATACCACCACCTCGACCAGAAGCAGGAGGAGTTCCGCATGGCCGGTAAAGTTCAAATGGGTAAAAAGGTTCCAGACTTTAAAGTCGCTTCGTCAACTGGAGAGGATTTCAAATTGTCTCTTCATAAAGGGAAGAAAGTCGTTTTGTACTTTTATCCCAAAGACAATACCCCCGGTTGTACGACAGAAAGTGTTGAGTTTAATGGGTTACGTGCTCAGTTTAAAAAACTCAACGCTGAGATCGTCGGAGTTTCACGGGATTCATTGAAGTCGCACCAAAAGTTTATTGAAAAATTTGATTTTAAATTTCCTCTGCTATCGGATGAGTCGGAAGAAGTGTGTCATTTGTTCGATGTCATCAAAGAAAAGAATATGTACGGCAAAAAAGTGCTGGGCATTGAGCGCAGTACTTTTGTGATTGATGAAAATCAGGTTTTGGTCGGGGAGTTCCGAAAGATTAAAGCGGCCGGGCATGCGGCTGAAGTTTTGGAATTCGTAAAAGGCATTTAGTACTAATAAGAAAAGGGGACCCATTCAGAGTCCCCTTTTAGTTTTCATTTCTATTGAGCGCAAAAAAGAAGGGCCCCTTTTATTTAACTGTCCACTTTTCGGGGTACAGATCATTGGAACCCTTTTTTATTATTTTAGTGTGCGTTTGTCGCAGCCATCACCATCAGTTCAGACACCTGTTGAGAAAACTTCACCGGATCAGGCAAAGTAGAGCCCTCTGTCAGCAAGGCTTGAGAATAAAGAATCTCAGACCATTTCGTTTGCTGTTCAGGAGTGGCCTTTAACATCTTTTCGAATACAGGATGTTGCGGGTTGATCTCAAGAATGCGCTTAGTGGTTGATGCATATTCTTTACCCATTTGTGCCATCAATTTTTGCATGTGTGCTGATGGATCGTGCGCTGAAGAGACCAGACAAGCCGGGGTGCTAGTTAGACGATCTGAGAGAACAACGTCTTTGACTTGTCCTTCAAGAGCTTTTTTCATGGTCTCGAGAACGGGCTTCAAATTGGCTTCTGCTTGCTTTTTCTCTTCTGCCTTTTTTTGCTTTTCTTCTTCTGTGTCTAAATCCAAACCTTCTTTGGTGATAGACTGTAGCTTTTTGCCTTTGTACTCAGTCAATGACTCTGTCACCCATTCATCCACTGGATCGACGAGAAGAAGAACCTCGTAGTTCTTTTCTTTCAGCTTTTCCAAGTAAGGACTGTTAGACACTTGAGATAAAGAGTCGCCAGTGATGAAGAAAATATTTTTCTGATTTTCTGGCATGCGCGAAACATACTCATCCAATGTCGTCATTTTGTCAGAAGACGTCGAATGGAATAAAAGCAGGTCCTGCAATTTTTCTTTGTTTGAAGGGTCATTAGGGATGCCTTCTTTTAATGTCGCACCGAACTCAGACCAGAAGTTTTCGTATTCTGTGCGATCTTTCGTCAGAAGATCTTTCAGAGTGCCTAGTATCTTATTCGTGATGTTTTTACGAATTTGGGAAACTTGTCTGTCTTGTTGCAAGATTTCTCGAGAAACATTTAACGACAAGTCACTGCTGTCAACCAAGCCTTTTGTGAAACGCAGGTAAGGTGGCAGGAGGTCTTTGCAGTCAGACATAATAAAGACACGCTTGATGTATAGATTTAAACCATACTCCATGTCTCGCATGTTGTAGTTCCAAGGTTTTTTCGTTGGAAGGTAAAGGAGGGCATTGAACTCCATCGTGCCTTCGGCTTTGTAATGAACTGTGCGTAAAGGTTCATTCCAATCATGGGTTAGATGCTGGTAAAACTCTTTGTATTCTTCTTTTGTTACTTCAGAAGCTGACTTGAGCCACAAAGCTTTCTGTGAGTTTAAAACTTCATCTTCCTCTTTTTCACCCTTCATTTTTATCGGATGAGCGATGAAGTCAGAGTATTTTTTGACCAAGGACTTAAGCACCCATTTGTCTGTGAAGTTTTGCACTTCATCTTCTGCTTCAAATTTTTTCAGATGAAGAATAATAGTGGTTCCAGTTCCTTCGGCGCGTGGCACGCTGTCGATGCTGTAAGTGCCGTCACCTTGTGACTCCCAAATGGTTCCGTCGTTAGAGCCGGCTTTTTGTGTATGTAAAGTCACTCGATCAGCAACCATGAAAGCTGAGTAGAAACCGACACCAAACTGACCGATCAATTCTGGCTTACTTTTCATTTCTGCATTCATTTGCGCGAAAGCTTTAGCTCCAGAGCGAGCGATGGTTCCGATGAACTCAACCACTTCTTCTTGGGTCATGCCGATACCGTTATCGATAATTTTTAAGATTTTTTTGTCCGCGTCTGGTTCAAGGCGGATCGCTGGTTCCCAGTTTTCTGGTAGAAGCGAAGAGTGGGTCAGTGATTGAAACTTGAGTTTATCAATAGCATCGGAAGCATTCGACAGTAGCTCCCTGAGGAAGATTTCTTTGTTAGAGTATAAAGAGTGGATAACGATATCCAGAAGTTGCTTTATTTCTGCATTAAAATTTTGCACCTGCTTAGCCATATAAACTCCTCAAAAAATAGACACGCCACGCCATCATGGGCGGGAGCCAGACTTAATCTGTGTTGTATTGAGACTTTGGCAAGGTCTCTCGATAAAAAATAATGCTATTGGCGCAAAAGAAAATAAAATGTGTTTATAACTAATTATTTAAAATCCTTTCAGAATACTGAAATGCCAAGAAGTCCTTCTCAGTTTGAGGCGCCTATAAACAAAAAAATTTAAGTCTCAATAGTCTTTCTCCGAATATACTAAAGGCCAGATTTCAGGGGGAGGGATCAATGCGTTCGTTTTTTTCATTCAAGAACAAGAAAAAGGTTCTCGGTTACACCGGAGTGACAATTTCATCCCTTTTCCTTGTTATCTGGGGTCAAAACTGTGCCCAGACGAAGTTTGAGAACGCGTCTTCTGGAGAATACCAATCGGTAGGATTCGATGTCACTGAGGACGATCTTTTTTATAAAATTCAAAATGGCTTGGCGACGGTGGCCGAATTGGCTTATAGCAAAGATCGTTATAAAGCCTATATCGAATTGAAAGTTTCAGACATCAACAGCAGTGGGGGTAAATCCAATCAGGCTGGGGAAAATAGTGAAGTGATGATTCAAGACGTGATGTCAGCCTTAACTGAAGACATCAACCGCAATGTCACAGAACTTAAAGATCTGATCTTTAATCAAAAGATGGCGACCAATTCCAAAGAAGTTCTTAAGAAATATTCAGAACTTTTGGACCTTTTAGCACGGGCCCGTGATATTAACAATTTCTTGATTCTCAAGGCTGATCTCGGTGAAGTCCGCACTGATATCGCTAAACTAAGAACGGACTTTAATGCTTTGCAGGCATCTCTTCAGGAGGTGCGAACTCAGATCCTTCCTGCGATGAAGGCAGAGCTTTCGAAAAAAATTAGCAGTGTTGAAGAACAGCTAAAAGCCGATGCGGAAAGACGAGATGCTGCACTTCGAGTTGCCTTGACTGAAACAGAACAACGTTTGTTAGTGGAAATTCGAGAGAAAGAGCAGGCTTTGCGTTCTGAACTCAATACAGCGCAACAGCAGATTCTTGAGCGCATGAAAGCCGGCAATAAAGCTCTAATGGACGAATTGAATGCAAAACATTCCAACTTGCTGGACATGATGAGCCAGCAGGACCGAGAACTGCGTGATCAGTTGAATCAAAAATATCAGGCTCTGAAGGGGCAGTTGAGTGCATCTGAGATAGCTCAAAGAGATCTTTTGAACTCTCGATTTGCAGAAGCTATGAGCAAGATGAGTGCTCAAGATCTGGCCCTCCGTGATCAGTTGAATCGCGACTACGCCACGTTGACTTCTAATTTAGATCAAACCAAGCAAAATCTAGTAAAACAAATTGTTGACGGAGACAATGCTGTCCGTCGTGAGTTTGATGTGAAACTAGCTAATATGAAGGCGGCTTTGGTTCACAAAATCGAGAGCACGGAAAGATTGGTTAACGATCGTATTTCCGGAGTAGAGGCTTTATCAAGATCGAGTTTAGCTCAGATTCGAGATATTCAGGGTATCATTGCCAATATTGATCAAAGAGTTCGTGATACTTCTCACCAATTGCGTCTTCTATCTGACAAAGTGAGCGATGATATCAAAACAATTCATGATCAGTTCGAAGCTATTCGCACAGCTGGAAATTTGAATTATGCGGAAATGGTGAAAAGCTGGAATTGTTCTGAAGATATGCTAGATAAGCATGGTTTTCAATTCTATGGTTTGGATTCGAGTGCTTCTTTAGGTGTTTCAGTAAGTCAAGCTTGTTTGACTTCGAAAGAAAAGGTTCTTTATTCAATTTGTAAAGAACGCTACCCTACATTCTGCGGTGCCTGTGAAGGATACAGTGATCCCGAGATGTGTCCTGCTTGGACTGATATGTCTGGTAAAGATCGTTTAGAAATTTTGATGAACATCCGTCAGGAAGTGGCCATCAATTATTTGAATGAGCAATCTCGCATTCAAAGCGAGGCGCTTTACGGCGGTGCTTCGTGTAATGCTCAGTGTTTGAATCAGTTGAGTGATCCTGCTGTGCAATCCGTTGTTGGACAACTTTTTGCGGGCGGCTCGGGCTCTGGTGCTTCTTGTTCTGCAGACGAGTGGAAAAAGTGTGGTCTCTATGGAGTTGCTTACAGTTTGGCAGTCAACGACACGAATTTGACTAGTAAAATTTTGGCAGTGAATAACAACCTTTCTACAGACCTTGCGAAGTTGCGTGTTGATTTTGAGAAAGAAAAGAAAAGCGTAGCAAGTCGTTTCGGTTTGCTAGAATCAGAAATTAATGAAAAAGTCGAAGTTTTAAAAAGAACAACTGAAAGTCGCTTTATGGAAGTGGCTAGTTCGATGGCGGGCTTGTCATCGGGTTCGGGTGGTCCAACAGCTGTAGAAATGGCGCAAAAAAGTGCTGAATTGGCAGCTGCTGCGCAAAAGCGTATTGGTGATAAAGAAAAATTAATTCAAGCAATTGCGATTGCTATGAATAAATCCACAGATGTAGCGAGAGCTTCATTAGGTGGAATAGAAGATGATGTTATTGAAGTTTTGTCATCTGGTGCTGGGGCTGCATCCTTCAACGTAGTCACGGAGTTTTTGAAAACACTGGATCCCAATCAGTTTTCAATCCCAGACTATGACAAGGACCTATTTGCTCGAGCATCTAATAAGTGTGCGGGAGCGATCAATCAACCTATACCTGTGGTTAATTCTACAACTTCGGTTGTGACTTCGGTGCGCTCACCATTCACGAACATCGCAGGTCGCGATTCTGGAGAGCTTTTGGCAGTGGGCTACTTGCGCTTGCTGTTGACTGGAGAAAGATCGTCTGTTGCAAAAAATAATGAAATATTTTTTAGTAGTGCCGGTATAGTGAAGTCCTCTGATATGCATCAGCAAATCATTGGCCGTCTTTTTGACTACCGTCGAGATCCAAGTGTGTCTCTTCCTGAGGGATGTCTTGATACTATTGATGCATGGGCAAAAGATTGGCTTCTTTCTAAGAGTGAAATGGCAACGCGCAGAGCGAAGCTCGTGCAAAATCTGACTCTAGAGCGCATGACAAATCTTTTAATTGAAGATTCGAAAAAGGTTTTAAGTCATGTCGGCTCGATGGAAGGATTGATCGTCGGAACAGCTGGAGCTGATATCGTGAATATGGCTGCTCACAAGACGACAATAGCAAATCTTTTAGCGCAAGCTGCGATCTCACAAAGAATTTATACTTTGTTGTCACAAGAAGTGGAGACGATGATTGCTCTGCAGAAAGAACTCAGCGAAGCAAATGGCTTTCAGTCTCAATTCCGTGATTACTTATTGCAGTATCGGGACTCAATGGCTAAGTTCCAAGCTGGCCAAAATGACCTCGTAGCAAAAATGCAGGCCGAGATTGCTGCTTTGAAACAAGCTAGCGGAGCGCAAGCTGCACAACTGACACAAGTAAAAGATGCGATGGGATATGTAGCGGCATTAGCTCAAACGGATCCTTTGGCAACACAGGGACTCAAGGATAAAGTGGTTGCAGCTGCCAATGTAGACGCTTCTATTAAGCAGTTGATTGATCAGATTAATAACAGTGGTCGTACGAATGCAGAAGTGCCTTTCACGCCTTCAATCACAGCGATTCGTCACATTGCTAACGGTAATGCCAATTGCTTTGGAACACAGCCAGGTGCAGGCCAGTTATCTGTTTCAGGGAACAGTTTTGTCGCAGGGTACGGTGTTGGTAGCGGATGTTGGATCGATCTTCGTCAGGTGAATGCGATCAATACATATGTCTTCAGAATTTGGGGTTCTGCACACAAAATCAACTTCAAAGATCGCAACAACAAAGTCTTCCCAGTGGACTACCGTTCTCCAGCTTCAACGGGAGAAATTAAGCGTATCGTAGACGGTGGAGTTAAGTTGGGTGTATTCGAATCCATGGTGCCGAACTTGATGAAGGCTGAATATGATGCAGGGTGGAGTGAGTATAGACAGGGAACTATCCGTATGACTCCAGTTTATGTGGCAGCTAACGGTACGGAAACGACTGGTACTGAGAAGTCGTACACGATGACTCTTTACAGTCCACTTGTATTAGACTTTGTTAGTAAGGGAATGCCACAAACTTTGGATTCTACTTCTTCGAATGTTCGTTTTGATATCACAGCGAGCGGAGTGAAAATGAACGTTGGCTGGATTTCTGGACAGCAGGGCGCTTTGCTTGCACTAGACTTGAATAACAACGGTCGCATTGAAAGTGGAGCGGAGCTTTTTGGCGAGTTTACGACTGTTCAGAAGACAGGAAAAATGGCCAAGAATGGGTACGAGGCCCTGGCGCAGTACGATGCTAATCTTGATGGTAAAATCAACGTTCAAGATCCAATTTTTAAAGAATTGAAACTTTGGTTTGATAATAATGCCAATGGCGTTGCTGAAAAAGGAGAGTTGAAGACTCTTACTGATATGCAGGTAACTGATATTAGCGTGAAATATAAGAAAGTTGCGAAGAACAAGCAGGATAACAACGGGAACAAAATACCGTATCAGGCTAAGTTCTTTGGTCCGGAACAATGTGGTAAGAAGGGTTGTAATTCTTATGACATCTATTTCGGAACGACTTGGACTGATAAGATTCCAATGTACTTGTCTGCGAATGGTCAATAATTCTTAAAACGAACAAGGTGCTTCATCGCACCTTGTTCTCAAGTTTTAAATTTCAATAGAGGGGAGATAGAGCTCCTCTATTATGGATTGATTACCTTCACCCAAGGGTCGAGCAGTCGATCAAAGACAGCGGTGACTGGATCATACGAGTACTGATCTACATGATCAAAAGTTACGAAGCCATAGCCTTCTTGGCCCCACTTTGGCCCCCATGAGTTTTTGAACATAAAGACTTTTTGTTCATCGTCATACCCAACAAGAACAACGGCATGACCACCACAGGGTAATTTTCCGGCGCTGCATTCTTTATCGATAGTGGAATTGTATGTGACTGTTCCTGCGGCATCGTTGATGTAGGGAGTTGCCAGCTTCAGAGTCACAACAACTGTGTTTTTGGCATCCAGCTCTTCGCGGAAAATTTGCGACCACGGTCGCTTGACCCACATTTGGCTGAGGATTCTGGTTTTGAGTCCGCGATATTGGATTTGGGAAATTTTCTTTTTGGTTAAATCGTAGAGTTCTCTTTCTGTGGAAGTCATGGGGACTGTAAAGTTGGGACTGCTATTTTGATAGGGAAGGGCCTCTTCCGTGTAAGCGGTAAGACCGTAGATAAAGTTATTAACCAGATCGTAGGTGCTTCCGAACTCAACTTCGGGGCGCCAAGGCTTTAAAACCTTATGGCGAAAGATCTCAAATTCTTCTGAAATGTCATATTCAATGCCTGATATTTTTTTAAAGTTGCTCTCGATCATCGCATTGACAGCAAAATAGGCGCAGGTATCGCGATTGCCTTGATTTTTTACTGGGGTTTGTAGGTGGCGCAGATCGACTTGCTTGGCAAAAGCTTTTTCGGAAAAGATCGAAAACAGAAAAGTGAGTGATAGTAATAAATATAAAAAAAGAATTTTCATCTTATCCTCAGAGTTGGGGGGGATTGATCCTGACTAAGCAAAAACATTGCCAACTCTAGTCGGTGTAGCTTTGCTCTCAGACTCTAGGTATTGTAAAAAGGAAACGTTTGTCGTAAATCTGACGATAGATAGCAGAGGATCTATGTCTTTAGTTAAGGATGCTTTTGTCAACTTTCCTTCGTTTGAGTCTCCGTGGTGGTGTCGTGGTGGACATTTACAGACTTTGGCGGCCCACTTTCTTCAGAATCAAATGAAGTCCTCTTTGTTTCGACAATTCCTGATTCATACCCATGATGGGGACCCTTTAGTTTGTTACCACCACCCAGGGCAGAGTGGAAAAATGATTTTGCTTTTTCATGGGCTTTCGGGAAGTTCTTACTCTGGCTATATGATTCGTTTAGGAAATCACTTTGCAGGCTTAGGGCATGATGTTGTTTTGGTGAACCATCGTGGAGCTCACCCTGTTATTTCTCAAAGTCAGGGTATTTACCACTCGGGACGCAGCGAAGATATGTCTGATGTTTTTGAGTGGGTGAGAAAAAATCATCCAGACAGATTTCAAGTGGCAGTGGGCTTTTCGATGAGTGCGAATATTTTATTGTTGAATCGAGCGGGTGTTCGCTCTGCATTTCAACCCGATTTAGCTATCGCCATCAATGGTCCCATTAATTTGAAAAATGCTGCCAAACGTTTGGACCAGGGCTTCAACAAGATTTACGGACTTAATTTTACTCGAGAGCTTGCGAAGATGAGTGGGTTTAAAAAGTGGCCGATATCAATTTACGAATTTGATGAGCAGTTCACGGCCCCTCGGGCTGGCTATCAATCGGCAGAGCATTACTATGAACAATGTTCTGCGCAAAATTACTTGCATCTTATTGAGCAGCCCACCTTGGTTTTGACGGCAGAAGATGATCCGTTTATCGATAAAAATGTGTATGAACAAACAACTTGGCCAAAATCTGTTGCAGTTCGTATAGAAGGCACCGGTGGTCATTTAGGGTATCTCCAAAAGAGCGATGATGCGCGGATTTTTTGGATGGACCAGTTGCTAGACAAAGTCGTCAGAAGTATTGAGTTGTAAACTGTAAAGTTAGTATAAGGCTGTCAGAGAACATGAAGATTGGAGATTTATGCCTGAACTTCCCGAGGTTGAAGTTGTCCGTCGAGGTCTGCAAGATATTTTGAAGGATAAGCCTGTTTTAAAACGAGTGGAGCTTAAGAGGCCAGATTTAAGGGATCCAATACCCATAAAAAAGATTAATACTCTTTTGGGGCAGGCCATTTTGGAAGTTGCAAGGCGGGCCAAGTATCTTATCTTTAGGACGCCTCAAGGTGGTCTTTTGTCGCACTTAGGCATGACTGGGACCTGGAGGGTGGCTCTTCCTGGAGATGAACGTGAGCATGATCACATATATTTGCACTTCTCTGGGGGATTACGGTTGGCCTATCGTGATCCAAGGCGCTTTGGTTCCTTTGATTTTATCAAGCCGCCGGAGGATCAACATCCGAAGTTAAGTCATTTAGGCCCAGAGCCTCTGAGTGAGGATTTTACCGGGGCTTCCCTTTGGCAAAGTTTAAGGGGGAAAAAGACAGCTTTAAAAGTGGCTTTGATGGATCAAAAGATTGTTGTGGGTGTGGGAAATATCTACGCCAGTGAGGCTTTATTTTCTGCTGGAATTAAACCTTCTTTGGTTGCCGACAAGCTTTCGCTTCAGCGAGCTGAAGTCTTGGTGGCGGAGATTAAAAAAATTTTATCTCAATCCATTGAAAAAGGTGGTTCCTCTATCAGTGATTTTGCTCAGGCCAGTGGGGAATCAGGGTATTTTCAGATAAATTTTCGAGTTTACGGGCGCGGGGGAGAACCTTGTGTGTCTTGTGGGCAACAGATTAAATCTAAAGTTTTGGGCGGTCGGAATACATTTTGGTGTTCGCGATGCCAGCATTAAAAAATTAAAAAAATCGTTTGCTTACAGTCCAAGGTTTTTGTAAGGTTCGACCTTAGTCGAGTTTTAAAACAAAAATGCGGACTGATTTCTTGAAGAGAGAAGTCGCAATATTATACCTAACGAAGGGACATTCACAATGAAAGCTATCGTAATCACAGCTTTGCTAGCACTTTCTTTCACAACTGGTTTTACTTGCTCTAAAAACCAACCTGCTGAGACTGCACCTGCAGCTACTGAAGCAGCTCCTGCTGCAACTGAAGTTGCTCCAACTGAAGCAGCTCCTGCTGAAGGTCAACCTGCTGCAGCTCCAACTGAAGCAGCTCCTGCTGGCGAAACTAAGTAATTAGTCTTTTGACTTAGTACTTAAGTTGTTAAAAGAAGCCCTCGTTGAGAGGGCTTTTTTTTAGGTATCCAAAGCATTTTCCTCTTCTTCTCCATCTCCATCTCCATCTCCATCGCTCCCGTCCTTTATTGTTTACTTAGTCTTTGAGCTGGACAGGTCCCAGACTTGAATTTCTTGCACATACTTCCGATAGGGGGTCTAATATTTTAGGTACTTCAATAAAGGAGATTCATCGTGGATTTGGTCAACTCATTCTATGGAATGTTTTTGGAGAGTTACACAGGCCTGTGGGTTCTGGCTTCTGTAATCCTACTGTTGTTCGTGGGCTTTTTTAGCAGCCCTCTATTCGTTTGGGTCGTTGCTCTGGGGCTCGTTCTTGTCGGCTTTGCGGCACCGATGTGGTTGTTAGCCATTTTTGGCGTCCTCTCTTTGATATTCCTAGTGACGCCTTTACGTGCGGCGCTGATCACTTCAGGACTATTAGCTTTCATGAAGAAGATGCAGTTTTTGCCCGCGATTTCTGACACAGAAAAAGCAGCATTGGATGCTGGTGCAGTATGGGTTGAAAAGGATTTGTTCTCTGGTGCGCCTAACTTCGAAAATCTTTTGAAAGAAGACTATCCTTCTTTAACACCTGAAGAACAAGCGTTCATGAATGGTCCGGTAAATCAGCTTTGCGCTGTTTTAGATAATTGGAAGATTCATAAAGAAAGAGAGCTTCCAAAAGAAGCTTGGGACATTATCAAAAAAGAAAAATTCTTGGGCATGATCATTCCTAAAGAATATGGTGGGCTTGGCTTTTCAGCACTGGCGCACTCTGAAGTGATCATGAAGCTTTCATCTCGCTCGCTTTCAGCAGCGATCACAGTGATGGTTCCAAACTCATTGGGTCCTGCAGAGCTTTTAGCTCACTACGGGACTGATGCACAGAAGAAGCGTTTGTTGCCACGTCTTGCGACGGGTGATGAGATTCCTTGTTTTGGTTTGACAGAGCCGACTGCTGGTTCAGATGCTGGTTCGATCATTTCTTCTGGTGTCTTGTTTAAAGGTCCAGATGGACGTCTACAAATCAAATTGAATTGGAATAAACGTTGGATCACTTTGGCAGCTATTTCGACAACAATCGGTTTGGCTTTCCGTCTTCGTGACCCCGAAAATCTTTTGGGTAAAGGCGAAGATGTTGGTATTACAGCAGCTTTGATCCCTTCGAACACTCCGGGAGTTGTGCTAGGCCGTCGTCACGATCCATTGGGTGTGCCATTCTACAATTGTCCAACGCAAGGTAAAGATGTCATCGTTGATGCAGAAGAAGCCATCATTGGTGGCGTGGCTAATGCTGGTAAGGGTTGGTTGATGTTGATGGAGTGTTTGGCAGCAGGTCGTGGTATCAGCTTGCCAGCGCAAGCGACAGGCGGTGCAAAACTAGCTGCGCGTGTGGTGTCTGCACATGCATTGGTTCGTCGTCAATTCGGTATGTCTATCGGACGCTTTGAAGGTGTCGAAGAGCCAATGGCTCGTATCGGTGCAGCTGCATATCAACTAGAAGCTATGCGCCGTTATTGCTTGGGTGCAATTGATAAAGGTATCAAGCCTGGTGTGATCACAGCGATGCAAAAATATTATGCGACTGAAATGGGTCGTCATGTGATTAACGATGCGATGGATATTATGGGTGGAGCTGGAATCTCTTTAGGCCCCCGCAATCTATTGGCTGAAATTTATGTAGCAACTCCAATTGGTATTACAGTTGAAGGTGCGAACATTCTGACTCGTACTTTGATGATCTTTGGACAAGGGGCTCTTCGTGCGCATCCTTTTGCTTACACTGAAGTGAAGACAGCAGAAGCGAATGACGTTAAAGGTTTTGACCGTGCATTCTGGGGCCACATTGGTCACGTTGTTAGAAATACTTGCCGTGCCATTTTGTTGTCTTGGACTCGTGGATATTTAGCTTCTACTCCAGACGTTCACCCGCAAATGAAGATTTACATCCGTCGTTTGAGTTGGACTTCTGCAACCTTTGCTTTGTTGTCTGATATCGCGATGGGTGTCCTTGGTGGACAATTGAAAGCGAAGCAAAAAATCACAGGTCGTTTTGCTGATATCTTGGCCAATATGTACATGGCGACAGCTTTGATTCGTCGTTTCGAAGCAGAAGGTCGTCGTGAGGAAGATCTGACTTTTGCTCACTACAACTTAAAGCGTTGTATGTCTGAGATTCAAAAAGGTTTTGATGGTATCTTTGATAACTTGAAGATTCCTGGTTTACGTTGGTTCTTCAAGGGTTGGATCGGAGCTTGGTCACGTATCAATTCAGTTGGTTCGCAAGCTTCTGATGGTTGGTCGCATGGTATTGCGGCAGCTATGCTGAAGGAAGGCGGAGTGCGTGAGCGTCTTTCTGAAGGTATCTATATGCCAACAGATCGCAACGAGGCTCTAGGCCGTCTTGAGCATGCCTTTTCTTTGGTGAACAAAGCAGAAGCTGCAGAGAAGAAAATCAAGAAAGCAATTCGTGAAAAAGTTCTTCCTAAAAAGAAAGTTCACTTGTTGCTAGATGAAGCTTTGAGTAAGAACATTATCACGGCTGAGGAAATGAAGTTGATTCAGGAATCCGATGCTGTTCGCTACGATGCTATTCTGGTGGATGATTTCTCAGAAGAGCAATATCGCGCTAATAAAGTGATGTAGTTTTTTTAAAGATATTGTTTCAAAATGAGACCCACACTTCTGAATGGAGTGTGGGTTTTTTTGTTTTTACAATTAGACTGATAGGGAAGTAGTAGAATCTTTGTGCCGCTCCAAAATACAGAGGTGTTGTGCTATATTTTGGAGATGTTGTTCGGCGAATATTTTGGTTGTTAAACTTTTTTACACCCGCTTACCGAAAACGTCTTTATGTATTTTGTTGTTTCAGTATGGAACGGATTTTGATCTTAATTCCTCATTAAGAGTGCATTTAGTTGGCCCGACTCTTGCCTTAGTGTCTATGTAGGAGGCCAATATGAACTCAACAATCCTTAAAAAATCAGTGACAGGTGTTTTCCTTTTATTTGCACTTTCAATGTCCGCGTGTGCAAAGAAAGATGGAAGCAGCGGAGTTCGTATTGCAGGCCGAGGCACTGGAACCGGTGTTACGCAAAACAATGTGGCCGCAAATAATACCTGCACCAATGCCAACATGACGATGGGTAAAATTTTTGATCCGATGGCTTCGCCTCAGTTCGAACAGCAAGTGAAAGGCTTTGTGTCTGCAACGCTGGATCCACAGGGTCTTGGTAGTATCAGTGGTAATATCAATGATAAAACTGGTATTGATTTTAGTGGCTCCTTTAAATTTGATGCGCAAGGAAACTTGGTCAAAGAGTCCTCAAGCTTGTTAATTAAGATTTTTGACTCTTATGTTGGACAAGTTTACGAAGGTCAGACGATTTCTGCTTATGTTGTTGAATTTGTTGCTGGAACAGAAGGTACTATCAATCGCACAACTCGTCAGTTTACAGTCAAATTCAAAGACACATATGGTGAGATCACACTACAGGGTCGATACGACAATCAAACTGTCGAAGGTCAGGTAACTTATCAGAACTACGTCTCAGCAGTGGGTGGTCAACCATCACAAGGAACTTTGGGAACATTCAAAGCTTATACTTGCGCTCTTATAAAATAGTTTCAAATTTGATTTAATTTTTAGAAAAATTACTTAGAGCCTCATTAGATGAGGCTCTTTTTCGTTTGCAAGAACCTTCATATTCATTTTGCTTCTAAACCTCCCGGTAGGATTTTATCTTCTGGGATTGTGTTCGGGTTTACTAAGATTTAAAAAAATCCCATTAAATTCGTAAAATTTGAGGTGAGAAGATGAAGCCAGAACTCTTGATGCCTGCAGGCTCTTTGGAAAAACTGAAGTACGCGTATAACTATGGAGCAGATGCCGCTTACGTCGGTGTACCTCTGTTTAGTTTAAGAGCCCGAGAAAATGAAATGACATACGAGGATTTGGTCGAGGGCGTAAATTTTGCTCGAGCAAATAATAAGCAAATCTACGTAACGGCAAATATTTTCGCCCGAAATCTAAAGCTAAAATCATTTCGTGAAAATTTTAAAAAGTGGGTCGATTTAAAGCCAGATGCTTTTATCATGAGTGACCCGGGTTTGATGATGATTGCAAAAGAAGTGGACCCAGATGTGAATATTCATTTGAGCGTTCAGTCTAATTGCATGAACTGGCAAGCAGTGAAGTTTTGGCAACAGCAAGGTGCGACGCGCATTATTTTAAGCCGAGAGCTGCGCCTTGAAGAGATCAAAGAAATTCATGAACGCGTTCCTGATATTGAACTTGAGGCTTTTGTGCATGGTTCAATTTGCATTGCATACTCAGGTCGCTGTTTGTTATCTCACTATATGAGTTACCGTGATGCAAACCAAGGTGTTTGTGATAACAGCTGCCGCTACGGCTACAATATTCATAAAGCTCAAGGTGAAAAAGATGAAGAGTTCTATCTTGAGGACTTAAGAAATAAGGGCGAGTTTTATCAGATCGATGAAGATGAACATGGCACGTATATTATGAATTCAAAAGATTTGTGCGTGATTGAACATCTCAAAGAGTTGCATGATGCTGGGATCTGCTCTTTTAAAGTGGAAGGACGCACGAAGTCTGTTTATTATGCGGCGATGGTTTCTCGAATTTACCGCAAAGCCATTGATGATATGATGGCAGGTCGTCCTTTTGATAAGAATCTTCTTGTGGATCTGCAGAAGGTGGCCAATCGTGGCTATCATAAAGGTTTTGTTGTTGGTAATGTTAGTCATGAGTCGCAAGAATACCGTCATTCGACTTCAAGAAACTTCAGTCAGAAATTTGCTGGTGTGGTCTTGGGCCATTCTGACCTTCCAGGTTATGCAAAAATCCAAGCTCGCCATCGTATTCGCCCTGGTGATGAAATTGAGGTTATTTCTCCGCAGGAAAGTCACCGTGTTGTTGTTGGTAGTATTATGAACGAACGCAATGAACCTGTGACTCAAGCCGGAGGTGGTGGTTTGGTCTATAATATCGAGCTTCCAATGAAGCCAGCGGCGGAATCACTTGTTAGTCTAGTTGAAAGCGGCGGGTTTTAATTTCGAGGGGCCAGAATGAGGGCCCCTTTTTTTATTTGTGGTGGCAAAAAATTAACGTCCAAGAAATGACAGATCTTTTTTCACTTGTTGAGTTAATTCAGAGAGGCGCTTGGACTCTTCTTCATGACTACAGCCTTCGTGATGTGTTCTGTGGTCGTCTGAGACAAACCCATTGCCAGTTAAAAAATTATAGTATTCTTTTGGAAACTCACTTCGGATCGATTCGATCTCTGACATTCTTTCTGTAATGTTTGAAAGAGCGTCAAGAAGAAGTTCTCGTTCTTTGATCGCATTGTAAGGCAGTTCAAGTAAAAGTGCATAGCCCAAGTCTTCGACTGCTTTATAGTTTTCGATAGCCTTTTCCGCACTCACTGAAATATACCAATTCGAACCTGAAGGAACGTACTTTAAAGAGCCTTGACTGTGTAGCTTCTTAAGAGTTGCCTCTATTGTGATCTCTTCCAAAGAGAAATGAATCATTTGATTATCAATGCCTTTCGCGTATCGAGAAAAAGGTTGAGCTAACAGTAGTGTTTTGCTGGAGTCTGATTTATTCGGATCTTGGGCAATTCTGCGCATTTCATAGATAGCTGAGTTTAACTGACTTGTTTCATAATTTTGGTCATAGCCAAGTTCAATTGCACGTTGAGAAAATAAGTGATGCATATACTCGTGCACAAGCGTCCAGCGGTTGGTGTTCTCGCGCAGAATAATAGCCGCTGAGCTATTTAATGACGGTGATGTTTGGTCAAAAGTTTTTGGTAGATAAAGACCTAAAATAAGCGAGTCTTTGTCTTGATGAGATCCCGTGGCGTTGCTCCAGATTGTATCTAGGTCATTTGGCAACGCCGTAGCTTGAGCAAAAAGTGGCTTCTGGCAGATCTCTGAAGCAATAGGAGACGATTTATAAACGGTGGCTCCTGTCTGGTTTATAAAATCGATGCTCGCGCTAATATTGGTTGTTAGGATCGCGTTGAGATGGGCCTGATTGTATTCCTTGTTGAAGTGGGTATTGGCAAAGTCGACACTTTCCACGAGTGTGAAGTCAGCGGAATCGCCCTCCAGCAATTCATATTTGCAACTTTTTGTATCGTAGGTTGCGATTGTCGAAGTTGGTTTATCTTGGAGTTTTTTTGTAGTTTTTTGTTCTGAACACGCGATGAGTGAGTTGAAAAGTAAAAAACATATCAGTGTCTTATTGAATTTTGCGGTCATAACGTCCCCATTTATTTGTAAGTTTTTTAATGTGCAATGTCTTTTTTCCGAGTGTGCGAGAGTCCGTAAAGGCAATCGGTGTGCCGGATATTTTTTGCGATCAAATCGCTTATAGGAAACTTGGGCTTGGTTTTTAATTTTTTGGTCTTATAAATTGGAAAATGCTGTCTGCAATCGGAGAATTTGAGGAGGAGATTCATGCGAAGTTTCCGCTTGGAATTTTTCTAGGTGGATGTAGCAAGGTCAGATATTTTCGGATTTTCTAATCGGTTATGATGGAAAGTCATTAATATTTCTGCGGAAAAGCTTAATAAATTTGTTTATTTGGATTCCAAAGATTGATTGTTTCTTTACGGCTGAAATCACTTATATTCCATTTGCCGGTTGTCGGCAGTCTTGCAGTGAGATTTTCTCATTCAAAGACATAAGATCTTGGTTTTTTTGACCATTCATCACTTTATTTGAACAGGAAATTGTTCATCAAAACCCTTCAGAGTTCATCAAGCTTGCCGATAAATAGTTCATCTATGATTAAACTAAATGCTCTTCTAGACATTGAACAGGTCTCTCAGCTAACAGGTCTTCCTGCTGCAACTCTTCGCAATTGGGAAAAAAGATATGGTTTTCCAAGTCCACGACGCTCGACTGGAGGGCATCGTCTCTTCGGTGTTGAAGACGTTGATAAGATTCGTGAGGTTGCCGCTTTAAGTAATCAGGGATTGAAGGTGAGTGATGCAATTGGGCAGGTTCTTAGTGGGACTACAGGACCCACTTTCGTTTTGGATCAACAGCCAATCGTGGACACCTTACAAGAGAGTCTGAATAAAGTCCTAAGATCTCTTTATCTTTACGACATAAATGGCGCTGAAGATACGATGTCGCGTATTGGTTTGCGGCTGAAAGAGACAGATTTACTGGAATTGGTCTATCCTGCTCTATTACGACAAGTCGGTGAAGACTGGGAAAATTCGCGTATTAATATAGCTCAAGAGCACTTCGCGACAAACTATTTTAGGACACAGTTGTTGAACTATTTCCAAGTGGGTCGAGCGGCAAAGGTGGGACCCAAAGTGCTTTTGGCAACCCTTCCGGGTGAGCGACATGAAGGAGGTTTGTTAATTCTGGCTGCCTACCTGATGTTATTGGGGTGGCAGGTTGTTTATTTGGGCGCAGATTTACCTTTGGAGGATTTACACCAAGCGACTGATACCATCTGTCCTGATCTTGTTTGTATCTCGGTCGTCCGAGAAGACATTCTTCTTGAAAACTTAAAAAGTCTAGAAGACATGAGTCAAATTGTTGCAGTCGGTGGTCCCGGCTGTGTGGGTTTGACGGGTGAAAAAAGTTTAGATTCAGAACGAGTTTTTGTTGTTCGAGGAGCACTTCCATCTACGGTCAATCAGCTTGAGGTTCTAATGCAGGCATCATCTAAGACTTTAAAAAAGTGTGCTTAGAATAAAATTTGATTGAAGGTTGTTGTTCATCTTTCACAAAGGGAGTTTGTATGTTCGGGAGAAAAATGAGTCTAAAAGCAAAGCTTATGCTTCTTTGTGTTTTCATGTCTGCCATTCCTGTTGTTGTAGGTGGATTTGCCTTCTTTGGGATGAAAGATCTTGCGTATAGATATCAAAAAGTGACTACGGGAGTTCTGCCCAATATAGAACTGGCAGATCGTATGTATTTAGACTTCCGCCAAGTGAGAATTAGTTTGCGCAGTTTGGGGCTTGCTGGCTTGACCTCTGATCAGACTGCAGCATTTATTAAAAATGTTCAGGATAGCATCATTGACTATGATAAATTGAGTTCTCAATATCTGGCGGGAAACTTGAGTGCTGAAGAAAAAGCACTTTATTCAAAGGTGGATGCTGCATGGGTGGCTTTCAAGAAAATTGGTGCCCAAGTTTTGCAACATCATCAAAATGGTGAGCAAGATAAGATGCTTGAAATCTTTTTGAAAGATTGTATTGAGGCGGCAAACACATACGATTCAGCGATGAGTGCGTTGGTCGAGTTTCAGAAAAGGCAGGGAGGTGTCTTTGTTAATGAAGCGAATCAGACAGCGATTAGTACTAATAATATTATCTTTGCTGTCATTGGATTGGGTGTGATTTTTGGCATGATCATCGGAGCATTTTTTGCAATTTCACTCTCAAAATCAATATTCGGTGTTTCTGTCTCTTTAGCTAAAGAAGCCTTTGAAGTGTCACAAGCAGCAGGTCAAATATCATCGACATCACAATCTCTTTCACAGGTGGCATCTGAACAGGCCGCTTCGTTGGAGGAAACGGTCGCTACGATGGAGGAGCTATCTTCGATGGTGAAAATGAATACTGAGAATGCTAAGCAGGCTGCTGCACTGGCTTCTTCGACTCGCGAAGCGGCTGTTAAAGGAGAAGTGGAAATTAAGACTTTGATTCAGTCTATCCAAAGTATATCGGCGGACTCCAAGAAGATTGCTGAGATCACTTCTGTCATCGATGATATTGCTTTTCAGACAAATTTATTGGCTTTAAATGCCTCAGTGGAAGCAGCTCGAGCTGGTGAGCAGGGACGAGGATTTGCTGTTGTGGCAGAGGCGGTGCGCAGTCTGGCTCATCGAAGTGCTGAGTCTGCAAAAGACATTGCAGCACTCATTAATGGAAGCGTCGAAAAGATTTCACTCAGCAGTCGCCAAGCTGAACACAGTGGAGTGGTTCTAACCGAAATTGTGAGCGCAGTGAAGAAAGTTGCCGACCTGAACGGCGAAATATCAGCAGCTAGTGCTGAACAAGCGCAGGGAATTATTCAGATTGGAAAAGCTATGAATCAGTTGGATGGCGAGACTCAACAGAATGCGGCCGCATCCGAGCAGTCAGCTGCGGCAGCGGCTCAATTGACAGCCCAATCAGGCTCTTTAATGGGAAGTGTGGAGATTTTGAAAAAGTTGGTCAATGGAGAGGACGGCTCACAAATGAAAACTGAAAGCTCAGCTCCCGTAAATGTGGTCAACATCCAGGTGAAGCGAAAAGAAGCCATGGTCTCTAATTCGGCTCAGTTGATTCCTTTTGGGAAAGTCGGTTCAACAGATGGGTTTTAGATTTTTGGCGAGAAGAAGAAGGCAGTTTTTTCCTGGTAAATCGGACGGGAATTTTATGGAAAATTGGAAATGATTGCGTTTTATCTAAGGACAAAGTGTTTCAATTTGAAATGAACTTCGATAGAAGTGCATTTGCTCTTCTTTGGTCTAGAGGGTGAATTAAATATATAAAATAAATATCATATCTCTTTAAGATTTTAGTCTGAGAAACCGAATAGTTAGGCATGAAAAATTCATTCTATCGAACGTATTTTGTCGTCTTGTTTTTGTTTCTATATAGTTTGAGTTCCCATGCGCAAACCCTATCCAAGGGCATCAGTTTTCAGGGAATGATTAAGACGCCGTCGGGTCAATTTCCTACAATTTCTGGAACCTCCGTGATTGTGAAAATACTCAGTCCCAATGACTGTGTTCTGCGTGAAGAGAGTTTTTCTAGTGTTAATATTTCTAATGGTTATCTCAATTTAGTAATTGGCCGAGGTGTGCCAACAGCCAATAACCCCAGTCCTGCTAGAGATTTAAAAAATCTCATGAACAACTCTGTCAGTTTTTCTTCACTGACTTGTTTAAATCCGGATGGATCCGTGAATGCCGTGACAAATTCTTACGATGCTAATGCTGGTGATGTTCGTAAATTACGCATCTCATTGCAAATAGATCAAGACACTGTAGTGGCAGATTTTAATATGCGTGCAGTGGCTTATGCCGTGAATGCTGAATCATTGAATGGGAAGACTGAAAGTTCGTTTATCAATGTGAACGCCGTCGATGGGTTGACTCAGGAAAATGCAGAAAGCGTTTTTCAGCGTTACACTCAGCTAAATAGTATATTAAACGGATCATTCACTGGGAGTGTCATTGGTAATGTTACCGGAGATGTGTCAGGAAAAGCTGACAACGTGACTGGAATAGTTGCCGTTGGTAACGGTGGGACGGGTGCTAGTTCCGCTAGTGCTGCGAGAGCAAACTTGGGCATTAAAGGGCTTGCCTTGATTGATTTGCCTTCTCCTCTGGATACAAATAAGTTCTTGCGCGGGGATGGGACATGGGCCTCAGTGGTTGGTGGAGTTTCTTCTGTTGCGGGTCGTGGTGGAGAGGTTGTCATCACAACTGCAGACTTGGCAGATTTTAATACGGTTGTAGATGCCAGAGCGGCGAGTGTTGTCAACGGATTGAAGGGACAAGTGAATGGCTTGGCCACTTTAGATGCTGGTGGGAAGATTCCAAGTACGCAGCTTGCGTTGACCAGTGCAGATATTCCCAATATCGATGCCGCAAAAATCAACTCAGGAACATTGACTGTGAATGTGAATTCCAGCTCGGTGAACGCTGGAACTGGTCAGTTTACTCAGTTAAAAGTCAACGATGGTGCGGGTAAAGTTGTGACCATGGGCCGTCAAGCGGGTGGCGCTGATTACAGCATTCAATGGCCAGCGAATGTTGGCGCTGCGGGATCTGTACTACAAACAGATGCGGCTGGTTTATTAAGTTGGGTGGCGATTCCTTCAGCGCCCGTGTCTAGTGTTGCAGGCAAAGACGGTAACGTGACTTTGGTCAAAGAAGATATTGGCGGTCTTGGAACTGCGGCAGGTTTAAATGCAGGTACTTCCGCCTCGAATCTTGTTCAATTGGATAGCAATGCAAAGATTCCAGAAAGTTTGTTGGTAAGCTCTGGTGGTGATATCAGTGGCAATCTTTCTGATGTCAGTGTCGTAAAAATTCGTGGTAATTCCGTTGCGATGGGATCTTTAACTGCACTCGATGCGGGGAAGGTCTATAGATGGACTGGTTCTGGATTTACCGCAAGTTTTTTAAACTTCGGTGATTTGAGAACTTCAAGTGGTGCGCAACAGCTTGCAGCTATTTGTGCGGCTAATGAGAAAATTCAGTGGAGCAGTATTGTGGATGCATTCACTTGCCAACCTATCGGTGCTTTGGATGCTTCAGTTATTACTGCAGGGACGATCAACTCAGCAAGACTTCCTGCTGCCAGCAGTTCAGCAGACGGTATTATAAATCAAATTGCTCAAAGTTTTTCTGGGTTGAAGACTTTCTTAAATGGGTTGAGTGTCACTGGTAATGTGAGTGCGACTGGAGATGTCAGTGCAGCTGGTGCTATTTCTGCGGATCGCGTGAAAGTCTCAAACTCTTCCGCTCCGTGTGATGCTTCCACCGAGGGATCGATCCGATATAATTCGACGACGAAAAAGTTCGAAGGTTGTAACGGTACAATTTGGGCGAACATTTCGCAGGGAACAGTGGCTGCAGTTTCTATTGGTGCTCCGTCATCAAACCTCGTGAAATCTGGGCCTGTGACTTTTGATGTGACTTATGGTTCGGGGACGGATGCTGCCACAATTAATCTTACTTCTGGTAAAATTACTATTAACGGTGCCAACAGTGGCTGTGCTGTGACAGGTGTCACAGGAACTGGAAGTGTCAGAACGGTGACGGTGAATAACTGTACGGGAACGGGGTCAGTTAGTATTTCTATTGCGGCGGGTACTGCTAAATCGACGACGGGGGATGATGCTTCTGCTGCAGGGCCATCGTCTTCTTACAGCGTAGATAACACGGGGCCTAGTGCGCCTACGAGTGTCACTCTGGGAGCAGCACCAAGCAACTTTACGAACAGTCCCACGATCACTTATTCACCTTCCACAGACAGTGGTGGTAGTACTGTGGCTAATCATCAAGTTCGTATTACGAAGACTTCTGATGGTGCAGTTATGAAGAATTGGACGAATCATTCAAGCGGTGCGGATGTAAGTGGCTTGAGTTTGTCTTCGAGTACTCAGTACACAGTCACGGTTCGTGCTGTGGATAGTTTAGGGAATGTTGGCAGTGTGAGTTCTGGTGTTAACTGGACAAGTGCTGCGACTTTATATCCTTTTTTGAGTCACACATTTACGAACTGTGGGCAGACTGGTCGGACGGGACCGACGTTGGTGCAATGTCAATCGGCGTATAGTTCGGCTTCCTGGGCTTCAAATTCGATTTATTATAATATGACTACTCAAGGGATTCAGCTTTGGACCGTTCCTGCAACTGGTACTTACCGGATTGTCGTTGCTGGTGCTAAAGGTGGGGATGGTGGAAAAAGTGGAGCTAACGGTGCTACGATGCAAGGCGATTTTTCATTTACTCAAGGGCAAATTGTGAAGATCTTGGTAGGGCAGCAAGGGGCAGCTTATGGTCCAGGTTCTGGTGGCGGTGGTGGTGGTTCGTTTGTAGTAGATAATAGTAATACTCCTTTAATTGTTGCGGGTGGTGGAGGTGGGGGAGGTAACTTAGTCGCTGGAACAAATGGGCTTACTGGAACCACAGGTGGTAATGCCACAGCCGGAGGTTCTGGTGGTGCCTCTTCAGGCGGCGTTGGATCTTCGCAGACATATGGGGGGGGCGGCGGTGGGGGGTATTCAATCGGTGCGAATGGCGGTAATCAAATTGGCAGCGGTGGTGGATTAGGTGCTGCTGGTGGTGGTGGCTTTGGTGGTGATGGTGGTTTAGGTCAAAATGATTCTTCGCCGGGTCTATCATTCATAAATGGTGGTTTGGGGGGGTATCGAACCAGTGGCAATTACGGGGATGCTTCGAACTCTTTTGGTGGTTTTGGTGGGGGTGGAAACGCAACATATTACTCTTACCAGTCTGGTGGCGGTGGTGGCGGTGGTTATGCTGGTGGAGGTGGTGGCACTGGTTTAGGAGTTGGCGGTGGTGGTGGAGGTGGTGGTTCATACAACTCAGGAGCTAATCAAAGTAATGTGGCCGGGAATAATTCTGGTCACGGCTATGTAACAATCACGAAGCAGTAAAGTGGAGTGAACTTAATTTTTTCGACACGGTTAAAAATTGATGGACTCCTTGCGCTCGATTGGTATCATCATGCCAAGTGCGGAGCGACTTTGGTATAATCTGCTTTATGAAAGCTCTTGTGTCTCGCTGGGACAGCGCTATGTTAAAACAACGGATCTCCAGCCCCTGGGTACCACTCACATTTGGGATAAAAGTCATTACCATACCCGTGTGTAGTCTTCGATAGAGAAGATTACCTTTGTGCAATATTTTTTAATGGGCAATGAGGTAGGTGTTGAAGAGCTGGATCTCGTTTCGAGACATTTTTGGTGCCATTATTTCTGGGGCCATTCTTAAAGTATAGTAAACAGGTTACCGATATGTTTAATATGAAAAATAAATCATATCGGACGTTATTGTTTGCAGTATTTATTACCTTCACAAGCTTCGCAGCCAACTCTCAGGTATTGTCTAAAGGTATTAGTTTTCAAGGGGTGATCAAGACACCATCTGGACAATTTCCAACAATTTCAGGAACAACAGTCTTAGTTAAAATCCTCAGTCCAAATGATTGTATTTTGCGTGAAGAGACTTTTAGTGGCGTTAATATTTCGAACGGCTATTTGAACCTAGCAATTGGTCGAGGGACTCCAACTAGCAATAATCCAGATCCAGCGAGAGATCTGAAAGCTGTGATGAATAATTCTGATAATTTTTCTGGCTTGTTGTGTTTGTCACCAGACGGTTCTTTGAATGCCAATAAGACGACTTACGAACCACAGTCAGGTGATGTGCGCAAACTGCGTGTTTCTCTTGAAATCGATCAACATACAGTTGTTGCTGACTTTAATATGCGTGCAGTGGCTTATTCTATCAATGCAGAATCGGCAGAGAATTCAAGAAAGCTTGGTAATAAAACTGCTGACGAATTTTTGCAGACGAATCTTTCAAAACAAGTGACTCAGCAACATATCGAAGAGTGGTTCTCTAGTAATGTGATGGGGCAAATCATGGGTGGCAGTTACAACGCACCAACTGCAACATCAGCAACAACGCTTTCAACAGTGTTGCCACTTGATAAGGGTGGTACAGGTGGGACAACCCCAGAAGAAGCGCGGGCCAATTTGGGTTTAGGTTCTTTGGCACTTAAAAATGTGCATGGTGATGCTTCCCTGGTTTTATATGGTGATGGTAATTGGAAAAGCTTGCCTGCTGGAAATATGGGGACGGTTTATAGTCTTTCAGCGGGAACGGGTTTAAAGACAGATAAAGCAAGCAATGCGGCTATTACTGATTCGGGCGAACTTAGTGTCGATGTCGGGACAGCACCGGGACAAATTGTGCAAGTTCAGTCCGGTGGAAAACTTCCTGCTTTAGATGGTTCGCAAGTGACGAATGTCACGGCTGTTGCGGTAGCGCCCTCTGCAGCTCTTGAGATGAATAAAGACATTAAAACAACTGAAAACCTACAAGCGGCAAAAGCTGTTACAGCAAAGACTTTTTATGTTTTTGATCAAGTATTGCCTTCACCAAATTCGGTAGGGATAAAAGCTCCAGCAGATATGGCAGCCAGTGGTGGTGCTAGTTATGTTTTAACTTTACCAGATCGTAAAGGGGATCCTGGACAAGTGCTGGCTGCGAAAGATGGGACTGGCACTTTAGAGTGGATTTCTCCGTCAGTAGGATCTGTCACTTCTGTACAAGCGACAGCTCCATTAGTAGTTGATGAGACCAATGCCGCCTCACCAAGAGTGTCGATTCCAAAGGCAACAGGATCTGTCGATGGATATTTAGACAAAGCAGATTTCGCAAGTTTCGCAGCCAAGCAAGCTGCAGGTAACTATATAGTTACTTTGCAAGGGGATGTGAGTTCTAGTGCCTTTACAAATGGAACAGTTACAACTTCCGTTGATAAAATTAAAAACATCACGATCACGGCAGCACCGACTTATAATGGACAAGTGTTCCGTATGCAGGATGGACAGTTGCAGCCAGGCTTTATTTCTATGTTGGATTTAAGATCCAACGTTACAGGCGCTTTAGCTTTAACCGCCACTTGTGGCACCAATCAAACACTAACTTTTAATTCAGCAACAGACAGTTTGAAGTGTGAAAACATCGCGATTGATAAAGCGCAAGTGGCGGGTTTAGGAAGTTTAGCGGCTAAGTCTGATGTCGACTTAGCAAGTGCTGATGTGAAAGGTGTCTTGCCACCTCTTAAAGGTGGTACTGGCTTAAGTGCAATGGGCACAGCTCATCAGTTGTTAGGAATGAATGCTGCTGGCGACGCTATTGAATATAAAAATTTACCCACTTGCGGTGCCAATCAGTATTTAACATTTGCTGGTGGAGCTTTAAGTTGTGCTAACGATGCGGGGGCAGCTGGTACAGTTGCAAGTATCAGCTCTGGTACTGCCGCACTAACTTTCAGTTCATCCACAGGCAGTGTTACTGCGAATATCGCAGATGCATCCAATTCAGCTAAGGGGTTGGTTGAGCTTGCGGATGATGGAGAGAGTCTTGCTGGAGTTGTTGTTCAAGGTAATGACGCTAGATTGAGTAATGCGAGAACTCCAACCGGTGCAGCTGGTGGTGATTTGGCAGGGACTTATCCAAACCCGACTCTTGCAGTTGTAAACAGCAATACGGGAAATTTTGGTTCCGCGACACAAGTAGGAACATTCACTGTTGATGGCAAAGGCCGTATCACTGCAGCAAGTAATGTGGCTTTGACGCCAGCATTTAGTAGCATCACGGGTAAGCCAACAGACTTGGCAGGGTATGGTATTACCGATGCTGCAAAAAACAATGCAGCAAATACGTTCTCAGTTGGTGGACAAAAGATTAATAACGATGCCGCTGCCACTGTTCCATTAACAATCAAAGGGGCTGCATCACAAAGTGCAAGCTTGTTGAATGTTACTAACAGCAGCGATGTAGCACTTTATTCACTTAAAGCAAGTGGCAATCCAACAGATGCTACGGATTTAACGACCAAGTCCTACGTCGACACTCAAGTAGCTGCAGCGAATGCGGGGGCCAATGCAAAAGTATCTAGTGTATCAGGAACAGCTCCGATTGCTGTAACACCTGGTGCAGACCCGCAAGTGAGCTTAAATTTGGGTGCGGGTTTAGAAGTGGCAGCAAATAGCTTAGCAGTGAAGTATGGCACTGCTGCCGGAACTGCTTTGCAAGGAAATCAAACTTTTGTAGGTGATGTGACTGGAACAGTAGGTGCGACGTCAGTTGGGAAGATCCAGGGGCGTAATGTAGCAGCAACAGCTCCTGCAAATGGCCAGGTTTTGAAATGGAATAACACAACAAGTGCTTGGGAACCGTCAGCGGATGCCAACACGGATGCCGTTGCAAGTGTGGCTGGTAAAACAGGTGCCGTGGTTCTATCGGCTGGTGATATCACTGGTTTAGGAACAGCCGCTACATTAAATGTAGGAGCTTCCGCAAATAATTTAGTGCAACTAGATGGCTCTGCAAAAATCCCAGCTAGTTTGTTACCTAGTTCGGTTCTTTCAAGTTCATCAGCAGCAGGTGGTGATCTTAGTGGAACTTATCCGAACCCAACGATTGCGAACAACGCTGTGACTTCAGCGAAAATTGCCAACGGTGCGGTTGGAAGTTTAGCGAAAGTGGTCAATGCGCCAGGCAGTGCTGGAACGAACCGACTTCTAGCGACAGATACGACCACTGGTACAACGATTAAAGACTTCTACTGTAATACAGTAGGACATTATCTTAAGTGGACTGGTTCATCAGGCTTTGGTTGTGCTGCGATTGCAAGTGCAGATATCAGTGATGCGACTAGTTCGAACAATGCAAACACTATTGTTAAACGTGATCCAAGTGGAAATTTTTCGGCTGGGACTATCACGGCTAAGTTGAATGGTTCAGTGCAATCGGCAATCGCTGTAAAGACCAGCAACTACTCAGTTGCAGACTCTGACAGTGTCTTGTTAGGAAATGCTGCCAGTAACACTATTACATTCACACTTCCTTCCGCAGTTGGAATGACGGGGCGTCAGTTTACGATTAAAAAAACAGACAGCAGTACAAATACAGTAACTGTTGCAACTAGTTCTTCTCAAAAAATTGATGGTGGTACGACGGTAGCATTATCTAGTCAGTGGCAGTTTTTGACGGTGATATCTGATGGAAGCAATTGGATGGTGGTGAATTCTTCTACTAGTGTAAGTTTGGGTGGAACAGCTTTGTACGCGCGCGCACGATTGAGTAGCGGTAATAAAAATCTCATCTTTTTGTACGTTCCAGCTGGTACAGCTATCAATTCAAATGAGGAGTATAAAGCAAGATGTGAAGCGAGCGGGTTTGTGCAAAACATGAATGCCTCTTCGGCTGCTGATCACGTTAATGCTAATATGTACAATGCATCCACATACTACTGTAATGCACACTGCTGTTATCTTGGTTCCGGTAACTCTCAAAGAAATAATCTTTCCAACTTTCAAAACGTTAGTCTACCGACAGGCGTAGCTTTGCAGGTGTTTGATCGTGGGTGTGGAAACTATAGTAGTGGATCCTATACAACGGGTGTAAATACAACAGACACGCTAAATGTCAGTGGAGTAAGTTCGTACACCTATACAGCAAACGCACTGGGGGGAAGTAATTATGCCTCAAGCAAAACAACAACATTTTCACAAAATGGTGTGATTCTTTGTCAAGAACCTTAGATTGGTACTCACGACTCGTTCGCTCTTCTTAGTATATAAGGACGGATTATCGTGTGAATAAAGGAGTTTGAAGAAATGAAATACTCTAGAGCTCAATTCACAACTGAACTCTATCAACTTTGGGAGGCTGGATTAGTAATTCCAGCTCCACGAAATACTTCTAATTACACCGTCAAATTTCGCAAAAATTTTATGGATCACTACTCTCGAGTGACCCTTCCCGCTAACAGTGTTTATGATGCTCTTGAACGAGCCTGTTATGCAGTGGCTGATTTCAACCTTTGGCGGCCTGAGGATATTGATGTGCAGGCTGTCTATGATAATGAAGAAAATCTTCTTTGGATTGATGAACCATATTACACAATAGTTCAAAAGAAAAATGAGTTTCGTGGGATTTCTCGGCGAGACTTTTTTTCGATTTTCGGCGCGACTACCGCAGCACTTTTATTTGGCCAACTTCCTCGGCAAGCTTATGGGGTGAGCACAGGTGTTACATTGAGCGGAAGTGCGAGTGGATTTTCTGGAGAGCAAGTTTATGTCACGCCGGGGACCTATTCTTGGGTGGTGCCTTCTAATGTCACAAGTGTGTGTGTGGTTTGTATTGGCGGTGGAGGTGCAGGTGGTGGTGTTGGAGCATCAAATGGTACATCTGTTACCGGTGGCTCGGGTGGGGCATCTTCAGCTCTTGGTCTTACCGCATTTGGAGGAAGTGGTGGAGTTGGCGGTAGTAGCGCTTCAATGGCTGGTGGTGCTGGTGGCACAAGTTCCGGAGGTTCCTATAATTATTCAGGAGGAGCGGGCTCTGTAGGGTGCGTAGGTTACTGGATGAGAGGTGGCGGCGGTGGTAATGTAAGTAACTATTCCACAAACGGCGCGACTGGTGTTTATCCGTCTGATTGTGGCACTTATACGTGGACTAATGGTCCTGCAGGGGCAGGGGCTTCTATTTTTGGCAGTTCAGGCTCCGGCACGAAATACGGAGCAGGAGGTGGTGGTTATACAGACCATTTCGGCGGTGGAGGAGGAGGCGGTGCTGGGGGATTAGCTTACTCTAATTCAGTTGTAGTCACTCCTGGCAGCTCTAAAAGTATTAGTGTTGGGGGAGCAGGTCTAAGGGCTGATGGGGGAGCGAGTAGTGCCGTAGGAGGAGCTGTCCGTATTATCTGGGGGAGTGGTCGAAGTTTTCCTGGAGCGGCATCGTAAGTTGGCTCTGATATAGTGGCCTCAATCTTCACGAGATGGATAGTTTTAGCTATAGTTGCATTTTGTTGAAGAGTCGAGTTTGAGCGTACTTTTATGCTAAAGCTATTTATATCGAAAAATAGTTAAAAATGGGGTTTCAAGGTTTATACGTTTTAACTTAAATTTATGAGTAGTCATAAAAATTGATAAAATATTCCCCCTTGTCTAATCCCCAACAACACCTTACCATTTTCGCAGGTAGGTGTTTATGAAATCAGTATTCTCGTATGAAGATAAGTACTTCGTTGTTCCGCACATTACATGCGTCGAAGTGAGTGGTTTGTTTGTTTTCGTAAAATACAATGGCGATAAGCAACAGATCAAATGTCGTAATAACGATGAAGTGAAGACACTCGTTAAAGAAATCACGGCGGCTATCGAAGATTACTACCAAGGTAATTAATTAAGGTTTTTGCTAGAAACAGCGCTCCATTTTTGGAGTGCTCCCTGCAGCTCACACGCTGCGTCTTGCCTCCCCCAGTCTCAGGTTCGAGACTGGGCGAATGACGGATCGGTTCAACTTTGATGCTTCCATTCTAAATTCTGTTGTTGGTGGGTTTTCTGCGATTGAAATCCCCAAATTGAATATACATAACTACGAGGCTGCCACGGCTTTTCTTCTCAGTTATGGCTTCGATGTTTCGCAAACAAAAGATGTCGAAAAATTGTGGTATTATCACCGTCGAGCTTTAGTTTTGATGGTTGAAAAGTTGGGATTTGAAGATGTTGAAGTTCCGGAAGCTCTTCGCGATCGCAAGCAGCTGGGCGATATTCGCCAGCTGCTGTTATTGGCTAGCAGTCGCAGTGAATCAGAGAAAGAGCTGCAACGTTGGTCCTGCGCTATTCTTCGTTGCATGCATGTCTTTGTTCATGCAGAAAACGATTTGTTCAGCTCCTTTGCTGAAGAAATTCAGTCGCAGATTTTGACCCCATTTCAAAATTGTATCGTGCATGATGGAACCACCCATCAAATTTGTCTGAAGAGTGCGCACAGTGATTCCGAAGCTATTAACCTATTGGGATTTGAAGTAAAACCTTTTAAAACCTCCTCCAGCACGGTGATCAAATTGCTTGCGAAGCCCGATGCCTTGGCGATGAAGATTTTTGATAAATTAGGGGTGCGGTTCATCACGAGAAATCTCTTCGATACGTTTCAAGTGGTGCGGTTTTTAGTACGCGAAAATGTTATTAGTTTCCCACATATTATGCCGGATCAAAGTTCCAATAATCTTTATCCGGTGGATCTGTTTATGCAGGTTTGTGAGGAATTGTCTCATCGTGCGGATGTGTTAGAGGAAGCAGAAATACAAGCTATTTTTGATCAAAGGTTGGCAGCACAAGGCGACAGTGTTAAGTTCTTGCGGAAAGAAAATTTCTTTTCAGGTGCGGACTATAAATTTATTAAATTTATTTCGCGAAAATTGATTCATGTAATGCCGGCTGGAGGTAAAGAAACTTTTAGTTTCTTCTATCCTTTTGAAGTGCAGATTATGGATCAGTCAGCTCATCAAAGTATTTTGTCGGGGCCGTCTGAGCACCAAGCCTATAAAGAAAGACAAAGGGTGGCTGCGCGCAAGCGTTTGTTCCCAGAAGTGAATTGATTTGAACTGAGAGTGTATGCTTTTAAAATTGTTGTCTTACCCACGTTCCTTATTGGCTTTACCACTTTTTATTTTGTTAACGATCTGGAGTTCTTTGGCTCTGATTGTTGTGAATTTGACCATGAAAAATCGTCCTTTAGAGGACAAGATCGTGATTTGTTGGGCCAGTGGAATTTGCCGAATTTTTAATGTTAAAGTGGTTGTAAAGGGAAAAGAGAATCTGCCGCAAGGAGGCTTTCTTTACGTCATCAATCACGCCAGTTTCTTTGATATTTTTGCCATGAATGGTTACATGGGAAGTTTGCGTTTTGGTTCAAAAATTGAATTGTTTAGCATTCCTATTTTTGGCCCAGCGATGCGTCGTGCAGGGATTTTACCGATTGCACGCGATCGCAAAGAAGAAGTTTTTAGAGTGTACAAGGAAGCCGAAGTTCGTATTAAAGCAGGGGAGCGTTTTGCGTTGGCACCAGAAGGCACTCGTCAAGCAGAAGAGCGCTTGGGGCGCTTCAAGACTGGGCCCTTTATTTTTGCGATCAATGCAAAAGCGCCGATCGTGCCTGTTGTGATCAAGGGGGCCGCGGCAGTGATGCCTAAGGGGCATTTCATTCCCAACTTCGGTCGTTGGAGCAGCACTATCACACTTCATGTTTTGCCAGCTGTGGATGTTTCAGCTTATTCAATGGAAACTCGCCCTGAACTGCAGGAAAAAGTTCGCTCAATGATGGCGCCGTATTTTAGTTAAGACTTATTTGTAGTAGCTAATTTTTAATGACATCCCAGTTCAGGTCGCCAATCAAACTGCGCAGCTTCACTTTGTAGTTGCCGGTATCGACGTGAATGACGACTTTAGAGTCGGGCAAAGCTTCAATTTTAGTGAGCTTTAAATAGCGCGGATTGCGATGGTAGGCAGACTCTATTGCCTTGGCGATTTTGTCCCAACGAATAAAAGGTTCAAAACTTTTTCCTTGGTTTTTGCTGCGGAAAGAACCCACAAACCAAGTGCCGTTAGGATGAATGCTGACGGGATAATTGTCTTTACCAAATTGCGGGATCAAGGTCCATGTCTGACCGTCTTCCGTGCGATAAATGCCTTCACTTGATACTAAACCTCGCACAGAGGTACTGCTTTCAAAAGCAATAGATTGTATTTCTCGTTTTAAAAGTTCTTCGGTAGTGAGTGTTTGGACATTGGGACTTTTCTTGGCTTCAACTAGAAGATCTTGTTTTTTCCACCACACTTTACCATGGCCTTTAATATCACTCAGTGCCCAAACATGAGCTTCGTGTTTACTGATCTCAACACGCGCACGAATGGGGGGCGTCGTTATACCATCCGATTTTTTTATAACACCACGACGACTGTTGGTGACGTAGCCAAGAATCTCTTTCAAGGGAATAGATTCGCCAGACTTTGTGACCACTGTATTGTTGTTACGGTAAAGTACTGGCATCCAGTTTTTTTGTGGATGATAGGCAAGTGTAGCAAAATCTGCTCGCGATAAAAACTGAGTGATATCGGCAAACCCGATGCGATCTTCATACTGGATTTTTAAAAAATTCTTTGTCACTTCAAGCGGCACCACTCGACGCAGGCGCGGGATCGTGGTGAGGATTGCGCTACCGGGACGAGGTTCCAGGCGCAGAAAGGTGTCGACAAGATTTATAAAAACTCCGGGATCATCATAGGTATTTTCTAGGGCATACAGTGGCACCCATCCTTGTAGAGTGCCGTTTCTTTCTTTCACGCGAGCCCACATGTCTTCGACAGCTAAGATTTCAAGTGAAGCTTTAGCGGCCAAGCTTTTGATAGGTGTGGAAGTCGTCGTGTTGAGCGAGAAAAGAGAAGTGTTTTGATTTGTCACTACGAACCGAGCCACATGCAGATCGCGAATAAGTTGATCGGCTTGAAGATTAAACTGCTTGTTGTCCCAAGTGACCGTGAAGGAAATTTCTGTCTCTGTATTAAGCAATTTGTCTTCAAGACTGGTTCGACTCACCTGGCCAGAGGGAAATAGGCTCTGTTTGTTGCGAAAAAAAGCAACAGCGGTGTCCGCATCTGTAGCAAGTGCGGCGAATGCTGAGGGAGCGATGAGTGAAATGGCTAAAAAGGACGGGAGTACCAACCGCATAAAAGTAATTTTGATGTAAAGGCTCTGCGTTCTCAAGACCAGAACTTTTGACCTCTGGTCTAAAGTAAAGTACTGGTTAAGGGTTCGATTTTTAACCATTTTATAACGCGGAGTGATGAGATGAATATCAAAACAATCGGTGTCGTGGGTGCTGGTCAAATGGGGAATGGGATTGCACAAGTTGCAGCTCATTTTGGCTTTAGTGTCATCATGCAAGATGTGAGTGGGGCTGCATTAGAAAAAGGGATTGCGACAATTTCAACAAGCTGTGATCGCTTGATTAAAAAAGCAACGATGACTGAGGCCGATAAAGCGGCTTTGTTAGGTCGTATTAAAACAGCGCAAGAAACTGCGGCGTTGAAAGACTGTGACATCGTGATCGAAGCTGCGACTGAAAATATCGATTTGAAGTTGAAAATTTTTAAAGACCTTGATGCAGTTGTGAAGCCGGAAGCTCTTTTGGTTTCTAACACCTCTTCAATTTCTATCACTAAGATTGCAGCAGTAACAAAGCGTCCTACGCAAGTAGCTGGTATGCACTTTATGAATCCTGTTCCATTGATGAAGTTGGTTGAAGGTATTCGTGGCCTTCAAACTTCTGACGAGACTTTTGCAACTGTGAAAGCTCTTTGCGAAAAAATGGATAAAGTATTCGTTGAATCAGTCAAAGATATGCCAGGCTTTATCGTCAATCGCATTCTTATGCCGATGATCAATGAAGCGATCTATACTTTGCATGAAGGCATTGCCTCTGTGGAGTCTATCGACAGTGCTATGAAGTTGGGAACCAATCAACCAATGGGTCCATTGACTTTGGCAGACTTCATCGGTTTGGACACGTGCCTTGCGATCATGAATGTACTTCATGATGGCTTGGGTGATTCGAAATACCGTCCGTGTCCATTGCTCGTGAAGTATGTCGAAGCAGGCTGGTTGGGACGCAAATCAGGTCGTGGTTTTTACGACTACTCTGCGAAGTAGGAGCTGAAAATGTCAGGACATAACTATCAGACTCTCAATTTAGAACAAAAACCAAATGGTGTGTGGTTGTTGACAATCAACCGCCCCGAGTCTTTGAACGCATTGAACTCGACTGTCTTGAATGAGATGGGTGAGGCACTTCGTCAGATCGGTGAAATGCCCTATGAAGATGCTCGTGCTCTAATTATCACAGGTGCTGGTGAGAAAGCATTTGTTGCAGGAGCTGACATTAAGGAAATTAGTGCACTCGACGAAGAGAAGGCGATGGCCTTCGCTCAACGTGGGCAGAGTATTTTTTATGAGTTGACCTTGTTGAAAATTCCAGTCATCGCAGCCGTGAACGGTTTTGCTTTGGGTGGCGGCTGCGAGCTGGCTTTAGGTTGTGATTTTATCTATGCCTCTGAAAATGCAAAATTTGGTTTGCCTGAAGTGAGCTTGGGATTGATTCCAGGCTTTGGTGGCACTGTGCGCTTGGCTCGCGCTGTTGGTCAACGTCGTGCGCGTGAGTTGACTTACACGGGTGGTATGATCACTGCAGCAGAAGCGCAAGCCATGGGACTAGTGAATAAAGTATTCCCTGCCGGAGAGTTGATGGCGGGAGTGATGAAAACGGTTGAGGCGATTTTATCGAAGGCGCCGATCGCTGTGGGCTATGCAAAACGCTCTATCAATCAAGGCTGGGATCTTGATATTGAAGCAGCTCAAAAAAATGAAGCAAATATTTTTGCAGATCTTTTTAACACCGAAGACGTTAAAGAAGGCACGAGTGCTTTTATAGAAAAGCGCAAAGCACAGTTTAAAGGTTTATAATTTTTTATGGCATATTCTCTTAAGAACCCTATTCGTATTGTCACGGCCGCAGCATTGTTTGACGGTCATGACGCCAGTATCAATATCATGCGCCGTATTTTGCAAGACATGGGCGCTGAGGTGATCCACTTAGGTCACAACCGCTCTGTCAGTGATGTGGTCAAAGCCGTACTGCAAGAGGGTGCTCAAGGTGTCTGCATCAGCTCCTATCAAGGGGGCCATATGGAGTACTTCAAGTACATGAAGGATCTCCTGGATGAAGCGGGTGCCGGGTATGTGAAAATTTACGGCGGTGGCGGCGGTGTTATCGTCTACGAAGAAAAACAAGAGCTAGAAGCTTACGGCATCGCTCAAATTTTTCATCCCGAAGATGGACGTAAATTGGGTCTTGAGGGAATGATCGAAATGGTCATTCGTGGCTGTGATTTCGATGTCCTTGAAAAACAAAAAGAATATAAAACGAAGAAAAATATCTTCCATGGGGACTCAATTCCTTCCGTTGAGCTGGGGGTCGCACTGACGGCCATCGAAAACGGACATAAAGATTTCTCTTTATCTCAGTACGGATTAGATACTTTTAAAGCTCAAGGTAAAGAGCCTTTGGTCTTGGGTATCACTGGAACTGGTGGGGCTGGTAAGTCTTCATTGATTGACGAGTTAGTGCAAAGATATCTGAACGCTTATCCTACTAAAAAGATTGCAGTCGTTTGTGTCGATCCATCAAAACGTAAAACGGGTGGATCTTTGTTGGGCGACCGCATTCGCATGAACTCTTTGTCACGCAATCACGTGTACATGCGTTCTGTGGCGTCTCGCGGATCTGGACGAGAAATTGCTTCTTCACTGCCTGAGATTTTGAAGTTTGTCAGACAGTTGGATTTTGATTTTATCATTGCTGAAACGTCGGGTATCGGTCAGGGCAATATGGCCATCACGGAAGTGAGTGACCTGTCGATGTATGTGATGACTTCGGACTTCGGGGCTCAATCTCAGTTAGAAAAAATCGACATGATCGACTTTGCAGATTTAATTGCTGTCAACAAAGCAGACCGTCGTGGTGCTTTGGATGCCCTTCGTGATGTGACGAAGCAATACAAGCGTTCTCGCAAAATCTTTGATGAAAAAGTAGAAGTGCCAGTCTTCTTGACTCAAGCTTCACAATTCAATGATGGCGGCGTTAACAAATTATTCTTCAGCTTGGCCGATATTTTGGAATCTCGTCAAAAAGGTCATTGGAGTGTTGATGCGAAATACAAAGCCAACATCCTTTCTGCCGAAGAACATGTGATTATTCCTGCTGATCGTCAGAACTATTTGGCTGAGATTGCTTCTACAATTCACAAATACAAAAAGCGTACTGAAACTTTGGCTGAAAAAGCATCCCAGTTGGGTGGGCTTCACAAAATTGCTCCACTTTTGGGAACCTCTCCTGAGACGGTAAAAAAAGTAGAAGCTCAGCTCAGTGCGGAGTTCACACAAGAAGAAGTTGAACAGCTTCAGAATTTCGATCAGTTGATTGAGACTTACTCTGGTGACGAGCTGGTTTTCAAAGTTCGCGATAAAGAAATTCGTCAACCGTTGGTGCGCGAATCCCTATCTGGCACAAAGATTCGTCGCGTAGTGGTGCCTAAGTTTAAAGACTGGGGCGATCGTTTTAAATACCTAAAACTTGAAAACGTTCCTGGTGAATTTCCATTTACCAACGGTGTGTTTCAGCTGAAGCGTGCGGATGAAGATCCAAAGCGGATGTTTGCGGGTGAAGGGACTCCTGAGCGCACAAACCGTCGTTTTCATTACCTCACTAAAGGTGAAACCGCTCATCGTCTTTCCACGGCTTTTGATTCGGTCACTTTGTACGGTCAAGATCCTGATCAACGACCCGATATTTTTGGTAAAGTCGGTGAGTCCGGAGTGAGCATCTGTACTTTAGATGACATGAAAAAACTGTATGCAGGATTTGATCTCGTCAATCCGAACACGTCTGTCAGTATGACGATCAACGGGCCTGCACCGATGATTCTTGCTTTTTATTTCAACACGGCGATTGATCAGCAAGTTGAAAAGAAAGAGGCCCTTTTGGGGCGTAAGTTGACGCCGGAAGAGTGGAATGATGTTGCTCAGTGGACGTTGCAACAGGTCCGCGGAACTGTTCAAGCTGATATTTTAAAAGAAGATCAGGGGCAGAATACTTGTATCTTCTCTATCAATTTCGCATTGAAAATGATGGGGGATATTCAAGAGTTCTTCGTCAACAACCGCATCCGCAATTTCTATTCTGTGAGTATTTCTGGATACCATATTGCCGAAGCCGGAGCGAATCCGATTTCACAATTGGCATTTACACTTTCGAATGGTTTCACTTTTGTAGAATACTATTTGGCTCGTGGTTTGAATGTCGATGATTTCGCGCCGAATTTGTCATTCTTCTTTAGTAATGGTCTGGATCCTGAGTACTCAGTTCTAGGTCGTGTGGCTCGTCGTATCTGGGCTGTGGCGATGCGTGATCTTTACAAAGCGAACGATCGTTCGCAGAAGTTGAAGTACCATATTCAAACTTCAGGACGCTCGTTGCATGCGCAAGAAATTGACTTTAACGATATTCGTACGACTTTGCAGGCGTTGCTCGCAATTTATGACAACTGCAACAGCTTGCATACGAATGCCTACGATGAAGCGATCACGACTCCGACAGAGGAGTCTGTAAGACGTGCGATGGCGATTCAAATGATTATCAATCGTGAGTTCGGTATGACGAAGAATGAGAACCCAATGCAGGGATCTTACTTTATCGAAGAACTGACAGATTTAGTTGAAGAAGCTGTTCTTGCGGAATTTAAAAAGATCAACGAACGCGGTGGTGTTTTGGGTGCAATGGAGACGCAATATCAGCGTTCTAAAATCCAGGAAGAGTCATTGTACTATGAACGTTTAAAACATGATGGCACTTTGCCGATCATTGGTGTGAACACGTTCATCGATCCAAAAACGATGGCGGCTGATTATATTCCACCGAAGATTGAATTGGCTCGTGCATCTTATGACGAAAAAAATGCTCAGTTGAGCAATGTTCAAGGATTCCAAAATGTGCATAGTTCTGAGGGCGAAAAAGCGTTGCAATCCTTGCAGGAAGCCGTTCTTGGTGGTGGAAACATTTTCGCGTCTTTGATGGTCGCAGCACGACACTGCAGTTTGTATCAGATGACACAAGCTCTATACAAAGTGGGCGGACAGTACCGTCGTAATCTTTAATTTTTCGTCAAAAATTTAGTCATGGCTCTCATAATGATCTGTCGTTATGGGAGCTTTTTTGTTTTTTTTAAAAAACCAGAGTAGAGTGATTTCATAGTTACTGCCAGGAGGGTAGGTTATGAAAGGTCTCTCAGTAAAAGTTTTTTCTGTTGGAGTACTGCTCGCCATGACGGCGTGCAACTCCAAGTCTGTGAGTACCGAAGTGCCGACGTCACAGGTCGCTCCAGAGACAACTCCGAATACAACACCACAAACCGCAGATTTGCAAAAAAATGCTTTAGTTAGTTTTAAACTCACGGACGCCCCTAACAAAGATTTGCACTCAGTGATTGTCGACATCGATCATTTGGAAGTCCTGTTGTCAGGAGATGCGAAAGCAGGTCGCTTGAAAGTTGCCAAGGGCTTGGGTTTAGTGGATTTGCTAAAGCTTCGTGATGGTGTGACCCTTCCATTGCAGGAGGTTGTTATTCCCCAGGGATTGCAAATCGAACAAATTCGCTTGGTTTTGAAGCCTGCTGGGCATTTTGCTACGAAAGCAGATGGCTCTTTGTGTGAGCTAAAAACGCCTAGCGCCCAAAAGACTGGAATCAAAGTCATTCTTACTAATAAAATTAAATTCGAAGCCGGTTATTCCTATGACATCGTTGTTGATTTTGATGCCCTTGAATCTGTTGTGATCCAAGGAAATGGCCGATGTCTATTAAAGCCCGTTTTAAAATTGAAATCGGCAACAAAAACACTCATACACAATAACTCCGAAAATGATCCTCGTAGAGGAGATCATGATGGAGCCGACTCAGAAGATTCAGAACTTGTGTCAAAAGGTCCTGGCGAAGTTTTACTGCCAACTCCCGAAGTCAATGATTCCACCGATGATGGCTGGGACAGTGGATCACAGGGGACTGACTCTTATCCTGAACTAACTCCTGAAGAACTCGCAGGCCTGCTCTAACCCGATGTCTTCCGCAATCAACAGGGTCGCAAAGCCAGCAGGTATTGTGGAACGAGTGGTATTCTTCATAAGAACCCCCGAGGCATAACTGCCATGGCAGAATGGCGGTTATCTGAAATCAAGAAGCCAGTGCGATCATATGCGCTTTTAGGATCTTTGAGATTTGATTCGTGATCAATGTTTAGACGGCATTGAAACAAGGACAATATCCTCGTGGCAGCCTATCAATTGCGGTTATTTTCATATAAAAAAGTTCTAATAATAAAGGTAGGATTTTATAAAAAGCTATATCGCAGTTTTGATGTTTGTATTTTCGCTTTTTGCTGGCTTCGCAAAAGCAGAGACTTGTTCTCCAGAAAATATAGTTGGAGATATTTTAACGAAACAAAAAATTCCTCAAAAAGTGGTTGGTGACTTGATTAAGTTCAATAGGATTGTTTTTAATCTTGTGGGGAATGCAATTAAATTCACGGATCAGGAATTTGTGACTGTTGATTTTACAGTTCAGTCCTTTCAAGGAAAGGATGTAGAGATTTTTGTCAGCGTTCGTGATACTGGGTTGGGTATTCCAGAGGATAAGATACCACAATTATTTCAAAGTTTTTCCCAAGTCGACTCTTCACCAACTCGACGCCATGGTGGAACGGGTTTGGGTTTGGCAATTTCAAAAAATTTGGTGGAGGCGATGGGTGGGAAAATTTCAGTAAAAAGTTAGATAGGATTGGGCAGTGTTTTCTCTTTTACTGCGAAAATGCGCCTCCCTTAGGTCAAATCCTATTGAAGGCACTTTTTCTTGGGTAGAATCTTGAATGACTACTTATCCGTTTCTTTGTGATCTATTGGCAGACATAGCCACCAACTAAGATTTCACCCTGGAAAGAACTCATTTGAGTAACATCAGAAACGTCTAAGCACAATCCTTGGTTTTTAATTTCTGCGCCCACTTTGTAGCCTTTTGCCAGCCATGAGGTGATTTGAGTTTGGATAGCTTCTCCTGCTTCACCTTCAAGTGTTTCGAAATTACACACCTTTTGAACGGGTGCTGGACCTGTTGGTTTCCATGGGTTGACAACGCTTTGGTGAAGACAAGATTTTAGCTCTGTTCGATATTTGTTGGCATCGACGTAGGCCTTTGGCATTTTGAAGCTATCTGGATTTTCAGAGTTGTACCATTCAATAGGGTAGAGATTGCCTGTGAAGTTGGCATTTTTCTGAGTACAAAATACTTGAACTGCTTCACGTACTTCGACACCAAAATACTTTTCAAAATGATCTGAATAGGGCGGTTGATACCACAGTCCGCCGAATATTCTTTGATACAAAGCTGTATCATCGTTCATCAACCGAGCCAGAAGGTCTGCTTCTGGTTTTGTTGGTGTAGTGTCTTTATATGCAGTGGGCGAACAGCGGTTCAGTTTAGCTAAATGTGCTGCTGCAGCGGGTGGAATATAATTACGGTCATAGGACTTATTATAAATGCCACAACCTTCCGTCATGATTTTCATGAGTTGACGAGCTTTTAATGACATTGGTGGCTCAACAGGAGGAAGTGGAGGGATTTCGCACTTTAAGCATGAAACTACAGAAGTGGAGCTGTCAGGCGAGCAAGTCCCACTTGTTTTCTTGTAGACAGGTTCCGGAACGGGAGGAACTTCTGGCTCTTTAGGCTCTTCTTCGGGGACTTCCGGGATGACAGGTGGTTCTTCTGGTGGTGGCTCACCACGTGGGTCTTCTGGTGGTTGTATAGAGGGATTTTCGATAGTGACTTCGCTTTTTTCAAAAGTACTCATTCCATCGAAGCGAAGTTTAGAATGGCAACTTGCGAGAAGCAGTGGTGTTAAGATCAAGGTGTATCGCAATACGGTCTTCATAAAAAGTCTCCCTTTACAAGATGTACTACGCAAAGACGGTGCCAACGTTTTGATGTGAATCATATTAAGGAGGACAAGCTCTAAGTCTGTGTATGTATTGGTAAGTCTCTTTTTAGGTCGAGAAAAAAATCTTTGAAAAAGTGTCTATTAAAAATATGTGTTAAAAGTTCATGCGAAAAAATAAATTTTAAAATGGCAGAGTTTTTGAAATATAAATTAAAAGTGTTGGGAATTTTCAAATTAATGGAAAATCATTTTACAAAAAAATAGATTCAATTGGTCTGATTTTTGAGTATTGACAACCAGACTTTCATGCGGATCAAGGACTTTTCAGAAAACTGTATAACTATTTTTCACGGGGTATTTCGGAAAAACTAGACGTTAAGTTTTCAAATGCCGTGACGGCGGGATGTTTTTATTTGTTGAGGGTGGCCACTAGGTATTGCTCTACATAGTGGCATCATCGCATTAGCGACATTGATTTGCCCGACTAGAAGCAGTTTGAGTTTCTGTATTGATAACCAGTTCGACGGTGCAACGGCCTATGAGCGTGCGGGCTTGGTGTCGAGCATTTTCACAGGATTCAACAGAGTCAAAATAAAAAGTTTTTCCATCAAGATCTCGTAAGCGGCTGTCTACGATCATGGCTTGAGGAGCTTCTGGATTGCAGAATAGTGTCGCAAAGGCATTGGTGTCTCGGCCATAGAAGCGCTCTACTAGTGGAGTGATCTGTTTTGTATTAAAAACCTGAAATGCACGTTCTGCAGCTTGTGCACAAAAAGGCATTAAAACACTCAATATTGTCACTATTAAAACTTTACGGCGCATATATTCCTCCTGGATGGTGGTGAGTTCTTTTTTACGGATAAGATTCAATAATAAGGCCAAGTTTTTCTCATTGTGGCTGCGCTCGATAATTAAAAAAGTCTGGCTGTGCATTCTCCTTGATTCTCGTCCAGTACCTCAGGAGATGACTTTTGATTGCTTCCACAATGAAGTGGGTTCATTTTTATTTTTTAGAAGGCTCATCGATTTTTTTAAATAGCTTTAGGTATTGCCCATATCCTTTTTTTTCTAAGTCTTCGACTGGAATAAAAAGTAATGCTGCTGAGTTGATGCAGTATCTTTTATGATCAGGCCCTGGACCGTCATCAAAGACGTGCCCTAAGTGAGAGTCCCCCTTGCTGGATCGCACTTCCGTTCTTTCAACAGCCAACTCATGGTCCGCTTTAAACTTCACATTGGTTTGCTCCAAAGGTTTAGTAAAGCTGGGCCATCCTGAACCAGAATCATATTTATCCAACGAGCTGAACAAAGCTTCACCGCTGACGATATCAACGTAGATTCCTGCACGGTGATTATTCCAGTATTCATTTTGAAAGGGTGGTTCGGTCCCTCCACATTGAGTGACTTTGTGCTGTAGAGGCGTCAGAGCTTTTTTTAATTCATCATCGCTCGGTTTCAAAAACTTGTCGGACTTGGACATGGCAAGGCTCCCTAGAACAAGAAATAGCATATATTTAATTACTAGCATTTCTTGATTATGCTACTTAAATTTCTAAGTGCAAACTGTTAAAATGTCTCTATTTGAGCGTGAGGTCATGGAGCATTTTCGTTGTTCTAATGTTCATTTTTTAGGATCCCATAGTTGATTTCTCTGCAAACTTATAGCTGCATATTCTGTCCAGTTCTGCTCAAATTAAGACTCTGGCAAGAAATGCAAGTTGCTGGACAGATTTCCTTTTGGTACTTTCTTTTGATGAGCGACAGCACTTTTCTTTCCATTGATTTTGGTACAAGTAATTCCCTCGTAGGGGCCTTTCATGAAGGTCAAAGGAGGGAAGCCTTGTCTTTGGATCCTCAGTCCTCTGATCCAACTCTCATGAGAACCTTGCTTTACTTTCCAAATCCGGACCAATGTTATTACGGAGCGGAAGCCATCGAACAATACATTGAACAGGATATGGAAGGACGATTGTTTCGTTCTTTTAAATCCCATTTGCCCAATCAGAACTATCTGGGAACCATGTTGAACAATCGTGTTCTGACTCTAGAAAATCTTGTCGGTGTTTTTCTTCTTGAATTAAAAAAGCGAGCAGAGAAAGTATTGAACACAGATATCGAGAGAGCAGTGATAGGTCGCCCGGCCCGGTACTCAATGGATCCAGTGAGCGATGGTTTTGCGTTACATCGTATGGAAAAAGCGGCACGCTTTGCTGGTTTTAAGGAAGTCCAGTTTGTGCCTGAGCCTTTGGCAGCGGCATTTGATTATCGTCGTCATTTGACGGATGAAAAAGTTGTACTGATTGGTGACTTTGGTGGGGGAACTTCTGATTTTACTGTCATTCGACTTCGACCGGAGTCCTTTACCGCAGAAGACGTGTTGGCTATTGATGGTTGTCCTTTGGCTGGGGATGCTCTAGACAGTGTGTTTATGAGTCATCGGCTCAATTCGTACTTTGGCGCAAAGTCACGCTACCGTTTACCAATGGGAAGCAATGTGCTGACAATGCCGTTGGGTGTAGTGCAAAGACTGAATCATCCTGCACATATTGTTCATTTGAAAGAAAAAGATACTTACGAGTTTATTCGTGAGGTTAAAAAATGTTCGCTAACTAAAGCGGATGAGGCTGCCGTAGAGCGATTGTTCGTTTTGATGGAAGACCAACAGGTCTTTCCTTTTTTTGAAAAAATTGAAAGTATCAAAAAAGATCTTTCAAGCGAAGAAAAAGTAGATTTTATTTATGATTATCCTGGTTTAGAAATTACTGAAACATTTTTGCAAAAGCAATTTGTTGATTGGGCGGAAGAAACCAAGCTCAAGATCTTCGCTTCGCTGGATTTATGCTTAAAAAATGCAGGATTGACTAATAATGATGTTGATCTGGTCTGTTTGACGGGAGGTACCTCCAAGGTGCCATTTATTCGACAAGAGTTTGAACGCCGCTTTGGTGCTGAAAAAATGCAAACTCAATCGCATTTTCACTCAGTTCTTTCGGGGCTGACCGAGTCGGCTGGTTTTTGGTCTAAAGGGCAGGTTGTTACAGTCTAAGTTCCATTCGTAAAAGCTACAGGAAAATAATATTCAAAGTTAAGTTCGTAGCTTTCATAAGGAAAACAGTCATTTGAAATGAGTTTCGTGCACGTTCTCAAAGTAGGACGTGTTTTGTCATCCTATCCTTGTTAACTTCTTCAATAATTGTCCGAAGAGTGGTTGTTCACACAACATTCCGACATAAAAGGGGAGGATTTGATGACAACGACAAAGAAGACAAAAGACTATAACTATTACGGCTACAATTTCAAAGCTTATTATATGAATGCAGGTCATGGCTATGAAGTGGGTTTCACTTTTGAAGGTAAACCTTTGTTCGTAGGTAATTTTGTGCATAAAAAAGAGGCGATGGAGTGGTGGAAAAACTTTAACAATGAAATCGTTTATTTCTTTGGTAAATACGAATTTCCAGTTAAGGGACCTCACCAATATATGACAAAGTTTTTCACGAACTATATCTATACAGAGTACTATGCTTGGTTGGATAAGAAGTTTGCGAAATACAACAAAGAGTATGCAAAAGCTTGGAAGCATGACGAAAAGAACTACAAAAAAATGAAGCCAAACTGGAAAACCACACCAGAGCGTAAAGCAGCTTAATTTTAGTTTTTCAAAAACCCGTCTGCTTAAAGTGATGACGGGTTTTGTTAGCGCAAAACGAGAGAAAGGAAAGACGATGTACTTCGGCGAACTTGAGAATCTCAATGATACAGATCTCTTAAATTTACTGAAAGAAGTCCCTAACGAAACTTTACTAATGGCCTTGAGTAATAACTCATCTACTGGAGTCACTCAACGAGTCTGTGAGGTCCTTTCATTCGAGGGAACAAAATACTTTCTGGAAGACTTAAAGAGTATGAATGAGGTTCCTGAAAAAGACCGTAGCGAGAGCCAAGAATATATTATCACTGTGGCTTTGCGCATGATGGAAGAGGGAGTGATTGGTACTCCACAAGCACACCGACCTCGCTTGATAGCTTCCTAGTTTTTATCTTTATACTTCTATGAAGGGTAGGCGGAGAGTCTACTCCCCAAAAATCCTTTTTTTCTTTTAAAACCCGCTCTCGACGGGGCTTGCTTCTGTCTTGCTCATAAATTCAAATACTTCTCGAGGGGAAACTCGGGCATTCAGTTGTGAAAAAGAATGACTTGCTTGCACGAAGTTTCGGACGTTTGGATGACTTGTCCATTGTGTAGACTGCGATCGAATCGCGTCATACCCATAGTCTGAAGTTCCAGTCAGAAAATAGATAGGTAAGTTTCTTTTTATTATTGATTGGTTTCTGGGGGCACTGCCGCCGTAAATGGCAACAGCTTTAAGGCGTTGTGATAGATAGTTTGAGACAAAAGCGGTAAATGAAGCGCCTTCAGAAAAGCCAATCCAATAGATTTCATTGGTTTCGATATTATATTTGCTACCGATATTTTTGTAAATACACTCTAAAAGGGATTCAGCTTCGTCGACGATGGCTGAAGCATTAGGTGAGTTGTCAGAATTAAAATATAAAAAACTTTGACGATTTGGGTTGCGTGAGGAAGGAACCATATAAATGAAATTTTTCTCGGCAGCCAGATTATGCCAACCAGCGTAGGCTCCACCAGCGTTAAAGTTCTGGTAGGTGTCACCAAGTCCATGCATTGCTACAACGATAGCCGTAGGGCGTGAGTCGGAATAACTACTAGGAACGTGAAGAGCCACGTTACGACCAGGGCAGGACTCTTGGATATTTCCCTTAGCACCGCCACGACCATTAGTCGGTTTGGATACTTTTGTTGGAGTTTCTGGTGTTGGCGTTGTCGGGGTTGTTGGTTGAGAGCCTTCCGGATTCTCTGTGGGTTGTTCAGTAGAGCTTGGTGCGGGATCTTTAACGGCATTAGTTAAAGAAGTTGCGACGAAAGAACTCTGGTTACAGCCTACCAGAACTCCAGCCATGAGCGTGAGGATGGCTGCAAGAGTTGTTGATAAAGAGAGTGCTTTGTCGTTGGTTTTCATACATTTAGTTGATGCAAGAAAAGTGCTATCTCTTGAGCGATCTATTGGTTTTAAGCGTATCAAAAAGAACAGCTGTCTACTTTTTTATAGACAGCTGTTGTGAGTATCGACATCTAAAAAAATGTTACTTATTGAGGCATGCCATTGCGGACCCAGCTGTTTATGGCTTCCCTTTGCGCCGCAGGAAGGAGGCCTCCAGTTGGCATCGGATTGTTGACGTTGTTCACACGGGACCTAATGTTGGGTGCTGCAAGTTTAGCACGGTTGTAGTCGGTCATATTAAGTCCACCATCGGCGCGGCTTGAGTTGTGACAAGCGAAACAAGAAGTAGCGAAAACACCACCAGGCGCTGCCAACTCAGAGAATTTGTAGACTCGACTGTTTCCTTGATCGTCGCCACCACCTTCAGAACCGCCGGAATCTGACTCGTCTCCGCGGGGGCTACGAATACTAGAAAAATCTAAGCCAATTGTATCAGAGGCAGAAAGGGGAATACCCAGAAAGCCGTGAGCTGCTCCTTGAGCCAGATTAAGATCCGTGAGATCTGTGATCACTTTTGAAATGTTACTGTAAGTGGAAATTTCTGGTCTTAACTCATCATTGACGATGATGTTAAGTGCTCTAACGGCATATCCATCTGGATCTTGGATTTTTAGGCGTAAAGTTGGATTTCTGAATTCGTAACCTCGTGTTTGTCCACCAAATTCAGATTTGCGGATTTCGATTGTTGCGATCAACGGCACCGGATTTGAGCTTTCAGATTCTAAATCCCATTCCATTTTTTGGAAGGTTGTTGAAAGGTTTGAAGGGACCATTTTGCTTTGAGTTTTTACGATATATTTTTTAGGGTCTTTGCCCCCAGAAGAGCTGCTTACACATTCTAAGTAAGCTGGTTGAAGTGAATCCCAATAGCTGCTTAACTCCTGGATTCGAACGGAGTTGTGAGCTCCAGTTGCTGGTGGTTTGTGATTTTCATTAATAGACTGAGAGTCAATTTTTTTTGAACCAATAGAAGTAAACGAAATAAAAGAGGTAGCGATATCCTTGCTTCCGAAGTCACCAAGACCGGGTCCATTTGTATGGCAGCTGCCGCAAGTTTCGGTCAAGAAGGGATGGTAAGAATTTTCATAGACACGCATGAGAGCTGTTTCGCAGGTCTCATTTCCCAAACGTGAAAAGCCAGAACTGGCAAAAGAACCTTCTGAATCCATTTCCTGTGTCATAAAGCCTTCACCGCAATTGTTGAAGGCAACAACCAGAACAATACCACTTAGGAGTAATCCGATTTTTTGAACATACATGAGCTTTTTCAAAATTCTTCCCCCAGTTTTCAGAAACATAAGATCAACCGAATTTGAGGACTTTCGGTAAATTATTCGTGTCGAAAGGTCGTCCTGCTACCTTCTCAAGTAAATCCATGCGTTTGTTGACTTGGCACCAGTTTGCAAATACGGCGAGAGCTGCTTTTTCTGGATCTCCCCCGGTAATAAAAGAAGTGTCTGCGCCCTGATTGTCAGTGAAACTACCGATTTGGAAACCGTTTGTTTCTGGTCTTCCCGCAGGGTTGTAGTAAAGAATATAATTCACACCATTAGAGGCGCGGTCACCCGCCCATGGTGCAGATCGGGATGCCGAATCCGGACTGAAAACAGATCCATCTGAAACGACGTAGATAAATACTGGTTTTCCGAGAATTGCCGCGCTTTGCAGTATTCTTCCGACCATCGTGCCGGCCTCGCGGTCTTTAGCGTCGCCAGTGGCACGCGTTCCATCATGATAGTCATAGCCACCAATATTTAAGTTTGTAGTTCCAGCTTGACCCAAAAGAGTATTGTAAACCATGGCTGCTGAAATGAGATTGTTATCTGTTGCAGCTGTTTGAGCATTGACTCCCCAAGCTTGTGCGAACGTTTGGTTACCTCTTGGATCGATGATCCCTGCACCTTTAACCACGACATCGACATTTTTGATGCCCGCACAGTCCAATACTTTTTTGACTCCTTCGCCATCTTTAATAGCAGCTAATTTTCGCGTTTGAGCAGTATTTAGATCTCGCATCAATTTTGACAAAGATTCGCGCTGTTTCGGATTCAAGGATTGAGCTACAGCGGCAGTATAGCCAATGGAAGTTGAAAGAGAGTTGAAGTTATTTACGATCAAAGGAGATGGGGGAGGCACCAATGCGGCTGCTTGTTGGATACCAGTGCTAGTTTGAACTCGACCGAGATTCGGCAGATTAGCGCCGATCAATCCGGCCTTCGTGACAAGACCAGAGATATCTAGCTTATTTGCTGGAGTGTCATTTTGTGACTCATTGGGAACAGCGACAAATGCCGTTCGGTCAATTGTTGTTGCGACAGCCCCGGCGCGAACCCCAGCTAAAAACTGACTCAAGAGAACGCCATTCTCCATTCCAGCGAATGGCACATTGCCAAATTCACGGACGATAGGCACTTGGTTATTACCTAAACCCATTTTGTTGTAGCTCGCAATCGGATCACCAGCGGCATTCATTGGTAAAAAATTGCTTGATAGGGCGGCGCCACCACTGAGATTCACGGTGACTACGGGGATGAGTGCATCTGCGGCATCGCAATTCATATCGCCTTCGGCAGCATGAGCTTTACCACTTAAAAGCAACGAAGCCCAACTAGGGACAAAGACAGAGGCGGCAAAAGGAATAATACCAGCCGCAAGAAAGTCTCGACGAGTGACGGGTTTCTTGTGACCTGTTTTTGCCCACATTGGGATGTCTTTTTTGTTCTTACTCATGTTTTCCCCCACGAAAAATAAACTAGTATGAAATCGCATCAACACTCGAAAGCATCGCCGCACACAGACCAACCATGAAGTTAGCTGTTGAAGCTGCTTGAGTGCGCTCTGTTGCCGTTAAGTCTCTTTCGAAATCATTTTTAAACTTCTTGAATAATAAAAACTCAGCCGAGTTTTCATTTCTTCCCCAGAAAGATCGAGCCATGCCACGAACGCTAGACACGAAAGCTACATCGTCGAGGCTGCTAATTGGTGAAGCGAAGTTCACCCCAACAAAGAATGCACGATCTGCAGATTGTAGCGCCGTCTCTTGGGTGACCAGTGTTCCACAAACAGCACCAGCTAAGCTTGTTGCACTGAGCATGAGTGGTGAGTTTGCTAGCGTAAGTTTGTTTCCGCCTGCCAAAGCACCGTATCGTGTTGTATATTCCGCGTTGATTGCTGGAGTCAGACTCACGTTGGTGACTTTTAGCATGGACGCTAGAGTCTGTTCTGCAGAAAGAAGTGCATAGGGATTATCGATCGGCTCTTGAGGGCCCATATCTGGAGGTGGTTCAACAGGCGCACTACTTCCTAGATTTGTGCTTTCTTCGAATACTTGTTGATCCGCATCAAAGCGAGCGCAGTTGTTAAATCCAAGCATTAAAACGAAAGCTGTTGGAATTGTTGCTAGAGTGAGTTTTAGATATTTTTTCATCGTGGACTCCACCTTAGTTTCCTAAGCATTCTTGTTTTGTTGCCATAGACTCAAATAAATCTTTCAATTTATATCCGTTTTCCTCAAATTCTTTACCCCACTTTTTAAGTGCGGCTTTATGAGCTACGGGGTCAATTTCCTTACGGCAGACTGCTTTGAAGACATGTTGAGCCATACACTGACTGAAGCGGCCAGAGTTCGCAACCATCGCTCCGAATTCCTTCACTCCGTTTCCTGTAGTTCCTTGACTGCGCCATTCGAAAAGACCGGCATTAGCTGGACGTATGGCATGATTTACAAAGGAATCATCGGTCGTCACAAAACCAGCTGGAAAGGTCGCACTGTTTTGATTCATTTTCGCGACAATTCCATTCGCATCTGCATTGATATTGAAATTGTTAACATTAGCATTGGCATTGCGAGTGTTGACGGTTGAATGTTTCAGACCTCGACCTTCAAAATCCCACTTAGCAAAAGCTCCACGGAATCCATCCATAACTGTGTGGCAACCCTTACATGAAGTTAAAAACTTCGGATGATCACCTGTTGGGTAACGATCGATATCTCGGCCGATGCGCGCATCAGAAGCGCTCGTATCTGCCCATTTTTCTAGAGGCACACACATGAATTCACGGAATGTGAATTCAACCAGACGGCGATTCGTCCCCATCAAAGCATGTGCACCCATGAAAGCTCTTGACGTTAAAACACCAGCAGGGTCAGGGTTCGGTACTGAAGCCGTATTGCTCGTCGCAATCATTTGCCCTTCAACTCTTATCAAGTTTTCGGCAAGATTCACGCGATCTGTTTCTAATCTTTGGTAGTGATTGTTAGACAGAAGGATATCATTAATGACATTCAGATTTGGCGTGTTGCCGCGGTAGTAGAAGTTTCCAGTTAAAAGTTCTCGAGCATCAGTCTGATCACGGGTAACACCGATAAAACTTGCAGCGAAATCATTAAGCGGAGTTTTGATAGTTTCGTCACGAGTCGACAGTTCAAGTGCCATCAGCTTCACAGTGATGTTCAGGAAGTTAGGATCTGCTGTCGCAATTTTTGCTGCGCTGAGATCGTCACCATTTGTCATAAGAGCAGCCATTTCTTTAATCTTTGGGCTGTCGACTGGAATTTTTGTACCTGTGAGACGTTGGTACATCTTGCGGGCTTTTTCTTCCATTGCAGAGGGATTTGCCGCTGTAATGTCCGGCTTCACCTGAGCTTGCGCTGAAGTGAGTAGTGCACCCACTGTACCAATAGCTATTAAAGTTTTAAAGATGAACATCATTCCCCCTTCTGTTCATCAAGACCTATTCAAAAGTCTGACTGAGGTTTTTATAAAACTCAATAGTCACAAATTTGCTTTATCAAACTGAGAAACTTTGGTGGGACGAAAATCACAAATGTTTAGTCAGATGTAAAATTCATCAGCACTCTAAACTGAAATATCGGCAGATGAGGGCTAAACTTAATTTATTATTGTTTTTGTTCTATTTTAAGACTGTCTCATTCTGGACACTGTAAAGATCTCCATTTGTGACATTACTGAAATACTATAAACCTGGTCTGGAGTTTTTATAGAAATTTCCGAACTCTTAAGATATGAAATCTGAACAAGAAAAACATCGTCTTTGGTTTGAGAGTGTTGTTGCACCAAAGATCGAAAACCTTAAACAGATCAGCGAAAATCCAAATGAGATAAGATCATTTGAAGCAAAAAAGTTCTTCAAAGAATTTTTGGCTGATTTAGAGTTGCTTGGTTTGGATAACTATTCCACCGAAGTTCAGGTGGACAGAATACTTTTAGCGATGACAATCATTCAGGATCCTTTTTTTCAAACAAGACCTGAAGATCTAAGAGATGTTGCTTTGATAAGCTCACTGCAAAATTTCGGAGATCGTTTTTTATTTTGGAGTAAATGGAGAAAGTACCAACTCTTTTTGAAGTCCTACGGAATTGTCCAGGATGCGGTAATTTTAGATGCTTATCGTATCTCAGCACTTCTCCAATCCTTTATTTTAGATATTTCTCATCGGATCGAATTACTGCTTCAAGGCGAACCTGCACAGATAGAAGTGCAGGCTTCTTAATTTTTGACTTTGTTAGTTTCCTGAAGGTTTTATATCGACGATGAGGTCTTTCTGTTCGTTCTCAACAAAGAAGCGAATATTCCAACGACCTGGCATAATGAAATAGACATTGGACACAAGATAAACTCCCGGACTTTGTTCAGTGAACGAGACTGGTGCAGAACCATGTCCTCCATGATTTCCCATGTACATCCAAAGATCTATTTTTAACTGTTGCGGTGTCACCATAATGTGTTCGCTGCGGGCTGATTGATGTTCGTAAAAATGGACGATAAATTGAGATTCTTCTCCGTCAAAGGGACCCTGGGTAAACTCTACCTGAGCACATGTGTCGGTTTTTTGAAAGTAGATTGGACAAAGCTTATTATGATCTTCTGGAGTGTGCTCTCCTGAGTTGGCAAGTGCATTGGTTGTTGCCAAGGCACAAAAAGCGATGAGGGCAAAGTGTTTTAGTTTTTTCATAAAGTCTCCTAAAGAGGCCACCGGTGTTGGTAGCTCAAGTTAATGGTTTTTGATAACGATGAGTTGGATGGATCTCCAATCAGGGCTTGATCTGAGTAGGACAAGGTCATGGCTGATTCACCGGTCAGCATATAGCTTCCAGAGAAGCCAAGAGTGTAGACTCTTTGGAAGGCGCTTCGAGAGTTCGTTGCTCCACGAACTTCGATTGGATCTTCGTACATAAAGCTAATAAAACTGCCGATTCTTAGTTCGCGATAGTTCCAACCTAAGCCCCAGTTCTGTGAAAGTCCCCAACCTGGATTCAACTCGACTGAGCCGTTATAGATGGGACTTGTAATCTGCCTGGCAAATGAACGGTGAACTTCCGTATTAAAGTTGATGTCCCAAACCTTCCAGTTTTTTTGCAGGGCTATGCCAGCGCCAAGAGTGTAAAATCCTTTGCCCCGGATGTTCGTGGAGTCCCCTTGTTCGGCATCAAAAATGGAAGGACTTGTTGGTAGGGTCAATTGCAGGAAGGTCACACCTTTAGGTTTCCAGCGAGAGTATTGCAGCTCTGGAAAAGACTCGTGACCCACATACAGTGAGAGGTCTCCTGCACCCGAAGAGGCGGGAGTTGCGGCAGACTTTTTTTGTATCACAGGTAGACTGAATCCGGATTGCCAAGAGTTTTTAATTAAAACCGCACCTTCAATTTTATAGGTGTGAGTGCGATTGTCATCTTGACGTTGCAGCCATTTCCCTGAGCTCATGACTTCATCACTGACGTTTGAGGAGGAAAGGGTGTTTGTTAACTGAGCTTTATCATCTCCCAGGATGAGGCCCGGGATAGAAAAACCACCACCACAGCAGCTGGCAGCAAAAGAAATATTTTGAAAAAGAGCTATCAACGTTAAAACGAAATACTTCATGGGATCACCAGTTGTAAAAAGACTTGATCGACCACCTCATTTTTTTCATTCTTTAAGAACAGTCGAACATCCCAGTCACCGGGCATGATAAAGTACATTCTTGCGATTTGGTATTTGCCATTCTCGAGGGGAATCACTTGTACAGGTGCTGAACCATGCCCCATCGAGGGCATCCATAAAAGAGCACTCAGTCTTAAAGAGGATGCTGGCGTCAGAGTGACAGTGAGCTCTGCCGGTTCCGTGCTGTTAGGGGGAGCTTTCCATTCCGCTTTCAGACAAGTTTGTGAGTTCTGAAAAACATACTCGCACATCTCGCTTGGTTTTTCATTGTTGTTTGTATCAGCTTTTTCAGCTGTCAAATAGTCGGGCTGTGCGCAGGATGCCAAAAGTGCCATCATAATGATTATGTAAATATTCTTTTTCATTCTTTATTCCTCACGTTGAATGTAACACCCCAGAGCGCGACCGATTTTATGTCGAGGGGCTTTACCTGCACTGAGATCTATAAGTACTTCTTTTAAATATTGCGTAGTAGCCGCAGGGCCAACGTGACTGTTTGTGACCCCTCCCTGGTAGATGATTTCTCCTTTGGTATTAACGACAAAGGCGTGGGGTGTCTTTAAGGCTCCAAATTGATTTGCCCAAGCATTTTTTGTGTCCTCGAGGATGGGAAATGTCATTTGACTGTTTTTGAAGTGGCTTTCTGTAATATCTATGGGCTCGTCGGAGTTTGAATGTATTCCTAAAAAGGTGAAGTCTTTGAATTCAGCTCGCAGACCTTTAAGTATTTCTTCATGGCTGGCTGAGCAGGGGCACTTAGCTGAAAGAAAAACGATGACTGTCGCCTTATTCTCAGATGCGAACGAGTGGTGCACATTTTTCTTACTAAGAACATCTGTGCCAGAAAGCTCTGAAGGGAGCGACGCTGAAAAAACAGAGAGTGAATAAAAGAGGATGAGAGAAAAAATGAATTTGTGTTTCATAATTTTTTCTATCACGGGGTGAAAAATGGAGTAATGCCACAAAAAGTTGCGCCCCAAGAGTCTAATGCACCGCTCCTGCTTTTGCAGTTTCTGGACTCTAGAGAGCGGTTCTGTAGAATTTCACTATGTTTAGTAAATTAAAAGCTTTTCGTCTTCGCCTTCTAAAATATCGTCAACGAGATAAGATTCACAGTGATCTGGATTCGCTTTTATCTGCGGCTGCAGAAAATAGGACTTTTGAAGATAAACTCTATTGGCTCGTCAGGATTTTGCAGTGGGTCCGATATGATGGAGCGACGGGGCGAGAACCTCTGGTTCGCTTGCGATATTTATTGATGGTTTTGGACCGCAATAGTGCGTGGAAGTTGGAAGTGGCACGGACACTCCGTTCTGTTGTTCATAAAGTCAGCGGTTTAGAGCTTTACACGGAGGCTGGCTTTCCCAAAGAGCTCGGTTTATGGGGTGAATTTGTTGATCGTTTGGTTTTGAAGTTTTTGCCGTCACCACCACTAGATCAAGATTTGGGTTATCTTTTTTGGTCCCTTTTTCCGGATAAGAATGATCCGCAATGGATATCGACTATTGAGGAAGAAACATTTTCCCGTCTAGTGAGTTTGTTCAATTATGAGGTCGCCGCTCATGAAGAAGGGTGGAATCGATTTCATTCAGATATCGAGTATTCTTTGAATTACCTAGTGATTCAAGTACGCGCCATCGGTTTGTCTCCAGCAATTCGACATCGTTTGAATGATCCAACTTTTAATAACTCTGCCTTTTTTGGTTTAGCACGGGGCTTGGAAGAATTTTTCAACGCCTATCACGCGAAGAATGCGAGTCTGGCATTTGAAAAGGCATCGCGACTGCGTATGATTCTTTGGGAATGTGGGCAGGAGTTGGAGCAAGTGCATCGGCATTTGGATGAGTATGGCGTGAGCATTAATTTGGTGTTCCAGATGATGCGTCTGCGAATTTACATTCAAAGAATTGAAAGTCTTTTAGAAATACTGATTACGGAAAAGATTGATCATCGCAAAATAACTGGTTTTTTAGCACAGCTCATTGACGATAATCTGGAGCTACGCAGTCTTCAATCTTTGTTGTCACAAAATATTGCTCTTTTTGCGCGCAAAATTGTCGAGCGGGCTGCAGAAACTGGCGATCATTACATCACCAGAACAAAAGAAGAGTATCGACACATGTTGCAGGCTGCAGGTGGAGGTGGAGCTGTGACTGCGGTCACCGTCTATGTCAAAATGGGTGTTCTGTCTTTGGGGCTTTCTGGCTTCATGGAAGGTTTTTTGGCTTCACTAAATTATGCCTTCAGCTTTGTGGCGATTCATTTGGTGGGCTTCACCTTGGGCACAAAGCAACCTGCAATGACGGCACCAGCACTTGCTGATAAAATGCAGAATGTTGATACAGAGAAAGGCGTCCAAGATCTGGTTATCGAGATTGCGCATTTAATCCGTTCTCAAGTGGCATCTGTGTTGGGCAACGTTTTGTTCGTAGTTCCGACAGTGATCATCATTAATTTCGTATTTTTTGCGCTTTTTGGAAACAATCTAATGTCTGTAGAAAAAGCCACATATGCCTACAAGTCTGTAGATATTTTTGGTCCATCTATTCTTTTTGCAGGCTTCACGGGAATTTTGCTTTGGAGTTCTAGTATTGTCGCTGGATGGGGAGATAATTGGTTTGCGTTGAATTCTTTACGAAAGACGTTGGCTCGCAGTCCTGCTCTATGTGCCTTGTTTGGGAAAAGGGGAGCGCGAAATATTGCCATATTCCTCGAAAAAAACATGTCAGGTCTGTTGGGTAATATTTCATTAGGTCTTTTTTTGGGAATGTCGCCAGAGATATTAAAATTTTTCGGTATTCCCTTGGATGTCCGTCACGTGACCCTCTCATCTGGGACCTTGGCAGCAGCTTTGCCTGTTTTAGGTGTTGAATTTTTAAAAACTTGGGATTTTTGGCGAGCGGTATTAGGGATCTTTTTTATTGGGGTGTTTAATGTGGGCGTCAGTTTTGGTCTCGCTCTTATCATCGCTATTAAAGCGCGCGCTGTGAATACGCCTCAACGTGCAGCTATACGTCGAGCTTTGCGGCAGTATTTTTTCAGTCATCCTTTGAGTTTCTTCCTACCTGTAGGCGGAAGTTCAGATCAAAAAAAATCTACAACTGAGAAGTCATGATCGACTTGTCAGTTGTAATTCCTGCGTTTAATGAAGAGTCTCGGCTCCCCATAACTTTGCGAGAATTGCAGAAGCTGGTCGATGCAAGAGCCCTTCAAGCGAACGTGATGGAAGTGATCGTCGTCGACGATGGATCTGGCGACGCCACTAAAGAAGTTGTCGAGAGGTTGCGATCAGAATGGCCTCTTTTGCATTTGATTTCGGCGAAAATCAACAAAGGTAAAGGAGCTGCCGTTCATCAAGGAATTGCCAGTGCGAAGTCTTCATGGGTTTTGGTCGCTGATGCAGATATGTCGACACCATGGACAGAGCTTCCGAAACTAATCAGTCTTATTAAAGAACAATATTTAATTATGGGCTCTCGGGGGCTGGCGGAAAGTCAGATCGAAATTCGTCAGCATTGGTTGCGTCAAACGATGGGAAAGATATTTAACTGGATTCTTCGAAAGACAGTGCAGTTGCCATTTAAAGATACTCAGTGCGGTTTCAAGCTCATTCGCAATGATGTTTTTTTTCGTTCGAATATTTTGCCACGACTTCAAGTACAGCGATTTTCTTGGGACGTTGAACTTATTCTCTGGCTGCTTCGTTTTCAAAAAAATGTCCAAGAGTTTCCAGTGCGTTGGCGCCATCAAGATCAGTCTCGAGTAAGAATGTTTCGTGACAGTATCGAGATGTTGGTTGCCGTTTGGCTCCTTAAAAGAAGACTGAAAAAAACATAATATTTTAATCTTCAATCGATTTCTCAATCGCTTTGCGTCATTTTTAGTGATTTAATCTTAAGCACTTTATAATCAATTAAATGATGTCTGATATAAGTTTTGCTTATTTGATGGTCTAGTCTAGTCCTAAAATCGAACTGAGGTTCCAAATTGGAACTGTGTGGGTTTTGACAGATAATTTCACTTTTTTGGTTCCAAAAAATCTTTTGGTGGTTCCAAAAGAGTACTTGATAAATTTTCCAACCTGAAATGAAGTGCATTCCTATGAAGGACTTCAATTGATGAAGTCCATGGATATTGGGGGGATTTTAATGAAAACCAACGTGTTTGCACTCATCCTGACAGTGTTGTTTGCGACAGCAGCTCAAGCGGAGCGCGTGATCGTAATTATGAAAGATCAGCAATCTTTCAAATCTGCACACATGGCGTATAAGAAGAAGGGGTCTTATGCTCTTAAAGGATTTCAATGGGGTGCTCAACCGGGCGCACTTGCTCAGGTAGATGGTCAGGTTGAAGACAGTCTTGAGAATCTAAATACTTTGATCATCGATGCGAAAGATCAAAATGAAATCGAAAAGATTAAAGCGAATCCAGCTGTTGCTTACGTTGAGAAAGAAATTTTTCATGAAGCTCCTCGTCCAGTAAAAGGTTTCTTAGGTAAAGCAGTTAAATCTCAGCAAAGCCGCAATTTGGGTCCTAAAACTCCTTGGGGTATTCATGCTGTAAGAGCTCCACAAGCTTGGGCCGCATCTAATAAAGGTCAAGGCGCTCGCGTTTTGGTTTTAGACACTGGTATCGATGAAAACCATCCTTCAATTAAAGACAACTTTGAAGCTGGAAAAGACTTTACTGGCGACTCTCAAGGTGAAGACTTTACTGATAAAGTAGGTCATGGAACACACTGCGCAGGTACTATCGCTGGTTCTATTGACAGCACAGGTTTCACAGGTGTTGCGCCTTCAGCGAAAATTCTTGCAGGTCGTGTTTGTAGCGAGCAAGGGTGTTCGAATGTTGCAATCGCACAGGGAATCAACTGGGGTATCCAACAAAAAGTAGATGTGATTTCAATGTCATTGGGTGGCCAATGGTCAACTCCAGCAGAGCGTTCAGCTGTTGCAGCTGCGGACAGAGCTGGAATCACTGTAGTAGCAGCATCTGGTAACAGTGGAACTCCAAAAGTTTCTTACCCAGCAGCTTTGTCGACTGTCATCGCAGTTGGTGCAGTAGACAGTGATTTGAAAAAAGCTGATTTCTCTCAATGGGGACCTGAGTTGGCTGTTGTAGCGCCTGGAGTTGCAGTTGCTTCAACTGTACCGCAAGGAACTGGTCGCGAGAGTTCAGTAGAAATCACACTTGGTAACAAAACGGCACGTGTTGCTTCTTCAACTTTCCAAGGAGCGCGTGAAGTTCTAAACCCTGAAACAAATGTTTTAGTTCATGTTGGATTGGGTAAAGCAACTGATTTTGCAAAAGTGAACGTAAAAGGCAAATATGCTTTGATCGGTCGCGGTGAGATCAAGTTCAGCGAAAAAGTAGACAATGCAATCAAAGCGGGTGCTTTGGGTGCTATCATCTACAATAATGCTCCTGGATTGATCCAAGGTGCGTTGACTGAAAACGGTGACGTTCTTCCAGTAGCTGTATTCATGATTGAACAAACGGTAGGTGAAGAAATCGTGAAACAACTTGGTTCAGGCCAGGGTGTAAAAGCGACTTTGCAAACTGTAGCAACTGATTACGCTGAAATGGATGGAACTTCAATGGCGACACCTCACGTAGCTGGTGTAGCTGCTCTTATTAAAGCAGCGAACAAGGCACTGACTGGTGCACAAGTAAAAGCCATCTTGAAGCAAACTGCACGCGCTTTGGGCCCTAACGAACAGAACGAGTATGGTTCTGGTCTTGTGAACGCTGAAGCAGCAGTAACTGCAGCTCTTCAAGCTAAATAGTTTTTATTAAAAACGAAATTGAATCGAAAACGGCTCCTTAAAAAAAGGGGCCGTTTTTCGTTTGTGGTGCTTTAAATCTCTTGTCATACTGATTGCATGCACACTCTACCCACGATGATTTCTGATTTGGCACTTATTCTTGGGGTCGCAGGTCTTGTGACTCTTATTTTCAAAAGATTAAATCAACCTCTAGTATTAGGTTACCTGGTCGCTGGTTTCTTGGTCGGCTCAAAGGCCACTCTGTTTCCGACAGTGGTCGATGGAGCCAATGTCAGCTTATGGGGTGAGATTGGGGTTATCTTCCTACTGTTTGCATTGGGTCTTGAGTTTAGCTTTAAAAGGCTTCTAAGAGTGGGGGGAACTGCAGGGTTCACGGCTGTTTTTGAAATCACAATGATGATTTGTTTGGGTTTCATTACTGGTCGCCTTTTAGGTTGGTCTGCAATGGACAGCTTATTTTTAGGGGGAATTCTGTCTATTTCCTCCACTTCGATCATTGTTCGGACAATCGAAGAGCTGGGTTTTAAAAATTTAAAATTTGTCGGGATGGTTTTTGGGGTTCTGGTCATCGAAGATCTTTTAGCCGTCCTATTGATGGTTCTTCTAACGACAGTTGCATTGACCCGTGACTTTGCAGGGACGCAGATGTTGGGAGCTATCGTCAAGCTCGCATTCTTTTTGTCTTTGTGGTTTGTCGCCGGAATTTTTCTGTTACCGTCATTCATGAAAAGAGCACAGCGCTTTTTATCTGAAGAAACTTTACTGGTTGTTTCCGTCGGCTTGTGTTTGTTGATGGTGGTTTTTGCTGATGCGGTTGGATTTTCTGCAGCATTGGGTGCTTTTATTATGGGCTCTATCCTTGCTGAAACGGTCGAGAGTGAAAGAATTCACAGTCTGGTTAATCCACTTAAAAATCTTTTTTCTGCGGTCTTTTTTGTTTCGGTGGGGATGTTGATCGATCCAGTCATTATTATGACGTACTGGAAAGAAGTCCTCATTCTTTCGTCGGTTGTGATTCTTGGGAAAATGATCAGTGTGACTGTGGGATCTGTGTTGTCCGGCCAGACTTTGAAGACGTCAGTGCAATCAGGTATGGCGTTATCTCAAATTGGGGAGTTCTCTTTCATCATCGCGACACTAGGTCTTAGTTTGAAAGTGATCAGTGATAAAATGTATCCACTGGCAGTGGCTGTTTCCGTGGTTACAGCCTTCACGACGCCCTACATGTTGCGATCGACCGAGCTTGTTTATAGCTTTCTTGAAGAGATTTTGCCCGCACGAGTGATAGCTTCGCTTGATAGTTACAGTATGTTTTCTTTTTCCATGTCTGGCAACAGAGAGTGGCGAGATCAAGTTCGGTCTTATATTTTAAAAGTGGCGTTGAATTGTGTCATCGTCATTTCTATTTTTTTATTGATGGCCAAAGTGGCTTTGCCCTACTTGTTGGTGCGTCAGTTCGATGAGGGGGCAGCAAAGTTGCTGACTCTGAGTGCGACGTTGATTTTCAGTGCACCTTTTTTGTGGGCTCTTGCGTTTGGGCGAACCAAGCGTTTTGATATCTTACTGATAGAGCAGGGTAAGGGGAGTCATAAGTATGTGTTCTTAGTTTCTCGGATTATGTTAGCCGTAGGCCTGTTAGGAGCTATGGTCGCTCAGTTTGTGCCATTGGGTTGGGCTATTGCGATTACTGTATGGATGGCGATCGTTGTTGGTTTTATTTTATCGAAAAAACTACGCAGTATTTATAATTGGTTTGAAAATCGCTTTTTGACCAATCTGAATGATGAAGTACAAGAAAAGCAGCCAAAGAAGATGTCTCGAGCGCTTGCTCCCTGGGACGCGCATATCACTGAATTCAGTATTCCTGCTGAAGCACCCTACGTGGGAAAGCCTCTATCTCAATTATCAATTCGCGAAAAATTTGGTGTGACTATCGCTTTGATCGAGCGAGGACGAGTCCGTATCACAGCTCCAAGTCGTAATGAAAGTCTGATGCCCTATGATCATATCTATGTGATTGGGACGGATGAGCAACTTCTTGCCTTTAAAGCATTTATCGATTTGGATGCGACAGATCCTCAGTTGGTGGCGAGTTCCGGAGATTTTGGTTTAGAGCAGTATTTGATCGGCGAAGAGTCTCCGTATTTGAATAAAAATATTCGCGAATCCGGTTTGCGTGAGGGGACCAGTGGACTTGTTGTGGGTATTGAGCGGGAAGGGAAGCGCATCTTGAATCCCGATTCTAATGAAGTCATTCAGCTTGGCGATTTGCTGTGGATCGTTGGTGATCGTGAACGAATTCTACATTTAGATCGTTCTTAAGAAGGTTCTTTGAACCAACACTGGGTGTTTGGCAGATCCAGTGTTGGTTGGCTACGATGGCGAAGTCGATAAATTATCTAATTTGTGAAAATTTTTGAGCAGCGTAATGGCATGACGTTGTTCTTTTGCACAACTGATTTCCATAAAATTTTAGCACCCAATTCGTTATTCATAAATTCCGGATGAAATTGCATCAGTAAGCCACGACCATTTTTAAATTCTGTGGCTTCGGTTACGCCATCGTGACTTTTAGCTGCAATATCTAAGGGACCACCCTCTTTAAAGATCACAGACTGGTGGTGGTAAGAATAAACGGACATTCTGCCGTTGGCATCAGCGAGGGATTTTAGCAGGTTGCTACGAGTCGCTTGTACTTCGATATCGTGGTAGTTGTCAGAGTGATTCATTTTGTGGCCAATCTGAAACGGCACGTCTTGAATCAATTGATATCCCAGAGCCACGGAAGTGATTTGGGAGCCGCGACAGATGCCTAAAACAAATCCTTTTTCTTGGGCAACATAAGACTTTATCAGAGCAACTTCAAACTGATCACGAGCCGCGATAGTATTTCGAGCATGGAAATTTTCTTGTTTGTAAAGGCGAGTTTCTACGTCATCTCCTCCCATAGCCACCAGGAAGGGGAACTTTTCAGAGACCTGTTTAAAGAGATCACGAGTTTCATTGAGACTTAATCCTAAGTTGGCATTCATGGGAAGAATGAAAGTGCTATGACGAGTCTGCGAAAATATTTTTTTAAAATTGATGATTCTTTGCGAGTTTTTTGCGTAGTCTTTGGGAAGATTGGCGATCAGAAGAGCCCTGTGCTCTCGAGATTCATTATCCAAAGGCCTAAATCCAGTCATCGGCAGCTCAGGAATTTTGCCTTCGAAAAGCTCCATGAGATCAGGATTTTTAGCGAGTTCTTTCAGATACCTCGTGGCAGCCTGTTCCGGAGTTTCTGATTTGCGAACGGGAAGAATTATCGGGGCGAGGGTCGTTCCGGGGCTCCACTCGTAAAGACGAAGAGCCTCACTTGCAAGGGTCTGTAGAGAAAATAAGAGTCCAAAAAGAAATAAAATTGTTTTCTTCATACTTTGAAGAGCTTCAAAAAAAGTGCCGTTTCTAAATCTATAGGCCCTTTGTAAAATGGAGCGGGGAGTTTGGAAGGCGTCTCACTTTGAGACAAAGACATTTTGCGAACGAAGGTGTCAAAAAAATGGGGGGCCTTATCAGCCCCCCGGACTCAACACGAAGGGAACCACCAAACCTTCGAGGAGTCGCCCATTAAAATGTTATTACTAAGGACCTTTGAATTTCTTTTGTTTTGCCTCTACCTGCGCTGGCTGTCTTGCGATCGTGATCCACAGTGCGTACATCACGACTCCAGAGTAGAAGAGGCAGAACATTGCTACATCATGTAAATCAGTCATGTTCTCTCCTTATGTCGGCCTTCCTTGGCCTCGGAATCTGAAGGGCCATCCTAGCATCTTCGTTCTTCCGTAGTAGAAGCATCCGTGCTCCTGCTATGTAGACAGGGTGGAGTGGTGGCTGGGTTAAAAGTTTTTGCTAAAATTCTGTGCAAAAAACATTTGAAGGGGGCTTTTTTCTGAAATCCAACCTATTGACTCTAGATTTTGGAAATGGTTAACTAGACCTTCCCTTAGCCTTTTAAGGCTTTCTAGTGCGCGCGGGTGGTGGAATTGGTAGACACGTACGTTTGAGGGGCGTATGCGCAAGCGTGAGGGTTCAAGTCCCTCCCCGCGCACCATCTAATTGAAATCATTGAATAAATAAAGAATCTGAGATGATCGAAAAAGATTCCTTCGGTAGACAAAACGATGAGTTTTAAATCATTCTAGTAATCGTCCCTCGATTTCATGAGTTTTTTCCAATGATTTTCAAAATTTTTACCCGTTATCTGGTCATTGAGTTCGTTTTCAAATAAAACAGCTAAGTCTTCAAAGAACTTTTTTGCAAAGGTATCAAAGTTGCCACCTGCTTCAAGTTTACATGAGATTTTATCTTCAAGGCCGTGTTCTTCTAAAAACCAATGTAGCGTAAAAAATGTTTTATCACTTGGGATTTTAAACATCGACATCGATAAAAAAACATCACCATCATTCCATAAAATGTACTTAATTCCGATTTCTTGACTCACCCCCTGATGGGTAAATGTTGCAGATAGTTTCTCTTTATAAGTTGCTAGCTGTGTATCATCAACGGCAAGTTTAAAATATCCAAACTTATTGAGCGTCTGCTCGAAAGTGGATAGGTGATTCAAGAAGACTTGTTTATTACTCACTTCGCCATCCTTTTTAAGAACTCAATAATTTCAGTTTTTTCCATCTCGTAGAAAGCACTAATTTCTCTTTTAAGGGGATCACCCAAGTCAAGAATGGTGTGACCCTTCTCCAGCGCATCCCTGATCCATTGTTGATTCTCAAGAAACATCAAAGAATCTTTTACGGCGTCTGGAGGTATTCTTCCCCCAGGCTCTCCACTGAATTTCAGCAGCAAATCGCCCCACTGATCACGCGCTTCTATGCTAAATGAATTCAACTTATTCACCCGAATCCCATGCTTATCCAATGCTGCAGCCACTTCATTGACTCGACTCATATCGCGTCCTATTATCGTAAATTCTTGTGTTGTGCCCTTTACTAAAACATCAACTTTTAGCGGTGATTTAGCAAGAATTTCGGCTAATTTTTCAGCTAGTGCCACTTCTTTGGCTGTCGCTGGGGCTGCTTTTCCAACTACTTTAATTCCGGCAGCGATGGTGCCGGCGGCACCAGCTGTGATTGTATTGATTGTTGCGAAACTTGCAGCCAAAGCGCGCTCAAATGGTGACAGCTCTTTACCTGTTAAAGGGTCCTTGCCCACAAAAGCTCTATAGATGTCTTTGGGAATAGATGTGAACGGAATGACATCCGTCGCAATGTCGACAAGAGTTTCTGCGACCTGAAAGTGTGCATCTGCTTTTTCTTTTGCCATTGCAAGATACGAATCATCCGCATAACGGAGCTGGCGAAAGGCTTCTGCTTTCGCATCCCATTGCTGTGGGCTTTTTGCGCGGTGTTTGAAAAGTCGATCACGAAGGTCATTCAGTTCAACCTTGCGCTCACTGAAATAGGGTTTTTGATCTGAATAAAGCCCACCAACGCCAACTTGGTCTGCAATGAAGGGCGATTCGTTGTCAAGGTCACGAAAGAAATCAGCAATAAAGTCATCGGCATTTTCAGGCCGAGAATTTGTATCTTGAAATGATAAAGCGGAGAATCGACTTAGTGTTTCTGTGCATTGATAATCAGGACAAACAAAGTCGTTCTTATATTCAGTCGAATCAATACGGTTCTTTTTTGCCTCATTGACGACATCCATGGCTTCTTTTGTCGTATTGTCGTATATTTTTGTTTTTAGCTTAGAAACAAAATCGTGGTTCGTTGCATCTTTAATCTTTTGATCGATCAGATCATAGCCAGCATTCATCCAACGTACTCGTGAAACATTTGGCGGGGAGAATAGATCTCGACCGAATGTTTCATCGGCCGATCGACCATCGTACCTATCTTTTATAGATTGGCTATCATATATCGCTGTCCCTGACCACATTCCATTCGGTAGCAACTTGTCCAATTGCCAAGTCACCCCATTAATTATATAGCGCTGTCCCACGACTGCATCGGCGTTAATACAATGTGTACAAATTGTCGCTCCAGAAGGAGCGGATGTCTTTGGATGAGTAGGGGGTGAAGAAGGAGCCCCTTTTTTAGAGTTATACGCTCCTGCATTTTGTGCCCCTAAAAGCAATACAAGAAAAATCTTAAAAATAGTCTTCATCGCTTCGCCCCAGTCATCGCGTGCATGAAGTAATCGTTGTTAATATGCTTTAATTCACAGATGTCCTTATAGTGTGGATTTTTTCTGACTTTCTCACATGATTCATGCATCCATTGATTTTTATCTATCTTCTCTAAAAATGATTGGGTTTTAAGCTCTAATACCGAATAGTCCGCAGGTTGAAAGTTCATCGGACATTTTTCGCGAAGGGCATTAGCCATCTGTTTGTACGATCTGATTCGATTGAGTAATAGGTACCAAGTCCCAAAGTCCTTTTGTTCTAAGCTCAATAAGTATTGGAGTTCCAAATCATTCACTTTTTGCTTAAGATAAATACAACGTCCTTTTATTTTACCCTTCATTTCTGCTTTTTGGGAAACATCGAGATATTCTTGATTTAATAGATCAAAGTATTTTTGGCGAAAAATTCCATTAGAAAGCTGCAAGAAATTCTGTGTCTGTTTTAGCGAATTTTGTAACTGATTTGCTTCTTCTTTCAGTGAAATACGTAAGGTCGGAAAGTTTAGATATCTTGGGCTGCTCAACTCAAAAAGAAAAGAAGTCTGTTTCAAATCAATGAATTCACCACTATTTTTTATCCTACTAAACTCATTCATACAAAATGAGATTCTCTCCCGCATCGAAAATCTTACAAATTGAGAGCAAGTTGCCATTCCGATGCAATCGTTTTCACTGATGTTTATGATTCTTTCACACAGAGTTTTTGCTTGTTTAACCTCCATGTTGTACCCAATCATCGAATCGTTAAGATTTTTAAATTTAGCTACAGCTTCTTTGGAGAGATTAATATTGCTCTGAATTTCTTGCGGAGCAGCTTGGTTGGCAAAAACTGAAGGACTCAACAAAATAGTAAATGAAATAACGATCAATGGCATTTTCTTCTCTCTTGTTCGTTAATATGATTTTGTCGTGAAATACGTTCTGCAGATAAGCTTTCTTGTTCCTCAATGAGGGTCTTAATTTGAATCTCAAGACTATTTTTTTGTCCTCGAATCTTTGTTGTAATCTCCTCACATTCAATTGTTGCCGAATTTAATGATTGAATTAAGATTTGAGTAAGCTCTTCGGTGTTATCTTTATTGTACTCTTCAACCAAAGACCTTAGATCTTTTTTAAAAACTGTGGCGGTCTTAATCAGATTGGTTAGAACAAGTCTTGTCGCTGTGGAGTAGAAGGGCTCTTGGTCTATCTTACTGAGCAGTTCATCATCTGATAAGTTGAGATCTGTTAACTCTTTTATCTGAGTCACAAATGTTTTTTGGATGCTAAGATTGTCTAAATAACTGAGGCGACTTTGATAAAGGCTTGTGCACATTTTACTTTGATTAGAAATTAAAGTGTCATTATCTTTGACCATAAAGTTCAAAGTAGTAAGTCTGGTATTATTATTCACTATTGTCACATCAATGGCTGCAATTCTCGCCTGATCTTCTTTTTGGTACCTATTAGCATCCTCGTTCAATTTTCCACATTTAACTCGACAAGCTAAACGCCTGGATTCACAGATTGGATCTGTCATGCTTGATGGACAGGTTCTGAATGGTTCACGCCACGTCGGGCATGGGATGGGAGGTCCACTGATCACGCAGTTCTCATTTGCGTTGCAGGAGATATTGAAACGGTCCGGATCTGCCTGTGCATTAAAGGTTGTTAAAAGTAAAATAACTAAAAATTTAATAATTCCCACAAATCACCATTTTCCGAAAGTAGTTAAAACATTTTCGCAGTTCATTTTGGTTAAGACTCAATACAAACAACAGATTATTTTGCATCATTCGCGCCATTGGTGTGATGCCCTGTCTTTACAGGCAAAGGACGATCTTCGGACATCCTACTCAAAAGCGGTGGCTCGAAGTATTCGAAGGTCGTTGTTATACCCCCAAAATAGCCCCGTAAATCTTCTAGTCATTTTATTTCTTAGTGACAGTTTTTGGTCTAATGCTTGCGAGTTCCCCCGGGGGCGGGGGCCTCTAATACGCATTTTAAATTGACGGCTATGTTTATTTAATAATTTATTTTGGTAGAAGCATACGTTTGAGGGGCGTATGCGCAAGCGTGAGGGTTCAAGTCCCTCCCCGCGCACCATTTTTTCTTATAATAATCAAATAGAGTGCCCCTTCTTTAATTTCTCGGGGCACATTCATTAAAAAGCAGCGTCAAAGCCGACAATTAAAGAGTTTTCCTTAACATGATGACCGACCGATTTATCGACGTTCTTGGCTTCAAGATCTTGCCAATCGTAAGTCAACTCGATAAGGACTTTCGCATTAGTGGCAACGTAGTGAGACGCAGTTAAGCTCGTGGTATTAACAGCCAATCCTCTGTAAATTGTATCAGTGGATTTGAAGTCTCCCGCATCGACAAGGTTGTGCAAGAGAGAAAAGGCCCACATTCGACTGAAAACATAGTCGATGCCAACAAAACCGCCCCACCACTGAAAATTCTTGTCTGGTTGAGTTCGATCAAAGCCATTCCATTGATTCACCAGTCCCTGGGCAAAGAGGTCTATATTCTCAGTCAAATCAGTTTTTAGATCGACTCCGTAAATAATTTTATCGGTTAAGTCTGAACTACGAGTTTTGAGAAAGTTTCCACTTTGGCCAAACTGACGACCTTTTAATCCAAACAGTCCGACGTTCACTGATGAAATGTCAAAACCTATACGAGTGAAGAGAGACTTGTCATCGTTGTCGTCGAAAAGGTGATCGGCTCGATTAAGTCCCGCACCATTAACGGTAGCACTGGCCTTCACACCATTTCCATTCACTACGCCCACTTCAAAATCTACGGGACCTATGCTTTTTCCTAGAAGCAAACCGCGATCATAAGTGATGCCGGCAAGACGATAGATCATATAGTCTTGAAAGTTCAAGCGCACTTCACGTGGAAACATGAGATCGGAAACTTGGAACTGTCCTAATTGCAGTGAAACTCCAGAACCTCCAATATCGTCGTAGCTAAACCAAGCATCCTCAACTAAGGCCGTTCCGTTGTCGCCCTTCTCAGCAAAAATGGCATAAAAATAGTAACTCAGGCTTTTAGAAATAGCGCCTCCAGAAAGAAGCTTAATGAGATAAGGAGCCTGAATATCCACGGAGTTGGCTTCGCTGACGTTTCCTGTATTATCGAAATTTCGAACGTCATCGCGAGCCTGCATATAGCCTTGGATTCGCGCAGCCAGGGCTGGAGTTGAAGGCAACCATAAGCGTTCGTCCCCCGTGTTTACTGCGGTTGCGGGGGCTCCTTCGCCCAAACGGAAGCCATTGGCTGCAAAAGCATGTCCACCAGCATTTAGTTTGGGATAGGCCGAATGGCAGGCCATACAACTGATATTGTATGTTCGCGCAAAGGCAGGAATTGCTTTTGCTGTTGAAGGACCCAAAAATGGGAAGGTTAGTAAGGTGAGAAGAACAATAAGCTGAAGCTTCACGCTGACTCCTTTAAAAGAGATTCATTGAGGGCGAAATAATAGTCTTTCAAAGTGATACGGCTGACAAACATTTATCTATGGAGCAATTTGTTAAAACAGAAAAATGACCGTTGCCGGTACTCTTTCTTCTTCTTGAGACAGTTCGCCGCAACTCCTTTATATTTTTCCCTTCAAACATTTTTCTGGAATCCTAAGGGAGTTAGTAAAGGGGATATTCAGGATGAGATAGGTTTGGGAACTATCGTTGTTTCTCACTTTTTTGGGGTTTCAAAACGGCTCAGGCACTGGTTTTTGTACATTACATTTCACACCACAAACAGTTAAAAATGGAAATGTCGGTTGGGGTATTCTGAACTCCACCTCGAATTCAAGATTGAGTCCATAGTGAATGGTCCTAATTTCTATCCAGATATGGCGATAAAAGTTTCACCGAGTGGGGAGGTTCTCTTATTTGGAGATGTCTTGGCAGCTTCACGTCTTGTATGCTGGCAGGTGAATCTGTCGCAGCTAGAGATGGAGTTAAGGTTTATAAGAACTTGAAAGACGGCGACTATGGCGTCTCCTGCAATTATGGAAACGGTGAAGTTGAAACTCTTCTTTTTAAAGTAAAGCAGAAGCAAGTCGTTTTCTTGGGCTTCCGACTGCTTAGATTGGTTGATATTTTTTCTTTTGTTTACGACCTAAGTGTTGTTTCCAGGACTAGTTTTAATCTACAAAAGTCTGTTATCGGAGTTAGTAGGTACTCTAAGTATTACGGTCTGTTAAGCTTAAGAAAACTGATCTTGGGACATAATATATGCCATCAATACTTATAGCTGAAGATAATGATGAAATGCGAGATGCCCTAGCTATATCCATACGGAAACTAGGTCATAATGTCTTAGCAGCACCTAATGGAAAAATTGCGCGAGATCTCCTGGGTTCTCAGGAAGTAGATCTGATTATTTCTGATGTGCAAATGCCATTTCTAGATGGTTTGGATTTGTTGGATTGGTGTAAAAAAAATCACAAGTCAAAATTTATTTTGATGACTGGTTTTTCTCATCTTCTCGAGACGCAATCAGCTTATGAGCGTGGAGCGGATGAGTTTATTGCAAAGCCTTTTAAATTTACGGATTTTCAATTGCTGCTTGAAAAGGTTCTGCGTGGTGGTGAAGATGCTCCGGCTTCTGTTGAAAAGGGTGCGCAAGAAAAATACTGCAAGGTTTCCATAGATGAGTTTGTAACAAAGCCTCAAATTGAATTCGATATTTATATAAAGCTTTCAGAGCAAAAACATATCAAAATTGGCTATGCTGGAACGCATTTTTCTGTGTCCCAATTGGAGCGATATAAAAATCATGGAGTAAAATACCTTTATATTACGGCAATAGATTTTCCTAAGTTTGTAAGAGCAAATCTTGAAATTGCCAAAGTGGTTAAATCCAGCCGCTCTATTTCTCGAGAGAAAAAACTAAATTTCGTTAGATATGTAGGTGATACCCTGATGGAAAAAGTGTTCACAGCAGGTGTAGATCAAGAAACTCTTTTTGAGGCAAAAGACTTCATGAATGTGGTGCTTGAGGCAATTGGTGATAATGCGGATAGTTTCGAATTGATCGAAATAATGGATAAACACTCTGACAAACTCACCGCCCAGTGTGTTTCGGCGGCGCTCTACTCCGTCATGATTGCTAGGAAAATGGGATTAACTTCGGTTCAGAGCTTCTATAAATTAAGTATGGCCGGTTTTTTTCATGAGATAGGAATGAAAGAAATTGATAACAGTATTCTAGATAAACCTCGTCATCTTCTTTCGCAGAGCGAAAGACAACAAATAGAATCACATACAATTCGAGGTAAAGAAATATTGATAGCAACGGGACACATTCCCGATGATGTTATTCAGCTCGTGGCAGAGCATCACGAAGATGTCGTCGGGACAGGGTATCCACGAGCGCTGAAAAGAAATAGGCAACATCCTTTGTCTCCTATCATGCAGGTTGCTACTTTGTTCTCCCAGCTGTCGCTGAAGCGAGATCCATCAAAAACTCAGAACCTTTCCCAGATTTTTAAGTTTATGGTGGAAATGTATGGGGATCGACTAGATAAAAGTGCTATGACCGCATTGATGGAAATTCACAACTCCGAAGGTGCTTGATTGGATCTTTATGAATCAGTCGATTAAAAAATATATTCAACAAGCGCAACGAAATTTGAGTCTTGTCGGGTGGTTGATTCTTGGACTCTGTGTTCTAAATATAGGTCTTCTATTTAATTTTCAAAACATTCTAAATTATTCCAGTTTATGGAATGAAGTGGTCTTTGAAAACAAAAGACTTTTGTTCTTTGGATATGCTTTATCTATCGTCATAATTTTGCTTTTCATTTTTACGGCGATGTATTTCTTTAATCTTTCAAGGTTTACCAATCGTCTCTTTCATACTTTTAATGATGGTTTTAAAGCCTGCCAAGAATATGCGGAAGGATGCTCCACAGGTACGAATGTGATTGGTTTTAATTACACAAAAGATGATGAGTTTTTAGAGTTAGGAAAAACGCTACTCAGGATCAAAGTAAGTCAAGAGCAGCGAGTCAAAGAACTTGCAGTGAAAGAAGAGGAACTCAAGAATCTCAGTCTTTTGTTGGACAGATTTACATCGATCAGTATTACAGATCCCGATGGTACTATTCTTAAAGTAAATAAAAAGTTTTGCGAGATTAGTGGATACAGTGAGCAAGAAATTCTTGGAAAGAATCACCGTATTCTGAACTCAGGTGTACATCCTAAAAGTTATTTTGAGATAATGTGGAATACGATTACAAGTGGAAAGATCTGGACGAATAGAATCTGTAACAAAAATAAAGATGGGTCGAAATATTGGTCGATGGCCAGTATTATGCCAATTTACTCAGGTTCAAAAATCATTCAGTTTATCGCTCTGCGATTCGATATTTCAGAGCAGGTGAACAATGAACAACAACTTGAGCAAATGTCCAAGCTAAGTGCGGTTGGGGAGATGGCAGGAAGTATTGCACATGAAATCAACTCGCCTTTAGCGGCACTCCAGTTGATTGTCGAAGGTCATATTGACTCCAATCCAAACCCATTGTGTGTTGAAGATGGACAGGCGATGTTAAGAGCCGTCCATCGAATTACGAACATTGTAAAGTCTGTTTTATCCATGAGTCGACATGTTGCTAATAGAGACCCAGTTTCTTCAGTTTCCTTGGCGGAAGTCGTCTCTGAATCATTAGAAGTTCTTCAGGGGCGATGTGTTCAGGAAAATATTCAGCTTCAAATTGATCTGAGTAGTAGCTGCAACTTGATGTCGAAGCCCACTGAGTTGTCACAAGTTCTGGTAAATCTGGTTTCAAATTCGATTAATGCGGTTCGGAAATTTTCGAATAGGGAAAAGTGGATCTCTATAAACACTGACTATGATGATTCCTGGGGCTATATACATGTTGTGGACTCAGGAGATGGCATCGAACCCGAAATTGCTGAAAAAATTACGCAACCCTTTTTTTCGACAGGACAAACTGGAGAAAGCCTTGGCATTGGTTTGAATATTTCGATGCGAATAATGAAGGATCTAGGTGGTGGGGTTTACTATAAAGATGACGAACGGAATACTCATTTTGTAATTCAAATTCCAAGGACCTTTGTTGTTTGATTTCTAAACTTTTGAGTTTTGAATAATTTTTTTACTTGCTAGAACTGGTCTTCTTTTTTGGATAAATTGGATGCTAAAAATCAGCTCACTCAAAGTGAATGAGCTGGTCTTTGCGTCTTTGAATTTGCTTGTTGATGATACCTTCCGTTTCCTCCAGAGGAACTGATCTTCTTTGTGATTCTCCTAATATATAGGTCAGACCCACTGCGTATTCCAAATTATAGTCGGATTTATGCAGAGGACTTTCACGATTTGCTGAAATGCTGAAGTCAGAATAAGAAGCGCCAAAATAAATAGATAGTTTTCCAGAGTTGACTCTTTGAAAATACGATATTTGATTTTCTAAAAAACCTTCGGTGGCCCTGTACACCGGACGAGAGGGCGTGGCATCTTGAGTTGAAACTTCATAATAAGTGGCATTGAATTCTTTGGATGCAAAGGTAGAAGAAAGGGCTAAAGTCCCTCCAAAACTCAATGAAGATAAAGTTGAAGCGATAGGTGCCTGATTCCAGTTGTATAGTACGTGCACCTTGGCGACGCCACCATTGGAAGTTAAGGATCTATCGTTCACTTTTACTGATGGAAAGGTTGATAGCTTAAATTCCCATACGTAATTTTCAGAATAAACAATTTGCGGTCCGGCATTGATAACAAAAGGGATGTTCTCCATTCCCTGACGGGTGATATTTTTGGATGAATTCAGGGGAACGCGACCGCCACCCGAAAACTGCAGCGACCAATTGTCTTTTTTAAATAGGTAGGCACGACCTCCATCCTGATCGTCGGCACGAAGAACTTCGCCCCGATATTGGAAGGTGGGAAATGGCAGTGAGAGTTCAGAGTATTGGTCTGAAGCTGGATAATGTGCATATCTAATCAATCCAATTCCAAGACCGTATTCCCAAAGAGGCTTGTCTTCACTCGCAGAGGCCTTTGGAGAGAGTAATAGTAAAAGAATAATCACATGGGTAAGACTATGAAGCATAAACTACTATTTTATCGATAATCGTTTATCGATCACAAGTTCTAATCTGTTCGTTCTTGGAGAATTTAGGGATTCTTGTAGTGTTGAGCAAGTTTCTGTGACAACCGAGACTGTCTGATGTTTTTTAGGAGCCATTTTTTTCAGCTTCTTTCGGCATCTGGTTTGCATTATACGGCAGAGCGGTCTCATTTGGACACCGGGAATCTGTCGCAGGGAGAGTTTTGTGAGTTTTGTGACTTTAGTTGCTGGATTTTTAATCATGTTGAGTGCATCTGTTGCTTCAGCGCAAAATTTAACGTTAGGAACACCGACATTTGGTGGAAATGGATGTGCTTCTGGAACGGCACGAGCGACCTTGAGTCCGGATGGACAGCAAATTAGCATTTTATTTGATAACTATATTTCGACAGCGGGTGGTCACACGCAATTGGAAATGGATCGAAAGAATTGTGATATTGCGATTCCTGTGAGGGTTCCGCAAGGATACAGTGTCGCCGTGTTTGCTATCGATTATCGTGGATTTGCAGTGATTCCTGAAGGTGGTCGTGTTCGCTTTTCTGCGGATTATTTTTTTGCAGGCAGAAGCAGTCGCCGTTACTCCAAAGAGTACCAAGGACCCTTTAATGACAACTATACGTTTAGAAATGAGTTGTCGACCAATGTTGACGTATGGAGTGCCTGCGGAGCTGACGTGATTCTAAGAACTCAGTCCAGCATGGTTGCCGAGACTAATTTCAGGTCGCAAGAAGTGATGTCTTCCGTTGATAGCATGGACGTTCAATCCGGAATTACTTACAACTTACAGTATCGCAAATGTAACAATGGAGGGGCGCCACAACCTCCCGCTCCGCCAAATCCTCAACCGCCGGCTTCACGATTTCAAGATATCCATGGGTACATAGATGGTTTTCAAGATTTAGGAGAAAGTGGTCTTTTGCTTAATGGCTGGGCTTGCGCAAAAACAGTGAACACTTCTATTGCTGTTCATGTTTATATTAATGAGGCTGCTGGAAGAGGACAGTTTGTCAAAGCAGGTGTTGCGAACTTGAATAGTGAGCCTGCAGTAACTCAGCAATGTCAGTCTCAGTATCACCAGCATCGTTTTTCAATTCCATTTACTCGGGATGAAGCAATCCGCTATGCGAACAGTACAGTATGGGTTCATGGTATTTCCCCAGTTGGCCTTCCCAATCTGACCATTGGTCAATCAGGACGGGTGGTCTTTCCGAGCTTTCAAAAGAATCTTCAGGGACAAGTTTACAATGCCACAGATGATGGATCGATGGGCAATGTTATCAGTGGGCATATCTGTTTGAATTCAACAGCTCGTGCTGTTGATGTCGAGGTCTTTGTGGGTGGCCCCGCGGGAGTTGGTACTTTCGTTGGAACAGCTAAGGCTGATGGATACATGGATTTTGAAGCAATTCGTTTTTCCTGCCGCGGCTTCAGAGATGGCAGAGCTTTTTCGGTCCACGTTCCTTTTAATATTGTGAGAGACAAAATAGGTCAGTCGATCTTTGTGTATGCTGTTGATCCAATGACGGGCAACTTACAGCAGCTCGATGGAAGTGGAATGGTGTATATCACTCAGCCTAGTTATGGTGGCGGAGCTTAAACTTCAAGAAAAAGCCCGGAGTTCCTATTAGGTCTGGGCTTAGTAGTAGTAAAATGCAAGTAAATCGGCTCCCTGAATCGAGTTCATACTTTCTGCATTAAGGCGAAGGCCTAAAGATTTGTTGAAGCTCCAATTGATTCCTACTTTGTAGTGACGGTTTTCATTAACTACAGCTTGGTAGTCCAATCTATAAAAAAGATCAGCAAAGAGGGCCCATCGATCTATATTCCATCGCAGCGAAGCTCCAGGGCCGGCCCCTATATTCCAGTTTTTATCGATGAAATCAGGACTGCTTTGAGTTGTCAGGCGCATCCAAAAACTCGCTTCTAGATTTGACCAAAAGGTTTTTGTTAATCCGGATCCTCCGCTCAATTCGGTCCATCGGCATTGGCCCGAACAATTACTTTCATATCCACGCTCGATCGCAAATTTGAGTCGCCAAGAGCTGGCATCCTTAAAGTCATCAAGGGGCGCCAGAGAAATAACTTCGTATAAAATAAACTTATCGAGTGCGAGTTCGTTGGTTTGTTCCGACCATGAAAGACCAAGATGGCCCATTGTAATCTGCGCGGTGGGAGGATAACCGTATTTTGGATCTAAAAGATCATGTAGAGAAAGTTTCGCTTCAAAAAGGAAGCTCGATTGGTTATTCCTTTCACGCTGTCCCAGGCCCCATCGGCGAGACCCGTGGGCCTCATGGGGGGCTTCGAAAAGTGGAGGAGGCACAGTCAAAAAATCAGAGGTGGTTTTAAGTGACGCACGTTCTGCTAAAACCTCTTTTTTGAAACTATACTTACCCTCTTTTCTAAGTATTTCTTTGGGATAACGATAATCTAAATAATCAATGGCAGTATCCAGAACATTTTTTTTTGATACCTCAGGAAGTCCTTCTGTCAATTCTGTGAGGCGCTCCTGGTGACTGAACTTTCGCAAACGATTTTGTTCTTCTTTAGTCAGGCTTTTGTAGCGATGTTCAAAGGTTGCTCGCACAGAGGGTCGATAGTTTATGCGACTGATGAGGCTCGGATTTTCGTTTAAGGTTTGCACCGTGTCTGCGGGCATGACCTGTGATTTGAGTTGAGATGTTAAATCCAGAGATGGTTTTGCAGTTTCAAGTATGGAAAGAATTCTGTAGGAACAGTTTTCAGAAAAATAGTGATAATTAAAATTGATGTCGATGAGTTCCCAAATAGTGGCCACCACCATTTCAACTTCATCGCTAGAGAGATTCAAGTCGTATTCCCAAAGATCACGTGACTCAAAGTCGTTATATTCACGAACCTTGAAGTAGTAGGGATTGATGTCGAAGGCTCCTGGCATCAGGCCAGAAACTCCTAAAAAAGAGTATACAAGCGGGTTGTCTGAAACCTGCACGGCTGCATATCCAACGCCATAGTCTGCCAGTTCGTAGCGTTGTCCATCTTGTGATGCTGGCGACTTGTTGATACGCAAAAAAGTATGACCGAAGGCCGAGGCGGGATTGTTCAGATAATAAGAAGAAAAAACATAAGTTAAAGATTGAGGCTGTAGGACTTCTTTGAATCGCTCAAATCGTTCGCAGTCAGGAGAGGGGAGGGGGGAACCTATTTTTCTTTCTAACCAGATTTTTCGCGCCGGAAAGACGCAGGCCACGGGTTCAGAGAATCTTCCGTCTCGAGACTGAATGAGTCTTGTGTTATCCAGGAGGGATTGAAGAGTTGCAAGGAGTTCAAGATCAGGCCGATTTTCACCTTCTGGATGCAAGAAAAACTTCTCAGAGTCAGTAGCACTTCTGTAACCACCGAACCATTGTTTTTTATATTGCCCTAGGCGCAACCATTGCAGCTCTTCAAACCATCGTTCTTGTTCAGCGCGCTGAATAAGGCTTGTTGCGCTTGTTACTGAATCACTGTTCGTTAAGGCCCATGAAAGCGAACAAACTAAGGTCATCAGAAACCCTATAACAATAAGGTTTCTGATAAAATTTCTTAAAGAAATTAGCCTTTGCAAGACTCTGCCATTGCTACAATTTTAGCTGATGGGTCTACATTGGGTGCATAGATATTCTTGTAGTTTTCTTGTAGAATATTGCCGAACTGTGCAGAGCAGCCTAGCATGTTGTTCAATGTGCTTAGTGTTTCACCTTGGCCACGAACAATGTCGTTCTCTAGAGCAATTGCATTGGATTGAATGAAAGAGTTGATCTCTGCCTTTGCAAATAATCCTCTACCGCAGTTTGAAGTACCAGAAGTGATGCCGAATGTTTGTACGCCAGTGCTATTTACTGTGGCAGCAAGGACTTGAGAGACGCCTTCTTGTTTGCCAAATACCATTGAACCAAGGCCGCATCCCGCGACTCCATAGATACCATTTCCTTTTAGACCTGCAGGCATAGCGGCATTAGCTGCACTGTAAAAGCCGATAGTTGCAAGAGCGATGATCAATAACTTCATATTATCTCCCATATAATAAAACCGACATCATTGTCGATATTTGCTGATTTTTAAGTATGGTTGACAGTTTTTTTGAATGCAAGAGGTGAGGCAGGTGAATTCAGCAGTTTATCATCGAGCAGCAATAAAAGAGTTATGCCTGCTGGGTGACGCTAAAATCCTATCATTTTCGTAATTTATCAGAGATTCAAGAGAGCAGAGCGAGAGCTAAAACTATAATTGCACAAAAAAAAGGCTGATCCTTGGATCAGCCTTTTAATGATTGTTGAAAAAAACTTTAGTTGTTTTTCAAGTAGTAATCTTTAACGATTTGTTCAGTTTGCTCTTTACCTAGCGGAGAGAAACCATTGTCATTAGGACCTTTTTTGGAAGGGTCGACAGCGATATCCCAGAAGTTGATACCACCAAACCACGGCCAACGAGGTTTCCAGAAAGATTCAAAAACGGCTTGAAATGCTGCTGCTTGATGCTCAAGATTCAAAACTCCAGAGCCAGCATAAGCAAACGGATCAATAAATCCGCGTTCTACAGAACGGAAACCAATTTCTTTAATGATAGCAAGTTTACTGTGATTCAGTGTGAATTCAATTTCAGTAAGACCAGTGTCAAGCTGAGTTGCATAAGAGTCCGCGCGATTTTTAAGAGTCGCAACAAGTTCGTTGTAGTTAGTTGGTAAAACCGTATTAGGCGATTCTAAAGAACGGTAGATATCCAAACCAATAGCATCCAGCTCTTTCCAGAATGTAGAAAGATCTTCCCAGATTTTTCTTTCTTCTGGGTTTGTGCGATCAGCCAACTCAACTAAACGGTAGCGCCAACGTTCAAATTCACCACCAGACGCCGTCAAACCACCTGAATTGACAGAATCATCAGTGAAGTTGATATCGTACATCAATCGTGCTGTAGGAAGTTTAGCTCTTGTATAGCGTAAAAGTTCAAGCCAGCGACCTGGGAAACCGTATGGATATTCCTTCCACTGATCTTCAATACCTACTGTCATTGAGTAGAGTTCCGCACCGACTGTGAACTCGTCAGCTTTAGCCATTCTTGCAACAGAGATATAGACATCTAAGAAAACACGGAAAGATTCAAACCAACGGTTTGGATCACGCGGTTGAATGTTGCCATGCCACCAGACTTTGACAGTGCCATTGCTTTGTTTTTCAGCATAAGGAAACTCGCCATTGGGTCCTACCACAAAAAAGATAGGACGAATACCAGCTGTCATTCCTTGAGATTGAATGTACTTGATCAAGCGGGCCATACGAACTGCTTCTTTAGAACGCTCTGAAGGTGCAGTTACTGGAATGATCTCACTAGAAAAAGGACCTGTCATTGTCGCGCGAACATTGAGGATGATGTGATTCGATCCTAAGCGTTTTGCTTCATCAACAGCTTGTTGAGCTAAAGTTTTTGGAGCATTTGCTGCAGCAGCATCGTACAAGAAACCATCTGTTTCTGTCAGATTGAAGCCAGCGACATAGCTAGCAGAAGCTAAGCTTCCAAAAGTGAAAATCGCGAGAAAAGCGGTAATTAATATTTTCATGAAGTCTCCCGTTTATCTAATTTTCTTTAATTGTGTACAAGCTGTGCCTTGGCCTTTTCCACCAATGATGACATAGGCATTAAGACCATTTTCAGTGATCTGAGCACGAATTTGGTACCAAGATGCACCTTGTCTGCGTCCAGATGTCAGGATCACGGCTCCATCATCACCGGATGTACCGATGTTGAGGTCGATATCTATACCGTCGCTCTCAAGGCGACCTGTTGTGTAACCGTTGAATGACGTGATGATAAGACGATTTTCTGTTGCAGTTCCAGAAGGAAGATAAATAGTTCCTTGGTAGATTCCATCTGCCAAAGGTGCATTGATTTTTGCATTTTTCCAGATATCAGTGAATTCTTGAACTTTATGACCTTTGAAGATTCCACTTCCGGTACGAATAAACATGTCCGTCAATTGAATTTGACCTTTATCATCAATCGTAAACTTCGCTGGTGGATTTTGCGGTCCGTCTGTATCAGGCTCACGCTCAGAAGCAACGAAACCAGCATCTTTTACATTGAATGAAATATTGTAAAAGGTTTTGAAAACATGACCATCACCATCCGCCAATGCAGCTATTAGCATGGTGTCTTTTGCCATTGCTACAGTGAAGAACCACGGATTTCCTTTTTCATCAACCAAGGCATAGTGGCCTTCTAGATTTACCTTTTGAGCCATGATTGGAGCCGCAGCTTGTGCCAACCATTTTGAGAAAGTATCAGCATCTCTATTCAGACCCAGTGTTTTCAAACGGGCAACAATAAGATTTGAAAGCATCAAGTATTGTTCCACGTAGGTAGTGCGTGGCATTTTTTCTTGAGCCATCCACTGTTGACTAAATCCAATTGTTTGACGACCACTCAAAAGAGCAAGACCTTGAGCATACTGATTCGCGCTAAATGGAATCTCAAGGCGAACAGATCGAAGGAATAGTTCAGTTGTAGCATCACCTAAAGAGTTCACCAACCATTGAGGAGCAGCACTGCCAAGTTTTCCAACTTGAACACTTAAACCTAGAAGACGGCCTAAATAAACGTTTGCAGCAGATTTATTATCAGCATTGAGTTGATAAATATCTTGTGCAAGGTAGTCCGTGTATTCTGCAATAGCTGCCGGAAGCATCAATTTGCCGATCCAAAAATCAACTTCTGCATTCGGTAACGTTTTGTCACGAAGAGTAACGATTGCAACGTCTGTCAACAAACGACGATAGCCAGACATCAAGTGTGTTTGGTTCTCAGCTTTTGCATCTACCAATGGTAGAATAGACTCGATATTCTTAGCCATTACAGAAAGACGAGTTCTGTCTTTGATAAGAGTTAGATTGTATGTTGTGGTGTCTAAAAATCTATTTAGAACATCCGCATCCATCCATTTTACGTAGTAGTGCAGCTTTTCTGGACTATCCTTAGTGACATCCAACCATCGCATGCCGTTGCCAACCATGCGTAAACCCAAGCGAGAAACCATTTTTGGGTAGACTTCATCTAGATTGAATTTAACCGAAAGTGTATTCAAAGAGTCTAATGTATAGAAGTACTTTTCAAATGTCGGTTGATCGCGCATCTCCGGAATATTCATATCGATATCAAGAAGAACTTCGCGAAGTTCGATACGACTTTTCTGAGCTTTTGCTAGAAGCGCAGAGGGTTCTGGTAAGTTAAGGGCCCATGAGCTTATCGGGCTCAATAATGCCATCGTTACAAGGTATTTCATTATTTTCATAGTTGGTCTTCCTTATAAACCGGAGTCGGTCTTTTTGTATTTGTGTTCTTATTTAAATATTCATCAAGATTAATAAACTTATAGCCAAGTTTTTTAATACCCTGGAGGATGTAACGTAGCTCCTCAGGATCTCCTGGGTATGCACCTCTTCCGCCATTTTCGTATGTAGATAACAGAAAAGGGTGATAGAAGAAAGAGCCCCACACATCGCGTAGGACTAAGTTTCTTTTAGCATCTGCGACAATCTCTTCTTTTGTTCGTGGGCTGACAACGTGATTATTTACGAACGGTTGTGAGTTTCCAAGATTCTCTGGAATCAAACGTTGTCCGTAGATATCACCATAAATCTCATAAGGGAAGATCTGTCCTGACCAGACTTCTGAAGCATAAGTTACTTCTAAGTTTCTGAAGTATTCAGAGCGAAGTTGGGCAGCGCCAGGAGCATGGGTTTCATACCAAAGATTACGGTTTTCCGTAGTAGTAGGAAGCCCCTTGGTTGAATGGTTGTAGTAAATCACTCGGCCAATGTTCCATGAGAAGACGTTACCGAAAATGATATAATCCAGAGGGCTTGCTTGGTAGTGAGGAGTTAGCCAAATTCTTGGATTAATACCTGATTTATCGAGTGTATAACTGCCTTCTTCAAGTTTGTTTAAAACATATTGAACCGAATCTTCAGCGACAGGCTTATTCTTGACGGCATCAAAGAATTCAAAGTCTGACCCAGACACACCGTCATGTGGATTTAGATTGCGTTTATATTGATGGGTAACACCATGCCATATGAAAACAGCTTTGTCTTTCTTCATGTCCTGAATGAAGTTCATGAAAGAAACCTTGCGATCCATCGTCACAATTTCTTCATTTTCCGTGCGATCGTGTCTGAAGAAAGGATCGAAGAATACTGGAATCAAAGAAATATTTATCGGAACATTTTCTGCTTTGATAGCATTGGTGATTTTATAAAGTTGGGCTAATGGGACTAATGGATGCACATCTTCAATACGCAGAACCGCATATTTTCCATTATGACGGGGTTTTTCATCTAATATATCAAAAAGAAGATCTGCAAAAACAAAATACCGATCTGCTTCATGCATAAAGCTGAAAGGAACATCGGCCACGTAGAAATGATTCTTTGCTCTTAAGACGTAGGGCAAAACCTCTCTGGTCACATTGTGTTCAGCTTTAACTAGGACTTGGGATTTGGTAGGGTTTGTCGGTACAAGAGCTGTCTGTTCAAACGGAGCGACAAAAATATCTTTATTGGTTTTGCTCCAATCGCCATATTTATAAAAGGTTTCGCCTTTGTATAAAATATTTTTAAAGAAGCTAGGGCGACCTTTGGAGTCCAGTTTTTCGCGATTTAGAGTTGTAAGGTGTGAATACTTGTAGCCAAAGATATCTTCGAAACGAGTTCCGAATTGCCAAATGCTATAACCGAGCCAGGCCACATTTTTCTTAGTTTTAATAAAATCCTGATGGAAGACAGGCGGTATTTTATTATCAAAATATGAAGCGATATAGATTGAAGCGCGACACTTCTCAATATCACCTTGTTTGTAAAGTTCAATAGGACTGACGATCTGTTGATATTCCGGAAAATGACCCATCAAATTTTGCAAAAAGTTTGCGTAGGTTTTTCCCATCCAATAAGTTGGATCCGGTGACTTATCGTAATAGATATTCACACATTCGTGTGTTTTTGCGTGGCTTTGTAGGCCGGCAAATAGAAGTGCGGAGATAATTAAATGTTTCATGTACTTTGAACCTCTGCTTCTTTTCCAAAATGTTCTGGTAGTCTATGTTCTGTTTTTATCCAAACGGGTCGCTTACCGGTTTTTCGGCTTTCCTGGAATTGGCGGTAAGCCTTGAGCGTAGCTCCAACATTCACAATGTTTGCAAGGAGCCAACGAATCGGTACCAAAGCAATATGACCTCTGGCATTTGTTGTTGCCACAGCTTTCATTCTTTGCACAAGTCGCAAGGTCATATTGATCATGTTAAGGGCCATGAGCACTTGAAAAGAAGGGTGTTGTAAGGCTTCTGGCATTCGTCCGAATGATTTAGCAACAATGAACGCCACCAACAAAACTGTCGATAGGACAATCAGAACACTATTCCAAGGACCTCTGCGGTCACGCCATAAAAAATATTTGTCGATAAGACTTCCGCGCCAATTCAGATTTTCAAGACCTTGAAAAGCAATTCCCAGTGTCCAGCGAGATTTCTGTCGCATAGATGCGTTTATTTCTGAAGGGAAGTACTCGCGAGTAGCGATAAACTCTTTTTCTCCGTTGTCTTTTTCGTATTGTACACAGGCGAATTTGGATTTGAATCCAAGCTCCTTTGTCATCATTCCTAAATGGTAGTCCTCTGTCAGAGTGTCCTCTTTTAAGAAATCTCCATTCTGTTTGTCTTGGAGAGATAGGACCAACGCGCGACTGATTAACGTGCCAACACCGGCAGAGGGGACGGCGCCGCCTAGGGCTTCACGAACTAAGAGGTCTTTTGTGTGCGCCTCTGCAAACTCATCGATATAGATGCCACCAACTAGAGATTTAAGGGGGACGTCAAAAGAAAATACTGGAATCTGAACAAAGTCCGCAAATGAACTGAAATAGTTCATCAGACTCAAGGAGTGTCTGTGAAGAACGTCCTCAGAGTCTTGCATCAATAATAAATCAAAAGTCTTACCCAGGCGAAGCTCAGAATTAAAAATCTGTCGCGCCATTTCGTTCAACATTTGCCCTTTTGATGTGGGACCATTTTGCGTGTTTACAACAACAACAACTTTATGCGGATAGAGTTCTTCTAGCTTTCGTGCTGCTTCCCAAGTAGGAAGGTCGTTGGGGTAAACCCCAAGGAAGAAAGTGTAGTTTTGGTAGTCGATACCGCGAAGATTGCCACGAATCATCGGCGCAATAACTTCTGCTTCTTTCCAGTTAGCGACGATGATAGCGATATTTTTTTGCGGTACGCTTTTGATCTTAGCTAAAAAACTGCTATCGATTTGCATTGGGGCAATTCTTTTTAGCAACGCGTAGGCATCGATAAACAAATCATCCAAGGTAAAGATCAAGGCTCCAATGAGAACCGAAAAAGCCAAGACGATAAATAGAGAGTCAAACATGTGTAGCATTAGAAAGCCCCTCCAATAACCAAAAGTCCTTCGACATATCCGACTTTTTCTTTTTCGTAGCTCTGATAGATCAGCGTGGATACTGTCCAGCTGTCCTTGAGATAGGTTGCGCGAATTCCAAGGCGGGCCTGTTCTGTGGTTCGGCCTAAGTCCGGAGTAGGGCTGCGACGGAAATAAAGTTCAACAAAGGGATCAAAAAGAATGTTGTGATCTAAGTGGTAACGAAGTCCCTGCTTGAACCAAGCTGTTGAAATCGGCGAGTTGTCGAAGTCAGGTAAAATTAAGCTTTCCGCGTAGAACTCTGAAAATACATTTTGTTCTTTTAGTTGATATTGCCAGATATCACCGGCAAAAAGTCCTCCGCGGCTACGGTCTTCCGTGCGGAATTCTAAAAGTGCACCCAGGCTTTTCCAAATTGAGTGGCGCACCCCTATAATTGCCATGGTGCGATTTTTTTCGAAAAGTTGATCCTGAGAGGAACTTGTTTTGCCCTGTAGTTGGATTGCGCCGCCAGCGTACACAGCATAAGACTCGGTCTTCAGTAAAAAGAGATTAATTTTTGATTCAGAAATAAGGCCGTATTGTGGAATGTAAGTTGTTTCAGAATAAACTTCACCAACATCTGCCTGGGCAACGAGTGGCCCTGCACAGAGAAATGCGCAGATAAGAGTAATAAGTTTTGAGTTAAAAAATGAAAGTTTAATACGTCACCTGTTTTCGAGTACTTTTGGTTACTGTCTTGTAAAGCAAGTTGTGTTAAGAAACAATAGTAGAGGGAAACTTCGAATGAATTACAGGAAGTGTTAAGTTTTTTGACACCATTTTTCTGACTCATGTTGGTGCCAAAAAAACAAACGTGGTTCCAACATGAAACCGCGCAGAGGGGGGGCATTATGGACCCAAATTGCTTTACAATCTTTGCGCCATAATCTCGAGAATTTTTTCACATGAAGTCCCATCTCCGAATGGATTTTTCGCTTGGGACATCTGATTATAAAGATCTGAATTCCGTAGAATATTCAGTGCCGTAGAGACAAAAGCTTGAGACTCTAGAGGGATCAATTTTGATGTTCCTGCAGCAATAGCCTCGGGTCTTTCAGTCTTTTCTCGGGCCACCAAAATAGGTTTACCCAAGGAAGGAGCTTCCTCTTGCACCCCACCGGAATCAGTAATTATTAGGTGAGCTTTGTTCATTAAGTAGACAAATGGAACGTAGTCGACGGGCTCACAGAGCCAAATTCGACTTTGTCCTGGTGTCACAGTGCCACCTTTGTCCACCCACTGCGCTTGATCTTTAAATATTTTTTCAGCTGAAGCACGTACCTGGGGGTTCATATGAAGGGGAATCAGGAGCTCTAGATCCTCTTGTTTTGAAAGTTCAACGAGTCCCTTCATGACCTCTTCCATCGGCTGTCCAAAGGATTCGCGTCTGTGAACGGTCACTAGTATCAACTTCTTTTCATCACTGAGGAACGAGAACTTTTGTTTAAATAAATTTGTAAGTTCTGGTTGATTTTCAATCTTTCGACGAACTTCAAATAAGGCATCAATACCAGTATTTCCAGTTACGAAGATGTCTTTTTGTGAATAATGTTCGTGAATTAGATTGTCTTGAGCCATCAATGTGGGTGCAAAGTGAGTGTGTGCCAGTAAGCCAGTTGCCTTGCGGTTGAACTCTTCTGGATAAGGTGAATAAATATCGCCTGAACGAAGACCGGCTTCGATATGCATTACGGGAATGCGATTGTAAAAACCAACCAAACCCCCGACAAAACAACTGCTGGTGTCTCCCTGAACAACGATGGCATCAACTTTATTATTTTGAAGGATATTTTGAACTCCGTTCATAACTCCCATTGAGATATCGGTGAGGGTTTGGCCCGGTTTCATCAGATCTAAATCAAAATCAGGAGTCATTCCGAAAAAATCGAAAAGAGGTTTTATCATTTCACGATGTTGCCCCGTAGAACAAATAAGAACCTTAAAGCGAGGGTCCATTTTCGCTTTGGTAATTAGTGGGGCTAACTTAATTGTTTCAGGGCGTGTGCCAAATATAAAAAGTAGAGTTTTCATAATGGCAAGAATAATGATCTGCCGTTGGGAAAACAAGATGGGTTTGAAAGACTGAAACAAATACCTTTAGTCACTAAAAGATAGACAGTTTTGTGACTGAAAATTCAGTAGACTCGCTGATTTTTAGTTTACAGCGAGTCTGACGCAAAAGTTTACTGGTTTTTATTTCTTCGTGAGAGCGTAAGAAATGGCTTCTAACTGCTTTTGGCTTAAGTTCATCAAGTTTTGAGTTTTCATCTGGCTGACAGTCGCAATACCATTTTTGATATTTCTTACTGAAGCATTCGCTTTCATCGAATTGGCCAAAGCGCCATGGCAACTTGCGCAGTTTTGTTGATAAAGAGCAGCTCCATCATGAGCAATAAGATAGAAAGCGGCTTGGGGGCCGACTAAATGGTTGTATACAGTAACACCTCGGCGATAGTCGTAAGCAGAGTTGATGACGCAAGTAGTGGAGTTTCCAGTCGTGAAGGTACTCGCGCCATGAGGACAAGGTGCTCCATTGGTATGAATTTGTTTTGGTTGGTTATCTAGGTTTTTAATTGTGAGGGTTTGCCCAACAAATGTTTCTACGACAGTAGCTGTTGTGTTCCAGGCGCCATTGCCTGTACCTGCTGGAATTTCAAAAGAGACAGCAAGGGAAATGTCTTCATTTGGTTCTGGAGCAGGATCTTTTAGAACTAATTGATAACCAGGTAAAACTCGGCGGTCATTGCCTTGGCTAATAGCTAGGGCGACAGCAAGTTTGCCCTTGCGTGGACAATTTAAAATATAATTTGTTGATGTATTATTGTTTTTTACAGCACACGCTGAAACCATTCCATCCAATGTGTGCGACCATTGATAGCTGGCAGAACTTAAAACCTCATCAGAGTAAACATTGAATTCAAGATCAGTATTGGCTTCAGTTATTTGTGTTACCGGGTTGATATGCATGGCATGAGAACCCAACGATGAATAACCTGCGTTATCAAATTCCGCTGTTGAAAAACCTTGGCCACAATTCTGGTACATTAAAACCGTAGAAGCGAAAAAAGTGAGCCAGGCCATTTTTTTAAGAATAGTTATTCCCATGATTTCTTCCCCCGAAGAGCTCTTAGTTAAGAATACAGGGGTGTGAGATAAAGTCGATAAATACACTAAATAAATATTTTTTTCGTATCAAAATGAGCCATAAATAAAAGTTAAATATTTTGACTACTATTTGTTCAAGAGCTGAGCACTTTCCACCGATAAAATCTAGTGATTGAAAATTTTTAAGTGTATTTTTTAATAGGAGTGTCCACATGAACGATCAAAGAACACGGAACAACTTTTTTATTTATTTGTTACTTCCTGTTCTTATTCTGACAGGCTGTTCTTTCACAACAGATCTTGATGAAATCATTTCCACTTCTGTGGACTCTTCTCGCTCTAAAATTGTGGTTCCAGATCCTGCGCAAGGGATTGCTGACGGTGAGTCTCAGCTGCCCATCCGTGTTTATGCATTGAACGACGAAGGTTCTCCAGTAAAAAACTACACTCCTAAGCTCGGGGTCTATGGCTCCGGCGAGCACACAGTGACTTGTGAACCCATGGGTTCTGAGTATGCTGAATGTAAGCTCACAGCCAGTCAGGCTGGAGAAAAATTGATCTATGCCAAGAATGCGATCATTCTTGAGCCAGGGCGCGCTTTTTTTGCCGAGAATTCTGCCACAGGATCCATGGTAGTTAAGAAGTCCAATGTTCCAGCCAATGGAGCGGCAAAAGCGTTAATCGAAGTTAAACTCTCGACAAGTTCTGGAAAAGGTCGTTCTGGTGTTCGTCCGGAGCTTTTTGTTGAGGCACCGCAGAGTTTAAAAATTCAGTGCTCAGTCACTTCTGCAAAAGGCGTATCACAGTGTCAGCTGTCGTCCAAAGATGCAGGTGTGTTCAAGGTTCAGTCTAAATCTCCGGCTCTTCTGCCAGTCGAAGTGGAGTTCGTAGCCGGCAAAATCAAAGTTCTTGAAGGGCGAGCCTTCGCTGGTGTGGTAGATTCTAAAGCCCAAGTGGAGATCACTGCTTCTTCAATGCCAACGATTGTTCTAAATCCTAGCGCTAACGGCGCAAGCAATTGTTCTGCGAAACCGGGCGGTAAATATCTTTGTAACATAACGTCTTCAGTTCAGGGAACACGAATTTTGAGCGTGAGCTCTCCGGCTGGAATCGATGAAACTGTGGAACTCCAATTTGCAAATGAACATAATGAGGCGGAAGTTTCTCCGGGGCAGTCACCGAAAGCAGATGGTAGCAGTGAAGTTGTTGTGGATGTGGTGCTGAAAGATGCCTCTGGCAATCCTTTGGTGGGTGTCATTCCTGTGGCTGAAGTCGAAGGTTCAGGGCAAAATTCTGTGCGCTGTGAAGCTAGTAATTCAGAAGGTAAAGCTAAGTGCTATGTCACGAGCACAGAACCTGGCGAGAAAAAAATCACGATCAAAGATCCATTAGTGAAAGATGTTGTCAGTATTGATTTTGGCACAAGCCCCGTAGTGAAGGAACTAGATCGAGTGCCTGCGGATGGTCAGTCCCCAGCAATTATTGAAATTGCGACGGGTAAAGAGGGTGTGATCCCTGAGCTTGTGATTCAAGGTCCTTCGAGTGATAAGGTTCAGTATGTTTGTACACCTTCAGTAAAAGCTCCGGGCGAATCAGAAGCTAAAAGTGTTTGTTATATATCAGCTAGCGAACCAGGTTCGTACACGGTTTCTGTAAAGACGCCCATTCAAGCTGAAATTCCGTTAACCTTTACGGATGCTAAATCCTCAATGAGTCTTGCTTCAAATGATGACGGGCAGGCGAAAGCTGATAATACAGATAAAGTTGTCATCAAATTAAAAGTCAAAAACTCCCTCGGGATGCCCAAGATTGGTTCGACACCTTCATTGCAAGTGAATCCTTCTGGCGCGGTTCAAGTGTCATGTTCAGCTGTGAACATGATGGCTGAATCAACGTGTGAACTGAAGTCCGGCCTTGCCGGAACTTTTGTAGTTACATCGACGAACCCCGTGTTGTCTGAAGAAATCACTGTGGTCTTTACGACTCCTTTTGGAGGGCTGGCTGCTGAAAACCCAGGTTTGGGAATCATCAATGAACAAACAGCTGTGACCGATCCTGATAGCAAATCAGTGATTTACATTGAGCTGAAAGATGCCAGTGGCAACCCGATTACGGGCTCTGTTCCAGTCTTGAGTATCGAAGGCAGTGGTACCAATAGTTATGTTTGCTATCCAAGTGATGCCAATGGTTTAGCGAAGTGTGAAATTGTTGCGACCGAAGCGGGTGAAAAAATAGTTCATGTCGTGAGCCCCGCAATCGATCAAACGATTACGTTGAATTTCAAAAGCAATGTACGCTCGTGTGTTGCAAGTTTTGCAGCAACGACCCAACAAACATGGGCAGGCCCAGGGCTGAACGACTGGGGAGTTTGTACGATTTTAACTTGTGAGACCAATTATACATTGGGATCTAATATCTGTTCACCGAATGTGCGCAGTTGTACACCGATGCCGATCGGTGGAAAAGTGGGAACTCAAACTTGGGACTCTCACGATACTGATAAAACATGGGGCTATTGTACACTGACAGAGTGTTTACCGAATTACACTTTGACTCCTTCTGTAGCAGAAGTGAACAACTCGTGTGTTGCGGACACCAGAGCTTGCCCAGCGCCAGACTTGCTTGCGAACTTCCATGCCGGGACTCAGACTTGGAATGGAAAAGATTGGGGCATCTGTAAGGCAACAATCTGTAACTACCCATATAAAGTAAGCAACTTTGTGTGCGCAACTTCTGATAATGAACCCACTTTAACCGGCATTATGGTTGATAAAGTAAATGCGATTCCAGATGAAGTGGTCAGTTCTTCTATTCTTTTAGTAAGTGGCCTAGATAGAAACGTTCCCGTAACTCTTTCGGGGGGAATTAATTCTTATATTGAACGCCGTCGCTCTCCAGGAACCTGGGAAAATTTAAATCAAGGTGTAGAGGACGAAACCTTGGTGGATGCGCAGAAGGGTCTGCAAAACGGCGATGAAGTGCGCATTGTTTCTCAAGCAAGCCCTGATTTGATAACCAAGACGACTATGACGCTCGCCATAGGCAGTGCTCCGGCCCTTGAGTGGAACATCACGACGACTGCGGCTTTACCGCCAAGCAATCCAGTTCTAACTCATGCTGCTAATATGAAGTCCTTCACCATCTCATGGGGCAGTGGTGGTTTAGGTAACGGTGGAGCTAACCAATGTCAGCTGCAGTACTTCAAAAATCCTTCTTGGGAAAATTTAAGCACACCTTATAACTGTGATGTGGCTCAAGCTGCGACAACAGTGACACTTCCAGGGGATGGTTGGGTCAATAGCTTTGTTAGTGAAGGGGTTCCTATTCGTTTGGTTCGTTTAACTGACAACAGCACCGTTTTGACGTTCTCGGATAAACTCACTTGTGCGGTGGACGCTGTGATGCCACACGTGAATAATCCATTGAAAGATGAAAACTGTGATGGTCAGTGGTCAAATGAAGATGACAATCAAGCTCCGATCAACGGAAGCTTCACTTTGGCTGCAACAGATGTCGGATCTTCAAGTGTCACAGGTTCCACAAATATTATTTTAAATATTACCTGCCCAACGGATCAAGCTGGTGGCATCAAAGTAGCCTTTGGCAATGCGGCCAATCCTACGAATTGGGAAGACTGTGCTTCAACGAAGTTCCACGTCTTAGTTGCCGGTACGGGTAACAAAACAGTCTATGCTCGTTTTAAAGACGCTTACGGCAATATGACAGCAAATCTGACTCAATCCATTGCATTGGATCAGAGTGCTCCCACAGGTGGAGCTTTGACTATCAATTCTGGCGCTGATCGCACCAAATTAACAGCGGTCACTTTAAATATCACTTGTCCTAGTGATAGCAATGCACCAATCCAGATGGCTTATGGCAGCAGCGCAAGCCCGACAAACTGGGAATCTTGTGTTGCTTCGAAGTCTTTTGAATTGCCAACTGGCGATGGCAATAAAACAGTCTATGCGCGCTTCCGTGATAAGTTCGGGAACGTAAGTGCGGATGTCAGCGACAGTATTATCTTGGACCAAACAGGAGCTGTGTCGAGCTTGTCTTATGCTAGTGGTTGGGTGAACTCCTTGTCACTTGCTTTGACGGCAAGTGCAAGTGATGCACAAAACTCGACGCCGTTGACGTGTTCGATTGAAGCTCAGGAAGCACTTTTAAGTGGAGCGACTCCTGGAGCTTATGGATCCTTCGTTGAAGTTTCGAATTCTTGTACGAATACTTCCTACACTTTACAGAATGGAAAAGCCTATAAGTTAAGAATGAAAGCCACGGACAGTTTAGGTAATGTGGGTGCCTATGTAACTCCAGCCCTAGAAGTGAAAGTGGATAATGTGGCTCCAAGTATTAGCAGCGTGACAGCGACAACGACAGGTAATCAGCCAGCATGTAACACAGTGAGAGTGACGATCAGCGGTGCTTCGGACTCAGCATCTGGATTACATTCTAGTGCCTATAGTTTTGATAACGGTAGCAGCTGGCAATCGTTACCGACGAAAGACTTCGCAACGATGTCGTTAAGTATTACTGCCGGTCATGTGAAGGTTCGTGATGCTGCAGGGAATGTGTATAGTTATTCTTCTTCAGTTTCTGGAAGTTCAGGATCATGTCGAGTGGGTTGTGTCGAAGGTGGAGGCACTGTTGTTAATATGGGGGGTGTAACTGGCTGTAAATTCCCGAACTCTTGTCCTGCAGGGTGGACTCAGTATCAAAACTGGTCTGAATACTCCAGCAGATCTTGTACTCGATGTTGGAATTTATGGTATATGAACGGATGTTGTTCGACTTTACATGAGGCGGTTTACTCACCTTCACGTGGATTTATGAACTCTACTGACGTGCCTTATACCAACTATACTGATTATAATAACTACAGTGCACCTTACTGTAGCCCTATTACAAATGATAAATGTTATGCGACGCTTTCTGGTGTTGGTTGTATTTAGGAGTTGATGTTAAATTAGCTTTTTGTCTAAAAAACTGAGATTTGCTGACACAATTCAAATGAGGAGTTGTGTCCCTTTGAAGCCGAATGAGATTTCAAAGAATTGCGTCTGTAAGGTCTGAATTTTGGAGTAATTGCCGTATAATGAGATCGATTGGAGCGAGCCCCAAAACCTGGGGCTCGCTTTCTAGTACAACTAAATATTCCGCCCCAAAGCCTTCGTCAAAAAGCGATGACTCAAAATAAACAATACCGCAGGAATCAAACTCAGGCCTGCAAGCAATAAGAAAAAATGCTCCTTTGCAATGACTTCGTAGTAGCTACCAATATAGCCCCCGATGTAATTTCCAAAGAAGGTGGCAAGAAACCAAACTCCCATCATCATCGATACAATTTTTGCTGGCGACACTTTCGTGACCAGAGAAAGGCCGATCGGTGAAATATACAGCTCTGCCATAGTCAGAAGAAATGTAGAACCAAACAACCAAAGTACCGAACCTTTCCCAGTGCCGACAGCTTGGGCTGCTATGTACATGACAACAAGGGCAATAGCACCAAGGACGCAGCCGATAGCCATCTTTGTGACCGTAGAGGGCGTTTTATTGAAGCGAGTTTTCCAAGCCCAGTAACGGTCCAACAGCGGTGCAAATAAAATAATCACAAGGGGATTGAAAGACTGATACCACGTCGAAGGAATCTCAAGGCCAAAGAAATTCCAGTCGGTGTTTTGATCGGACCACAATTGCAGAGTATTGCCTTGCTGTTCGTAGACGCCCCAGAAAAAGATTGTGACCATGCACAGGAAGGTTAAGGCCATTGTGCGAGTCCAATCCTCTTTTGAAAGCTTATCGTTGTTTCCATCGCCAACTGTTTGCAGCTTTCTTGTCTGAGTGTCAGGTAAGCCCTTTCTGCCAAGGTGATAAATGACGAGCGAAAGCAACATCCCAACTCCGGCGGCACCAAAGCCCCAATGCCAACCTACTTTTTGTCCTAAGGTCCCACAAATAAGCGGCGAGAGGATAGCTCCCAAGTTGATCCCCATATAAAACAGCGTATAAGCTCCATCAACGCGGCTATCGCCTTCTTTGTAAAGTCCACTGACCTGCGTTGAAATGTTCGGCTTAAAGAATCCGTTGCCCAGGATAAGGAAAAGCAGGGCCGGAAAAAACAGGCTTTCCACGGCCATTAGGAAGTGACCGATCGCCATCAAAATGCCACCGATGTACACAGACTTTTTTTGTCCAAAGTAACGGTCTGCTAAGATACCCCCGAAAAAGGGGGTGAAATAGACGAAGCCTGTATAAAGGCCATAGATTTGTGACGAGAGGGCCTGGTGAGACATGGGGCCAAAGAAGTACTCAAGGACATTGCGTAGTGTCGCGTAGCCAAGAACTGTCTGCCCAGCGTCTGCTTGCTGGAAAAGATACTGAGTCATGTAGAGGACCAAAAGCACTCTCATCCCATAAAACGAGAATCTTTCCCACATTTCTGTCAGGAAAAGGGTAAAGAGGGGGCGGGGGTGCCCAAAAAACGTTTTAGCTTCAATAGGTGCGTTTTGACTCATGGTGCTCCTGTCTAAATCATGAACATTTCAAACTTTTTTTCAGAACTCTTTTGATCTTGGCAATTATTTGGCATAAATGCACTTGAATATTAAAAGGGGGCCGTTTCATGGCTTTTAAAAAGAACATCTTTGTCACCAGTGCTTTGCTTTCTTCTTTGCTCGTTGTCAGTTGTACTCCACAGAAAGAAAAGGTCATCGTTGAAAAGCAAGCACCAGCAAATATGCTTCAGTCCTTTAACAAAAGCACAGAAAGCACCTGCGAAAAAATCACTTGTGTGACAGTGCAAAAAGACTCTTTGGGAAAGATCTTTCTTTTGATCGCCTCTGGAAAAACTGCCGGATCAACTCCTCAGTGGTATGATTTAAAACCCCTTGTTGTCAGTTTTGAAAAAGCAGGGGATCGATTGGCTCTATTGGCGGAAAACTACAACAGTATTTATGAAGAGATCCGCACAACAAATCTGATTCAGACATTTCAAGTTGTCGCTGAAGACGAAAAAACAGTGACCTTTGATTGGGCCGATGGATTGAAGACTTTTGTCATTCAAAGTTCATATGACGTGGATGGGGCACGTGGAAAAAATAACGACCTCACTGAAAGTTCTTTTTCTTCTTTGCCCGTGGTGGATTCGTTTGTTCGAAATATTAAATTTGATGAAAAAAATATTGAACTAGAGCAAATTTCTAAAGTGCGCGTCGATAACGTGAAGCAAGGTTCGGATAAAAGTTTGAGCATTGAGCCGCGCGAAGAAACGCTCGCAATGAACATCCAGATTCGTGCTTACAATCTATCATCTGAGTTTAAAAAGAAAGAATACGATGCTTCTCGACAGGTGGGCTTTTTTGTCACCAAAGTTTCAAAAAAGGGCTACAGCCAAGATGTGACTAATTTGATTACAAAATGGGACGTGTCGCCAGAGAAGGGCCCCATTGTTGTGCGTATTTCAGCAGCAGTTCCGGAGGAGTACTTAGAAGCTGTAAAAGAAGCGGCTCTGTATTGGAACAAAGTTTTAGGACAAGATATTATAACTGTAAAAACAGGTGTAGATCCTCAAGCGGGCCCTGAAGATCGCAGTATTTTTATCCGCTGGATTCCTTGGTTGGATTCCGGAGCTGCTTATGCCATCGGTCAGTCCGATCCTTTAACCGGTGAACTTTTGCGTGCGCAGATTTTTATGCCCTCTGTTTTTACACGAGTCGGCTCTGCTGATCTTGTCGCACTGAATGGCGGCATTCCTGTTGCCGTAGGCGCAGTAGCTTGTGATATCAGTCAGAAGGTTTTGGAATTAAATAAAATGGCCCGTGAGGCCAGTGACTCTCAACGTCTGCGTCTAGCGCAAGACGGTGTGCGTGCGACTGTGGCCCATGAAATCGGTCATGCTTTGGGATTGCGTCATAATTTCTCTGGATCCTATTCTGCGAAAGTGAAGACGGCACAAATTCACGAAGCCGCAAAGACTTACCTTCAAGATTTGGCACATAAAGGTCTTGAGACTTCGACGAGTATCATGGACTACGTGAGCGGTATTGATGAAATCTTGATGTCTGCACGTCTTAAAAATGCAGCTCTTTCATATGATAAAATGGCAATGGATTGGGCTTATTCTGAGGACAACAAAGCATTGAATGAGTCTATTTCCAAATATTGCACAGATGACGATATTGCATTGGCGAACAGCCAAGGCTTGCAGATCTATGGATGTGAGCGATTCGATGCCGGCAACAATCCCCTGTTAAGAAAATTTTTGGATGCTAAATCTGAAAAAGAAAACTTCGTAAGAGTTCTATTTGCATCGATCATTGGTAGAACCTTCCCCGGGGATCAACCTTCTGTTGTGAATAATCTAGATATGGTTCTTCGGGATTCAGCGAAATGGGGCAAATTGAATCTAGATAATGTAAAGTTTGTCAGTCAGGTTGTACTGGATGTGACAAAGGGATCTTCTCCAGCACCAACTTTTGCTTCGTTGGATTTTGTTAAAAATGGCCAAGTTCATTATTCTAAGTTTGGTCTGGATTCTGTATTACAAGTAGAAAGAATGCAGTCTCTAGCTGAAGCGGGTGGCTATGCGAATCTTCTGGACGGCTTGTTAAGAAGAGACGATGGAAGTATTGATCTAGATTGGCTCAATCTTCAGATTGAAGAGTTGCGCCAAAGCCCTTACTTGGCGAAGGGTAAAACTCTTGCGGGACGAGAGTACTCTCTGACTTCAGAGGAGCAGGCTAAGATCCTTCAGTTCTTCGCTGGATTGAAGTCAATGAATTCCAACACTCTTCTTGAGGGTGCGGCATTATTGTTGCCTAAATTGGATGAAGCGGTTCGAGATCAATCTGGAACTCAGGCCATCATTTCTGCTTTGCTTCCCAAAAACACCTTAAGCGCTGAGGACGCAGAGAAGCTGGCTGATTTGTATGTTGATATAGAGAGTTCGCGCAATGAAACCAGCACGTTTTCTGTTGGCCCAGGCCTTAAGAAGACTGTGCAGGTCCTCAAATCGAATCTTTCTACAGAAACACGTGTTCAGTGGGCTAAATTGTTGTCTTCAAAGGGGCTTCGATTTGATATGGATATGAAGAGAGCTTTGATTCGAAAAGTACAGTTCGACAAAGTGAATTCATTCTTGAAAGAAGTGAAGCCTGAGTTGGATTTAGCTGAGATTAAAAAACCGACAGAGTTGGGAAGCTTATTGCTACAAGAGGGCTTGATTGAAAAAACCGCTTCAGTTTGGCTCAACTCTGAAACGGCTGTTCTTGGCGCTCTAGATAAGAATTAATCGAGTTATTTGTCTTCTGGCTTATAGTAGGGGATTTCGACGATGGCGCGAATTCCCTCAGGCCACATCATAGCACTCAAGACATTTCTTAAAGAACTGATGTTCTTTCCTTTGGAGCCAATCAGGCGTCCTAAAAACTCTTTCGGACAATCTACTTTGAAGACTGTCGTTCTTTCGCCGACCATATAGGTGACAGCGACACCTTGTTTAGTGCCAACCATTTTCACGACGATATTTTCAAGAAGATCTCGAACTTCGTCTCTAACGGCGGAGGATTGATTTGATTGGTGGTTGACCAATTTTATAACAGGGATTGCACGTGCTTCTGACATGTTTAGTTCCTTCTCGCAACTGTGATCTAACAATATACGTTTCGGCTTTGTAATCTAAAAGCTTAAGTGATTTTTCCGGGAAGGGAACTGCTTCCATTTAAACTGGACGTGGTGAAAAAGAAATTTCACCTGTTTCAAAAACGGCCTCGGAAATTGTCTAAATATTGTTCAATAAGGTCGTCTTTTTGCTTTTGAAGCTAAGAATTTTTTTATCAATCCATCGTCATCTTCATCAAAAACATCGCCAATGATTTCTTCAAATATATCTTCCATAGTGACTAGACCAATGGGGTGTTGTCGGTCGTATATAACGGCTAAATGGGATTTTTTCTCCTGCATTTTAACCAAAATCTTGAAAACGGGCTCGAAGGCTTTGAACTTAAGAATCGGGCGAATCAGCGTCTGCCATTCCGTATTAGCATAGCGTCTGGCAGCAAGGAATTCTTTAGTGTTGATGAGTCCTATCACTTCGCCATCCAAGAGCACTGGCAGTCGGGTGTGGCGTGAGTTCATGACGATTGTTTCCACGTCTTCCAAAGAATCGTTCTGACGGATGTAGATGACTTCTCTCCAGGGAAGTAAAATGTCGCGGGCTACTTTTTTATCAGTGCTTACCAAATTTACTACGTACTGCTTGGTCTGCTGAGGTAGATCTTCGATTGCAAGATCATTTTGATCTTGAGCAGTTTCTTTCTGTTCGCCGAAAGAAAAAATCTTGATGATAATGTTTGTAGATTTTTCCAGAATGGTGACTGCTGGTGAAAGAAATTTTTCTCCAAAAAACAAAATGGGGGAAGACCAGAGTGCAATTTTTAAAGGGCTTTTTAGCGCAAGTGTTTTTGGTACCAATTCTCCGATCACCACATTTAAATATGAAATCGGCAATACCGCCAAAGTGATTGCGAGAGCTTCAGCAGTTTCTTCCGAAAGAGTTGTGGTTGACATAAGATAAGGAGTCAAAGTTTCTTGTGCACCAGCACCGCCGACCGCTGCAGCAATGGCCCCAACAAGGGTGATCCCAATTTGAATAACGGAAAGTGTTCTTTCTGGATTTTCTTTTAGTTTTAATAGTCTTCGTGCTTTTTTGTTCGTGTTTACCAACGCTTTTAATTGCTGACGGCGCACAGTCACAAATGCCATTTCAGCACCAGAGAGAGCCATATTAAAAAATAAACACAAAATGACGACAACGAGTTCAGTCACTAAACTTCCTACTTTCCAGGATGTAATAAAGAGATTTTTAAATGAATTTTCGAGGCAGGGTCAGGATCCATAGATGCTGACATGATAACAGGTCTTACTCAGAATACCAATAATCTGTTTGATTTTCTCGATTAAACTCAATTAACAAGGCTTGGGAATTGTAAAAATATCCAATATTATCAATGGCCTACATTGTTTGGACGAGGGGCCTTGCTGCGGCTAGCACAGGCCCCACTCGCGCTCCTAAGAACTCTTAGATTGAGCGCAAAATAAAATGAAAAGATCTCATCATGGTACTAAAGGGCTGTCTCTTATTGATAAAGCCCATGTAGTTGAAGTTGCGTACGAGGGGTAAATCCAACTCCTCTTCGCTATGACCTGTGTAAATAACCACAGGTAAAGGACGACGAAACTTATGGACCTTTTTCTCTGTCAGTAGGCGATCTAAAAGTAGCAGAGTGTCCCTCCCACCCATTTGTGGCATTTGCCAATCTAGAACGAGAAGATCATATTGACGATTGATAAGAAGGGGGATGGCGTCTTGTCCATCGAAAGCCATCGTTGTGTCGCACTTATAGTGATCAAGAATGTGCGACATCAATTTGACGGAATCCAAGCTGTCGTCAATGACAAGGACGCGTGGAGTGTGTTGCTTTTCTAAAGAAGTTTCGATCACCATAGAGATCTCCTTTGTACTTCTTTATTTCAACTGAAGTAGATTTGAGAATCCCTTTAAAGCTTAAACATTATCAGAACTTAATGCGAAGTCTGTAGGTACACAAAAAAGAACTCGCAACTTAGGCGAGTTCTTTCCTTGTCTGCTCCACAATGACTGTCTCACGAACAACGACCACTTTGATTTGTCCTGGATAATTGCACTCTTCTTCAATGCGAGCGGCAATTTTTTTAGAAAGCTCCAAGGCGTGTGTATCGTCGACTTTTTTACCATTCACCAGAACTCGACACTCTCTTCCTCCGCTCAGGACGAAGCAATCGGTCACTCCTGGGAAGCTGTGAGCAATATCCTGCAGTTCTGACACCTTCTGGTTGTAAGACTCGATAGTGGATCTTCGAGCGCCTGGACGGGCGCCAGAGACGGCGTCAGCCGCAATGACCAAAAAGGCGTGATCTGTCGATGGCTGCTCATCAAAGTGATGGGCTTTCACGGCGTGAACGACATCAGCAGCTTCACCACGGGCCGCGATAAAGTCGGCACCAATAACAGCATGACCACCTTCCATAACGTGGTCCATAGATTTTCCGATGTCATGAAGCATACCCACACGACGAGCCTTTTTGATGTCAAGCCCTAGCTCTGCTGCCATCAGGCCAGCCAGCCAACCCACCTCCCCGCAATGGAAGTATTGATTTTGTGTGAAAGAGTAACGGTAGCGCAAAGATCCCATCATTTGGCGAATTTCAGCATTCAAACCTTCAAGCTTAAGTTCTTTTGCTAAAGAGTCGCCATCGTGTTTGATATTTTTGAAGAGTTCTTTCTTCTGATTTTCTGCAATTTTGCGAATAAAATCAGGATTGATGTTTTTCTTTTCTTTGAAAATTCGCTCTAAAGTACGGCGGGTGAGTTCACGTCTTACAGGGTCGAAGCCAGCGACACCGACCATATCCATGCCGTCTTCAACAATGATGTCACAGCCACAGGATTCTTGAACTGCTTTGATGTTCAGTCCCGCAGGATCACAGAAAAGCTTGCGGATATTAACATCAGGAAAATTGACGGCTCCGATTCCGCGTTCTGCACAATAGGGGCGCGCAAACCGGTCAATCACCAGGCTTAAAATCTTCTTTGCTCGAACTTCGGCATGCTCTTTAAGGTCTTCTTCGTTTTCTTGCAGGAAGTGGGCTGCACGGCGACGTGCATCTTCTTCAAGTTGAATTTTAATTTGTTCTTTGAATTCCTCTGCCGAAGTAGAAAGACGCTCCGTCAGTTTAGCAACGAGTTCCTTGTTGAGAGATTTTTGCTGATCTTTCAGTTTTGTCAGCTCACCTTCTTGCAGTCGAAGGGCTTGTTCTTGTGCTTTAACATCTGCTTCACGTTCTTGAAGCTTCTTTTTTTCCTCTTGAATTACAGAGTCTGCTTTCGATTTTTTTTCATTTGCTAAATCTTGCAGTTCTTCAATGCGTCCTTCTGATTTAAGCATGTCGCTTTCAACCTTAGTCCACATCTCCATTTCAATTTCTTGAACGCGTTCTTTTTCTTCTAGTGATTTTAGTTCAATAGCTTCTTGCGTTTCGCCAAGAATGTCTTGCGCCTCTTCTCGTGCGTGGCGAAGAGTTCGCGCATTTAAAAACTTGTGCAAGGCCAAGCCGGCGCCAGCTCCGGCACCAATAGCAACTAAGGCTGTAGCAATCATTGCAATCATAAATACTCCTAATGGGCTAATTGTACCCGGGCAGGGTCAGCAACGCAAATTATCCTGAATTACGAGCTTCTCTTTACTTCTGGCGTTATGAATTGTAACTTGAATCCGCTAGGAGAAATTTTATGGGGCAAATGCAGTGTGATACACAATGGATCGGTGGTATTGGTTTTGAAGCGAAAGTTCGCGGACATAAATTTATCATGGACTCAACTGGCGATTATGAGCAACAAGACCGTGGTCCTTCGCCTAAAGAGCTTCTGCTAGCAAGTATTTGCGGTTGCTCGGGAATGGATGTTGTCGCCATTTTGCAGAAGATGCGAGTAGACCTTACAACTTGTCAGGTCTTGGCAAAAACAGAGACTTCTTCGGGGTATCCGTCTATTTTTACAGAAGTGAAGCTGCAATTTCTTATTCAATCTCCAAATGTGAAAATCGACCAAGCGATCAAAGCGGTGACTCTTTCAATGACAAAATATTGCGGCGTCAGTGCCATGGTCGTGAACTCTTCTCCAATCACTTATGAAATTTTTGTGAATGGTGAACAGGTAGGTTCCGGTCGCTCTGACTTCTCGGGGGCTTCGGCATGATTCACGTTCAAATTCCATTTTTTGAAATGGAATTTTCTTATGCCCGCTCCAGAGGGCCTGGAGGGCAGAATGTGAATCGCACCAACTCAGCGGTAATTTTGCGTTGGAATTTGTGGGCTTCTCAATCGTTGAGTGATGAGTTGAAGGAACGCTTAGCGCAAAAACTGCACGGAAAACTAACAACAGAAGGCGATCTCATTATTCGCAGCGAGGTTCATCGCGATCAAGATCAGAACCGCTCCGATTGTATTAAAAAGCTTCATGAAACCTTAAAAAAAGCCTTATTCGTACCGAAGAGGAGAGTTGCCACTAAGCCTACACGCAGTTCACAACGCAAAAGATTGGAGTCCAAAAAGAAGGACTCCGAAATTAAAGCTTTGCGAAAAAAAGTTTTATAAAACTTGTGAATCGCTCTACAGCACAGGTTCAGCAAGGTGAACTTCAGGATGTGAAGGGTTTTGTGGGCCTTCGACTGATTGAATTTTACGCGACAAATAAATCGCCACGAATGTGAAGATGATGGCGATGTAACCGACCACATTGTAATTCTCAAGTCGGCCTGTTTCACCCGTTGTGACAATGAACCCGGCAATATAGCTAGAAGCTGCCGATGCCAACTGTTGAACGCAACTGACAATACTCATAAAGCTACCGCGATGGGCTGGCTTCACGGTGCCTGAAACCAATGCTGTGCCAGGAATCATCCGTCCTCCGGAGGAAACAAAGAAAAAAGCACAGATGCTTAGCACCATCCAAAGGGGTGAAACGGTTAAGTGAGTAATGACCCAATAAGGTAGAAGTGTGATCAGAGCTCCCCAAAGAAATACTTTGTGTTTGCCATAGCGGTCAGCCAAACGACCAATAAACGGTGAGGTGAAAATGGTGCAAACGCCACCAGCCATGTACATCAGTGGAAGTTGGGATTCTTTGACGCCCGCATTGGCTACCAATGAGGGAGAAAGAAATGGAATAATTGCAAAGTGACCGAACATCACTGAAGCCATGAAAATCAAAGCTCGACGTTGATTTTCATTTTGAATGATTCTTTGGAGTATCTGAAAGGGTGAGTCTTTGGGAGTGCCTTGGTTTAGATGCGCTTTCAGGTTTGGCACATGCAGCCAGATGACCACGCAAAGTGCTAAGGAAATTCCTCCTAGAAATAGAAATGGCGCATGCCAAGAAAATTCATTAGCGAGGAAGAGACTAAATGGCACCCCAAGAATAGAAGCGAGAGAAAAAGAAGTCATGACAATTCCCATCGCGCTTCCACGGCGCTCATAGGAGATTGCGTCACTCACTATAGAAAGAACCAGTGAGCTAAGAACGCCTCCGAAAACTCCAGTCAATCCTCTTGCCAAAAGTAGCAGTTCATAGGTCGGCGCTAATGCGCAAGCAACTGTGCCTAAACCGAAACCAATGAAGAAGAAAAGCAAGCTTGTTTTCCGGTCGTATCTATCGATAAAGAACGAAGCCAAAAAGCCACTGATCCCTGCGCTGAATGTGTAAGATGACACAAGGAGTCCGAATTGGTGCGGGTTGATTGCAAAGAGTCTCATCAATTGAGGACCCAATGGCATCATAATCATAAAGTCGACAATGGAGCTGAATTGAATGGATGCTAGGATCGCGAGGAGTAGCTTTTCTGATTTAGTGAACACGTGGGGGTCCTTTTGGTTGACGACCCTTAAAGTACTCGATAATTCATAAGTATGGCAACATTTTGGAAATTTACGAAGTTTGTTCTTATTTTGGTGTGTTTGGTTGTGGCAATTTGGGCTGTATTGGCCAACTATAGTGTGATTTTTTCTCGCACTGTTGTCGGTGAAGTCACGGGTGTTGAGAGGATTGAGCTGCCGGTGGCATTAATGGCACAGTCAGGTGCAGATGTTGCGGGGAAGATGTTTTCTTTTGCCATCGGGATTAAGGATGCTCAAACAGGCGAAATTTACACGGCTTCTTCCGAGGATCGTCAATGGGCTGTCGCCCAGGCAGGGCAGTGTGCTGAGGCAGTTTACTTGCCTTATCCTCCATGGGATTTGACTAAAAAGGGTACGTATTTTGGTGCGCGTTTGATTCGTCTTTTTGAGTGTCCAAAATAGTTTTATCGCCGGCGAAGGGGAGTACTCAAAATGATGGAGCTTTTGCTTCTTTGCACTTCTGTTCTGGCGGGATTTTTAGGTGCGCTTCTCGGTTTGGGGGGCGGTATCATTGTCGTCCCCGTGCTCACTTTGGTCTACCATATCGATATACGCTATGCGATTGCAGCCAGTTTAATTTCAATCGTTGCCACCTCATCAGGAGCGGCAGCTAGTTACCTTAAAGAGTCTTTAACCAACGTACGTTTGGCTGTTTTTTTGGAGATCGGGACAGTCGGTGGTGCGATTGTCGGTTTTTTGATTTCATCATGGATGAATCCCAAATATCTATTTTTGATGTTTGGTCTATTTTTGCTTATCTCGGCATTTTCAATGCTACGAAAACGTGAAGAGCATTTGTCCACTAAGAACCATCCCTGGGCAGAAGTTCTTAAGTTGGATGGCACTTACGTAGATGCCTCTGGACGTGAAGTTACTTACAAAGTGGAGAAAGTTCCGCTAGGACTTTTTACTATGTTCGGTGCCGGAATTTTGTCTGCAGTGCTTGGAATTGGTAGTGGAATTTTTAAGGTGCTTGCGATGGATGGAGCCATGAAGTTGCCCATCAAAGTTTCCTCGGCAACGTCCAATTTTATGATTGGAGTCACAGCTTCTGCAAGTGCTGGGGCGTACCTTTTGCGTGGCGATGTTCGTCCTGAGATTGCGGCTCCAGTAGCCGTTGGAATTATTGTTGGTTCAATGCTCGGTGCAAAAGCGATGATGCGAATTTCGGCAAAGAAGATACGGCAGGTTTTTGTGGTCGTTCTAGGAATTGTGTCTGTTCAGATGATTTTCAAGGGGCTGATGTGAATCTTCAGCAATTAGAGCTTAAGATCAGTCGATTTTTACGTGGCGGAGTTTTTTTCGCGGGAATGATGTTGGCTGTTGGTTGGGCGGGGATGCTTTTGCGTCATGGTGACAACTTGTCAACGTTCACGGAGTATCATCAGCAATCGTTATGGGAAAGTCTGCAGTGGGCCTTTGTGATGAATGATCGCTCTACAGTTTTAGCATATGGCGGTTTGTTTGTGCTCGTGATGCTGCCGGTCCTGCGCGTTTTGATGACAGCGTTTTTGTTTATCAAAACAAGGGAACGTCTTTTGGCACTGATGGCATTTGTGGTGTTTTTGACTTTATTGGCGAGTTTTATGCTCGGGATTGAACTTTAAGTGAAAATGACAACAAACACCTTCTTAAAAGTACTTTTATATCTTTGGTTTTATGTCGGATGGTTTGTTTGTATTTTTCTTGCCCAGCGTGATTTATCTTCATGGAGTCTTTTGTTGGCGGCCGTTTCGTGGGGGCTGTCGCTGAGGCTTTACCCGCAAGGAGTGAGAGGAATTGTATTTTTCTTGTTTCTTCTGGGTCTGGGATTGGGCTTTGATACTTTTGCTGTAAATTACGAATTGTTGGTTCTGACAACTTCTTCACAGTTTGGTTTGCCTTTGTGGCTAGTTTCTATTTGGCTGCTATTTTTAAGTGTTCTCCCCATGATGCGGTCTTTTTTCGAGCGACGACTTATGCTCGCGGGTTTGCTCGGCGCCATCTTTGGTCCATTAAGTTACTTGTCTGGACAAAAATTTTCGTTGGTTACACTCGTGGGATGGTCTGGAACTCTAGCCTATGTTTTGTTTTGGGCTCTATTCTTTCCCTTGGCCATATGGGGGCAGGGATTGTTTCTAAAGGACTTTAGAAGCAAGGTACCAGGGTAGTAAAATATAAAGAGTCACATCGCGAACCAGATAATAAGCAAAAAACACGGCAAAAAATTTCCAGCCATAGTGGCGAATAACGCCTTTGAGTCCACTGTGACGAAAAATAGATTTTGCTTCCAATAAGACTTTAGGTGTCCAGCGGTCTAAAATTGTGGTTCTTGCAGTTCCATTTTCCATTTTGAAAAATCCTTGTATTGCGAAATTGTCGTTTAATGTCCTAAGGCGGGGGCGTCAAGTAAAAGGCTTGTTTCAATAGAAAGGTGTGAAAGTCTTTTTCGATTTCTCGTAACGCGATACACAAAAATGGTCTAGGTTGCAATTGTATTCTAGTCCGCCATCTCCAGAACGTCTTAGCATAAACAACATGGATATGAAAAATTTAAAACTGACGACGTTTATAAATCTTTACGGACTTACTAAAATTCCTCTGGTGCTGTTTGTGAATCCCCGTGTTGTTGAGTTCAGTGAGAAAAGGTTTGTGGTAAAAATTCCTCTGAACTATCGCACTAAAAACCATCTAAATTCGATGTATTTTGGCGCCTTAGGGATCGGAGCCGAATTGTCAGTGGCGGCAGCGGCAGTTTTAAAGATTGCTGAAAGTAAGCAAAAAATCGATTTCGTTTTCAAAGATTTTTCGGGGCAATACTTAAAAAGAGCAGCCGGAGACGTTCACTTCATCTGTGAGGAAGTGGAAGTTGTTCAAGAATTAATCGAACAATCAAAGACGAATCCTGAGCGGTTGGAAAGAAAAATGAAGGGGTATGCAGTGGTGCCTTCCGTGAGCACCACAGATCCCGTGATGACCTATGAGCTCACTTTGTCAGTGCGAAATCGCTCTATGGGGTCAAGCTCGAAAGGTACTTAAGACTCTCGTCATACTCTTTTAAGAGTTTGGCGTAGATGTCCTTCACCGATAGAATGTCATCAACCAACCCTACAGACTGTCCTGCAGTCCATACTGTCTTCCAAGTTGGACGAGTGGCAGCAGCCTCAAGGGTTTTCATGCCCATAAGATGAATGAGGGGCACCATATATTTTTTTGTCATCTTGTTTTCTTTAAGAACCCTTAAAGCCCAGGGTAAATCTGTTCCTAGCTTTTGAATGTAGGGTGTGTTGATCACAGCAGCGGGTGTTCCTGACACTCTCGTTGTCATCACGATGTCTTCTGGGGTTGAGTTGATAATAGCTTGTTTGTATTGTGCATCGACTTGAGCTTCATGGCTTGCAATAAACCTCGTGCCAATGCTGACTCCTGAGGCGCCGAGGGATAAGCAGGCCGCAATCATTGAGCCATGCGAGATTCCTCCAGCAGCGATGATTGGAATTGTGAGTTCTGATTTAAGCCAAGGAATAAGAACTAACGGAGAAATAGGCCCTGCGTGGCCACCAGCACCTGCACCCACAGCAATCACACCATCTGCACCCATGTCTTGGACCTTCAGGGCATGCTCTAGGTTCGTGACGTCGCAAAGAACTTTAGCGCCATTTTTGTGCGCTTCTTCGATCACTTTTTTGGGGCTCCCTAAAGATGTGATAAAAAGATCTACGCCGAGATCGAGGGCCACTTTTAAATCATCATTTTGTCGCGTGTTGCTCTTGTTAACGATGATGTTAATACCAATGGGTTTTTTCGTGCGGCTTTTGATGTTTTTAAGTGCTTCCGCATACTTTTCAATGGGACGATAGTTGAGAGCTGGAAACGTGCCAATACCGCCAGCTTCACTGGCTTCGACGACAAGGTCTGTGTTGCTGACTAAAAACATCGGAGCGGCGATGATGGGAACGTCAATATTCATCAAACGAGCAAAGTCTGTATTAATTTTTGTAACCATATTTGCGAGCCTCTATTCTTTGAGATTTATAAATTCCAGAATGTCCTGATAAAGCATAACTCGTGAAACACGCTATTGCAGTGTAGATTCCGGAGGATGTTCCGAAAAGTTCAAGGGCCATCATGCTGCATGCTAAGGGGGTGTTGGCGGCGCCAGCAAACACTGCAACAAAACCCATACCTGCCAGGAGGCTTGTTGGTAAGGGGAGTAAAGCGGCCAGGGAGCTTCCAAGCGTGGCGCCAATAAAAAATAACGGAGTGACTTCTCCACCCTTAAATCCTGCGCTGAGGGTGATGACTGTAAAAAGTATTTTTAGAATAAAATCAGATGGTGGCAGTGTTTGCGTGAAACTTTCTTCAATCACGTCGATTCCGAGGCCGAGGTAGCGATGTGTTTTTAGAATAGTGCAAAGAGCGATAATCAGAGTACCAGCCAAAAAAGCTCGCACAATGGGGGATTTAAAAAGGACTTTAAAAAAATCTGTTAAGTGATGGCTTATTCTTGAAAAGCTGAAAGCACAGATGCCGAAAGTCGCGCCAGCAAGAGCGCTCAAAAGCAGGTTCTGCCAACTGATTGCAGGAATTGAACTGATGTTAAAATGTGAATGATGGACTCCCCAAGAATCACAGACAAAGTCAGCGATCAAGGACGCCATTAAACAAAATGGCAGGGCCTTAAAGCGCAAGCGGTTGATGCGACCAATCGATAAAACTTCTATACCGAAAATCGCCCCAGCAAGAGGGGTTCCAAAAGCAGCAGCAAATCCTGCAGAAACTCCAGCCATCAGAAGAAGCTTCCGTTGATCTGGATTCAGTTTAAAAAGAGACGTGAATTGATCTGCCATGGACCCGCTCATCTGCACAGCGGTGCCCTCACGTCCAGCCGAGCCGCCAAATAAGTGAGTTGTAAGGGTGCTCAGTAAAATCAGGGGAGTCATGCGTAGCGGTATTGTTTTGTTGGGGTTGTGAATTTCGTCGATAAGTAAGTTGTTTCCTGCTTCGACGGATTTACCCAGCTTCTGATAAGCGTAAGAAATGAGAATTCCAGCAAAAGGGAGGAAGTAAACCAACCAAGAATTGTGAATGCGAGTATCAGTAACGAAGTCTAGAGAGAAAAGGAACAGAGCTGTCAGTGTTCCAGCGCTGACGCCTACGAGAAGTACAACCAGAAACCAACTTGTGATGTTGCGAAAATAATTTGTGTTAATTGAGCCCCCTCAGACCTATTTAGGATATGGGAGGGCTCTTGGCTTATACAAGAATAATTTTATGGATTGAGATAGCGACGAATCAACAAGAAGACTTCTTTTTTGATCATCTCTTCTCGTTCAGGGTTTTGTGGCCCACGCAGTGCCAGATGCAGAATGTTGTTAAAGCAGCTGACGATAAAGAGAGCCACCATATCCCGATCTCGTCCCGGTATAGTTGGAATGTGCTTTAAGACGGCTTTTTGGTATTGTTCGAAAAAGATCGCGCGAGTGTCCCAGTAGTCCAACATGCCCTGGACGCCCTGAAGAGCTGTGCGCAGCGGTCGGTTGTCCTGAAATCGCGAGAAGCCAATTTCGATGAAAGCTTTCACTTTTCCATCTAGATCTGTATCTGGAATTTTCGCGAAGCTTTCTTCGATATATACAATATCTTTTTGCAGAAGATCGTCGATAACTGCAGCGACGATGGCTTCTTTATTGGCAAAGAACTGATAGAGAGAACCAATGCTGACTCCCGCCATTTCGGCGATTTTATCAGTGGTAATGGCGTGGTAGGGTTCGGTAACAAGCAATCGTGAGCATGATTCAACAATGCTAGAAACTGTTTCTTTGGATCTTTTTTGAACCGGGATTTTGAGCATATATTTTTTTTCAGAAGAGTAGGATGTGCTTGTAGCGCTCATGGGATCCTCCTTAAAAGGAATATTAATTAAGCTCATACTCATATTCGGTTGAAGAGGTTTAATATTCAATACTGATACTCAAAGTATTGAAATACGATACTCAAGTCCTTCCAGGGAGTACATTCTTGACCATTCATTTATCAAAATGTGAATTAACAATCGCATTAATGCGTAAAAAAGTATTTTTTGGGTGATTTATTAATGATTGGTAATGTTAATACCCATCTAAATAGTGAAAATACTTATGTTTTGTGCGTTTTTTGTCGTTTGTATTGCAAATCCGTAATTTACATTTCAGTAGTGAAATCATGTATTTTGCCATTTATTGCCTATTATTTGAGCTGAAAGCTTGTTTTTTTAGCAAATATGCCTATTTTTGTTGCTCGCAATTTTGAATCTTTAGGAGCGGCGCAAAATAGATTTTTTTTGTCTCTCCTCACATTTCCATAGAATTTTCTAAGAGAATTTTTATCGCATATTATGATCTAGATCATCGACGGCAGAACCTTCTTTTTGCAAAGTGCAAGCGCGGAGGTCTTATGAGTGAATTTGATGAAGCAAAGTATTTTTCTAAACTCGGTCAAAAGTTAGGTCTTTGCGTAAAGGATAAAGAAAAGAAAGTTTTATTTCAAAACTCTATAACGGAATCTGCCTGTGGGAGCCAGGTTGGTGAAGTCTGCCAGCAGACCTGCTCTAAATTTTACCCTCAAGTTGAGGAGTGCTCAGCAGTGAATGAGGGGATGAAGCTATTTAAAGCCACCGACTTCGGAAATCGAAAGCTGGATGCGATGATTTTTAATGATGGAGAGCACATCACCACCTTGCTTTATCCTTTGGATGAGGATCAGGAAAAATTTAAAAAACAAGAGATCTTTTTCCGCGAACGAGGTTTGACAAGAAGTGAGCTGCGCATCATGCAAATGGTCATGCAGGGGATGACGAACTCAGCAATCGCTCAGCAGTTGTTTATATCGAAATCAACGTTAAAGACTCATCTTAATAACATCTATAAAAAACTTCCAGCTTCAATGCGTCCATCTCAGGTTCGTAACTGATTAAGGTGCGGGAGTCTCTTGAAAACGATCTTCGGGGTGATCGTAGAAGTGCCGTGGCAAAACGTAAACAGGACAAGTGGCTTTTCTTGCGACACTGCGAGTGAGACTTCCCAGGAGCGTGGCACCCATGGGGCCGCTTTGCGCTTCCATCACGATGAGGTCGGCATTATGTTTTTGAACAGCGCTGAGAATCAGCTCATCGATGGGTTTGAAGCTACTGTCGATAAAGTAATGTGCCTGGACGCCGGCTTTTTGTGCCCAATCGATCCAAAGTTGAGCTCTACGTGACATTGTTTCAATTTGATTTTCAACAATTTGCTCAAGCGTCAGCATTTGTCCTTTGTAGTTGTAGACGCGTGGTCTGGTGTTGAGGTCAAAAAGGCTTTCGATGGGGCGTTCAATGGCATGTAGTAACAGAATCTCTGCCTTCATGTTTTTTGCTAAGTTCAAAGTGTGGCGGTAATTTTCTTTTGCATGCTCACCGAACTCAGTCGGATAAAGAATGATGTTCGAATTCTTAGTTTTTCTAAATTCTGAACTGATCACACAGACAGGTACTTCAGATTGCATCAAAAGGCTTTCAGCAAAGCTTCCAAGCAAGAAACGTTGCAGTCCTTTGCGTCCATGGCTGCCGACGATAATCAGATCAGTATGAGTTTTAAGAGCATAATCCGCGAGGGTCTGCGCAGCCCCAGCATGAGATTTAGAGGTATGGGGAATGACTTTGGGTTTCTGCAGGAAGGGGAGGGTGTAATCTGCAAGCACCTCACTGAACAGGGACTCTGCTGTGTTTGAGTGATCCGCCACCCAGCTAGGGACTTCATAGGTTGGGATGATGATCTCATTTTCTCGCAACAGGTAAAGTGGTTCGATATCAGCGTTTGTGGTGTTGTAAATGGCGCGCACAAAGTTGGCCATATTTTTGTTGAGTTCTCGGTTGTCCTCAAAAGCATCGATGGCCCAGATGATTCTCATAACCCCTCCCGCTCTATATCTTTGAGCATGGAGCATGAGGCTTTCTTAGCAAAGGCTCTGCTAGATGAAACTGTCACAAAACAAGAATGGTCTCTCCGTGATCTATTAAAAACTTTGGAGGATGGGGATAGGGGAGATCTAGGTCTGTTGTAAGGCAACACTGGCCAGTGAAGCTCAGTGCTTTTGAGGTCTAGAAGAGAGCAAAAAAAAGGCCCACCATGGTGGGCCTTTTGAGTTCCTAGCTAGGTAATCCCGCAGGATCTTGCGAGCCTTTGTGTGAATGAGCTTCTTTTTCTTGAGCTTTCATTTCTACTTTTTCAACTTCAAGAATATATTTCTTAGTAGCAGCAGGCAACTCGCTCCACATTCTGATAGACAGGTAAAGACCCATCACTGCAAAAGGAAGAAGGAATAAAGGCCAGTAAACCCAGTTCTTTTGTGAAAGAAAACCGATTGCTAAAGACTGAATTCCAGAACCTAAGTAAACGCAGCCATCCACGATTCCAGAGGCAGTCGCTGTCATCTTTTTTCCACCAAAGTCAGCGGCTGCTGTTCCAGACATCAATGAGTGAACTCCGATAACAGTCAATGTGATTGCAATTGCAGCGATACCTAAAACTGTTGGGTGCTTCATGATCGAGAAAACCATGATAATCAATAAAACGATCATGATCGCATTATTGATGGCAGCTGGAGGTCCACGACGAGAGTTGAATAAGCGATCTGAAACCATACCAGCAGCGAAGCCACCGAAGATACCAGTCATGCAAAGTAAAAGTCCCCAGTTTTTAATGAAAAATTGAGAGCTTTCATAGAATGTAATATCGATATTTTTCATTTCATGAGCATAAACCAAGTACCACTGCATGATTCCGTTACGCAGAACTCCTGAGGTGAAGTCCACAAGGGCGATCGTGATCATCACTGGGTTTGTAAAAATCTTTTTAAGCATGAAGCCAATAGAGATTTTAAGATTGTCGTCTTCTTCGCCAGGAGCTGAGGACGCATCCGCAGTGTCGAAATCGTCAAAGTTAGCATCTTTCGGAGAGTCCTTCAGGAGAACCATGTCGATCAAAGCCCAAACGATCAAAAGGCCCGCAGGAATCGTGAACACCAACCATGTTGCGTTTGTAGTTCCTGTGTCGATAGCGAAGATGTGTTGGATGAAACTTTGGAAAGCAGTTTTTGTGCCTTCAATTTGAAGTTTTGAAGCTTCAACGATGGCTTGACCCCAGTCGAATGCGAAGTAGACACCGAAAGAAATCAAAGTTCCGAAGATCGCGCCGAAGACTCCACGTTCACGAACGTGGAACCAATAAGCTTTCACTTTAATAATGGAAACCGCACCGTAACTTTGGAAGAACATATTCAGGGCGAAAAGAATCGAGAATGCGACTACCATGTTGGTTTTTAGGCGCCCCATCATGTAAAGATAAGTAGCTCCGCCCATTAACAGGTTCATTATAGAGGAACCAAGTGCAGCGATGATGATACCCTTTTTTCCCCCAATTTTATCGACGATGGGTCCATTTAGTAGGAAAGACAAACCGTAAGTAATTGTTCCGGCAGCGAAAATGAGACCGAATTGTTCTTTCGTCATCATGTCGCCCAAGGCATTTTTTGAAACGTTGAGATTGTAACGTCCCATGTACAAGAAAGCGTAAGTCATGCCCAGCGGGAACCAGTTGATAAACCGACGCATCATGAATTTGCGTGAGTGTCCAAGTGGATTGTTCTTAAAGTACAGCGTGATGACCGCCGCGAGACAGAGTCCTACGAGGAATAATGCCATGGAGCCTCCAAAATAAATTTTCGAGAACCTAAAATAAAAACTGAAAAATGGCAATCTAAAGACGGCATGATGGGGGGAGACTTTTTTTAAGATTTGGTTAAGATGGTGTATAGGTTGAAGAATACTCTCTTCATTTGCCCTTTTTGCGTGCAAAATCTTCAAAGAACACATTAGAAAAACTTATGGGAAGTCTAAAAATAATCGTTTTGTGCTTATAGGTCTAGGGCGATATGTTGTGTCTCAGAAGGGGATTTCTATATATCACCTTCAACCCTCGGTAGGTCCTTGACCCCTCTCAGGCACAGAGAGCGCGGTCCCCAAAACACCGCAGTCGCGGTTTCTAAAATCCCATCAGCAGCCCACCTAACACATCCTACCGAGGCTTGCGCGCGCTGATGAGCAGAGGTAGCCTCGAACCATGTCATTTAAATATTTCCCCCTATACGAAAAGCAGAAAGATACCACTCAATATAAAAAAATTTCGTCCGACCATGTTCGGTCCGAGAAATTTGGTGATAAGGAAGTGCTGGTTGTCGAACCCGCGGCCTTAGAGTTGCTGGCGCAGGAAGCGTTGAGCGATGTTTCCCATTTGTTGCGTTCATCGCATCTGGAAAAGCTGGAAAGAATTTTACAAGATCCAGACGCTTCGCCAAATGACCGCTTTGTAGCTGTCGATCTTTTGAAGAATGCAATTATTGCCGCGCAAATGGAGTTTCCATCCTGTCAAGATACGGGAACTGCAATTGTTGTAGGTAAAAAAGGCGAAAGAGTTTTTACTGGCGCTGATGATAAAGAATTTCTTTCAAAAGGTATTTATAACACTTACCAAAAACGCAACTTGCGTTTTTCGCAGATGGCTCCGGTGTCATTTTTTGAAGAAAAAAACACAGGGACAAACTTGCCGGCCCAGATCGATATTTATTCTGAACAAGGCGATGAATATCATTTCCTATTTATGGCTAAAGGTGGCGGAAGCGCTAATAAGTCATATCTCTTTCAGAAAACAAAAGCCGTTTTGAATCCCGATGGATTTGAAAAATTTGTGCGCGAGACTTTAAATTCTCTAGGGACAGCGGCATGTCCCCCTTATCATTTGGCGTTTTGTGTGGGTGGAACTTCGGCGGAAGAAACGTTGAAGATTGTTAAATATGCGTCAGCAGGCTATCTGGATGGTTTGCCAACGACAGGCAGTGAAGGTGGACGTGCTTATCGTGACCTTGAAATGGAAAAGCAAGTTGAGCAATGGGCACGGGACACTGGTATTGGGGCTCAGTTCGGTGGTAAATACTTTGTTCATGACGTGCGTGTGATTCGTTTGCCACGCCATGGGGCAAGTTGTCCAATTGGTGTTGGTGTCAGTTGTTCTGCGGATCGCAATATCAAGGGTAAAATTACTAAAGAGGGAATCTTTTTAGAGCAGCTTGAGTTGCATCCTGAACAGTACTTGCCGAACCATTTGCAAGATGCTTCAGCGGAAGCTATCCAGATTGATTTAAATAAACCGATTCAGGAAACTTTGAAAATACTTTCACAACAAAAAGTTGCAACACGAGTTATGTTGAATGGGCCCATGATCGTGGCACGAGATATCGCTCACGCGAAGCTTAAAGAAAAAGTGGACCGCGGTGAAGGTGTCCCGGATTATTTCAAAAATTATGCAGTCTACTATGCAGGGCCAGCAAAAACTCCAAAAGGGTATGCTTCAGGCTCTTTCGGTCCAACAACAAGTGAGCGCATGGACCCTTATGTTGGAACTTTCCAAAGTCTGGGTGGATCGATGATCATGTTAGGTAAAGGCAATCGCAGTGCTCAAGTGACTGAGGCTTGTAAGCAATACGGTGGTTTTTATTTGGGATCTATTGGGGGGCCCGCGGCTCGTCTTGGAAAAGAATGTATCACGAAAGTGGAAGTTCTTGATTTTCCAGAGCTTGGCATGGAGTCCGTGTGGAAGATTGAAGTTAAAGACTTTCCGGCCTTTATTATTGTTGATGATAAAGGCAATGATTTCTTTAAAACCTTCATACGCAAGCTTTAGTTGTGATCATCGGTGGGGGCTGTTAGTCTAAGTAAATGAAAAACAGCCAGCTGGTTTTACAAGAAATAATAGCTTCTAGGAACCCGGGTAGCGAAAGTAGTTTGCAATCCCCATCGCCAGACTTTTTAAGGCCGCGGCTTGAACAGATGAACTCCTACGAAATGGCAGAAATCTATGTAGATTCTGCCTTTCTTTTTAGTGCGATCACCTTTTTACGAGATGAGCGCTGGCTGGAACAGAAAAAGATAACACAACCAAATTCTTCTTCTTTGTATGATTTTTTAGGTTCCTATTTTGATCATGAACTTGCCATTATTTCTTATCTTAAATCGACTGTCGCTTCAGTTGCGAGTGTTGGGGAATTAAAGGGTATCGAAAGACAGGCCCAATTTACCGAACGTGGTACTATAGCAGTCATGCAAAAGAGATCTTATTTAGAGCAAAAGATTTTTGCGGCTCATGCTTTGGAACTGATGTCACAAGTCTTCCGATTAGAAAGTCAGTTGCAAGCCGATAAAAAACTTTTGGGTCAACATTTGGGTTTGTCATTGTATCGCACTTTTGATCGATTGGACGATTTGTTTGCCCTTAATTATCAGGCTGATGTGGGAATGAAAACGGATCTGACAGGGACGGAGCGTTTGTATGAAGGGGCTGGCGTCGGAGTGCAATCTGGCTACTCCACAGTTGTGACGGCGTTGGATCACTTGGGTCTTGCTCAAGGCGCCCGATTTATTGATTTAGGATCTGGTTACGGTAGAGTTGGTTTGATTGTCGGTCTTTTGCGACCTGATATTGAATTTGTTGGCTATGAGTTTGTTCCTCATCGAGTCCATATAGCAAACGCAGCAACACAAAATTTGGGCTTACAAAATAAAGTCGAATTCTTCACGCAGGATTTGTCGCTGAAGAGCTTTGTGATTCCAGAGGCAGAAGCGTATTACATGTACGATCCATTCAGTGAAGAAACATATTCACATGTGCTAAATCAACTAGTCGCTATCGCGCGTAGGCGGCCTATTATAATTGTAACGAAAGGCAATGCTCGCAAGTGGCTCGTTAATGTCGCTACGCTTGAAGGTTGGGGCCACATCGAAGAGCACGATAGCGGCAACCTTTGTTTTTTTCGTAGCGCTGTTTAGGGCTGAGTTATCGGGCTTTGATCAGAGCTGGGACAATCCCCACAAACAGGTTCATCAATACCGGACCGATAATCAGACCTGGCAATCCCAACATGATGATGGCCCCGACGACGCAAGTGAAACCAATAAGCGGAGAAACGTTGTTCTCGCCGCTCATCATGAGTGGTTTTAAAAAGTTATCTACACTGCCAGCAATAGTCGCCACAATGGCAAGTCCAGCTGCTGAGCCCATCCTGTCTCCAAGGAAAGCTAAGATGGCCAATAAATAACCCATCGGAGCTGCGCCAATGACTGGAATAAATGAGACCAAGAACGTGATTGTTAGAACAAGCCAGAAATCCCCTTCGCCAAAAATGAGGCTTGCCAAGCCGATAAGGCTGGCTTGAATAAGTCCGACGACCAGTGTGGAAAATAAAGTCAAAGAGCAGCTTTTCTTGAATACACTGATAAGATTTACTGTGAGTTCTTCTGCGAGGGGGCTGAATTTCAAAGTTGTTTGTTTGATCGTTTGATTTTTTAGGAGGAAGAAAAAAAGCAGAAGAATGAAAACGAAACTAGATAAAGCAATGGCCGGGAGCTGAGATAGAATCTGACTTGAGAAGTTCAGGATGAGCTCGCCAGTTCTTTTTAGAATGTTTTCTAAGACCCCTCGGGCTGGGGTTGCTAAGTCGATGCCAGTCCAAGTAGAGATTTGATGAAGGCCATGAACCAGAAACTCTTTGAGTGAGTTTACTTGGTTTAGAATGCGATCTGTCTCAACTGTTTGAGGCTGATTGATATGAAAGACCACGCGATAGATTGCCAAAGTGATGGGCGTCCAAAAAAGGGCCAAGCCAAGAAGAAGAGTACTGAGAACAACACGATTGTGACGCCACTTGGTTTTGCTTTTTATTTTTTCAATAAGGTCATTAAGGCCGAAAGCAAAAATTGCCGCAAGAATCATCGGCGTAATAAATGGCCAATTGATGAAAATGAAGCCAGCCAGCAGAAGTAAAGAAATTATCCAGCGGACAACGAGTTCTTTGGATTTAAGCTCTTCAAGCATTGAAACTACACTTTCCTGATAAATAAACTAGAGTCACCGCGAACTCTTTCCCCATAAAGTCCTTCTGGAGCTCTTTTGCCTGCGCTGATGATCATAACCACAGAGGCTTTGCGTGGTAATTTTAATAATTTTTTAACTCGTGCTTCGTCGAAGCCTTCCATTGGGCAAGTATCATAACCGGCAGCAGTGAAGGCCAGCATAATATTTTCACAAGCTAATGCGGTAGTCTTAGTTGCCCAAAGTTTATTGCCAGAATTGCCAAAGGGGCCTCGAGGCATAGGGCGAAATAATCCGATAGAAAAAGCCATAGTTTTTTTAAAGAGGGCAGAAATGCCAAATGGATCATTGATGTACAAAAAAGGGACCAGCTTTTTATAATAATCCAGCACACCTTGAGGCGTTTTTGGCTGTTGAGCGAAAAAATCTAAATTGATCTTTTGTCCTAATCGCCAACGATCCGGTCTCGCCACACAAACAATCAGTGTCGATGAAGTGCGCGCGGCAGGTTGATTAAGACAATACTGCTGCAACAGATGCAGTTTGGCAGGTGACTGAACCCAGTAAAATTCCCACGGCTGCAGGTTGGAAGAGTTCGGAGCGAGAAGTCCCAGTTGAAGGCATTCTTCGACAACATGATCCGGTACTTTTTCGTTGGTATAGACGCGGATCGATCGGCGTCGTTCAATAATTTCTTTAAAACTTTCCATCTGCAGTCCTATGGTAATTCACATTGCATTTGCGCTTCTGCTCGGCAGGAAACCCAAGTCGGATCGTGATTGATTGGAAGGTAGCTCGGATTGCAATAAGTGTAGTAATAAGTCGTGTATGTTAGAGCGCGCCCACGATTGTGCATTTCGCAGCTCCAGCGTGCTTCACGCTCAGCGGCTGATTCGGCTCGACGTTTTGATGAGTCAATGCAAAAAGATCCCTGATTGGCGGAGCAGTAGGTGTTTTCATTGGCGCGTCCCGTGACATAGATCGTTTGGTAAGCGGACGCTGCAGATGAAAGTGACAGCATAGATAGGACTGCAAAAATAAGTCTCATAAAAACCTCCCCCGAGAATCAAATCAACTCATATATTCTACGGGGAGGCAATATGTAGGTTTAGCAAAGCAGGGCGTTATGCTTTAGGGATGGGTTAGGAACTGAACTCCGAGTTCTTGTATTTGCTCAGCTTCATTCCATTGGGCCCAGCGAACTTGTCCCTCGATGGAAATATACTCGCCAGATTTATTTTGATAGGTCAGTTGGACAAAGTCTTTTTGTCGATAGAATGGACCTGTGATTTTGATGCAAGAGCCATTTTGGGAAACATTTTTAAATGCACCTCCGAGGATCGGCTGGAAAGGGCGGGTGGTCGCTTCAGGAGGAAACTGTGAGGGACTGAGTAAAGGTTTTTGTTCATATCGTTCGCGTTTGTCTTGTCGCAGTTGAAGCTTTTTGCCTTCAAGGTACGACAATATGTCCTTTGTCAGATTTTGTTCTTCGGTTTTCCACAACACAACCAAGACTGTTTGATTTTTTAATCTGAATTTCATCGATTCTGAAATCTCATTGACGACAAAAAAAACTTTGGTGTTTTCATTGCTTTTTTGCAGATACGAGTAAAGGTCTAAATGGCGGCTATCAAGGAAAGGCAAAAAGGCCACGATAATTTTTTCACCTGCCAGATCTTTTAGTTTTGTTTTCAGAGAGTAAGGATTGTCAATGAGTGCGCATTGAAAGGATTTTTCTTTTTTTAGCTGTTGTGGAATCGTTGTCAAGCCATTGACCAGAATGTGTGTTTTCATTTTTAAGCCCCCTTTGTTTTCAGTATTTAGCTTTGGGTAAAGCAAACATGAAGCCAAGATGAGGGGCGATTAAATTAGGCTTGAGTAGAAATCCCTAAACACCTGTCTAAAGATTTGTAACACCGTTAGTTTTTAAAGTTATCCACCAGTGGAATATCGCGAATCATGCCTCGAAATGGTCCAATATAGACACTTTCTTCAAGCCACTGGGTCTCCTGTTGGACCTCATCTTTAAAAATAATTTTGGACCAAAAGCGGTTGGTATTGTCCCAGGAATAGATGCGGCTTTTCAGATGGTCTTTGGATTCAAAAGGAGCCCCCGAGGCAATCACTTGGGCCATCGGTCTGCGAGCATTACTTAAAAGCTCCTGAAGATAAGGCCGATTGCTTTCCGCATCTGGCAGGCTCAGAAGATACAGAAGCGCATCAACATCGTTGATAGCTCGATGAGAATCTGTAAAAAAGCCGTGATAGATATTCAGTAATTCTAGTTTAGAGCTTGTAAAGCCTTTTTTGGACCAATCAATTTGTTTTAAAGAACAGGCCCATATTTTTTCACTTGAGACTTTAGATTTTCGATCGATAAAGGGGCGATCGAAACGAGCATTGTGCGCAATCACCACGCTGGATTCCTGCAGGATCTGTTGTACTTGTTCCCAGTCGATTTTTTGGTTTGCAACCATCTCGTCCGTAATTCCGGTCAGATTGATGATTTCTGGAGAAAGTGGTTTTCCGGGGTCCTGAAAACTGGTGTAGGATTTACCCAAGGCAATGATATCGCCACTAGCTCTATTGAACAGAAATTGGCGCACGGCCAGCTCGATGATAGAATCATCAGTTTGATTTAGACCTGTGGTCTCCACATCCAAGACAGCACCTATGCGAATCAAATCTTGATTTTCTTTTGCCCAATCAGGGGTTGCGTAGGTTGGTTTTTGAATGGTGCCATCTTCAAGCTTTTTAAGAGTCACAGTTTTTCCATCTTGAGATTTGCCAATCCAACGAAATGCCACAGTCAGAGTCCTTTGTGTCGAGTTCGATATCAGATACTATGGCACCAGAGGGGGAGGTCAAAAAATAAATTATTGCGCAACGCAAAAGCCCCATGCATTTACCAAGGCCTATTTGAATTTTGATTCTGCTACTGGGGAAGATCCGCTTCTTTGGGTTTGATCACGAATTCTTTGGTGATGGGCTTAGAGATTTCACCAAAAGAATTTTTTGCTACCAAAGTGACTCGATATTTTCCTGGGCCTAGATTTGGATCCCATTGCGTGAATTTATCATTGGTGCTTTTTACTGCCAATTTTTTCCAGTGAGTGCTCAGAAAAGCTTGTTTCTCCAGAGTGGAAACGACGACCGACCCCGCAGATACCTGATAGGAGATCAGCCCCTGTTCTTTTTTAATTTCTATTTTTTCAGGAGGAGGAACATCTGCATTTTGCACGAAGAGTCTTTCCGCAGCTTCGTAGGGTTCTGAAGTCAGGCCATCACTAGTTCTTGAACTTATAGTGATAGAGTAATAACCAGGTCTTAGTTGTAGATTAAGGGAGGGGGATGAGGCAACGATCGTTTTCTTTTCTTTTTTATTTATCTCAGTGACTTCAATGACGTAATCAGAGGCGCCAAAAACAGGTTTCCATTGTAATGGAATTTGTGCTGTAAACGAAGGCGGAGTGACCTTGTATTCTGTTTTATTGAGCTTCACCTCAGTTATGATGTCCGGAGGAATATCAAAGTTTTTCCACGGGGACCAATCACTGTGTGTTTGCAGCAGATCTTTACCAATGACTCTGCCACGAATTTGGTATTTGCCAGGTGGTATTTCAGTTTTAAAAATAAATGAATTAGAATTGAGGCGTTGAGCTAATTTGAGTCCTCGATTGATCTCGACTTGATATTGTTTTGCTCCTTCGATTTCTTCCCATTCAAACTCGACCTCGCGAATGGCAAGAAGTTGAGTTGGCACAAGTAGAATTGCGAGAAGGAGTGGGGTGAATTTCACGGCTTTTCAGTTTTTTCTGCAGAAATGACGGGTTCAGGATTTTTCAAAGAATTCTTGGCAATTTCTAGGGCAAGACGGTGAGCTTTTTCTGGGGGAAGACCTGCACCCTTGCTACTTCCAAGCCAGTCTAAAGCTCTTTTAAAATTAACGGGAGCTCGTGGGCCGTAAGAGATTATTTCACTGAGTAAGTTTAAGCGATCCTTGATTGGGATTTGTGGTCCAGCTTTTTTTGCAAGGTAGTCATTTAAAAGAGAGAATGGAATGTAGATTCCTTCTTTAAAAAGGGGTTCATGCTTTAGCATGGACATCGTCCATTGCGCACACAGATGTAGAGGAATGTCTGCGGACTTACTGCTGGCACAAAAGTTTAAGAACTGACGGAAGTCTCTTTGAATTTTTTGCCAATCTTGAGAAAGACCTGAAGAGAGATCTAACGAGATTTTATAGGCGGTCATAAAATCAAGATCGAACTTGTTTTCAAGAAAAAGGCCTTTAAAAAAAACAGCGAAATTATCTGCTTTTTCTTCGCTCATGTGTGCAAAATTCATGGCCAGGTCGAAGCTCGTTTTAATTCCAACACCAGACTTTGTCAGGAGTTCAAAGATGCGTTTGAAGCGTTTGTCGGCACCATTGCAGCCTTTGCTGATCGATAAGGCAGCCTTCAATATATTGGGCTCAGAGAAGGGTAGATCTTTTTGTGTTTTTAGGTAATCGACGGCGTCTTTAAAAACTTTGAAACTTTCACAAGTTTCTATCGAGGTGTTGGTATTGATAAATTCAGGAGTAGAGACAATTGTCTTTTGTTCTGCAGACTTTTCTTCAATGGGTTTTGAAGCTAAGGCGGGGAGAGCTAAAATTATACTTGCAGCAACAATAGATTTTTTCATTAGAAATTCCAGGTCCAGCTCATCATTGGATCTAATTGTTTACTGAAGGTCATGCCGACTAAGGGAGCATAAATCTTTCTTTTGTACTCTTTATGCTTGCGGTAACCCGTTGTGTAAGGGTTGGGAAAAAGCCAAGGTAAAAAAGATGTTGTCGCTGCGAGAAGACCATAAACTCTGTTTTCTTCAGAAGCGTAGCTGACGATATATATACTTGTGGCAAAATTTGTCCAGACGCTGAGGTCTTCCAAAGTTGCTGTTGTATTAGATGCGAATTCGAGTACTTCTTCAGCCATGCGTTCTCGTGTAAGTTCAGCGCGTTTATCTTTTCCTGGTATTTTCTTTATTTCATTCAGCTTACCTGAAGACCAGCTTTTGAAACCCATATAGGCCCCAAGAGTGATCCAGCTAGCTCCCACGAGGATTCCAGCTTTCGAGGCGTAGTCGCTGTCTCTTTTTTGAATCTCAGTGGGGTTTTCATCCTTGTATTTGCCTGAATGCTGAAGGCCAGCATATAAAGTCATCGCGCCTGATGTTATCATAGTCCATTCGACAAGTGGGCCACTGCGATCTTCCATTTCGGCAAGCTGGGCAAGTCGCTCGGTGGCGCGCGGTGAGACTTGAAGTTCGGGATAATCTAAATTTGAAAACAGATTTTCTTGTGAGTAAGCAGTTGAGGAAATAAAAAATAAAAGTGTGACTAGAGTAGTGATTTTACGCATATACTGAGAATAAAATTTTATTCGGAACTAATCGAGTTTTCTGCTTATTTCTGGACTCGACTTGGGTAATGAAGAAGGAGCTTTATGACTTCCACGTTAATGAAAAAATCAATTTTACGACACTTGTCCGGTTGGGGGAGTTTAGTTCTTTGTGTTTTTTTGACTGTTTTTCTTTGCGGACAAGGCTTTGCAGACACTCGATCTTTGAAAGATCCTCAGTACTCTTTCGATACGACAAAGCTCGCTGTTGCGAAGTCTCCGCTTAAGTTTATGCGAAGTTATGTTGATTATTTTTATTTGCTGTTGATGGATAATAAAAATTCTTTTTTGGCAGTGCGTGAGCTGCAGTCCGTTCAAGGATGGTGCGTAGGCGATGCTCATCCTGAAAATTTTGGTGCCTTGTTATTGCAAGATGGCACCTCAATTTTTACGATGAACGATTTGGATGATGGTGGACCATGTCCAGTTGGTTTTGATTATTTGCGCTTGTTGGTCAGTGCGAATTTAGCTGTGAAGGATCTCTCAATAGAGTCATTTCGTGCTGCTTACCTGAAGGGGCTTCGTGGAGAAGGTCTTCCCGCTCCCGACGCTGTGACGGACCTTTTGAACAAGAGCGCTAAAAAAGGAAAAAAAAGCAGCGCTAAAAAAATCAAAGACAATAAAATTGTTCGCGACAGTGAGATGATTGAGGTGAGTGAGCAGGAAAAGCAGGATGTTGCCAGTGCAATGACAGGACTTGGTCACTTGCTGGCTCCTCGTGCGAAGTTGCTAGATGTTGTCGCTAGTCGAAAAGTCGGAGGTGGCTCTGGAGGCCTACTTCGTTACGAAGTGTTAATTGATAAAGCGGGTGAAAAAATTCACCTTGAGCTTAAAGAGCAGGTTCGGCCGGCAATTTATCCTGTTTCGGTGGGAAATATACCAGAAGTTGTACAAAGAATTTCAAAAGGTGTTGATTATACGCAAGGCTCAGAGGCTTCAAGATTTTATCTGGGGCTGAAAGTGGCGGGACGTGAAATGCTCATGCGTCCTTTGTTTTCCGGAAATACAGGTTTAGAGATAGATGAATTTTCCGCCGAAACGGCACGTCAGATCGTCTATTTTGAAGCATTCACTTTGGGGCAGATCCACGCTCGCTCCCTTTCAGATAAATTAAGTTGGGTGCAAAAAATTGAGGGTTTGTCTTTGAATAGTTTAGTAAATGATGTCACATTGTTAACAAATCATTTTGTAGAGAAATTCAAAGCGCTCAAAGCTAAATAGATGGATTGAAAATGGAATCTTTTTTTGTAAATTTACCGTCTGATGTGCAGGAACTTTTTAAGAAAGAGTCCGTGCGTAAAGAGTTTAAGAGGGGCGATATCGTCTACTCTATGGGAGATGAGCCTCGAGGCGTTTTTTTTATTGAAAAAGGTCTGGTGGGTTTGACTATAGTTGGGCAATCCTCGGGGAAAGAGCATCTTTTAAGATTTTTTAAATGCGGTGAGTTTTTCGGACACAGGGCTTTGTTCTCAAATGAAGGTTATCATGGCACCACGACAGTGCTGGAACCGACGACAGTTTTATTTGTGCCAAAGGAAGTTGTTTTCGCGACCCTCGATAAGAAGCCGTTGTTGTATCGAGATATTTTATTCATTATTGCAAAAGAATTGCGACGCTGTGAAGAACAGCATGTGATGATTCTAGAAAATCAGATTTTATCTAGAATTGCACAGGCAGTCATTTATTTAAAAGACCTTCATCCTAGCCATAACTGGACTCGTCAAGAGATTGCTAACTTTTGTGCCAGCACAGTATCGACGGTGATTAAGGCCCTTTCTGAATTAGAAGATCGTGGGTTTATTCAGCAGGAAGGGCGAGTGATTAATATTTTGGATCGAGAAGCCTTATTGGCCTTAAAAGATGAATAGAGTGAGCAAGTTAAGGGTTTAGAAAGGATTTGAGTCTGAACTCAAGCGTTGGACTCACGCCCATTGTGGTCCATTCCACTTTACCGTTTTCATCAATTAAGAAAAGCGTGGGAGTGCCAGCAACTTTATACAAGTTTGCCGCCTCTCCTTGGGGGTCGATAGCAACCGCAAAACGATAGTCATTTTCTTTGCTAAAGTTTGCGACTACTTCGTGCGACTCGCCAACAGAAACTGCAAGAACATCATTTTCTTTGATGGTTCCATTTTTAATCAAATTGTTAACTCTAGCCAATTCTACTTTGCAGGGACCGCACCATGTGGCCCAGAACACGAGAAGGTGTCTTTTTGGGAGGGGGACTTGGACAGATTCTCCCTTTAGAAGACGTACTTCCGTTGAAGCTGTTGTTTGCCCCTGACGTTGGTACATTTCGATAATGACGGGGACGCGTTGATAAAACATCCAGGCGATGAAGACAAATAGAAGAATATTGATAGCTTTTGAAATATTCATATTCAAAAGTTAGTTCACTGTATTGCAAAAGTCCAAACAATGAATGTGGTGATGTTCTTGCGCGCATAATTGTGTCCAGATTGTGTGACCTCATCAAAATACGATAGTCTAGGTTGTTTTTTTCATGTTGTTGGTGATTAGGGAAAGCGGCTAAATTGAAGTCTAGTAGATCAAGGAAATGTTGAGTCCTTTTAAGGAGTTTTTCGTGAAAACCGTACTGACAATTGCTGTTTTGTTTTTAGGAGCTTGCGCTTCAAATCCTCATAAAGCTGCTGATCTAGATACAAAAATTGAAAAAGCCGAAGTTGCAGGAAAAGATGCGGTGGTGGGTATCAAGGATGGCAACATGGTCTATCAAAAGAAAGTTCTTTTGGGCGAAGAGCTTCGTTCCGTCACTGTTTCAGCCAGAGAAATGGAAGCGAAATTATACGGAGGGCCTCGTTATTTTGATAATAACGGACTGATCGGAAGTCTTAAAAATTGTCGGGCAAAACTGTCTTCTTTGAAGGGTGAAAAGCTTCAATGGACAGAAAAGCGTGATTACGTCATTCCAGACTCAGAAAATTTAAAAATGGGTGTAGATGAAAAAGGTTCTTTGACTGGGGTCACAGAAGAGTTTCTGAAAGATCGTTTAGAACGATTCACGGGATACAAAAGTATCCTCTCTCAGAGAATGGATGAGATGGATGATAAAATCGCGGCTTGCAATTCGGAAGTAGAGCAGCTGCAAAAGAAATAAATTTTTCATTCATTTAATATTCTTGTTTTTTGCTGTTTTGAATTGAGAGGACGTTATGGCTGCAGCAGAGTACTATTTGAAAGCTGGAGAGCAAAGATTGGGCCCCTTCACAGAGAGGCAGATTATGGGGGGATTGCGCGCTGGTAAAATCAGCCTCTTTGATCCTATCTTTAACCTCCAGTCAGGTGAGTGGGTCATGATCATGCAGCATCCTGATTTTCACGACTATGGGACCTCTTCAGAATCTGTTGAAGAAGCTGCCATTGAGCCTGTGGAGTCCATTCAAGTTGGATTGCCGACCTCTGAGTTTACTGAAACCTTTGACGGTGGTGTACCAGCAAATAATATTGTTTCTGAAGTGACTGAGTCGCCAGAGTATTGGTACGAAAAATCTCGGCCGGATAATCTCTATAAATTTTTAGATATTGTGTCTTTGCTGAAACAGCGTTCATTTTCCGAACATACTATGATTGCAAAAAATCCGAACGGACCTTGGAAGCCATTGATTGAATGGGACGAGTTTTCTGAAAAAGCTATGGCAGCTTTTCAACAAAATGAACAAGTAGAACTTCCGGATTTATCTTTACGTCGGAAGCACCCTCGATTTGACTGCGGCAAAGTGTTCATATTCGTTATTGCCGGTAAAGGTTTCAAAGCTTTTTGTCCTGAGATTTCAAAATCCGGAATGTCTTTTATTGTGACCGGACCGAAATGTCAGGTCGGTGATGAACTCTTTGTTAAATTTCAGGACACCTTGGATGATCGCAATTTTGATGCAAAGGCCATCGTAGTTTCCATTAGAAAAGTGCGTGTCGTCGAATCTTCGAGCGTTTACTTGCGCTATTCTCTTCGCTTTACCCATTTGTCAGAACCCGGACGGCAGATTGTGACTGATATGACGGGTGGGATTACGGCTTAGTTATTATACTTTCAATCCAGGGCAGCGCATGGCTTACACTCGCATGCCCTTCGACATTGGATTTATATTTTGAATGACTTCCAGCACAAGCGGAACCCCAGCTGACAACTCCAATTTGGGCAAGACGGTTGCCATTTTTCAAGAACAAGGGTCCGCCGCTATCACCAGGGCAGGAAGCTTTTTGGTTGTTATCAGTTTCTGCACAAAGAGTGTCTAAACCAATTTTCCAATTTTTATTTTGCACATATTCATCATTACGACATTTTTCTCTGGAAATGAGGGGTAGGTCTATCTTCTGCAAGTAGGAGCCTTCGATCAGTCCCTCTGGATCTGTTAGCCCCCAACCAATAACGGTGGCTATAAGCGGTGTTGAGGAATCACCAACATCACTTTTGCTTAAAGAAACAGGTGTAATATCTTTTACTGGCTCTTGAAGCTCTATCAAGGCGATGTCGTTGTGGGGCCAGGAAAAATCGGGGTGTGGAATGATCTTACGAACACGTAGCAACTGAGCATCAGCTCCATCCGCACGCACTCCACCAATAAAGAGCTTGAGAGATTTGCTTTTGATAGGGCGTTGAGTTGTTTCAGTCGCATCTTCTAAAATGCAATGCGCGGCAGTAAGCACCCATTTCGGATGGATGAGAGAGCCTCCGCAATGGTGACCAACGTAAGATTCTTCAGGGGTATCCATCCAAATATTAACAACAAAAGGATATTCATTTTTCACAGCAATTTGTCCACCAATGATATTGGTGTGCTCTGTAAATGAGGGCTCGATATTTACCAGCGACGGGGTGGTTTTTTGGCATGAAAGAAGGAAGGGAAGCGTCACTAGTGTTAGAAGAATTTGACTTTTTATCATCTTGAGCTCCATTTGGAGCCAGAGATGTAGCTCAAGATGCACAAAAAGACACCTTGGACGTCTATCGTTTTGCAAAAACTTCATGACTCTGCTTTAGTAGGAAAGGATCACTGAAAATCAATTTTTTAGAGGAAGTTTGTTATGCATTATAATGTGGCAGTTTTGGGTGCCAGTGATGATGAATCAAGATATTCCAACCAGGCTTTGCGGTTGTTGTCGAGCAATGGGCACCAGGTTTTTCCTATCCACCCCTCATTAAGTGAAATTTCAAACATCCCCGTGTATAAGGATTTAACGGCTATTTCTCAACCAATCCATACTTTGACGGTCTATGTTCGTCCGGAGATTTCGGCGACTCTGGCTGATAAAATTATAGCTTTGCGACCACAGCGTGTGATTTTTAATCCAGGTACAGAGAATGCAGAATTGTCTGAAAAGCTAAGCACTCAGGGGATTGCAGTTGAAAATGCATGCACTTTGGTTTTATTAAGAACGGGTCAGTTTTAAAAGGCATACTGCGTTTATATGGTTTTAAATAAATTAAATAGCAACCTTAAATTATTTTTGATGTTGGGGGGAGTTGGTCTCCTCAGTCAGTTGACTTCTGGAGTCGCTCTGGATCCTTGGGGTGTTTTCATTCCTAAAAAGATTTTTGAGTTGATTGGTGCCCTTTTGTTAATCCAAGCTTTAGGTGTTCTGTTTGTTCGTTATTTAGGGCCAAGACACGGACTTTTATTTGTTGGCTTTCTTGGCGGGATCGTGTCTAGCACGGCAATGACAGTGTCATTGGCACGAAAGCATGTTTCAGCTGAGGGACAATTCCCAATTGAAACTCTACCTTTCTTAAGTGCCACTTTGGCTATGTTGTTAGAGGCGCTATTATTTGTCGGCATAGGTGTTACTGCTGGTCATTGGAAGTTGAGTTTGATTTTTGTCGGGCCCATTGTATTCACAATTGGCTGCATATTATATGCGCGAAAAAAGAAGATTCATGTACCTATGCAGTTGGAAAATGAAAAGATTGTAGATCTCAAGGGAACTCTGAAACTTGTTTTTTTCATCTTAGCTATTTTGGCTGTTTCAAAAGCGGTACAGAATGTACTTGGGGCTCACGGTTTGCAAGTGCTCACTTTTGTTGTTTCACTGTTTGAGGTTCACGGATCTATTATCTCAAATACTCAGTTGTACAATGCGGGTGATCTGACACTACAAGGTCTAGGTTTATTGCTGTTTCTCTCTATCATTGCTTCTTATGTTTCCAAATACTTTTTGGTTTCAACTTTGGCGGGGCCTACATTGCGAAGGTATGTTGGAATGATTTGTGTGGGAGTTTCCTTAGCGACCGGCTTGAGTTGGCTCCTCTTTCATTTTGCCGTATAAGTAGGTCGAGTTTTTTTAGAAGGTTTATTTCCTGTGAGCGATTTTCAAAAGCTAATCTCTGCCCGTTTCTTTTTCACTTTGGCTGTGCAAATGCAAGCCGTCGTTATTGGTTGGCATATTTATGAACTAACCAAAGATCCCTTAGCTTTAGGATTAGTAGGTCTTGCAGAGGCCTTGCCAGCATTGAGTTTGGCCTTATATGCCGGTTATATTGTGGATCGAAATCGTCCTCTGAAGATATATCGATTGGTGATGATCGGCAGTTTTATATCTGCCTTTATTTTGATGGCTGCGGCTTTGCTGCAAGATCAGCTCAGTCTATTTTGGCAGATCACAGCGTTGTATGTCTCTTCTGTTTTTACGGGAGGAGTGCGAGCTTTTTCACAGCCCTCCATGTTTGCTATTGTTCCTCGAATTATAAAACGTGAAGACCTATCAAAAGCACAAGCTTGGATGGGGACTGTCATGCAATCTGCCCGTGTTGCAGGGCCAGCAGTGGGTGGTTTGATTTTTGGATTCATGGGCTTGGTTTCATCTTCGGTGTTAATTTGTGGACTTTTAGTTGCAGGTTTAGCTTTTTCTTTTTTAATAGTGACAAAAATAGAACCTCCTCTGGCAAAGTCCCAGCCTGAATCTTTAGGAAAAGAACTGGCTGAAGGGGCACGCTATGTTTTTAAACACCCCATTCTTTTTCCCGCTTTGACTTTAGATATGGTCTCGGTCCTTTTTGGTGGTGTGACGGCTTTATTGCCCATTTTTGCCAGTGAGGTTTTGCATGTGGGGCCTAAAGGATTGGGAGTTCTTCGTGCGGCCCCTGCGATTGGTGCCACGCTGATGGGGCTCTATTTAACTCGAGCGCCTATCAAGAAAAATGCAGGAACTTGGTTGCTAACTGCTGTTGCGGGTTTTGGTCTCAGTATCCTTGTCTTTGCTGCTAGTAAAAGTTTTATACTTTCTCTGATTGCTTTGGCTTTCAGTGGAGTTTTCGACAGCGTCAGTATGATTATTCGTAGCACTGCAGTTCAACTGTCTTCTCCGGATCATTTGCGAGGAAGAATATCTTCTGTGAACTCGATGTTCATTGGTTCATCTAATGAATTGGGTGAATTAGAATCTGGTATTGCCGCCAAATTGATCGGAGTAGTTCCTGCAGCTTACTTAGGTGCGATCGTTTGCCTAGGCACGGTAGGATTGATCACTTGGCTGTCTCCAGCTTTAAGAAAATTGGACTTGGAAAAGCTCTCTCCTTATTAGGATATTTTTTAAAATCTTTTAAAGAGTCATGGATGTTGTCGCTAAGACGTATAGGAGCAAAACAGATCGCAATGTCCACGTCAGAGTTCGAATCCAGTTCGAATTAACGAGAGATTGCAAAGTCTGCTCATTGTAGTCTTGTGCTAACTTGTTATGCGCTGGCACACTCATAAAACCAGTAGCGCCCCAGATAATCAATACCCCCGTAAGATTCAAAGTACTCCAAGTATTCAAGTTTTGTTGAAAAAATATGGAGGCAGCTGTCGCAAATTCAAGGGTCATGATGGGACCAACGATAAAAGTAATTCGTTGGCTGTGGAATGAATGAAAAGCAGCGAAGCTTTCCTTTTTTATGTGGCGCATGGCAGGGTAATGTATAAGCTGAATCAACCAGATGAGTCCCGTCATAAAGAAGCAAGAAAAGATATGAATCAGGAAGATGAGTTTCGTCATTGTGGCACTCCGAGAATCCAACCTTCAAGCTGAGTCTGAGAGCTGATGTTGAAGTTATTTATTTGTTTCGAAGAAAGCATAGCCCCATAAGCCAGGATAAAGCTATCAGCTTGATCTAAATTTTTGAATTCAAGATCGGTAAAAGTTTCTTGTAGCAAAGTGAGATTTCGACTATTGGCTTTCAAGTATTTTTTCCAGAAGTAAGAGGGGTATCCTTCAGCAAGCACAAATTGTTTGTGTGGCTTTTCAAAAGGCCAAAGGGAAAACCAGCTGCAATCTTGAGCAAGATTCTTAAGAATGCGATAGCTGCCACAGCCAATGTTTTTTTGAAAAGGCTTCAGATTAAAGACGCTATTGGCTCCAACAAGCTGTTCGACTTTTCTGCGGGGTATTTGGTCCATTTGTCGAAAATGATTGAAAAATGCGTGGGCAGTGAGGGCTCCGAAGGCCTTGCCGTTGAATTGATAGTCTTTTATTTCGTAAAAAATTTGATCGATAGGTGTTTGAGTGGACTCTGGTAGACCAAACACTGTATCCACACAGATAAGAACTTTTTCATCTCTGAAATGGGGAAGGTAGTTTTTAACAAGTTCTAAAATCTCTGAATGACCTAAAGTGGGAATCGTCAAATTGGTAAAGAAGCGAGTATCTTGTGTGTTGTCTATCAGGGATACCGTCAGAGGGCGTGGTTTTCCTTGGGGATTCACGGCTCCGGTTTGGTCAATTCCGATATAAATTGAAAAATCTTGTGTAGGACCCATTTTGACAGTGCACCTTTTATAGTTTAAAATACCTTAAACTAATCTCTTAAACAAGATTTCTGTGAAAGAATAATTATGCGTGGTTTGTACTGGGTTCGAAACGATCTGCGACTTCATGATAATATCACTTTGCGCCATTTCTGTCGTGAAGTGGACGAAGCTCTATTCTTATGGGCTCCCAGTGCTAGCTACAAGCGCAGTGGTCTCTTTAGACGGGATTTTATAGATAATAATGTAGCAGGTTTTCAGGCGATATTGAGTTCCTTTCAGCAAGCTATGATACGTTCTCACAACAGCATTCGCGAAGAGTTGGCCGCTGTGATACAGCAATATAAAATTCAGAAAGTCTTCTTTACTCAAGAGTTCGCTTTTGAGGAAGTTCAAGATGAAAAAATCGTCAAAGATCTTTGTCAATCTTTAGGTGTCGCTGTTGAGTCCTTCGATCAAGGGGCTTTAATTCATGAACAGGATCTTCCTTTTTCTTTAAGTGGGATGCCTTTTATTTTTACTGATTTCCGTAAAAAAGTTGAAAGTCAGCTCCGTATACGTCCAGTGATGGGTCCTCCTGAAAGATGGCCAAAAGCGGTCATAAAAGCTTCTTACTTAAATCAAAATGCCGATTCCAGACTCAAGCCAAGCGGTGAAGATCTGGCGCTTAAAAGATTGTCTTACTACTTCAATCATCGTGAATTGGTCACGAGGTATAAAGAAACCAGAAACGGTCTGATGGATGAGGATGACTCAACGAAGTTTTCACCTTGGTTGAGTTTGGGATTATTGTCTCCGCGTAAAATTTATGACGAGCTTCAGAATGCAGAAGAAAAATTTGGTGCTAACGACTCCACTTACTGGGTGTTCTTTGAGTTGTTATGGCGAGACTACTTTAAATTCTTTTCTCGTCGTCATGGAGCTTTCACTTTCAAACTTGAAGGACTGAGGAAAGGGGGACCTGATCAAATTATTTCTGACCCTTCTCTTTTTGCATCCTGGTGCGAAGGGAAAACTTCTGACGATTTTATCAATGCCAATATGAATGAACTAAATCAGACAGGCTGGATGTCGAATCGGGGACGGCAAAATGTGGCTAGCTATCTCATTCATGATCTCCAACTTCCATGGGTCTGGGGTGCCGCTTATTTTGAAAAAATGCTCATTGATTACGACCCGGATCTAAATTGGGGGAACTGGCTTTATCTATCAGGTCGAGGATCAGATCCAAGAGCTCGTAGATTTAATATACAAAAACAAGCAGAACAATATGATCCAGGCGGTAGCTATCGTAAGAAGTGGCTTGTTCCTTCTAGTAAGTGATAGGGCAACAAAAAAAATCTAATCTGTGCTTCCTATCATGGTGGAAGCGTCTTTCTCTCAGAATCATTTGTAATTGAACAATCCCTCTTTTCTTTTTCTCTTTTGAAGTTTTGAATAAGTCTGCAAATAGAAGAAGGGGGAATTCCATGAGAAGCATTTTTCTCACGATTGTCATTGTCATTGTGATGGCAGTGAACGCCAAAGCTCATACTAGAAAACAAAAATTCAATATTAGTTCTGCCATTCGCAGCTCTGATTTTGTTTTTCACGCAAAGGTTTTAGAAGTCTCTTATGGAATGTCTAAAGCAGGGCGAGGTTATGAAGTGCTGCCACACACTTTTGTGACTTTTGAGATGAAAAAGGTTCTTAAAGGAAACCCACGTCAGACACAAGACCGATTCACTCTACGTTTTCTTGGGGGCCGAGGGGAACAAGCGCGTTTCTTTCACCCAGGAGAATATCCTCTTTTTGATGTAGGTGATGAGGAAATTCTTTTTATTCGCAATAACAACAAATCAGGTTGTCCACTTGTGAATTGCGCAGAAGGCAGATTCCGTTCGATTTCAGGTAAAATATACGATGATCTTGGACATCAAGTTGTTCTGACGAAGAAGCAAGATATTGATTTTGGCATGATGGAAAGTTTGCCTGATATTTTGACTCATAAAGTGTCTCAGACCACTTTGATTCGCAGACAAGTTGAATCGGATTCCGAGGGCAAGCCGGAGCCAGGATTACCTATCGGTGATCAATTTTCGACAGAGCGTTTTTTGGGCTTTGTGGAAGCAAAAGTTTCGTCCATGTACAGCCGGGAGACACTGGATAAGTGGCCCCTCATTAAATCAGCAGATATTCGTGAGCCATTTTTCGTCAAACTTCCAAGACAGGTGGTTGGAAAGTCTCGTTCACCTTCAAGTTATACTCCTATCCAGAAACCAACTGAAATGGACCTTCTTGAGCAGCGTGAGTTAAATAAAAACCAGGGCAATCCGGTGATCAAATAGGAGAGACAAGATGAAAGCGCTATACATTTTAATTTTCAATTTATTTATCAGTGTGCCTGCATTTTCTTATTCGCACTGGGTTTGTCTGGATCGAGATCTGAAGTGGGACTCAAGCGGCACGCGTCTTCGAGCTAGCGGAGTGAGTTTTCCATCGGGAAGTTGGAGGACGGCTTTAACGACGGCTGTTTCTCGCTGGAATCAGAGCCCCAGCAAGTTTCGCTTCAGTTTGACTTATAATGAACCAAGTGTGGGACGGGGAAATGGGCAAAATGAAGTTTGGTTTTCGGATGATCCAGATGCTCTAGACGGAGCGCCCGCAATCACTTGGTGGTGGTATGATTGTATTGATTATTGGATTTTTGGTAAAGATGTAGAGATCACCGAAACGGATATTATTTTTGATGTTAATGAAGCCTATACTCCTTACGTTAATAATAAATCTGTTTTATGGGAGTATGGCGGCGCATATCGTCCCTTTATTACGACAGCAATGCACGAAATGGGGCATGCTCTGGGATTGGCTCACGTCAACTACACTTACAACATTATGGGGCAGGATTGGACTCACATTCATGTTAATGGGGGTACCGTCAGACCTTACGTAGGGGAAGATGCTAGTGTGGGAGCACGACATCTATACGGCACGATAAGCCCATTGATTCAGGATTTATCTGTCACTCATTGGAAGTATGGTTCCGCTTCAGGCGAGTATAGCAGTCATGTGAAAACAAAAGTTTACAATTCTTCTGGTGGAAATTTAGCGACACAAACTATTGGTGGTGAAGTTTATTATAAAGTGAATAAAGGACAGGTCGTGCAAGTCGAATTCACTTATGAAAACAACGGAGCTAGTACCATTTCAGGTATCCCTGTAGGTTTTTATATTTCGACGAATGATGCCATCACAACATTAGATACCAAGTTGAAGAGTATCACGATGGATCTAGCACCGAATACTGTCTATACTACTAGACATATTGTCACAGTTCCAAACAGTCTTGCTTCTGGCAGTGTAAGATGGTTGGGTGTTGTTGTTGATGATAACAACTCTAAGTTGGAGACGGTGGAGGATAATAATGCGACTTATTTGCCTATTAAGGTGAATTGAATTTGCTCTTTGATTTCTACTAGATTCAAAACGAGAGCAGGAGTCATTTATTTGGCTTCTGCTCGAATTATTAGGCTGACTCGGGCGAACTATTTTTATGAAAAATCAAGAATTGCGAATTAAAATTACCGTTTTACTACTTTTGTATTCTTAATTTTTCGCATCCAGGAATTTGCTGATCAGGATCTAAACGATTTTGAGTGCCAAAGTGAAGAGCGCTTTCCTTAAGCGCCTCATGAGCACTTTTGCTACTGATAGGGTAGACTGTATAGCCATCACGATAAGTGGGTGTGTAATAAGAATGTGTGACCTTTATTGTTTTTGCTTGAGTGCGATTGAATCGCAGGTAAACGACAGCGCCAGTTTTCTTTGCTCTTCCAGCCTGAAATGCTAAAAAGTTTCCTAGTGAATAGACAATCATGCCTTGTCTTCCATCCTTGGTGAGGTAACTCTCCCAAGGTTGTAGAACGTGAGGATGAGAGCCCACAACGGCAGAGGCGCCGGCATCAAGGTACTTTCGAGCATAGTTCTGTTGAGATCTGTCGGGCTTGGCGCTGTATTCAACACCCCAGTGTGGGAGTACCACTATTCCATCAACATCTGTTCGTTCATGCACTTCCTGAATCAAATCTTCAACGGATGGGTTTTTGCCATAGCATTTCAGAACTTGTGCTTTGGTGTCAGAAATTCCATTGGTGGATTCGGTGCAAGCAATAAAGGCTATTCTGTATCCATTGCTTTCTATTATCTCATAAAATTGCTGGTTGGGACGATAGGACTCTCGAGTGCCAGTAGTTTTTAGACCCACATTTTTTGCCGCTTCTAAAGTGCGATCTATACCTCGCCAGCTTCTATCTAGACTATGGTTGTTGGCGGTGCTTATAAGGTCGATGCCAAGATTCTTTAGATCAGTCAAAATTTGCGGATGAAAGTTAAAAGAGAAATTAGTTCCCGAATAAACATTCAGATCATAAGTGAAGCCCACATCTCCGCGATCTTGACCTGAGCGATCAATTCCGATGGCTGCAGGTCCTTCCAAATTAACCACCATCACGTCAGCTTTATGAAAAAGTGGCTCAGCTTTTTTCAGGAGGGGAGTGAAGGATCTCTGGTTAAGAATGGATTTATACAGATCGTTGTGAACGAGAATATCACCAGTAAAGCCCAAAATGATGGAGCCATCCGCACAGGAACCTGCATTTTCAGTGGTAGCATGGCTGGTCATTGAGATCAGCCCAATTTGAATAGAAAGAAGGAATTTTAATAAACTCATTTTCATTTCTGTACTGCTTGTTGGTTGTTTCTGCAATGAAAGCTGTTTAATGGGTGAAAAAACTAAGAGTTTTTGAAATTTCGACAGGGGGGATGGGGGATGGGGGATGGGGGATATCGGCGCAAATATTTATTTAGAAATATGTCAACAGTCTGTCTTGAATCTAATTTTCTACATAAGACAGAGTCTTTTGTTGCTGTCGTATTTGCTAGGTCTACGCTACTTGTACTATTTTTTCTTAAGTGAGACGAAATTCCAGAATTTGGTTCGTCAGGTTGGTTGTTGAACCTTTAGACATTCTTATTCTTAACGTCAACAGTATTTTTATTTTTTTCATTCCAATACTCTCTGCGCTCTGTCCATGTTTTCTGTTTAAGTGCTTTCAAATTATTTAGCAACATTGTTTTGTTGTTCATCTCATGCACCATGTGCGGAGTAAAATTCCAAAGAGCTTGATGAGGGCGTTTTTCATTGTACCAAGTGATGTACTCACCAATAACTTCTTTCGCTGTTTTCTCGTCTTGATAGTCGCCGACTAAATAGATTTCTTCCTGCTTTATCGTTCGGTAAAATCTTTCTGTAAGAGCGTTATCAGTTGGCCTACGCACTCGAGCGTAGGAAAGATCCGTACCAATGTCGTGGAAAAATTCTTTTGTCACGCGCGCAGTATTCGGGCTTCCTTGGTCAAGTCTTAGCTCTGGCTTCAGGTGCCAATCTAAAGGAATGTTGAAATTGCGAAGTCCTTCCCGATAAAGACGCTTGATGTGTCCGGCATTTACTGATGGAACAATTTCCCAGTGAATGATTTTTCTAGAGAAGAAATCAATCATTGTTATTAAATATCATCGCATCCCTCCTATGCGTAGTTTTGTCCAGTCGGCACCCCACATTACATTAGCCTTGTAAACCTCATAGTGGGGCTCTTTCCAAGGAGCGGCTCGTCTTGCGTAAGGTTCGACTTGGTTATTTTCTTTAAGCCTCTTATATACGCTTGTCGACGACACAAAAGTGCCTTGAAGTTGCAACATGCCTTGGATCTGGCGATGGCGCATCTCTGGGTGACGCTCCTTCATCTCGTCAATACTTGCCTGGTCTTCTTCTGTGAGGCTGCGCACTGTCGTGCGTGCCTTTGTTGACTCAAAAACGTCGGATGAATTCTTTTTCCAACGATAGTAGTTGGACTTTGAAACTTTTAAATTTAATAAGACTTCAGCCAGGGAACGACCCTTCCGTCTTTCAATATCTACGAAAGACAGAATCTCTGTTTTTTGAATTTCCATTAAATGCTGTCCCGGCTCGATTATTCCCAGTTCGTCTCTTTTTTTAAATCTGCAATGGCTTGCGCCTGCGATACCACAATCGCCTTTAGGCGCTCATTCTCACGCTCTAGACGCTTTCTCTCTTGATCGACTGGCGCTTTGCCGTTGCGAAGACTGGCCTTGATTCCAACTGAAAGTTGGCGCTTCCATTTGTTATAAACACTGTAGGCGATACCAGATTTTTCAACTGCCGCCAGCGTTGTCATTCCGTTTTTAATGCTCGTCTCAATTTGATTCAGGATGTTTACTTTTTGTTCAGGCGAAAAAACTCTCTTCGCTTTTTTTGGCTTGGTTCATCGGTCATTCCCTTATGGTTATGACTTACCAAATTTGCAATTTTCGTCCCATTTTCAAAAAACAGTAAAATTGACAAAATCTTGTTTAAGTTTTTTATCCAAAATCCGTTGTATATGTGTAGAAAAATCAAATCTTTAACTATTTCTGTTTATAACAACTTTTTAAAACAGCAAGATTTGAGTGTACTGATCGAAGGGATCAAAATGAAGCCGATGAGCCAAAGGCCAAAGGGAAGTTATCTCCTTAAAAGACAAGACGATTTCTTTGGGGAAAATGAGTTTCGTCAGGCCATCAATAATTGGTCTAAATCAGTTAAGAATAATCCAATTCCGGAATTTGCTGATCATGTCGAGTTCGGAGATTATGCAATTTTCCCCATTTATCGTATTCAATCAGTCAGGAAATATGAAGACCGCAAAGCGCGTACGGTAAAAAAGTGCTCAAGTCCAGGACAGTACTCTCTTGTGCCTAAAGTACCATGGAATCAGGTAGATGTTTGGGCATATAACCTGCGTGAACAAGACGACAATCATTCAATTAGGCTTTCTGATACATATTATGAAGAGCATTGTCGTGTCTGTCATGCCACGGGAAAATTGGACGTTCGCTGTTCTACCTGCTGTGGTGCGAGAAGCGTGAAGAGAACTGTATATGAAAACAATGAATCACGAACAGTTAAAGAGGTGTGCTCAAACTGTTCTGGACACGGGACAGTGAAGGAAAAATGCGATACTTGCAGCGGTTATGGTGGCTGGGTTCATTATGTCGTTTGCGATGTGTTTTATACTCACCATAAATTCTTAAAACACTATATGCACGACACGATCAAGGACTTTGTCTCTTCATTTGATTTAGATCAAGTGGGTTGGCATTTCTTTCCAGAGGTGACAACCGTAGGCGAGTTCAGTAAGTTTGTGGATGGAAATGTTGCACCACTCGGTGTGGCTGATCTGGCGACATTTATTAATTCAAAAGAGAAGAGTCATGGAAGATTTCTGCGAGAAAATACTAACTATGGCAATAGCTTTGCTAGTTTAATCGCATATAGCGATACTGAACGTAGAAATTTCTCATTGCTGGTGGTTGGTGAAAATGACGTCATATACGCGCCTGTGAATCCAATCACCATGGCCGCCGAAGGCTTCGTTCGAGATGCTAATCAATACCTGCTGGAACATCGTTTCGCTGAGGCGGGAAAGGCACTTAAATACGTGCTATCAATTGGCGGAAGAGATGATCTCGTGGCTCAATTTATAAAACAATATAAGAAACAATTATCAGAAAGTTTTGCGAAAATTAGCTCGAAAATAAAAACAGAAAGTGATCGCGTTCTCTTCAAAACGTATTCATGTCGGCTTAGTGGTAAAGCAAAGAACCAAAACATATACTCTGTTTTTAACCAAGTTTGGATTCCGTTATTGGGTTCATTGTTGACGTCGATTGCTGTTTTTCTCGCTTATGGCTTGATAGACGGGATTCAGGTAATGGATCTGAACAAATTTACGTTTTCTAGTAGTATAGCCATGATTCCCGCTCTTTGTGCTATTGCCGGTTGGAGATATCTGGACGTGATCGTAGACAAAAATAAAAAATATTTGCTTTTAGCTATAATTCCGATCCTAATGGCCGGTATAACGACATTTAAGTTGATCACTGGGCGCAACGACCTACACCTGTATGGTGCTATCGCTGGAGCAACTCTTTTGACTTTGGCCTTGGGTTATCTTTTCAAAGACAAAATGTTTTTGCAGACACTAAAGCTGAGTTCAGAAATTGATGAACTTTGTATAGTTTGTGACAGATATAGATCCTATGTTGTCGAATTTATGCCAAAGGAAAATCACAGCTATTTTGATGTAGAAACGCAGCAAGAATACTATATGAGAGCGAAGGAAATTGATGACCTTTTAGTTAAGGCGATTGCTAGCAAAAAGAACGCTGCTTAAATTGGTCGGAGGGGCGAGTGAAAGATTTTGCGCTTGCAGTGCTAAATTTTGTTTTAGGACTGCTAGAAAACTTGATTCGAGGAATGGCCAGCTTTCTAGTTGGAGTCTCCGTGACATTGATTGGTAAATTTATCGAGATCCTAAGTGAGACAAAAACTGGAAAGATCATCCTGCTTTTGCTTGGGTTGAACTTTTTTGTGTTGTCATTAATTTTAATTGAAATTGTTATGTCAGGTCTTTCTGAGTTTTCCCTCATTCAGAAAACAGATTTTGGCGAACAGCTAAGGGTTGCTGTAGAGGCAATCAATTCAATGGGAATAAAGAGTTGGGGGCGAGAAGCCTTGAAATTTATAGGACCGGTGTCACTAGCTGCAGTAATAGCAGAATTGGGTTTCTCTTATAGAAGAAAAAAAGAAATATGTCCAGAGATTTCGAAGAGTAAGGACGTCGCTTGAGTTAGTGTTAAGATAATTAAATTCGAACATTTGAGGTCAGCAACTTGAGAGGAGAGGCTTTGGTTAATTTTGACGATAAACGTATAGCTGCTATTGCAGGACTGGCGGAAGCTTCAAAGAAGGAAGAGGCTAAAAACTGGACGCCGATTGCGATATTTGATTTATTAGATAATATCATCATCGGAAATGTAAAATACAAACAATCTTTGGCCTCCAGTCTGGCAAGTTATTTGGGTGAAAAAAAGATTCGGGAGCATCTTATAGTATTCGGCCCAAGTGGTTCCGGCAAAACATACCTTTTAGAAAAAGCTTTGCCTGAATTTAATTTGCCCTATCAAGTCATTGATTCCAGCTCCCTTGTTCCAGCGGGTTATTCTGGGAACACTCTACGAGCAAGCTTAGAAGACTTCTTCAAGTCAAATATGAATGCCTCGGAGAGGTGCATAATTGTGATGGATGAGTTTGATAAAATTTCTGAAAAGTCAAATGGTGGAGATACACACAAAAGTCATTCTCTTCAAGGGGAGTTATTGACATTAATTCAAGGTAAGAAAGAGGGCGCTATTGATACGCGAAATGCTCTTTGGATATTTGCGGGTGCCTTCGCATATACCGACGAAATGAAAAGTTTGCCTCATAAAATTGGTATTCAAGATCTTTTAAAGTACGGATTTAAGAATGAGCTCCTTGGTCGCATCACTCGAGATACTATCACGTCGCTCCCGACACCTCTTGAGACCGTAAAACGGTTAGTTAAACATGAAATGTTCCTCAGTTTTTTTGAGCAGCTTAAATCTGTGGGGTATGAAGTTGATATTGAGGATCAGGCTGTCCTGGATTTGGCATTACTAGGTCAAAATCCGCAATTCGGAATGCGGGCTGTGCCACGTTTTTTAGGAGCATTGAAAGAGAAAATTATATTTGGTGGTGAGATAAAAGCTTCCGATAAAAAACTGTTAATTACCTCTGGTATGGTAAAAAAAGTGATTGAAGAGAATGCATAATGAAATCTAAGACATTAAAAAATTACCATAAGGCACACACGTGGATTTTCTCGGCTTTTACTTTGGGATTGCAAGTGCCACTATTAAAAAATATTTTAGAAGGCGGTACGTCGGAAAAATCAAGCCTAATATTGGGATTTTTAGGAGCGTTTGTAGGCAGTGTTGGCTATTATGTTGGTCGTAAAATCCAAAAGAAAATTTATGATCTGGAAGTCAACCCTCCTGCTGTTATTGCTGTAATTGAGCAAAACATTCATGCGCTGATAGAACAAAAACCTGACAAAGAAGATATCAATACTCGATACGTTAACATGGAAACTCCTTTGTGTTGGGCAGCTGCTCTAGGTAATAAGGTAATCATAGATTACCTCTTAGGGCTAGGTGCGGATACTCATCTAACTGGACCCAATGGGTATCCTCCGGCGTACTTTGCAATTCTAACGCGCAATAAGCTAATATTCGAGATACTGCAAAAGAAGAAGCCGTTATCAAGGGAATTGATGAATTCTATTGGTATGACACAGTTTATGTTGGACTGCTATCTCGGCAATTTTGAGGCAGTTTGTTCAGTAAAAAAGAAGATTGTTCTTCAAGATCGAGACATAGTAGGTATGAATGCGTTACATTATGCAATACTTGGCGCGGCCCCGGGTGTCGTGATTAATCATATCTGTGACTTGGTTGACTCATCAGAGTTACAAGGTGTCGTTGAACAAGAATTTGACGCTTTAGATAGGGCGCAGCTTAAACAGAGAAAGTTGGTTACGTACAAATGTACCTGTCTATACCTTGCCTTGGAGCTATCGTCGGAGGAAATAGTTTTACAACTAATTCGCGGTCACCGCAAGTTTAAGGCGGACCACAAAGGACAGACAGTTTTGATGAAGGCTGCGCAAAAAGGCTATCTCAAGCTAACACAAAATGTTCTGCCGTATGTAAACTATAATGAGGTAGACTCTAAAAAAATGGCAGCGATTGATTACGCTAGGTCTGCCAATCAGACTCAGGTGCAAATAATCTTGAAGCAGTGGGAGCAAGAGCATAGAGAACGAGCCAAGGCAGCTACCAGTCAGAGTGCCAATCCGCCTTCAACCGCAATCCCTGTTGATAGCTTGTCTAATTCAGGTAAGCAAACAGCCTCCATTAAACCCTTGCCAACTAAATTGAAAATTGAAGACATTCAGGATGAGCTTGGTTTGTGCCTTCGTGGTTTAGTTGGTGTAGAAAATTTTATTTCTTCATTTGCTTATGAATTGAATTTATTTTTAAACAGCAGTAGTTCGCGTGGAATAGTTATTTGGGGGAGCTCTTCAGTCGGAAAAACGGAAATTGCAAAGCGCCTTTGTGGTGAGTTAAAAAATGTAGCGCCCAGTTTAACTATCCCTGGGTTAAATTTTAAATATATTCCTTGTTGTGATCAGGCTCTTTCTCCGCGGGATATAGTCAACTCAGTGGAAAACGGAACGGTGATTTTTTTGGACGAAGTTGATAAATTTTTAAGTCCAGCCAGCGGGATTATGAATGACTCACAAGCAAAGGGACTTCGCACTTCTTTGATTACCAATTTTAACTCGAAAGTGGTCTTTTGGGTTTTCACTGGCACATTTGAAGATATTCGTGGCAAAGACAGTCTGACCAAGGAAAAGCTAAGCCAAACCTTAGGACCGGAGCTAACTTCTCGTTTGGACTTTGCTGGATGGCGGTTGAATGACTGGGATATAGAATCACTGCAGATGGCAGGGAAAAACTCAGCCTTAGCGAGAGATAAAAATATCGAATACGATGAGACCGCCTTTGTCACTTTGCTGCAATATATTCTTAAGAATGGTGGTGGAATACGCTCCTTAGAGCGGGCTCACGAGTCGATAAAAAGAATGAACAAAATAGACACTGAGCAGTCAAAGAGTTATCTTTTCGATAAGGCAATTGTCGATCAATTTATAAAAGCTGAAACGACTGGAGAGGTTTAGTTATGAAACCTAAATCGGATGTTAAGAAAGCTGATATAAGTGCCGAGACACTCCAACGAAGTCAGCAAATGAATTCGTCTGCCGTAGAGTACTCGATCAAAACTAGCACTGTATCACGCGAGTGCATTTCTAAGCCTATTTTGAAGGCAATGTTTCTCATGGAGAAATCGGATTCGAAAGATTTTTGTTTATCTATAGAAACAAAGGCAGCTGCTGTGCAAGCAGTTAAAGAGATACAAGTGGATTTAAAGTCAGAGTTTGCTGAAAAAATAAATGAGAAATCAGATTTTGATGGCGATTTGGGTGAGTCTAAATTTTTAGGAATACTTGGTAAATGCCAAATAGAGGGTTGTGATGTTCACGCTCTCAATTCCGCTTTTGAAATCATAGACCACTTTGAACTCGACAAAGAAATCGATGGGCATTTTAAAAAGGCACGAAAGTATCTGAATGATCTTAATGATAGTATGCAGATGCTTCTGGTATTTTCTGAATATTTTATTGTTCTTAATGTGAATGGTAGTTATCATATGGCTCAAGCGGAGGATTGATAGAGATGGCGCAAATGAATGATCCAAAACCAAATAATTCTAAACATCAAATATTAATAGTTTTCAGCATCGGACTAGCCATAGCTCTTCTGTTCTATGGCCTGTTCGGAGCGAAGGAAGATGTAAAAAGCGCTGTGGCAATAAATCCAAATACAGCAAAATTGGATGGGCAAATAGAGAACAGCGAATCCAAGCCTGTACCTCAAGTGGCCGATGCAACTACGGTTGTGGGGGAGGGGTCGCAAAAATCGCAAATCAAAGAGCAGGTAGTCGTCGAAAAAAAAGTATCATTTGACGAATTTAAAGTAGATTTAGATGTTCTGAGTGGAAACCTGGAGGTGGGCACTAGCCAGGATATAAAAAAGTATGATGTTCAAGCTATCTTTCGTGAGGTTATTCCGGGAGGTTTGGAGAGGCCTGGAATCTTTGTCACTCTGATAATTGCTAATGTCCTGAGTGATGGTGAGAGAGACATTTATAAAGGAGAGGTTGAGTTGAAAGGTCAAAATGTCTTCCATCTTAAAAATATGCAGAGAATGGTTAATGATGAGGTAAGAGATAAGTATGGAAAGTACGCCTTGAGAAGTCAGTTTTCGATTTATGGTGTACCTGAAGTATTTGAGGCTACAATCAATTCGTCAGATACCATTGATCTTAAGTCTATTGACCCTCGCAAGGGGGGGTGGGTTGGCTCTCTAAGTAAGTTGCAGACTACATTTATTTCAAATTTTGAAGGTCGATGGGCTGGATCTCTGGGCGACAAGAAAGCATCTTTGGAAGTAAAAAAGGTAAATGGAAAGTATCTAGCCAATATCAAAGTTCAAAAAAAGTATCCATGTGAGCTTAAAGAAGCGTGGGTAAGGCCGATCGGGGCCAACAGGATATCAATCATCGGTGGAGAAACTAAAGGGTGGACTAAAGAATGCGGGACTGGCGAACCTCTATTTAGATTACAACTCAATGAGGACGGATCTATTCAGTTGATGGCTTATAGTACTGATATTAATAGGTCTCCTGTCGCTGGGCAGTTTAAAAGGTAAAGCATAGAGGGCGATTTTTCTGTCCCAAAGGAGGCTTGGTCCGCGCGGGGTAAGGGTTTGACTGAAAATCCTTACTCACGTTTCTAGTATTGGAGTATCGCAAATTATGTCGTATATTTCGTAAGCTTTGTATGAAATATTTTTAAGTTATTGGAAGATTAGTATGCTCCTGTATCGCCTGTACCGTGTGGATAGGAGGCTACCTCTTGCTAAGCGCAAAGCTCAGGCAGAAGGGGCGCACGAAAGTGTTAATCTCTTGGGGACCTAAGGGCATGACGACAGCTGAGAATCCGCATCTGAAAGTAGCATTCTACCCATAATCCGTTAATCTCCCTGTCATCGCGGAAGTTATCGCCATTTCAACCGTCATAACGCCTCACCGCAGAAGTGATGCGTCAACAGATCATTAATTTCAGAATTCGACGAAGATTTTTTTTTGATGTTAGGTTCTCACCGTTTAAGTGAGGCCTTATGAAGTATCAAAGTAAATGGGACAAAAAATCCTGGTCCCCAAAGAAAATCATTTACGAAGCTACAGATGAAAAGCTGACTGCGGGGGCCGGTCTTGGACCATTGATTGATGCTTTCGTTGAGAGTGCTGAGTTTGTGGATTTTAAAAAGTGTCTTCCAAAAAGAATCAGTAATTCATCTTACAGCAGCGAACACCTGGCTTTGATTTTACTTGCTGGTTTTTGGTATGGTGCCGACTGTTTGGATGGTCTTGAGGATTTTGAAGATGATCCTGCTGTTGAGGACAAACTTGGTGGCCTGGCTACAAGCAAGACCATTGCCAATTTTTTACGCGATTTCTCTGAGGAAGAGGTTGAAGCTTTAAGAAAGTTTTTAACAGCACAGGCCTTCAAATACCGACAAAGAGTCTCCGGCAAAGATTGTTCAATTACGTTTGATCTAGACTCTACTTTTCATGAGCAGTGCAGTTCTAAAATGGAAGGTTTAGCGATGAATCGAGATGGGAAGATCGGTTTGGATTCCTTGCTAACCATTGATGATCGCGGCTTTTCCTATGATATGGATCTACGTTCTGGCGCCACTTATAGTTCTGAAAATTCTGATACTATGATTTTACGCGTGGTAGGCGACATCCCCAATCGCACAGAAGTTCAGCATTATTTCAGAGCTGATTCCGCTTTTGCTCGCGAGGATTTTATTACTGCAGCACAAAGTCGAAGTTTAAAAGGAACTGTCACAGCACACGGGAATTGTCGTTGGGAAAGTCATATTGATGAAGTCATCAATTGGAAGCCGTGGATTTATACAGACGAGGAAATCAAAAAAGCCGAAAAAAGTGGACGTAAGCTTCCGGAAGTTTCAGTGGGTTATTGGATGTATGAGCCGACTTGGGCTCCAGGGGTTAAATATCCCATTGTGATCAAAAGATCATTGAAAGACCAAAGTGGTCAGACATCTTTATTTGCAGAAGATCAGTACAAGTACTGGGGAGTTCTGTCCTTGCGCGGACTTTATCCACAGACCCCGCAGGATATTTTGAAGTTTCATCAAGGTCGCGGCAATATGGAGAACTTTATTCGAGAAGGAAAGATCAACTACGATCTCAAACATTTCCCCTGCCAGTCGCTAAAGGCGAATCATGTTTATGGATTATTCGCTCTCGTAGCGCATAATTTCTTGAGAGCCCTGGCCATCGTGATGAGACCAGATAACCCCACTTTGCAAAGAAATTAAGAAAGAGACTCATCCATATTCCAGGACGACTTATTTCTGGAAGCGGCTATTTGAGAATGAAAATTCCGACTAAGTTTTTCAAGGAGGTGACGGAGACACTCAAAGGGTGGTGGGAAACCCTCAATCCCGCACGACATTTATCCACAGCCTGAACTTGTGGATAACAACGAGTTCTCTGACAACTGAATAGTTCGTCTGTCGGGAATACGGCAGATAGGATTTGAGGATTGTACGGAGGATTTGAACTCACGCGAAAAAAACTACCAGCGAACACACCGCAAAGGGAGTGGTTTACCCAAAAGCAACCCGAGTGGGCCTGACGATGAGCACCCCACCTGTAAGTTCACTCATCACGCGAGGTTTTTCGCGCAATTTGGGCGTAGCTGTGCCTCCCACCTGTCACCGACAGGTATGGGAAAATTTTGAAAATTCTTTTTTGAAAATGAGCTCGATTGACGCGTATCTATTTTCGGATTTGGGATTTTAATTTTCAGAGTTAAAATGGAAAAAGCCTGATGGTTTACCATCAGGCTTTTATTGGTTGCGGGGGCAGGATTTGAACCTACGGCCTTCGGGTTATGAGCCCGACGAGC
>CAYSKF010000008.1:0-60854 GCA_964431515.1 uncultured Bdellovibrio sp.
GGTACTCGTAACCCTCACAATGCAGTAAGAGCAACAATCGACGGCTTAAAGCAGTTGAAACAACAGCGTTAAGATCGGACTGGTGGCAAATATGGCTAAAACATTCGTTCTAACATTAAAAAAATCAACGATCGGCTGCACTCAAGATCAAAAAGATGCAGTTAGAGTCCTCGGTTTGAAGAGACGTCATCACACTGTTGAAGTGAAAGACTCTCCTGCTGCCCGTGGAAATATTATGAAAGTGCAACATCTTGTCGATGTTGCAGTTAAGGGGTAGTCCATGAGCTTGCTAAAAACTCTTGCTCCCAAAGCGGGATCTAAGCATAGCCCAAAAAGAATCGGTCGTGGTATCGGTTCTGGTATGGGTGGAACTTCGACAAAAGGTCACAAGGGTCAATTGGCTCGTACTGGTGGTACTGTGCGTCGTGGTTTTGAAGGTGGTCAAACACCTATGCATCGTCGTCTTCCAAAGTTTGGTTTTAGCAACGTCGCGTTTGCTAACAACTTTGAGATTGTCAATATCGGACAACTTGGTAAATTTTCTGGAGAGGTAACTCCTGAAACTTTACACGCTGCTGGACTTGTATCCGGTGGCGCTGTTAAGATTTTGGGAAATGGTGAGTTGAAAACAGCTTTGACTGTAAAAGCTCATAAATTTTCAGAAAGCGCCAAGAAAGCGATTGAAGCTGCTGGCGGTAAAATCGAGGTAATTAAGTAGTGTCTGCAATTGAGAGCATCGCAAAGAATTCTGATCTTCGTAAGCGTATTCTTTTCACGTTGGCCTTGTTGGCTATTTATAGAATTGGAGTCCACGTTCCAACACCTGGTGTTGATGGAACAGCTGTACTTTCGTTCTTTCAAGCACAAAGCCGCGGGATCTTTGGGTTGTTTAATACCTTTACAGGTGGTGCTCTCTCTCAGTTCAGTATTTTTGCACTGGGAATCATGCCTTACATTTCGGCGTCCATCATTTTTCAGCTTTTGACTTCTGCCATTCCTTATTTGGAAGCGTTGAAGAAAGAGGGTGAACAAGGTCGCCGTAAGATCAATCAGTACACTCGTTATGCTACTGTAGCCTTGGCAGTTGTTCAGGGCTATGGAATTAGCAGCTGGTTGATGAACTCAACAAGTCCTGAAGGGCATCCTCTTGTGGTATCCCCTACGGTCGCGTTTTTGCCATTCCAAATTATGACTATCATCACATTAACTGCAGGTACCTGCTTTATTATGTGGTTGGGTGAGCAAATAACGGAAAGAGGCATCGGTAATGGTGCGTCTTTAATCATTTTTACAGGTATCGCAGCCGCAGTTCCTGGTGGGGCTCAGCAATTGTGGGAGCTTGTAAGTACAGGTGAAATGCGTTTCATTTTGGCTGCATTGCTTGTCGTATTAATGGTGGCTGTAATCGCTGCGGTTATATATGTAGAAGTTGCTCAGCGTCGCATTACTGTTCAGTATTCTCAAAGGCAAGGCGGTGGCGGTATGCAATCAATGCAGACTCCAACTAGTCATTTGCCAATTAAAATTAATTTTTCTGGGGTTATCCCACCAATTTTTGCCAGCTCTTTATTGATGTTTCCGGCAACAATGGCTCAATTTGTTAATACACCTTGGTTGAAGTCTTTGCAGGATTCTTTGAATCCCTCTGGAACTATCTTCAACATTATGTTTGTTGCTTTGATCGTATTTTTCTCATTCTTTTATACGGAAATTGTTTTCAATCCAAATGAAGTTGCAGACAATTTGAAAAAATACGGTGGATTTGTGCCTGGTGTACGCGCTGGGAAAAGTACGGCTGATTACATTCAAAAAGTGCTTGAGCGAGTGAATGTATTAGGTTGTATCTATCTAAGTGTAATTTGTATTCTGCCAGGTCTTCTAGCGAGCCTGTTGAATGTTCCATTCCAGTTTGGCGGCACAAGTTTGTTGATTCTGGTTGGGGTTGCATTGGATACTGCGCAACAAATTCAGTCTCATATGATCACACAGAAGTACGAAGGTTTCTTAAAAGGAGCTAAGATTCGTAGTAGAAGGGTTCAGTTCTAATGAATCTTATTTTGTTCGGTGCTCCTGGAGCAGGAAAAGGTACTCAGTCAGAATTTCTTATCAAGCGCCTTGGTATGACGCAAATTAGCACTGGCGATTTGTTCCGTGCTGCTATCAAAGGCCAGACTGACCTTGGAAAAAAAGCTCAAGAATACATGGATAAAGGACAGCTTGTTCCAGATAGCATTGTTATCGGAATGGTTGAGGAAGTTTTGCAGAAGGGTGTGAAAGACATCATTCTGGATGGCTTCCCAAGAACTGTTGCGCAAGCGCAGGCTCTTGATGAATTATTGTTAAAAATGAATCTCTCTATTGGAAAAGCTATTTTTTTAGAAGTTCCAATGAAGATTTTGATGGATCGTTTGACTGGTAGACGTGTCTGTAAAAATTGCGGAGCCGTCTATCATATAGTCAGTAAGCCTACCAAGATGGAAGGCAAATGTGATTCTTGTGGTGGGGAAGTTGTTCAGCGGAACGACGATAAAGCTGAGGTTATTGAGACCCGCTTAAAAACCTATGAGGAATTCACAAGCCCTTTAAAAGAGTTTTATAAAAAAGTAGGTAAATTCATTGAAGTGGACGGTAATAGAGGTACCGAAGAAGTCTACCAAGAGATCGAAAAAATAATAAAATAGACGGCTGTATTATTTTTATCTCTAGACTTTGTTGGATTTCGGTGCTAGCGTGCCGTTCCGCGTCCGTGTTTTTGCTAGTATTTTCATCTCTGCTAATCGAGATGAAACCTAAGTATGGGAAGACATTATGAAAGTAAGACCATCAGTTAAGAAGATTTGTAACAAGTGTAAAGTTATTAAAAGAAAAGGCGTTATTCGCGTTATTTGTGAAAACCCTAAACATAAGCAAAGGCAGGGCTAATCATGGCACGTATTCTTGGTGTCGACTTACCTAGAAATAAGCGAGTTGAAGTCGCTTTGACTTATATCTACGGCATCGGCCGCCCTCGTGCGGCGATGATTTGTTCACAAGTAGGAATTCCTCACGACTTGCGTACTGAGGGTTTGACGGATGAGCATATCGCAAAAATTCGTGGAATTATTGAGGCAAGCTTCAAAGTAGAAGGTGATTTGCGTCGTGAAATCGGTTTGTCAATTAAGCGTCTTATGGACCTTAATTGCTATCGCGGCATTCGTCATCGTAAGGGTTTACCTGTTCGTGGTCAGAACACTCGTTCTAATGCACGCACTCGTAAAGGTCCTAAGAAGACAGTAGCAAATAAGAAAAAAGCCGTATAATCGGGAGTAGCTAGCAAATGAGCACTGATAATAAAAAAGCTGTTACAAAGAAAAAAGTAAAAAGAAACGTTCCACAAGGGAACTGCTATATCCAAGCTGGCTTCGGAAACGTTATCGTAACGATGACTGATCCAAGCGGAGCTACTGTGTCTTGGTCCTCTGCAGGACACCTAGGTTTCAAAGGAAGCCGAAAAGGTACTCCATTTGCAGCTCAAGTCGCGGCAGAAGATGCTGCAAAGAAAGCAATGGAAGCAGGAATGAAATCTGTGGACGTATATTTAAAAGGACCAGGCGCTGGACGTGAGCCTGCAATCCGTGCATTGGCTGCAACAGGTATGAGAGTATTGTCTTTGAAAGACATCACTCCAGTTCCTCATAACGGATGCCGTCCACCTAAGCGTAGAAGAATCTAAGGAGATTATCGTGAGCTGCATTAACGAAAGCGTTTGTAAGCTTTGCCGTCGCGAAAACGTGAAACTTTTCTTGAAGGGTGACCGTTGTTATACTGATAAGTGTTCTTTCGAAAGAAGACCTTATCCTCCAGGACAACATGGTCAGTCTCGTTTGAAGTTCTCTGAATTTGCACTTCAATTGCGTGAAAAACAAAAAGCAAAGAGATACTACGGTGTTTCTGAAAGCCAGTTTGTAAAATATGTTGGAGAAGCCAGCCGTTCAAAAGAATTGACCGGAACAGCGCTTCTTAAGTTCCTTGAGACTAGACTTGATAATGTGGTTTACTCTTTGGGGTATGCTAACTCTCGTCGCGAAGCAAGACAGCTTGTTAAACACAATCATTTCTTGTTGAATGGTAAAAGAGCTAACATTCCAAGCATCATTGTTAACAAGGGTGACGTTATTCAAGTTGCTGAATCAAGCCGCGAAATGGTTAAGATCCAAGCTGCAATTCAATCTGTAGCTAGAAGATCTGTACCATCTTGGCTTGAAGCTGATCATGCTAAATTCACAGGAACTGTTAAAGATCTTCCAAACCGTGAAGACGTAACAGTAGCTGTAGAAGAAAACATGATCGTTGAATACTACTCAAGATAAACTTACCTCTCGGGGGAACCATGCAAGAGCACTATTATAAATTCTGGAGAGAGATGATCAAACCAAAGGGATTTGAGGTTGATCGCGATACTCTCCGTGATGACTACGCTAAATTCATCATTCGTCCCCTCGAAAGAGGTTTTGGGGTTACTCTTGGTAACTCCTTGAGAAGAATTCTTCTCAGCTCGATGATGGGTTCTGCAATCACAGCTGTGAAATTTGAAGGCGTATTGCACGAGTTCACAACGATCCCAGATGTTCTTGAGGACGTCACAGACATCATCCTGAACCTTAAAGAAGTTCGTTTTAAACAATACACGTCTGATTCAGTTACTTTGAAGATCTCTAAAAAGGGACCTGGTAAAGTAACTGCAGCAGATATCCAAACGACTGATAAGATTGAGGTTTTGAACCCAGATCTAGCTATCGCGACTTTGGGTGCTAATGCGAATTTCAACGCCGAGATCATTGTGAGCTTTGGTCGTGGATACGTACCAGTTGAAAACAGAGAAACGGATCTTCCTGTAGGGTTTATCGGAGTTGATGCTCTTTATAGCCCGATCAGAAAGGTGAACTACAATGTTTCCAATGCGCGTGTTGGTCAAAGAACTGATTATGATGCATTGACTTTGGAAGTTTGGACTGATGGTTCATTGAAGCCTGAAGAGTCTGTAGCGCTTTCATCTAAAATTATGAAAGAGCAATTGCAGATTTTCTTAACTTTCGATGAAACTATGGAACCTGCTGAAGAAGCTCGTGAAATGGGTTCTCCATCTTTGAATGAAAATCTTTTCCGTTCAGTAGATGATCTAGAGCTTTCTGTTCGTTCTGCTAACTGCTTGAAAAACGCTAACATCCGTTACATTGGTGAATTGGTTGTTCGTTCTGAAGCAGAGATGCTTAAGACTAAAAACTTTGGTCGTAAGTCTTTGAATGAAATTAAAGAGATCTTGGGCGAAATGGGCCTTGGTCTTGGAATGAAAATCGACGGCTGGCCTCCAGCTGGTTGGGATCCAAGTCAGCCACCTCAAAAACGAGATACTCAACAATAATTAAAATACCACGATGGTGTTTTATCATGTGACTTCCCAGAGTGGGAGGTCACAAGGGCACGGAGCCCTAACAAAAGCAACACTCAGTATAAACTGAGTGTTCTCTCGTGCTGATACCTTGTACGGTCAGTACGTTTAAACCGGAGAATAAAATGAGTTCACACAGAAGAAGAGTAAAACATTTTGATCGTAAATCTGGCCCAAGAAAAGCTTTGTTGAGAGGTCTTGTGACTTCTTTGATCGAGCATGGCCGTATTACAACAACTGTTGATCGTGCTAAAGAAGTACGTCGTCACGTTGAAAAAGCGATCACTCTTGGTAAAAAAGGTGATTTGGCTACAACACGTTTGTTGATGTCTCGTTACCCAAATAAAGAAGCAGTAGCAACAATCGTTAAAGATCTTTCTCCACGTTTCAAGACACGTCCTGGTGGTTACACTCGTATCATCAAAATTGGTCGTCGTCCTGGTGACACTGCTGAGATGGCATTTATCGAATTTGTAGACTACGACTTCGAAGCAAAAGGTGCAGCAAAAGAAGAAGCGAAAGCGACTAAAGCTGAACCAAAAGCTGAAAAGAAGACCACAAAGAAAGCAGCGACAAAACTTGTTGCAGCTAAAAAGAAGGCAGTAGCCAAAGGTCAAAAGAAAGCACGAGTAGCTTCTCGCGCGTAATCAAGACCACTTAATTTTGTAGTTTTAAGGCTCTGGGTAACCAGGGCCTTTTTTTTTGCATATGAATTTGTGGTGATTTGTAATACATCCTATTAGCGGTGAATCTGAACGCTTTCAGCTTAAATACATAAAAGGATTTCATTATGAAAAAGCATCTATTAGCACTTTTAGTAGTTGTCGTTCTGGCAGCGGTGGGAGTTTGGTCCTTCAAGACATTCTATGTGTCAAAGCTTCAGGAGGCTCCTGAGACGATCAAAACATTAGAAAGCATGGAGACGGAAGGGGCCCCTAACTTTGAAGCCAAAGAGCTTAGTGGGAGGACTTTCCAACTGAAAGAGTTGCAGGGAAAGATTGTCATCCTGAACTTTTGGGCATCATGGTGTGCTCCATGTATCGAAGAAGTGCCGTCTCTTATCAAACTTGTTAATGAGTTTAAAGGTGATGTTCAGTTGATTGCTGTATCTGGTGACAGCAGTCTTGAAGATATAGAGATTTTTTTGAAGTCTTTCCCTGAATTGCGTAATGCGAATATCAAAGTTGTTTGGGATGAAGATCGATCGTTGATGCGACAGTTTCAAGTTTCTCGGTTGCCGGAATCTCTGGTTCTTAATAAAGAGCAGAAGTTGGTTAAGAAGATTGTCGGCACCATAGACTGGTATAATGCCGACTCGATTGCATATGTGAAGTCTCTACTTGCACCTTAATTTGGACATTCATATTTAAGTTCGATCTCAGTGCCTTCAATCAACGGGTATTCGAACTTAAGAGTTTTCCCTTCTATTTTGATCCCACTTATGTTCTGTCTATCTACAGCGACAGTTAGAGTGTCGGGCGCGGGCTCACACTCTAAATTTAAAGCGGCCAGTGAGTTCACAATCTTGTCTTTAAATGTATTTAAATTAGTCCCATAGTCCGCATCACAGATGCTGCCTACTCCGCCATCTGTAAGCTTTGAGGCTTGCGCGTAAGTGTAACCAGGATGACTTGGAGAGGTATCTTGATCCTGTTCGTTTTCGCAGGCGATATCGTCCGGTTTGACGATGATAGAGTTAAAAGTGAACCGCACATCTTCTTTGAAGACAGTTCGTGCCTTACTTAACATAGTTTCTGGTAAGTCATCACTTTCCAATGGCTGATAAGCTGTCGCGGTATCCTTGGATTTTACTTTTTCTGGTTTTCCGCCTACAGATCTTTCGTCTTCATCAGAAATGGCAATGACAGAAATAGCAGCTCCATTTCGATAACAACCATTGCTTGATGCAGAGTTAAAGTTGTCATGTGTTGCTTTGATCGCCCGCTCGTCACCCGAAGATCCTCCACCGATAGTCATTGTGTCTATGGTTGAGGTGAAAATTGTATTAAGATTTCCAGTTCCTTTTTTAAGAACATGATCGGGAGTTCCGTCTGTGGGTGAGTAGTTTTTCCAGGATAAAGGAAGTCCATACACTAATTTCCCATTCACGTTCTGCCCCCTGGTTGTCGTAAGGCAGATTTGCCAGTCGATATTGCTGGCTTCCAAAGAGTTTACGAAGGTAGACATACGAGCTGCCAGTTTTTTAAGCTCTGGCAACATCGAATTTGAGTCGTCTAGAACCATCAAAAAGTCGACTTGTTTGTTGCCGTAAGCAACCACTTCAGTTTTTTGAACTGTTTTGGTTGGAGGTGCAGTTGGTGGCGGTTCTGGCGCAGGTGTCGGTTCTGTAGGAACCGCTGCTGTAGCGTCGTTCGTGGGAATCGGCACTGGAGCAAAATTAACTTTCGCACACCCTGAAGTGAAACTTAAGAGCACACATCCCAAAAATAATTTTGTGTTTTTTCTGTATGTTTTCATAAACACCTCATCGGCAGGCTACCATGGGCTTTAATGCTAAAAAAAGAGGCAAATGCGAATAGCGAGTAAAAATATTAAATAAAAACAATAAGTTATAGATTTTGATGAACTTGTGGTCAGTCCTGTAAAGAGCCTGGTCAATGCGACCAAAACAAGTTTGACAGAAATCGCAAGATTGGGAAGCTTTGCTTCATTTTGAATTTCAGTCAGTAAAGAGAAAGTTTGATATTTGAGACGCAGAATTCACACATTACATCAATCAATCCAGTGACTGATGAAGCAGATCAAAAAATCGCCATGATAAATGACGGCGGTGTCTGAAAAGCTTCTATAAAAAATATGTGATCGAAAAAATGGAGGTGACAGTTGAAGCGGTAGTCCATTAAACAGCCACCACCAACCGAGAGAGTGACTGTCAACGCAACTCTAAACTACCGCACGTAAACAACAATGACCAACGAGAGTACGCCTGTTAACGTTACTTCAAGCTCCATGCATGATGCTGAATCTAATTCTTTCGGAGTGGGATGGTCGATTGCCATCAATATTTCAGTAGCAGAGGAGTTGACGGCAAATCTAAATCACCGTCAACCCGAGACAAAAGCGTGAAAACTACAGTCCAAACTTTTTCTTCAAATCATCAATCGCTTTTTGACCTTCTTTTTCAAGCTGTTTGCGTCCTTGGTTCTCAGCATCTTTTTTTGCCTGCTCGATTCGCGCTTCAGCTTGTTTCTTTTGCTCATTCAATTGAGCCTCAGCTTTCTTAACTTCCTGCTCGAGTTGTCCTTTTAGTTGATTGAGCTGAGCTTCAATTTTGGCTTTTTGTTTGCCAATTTCTTCATCAACCAAAGCTTGGATTTTTTTGCGAGCTTCGTCGATTTTTGCCTGAATCTGCTTTTCAAATCCTTTTTGTAATTCAGGTCCAAGGTTCGAATTGATAGAGATAGGGATGTCTGGAATGACCCCTTTAGCATCAGCTGTGAGAGTCACAACAGGAATTCCATTAAAAACATTTTTCAAAATTTCATCGGCAATTTCGTTTGTTGAGGAAACTTTGTACTCAATGCTTTTAAAAGCATTTTGCATATTAAGCGTTATATTTTTTAATCCCACTAAACGTCCAGAAACGCCGAAGCTGCCAGTTGCTTTAGCAAAAGCAATCGTAACATCAGGGGATTGGACAAGTTCTTTGCCCGAAATTTGGTAAGAGGCCACTTGAAACTTATAACCCACTTCGCTTTCCTCTTTACGGTTATCCAGCGTGATGTGAGTGAGGAAGCCCATAATTTGTTGAGCCGGAAAGTCTCCAGATATTTTGACCTCAGTTGGTTTGCCGGTCGTGCGTTGATTAGAACTAATATTCAGAATTTCCCCTTTAATGTTGCCAGACTCAGGCGTGACGCCCGCTTGTGAGCTCACAGCAGCTCGCTTGACCCAGAAAAGAGGGTAGGCATTAGGGCGCCCAAACTCGTAGCTGATTCCTTTTTCGCGTGGATGAGGTTGAAGAGCGACTTCCTCTTTTTCATCTCCCTTTTTCATGAGATTTGGTGGGAGATATTTATCAGCCATGCTTTTGTAGCGATAAAATTTAGCTTTGTAAGGTTGCAGATAGTGATTGAATACTGCCTTTGAGATGGCCGCGGCATCCAAGGAAGGGATGCGGAAGTGTTGTTCTAATTTTTTGATATCCTCTTTCACTTGTTTTTCGATGACCTTGTAGTCAGCATCTAAAGCCTTTAGATCTTTGCCCAAGTCGTCCGCAACGCTTTGAGCTTGTTTGTACATGGAATCACCTTCTTTGATGACTTTATCCAGCTCTTGGAGAGAGGTCTGAAGTTCCTGCGGAGTTTTGAAGTCTTTAGTTTTGATATTTTCCAACCGCTTGCCGAGGGCTTGGATGTCTTTTCCTTGAGGAAGAGTCTTAATGCGCTGATCCCAAGCTTTTTGTTTGGCTTTCAAGTTTTTATCAAAGTTTTTCAAAAGGCTTTTTGAGGGAAGTGAGTCCTGCAGCTTCTGTAGTTGAGCGTTGGAGTCAGAGCCACTCAACATGGCGATGATATCACCTAGAACGTTTTGGCCCGCTTGCTCTTGTGCCTCCTTCAAGGCTTGTTCTTTAATTTTTTCAGCCATTCCTGGTTCGTTGGATACAGGCTCTGGTGGCTTCACTTTACCCACATGTTTTCTTTTAGTGCCAAAAGAAATTTGTTCAATTGCAGCTTCGTTGATAGCAACTTTGGCTCTCAGTAAAGCATCCCAAATCATGGAAAAACGGATATCGCCAATTTCTAACGAATTGTGCGTCGGTTTTTCTGCGTCTGTCAGCTGGATGCCTTGAATACGCAAGCTGGCATTAAAGAAACTAGTTTCAACTTTACGAATGTTTACTTCTGCACCTACAGCATTGTAGCCCACCCACTCTAGACCGCGACGAAGATGACCATCAAAGAAGAAGTGGAAGTAGGCGCCGATCAGCGCACAGATGATTGTAAAAGGGATAATGGCTTCCCAGCGGATAGGGCCTTTAGATTTTTTTTGCTTTGTATTTTCTGGTGTCGTCATTTCAGCCTCTTTTTATCCGTAAAGCTCGTCGTACTTGAGGTACCAGTTGTAAAATTTGGTCGCAGCAAAGGCTTTCCACATCTTTGAGTTTTTGAAGCGCGCAACAACTGTCGCGCGATAGCTCAAGATCAGCTTTTTGAAAATAAAGAAAGCAAAAGGCAAAAGTATCAAAGAGACCATTAAAGACCCCATCACGATACTGTCATTAAATCTTGTCATTGGGACTATGGGCATATTGTACATAGTCGTGAATAGGGGGCGTAAAGAGTCCATCTCAAGGATGGCCTTTCCAAGGTGGTGAGCCGGTTGGTCGAACAGATAAGCGATGAACTTAAAGAAGAAAGCGGAAAGGAACGCGGCCCCAAGTTGCACACGAAAAATAAAAACAATCGCCAAGACAAAAAAGGTTTGAATGGAGATGAAGGGGGCAAAACCTAAAAAAAGACCCAGGGATAAGCCAATGGCCAACTGGTTGGTGCCGGTATCGGAGTTGAGCAGTTTTAAGAAATTGAACAGCTGTTTTAGTAAAAGAGTCATATTCTTCCTCCAGGGTAGATTCTAATAATCATAAATGCGAGGCGGCAAGGAGAAAGCCGAGGACTTGCCCTTTAAGTTATCGTAGACTCCACCCGCTATGAAACAGAATATTCGTTGGGAAAAGCTGATTTTAGAAACCGTGCAAATGGGTGGGACGCTTGTTTTTTTGAACGATGCCGTCCCCGTTGATTTTTCGAAATGGTTGCAACCTCTTCAGACTCATTTTTTGGGGGAGATTCCATTTGTAAGACGTCATGCACAGGACTTATTGACAGGTTCATTTGAAACCAAGCCTCAAGATTTGGTGTTTTTCTTTTCAGAGCAGTCGAGTCTAGTTGAATCCTTAAACTCCGTATTGCAGGGGCAGAGGGTTTTGATTGGTGAAAATGAAGACGGAGCCATTGATCACCTTATCGACTTTGCATGGTCTGCTTGTGACCTGCAAGTTTGGACCAGCACTTTCAATGAATTGAAGTCTTTATGGGCTACGCGACCTCAACTTTCAAAGCTTGTTGAAAGTCATATGACTCCTTGTCTTTTTCTAGACCGAGACGATGTCGTGGTTAAAAACATTCCCTACAATAAAGATCCAGACAAAGTTCAATTACTTCCTGGCATCGAGAATCTCATTAATAAAGCACACGACTGTGGTTATTGGGTGGCATTGGTCACTAATCAATCCGGCCTTGGTCGCGGACTGATTACCTGGGGTGAGTATCAAAAAGTTCATCAAAAGACTCTGCAGCTGTTAGCTGAAAAAGGTTGTTGGTTGGATGAAAGTGTTTGGGCGGGATATATTGAAAATGCTGATGGACAGTATGGCGGACTTTTAGCAAGTCAACGCAAGCCACGTGTAGGTATGTTTCAAACAGTGAACGCAAAGCTGCGAGTGAATATGAAAGATTCTGTGATGGTGGGTGATAGTGCCACGGATCTTATTGCCGCTTTTGGTGCTGGTGTTAGAAATTTGTATTTGCTGTCGTCTGATAAGATTGAAAAAGAAAATCAGAAATTGCTAGCGTACCAAAGTCAGCATGCGGATTTGCAATTTCAGGTTGCCACAAATTTCGACCATATCAAGTTTAATCAAATTTAAATCGCAAAGAGGGAAGCATTGCAAGTTCAACATACTTTTAAAACAGTTTGTTGAACTAGCGATTAAATATCTTCCGCTTGAAGCTGGCGGGTTTCCATACGGTCTTTGCGTCTGAGGTAAAAGAAAGCCCCAAGAAGACTCACTAAGAAAGTGCCCACTTGAAAAGCGGTGATACAGGTGGGTCCCACTTCTGTTTCAGTTCCTGTATATAAATTAAATAGAAAATAAAAAGCTGCTTGGCCTACGCCAACTCCGGCAGGCGAAATAGGGATCGCTGTTGCCATAAATCCCAACGGAGCCACAAGGAAAAAAGTCTTCGCTGATACTTCAGTAAAGCCAGCCATGTATCCCGCTAAATATAAAAAAGCAATGGAGCAAGCTTGAGAGGCTAGGCTGAAAAGCACAACTGTCGTGAGCTGTCTTTTGTCTTTGCCGTATAAATGCATACTTTCATAAAGCTTTAAGAACTTCTCGGACAACGGCAGTCTATGAATGATTTTGTGTAATACTTTTCTGACATGAACTTTCTGGGAGAAAACCAATCCCAAGCCAATCACGAAGCCTGCAAACAACAGTGTGATAAACCAAAACAGCGTTTTTAAGGCAGGGGTGACCCAGATATGTTGAACATCGTAAATCATCACGAGCAAAGCAAGAAGGGTCATTGCAAACAAGCCAAGGACGCGATCCATCAGGACACTCGTAACCGCAACAACTTTGCTGCCGGCATGCTCGCGAGTAAAATAATAGGCTTTAATAACATCGCCTCCGACTCCACCAGGCATTGCAAAGTTAAAAAAAGTACCTATCAGGCTCAGCTTAAAAACAGAGCCTGAGGAGGCTTTGATATTCTGTGATTGGAGAAGGACGCGCCATCGCTCGCTGCTAAAGAATAAGTTTAAGAAGATAAGAAAAAAGCCAGCTGTTGCGACACCAGGAGAAAGCAGATTTTTTAGGGCGACGAAGTTAAGCTTATCAGACTGTATTAGCCAGTAGATGATACCGACGGAGACAAGAATTTTTAAAGACTGAACCACGAGCTTTTTCGTATGCTTAACCATGGCTCAGTCTTACTTGAAATTAACTTATAACTCTACTTAGAAATGAGTTGTCCAAATTTTTTTCAAATTTGTCAGAACCTCTTCTAGGTTTTTCAATGGCAATGATGTGGGGCCATCGCAAAGTGCTTTTTCTGGATTTGGATGTGTTTCTAAGAAAATGCCATCGACACCAACTGCCATTGCAGCTCGTCCTAGTGGCCATACCATGTCACCACGTCCTCCGCTGCTTTCGCCAGTGGCTCCAGGTAGCTGAGTCGAGTGAGTGCAATCCATAATAACAGGGAAGCCAAGGCGGCGCATTTCTACCAGGCCAGTCATGTCATTGATGAGGCGATTGTAACCAAAAGTGGTACCACGCTCGCACAACAGTAATTTGTCATTTCCGGCATTTACTGCTTTGGCAGCAATGGCTTTCATATCCCAAGGAGCTAAGAATTGACCTTTTTTAATATGGATGACTTTTCCAGTTTTTGCAGTTTCAACTAAAAGATCCGTTTGGCGTGAAAGGAAAGCCGGAATTTGTAGAACGTCTGCGACTTCTGCTGTTTCCTTTACCTGGATTGTCTCATGTACGTCTGTGATCAGAGCACAATTCAGTTCGCCTTTAATTTTCTCTAAGCTTTTAAGAGCCGAGTTCACACCAGGACCACGAAAGCTTGCAGCGCTTTGGCGATTGGCTTTGTCAAAAGAACATTTCAGAACCCAAGGAATCCCGAGAGCTTTTGTGATTTTTTGAATTTCTTTGCCTGTCTCTAAAACCATGCCTTCATCTTCGATGATGTCAGGGCCAGCAAAAAGAACAAAGTTCTTGCCGTCTCCCCAAGTGATTGTTTCGTGGGGAGTTTTAAGTACAACAGGCTTTGCAAGAGGACCAAATCCAGTTCCCATTAAAAAGCTCCTTTAACAGCAGCAATGATTTTATCCTGAGTTGTATTGTCCATGTCGGGGAACATTGGAAGACTGATGACGTGCTCTGCAGCCCAACGAGCAATAGGAAGCTCTTGATTTGGATTTGCAGTTGTTTCTTTGTAGTAAGGTTGATCAGGCATAATTCGCGGATAGTGCACAGACGTTGGAACGCCCGCATCAGACATTTTCTTTTGGAAAGTCGCGCGGTCCTTCACTGTCAATGTGTACTGAGCCCAAGCAGAGTTATTGTGTTTTTCAACAAATGGAGTTGAGAAGCCATCTGCTTTGATTGAAGAGAATGCATCAGTGTAACGATCTGCTACACGTTGACGTTGTTCCAACTCCCAATCATAACGTTCCATTTTTGCCAAAAGGATCGCACATTGAATAGTGTCTAAACGGCCATTGATACCCAAACGAGTATGATAGTAACGAGATTCTGAGCCATGCTCACGAACTTCTTTGATGATTTTCGCAAGATTATCGTCATTAGTGAAAATAGCTCCACCGTCGCCATAGCAGCCCAAAGGTTTTGCTGGGAAGAAGCTAGTTCCTGTAGCCGTTGTCAGGCTGCCACTGCGGTTGCCTTTGTACTTTGCGCCGAAACTTTGTGCCGCATCTTCGATAACGTGAAGGTTGTGCTTTTTTGCAATGGCGTTGATCGCATCCATATCAGGCATTTGGCCGTAAAGTGATACAGGCATAATCGCTTTGGTGCGAGGAGTGATGGCCGCTTCAATTTTTGTAACATCAATGTTGAATGTTTTGGGATCAATATCCACATAGATTGGAGTGGCACCAGCGAGCACGATGACTTCTGCTGTGGCAATGAAAGAAAATGCTGTTGTGATAACTTCATCCCCTTGCCCAATACCAAGAGCCATCAGAGGAACCCAAAGAGCATCGGTGCCATTTGCAATTGTGAGACAATGTTTTGTGCCAACGTAAGCAGCCAGAGTTTTTTCAAGCTCGACGACTTCGGGTCCATTCACATAAGCACCGTGTTCAAGAACAGCATGAATACGTGAGTCGATGGAGTTTTTTAAAGCTTTGTATTGAGATTTTAGATCGATAAAGGGGATAGACATTTGTGCCTCCAAAAATAGATTTCAGAAATCATTCAGAGTATCCTCCTGTTTCCAGGAAAAGTCTATAAAGACAAGACCTTATGGCTTTGGGTCGTGTACTTTTTGAGACCTGTTGTAAAACGGCCACTATCAACTGTTTACAAAAGGTCGCACTGTTTTTGACAGATTGGGCCATTGTGTGACTATATTTACGCACTTTCGGTCTTTGATGATATAGATAGTGATCTGATTTTCGGAGGTAAAGTTGATACCGGTTATTCTATCAGGTGGTAGTGGAACACGTCTGTGGCCAGTTTCTCGCCAGCATATGCCTAAGCAGTTCTGTAATATTTTTGGCCTGCCACTGCAAACGCAGACACTGAACCGTTGTATGAAGCTGGGCTCTCCTTGGATTGTCACTTCTCAGGCTCTCCGAACACTCACGCAATTAAATCTTACAGAAAATTCGGCGCAAGGGGTGCAAGTTGTGTACGAACCCTTTGGCAAAAACACGGCTCCAGCTGTCGCGGTCTTATGTCAGTTGCTGGTGAATCAGGGCTTGGCGAATGAAGTGGTTGGAATATTTCCTTCAGACCACTTAGTTTCTCAAGAGAAAACTTTTTTGGATGTTGTAAAATTCGCGCAAGAAGTTGCCAGCGAAAATCGAGTTGTGACTTTGGGAATAAAGCCATCCTACCCAGAGACTGGTTATGGTTATATTCAAACACAACTTGAGAGTATTAAAAAATCGGGTTCTTGGAGCGCACATGCAGTTGTCAAATTCCATGAGAAGCCAGACCTAAAAAAAGCTCAAGACTTTTTAAGTCAAGGCGGCTTCAGTTGGAATGCTGGTATTTTTGTTTTTAAAGTCTCTCACATGGTGAGTTTGTTCCAGAAGCACCAGTCCGAGATGTGGCAGCAAATTTCAGATTTACGATCAGATCTTTCCAATTTGGAAGCAGTCTATTCGCAAGTGAAAAGTATTTCGATCGATTACGCAATCATGGAAAAACTTGGGCCGGAGGAGTTGTCTTGTGTGCCGGCTGATTTTGGGTGGAATGATGTAGGTTCTTGGGACGCTGTCGCGGAATTATCTCAGGGACAGGACATTTTAAGTGTCAACAGCCAAAGCAACTTTGTGTTTGGCGATCAAAAAAAGAATTACTCTATGATCGGAATAGAGGATGTCATTTTAGTCGACACCAAAGACGCCTTGATGGTGGTAAAGAAAGGGCAATCACAGGATGTCCGTCATGTTGTGGAAGCTTTAAATCAACAGAAGTCCTCTTTAGTGAAAGATCACGTCTACGAGTATCGTCCTTGGGGCTATTTCGAAATTTTAAAAGACACTGAGTTTTTTAAGTCTAAAGTCATTCGAGTGAACCCTCATGCGCAGATTTCTTATCAGTCTCATGCGAAGCGAGAAGAGCATTGGACAATCACCCAGGGCTCTGGAGAGGTCGTTTTAGACGATCAAATTATTCCAGTGAAAGTTGGCAGCCATATCCATATTCCAAGAGGGGCGAAGCATCGCATCCGTAACAATACTGACTTGATGCTAGAGTTCGTTGAGGTTCAATTGGGAACGTATTTTGGTGAAGATGATATTGTCCGCTACCAGGATGATTACAAGCGGGTTTAAACAGGAAAAGGATGCTTAGGCATCCTTTTCTTTTTCCATCTCTACTGGTGTAGCTTTCTCTGATTTTTCTGTGCGTTCTAGTCTGCGCAATTTACGAATTCCTTCCTCTTCATCTGGCAAATCGATATCTTCTTCAACCACATCAAGTTTGACTTCTTGAAGAGTGGCTTCTTTTGCCGCTTTGGCTGTCAGATCTTTGTGATAAGCATAGATAACACCGCCATCTTTGAATCTATTGAGCATCCGAGGCATGATACCGGGAGCTACAGCGGGGCATCCCCAGCTTCGCCCAAGACGGCCCTGTGATTTCACGAAGTCTTCGGAAACATATCCGGCGGCATGCATAACGATATCTCGCTCAGCGGCTTTATCGTTAGAAGGCTCAAGACCATAAAGGTTCATAGATTCCCCATGGCCGCCGTAATAAGAGCTGCCAGCAATGTAAAGGCCTAATGAGGACATTTTAGAACCATCGATATTGGAAAATCTTGTAGCGATATTGACGCCAGAACCTTTTCCGTGGGCCACGAAGTGTTTCGTGACAACTCCGGTCTTTAGATTCATTAAGTAAAGACGTCTTTCACTAGATGGTTTGGAGAAGTCTATAATGGCCAGGGACTCGTTTTTTATTGTGACTTCGCGGTCTCCCATGTAGGTTCGTGATTTTTCACGGAATTTGTTTTTTACTTTGATTGTTTTGCCGGCGTTAATATCTAAAAATTCGAAGGATCTTTGCAGTGCAGCTTCCGGAACTCCTTCTTTTTTGAAAATATCGTAGATGCGGACGTCGTTTACTTTTACGTCATACAAGCTTTCTGCAAAGCAATTTAAGCTGAAGAGTGTAACGGTCAAAAGGCTTAAAGTTTTCAACATACTAAATCCTTGTTTACATTTTCAAAAGTCCAGCAAGACGATCGAATGGAGTACAAATGTTGTGCCATTCGTCTTCCGGGCGGAGCTGGATTTAAAGCGAAATGAGCTTTTAAAAGAAGCTTCAAGTTGGCAATTTGTCAAAAATATCGACAGCAGGGTGTTTGGTAGTGAAGTGGTGGGCAGTAGTGAACAAAATTTTTTAACAAAATAGTTTAAGTTATGCTCAACTACGCCGAAACGAAGTGCATGATGTTAAAGCTTAGTTTAAAAAATCAGTTGATCGTTGTTTTTTCTGCAATCTCTTTAGTTGTTACAATCGCAGGCGCTGTCTTTAGTGTCCGGCATACGTCAAAGATTCTTGATGATTTAACATTAGATAAACTAAAAACTCAGTTAGAGGGTGTAGATTATTCAGTTCAGGTGGCTTTTGAAGAGGCGCTGGATCAGCAGCATGAGCTTTTAAATAACTACAATCCCAAGGTGAAGAAACTGCTTCACTTTACAGATGAAACATTTACGGATGTCATTGAGAATCAACAGACACATGAAAAACTGGAAGCGGCGGTGCCGATAGTTTTGTACGGGGGGGTGCCCTTACATAAAAACAATGATATTGCAGTGGACTTGTCTCTGGCGTCAGGTCAGGCGGTCTCTTTTATGGCGCTTCGACCAGAAGGTTTGATTCGAGTTGCTACCAGTGTAAAACGCAAAGATGGTTCTTATAATGTCCATTCTTTTATACCAAATACATCTCCGATCGTAGAGTCCCTTAAGCAAGGTAAAGAGTATCGTGGTCGTGCAATTGTGGCAGACCGCTGGTATGTGACGACCTATGAGCCGATCACTCAAGATGGAAAAGTCGTCGGGGCTTTTTTTATGGGCCAACCAGAAGCTTTTTCTGATAAAATTATGGCTTTGTTCAAAGATAAAAAACTGTTGAAGAGCGGGTACTTTTTTATAATCGATAGTGCTGGTAATTTTGTTCTACATCCTACTCTTCAGGGAAAAAATGTCTTTGAGGGAACGGACTTCGACGGTAACAAGATTTTTCAACAAATTATTTCTCAGAAGAATGGTGTCTTACATTACCGCTGGCTGGATAAAGGTGCTGAAGAACCAGAATGGAAAACGGCTGCTTTTCATCATTTTCCAAAAATGGATTGGTTCGTTTCTGCAAGTGTTTATAAAGATGAAGTTGAGGAGGCTGCATCTGACCTTAAAGTGTTTATGATTTTTATAAATATCATATCATTGATTCTAATCATTTTGGGTTCTTGGGTGTTTGGTGGACGTCTAGTAGCTAGACTTAATAAAATTGGTCATTCTCTTGATACTTCAACGCAAGAAGTACAAATGGCAGTAGAACAACTGGCTTCGGCAAGTGCAGACTTATCTGTCTCAGCGACTCGATCTGCGACTTCGTTGGAGGAAACTGTGGCTTCCATCGAAGAAATCAGTTCTATGGTTAAATTAAATTCGCAAAATGCGAAATTAGGGGCTGATCTTTCCAAAGAAGCCACGGAAGCAGCGAAGCAGGGCGAGAGTGAACTAAAGAGTTTATTTTTAGAAATTAAAGAAATGGGTGAGTCTTCAAAGAAGATTCAAGAGATCACCGATATTATCGATGATATTGCATTCCAAACTAATTTACTAGCGCTCAATGCTTCGGTAGAGGCGGCAAGAGCTGGAGAACAAGGAAAAGGTTTTGCTGTTGTTGCGGAAGCTGTTCGCAGCTTGGCACAAAGAAGCGCTCAATCTGCAAATGAAATTTCCAAGTTGATTAATTTAAGTGTTGAGCAGATAGCTCGAAGCTCTGTTGTGGCAGATCGTTCCGGAGAATCTTTTAATAAAATTTTGACGGCCATTCAGAAAGTTTACGAGATCAATGGTGAGTTGTCTGTGGGGAGTGCAGAGCAGGCTCGAGGAGTTGAGCAAATTAACAGGGCAATGAGTCAGCTAGATACAGCATCGCAAGCCAATGCGGCGGCAGCTGAACAGATTGTTGCAACCGGCGAAAGTATAAAAAGCCAGAATATAAATGTGAATGATAAAGTGGTTGAAATGAAAAGCTTTATCGAAGGTGAAACGATAAAAAAAGCAGCTTAGATGAAATTGTGTATTGGCATGCTGAAATTAAAAAAGAGAAACAAAGTTAAATTGAATGCCACTCGTTGCTTTTGCGGAAGCCGATGAGTTGAGGAAACAACTCAGACCTCTTTTTCATCTCGATTTTGATTATGATTCTTACATCGTAAATTTGACACCGCAAAGCCTTCTGTCTTCGAAAGGTATAAAGCTCGAGACGATACCAACTCTTGTCTACGGTGATTTTCGCAATGGATTTCAGAAAACGGTGTTGGGGCAACTGCAAATTGGTTTTGGTGCGCAGATTCGTTTTTGGTACGACAACATACCGGGTATATCAAAAGAACATTGGTCCTATGTGGGAGTTACTCCTCAAGTGGGGCTTGAGACCGAGTCTGTTCGATATGCACCCACTTTGCAAAATCCCAGGCTCTTGGGGGGCGTTGGCGAGTTCCTGCACAGGTTTCAGACTTGGATGCTTGGGATGTTGGAGATTCAATTGCTTTCACGGCTCGAGGGGGAATTCTTTTTTCTGCAGTGGTTGGTGCGGGACCAGTGAGTGTGGGTGCTGCTAAGTTAGCAGCAGGGAGTTGGGAAACCTTTGTAGAGAAAGTTGAAAACGACAGAGTTTATGTGAAAAGCACTCTTGGGCAGCTGAAGAATTTTTCGCTGTTTTTGGACGGGACACTGATAGATTTAAAACTTCAGCAGTTTCAATTTGCCGATGATGGTTTTTCCTTTCTTTTCGATTTAACCACGGATGTGGGGCGGAAATCCTATGAGGATATGATTCGAGGAAATGTTATTGCAGCCGAACGGTGGACGGAGGAAAAACCCGCAAACTTTGTCGAACGAGTTCCAGTGCAAAAGGTAGAGACTTTTCGAACTGTCACTACTGGCAAGATGGTCAGCAAAACCTTTTCCATCCCGCTCATTTGGGATCAAACCTACAGTAAAGGCAGAGTGCAAGTTTTCAACACTTCTGAAATGCACATAGGTAGAAATACAACTCGAGTTCATTACGGTATTTTTTCTGAGAATAACAAAAGTCAATTTTGGCAGCGTCGGTTGTCCCGGTGGAGTGAGTAGTTTTTGCGTGAATATGGTTGTGAGGAAAACGGCCGCAGCCGCGAGTTTGATGTATTCTTCTTTACGAAAGATGAATCAATTTCGAAATACGGACTCTAAGGCCTTCTCGGCTGCCTACGGACGTTTTGGTGAGGGGATGGCAGAAAATCTATTCACCTTCACTGCGGCACTCGCGTCTTCGTGGATTGCGAGTCGGCCGTGAGGAGGGCGGAAGCCTGCCTCAGATCAAAATGGTGAGCTTCTAATAGAACATTTTCATACCTTTATTTTTTGTTTGCAGAGGCTGATTTGGGGAAGAAAAAGTAATTTGAAAAAATGTAAAAAAAATGTTGCCGTTTGTTAATGGAGTCAATATAAGGGCCCCTCATTGGGGAGGGGCTGTGAATCGTATTCTAGTACTAATTTGCTTATTTTCTTTGGTTTCTTGTGGATTTAAAAACTCAGCAGACCACGTGGCTTTGCCTCAGGGCACAGGCATAATGGGTGGAAAACTTGTTAACGAAAAGTCTGAAGTGGCTTCTATTATCGTTGGGATCTACGATGCTAAAGATAATGCGATTTGTACCGGCTCTTTGATTGCAGAAAATGCAGTTTTAACCGCGGCTCACTGTTCTTATACCAGAAAACAAAATCTTCGCATCGTATTTGGTCTTGATATTGATATGACGATGGCGATTCGTGAACCAGATGTGCGTCAGATGGCCATTCGTAATGTTAAACAGATCATTATAAATCCTGACTACAATCCTGATGATGAAGAGAAGGAAGTAGATTTGTCGGACATCGCTATCATGATCTTTGATGGTGGTCTTCCTCCAGGGTATAAACCAGCACAAATGCTGACAGATAGTAGTCTGTTGCAGCGTGGTCTGAATGTACGAGTGGCAGGTTACGGAGTCTCTCAAATCGATCTAGATCCAATTGACCCGAAAAAAGTTCGCAATCTTCAGGATGCGTTAGATTATGGTGAAGTGATTTGCGATGAAAATCAACGTAACTGCCTTTCAGTCGACATGTCAGGAGATGGTGTTTTGCGTGAAGCTGCTGCACCCATTGCAACCGTTTACGATACAGAAGTTTTTTTGGATGAATCAAAAGGACAGGGGACTTGCAGTGGTGACTCCGGAGGGCCTGCTTACGTAGAACAAAACGGTCAATTGCTTCTTTTTGGAGTAACTAGCCGTGGAAGTGCTCTTTGTGACAACATCGGTGTTTATACAAACGCTGTGACTTTCAAAAATTGGATTGCTGAAACATTGGCGAAGTACAAGTAAAACATAAAAATGACTTTTACTGATCTGTACCGCTAACAGTGGGCAGGCAAAAAAAACCCAACCAGAATGGTTGGGTTTTTTATGGTTGTTGTTTAGATGCTTGGTGAAAGCTCTCTGACTTTCAATTCTGTGAACTCAAACTTCGTAACATCGACCAACCCACGATCCGTCAGCTTTAAAGTCGGAATGACTGGTAACGCTAAGAACGCCATTTGGATGAAGGGCTCATCGAGAACGCAACCTTGAGCTCTAAATGCCACTTTCAGTTGTTCAATTCCGACTTTGATTTCTTCTGAACTTTTTAAACTTAACAGTCCCGCAATCGGAAGTTCTACCAGGGCTTCAACTTTGCCATCATTGACGACAACAAATCCACCACCTGTTTTAATCAAAGTATTTGCGGCTACAATCATATCAGCTGTGTTCGTCCCAATAACCATAAGGTTGTGGGAATCGTGAGCGACAGAGCTCGCCAGGGCTCCACTCTTGAGGCCAAGTCCTTTTACGAGTCCTAAGCCTGGTGGAAGACTTTTACCGTAACGTTCAATGTTTGCCATCAAAAGTATATCTTTTTCTGCGAACTGAGTCCCATCAAAGTGAACCTTGAGATGTTTAGTAATAATCTCATTGGGCACAATTTCGATAACATTATAACTTCCTGCACTCAGCTTGTAATCGAGTTCGGAGGCCTTTAATACCGGTCGCTTCATCGTGTTTTCAAGAGGTGGGGCAGATGCATTCAGTTTTTCTTGGGTACGCTCTGTTAACTTTAGATCGGTGACCCACTGGCCGCCAATGAGAACCTCTTTGATCACCACTTGTTCAAGATTTGATAACAGCACCAAATCAGCTTTTTTTCCAGGAGCCACTAAACCCAGTCTCTTTAAGCCAAAGTGTCGTGCTGCGGAGTAAGTAGCTAAGCGATAGGCTACATGAGTTGGTACATTGTGCTGTTGAATCAATTGCTTAATGAGGTAATTGATATGTCCTTCGTGAGCAATTTCGAAAGGATTTCGGTCATCGGTACAAAGTAAGCACTGGGCAGAGGAAAACTCATTGACCAAAGGGGCTAGTGTTTTGAGGTTCTTTGCCACACTTCCTTCACGAATAATAAGACCCATCCCTTTTTGCAGCTTTTCTCGGCCCTCATCTAAGGTCACAGTCTCGTGACAGTTTTGAATTCCTGCCAATAGATAAGCATTCAAAGCTTTGCCACGCAGCAGGGGGGCATGACCATCAAGATTGAGATCCTCAAAAGCTTCGATTTTTGCCAGAACGTCTTTATCGGCATTGATGACGCCAGGGAAGTTCATCATCTCGGCCAAGCCCAAAACGGCTGGGTGATTTTTGTGAAGCTTCATATCTTCCAGAGGGAAATCGCTGCCCGTTGTTTCAAACCCAGGTAAGGCAGGAACGCAGGACGACATTTGCACAAAAAGATTTTGATTCATCAGTTCGGAACATCTTAAGAACCATTCGAAACCCTTCAGGCCCATCACATTTGTAATTTCATGTGGATCGCAAATAGCTGTCGTTGTTCCTAATGGAAGTGTCGCTCGTTCAAACTCAAACGGAGACATCATTGAGGACTCGATATGCAAGTGCCCATCAATAAAGCCTGGAGTGATGAAGGCGCCTTTAGCATCGTATTTCTTATGCGCGGGACTGTCCTGATATTCTAAGCCCACACCAACGATGGTGTCTCCGCCAATAGCCACGCAGGTAGGGTAAATCTCACCAGTGATAACATCTAGCAACTGAGCATTCGTGATCAGTAAATCTAAAGTCTCATCGCCTCGAGCTTGAGCCAATCTTTGCGGAAGTTCTTGCTGGGAAATTTTTTGGGTTTTCTTTTTTCCTAATGGGGTATTGGCTGAATTAGTCATTATTTAGAGTCCTTGATGAGTTGGTCTTTTACTTTTAGCAGTTGAGCGACAATGCTAAAGGCAATTTCAATGGGTGCGTTTGAGCCAAAGTCTTCACCCATGGGGCAATAAAGCTGCTTTGTTTTTTCGCTGGGAATGCCAGCCTCCGTCAGATCTTTATGCAAACGCAGGGCTTTTTGTGCGCTGCCAATGTTGCCGACATAAGAAAAGCGTTCTCGCTGTTTCATTGCTTCAATTAAAATAGGCAGATCACTGGCGTGCCCCATGGTCATGATAGTGACATAAGTTCCTTGGGGTAGTTTACTGACTTCGTGACTGGCCGAATCTGTTAGCATAATGGAAAGCTTTGGTGAACTGGGCAGGCGATCGAGCCATTCCTTACGTGAGTCAAAGCAAGAAACTCGACAATCGAGCTTTAAAAGCAGTGGAATAAATTCTTGCGCGATATGGCCCGCACCAAAAACCGCGACGTGAAAAGGATGTTCTTTTTCGAAGAGCTCGAAGAAGAAACTCACGACTCCGCCGCAAGTCATGCCAATATCTTTTTGCAAATTCCAGTCGACGAATAAATATTTTTCTTTTTCACGCAGCATTCTTTGGGCTTCTTGAATGGCACGATTTTCGACTTTACCGCCGCCGACAGTGCCGTACTCAAGTCCATCAATACTGACGATCGCTCTGGCTCCGACATCTTGTGGAGAAGAGCCGAGTTGTTTTACTAAAGTCACAACAACGAAAGACTTCGACCCTGCTTGCATTCTTTCCAGGGCACCCAAGAAGTCTTCAAAGCTTCCTCTACTCATAGCGAGAAAGCTCCATTAAAATCTCCTCTGGGGTTGCCGGAGACTTGATGTGGGGAATGTTTTGTCCACTGCGATACTTCAAAGCATCTTTCAACGCGGTCCAAACACTGATGCCTAAATTGAACGGAGGCTCTCCGACAGCTTTCGAGCGATGGACGGCCTGTTTGTCTTCATTATTTTCGATGAAGTCGACTTTGAAAATCCTTGGAGTGTCTTGAATGTTGGGGATTTTGTAAGTTGTAGGTGAATGACTCAGAAGTTTTCCTTCTTTGTTGTAAAAGAGTTTTTCTGAAGTCACCCAACCCATCGATTGAACAAAGGCACCGGTGACTTGACCACGGTCAATTCCTGGATTCAGAGGACGCCCCAGATCCATAAGGATGTCGGTACGTAGTACTTTATACTCTCCAGTCCAAGTGTCGATTTCGACTTCGCTGACGGCTGCACCATTTGTAAAGTAGCTAAACGGTGTTCCAAGACTGCGAGCTTTGTCAAAGCCCAAGCCTGGGGTTTTATAGTGCGCGTATTCGCCTAAAGACATTCGATTGAAGTAAGCCTTTTGCACAAGCTCGGTCCAATCAATGGACTTTCCAGTCGGTCTGTGAATAACTTGCTTATTAACAAACTCAAAGTCATTCAAGTCCAGCTCGTATTGATTGAGTGGTGGGCATTCCGCGATATCATTCATTGGAGTGCTCTTAAGAATATTTTGATAAAGCCATGCCAGTCTTTTTTTGATTTCGACACAGGCTTTTAAGGCCGCAGCACCGTTGATATCAGCTCCCGAAGAAGCTGCTGTCGGTGAAGTGTTGTGATTTCTTTCAGTCGAAGTGGACAAGATCCTGACTTCGGCTGGAACAAGGCCAAATGCATGGGCGATGATTTGTTGGATTTTAGTGTTAACCCCTTGGCCCATCTCAGTGGCACCAGTTGATGCTTGAACGGTTCCGTCCTTGTGGACATTGACCAGGGCATTTCCTTGATTCAGAAAGCGAGCGGTAAAAGCAATTCCAAATTTTGTAGCCGAAATAGAAAGCCCTCTGAGTTTTCCATTGTTTTCTTTATTGAAGGCCTCTACTTGGGCCCGGCGTTTATGATATTCTGAAGTGTCTTTCAGTTGCGCAAATATTTCTGGTAGCGGATTGTGCTCCAATTTTTGCCCATAATGAGTCACGTTTCGATCGTTGACGCCGTAGCAATTAAGTGTGCGAATATCGAAAGGATCTTTATTAAGATACTTGGCAATGTCTTCAATAATACTTTCGATGGTCATTGTGCCCTGAGGTCCACCAAATCCTCTAAACGCAGTATTCGACGCATAGTTTGTGCGACAAACATATCCTTCAATATAGGCGTTCGGTAAATAGTAAGCGCCATCAATGTGAAACATCGCTCGATCTAAAATCGAACTAGACAGATCAGCATAGGCTCCACCGTCAGAATACAGCTTTGCATTCAGTGCTAGAATGCGACCGTCTTGATCGAATCCGACTTCGTAAAAATTTTTGAAAGGATGGCGCTTACCAGTCATGACCATATCATCGTCTTTGGATAAGCAAAGGCGAGCGGGGCGTTTCATTTTTTGCGCCACTAAAGCCGCCATCGCAGCGAAGGGAGCCGCTTGACTTTCTTTTCCGCCAAAGCCTCCACCCATACGCTTTACAATACATACGACTTGATGCAAGGGAAGCCCCAAAGCTTCCGCCACAACAGCTTGTGTCTCTGTCGGGTGCTGGGAACTAGCGTGTATTTCCATTTGCCCATCTTCGAGGGGGTAGGCAATGCAGGCCTGCGACTCAAGGTAGAAGTGCTCTTGGCCGCCAATTTCGATAGTTCCGGATATTTTGTGAGGTGCCGTTTTCAGCGCTTCATCCGCATTGCCGCAAGAAAATGGATTTGCTTTGTAGATGAAAAGCTGTCGGCGAATGGCTTCGTCGATACTCAAGACCGGTTCGGTCTTTTCAATTTCGAACTGAACCAAGGCTTTGGCACGTAAAAGGCTGTCCATGGAAGTTCCAACAAGTAGCGCTGCTGGTTCGTCGTAGTAGCCAATTTTGTCGGCCACTAGAACTGGCTGTTCCGGAATGATCGTCCCCCAATGGTTGTGATGAAGATCTTTGGCAGAAAAGGCAGCTAAAATCCCAGGAGCTTTTAGAGCAGCGGAGAAATCAATATTTTTGAGTGTACCCGCAGCTGCTGGCACGCCAATGGGTAGAACGAGCACTTCTTTTTGTGTTTGCAGACGATCATCAATGAAAACACTTTCACCAGTGACGTGTCCGCGGGAAGAATCGTGGGGAATATTCAAGCCTATAGACATATTGGCTCCTGGGTTTTGCATTCGGCAAAAAACTTATGGAAAAGATTTTCTACGAGCTGTAGGCGGTAAGCTTCGCTTGCACGAAGATCAGAAAGAGGCTTAATCATGCCTCTGGCAGTCTTTCCGGCTTGAGCAATAACATCCTCGGTGAAAGGTTTGCCCTTGAGTTCACTTTCAAGTGGTGTCAAACGAGTGACCGTCGGACCTACACCACCAAGAGCGATCCGCGCTTCTTGAATGATATTGTTTTCAACCTTGAAAACACCTGCAAAGGTAACAGCTGAAATATCCAAGTCTTTGCGTAAAGAGACTTTGTAGAACTTTGTGATCCACTTCGGATCTAAGGCAGGAATCAACACTCCGGTAGCAATCTCGTCTGGTTGGAGATTGAAATCTTTGTAGCCTTTATAAAATTGAGTCAGAGGAACTTTGCGCAGCCCTGTCGAAGAGACGAAGTGAAGTTCCGCATTTAACACCAATAAGCCTGGAATACTGTCTCCGATCGGTGAACCGTTCAATAGGTTGCCAACCAAGGTTCCCTGATTTTTGATTTGCGGCGAAGCAAAAATATGCAGCAACCGACTGAGTTCAGGATGAGATTGAGTTGTGGCATTTTCTAGTTGCGTGAGGGTGACTTGCGCTCCAACCCAAAGTCCGTCAGGAGTTCTTTCAATTTTTGCCAGCTCAGGAATTCGCTGAAGAACAAGAGCTTGATCTAAATAAGCCTTGCCCTTGTTGTGTACGACTCCAAGGTCCGTGGCGCCGGCAACAATGCGAGCCTGGGAATTATTTTTTTTGAAGGCAACAGCCTCTTGTAAGTTGTTTGCGATCCGAACTTGTTTTTGCTTGGATTCAATATTGACTTGATCTTGGCTGCGCTCCGAAAAAGTCTTTGTGTCGATTGTATCGAGATATCTGTGTTTAAGCGATTGCCACTTACTGAGATCCAGATGAAGGGCAGAATTGAGGATGGGCTCGTATCCCGTACAGCGACACAAATTTCCGGTGAGGTGATTGCGCGCTTTTTTCTCTGTTATTGAGGTTTTATTTTCGTGGCAGGATTCTGCCAATCCCGATAGAGAGCAAACCATGCCTGGAGTGCAGTAGCCACATTGTCCTCCATGAAAAGTGCGCATTTTTTCTTGCACTTCATTGAGCTCTTCTTTATCGCTCAGCCCTTCGACAGTAATAATGGAGCCTAAATCAAAAAGGTAAATGGGGGCAATACATGAATTGAGGGTAGAGAAAGAGGACCATTCATTGTCATGCCACTTCGACACTAGAACGGTGCAGGCCCCGCAATCTCCTTCAGCACAAACCACTTTTGTGCCAGGGAGGTGGGCTTTATAGCGAAGATATTGTGCAAGTGGTAAAAAAGCCTCCTCTCCTTGGATGCGGTGCTCAATTCCATTTAAAAAGACGATGATTTGATTGCGAGTATTTGTTTGCGACATTTTAAATTGCTCTCATAAAATCACTTTCAATACAAGGCCTAATCAAGTAGGTTGGGCCCCATGATTTTCAAGTTTATTTTCCCTATTTTAGCAGGTCTTTCGATCGTATTTCAGGGCACGTTAAATCGTCATATCGCCACCCAGGTGGGCTTGGTGTCGGCGGTCTTTTTGAATGCTCTTGTCTTCCTCATTTTTTCCGGAATTTTGTGGACACTGGTGCGATATGGAGTTTTGAGTGGAGTTCCAATTTTGTCGGCAAAACCTTTTACGGGTCTGGAACTGCTAGATTTAATTCCGGGCATTTTTGGCTTTCTAATTGTGTTCTGCACTCCGATGGCGATCAGTTATTTAGGTGCACCTGTTACTTTCGCAACGATTATTTGCACTCAGTTGTTAGGCAGCATGGCGATTGAGTACTACACAACCAAGCAGGTTCCAAATATGTCGTCCCTCTTGGGTGTAATAGTCATGCTCGTAGGTTTGTTTTTATTGATGAATGGAAAAAAGTAGGAAGATTGTTATGAAGTTTTTTTTGGTTCTTTTGTTTAGTGGTTTAATAGGCTCTTCAGTTTTTGCTTCTGAAAGCGAAGGCACGGATATTCACAAAAATGATTACAAGTGGTTTCAGTTTAACTTGATGAGAAGCATCGATAATAAAATTCCTTTTGGCAACCAACAGGACACTTACTTTGAGATGGAGTTCGGAGGACGATCTGGGGCTCTCGATCTTTATGGCTTCTTGGATGTGTTCGATGTGTTTGATTCTTCAGACAGTGATCGTCACCGTCCCAACAGCGATAATTTTTTCATGAAGCTGGCGCCAAGAATTTCGTTAGACGTTCTCTGGGGTGAAAGTTTGGCAGTGGGTCCAATGAAAGAATGGTATATAGCTTCTTTGTTTAACATTGGAGATCGTGCTTTGAACGAGCAATTCGTGGGGGTGGGTTCTGATGTTGAAGTGGCTTGGCTTGGGAAAGTCGGAGTCAACTTGATGGCTCGATATGTGAAGGAAAACTACGGATCTGCCAATGAACGCAAATGGGATGGTTTTATTTTAGCGACTAACTGGTTTAAGCCGTTTTATTTTTTGCCGAACAAAAGCTTTGTCAGTTATCAAGGATATCTTGAGCACAGGTTTGGAGCTCACGAGATTTCAGACGGTATCAATCGTACCGATTCCGCTCTGGAGTGGTTCAATGGTATTTATTGGCATTCTGACAGATACGCAGTTGGATATGGTTTAAAGCTTTATGAAAATATGGTTTTGCTAAAAAATGGAGGTTTTGCAGGAGAAACTTCTGGCATAGGTCATTATTTAGCGATCACCTACAAATTTTAAAGTTTGTATTTTTATTGAGTCTCTTGCCTTAGGGACTTAGTCAAGATGGCATGAATAGTGGCTCTGAGGTGCCCATTCATGTCATTACCGCGACGTCACTTTCTACAACTTCTTGGAGGCGCCTTAGTTGGCTCCTTAATCACACCTAATTGGAGTGAAGCCTACACGGGCCACATTCCTATTTGTCAGCATATGACAAATGAAACTTAGGCACAGTTCTCGGTCCTGACTGAGGGGGCGTTTCCTTATGTTTACCAGTGTCTTGATTGGCAAGGACGCGCTTTGCCAGTCGAAATTTGGGAGCATGAAAAACGAAAGAACTATCCGTGGGCGGTGGATAAGTTGATTGTCAGGTCGCTAAAAAGCGGAGGCCGATATCGTCTCCGAGTCCTTTCAAAAGAAAGTGGTCGAGCACTCGATGAACGATTTTTCAGAAATGCACGGATTGAAAGTAGAAAAAATCTGCGATTTGCACTGAATCACTTTCGTCAGTCCTTTTTGGGTCTGGGGACGTTCACTTTAGTGAAATTATGAAAATTGAACCAAAGATTTTAGGATATAAGACCTTTGAGCTGACCTCCAGTTCGATTCACAGCTTTAATCCTCCTTTCTCGTTGCTGCGAAAAAATCCTCGCCGTCTCACTGGAAGTTGGAAACAAAATTTTATGGTTGTCAAATCTGAGGTGCAGGAGTCGGGAGTTCATTTTTCAACTTATGGCACAGGCAGAGCAGGAAGAAACTTATTCTACTTTGAAGGTGATGTTATCCGTTAGAATTTACATCCCTGTAACACAGAGATTTCTGACAAAGTTTCATCTAAAAAATGGACGATCATTATTTCTTGAACAATGCTTTTGATTGTCTCGAACAACCAAACAAAGGAGAAAACAATGAGAAATCCCGTTGAACTTTGGCGTGCTAATAGAAGTCCGTTACGCGAAATGCAACAGCAGATGGATCGTCTTTTTGAAGAGTTTTCGAATTGGCCAACACTTGAAGCTGTAGGTACTGCAAGTGGGGCTATCAGTCCGAAATGCAATGTGACGGAAGATGCTGGCAACTATTATATCAAATTTGAGATTCCTGGCATTAAGAAAGATCAGATCAAAGTGGAGCTGAATAATAACATTCTTTCCGTATCGGCTGAACGCAAGGAGGAATCCAAAAAAGAAGACGAAAAGCAGTATCTGGCTGAGTTTTCTTATGGTTCTTACTTCCGTTCCATGACACTGCCAACGACAGTGGATGAGAAGAAAGTAGAAGCCACATTTGATAATGGAATTCTTTCTTTGCGTTTACCTAAGACAGAAGGTTCGAAAGCCAAACAAATCGCCATTCATTGATTTTTACGACCGGGCTTCCAAGGATTGGTCGCCCGGTTGTTTTTTAGTGCGGTATAGTTTCAGTGAATAAGTTCATAAAATCTTTGGGAAGCTCTCGCCCTAAATTGCGCATTTCTCCAGAGGAAATTGAATTTTCTAAGCTTCGCCAAAATCCTGATAGCAAGAATTGAGCTTCATCTTCATCAACATGAAATGCCTTCTTCATTTGACTTAGAACCAGCTTGCCAGTGACGGATCGATCTGATGGTGAAATGTATGAGGACATTTGCATTTGAATTTCATGCGGCAATTGAGACAAGAAATTTTGCCCAGCTTTTTCAGGTAGTCGCCGTAAAATCAGTGGCAAAACTTGGTCGACCAGATTTTGGGCCTGACCTTTCTTAAGTGTTGTCTGACTCTCCACTGTTTTTAGAAAAGTGTAGTAAGACTGTTCTTTCCGACCTTGGGAATGGAAAATACTTTTGATGCGTCCTTTTCCTAGTTTTTCACGTGGACTAGGGAGTTGTGATTTCAATATTTTTGCTTCTTCTGATAAATCAATCAACTTTTCTTTCACCAGGTCATCGAGAGAAATGACTCCGAGGCATCGCTGTTTTCCGTTAGCTCGAAGGTGAACGACAGGCACTCTGCGAATAGCATGCTTTATCATCGTGTTAACAACATCTTTCAAAGTAGCATTGTCAGTGACGTAGACTAAGCGTCCTTGAGTCGCATCCTCAAGAAGAGCCGTAGGGGCTTGATTTCCTAATGCCAATGAAAGAGCTAAATCCCTATCTGTGAAAATTCCTTTCAAAGAACCTTCTCCGTCAGAGACCAGAACACTGCCAACGCTGTTTCTTTTCATGGCTAGTGCAGCCTCTTTGAGTGTGTGGCTCTTTTCTAGAATAATAGGTTTATGCAAGGGTAGTGATTGAACACCAATATCTTTCATACATCCTCCTTGATGTGAAATGACGAGGGTTTGATGTTGATTGTAGTGGTGTTTTAAAGACTGGCTACAAATACTGATGACTTATGGCCAATAACAAAATTGTTCAGATGTTTTCGACTAGGACAGTTTTTTAAATGAATATAAATAAAAAAAGGAGATGCAAGTGAATGTTTGTGAAGTCTGCGGTAACTATTCGACGAATTCTTTTACGCTGGTTCAATATGGCAAAAGTCATGAGTTTGATAGTCTTCAATGCGCAATTCAAAAGCTCGCACCGACATGTGCCAGCTGTTCGTGTCGCATCCTAGGACAACGAATTGAAGAAAATGGATTTTCTTACTGTGGACCTCACTGTCAAAGAATGGCCGGAAGAAATCTCTCGACGGAAGAGATGAATCCCATGCCATAAGATGACGGAGGCCTTGGGGTTTGCGCTTTATTCCTCGAGTATATTGAGAGGACCCGTGAGTCGGCCGTTAATGAATTGCTGAACTCGAGGGTCGGAATGTGCTAGAGTCTCTGCGGCGGAACCTGTTTCAAGAACTTCTGTTTTAGCGACAAGGAAAATGCGGCCGGCGAATTGATAGGCTCTGGAAATATCGTGAGTGGCTACAATCAGGGTTGCTCCCACTTCTTTCTTTAAGTTGATGATAAGATCAGCCATGTTGTCACTGTTGAGTGGGTCCAACCCTGCGGTGGGATCATCTAAAAACAGAACTTCTGGTTTCAATGCAATGGCTCGAGCGATTCCGAGTCGCTGGCGCATGCCACCAGACATTTCGTGAGGTGCAAGGTTGCGGGCTTTTTCAAGGCCTACTGACAAAAGGCATTCGAGGACTCTTTTTTCTATCTCTTCCTCGGTCATTTTTGTGTGCTCTCGCAAGGGGAAAGCAATGTTTTCAAAAGCGGTGAGGTCATCAAAAAGGGCTCCCTTTTGGAATTGCACTCCAACGTGTTGAGCGAGATCATGCTTTTCGGTCATAGAAAGCTTTTTCCACTCATGGCCGTAACACGTGACAACACCAGAGGTCGGTAAAAAGACTCCTGCCATGGTTTTTAATAAAACGCTTTTTCCGCCTCCACTGGGGCCAATAATTACAATTGTGTCGTCTTTAAAAACTTTCATACTGACGTTGTTCAATACAACTTCGCTATCAAAAACAACAGAGACATCTTTAAGTTCAATGACTGTATTTTCCATTATTTGAAACGGTATCACTAGCAATGTCTTTTCACAAGTACAGGATCCACACCTTGTGAGGGCCCTCAAGCCCGATTTAGAAATGAATCTATGAGAAATAAAAGCCATTGTCCTTCTCTAGAAGATGTAGGTGAGCAGCCAATTCGAGGTCAAATTTTCAGCGTCGAAAGGTTAGCAGAGTATGCTCTTTATCTTGCGGAAAATTTGTCCATAAAGAAGACATCAAAAATCAGTCGTCCTTTATTGCAACGCTTGAATAGCAATCGAAAAAAGCTATTTAAGTCATACAGGACATTGGTTGAAGCGGTACAAAGAAAAGAGTCCATTTCTCCAGCTGCAGAATGGCTGGTTGACAATTTTCATGTTGTCGAAGAGCAAATTCGTGAGATTACGAAGGACTTACCTCCTTCCTACTATCGAGAGTTGCCTAAAATCTCAGTGGGAGAATTGACGGGCTATCCTCGAGTTTATGGTATTGCACTGGCTTTAGTGGCGCACACTGACAGTCGGCTTGATTTAGAGACTATTCAAAGATTTATTCAAACATTTCAACAAAGATCCTATTTGAATATCGGAGAGCTTTGGGCCATCGCTATCACTCTTCGTCTGTCTTTGGTCGAAAATGTCAGAAGAATCTCTTTGCGGGTCATTTGGGACCACTACCAGAGACAGCAAGCAAATGAAATCGCAGATCGATTGATTTCAACTGTCACAGAACCTGAAAGATTTAAGCAGAATGTTCAAGATATCTTTTCTGCCTGCGAACATTCGCTAGAGTTTAAGTATTCCTTTGTGGCTCAATTAGCTAGGCGGCTCAGGGATCAAGAAGTGGAAATTTGGCCTGCTGTGGAGTTTCTAGAGAATATTTTAAAAGGACACAAAAGATCTATTGCGGAGATGGTACACCAAGATCATCAAATGCAGGCAGCAAATCAGGTGACGATTGCGAATGCCTTGTCGAGCATGCGCTTGCTTTCCAATGTTGATTGGCAGGTATTTTTTGAAAGTGTCAGCTTAATTGATCATAAGCTTAAGAGTGATTTTACAAATGACTATCAAAAAATGGATTTTGGTACTCGCAATGAGTATCGCGGTGTCATTGAGAGAATTGGCAAAAGAACCCAAGCCAACGAAAGAGAGATTGCGGAAGCAGCTGTTGCACTTTCAATCAAAGAAGAAAGACATGTGGGGCATTTCCTCATAGGCGAAGGGGTCACAATCCTTGAAAGGCAGTTTTCCTATCGACCGCGTTGGAGCGAAAGTTGGCGGCGAATCTTGCTGAAGTATCCCATGCTCTTATATGCCAGTTCTTTATTGTTTTTGATCGTCTTGGCAGTTTTTGCTCCGATCTATTATGCCTCATTTTACCGTCTTGAAGCATTTTCATTGGTTGCTCTGGCATTGCTTTTTTTAATTCCAGCCAGTGATTTAGCAGTCAGTTTTCTAAATTATTTTGTGACGCATTTATTGCCGCCTCGACGTTTGCCAAAATTGGATGTGATGGACCTAGTTCCGCCAGAGGGAAGGACCCTTGTCGTTATTCCCTGTATGCTGTTCGAAAGACACACGATCCAGGAATTGTTGGAAAAGTTGGAGGTGCATTATTTAGGTAATATCAGTCAAGAAATCTATTTTGCCTTGGCGACGGACTTCAAAGATGCCGACCAAGAGTTTTTGCCAGAAGATGCGGATCTGATTAGTTTTGCAAAGGCTGGTATTCAACGCTTGAACGAAATGTATGTGAAAGAGGGGGAACACAGTCGTTTCTTTCTGTTCCATCGAGCTCGGCGTTGGAATGCCGGTGAACAAAAATGGATGGGGTGGGAGCGCAAGCGAGGGAAATTAGAAGAATTGAATGACCTTCTCCGTGGTAGTATTGAGACATCCTATGTCGTGGTGACCTGTGAATTGCCACATCTATTATCTTTCAAATACATAATAACTCTGGACGCTGACACCCAGTTAGGAAGAGACAATGCCAAAAAGCTTATCGGCACAGCCCTTCATCCTCTGAATCGGCCCGTATTTGATCCTAGTTTGCAAAGAGTGGTCGCTGGTTATGGGGTTCTTCAGCCACGAATCAGTATTTCCTTAGAAAGTTCTTCTAGGTCGTTTTTCGCAATGATTTTTTCCGGTCATACGGGCATCGATCCCTACACGACGGCGGTTTCTGATGTCTATCAGGATCTTTTTGGCGAGGGCAGTTTTACAGGGAAAGGACTTTATGACATAGATGCTTTTCGGAGTGCCATTAAAGGCCGAGTGCCCGAAAACACAGTCTTGAGTCATGATTTGCTAGAGGGGCTGTTTGCCAGGACCGCTTTGGTCACTGATGTAGAGTTTTTAGATGATTACCCAAAAACTTACCACTCATTTTGGTTGCGACAACATCGCTGGGTGCGTGGAGATTGGCAAATTATTAGTTGGATTTTAGATCCTTCTCTGAACTGGCTTTCGCGTTGGAAGATCTATGACAATCTTCGCAGAAGTTTAGTCGGAACCAACATTGTTATATTGATGGTTCTAGGTTGGATTCTTTTGCCGGGATCAAGTTTTGTATGGACGTTGTTTGCTTTGGCAGCGTTAGCTTTACCTTGTCTTCTTCATGTGACGAGTGGTGTTTTCATTAGCCCTCGGGGAGTACCCTGGACGAGCAACTTTTGGAGTGAGGTTCATCAGGCGAAAATCATCTTGGGACAGTTTTTTCTGACAACGACTTTTCTTTTACATCAAGCTTATATTCAATTAGATGCCATAGTGCGCGCTTTATATCGGATCTTTGTATCTCATAGATATTGCTTAGAGTGGATGACAGCAGCTCAAGTTGATAAAATAGCCTTGTCAGGAAAACAAAAGAAACCTTACTGGCAGACACCTTGGCCTATCTGGGGATTAATTTTTGCTGCTGCATTTGCACTTCTGGTAAAAAGTTCTGTTTTTGATTTATTGATGGCTTTACCGCTTTTAGTTCTTTGGGGGAGTTATCCGTTAGTCGGTGCGTTCATAAGTCAAAGGTTGCCTTCTGATAAACCTTCTTTGGAGACTTTAGAAGTAAACCTTTTAAAGAATATCGCTCGCAGGACTTGGCATTTTTTTGATACATTCGTTGGCTCCTACGATCATTGGCTTCCGCCTGATAATGTTCAAGAGGATCCGGAGCTTTTGATTGCGCATCGGACTTCGCCGACAAATATTGGCCTCTATATTCTGGGCCTTCTAGCAGCAAAGGATTTAGGTTTTTTGAATTTGAGAAGCTGTTTTGAGCGACTCCGAAGTTTGTTCGACACTTTGTTGCAGCTGGAGCGTTATGAAGGGCACTTTTTGAATTGGTACGATACAGTGACCCTCGCTCCGTTAGAGCCTCGTTATGTCTCTTCAGTCGATAGTGGTAATCTGGCTGGCTATCTTTTGGTTTTGAAACAGTCGTGTAAAGAGATAAAGCAATCTCCTCTTTTGCACGCAAAACTTATTGAGGGAATGCAGGTCAGTCTGAATATCATTCAAAGCGAAATTCAAGCCCTCCAAGGGCGTCGAAAGGCAACAAGTCTTTTGGGGACTCAACAACTCCTAGAGAATGTATTAGATTGTCAAAAAATTCTTAAATCTGCCACCGATATGAATTTAGCAGAGTGGGGTCTTTTTATTAGATATGTGCACAGCAGTCTTGAAGATCTTTTTGATAGTATTACAGTTCTCGAGTCTGAAAACAGCACTCGTCACTATCATAAATTATTAGAATGGGTGGGGGCGCAAAGGAAGCTAGCACAAGATATCCTGGAAGACTTGAGACTATATGCCCCGTGGATAGAGACTGATTTTAAGAGGATAGAGCAAGACTTTCTATTGAAGTCCGTTTCTTTAAAAGATCGTTGGTTGGCTTTGGTGCAGCCCCTTTTTGAGAAAATGAATTTGATGAAGTATCAAGAAGTACTTCTGCAGACCATGGATGGTTTAAATGAATTAAAAGTAGAGTTGTTTGCGCAAGAACAAAAAGATCGTCTCTTTCATTTTCAAAATGATTTGATGACCGCCTATCGCAATGTCGAGAGCCTTTTAAAGGCTCTCGATGTTTTGCATGACGATGTTGAAATTCTATTTAACGAGATGAACTTTAAATTTCTTATCGATCCTGCTCGTGAAGTTTTTCGCATCGGCTACAATGTTCAAGAAGGGCGCCATGACAATTCTTACTATGATCTATTAGCGTCTGAGTCGCGCTTGGCAAGCTTCGTTGCTATTGCCAAGGGGGATACTTCACAAAAGCATTGGTTTCGACTTGGCAGACAGCTTGTTCCTGTGGAAGGACGTCGAGCCTTAGTTTCGTGGTCCGCATCGATGTTTGAATATCTGATGCCCCAGTTGGTCATGCAGGATTTTGAGAATACTTTATTGCATGAAACTTTAGAATCAGTGGTGCAAACACAAATTAGATATGCGCAACGTCGCAAAGTTCCTTGGGGAATTTCTGAAGCGGGATACAACGCTCGTGACATCAATTTCAACTATCAATATGGTCCATTTGGTATTCCTGGCCTTGGTTTGAAGAGGGGGCTGGCACAAGATTTAGTGGTTTCACCTTATTCCACATTTTTAGCTTTGCCGGTAGCGCCGAAAGAAGCGATTGAGAACATTCGCAAGCTTCAACGCGATAATTTACTGACGTGTTATGGTTTTTATGAAGCCATTGATTTTACGCGAGAGCGTCTGGCTGAAGATCAGAGTTTTGCTGTCATTAGGTCTTTTATGGCTCATCATCAAGGTATGAGTCTGGTGGCGATCGCCAACTTTTTACAAAAAAATGTCATGCAACGTCGCTTTCATTCTGAACTTCGTGTGCGCGCGACTCAGGCTCTTTTGCAAGAGCGAGTTCCTCACAAAGTGACGATGTTGGCTCCAAAGGCCTCTTCAGTAGATTGGGAAGGTGCCGGCGAAACATCTCTGCAAACTTTTACGAGAATCTACGAAAATCCTAATTTGGCAAGTCCCAGATTGCAGATTCTTTCAAATGGCTCTTATTCAGTCATGATGACTTCAGCGGGCGGTGGCTACTCGAAATGCGACGGCTTAGGGATCACTCGGTGGCGAGAAGATGGCACAAGAGATGCTGCGGGGAGTTTCATTTTTGTCAAAGATTCCACTGAAGGAAATATTTGGTCGACTTCCTACAGCCCTCAACTGAAGCTCCCGGATTTCTACCGGGTTTCTTTTTCGGAAGATATGGTGGAATTTTTGCGGGACGATCAGAAAATTAAAACTCGGACGCAAATCATTGTTGCACCAGAGGATAATGTAGAAATTCGCCAAGTTACCATCACCAACGAAGACTTGCATAGTCGTCGGCTTGAAATCACCAGCTACTCTGAGCCTATTTTATCCACCTGGGCTGATGATCAGGCACATCCAGTTTTTAATAATCTGTTTATGGAAACGGAGTTTTTAGCTCCTCGAAAAGCTCTGCTGGCACGGCGACGGCCACGGAGCAATTCTCAATCAGAGATTTGGGGCTTTCATAGTGTTGTCGCTGATGGTTCCATTGAAGGCGAAGTGGAGTACGAATCGGATCGCTATCGTTTTTTAGGTCGTGGTCGGAGTCTAAAAAATGCTCAGGTTTTTGAAGCAGATCACGCACTGTCGAATACGGATGGGGCTACTTTAGATCCAATTCTTTCTTTGCGGGTCCATGTGCATCTGGCTCCCGGCGAGTCCTGTCAAATTTCATTTAATACTGGTTTCGCGCGAAGTCGTGAAGAGATCTTGCAACTAGCGGATCGATATCATGACAGTCATATCTTTGAGCGAGAAAAGAAACTTTCTTGGACGAAGGCACATATTGATTTAAGGCATTTTGGGATCGATGCTGATGCTGCCTATTTGTTTCAACGTCTGGCTGAGCGGATTCTATTTATTGATCCCTCCTTACGGCAGCCTTCCCATATGCTGGCAGAGCACACTCGAGAACAGGCAAGACTCTGGCCGTATGGAATCAGCGGAGATTTACCTCTTGTCGTGGTCACCTTAGGAGATGTCAAAGATATTGGTATGCTTCGGAAGCTACTCAAAGGGCATGAGTACTTACGTCTGCGCGGAGTGCCCTTCGACCTTGTTATCTTAAATGATAGCAAAACGACATATTTGATGGAAATGCAGGATGAAATTCAACGACTCATTCGATTTAGTGGTGTGCAAAGTTGGATGAATAAGTCTGGAGGAATTTTTGTTTTGCGACTTGATACAATGCCCATAGAGGATCGAGCTTTGATGCAAGTGATGGCCCGAGTGGACTTGTCGCCAGAAAGAGGTTCTTTAAAAGAGCAGTTAACGCGTAAACGATTGCCGGAAAAAAATGCTCCTCAATTAAAGCCGCGAGAGCCATCGCACTCCGATTATACTCCTCCCTTGATTTTGCCAGCCCTGCGATTTTTTAATGGTTTGGGTGGTTTTGCCTCTGACGGGAAGGAATATATCATTCGATTGCGTGCCGGGCAGTGGACTCCAGCCCCTTGGATTAACGTGATCGCAAATCAAAATGATTTTGGCTTTCAAGTCAGTGAAAGTGGTTCGGGTTTTACGTGGTCTATCAACAGTCGAGAAAATCGTCTCACGGGATGGTCCAATGATCCGGTGTCAGATCCTCCCACAGAGATTATTTATTTACGTGACGAGGATACGGGTCAAGTTTGGACTCCGACGCCTTTGCCAATAAGAGGAACAGCGCCCTATATCATCAGACACGGTCAAGGATACTCCGTTTTTGAGTATAATGATTTTGGCTTTTCTCAAGTTCTTACTTTGTTTGTTACCAAGATGGATCCAGTAAAGGTTTTTCATCTTCGTTTGAAAAATCAGTCAGAAAGAAGGCGTAGAGTTTCGATTACAGGATATATCGAATGGGTTCTTGGGAACCAGCGAGAGAAATCGGCTCCCTATATTTTGACGGAATTTGATGAAGAAACGGGAGCCATCTTAGCAAAAAATTCTTACAATGCAGAGTTTTCGGAACGCCATTCATTTTTCTATGTTCACAGTTTGAACAGAAAATTTACTTGTGATCGCAAAGAGTTCATTGGGCGCAACGGATCGTTGGATAGTCCCGAAGCATTACAGCGCATAGATCTTTCTTCAAGAAAGGGAATTGGTCTTGATCCTTGTGGAGTCTTGCAGGCCTCTTTAGATTTTGACGCCCAAGAGGAACGTGAAGTGTTCTTTCTATTGGGACAAACAGAAAATAAAGAACAGACCCGTGAACTGATTCACAAATATTCAAATTTGGGCAAGATTGAAAAAGCCTACCACGAAATCCACGATATGTGGTCCGATCTTCTTGAAGTTGTTCAGGTGGAAACTCCTGACCCTGCTGTTGATATTTTGTTGAATCGTTGGATTCTTTACCAAGCGTTGGTTTGTCGCATGTGGGCTCGTTCCGCTTTCTACCAGTCTGGAGGAGCCTATGGATTTCGTGATCAGCTGCAAGATTGCATGGCTTTTGTGCACGCAGCTCCGGATCTGGTTCGCGAACACATTCTCAGAGCCGCGAGCAGGCAGTTTCCGGAGGGGGATGTTCAGCATTGGTGGCACCCCCCAACAGGTCGAGGAGTGAGGACTCATTTCTCGGATGATTTATTGTGGCTTCCGTTTGTCGTTAGTCACTATATCCGTAACACCGGTGATGAAAGTATTTTACAAGAGAGGGTTTCCTTCATCGAGGCCCCACTTCTGCGACCTGAGCAGGAGGATTCTTACAGCTTGCCACAGATATCTCAACACAAAGCTACGATTCTGGAGCATTGTATTCTCGCCATTGAGCGGTCCTTAGCCGTTGGACAGCATGGTCTTCCGTTGATTGGTTCCGGAGACTGGAACGATGGTATGAACAAGGTTGGAGAGCATGGACAGGGAGAAAGTGTTTGGATGGGGTGGTTTCTATGTAAAGTGCTGCAAGATTTCATAAAATTCTGCAATTCAGAGCAACAAGCTCGCTATCTTCAGCACATACAAAATTTAAAACAGGCCTTGGAAAGTCAGGCTTGGGATGGCGAGTGGTATCGCAGAGCTTTTTTTGATGATGGAACACCCTTAGGTTCGAAAGACAACGACGAGTGTAAAATTGATTCCATTTCTCAAAGCTGGTCCGTGTTGTCCGGAGTTGGAGATCCGCAACGTCAGCGTAAAGTCATGGCAAAGGTGGATGAAAAGTTAATTTTGTGGGAGCAGAAAATTATTCCCCTGCTGACACCGGCTTTTAATAAAACCAAATTAAATCCTGGATATATAAAAGGCTATGCTCCTGGAGTCCGTGAAAACGGCGGGCAATACACACACGCTGCGATCTGGGTCCTCATGGCTTTTGCGGAGCTCAATAGAACAGACAAAGTACATAAGCTGTTCTCTCTTCTGAACCCGATTCATCATGGACTGAATCGCGAAAGTATTTACAAGTATAAAGTCGAACCCTATGTGATCGCTGCGGATATCTATTCGGTGGCTCCACATATCGGTCGAGGTGGGTGGAGTTGGTATACTGGATCCGCATCATGGTTCTATCGTGCGGGTTTAGAGTCTCTATTGGGATTTTTTGTTGAGGAAGATGTTGTACGCTTTAGACCTTGCACTCCGAAAGATTGGAAGGGTTTCAGAATTGTCTATAAGTTTAAATCAAGTATTTATGACATTCGGTTTGAGAATGTCGTAGCTAGTGGGCAGAGTAACATAATAGTTCTTGAAAATCAGTTTGTTTGTTCCCACGCAGGAGAACTGAAACTGGTAGATGATGGCTTACGACACTATGTTCTTGTTCAGAATAATATTGCGGAGGAAAATGTATCTGAAGCAACACTTCCTCCCCAATCGTTATAGCACTTCGGTCTTGGGTGGGTTTTGAGCTAGTTGCTTTTTATAGTGCTGGATTAAGATCATGAAGTTGTTGCTAAAAGATTTTTTATTGATGTCGCGAAAAATATCGACCTCACTTGTTTTTGCTAAAGCCTCATCTTGTGTCTTCGATTTAGGGTGCTTGAGTGCCTTTTTAGATTTATTCAATTTTTGTATCATTTGAATCCTCGTTTAAAATAAATAATTTTATTTTGTATAATTGAATGATCTTTAAAAGCGTTCTCTTGCTTTTATGACAAGACACATGTGATTGCCGAATTGTCATTTCAAATTTGTTATTTTCAACCTGCCTTCCTGCAAGATTCCTTTAATTGATTATTTATTCCAAAGCTTCTTTTCTAAAATAAAGAAGCAGGAGGAATCGTCGTGATAAAGGAGTCTCGAAGCACTCTCATTTGGATGGCGTTGGTTTTTATTTTTATACTTATAATTCAAAATTTTTGGTTGAATAAAAGTTCGGTGGAAAGCATCCCATATAGTGAGTTTGAAGCTTTACTTAAGAACAACCAAGTCGACAATCTGACAATCACAGAAAAATATATACAAGGAGAGTTTAGGACAGAACGAGTCAGCCGTAAGACTCATTTTGTTACGAATCGAGTTACTCCGGAGCTTTCTGCAGAGTTGTCCGCCTCAGGGGTCAAGTACACCCAGGGTCTTGAAAGCACTTTTCTAAGGGATCTGCTTTCTTGGACCATTCCCGCGCTTCTTTTTTTTGCTTTATGGATTTTCATCAGTCGTCGTATGGTAGACCGTGGAGGTCTTGGCGGCATGATGGCAGTCGGGAAGAGCAAGGCAAAGCTTTATGTCGAGACGGATATAAAAACGACCTTTGCGGATGTGGCCGGTGTTGATGAAGCTAAAAACGAACTTGAAGAAGTGGTTCAGTTTTTGCGCGACCCTGCGGCTTACAGTCGCTTGGGGGCGCGGATGCCAAAAGGAATTTTACTGGTAGGGCCACCCGGGACAGGGAAAACGCTTCTAGCTAAAGCAGTTGCCGGTGAAGCCAAAGTTCCATTTTTTTCAATTAGTGGTTCTGAGTTCGTAGAACTTTTTGTCGGAGTCGGAGCAGCTCGTGTGCGAGATCTCTTTGCCCAGGCACGCACTCAAGCTCCTTGTATCATTTTTATCGATGAGTTGGATGCATTGGGAAAGCGTCGTGCGCCAGGGATTATTTCGGGAGGTCACGATGAAAAAGAACAGACTTTAAATCAACTTTTAGCCGAGCTCGATGGATTTGATACCCAACTTGGCGTCATTCTTCTTGCCGCAACCAACCGACCGGAGATTTTGGATCCAGCTTTATTAAGGGCAGGCCGCTTCGATCGTCAGGTGTTAGTCGATCGGCCTGATAAGAAAGGCCGACAAGAGATTTTAGAAGTCCATGTTAAAAAAATAAAAGCGTTGGGTCGGATGGACCTGGAACACATTGCCAGTCTGACTTCTGGTTTTACCGGTGCTGATCTAGCTAACTTAGTGAATGAAGCAGCCCTGGTGGCCACTCGCAGAAATGCTGAAACCGTTGATGAAATTGATTTTGTGGCGGCGATTGAACGCCTTGTTGCTGGGCTTGAAAAGCGCAATCGTATTATGACTGAAAAAGAAAAAAGGATTGTTGCCTTTCATGAAATGGGACATGCCTTGGTTGCCTGGTTCATGCCTAGTTCAGATCGAGTTCAGAAGATTTCAATTATTCCCAGAGGGATCGGGGCTCTCGGTTTTACGATGCAGCGGCCGACAGAAGATCGCTACCTTCTGACTAAAGATGAGCTGATGGCCAAGATTTCCATTCTTATGGGGGGGCGTATGGCCGAGTCCCTGATCTTTGGCGAAGTTTCCACCGGAGCGGCGGATGACCTTGTTAAAGTGACGAATCTAGCAGAAGCGATCGTCATGAAGTATGGGATGAGCCCGGTGCTGGGTAATGTCGTTTTTGAAAGGCCGACGAGTGGCTTTATTGAGGACTCGTATTTTTATGAAAATCGCAGATCATATAGCGAAGAGAGTGCCAAAGCGATTGATCTTGAAATTCGCAATCTTCTTCAAGAGGCAAGTTCGACAGCAGCAAGAATATTAGAGCAGAATAGGTCTTTGTTAGAAAAAGGGGCTCATTTGTTGTTGGAAAAGGAGACTTTGAATGAAGCGGATATTTTAAAAATATTTCCACCAAAGTCATTTATCGACTTTGATCACGACTTAAGTGCGACTCATTAGTTTTTAAAAAGAAGGCGTTGTGACTCCAGTCTTAGAAGTGCGAGATCTCCAAAAGAAATACACAGTTGGTCAGTTTGAGGTGTTAGCTTTGCGAGGTGTGAATTTACAAATTGCCACAGGTGATTTTGTAGTTCTTTTAGGTGCTTCTGGTAGTGGTAAATCGACGCTGCTGAATATTTTGGGAGGCTTAGACTTTCCAACCTCTGGATCTCTCTTTTATCGAGGTCAGGAGTTTACTGACGCTAGTCCGCAGATGTTAACAGAGTATCGGCGTTCGCATGTGGGTTTTGTTTTTCAGTTCTATAATTTGATTTCAAATCTGACGGCAACAGAGAACATCGAGATTGTCACAGATTTGGTGGAAGCCTCTCTTCAGCCAGAAGAAGCACTTCGCTTGGTGGGTTTGGGGGATCGTACAAATCACTTTCCCTCGCAGCTATCCGGTGGTGAACAACAAAGAGTTTCCATCGCCAGAGCCATTGCCAAGAAGCCAGATGTCTTGCTGTGTGACGAGCCAACAGGAGCGTTAGATCTGGCCACGGGCAAGCTGGTTCTCCAAGCCATTCAAAGAGTTCATCAGGAGCTTGGCACGACTGTAATTATAATAACCCACAATACGGCCATTGCTGGATTGGCAGACCGAGTGATTCACCTATCTGACGGGCAAATTCGCCAAGATCAAAAAAATGAAAAGAAGATCTCACTTGATGAGGTTTGCTGATCACATTTATTTTAGTCCTTGGAATCCTGCCTGGATTTGTTTTTGCCGAGGAGCTTCCGTTGAAATTCTTGGCTTGGATCGATGGCTTTCACGTCGAGGTCGCAATATTGCTTTCAGAGAAGGATCAGGTATTGAAGGTTCCTTTAGGAGCTTTATTTAAGATAGAAAATAAATGGGCTTTGTATGTCATTAAAGAGAATCGCACTCATCTTCGTTTTATAGAAATCTCAGATAAAAATGAAACAGAAGCCGTCGTGAGCTCTGGGTTACAAGAGGGCGAAGAAGTTGTTTTGTTCCCGAGTGACCTTATTTCAGATCAGATGGTGGTGCGCTAAGGCAGATCAGATCTGTCCCACGAATATCACCAAGGTTTGTAACTTGAATTTCCGGATGGAGCATCTTTCGGACTTCATCTTGATAGTTGATTCCGTGATCGCCTAGATCTCTTAAAAGGATGTAGGCTTTCCCACCCAGTGCAAGGCTTTGCGCAATGAATGACATTAGACTTTTAAAATCTGAATCAATAAAAAAGCGACAACGATTTTTAAATTCCGAAGGGGATAGTTTACCTTGTCCGACTTGAAAATAAGGCGGATTGCATAAGATCAAATCGTACTTTTTTATAAAATCGAAACCCAATAAAGACTGATAGTTGGCATTAATAAAGTTCAATGTCGTTTCGGGAGTATTCAGTGTTTCGCAGTTTTTTAAAAAATGATCTTTATAAACGGCTTGCACTTCGATGAAGTCAAAAGACGCTACTGTTTTCCCAGTTTCGTGCCAGCAATGATAAAGAAAATCCAAACCAATAACTCCACACCCTGCACACAGATCCAATCCCCGGAGCGATGACAGATCTTTGTCTTTAAAAAGCTCATAAACTCTGCGTGCCAAGAAAACCGAGTCATGTGAAAAACGGTACTCCTCAGGTTGAGAATATTCGAATGTGGGATAATGGTTGACCGAACTCACCCTATTGAACCTTTAATGCTCTGAGTGTCCCGGTCCGATCGCTGAGAATCAACAGATCGTTTGCCTGGACAACATTGGCAAAAGCACCCCGCCATTTAGTTGAAGGCTTCCATACAAAAAGCTCTTTTTGATCTTCCCGATCATAGAAATACAACCCCTCAGCCCCAGGCAATATGACTCTGTCTTTTTCGTCGAGGAATACCGATGAGTAGTTAATTCCTTTTGTCGGTACTTGAATAGTCCACTCAAGCTCTTTTGTTTTTAAGTTGTATTGATAAATCGTTCCGTAAAAGTCGGCGATCAGAAGATGATCACCGGTGATCACAGGTTTACCAACCAGAGCCCCCGTAGTATTGAAAGCGGCATAAAAATTACCAGATTGGCGATGGTAGCAAGCCAGTTGGCCATAGCGTGTGTTTTTATAGACATCACCCATCGGAAAGCAAACATACTCTTGCCACAAAACAGGGACACCCCAAGTGGAAGTCGGAATTGACTTTTCCCAAACCACAGACCCTGTTTTCACATCCAAAGCGAAGATCTTGGTTGGAGTTTCTTCAAACCCTTGCTCTAGACCCGTTCCTACAAAAACGAACTCTCCATCTGTGAGCGGGGAGGAGTCGATATGTCCAACTGGAGCTTGCCACACCTGTTTCATTGTTTTGGCGTCGACAGCATAAAGTCCATCTTTGCCGGCAGGAACAAGCAGGATGGATTGCTCTTGAATTTTTGTTGGAACAGCCGCTCTTTCAATGTGACCATGAGTGGCGAAAGATCCTGCGAAGGTCCCGCTGAGAAGATCAAAGGAATAGATGCGGGCACTATGAGTTGTGTGAATTCCTTCACCGACGTAAATGTTTTTTTCTACAATGAGCGGCGAGGCCATGACGGGTTTGCCGATTTCAAAACGACGCAGACGTTGACCATTTTTTAGATCGTATTCAGAAAGGCCACCGGATTCTTCGCCAGCAAATACAGAAGTCCCATGAACGACCAAGGCACCGAAGTGAATTTCATTCGTCTTGTTTTCCCATACAACTTTGACAGACTGAATAGCACTGTTCCCTGGGCTTGTTACTATGGCAGGGCCTTCAGCAAGAGCCGAGTAATCTTTTTGAGTACTTTCAGCGGGTGTGTTTTGCATATGGATCCACCATAAGGGGTAGGGTCCATTGTAAATGTATTGACCGAACTGGATAAGACCATAGATCACGACATTCGAAACGAGAGCCCACAACAGCACCTTGGGCTTCATCAAAACTTCAAAGAGTCGTTTTGGACCTTCTGCCTTCAGTTCAACTCCAAAAAAGGCAGCAACATAAGTAGCCACACTGGTCAGAATCATTCCTAAAATAGTGAAAGGTAAAACGACAGTCGGAATAATCGCCAGTTTAGTGCTTTCGTCTAATTGTGCCGTGAGTTCCATCAACCCAAACATGTTCGCCTTCCTTAAATAAGTGTGTGGCCCCGCGAATTTCGCCGACAGCAGGGAGTCCCATCTCTCGCGCCACAATGGCACAGTGTGAAAGAACCCCACCTCGTGAGACAATGATAGCTTTTGCTTTTTCAAAAAGAGGTGTCCAGCCAGGATCCGTCGCCTCTGTGACCAAGACGTAGTTGTCTGGCCATAAATCTAAATCTTCGTTTTCGGGATCATTGACAATATGAACAACTCCACTGGCTAAGCCTGAAGATAAAGGCACACCCTGAGTTGTTGAATTTGACGATTGTGCCTGATCCTCGGACAGCACTTCTTTGAGTTCCGCTAACGTGAAAATCATTGGTAGATCAACAGATCTCAAATGAACCGCTTTGTTCTTACGCACTTGAATTTCATTATTAAGTTCTAGGGAAATGGCCGTATTTTCCTCTAATGATAAGATTTCTTCCAACTGCAACCAAAAGATGTCGCTTTCTAACTTCGTTTTTTTACCAATTTCAAGACAAAGCCAACGGATTTGCGCGTAGGGCTTCATCAGCACCATTTTAATCTCTTCGCGAACTTTCAGCAGTCTTTGCAGTTCGGTCCATTCTTGTTTGAAGACGGGTTGGTGTAATGCGGATAAAGAGAGAATAAGATCATCCACGGCTTGAGTGGGATTTTCTGCGGTATTTGTTTTTAACTTTGTTGTATTTTTAAACTTCAGGTTTTCACTTTCGATCCAACGTGGATGCGACAGATCCAGCTCCCCCATACCACGATGGCCAAACTTTTTAAGAAATGAAGCCCATCGGTCTGGTGAGTTTTTACTTTCCGAGAGTTCTCGCTGCATCTGCGTAGCAACAGTTTCTGTTCCATATCCTGTTAAAAAAACAAGAGAGTCATTGGCTTTTTCTTTACCAAGATCCTTTTCGATCAGAGCCAGCAGGCCTTGAGTTGTTGACTCAATCAGCAGGGTGATTAAGAAAGTCCCTTGCAGGTATTTCTTGGTGAAATCCTGACTGAGTTCTTTGAGGCGGGATCTTTGTTCAGTGAAAGACAGCTTCTGACACTGTTCACGCAATTCCCAGGTTGAAGTTTCTGTCACAGCTTCATCTGAAACAAATGCTAAGGCATTCTGAGTGAGTTCGTGTCTGCGTGTCTGAATGTTCCAGGCGACCTGGGCCATTCTGGAAAGACCTGCTGGAGCCCGAAGTAAAGTTGTCAGGTTGAGCTTTTGCCAATTAAACTCTAAGTGAGGCCGCGGGTAGGGGTTTAGGTCGTAAGGGGAGTCACCGAAATAGACCGGTTCTAACAATTTCAGATTTAAATAAGCTTTTCCGAAAAGTCTCTCAAGCAGGCTTTTCTTTGGGTTCTCAAAGTGAAGACCTTCATACCCAATGGAGCGTAAAGAGAGATCAAAGGCTTGCCCAGGTTGAAATGCCTGGCTCCAAAGGTCAAAGGTCAGTTCTGAAGGAATTCCGGTCCACTCGGCAAACGTGTGCCCATCCCAACTGCTCTCGGGCGAAGACTCTTCCAAAATACGTTGGAGTTCCAGCTTAATAGCCATTTTTTTATCAGCGGATGCTGTATGTGCCGTGATCGGGCGTGACTGCAGAATCCAAAAGCGACCTTGTTGATCGATGGCCCACTCCATATCCACTTCATAGCCAAAATACTCGCGGACTTTCTGGCCCCAGTGAGCGACTGTCTCGAGGTATTCTGGTCGCCACTCTTCAGGAGGGGTTGTTTCTTCATTTGCTGAAAATCGGAATGGGGTCACTTGGCCCGACACCAATTGTTCACCTTGTCCCTCGACAACTTCAATAAGCCAAGATGAGTTTTCTTTTCGTGGGTCCAAAGAAAAATAAACGCCTGAAAATTTTGAATCGATCATTCTTTGAATGAGGACGTGCATAGGAATGTTGGGTTGATCGAAGTGCGAGGCGTAGGCTTTACTGGATTTTTGGTGAACAGCTGCAAAGCATTTGTCGATGGCGTTGCGAAGATCAGTTTCAGTTGTGATGTGGAGGAGAGTTAAAAACTGACCTGCATAGCTGAAGTCTCCACTATCTTCCCCTGAAGCAGAGCTTCGCACGGCCACTGGAAAACTTCCGTTTTGTTCCCACCATGTAAAAAGCTCTTGAAGGTCCTCTGATTTTTGTGGTTCTTCAAAAAGAACCGAGCCCTCGGGAACTGGGAAGTTATTTTGCAAAAGAACTGCAAGCGTGCTGGCTTTCCCGCCCATTAACTGCAATTCGTTTTTTGAAGCCTTCTTGATATCTTGAAAAATGGGGGGTCTTTGCATGGGATGTTTCTCTTTTCCCCCCTCTGTTAGCACTAAATAGGATCCGATGCAATTTCATCATCACTAGTTGCAAGTTCTCGCTGTTGCCAAATGGTAACAGTTATTGACTTGCGGCACCCAGCCTTGGCCTGATGGCTGACGAAATCGCCAGTGCAAACGGGGTATTAGGAGATTTATTCTGATCTGCAATAAATATGATGAAAATCATGTTTATATTTAAGACTCATGTTAGTCTTGCGGTACACAGGGAGGTTCTATGAAAGCAGCGTTAAAAAACAACATCACTCGCAAGCTGGTGACTTTAAATAAGCATGTGCACGCAAAGGAGGCTTATAATTTAATGACGGAAAGAGCGATTCGTCATTTGCCAGTCACTGATGATACGGGTGAGTATATTGTTGGAATGCTTTCTGATCGTGATCTTCTGCGTTCTCCGCATCCAACGACTCCGATTTATGAATTGATGAGCACTCCTGTTCGCACTTTTGATGTAGATACATCGATTCGTCATGTTCTAAATGCGATGATTGAAGAAAAAATTTCTGCATTTATCATCACAGGCAAAGAGGGTGTTGAGGGGATTGTAACCACAGAGGATATGTTGATTCTTTTGGCGCAAGTGCTTGAAGATGAAGAAAGTCCAAAATGGATTCTCAGTGAGTTTCTGGTGAACCCATTATTTCAGCGAACTGTGAACATGGCTTCGCAAGCAGGTATCTAAAAGGAACTAGAAGGGATAAGTCCCTTCTAGTCTTTCAAGTTTCGGTAAAGGTTCTGCCTACTCCAGAACGACTGTTCTTGACGTCGTTCGTAGGCTCTCTGTTCCCAGTTGTAAAAAAAAGGTCTTTGTTTGAATAGACGGTCCAGCAAAAATTGTAGAATACTCATAATGCCTCCTGCGTTCTTAAAGACAGCATCGGCAAAACGAGTCTGCATTTCAATACCCTTGAGATGAGTATTATATATTGATACCTTGGTTTTGGTAGGTGGGATTTCTTAAATGAAGGCTCGTCTAAAAATATCCCATTCTGTCAGGCGTTCAAAAACTCGAGAATTTCTTCCTTTTGAGCCATTCCATCGTTGTAACCAATTTCTATAAGTGTTTGGCAAAAAGCTGGATCAAAAAGAAGATAGCTAATCAACTCACTAGCGTCTTCTAAAGTTCCCAAGCCTTTGAGGAGGTGACGGACTATTCTAGGGAGCTTTTGAGCGTTTTTTACTGCGATTTCTCCTATATCCGCAGATGGGGAGATAAAGAGGCAGTTCAAGGGTTTAAGAGGTGTTTTTTCAGATGAAGATCCTTGGGCCATCAGCTCAGCGTACCCATTCAACCGTTTGAGTCTTTCAACGTCTTGCTCAACGGCATCAAGAAGAGCTCCATTTAAGATTGTATTTACAACTCGGGCGACACTTGGTGCTTGGGGGTCCGAGTAGGCTCTTTCTTCATGGGCCGTCAGTCCTTGTCGTCTTACACCAATGACCATTAATTTTTCTGCGCCTAAGTAAATAACAGGACTGCAGGGAGCATGATTGCGAACAGCGCCATCACCGAAGTAGCAGTCATGGACTCGGACGGGGGGAAATAGAAGAGGAATGGCGGCAGAGGCCATGATGTGATCAGTGGTAATGACAGTCTGCTCGCTATGCTTTCTTCCTTTGTCCCAAGAATGCAAGCCCTCTCGACCTTGAATGAATGTGACGCTTGAAGAGTTCGCATAATTTAATGCTGTAACAGCAAGAGCCGTCAGGTGGCCGTTATTTATATTCTGGGCCACCTTGTCGTAGTCCATGTTGTCATGAATTAATTTGCGTAATGGAGAAGTTTCTAAAAGTGATCGGCCAGGAGTGGTTCCCATCAAAGATCCGAACGAGAGTTCACTCATCCAGCGTAAGCCGATTTTTCCCATTGTTAAAGAGTCCGTAGAAAAAACATTTTCGGCAGAAAGAGCACTCCAAAGTTTAACTAGGGTTTCAACTGCATTTTGAAAGTTGTCGCAGTTGGAAGCCAAAGAGCTTGCATTGATGGCGCCGGCACTGACCCCGGATAAAAAATCAAATTTGGCTTCAACGCCAGAAGTTTGACTGATTTTTTGAACTGCTGAAAGTACACCCACTTGGTAGGCACCGCGAGCGCCTCCACCCGATAAGACCAGTCCTGCTTTTTTTGCCATCTCTATTCCCTGTTAAAGTTCTACAACATCCTTATTTTCAGGGGGAAATGGTTAAATGCCAATAGGTGCAGTGGTTTGAAAGTAGATAGTCGGACTAAAGTTGAGGGGCCAATGGAGCCCCTCAAAAAAAATCGATCTGAAAATTACTTAGTCGGATGAGAGAAGATTTTTTCATTCAAAGAAGTCATTGTTCTTTTAACTTCTTCAGTGTTTTGCATTCCCATTTTTACTAGTTCTTGAGAAAAACGAGCGCCCTCTTGTACTTGTGTTTGAGCAAAATCCGCCCAAGTTTGAGCTGCACGCAAACCTTGATCAAAAAAGTTTTGTGTGTTTTTCATCTGCCAAGTCCACATTTCTTTGAATGTATTTGCTGCATTCTCAGTGTAGCCAAAGTATGGATTTTCAAAAGTTGTTTGTTCTTTATTTGCCATATCGTCTCCTTGAAAAGTAATGCTGCGAAAGCAGCAATTAAAGTCTGACGAACTCATCGGCAAAAAGCGACAAAAATTTGCTGCAATCGCAACAATTTAATTTTTCTCACCTCTTGTCTTGGTTGAGTTTTTGCTCTTTTTGTTGAAAGGATTCACCAGTGTTTTGATATTGTTGAGAGCAAACTCTCCCATTTGCGACATAAGTTTGATGTTTTGTTCCATCAGCGGAGTCCAGAAATTATTTAGTGTTTTCTCATTCATGCGAATCATATTTTCAAGAAGCTCGATGGGAAAATGTTGAGCCCGCCCTTGGTCTAGCAAGATTTGAGTCAGGACTTCTGCCGTGATATCCGCCTCCGAATCCGCGTCAGTGACCTGTATTTTGCGGCCCTTCTGAATCCATTTTTCTATTTCACTCAAAGTGATATAGCTTTTGTCTGCAGAGGAGTAGTAACGGCGATTTCCATATTTTTTTATTTTGATGACTTCTTCCATTGTTAGAGTTTTTGCTCTTATTTTTTGCAATTGCAACAAATTTAATGAACGTGGTTAAATTTTAAAGAGCCAAGGAGGGTTCTAATGGAAAAGAATGCGCAACGTATGGAGGATCTCATTGAAAGATCCATAGATTCCATGACTTCTCATCCTGCTTTTTTAGGAGCGGTGTCCACTTTATTAAATGTTAATTCATATCGCAAGATTTGGTTTCGAAAAACTATGGAAGCTATTTTGGCTGATCTGGAGTTGCCGCAACGGCGACAACAAGAACTTCTGTTAAACCAAATTGAAGAATTGAACGTGCGAATTAAACGCTTGGAGCTGGATCTGCAGATGGAACGCCAGAAGAAAGAGTCGATTCGACCTTCTTCCGCAGGCAAAAAGACAAAAAATATTAAGATGAATGAAGCTGCATCTAAATTGGAGTTCCAATAAATGTTGGATTTTCAGCACTGGCCAGCGAGCTCTAATTTTCTGGATCAGTTAAAGAACATTTACCCTTCGACCAAAGAGGTGGCCTCAACGCCTTTTAAGGTTTTAGAGAAGGCCGGATCATTAACTTTAAGAAAATACTCAGCAGACAGTGTTCACAAACTGCCGATTCTACTTTTACCTTCTGTGATCAATAGATCCTTTATTCTTGATTTGTTACCGGAAAAAAGTTTGATAAAAAGTTATCTGCAAAATGGGCATGATGTTTATATGATTGATTGGGGAGTACCCCACAGTCACGAACAGTACCTGAGCTTCGAGAATCTTCTGAGTATCTACGTTGATTTTCTATTAACCAAAGTATTCCAAGACTCGGAAGAGCAAAAACTGCACATCGTTGGGCATTGTCTTGGTGGAACGATTGGACTTGTCCTGGCAAATATAAATCCGGATCGTTTTGCTTCAATTTCTTTGTTAACGGCACCCGTGAATTTTTCGGACGATGATAAGTTAAGTCGCTGGGCGCGACATCCGGAGTTTGATCTTGAAGCCTTTATTGAGGCTTATGGTAACGTGCCCTGGTTTTTATTGCAGTCTTCATTCATAGCACTTAAGCCCACACAGTTGTTGAGTAAAGCACGGCAGTATTTAACAAAATCAAAAGATAACAGATTTTTGAGAAATTTTTGGGCCATGGAGTCTTGGTCCAATGATAACGTGAACTTGCGTGCACGGTGTTTTTATCTGCTCCTGAAAGATCTTTATCGGGAAAACGCGCTATCTGCAGGAAGAGTTTCTTTACAAGGTCGACGGATTGATCTGTCTCAGTTGACGTTGCCAATTTTTACGTTGATTGCAGATCACGATCACATTGTTGCAAAAAACAGTCATTTGCGATCAGAAATGGTCCCATTGGTGAAAAAATTTGAGACGGTGGTTGTAGAGGGGGGACACGTTGGGGCGCTGCTTGGGGGGCGTTCGCAGAAAGTTCTTTGGCCTAAGATGATCGAGTGGATGGATAATTGTGAAAAATAAAATAGAGTCTCAGAAGATATTTACAACAGGTTCTGGGCGTGATTTGGTTTATTCTTTGATCCCTGGAGTTGGAAGCCCTTTGGTGTTTCTAAATGGCCTTGGCGACTCTATGGACTGTTGGTTGGAAGTCTTAGAAATGGCCCAAGTTCAGCGTCCTTGCTTATTGGTCGATCTTCCGGGGCAGGGTGCCTCTTTGCAGCGTGATCTGGAGTTGGGAAGAGACTGGTCTTATGCATTAACAGTTGAGGAGCAAGTTCAGCTCCTCAGCGAGCTTTTGACGGTGCTGCAAATAGATAAATTTGGTGTTGTCGGTTTTTCTTACGGTGGGGGAGTGGCCCTGGGGCTACTATCCAGATACCAAGAAAAGATCGAGGATCTTATTTTGTTGCTTCCATTTATTCTACGGCTTGACCTGTCATTTCCACTTTCGCGATTCTGGGTGGCACAGTTTGACTTTATGAAAGCTTTAACACCTAAGGAATTGCGCCAGCCTTTTCATTTAATCGAAAAGTCCTATGAACGTTTTATAAATCATTATATGGATTTTCGTTATTTGAAGCGCATTCCAGAAGCCAAGCAACGTCAAGTGGCGGTGGAGCTTTCACGCGGAATCATGCAGTTCAACTCTTTCAAAGCGATTCCTTGTTTGCCTGCAAATAAATTGGTTGTTGCAACCTCAGGAATGGATACGTTAGTTCCACAAAGTCTGTATCAGGAGTTTTGGTATCGTATACCAGAAGAAAAGAAAAAAGCTTGGATCAATATCTTAGACGGAGAACATCTTATTATTGAACAAGCTCCCGCATTTGTAGCGAAGCTTATCCTGCAAGCATTAGAGGGACAATTAACAGGTGTGCATCGAGTGACTTTAGCGCAGGAAAAAAAGTCTGCCTCGATGCATGAACCTGCTTAGTAGCTAAAATTACTTTTTCTTGCAGATGAAGGCGTCCACAGACCAATTTCCTGCCCCTTTAAGAGCAAAAAACAAAGAAGTGACCAAATAAAGGAGAGCCATTTCTTTTTGTCCAAAAGGGTCTGCAGCATGAGCTACAAATGCTGCGATCGCCATTGTAAAAGCCAAAGAGGCTGCTGCGGGACGAGTCGCCAAGCCAATCGCGATAAGAATGCCACCTACAAATTCTGCTAAAGATGCTGCCCAGGCAAATAATACAGGAGCTGGGAATCCCATGGCCTCTACGCCACCAATAAGTTGTTCAGAGGGAGGCATTTTTCCAAGCCCATGCCCAAAAGCCATGGTAAATCCAATAAAGGCTCTCAGAATTGTTAATGCAAGATCGTCAATTTGAGAGGATTGGTTTTTTGTTGAAAACAATTTGGTAAGAATATTGCTCATGCAAAAGTCCTTTTTGTGTTTGTTTCTATTATACAAACTAAAAATAGCATCAACTGTGTGTAGGCACAACAACAGAAGCTTCGTAGTGCCCCGATGCATTTTAAACAGCCCGCTATTTGACAAGTGGCAGAGGCGAAGGCTTAATGATGGCTTCAGTGCAGGGTGTGGTGATGTTATCTAAAAGACCGTTCCTTTTCTTTGTTACTTTTTTAGTTTCCACAGAGGCTCATTCTCGTGAAGTTTTAAATTTTAACCAATGCATAAATTTGGTGAAAACAAATAATTCTGAACTGCAAGCGAGTGAAGCCTCTACTCAAGCTAAAAAAATCTCTGTTCGAAGTGTTCAAGGTGTTTACTTTCCCCAGATATCTGCAAGCTTGAGTTATCAACAAACTGGGCCTGCTGAAAGTGTCAGTGGCGATATCAACAAAGGGTATCTTGCATCCCTCAATGCCACTCAGAACTTATTTAATGGTGGTGCCGATAGTGCGAAAGTAGAACAAGCTCGACAGGAAGCTTTTTTGGCCGAAAATAGCTTTCAGACTACGAAGGCGAATGTCAGTTTTGAACTCAAGTCCGCTTTTGCAAATCTGCTGTATGCGCGTGAAACTGAGCGTATTTCTCAAGAGTTTGTAAAGCGTCGAGAAGATAATTTTCGTATGGTCGAGTTGCGATATCAAAACGGGCGTGAACATAAGGGATCACTCTTGTTGTCTCAAGCCTATTTGGCACAGTCCCGTCTGGATGTGCTAAAGTCTCGCAATGCTCGAGAAACGAACCAAAGTGAGCTACGAAAAGTACTAGGTTTTGATGAAGGCCGAGAATTTGATATCACGGATGATATTCCGTTGCGTGAGCCAGGTAGCTCTCGTCCGGATTATCATAACATGGCCGCGTTGACTCCAGTGCGTCGACAGGCCGAAATTCAGATCGATTCGGCACAGGCTGCTCTGACAGGTGCCAGGTCCTCTTTTTTTCCAAGTCTCAATTTGACGGCTTCGACCGGGAAAAGTGACGATCATTTTTTTCCCGAGCGGGATCGCTGGAGTGTGGGGGCTTCGTTGTCTTGGCCTCTTTTTTCTGGCGGGAAAGACTATTACAGTACACAAAGCGCTGCTGCGAATTTATTTTCGGCCAAAAGCAACCTCCATCAGGTAGATCGTCAATTACTTGCCAAATTAAAGAAAGCTTATGCCGCTTACGTAGAAGCTGTTGAAGAATTGAAAGTCAGCGAGGCTTTTCTATTAGCAGCAAAAAGTCGTGCTGAAATTGCTCGAGCTAAATATAATAACGGCCTGATGACTTTTGACGAATGGGATATTATCGAGAACGATTTGATTAATAAAACAAAGATTCATCTCCAAGCCAAAAGAGATCGCATTGTTGCGGAGGCAGCTTGGGAGCAGGTGCAGGGGATTGGAGTTATTCCATGAAAAAGAAATCATTTTGGACGCGAAGAAATACGATTATTGTTATTCTGCTTGTCGTGTTGCTTGCAGGAGGTGTTTTCTATTACCGACGGCAAGCCAACTCACAAGCTGAAACCTATCGTGAATTGCTGGTTGAGAAAGGTGACTTAGGAGTCACAGTGTTGGCCACAGGAACGGTTTTGCCACAAAATCGTTTGGAGATTAAGGCCCCTGTGGCAGGCCGAATGGAAAAAGTGCTGGTGAAAGAAGGTCAGAAACTTTTTAAAGGGCAGATCATTGCTTGGATGAGCTCTTCAGAACGAGCGGCAATGCTTGACGCTGCAAGAGCGAAAGGTGAAGAAGAGTATCAGCGGTGGGCCGAATTGTATTTGGCTACCCCAATAGTTGCTCCTATTACAGGAATGTTGATCCTAAGAAGTGTTGAACCGGGGCAGACTTTTACAAATGCAGATGCGATCTTTACAATGTCGGATCGCTTAACAGTGAAAGCACAAGTTGATGAAACAGATATTTCCAAAATTCGTAACCAAGAACCTGCAGAGATCGTCTTAGATGCCTATCCCAACCAGAAAATTTCAGCAATTGTCGATCAAATTGCTTTTGATGCCAAAACCGTAAATAGTGTGACGACTTACATTGTCGATGTTTTGCCAAAAGAAACGCCAGAATACATGCGCAGTGGGATGACAGCCAATGTGACTTTCTTGATTGAATCTCGCAAGCAGATTCTTTTGGTTCCTAACGAGGCTATAAAAGTTCAGGATGGTAAGACTATCGTTACTTTGCGCTTACCTGGTGAAAAGTCTACGGTGAAAGAGGTTCAATTAGGAATTTCTGATGGAAAAAAGACCGAAGTTTTAGCGGGTCTTAGCGAGGGCGATAGGGTTCTGGTCCAAGATGTAAAGTTAGGTACTGAAAGTAAAAAGTCGAACAATCCATTTTCACCTATGGGGGGAGCGCGGGCTCCTCGTAGGTAGCAAAAATAGGTTTTGAAATGATTGAACTAGCTAAAATTCGCAAATCCTACCAAATGGGTGACAATCGAGTCGACGCATTGAAAGATGTCAGCCTTCGGATTGATGACGGCGATTTTGTCGCGATCATGGGGCCGTCTGGTTCTGGAAAGTCCACTTTGATGCATATTATGGGTTTGTTAGATATTCCCTCAGAGGGGTCTTACAAACTGCATGGTCGTGAAGTTTCTGGACTCAGTGAAGACGAATTAGCCATCTTACGTCGGGACGAGATCGGTTTTATTTTTCAACAGTTCAATCTTTTGCCCCGAATGCCATCCTGGCAAAACGTATCGTTACCATTGCTTTACTCGCAAAAGAGTTTTGATAAAGAGTCTGCTTTGTCAGCACTTCAGCAAGTCGGATTAGACAGCCGAGCCGAGCATAAATCAAATGAACTCTCTGGGGGGCAGCAACAGCGAGTGGCAATTGCTCGTTCTTTAATTAACAAGCCAAAAATTATTTTTGCCGATGAGCCGACAGGAAACCTCGATTCTAAAAGTGAAAAAGAGATCATGGATATCCTAAAGGGACTCAATGCCCAGGGAATTACATTGGTCATTGTGACTCATGAGGAAGAAATTGGAGCTCAGGCAAAACGATTGATCCGAATGCGTGATGGCTCTATCCAATCAGATGTTCGTCTGGAGCCATTGCCGACAAAACAGGCCAAGCCAGTCGGGGCCTATAGTAAGTTGTTCTCACGCTTGCAGCTTGGCGAAATGATTGAACACTTTCATCAAGGCTACAAAACATTGAGTGGCAACAAGGTCCGCTCTGGTCTTTCTATGCTGGGTATTCTGATAGGCGTGGCCGCTGTTGTGACTATGTTGGCCTTAGGAAGTGGAGCGCAAAAAGCCATCGAGAAGCAGTTGACCTCGCTCGGGTCCAATTTATTGGTCTTGCGTGCTGGTGCTGTCAGGGTGGGAGGAGTGGCTCAAGAATCAGGCGTGCGCATTCGTATCACACCTGATGATGTTAATGTACTCAGGGCACAGATTCCGGATATCAAAGAGGCTTCTCCGACTGTGCAAGGACGAGGTCAAGTGACTTACGGAAACCGAAATTGGAATACAACAATTCTTGGTGTCACTCCGGCCTTTGTCAGTATTCGCAGTTCAGAACCATTTATGGGACGATTCTTCTCCCACAATGAAAATCAAAGTCGTGCGATGGTCGCAGTTGTTGGTCAGACGATTGTTCGAGAGCTTTTTGCGGACAAGAATCCTTTGGGAGAATGGATTAAAGTAAATAAAAAGAACTTTCAAGTCATTGGTGTCTTGCCCGAAAAAGGTGCACAGGGGCCACAGGATCAGGATGATCGTATTTTAATTCCGGTATTCTCGGGAATGTATAGACTATTTGGAAAAGATTATGTCGACTCGGTGGATATTGAGGTTGTGGCACCAGAAAAGCTAATGGCTGTGCAAGATTCGATAAAAGAAGTCTTGAATAAGCGCCACCGAGTTCCCATTTCAGCACAAGCAGATACCTTTCAGATTTTCAATATGGCGGATTTGCAGTCGGCTTTATCTGAAAGCAGTAAAACCATGAGCATGCTTCTTTCTTCCATTGCGGCGATTTCACTTTTGGTAGGTGGGATTGGTATTATGAATATCATGCTGGTCTCGGTGACTGAGAGGACAAGAGAGATCGGTTTAAGAAAAGCTGTCGGAGCACGAAAAATAGATATACTTATGCAATTTTTAGCAGAGTCCGTGGTCGTGAGTGTGATTGGAGGACTTCTTGGTTTGTTGTTGGCCTGGGGGATGACGGGACTTCTCGCTCGAGTCCTGAGTTGGCCTATGATGATTTCTTCAGGTTCAGTGCTCGTCTCGTTTGGATTTTCATTTTTTATTGGAGTCTTGTTTGGCATCTATCCAGCAAAGAAAGCTTCAGACCTTCATCCCATAGAAGCTCTTCGCCACGACTAACATCCCTATTGATAGGGTCCTTTCTGAAACCAGCCTGGACCTTTTGTAAAATATTTTTAATTTATTTCCTAACCTAGGTTCAGAAAGACAATTAAAAACCGATCAAGTTCTTGAAAGAATCTACATGCAAAAGGTCTTGCACGCGAAAGTTGTGAAATCTTGGAACGAGTTTAAAGTTATCGGCGAGAAGGTTTTGACTTACTATCGTTCTGGATCAGATTCGGATCGTGATCTCATACTGCAAATTTTTTTAGTAGATTGCTTAGAGGCTGCAAAAGCATACGATATCGCGATGACCGATTTGGTTCTTTTCCAAAGATCTGAGGGACGTGAGTTTGTGAAAGAAGCAAAGGCAACTTACTCTCAAACAAGTAGCATTATGATAATAATAATTTGTCTGGGAGTTTTGGTCGGTATGTCTGCGGGTGTAGTCTTTGCAGTATCTTTGTCAAAAACACTGGCAAAAGTCTCAAAAACTTTGAGCGACGAATCAGCAGAAGTATCTCAAGTCTCAGGACAAATTTCTCAGTCTGCAAAAGCTTTATCAACAGCTTCCTCGAGCCAAGCAGCTTCTTTAGAAGAAACCGTGGCGACGATTGAGGATACACGAGCCGTGACAAAAAATGTGACCTCGACTTTCTCGGCGGCTTGATAAGA
>CAYSKF010000008.1:60954-139173 GCA_964431515.1 uncultured Bdellovibrio sp.
ATACACGAGCCGTGACAAAAAATGTGACCTCGACTTTCTCGGCGGCTTGATAAGACCGCTTTGCTTCAGTCTTAATAGGTTTCGGGAAGCTTTCTCGCCATTCTATGATGAAGGAGCAGGGATTTTTTATTATGCATATTTTGAATATTCAAATTCAATCTATGCGTTTTAAGTTTAATGGATTTTTTGCTAAATTAGTTCCATAAAGCATTAACAAGAAAAAGGAGGCTTTATGGTAAACTTTCTAAAATCTTTAAAAAATAAGATTCAGAATTCGAACTTGTCTATCAACCCCAGTGCAAACAGAGTTCTTTTATCCTGCTTAGAACATATCAATTAACAGTTCTTGGACAAAAGTCCTGCCAGCACTGGCGCCGTAAGTCCGTAGTTTTTAATGGTGAGAATGGTGCGAATCAGATTTTTTGGTTTCCCCAGCCTGACCGAATGATAGAGGCAATTTGTAAATAGCTTCATTGCCAACGGCTTTCTCTCGAACCGCCTGTATGATAATTTCACTATTTTTTTCATACTTCTTCGTAGGCACGCAATGGAAGTGATCCTTCATAACTGAACAGTTGAATGGGATTTCAGTTTTATTCAAGCGAGAGATCACTTTCACTTTTGAATCTTTTGTCGTCGCATTTTTAAAATTCATATCCAGCAAATAAATATGAGCCGATTGATCATCACCAAGAATCAATTCTGTGTGAAAGGCACCAGGCATTTGAATGTGCCCACCGTGAGGGCCAGGTTTGTCTTCCCCGTGGCTCCATGCAAGAGTTGGGGCTGTGATCAGAAATACCAGGATTTGTTTTAAATTAGTCATACTTATTTACCTCTCTTTTTATAAAATTTCGTTAATTTTTGCGTTGATAATGCTCAGATCTTTTTCGAGATCGATTAATTTGGTCTTCGCTGCAAAAAGGGATGAAGTTGCATTCTGCAGGTCTGGAGAATTTTTGACGCCCCTTTTGTACTCTGCCAATGTCAGATCGTAGTATTTAACAGTCATTTGTAGACGCATCTTCTGATATTCTAGAAGATGTAGAATATTTTTTTTGTTGGTGAGAAGATTCTGTAAATCTCTTCTTATCTCGTTCTGAGTATTCTGCTTCGTGTATTTTTGAGCGTCTACGGAGTGTGCGGCCATTCGATATTGGTTGGCATTCGAAAAGCCAGAAAAAATATTCCATTTTAAAAGAATGCTGACCTGAGACTCAGCTCCATTGAGAGGGTCTGCATATTCGCCGGTAATACGACCATAGCGAGTCTCCACATCCACTGTGGGTAAAAAGGCAGACTTCTTCTGCGACAACGATATTTGTGAAATCTCTTCTAAAGCCACCTGCATTTTAAAGGCAGGAGTTGTGTTGAACTTTTCCGCCAAATCTTTCGTGTCAACGTTAAGATCGAAGGTGTCTTTCTCTGAAATCTGATCAGGAAGCACGTCCGAGTTTAAAAGTGCGCTAAGGCTTCTTGTGTTCTGAGTAATCTCAGACGCGAGAATTTCTTTTTCACTTTTGAGGCCATTTTCCTCAAGATCAATTTCAAGGCTATCTATTTCAGAGCTGAGACCTGCCGTGATTTTTTTGACAGCCATTTGTCTCTGTCGCTTTAAGGCCTCTTCTTTCTCAGTGATGAGAGCAAGTTGTTTTTTACTTGCCAACAACGTGTAATAGATTTCTCGAAGTTGTCGTTGCAGTTGACGTTTTGTGACTTCAAGTTCTAGTTTGCTGACTTCATTTTTTCCTTTGAGAATTCTTTTTTCAAAAACATCCTGGCCACCTCTGAAGAGGTTCCAGGTGCCTCCGATATAACCAACATAGCCTTCGCTGGGTTCGTGGACTGTTTTTTTGATCTCATACCCGCCAGCAAGATAAATATCTGGCAACAGAGAGCCTCTTTGAGAGCGAATTTGCGCCTGTTCAGACTCTAGGTTTGCCTCAAGACTTTTGATTTGAGGATTTTGAGTCAATAACCGCTGCTCCAGCTCGGCAAGATTAGAAGCAAAAGCAGATCCAATAAAAAAAGGGCCGCTTAGGATAGTCAAAATTTGTAATTTAAAAAGCGGCACCTTGTTCATGTTATTTCTCCACGATAAATTTGAAATTATCGACTTTTCCGCCATAGGTTGCTTTTATCTCCAAATTCGCACGATAAGATCCCTGTAAGTCTACTTGAGTGCTAAAAGCTTTTCCATCTGATGTGAAGGTCAGGTTCTGCGGTTTTCCTTTTGGAGTTTTTGCAGTACCAGTGATTTTGACTTCAGATACTTTGAGTTCCTCACCCTCGTGGGTCAAGGGAAACAGTTGGACATTATTTTCTGTCACTAGCATTTCCATGTGCATGATTTTTCCAGGTTTTGTGATGCCGCCATGAAGTGCTTTAATTTGTCCCGGAACGTCGTGACCTTCGTGAGCCTGAGCTGCGAACCCAAGCAATGAACTTATGAGAAAAAATGATGTGAGAGAGGTTTTAATCATAGGTGTCTCCTGCTTTTAAATGACTTCTGTTTCTTCGTTTGTATTTAAATATTTAAGGGCTGATTTTTTTCCAAAATGATAAAAAACTGTTGGGGTGACAAAAAGATCTAGCAACGTGCTGCTAATCAAGCCTCCCACGATGACGACTGCCACAGGATGAAGAATTTCTTTTCCTGGTTCTCCTTTAGATAGAACGAGTGGCAAAAGTCCTAGGATCGCTGTCATCGCCGTCATGAGAACTGGGACTAAGCGCTCTAGGGAGCCGCGAACGACCATTTCCTTTGTGAATTTTTCGCCCTCGTATTTCATCAGATGGAGATAATGGGAAATCATCATGATGCCATTTCTGGAAGCAATACCACAAAGGGTCACAAAGGCCACAAGACTTGCGATACTGATGGTGCCGTCCGTGGCGAGAATAGCAAAGATACCACCGATAAATGCCATTGGAATATTCAGCATGACTTGAACGGCAATAAAGCTGCTTTTGAAGTGGGCATATAGAACTACAAAAATTGATAAAATAGAGATGATACCCAGTACCGTCATAAGATTGGAGGCCTGCTGTTGATTTTCGAACTGCCCTCCGTAAGAGATATAATAGCCTGTGGGTAATTTTACATTTTCATCAATGCGTTTCTGGATGTCGTCCATGAGGCTTTTAAGATCTCGTCCATCAGAGTTGGCCTGAACGACAATGCGTCTTTGCACGCCTTCGCGATTGATAATATTGGGTCCGGTCGTTTCATAAACGTCGGCAACCATTTCAACGCGCACCTTAGTGCCATCAGGTAGCGTTTTTATAGGTGTTTGTCGTATGAGGTCTAAATTCGAGCGAGATTTTTTATCGAACTGCATGAAAACATCAACAGTTTTTTGTCCCTCAAGAATTTGACCGACAACTTCTCCTTGCAAAGCTTTCTCAAGAAGTTTGGCAATGTCTCCGACAGAGATTCCGTACTGTGAAGCCTCTTCACGTAAAAGCTGTACTTTCACTTGAGGAATTAAAACTTGTTGCTCTGTTTGTAAGTCAACAAGACCAGGGACGTTTTCTAAAGACCTGTAGACGTCACTGGCTTTGGCTCGCAATGTGGCCAAGTCAGGTCCGAAAACTTTGATAGCAATTTGGGCACGAACTCCAGAAAGAAGATGATCCAGTCGGTGGGAGATCGGTTGCCCCACGTTGACGGCGACGCCTTCAATGGAACCCAGGCGTGTGCGAATTTCTTCGAGAACTTGTTCGCGAGGTCGACCCGTTTCACTAAAATCGACGTCGATTTCATTGAAATGAACCCCTTCGGCGTGTTCATCCTGTTCAGCGCGACCTGTTCTGCGGGATACAGATGTAACTTCTGGGCTTTGTAAAATAATTTCTTCAGACTTGTGCCCAATCTTGTTTGATTCTTCTAGAGAAATACCTGGAGTGGAAACGACGGTGATGGTGGCCGTACCCTCGTTGAAATGCGGTAGAAAATCTCTACCAATAAATGTAGCCAGGGCAAGGGAAGCAAGGAACAGACCCCCAGCAACCGATAAGACTAATTTAGGATGCTCTAGTGATTTGTTAATTATCACACGATCCCAACTTTTGAGTTTAGTGACCAAAGCGCCATCTTTGTGCTCAAGCAAGGATTTTTTTGACAACAAATAGGAGCAAAGAACAGGCGTGATTGTCAGTGACACAATCATCGAGGCAATCAAAGAGATGATATAGGAGATTCCGAGAGGAGCAAAAAGTCGACCTTCGATTCCACTGAGGGCAAAGAGAGGGACGAAAACAAGGCAGACGATGATGGTGGCAATGACGATGGAATTCCGCACTTCGCTAGAGGCTTCGTAGATAACACGAAGTGTGTTTTTAGGTTGTGCAAGCAGTCGGTTTTCACGGAGTCGTCGATAGACATTTTCCACATCAACAATGGCATCATCGACGAGTTCGCCAATCGCAATCGCCAATCCACCGAGTGTCATTGTGTTCACTGACAGGCCAAAGATTTTGAAAACAATGGCAGTTAACACAAATGAAAGAGGTATTGCCGTCATCGTAATCGCAGTGGTGCGAAAGTTCATTAAGAACAGGAACAACACGATAAAGACTAAGATGACACCGTCGCGCAAAGCTTCTTGAACGTTGTGAATTGAGTTTTCAATAAAGCGAGATTGTTTGAATAAATTTGTCTCAAGCTTGACCCCTTTCGGCAGGCTTGGCGCAAGCTCTTGAAGGACTTTGTCGATATCTTTCGTGAGTTCAATTGTATTCGCACCGGGTTGTTTTTGAATGGTCAAAATGACTCCCGACTTCGCGTTGATGCTGGCGTCTCCACGTTGGACTTGGGGGCCCTCTTGAACTTGAGCGATATCTTTGACTAGAATGGGTCTGCCAAGATGCATGCCGACGAAAGAGTTCAAAATGTCATCTCGTCCCCGAACGGCCCCAAGATTTCGAATAAGATATTCTTCTTTATCTATGTTGATGAAGCCGCCGGTAGTGTTGAGGCTCAAATCTGAAAGATTGTGTTCAACATCATCCAATGACAGTTGGTACTTTTGCAGTCGTTCCGCAGAAATGAGAATTTGAAACTGGCGAACACCTCCGCCGATGGCGTTGACTTGGGCCACACCTGGGATGCTCATCAGTCTAGGGCGAAGAGTCCAGTCGGCAAGAGTTCGCAGCGCCAGAGGATCGACACTATTATCTGGTGACGTCAGGCCTACCAATTGAATTTCACCCATAATTGAGGAAATGGGGCTCATGATCGGTGTGATGTTTTTAGGCAGTTTTTCCTTAGCCAGAGCAATCTTTTCTTGAACCACTTGGCGATTGCGGTAGACATCCGTACCCCAATCAAACTCGACATAAATAACACTAAGTCCCACAGCAGAGCTAGAACGTATTCGTTGCACGCCTGGCAGTCCGTTCAAGGAAGTTTCTAATGGAAAGGTGACAAGTGTTTCTACTTCCTCGGGCGCGAGACCATGAGCTTCCGTCATAATGTTGACAGTGGGTCTATTGAGATCTGGAAAGACGTCTACAGGGAGATTGACGATCACCCACGCTCCATAAACAAGAATAAGAGCTGTGGAAGCTATGACAAGGAGGCGATGGGTCAGGGCGTATTTAATAATTCTATCGAGCATAGTTCTTCTTTCTGTCTTTCATAATAGGAAGCGACTTCCAGTTATGTGACAAAGAAAAATATTTTGCCAATAATACCCCCTAGGGGTATATTGCGGTAGTAAAAAATGAGGCTATTTATGAAAAAAGAAAAACCCAGAGGGGTTCATCCTGATCACAGTTTGCAAAAAAAGAGACTGAACCGTGTTCGTGGGCAGATTGATGGTGTCGAGCGGATGATAGACGAGCGACGTTACTGTCCTGATATTTTGATTCAGCTGCGCGCAGCTGCAAAAGCGCTTCAGGCCATTGAGTCTGAAATTCTGGCAACGCATATCCAGGGGTGTGTGAAAACAGCTATTGCAGCACGAGATGAAAAAGAAGTTGTGGGAAAAGTGGAAGAAATCATGAATCTCATTAATAGATAGGTTGTGAAAATGGAACAAAAACAGAACGATCTTGAATTACAGGTTGTCGGCATGACTTGTGTGAACTGTGCGGCTACTATAGAAAAAAATCTGAATGGCCTCTTAAACGTTAAAGCTTCCGTAAATTATCCAAATGCCAAAGCCTTTGTTCATATCGAAAATGATCAATGGCAACCTGAAGAAATTATTAAAAAAGTCCAAGCTCTTGGATATCAAGCTTTTGTGTTAGGTGAAGACAGCAATCAGGCCGATGTTTCTTTGCTTCTACAAAAAGAGGCGCAGCAGGAGCAGCGTCTTTTTTGGTTGTCACTTTTTCTGACAGCACCATTTATGGTTGAAATGATATTCATGCTGCGTGCTCAGGAACATCAGGAGTGGATGCCCCGTTGGGTGCAACTTCTTTTAGCGACCCCGGTGCAGTTTTTTGTTGGCTGGCGTTTTTATCGTGGGGCTTATTTTGCTTTGCGCGCAAAAACGGCAAATATGGATGTCTTGGTGGCACTTGGTACAACGATGGCTTATCTTTTAAGTGTCGTTGTCACCTTGGGCAACTGGCATCATCAACACGTTTACTTTGAGGCGAGCACTGCGATCATTACCTTGATTCTTGCGGGTAAAGTCATGGAGTCTCGAGCTAAAAAGAAAACTTCCGAAGCCCTTGAGGGGTTGGCGAAGATGCAGCCCGCAACTGCATTTGTCGAGCGCAACGGAGATTTCCACGAGATTCCTGTGGATCAGGTTGTGGTGGGAGATATTGTTTTAGTTAAAAACGGAGAGTCTATTCCTGTCGATGGAACTGTGATCTCTGGTGTGTCTGTTGTTGATGAGTCCATGTTAACGGGTGAAAGCATTCCTGTAGAAAAAGGTGTGGGAGCTTCTGTTTTTGCAGCGACGATGAATCAGGACGGAACTTTAAGAATTCAAGCCACTAGTGTTGGCAGTAGAACTCAGCTGGCAAAAATTATTCATATCGTTTCGATGGCTCAGGGCTCGAAGCCTCCTATCCAAAGATTGGCTGACAAGGTATCCAGTATTTTTGTTCCGGCTGTGGTGTTGATCAGTTTAGCCACTTTTTTCGGAACGTGGTTTTTTGCTGGTGATTTAACTACGGCTTTTGTATCTGCCGTTTCAGTTCTCGTGATTTCATGCCCGTGCGCTTTAGGTTTGGCCACTCCGACGGCCGTTGTTGTTGGTGTTGGTAAGGCTGCGAAAGCTGGTGTGCTGTTTCGTGATGCCAAAGCCCTTGAGATTGCTGAAAAAGTGAATGTGTTAGTTTTGGATAAAACGGGGACGATCACTGAAGGTCAGCCTGTCGTGAAAGAGATTAAAACAACGGCGTCTTTCGAAAGAGCCGCCGTGTTGCAACTTGCGGCGAGTTTGGAGGAAGGATCATCTCATCCATTAGCGAGAGCAATCATTGACCAAGGTAAAAACGAAAAAGTTGTCAATCAGCCAGTCACTGAGTTTATCTCGATCGCAGGCCATGGTGTACAGGGGACGATTCAGGGGCAGGAGTACCGCTTGGGGCGCCCGGCATGGATTCAAGAAAAAGTTGTTGTTGATCAAAAAGTTGTCGCTGAGTTGGAGGCGCAAGGGCAAAGCGTGGTCGTGCTTTCTAATCACACGCAAGTGATGGCTTATATCGCAATTGCAGATCAGGTTCGTAGCAGTTCAAAGGCAGCGATCGAAAAGCTTATGAAGAGCGGTATCCACGTTGTGATGCTCACTGGTGATAACGAGGGAACAGCGAAGGCCATTGCGCAGGAAGTTGGAATTTCCGAATACAAATTCGGAGTTTCTCCAGCGCAAAAAGCAGATTACATCGTCATGCAAAAACGAAAAAAGAAAATTGTTGCGATGGTGGGGGATGGAATTAATGATGCACCGGCCTTGGCGTTGGCAGATGTCAGTTTCTCAATGTCCTCAGGAACAGGAGTGGCCGTGCAAACAGCGGATGTCACTTTGATGAGGAATGATTTGAACTCAGTGGCCTTGGCTATTGCTCTTTCCAAAATGACTTTGCAGAAAATCAGACAAAATCTATTTTTTGCCTTCGTATATAATGTTTTAGGAATCCCTTTAGCGGCATTTGGAATGCTCAATCCTGTGATTGCCGGGGGAGCCATGGCGATGAGTTCGGTATCTGTTGTCACGAATGCGTTACTTCTTAAAAGAAAGAAGCTAGATAGTTAAGAAAGTTAGGTGATTTTCAGAAGTTCTCTTCCAACTCTATTCCAGGTATCTTAATAGAGTTGGAAGTTTTCATCTTAAAAATATTTTTTTTAGAATTGGTACTTCACACCCGCTGCCAATGTGTTGTTATTGATTGAGCTGACCTTATCGCCTTTCTTGTATTGATCCTGCGTGGAGCGATAGGCAACATTCAAACGCAGACTTGCCGAATGGTCATAATTTGCGCCGATTTCTAAGTGATTGTATTTTGCATTGTTGCTTGTGGCATAACCGTAAGGTCCCACGGCGAAGCTGCCATAGGCGACGGTTTTCGCGTAAACCAAAGACGAGGCGATCACTTCAACTGGAACAGTCATTGTCGTTTGACTTGTTTTTCCAGCGGAAAAAAAGAATCCTTTGAACCCCCAATTGATTCCGACTGACACTGGAGCCATTTCTTTTGTCCAGAGGTTGCTAGAGTACTCAAAACCTAAAACAGACTGTTTTGGATTGCTGTCTGTTGTTGAAGGGGAGATAGGATCAACTATTGGGTTTCCCTCTGATCCTAGTGTTAAAACAAAAAGCTCGCCATCGGTAGGAACCGGTGCTGGTTGTTTCCAGCTGTACTCATAGGTGACGTAATGACTTTGACCAGCTTTTTCGAGAGCCTTTGCTTCGGCAACTTGTTGCGAAGCATTTTTATTCATAGTGCCCCGTAGAGCAGCATTGAATCCACCAGTCGTATCAAAGATTGAAAATTTATGAACACCGAAAGAGTAGGAGCTGCCACCCTCAGGGCTGTAATTCGCAATTCCATATTCATAGCCAAGGGAAGAATTTGCGAGTGCAGATGGGGAAATTGCCAAAAAGGCTATTACTGGGGTCACCCAACATTTAAAAAATTTCATAAAACTCCTCATTTTAATTGGAGTTGTAGATTAACAATGAATTCATATTTGAAAAACTGTTAAGAGTTTATACTGGTCGAAGGAATAGGTTGAGATCATCCATGGGAGGATGGTTCACTCGAAGCTATGACTCTAAAAGGATGAAATTATTTTTAAATTATGAACGAGGATTGAAGAAGCGGGTGGAAGAAAAATGGTGATGCTGGCACGACTCGAACGTGCGACCTATTGCTTAGAAGGCAATTGCTCTATCCAGCTGAGCTACAGCACCAATGAGAACTAATATCTCCGGAAGCGCACAAAGTAGCAAATTCATTCCAAAATTCCAAGCGAAGGGCTTAGAAATTGTTAAATTTATGCTATGTGTCTTTTTTGTAGCGAGGCGCACAGTGCAACCCCAGCTAAAATGACATACCAGAGGGTCAGTATCCAAAACAAAAGCAAGGGGAGTGCCGCGAAGGATCCGTAAATTTTGTTATAGCTGAAAAAGCTGACAGCTAAGGCAGCGTAGGCCTTGTGGACACCAAATAGGGCGAGTGAAGTCATCAAAGCGCTGATAAAAGCCGCACGAGAGTGGACGTAAACATCGGGGACGAGTTTATAAATTAAAAACAAACTGCCAACCAAAACTAAGGAATTTGCGGCTCCGGCTGGCAGGACACTGTGTACGAATTGAAATTGCTCTAATGACGTAAAACCGACATAGATCGCTAAAAATACGGGAATAGCCAGAATCAGTCCCCATTGATAGATGAGTCGTTTGTAAAATGGCCGAGTGTTACGACGATTCCACACGCGATTGATTCCCACCTCCATATCGTGAAGCAGTCTGAGGGACGTGATAAACAACAAGACAGCTCCAGTCGTTCCAAGTTTACCAGCATTGATGTTACGTAAAAAAATGCGAATGAACTTCGTGGCATCGCTGCCAGCAGCTTCGCGCATGTTCTTAAGTAAAAGAGCTTCCACTTTTGGGTATAAAGCTTCAAGCCCTCCGATAGATTGAAAGGTCGCCAAAACCACCGCAATAAATGGAACCAAGGCAATAGCTGTTGAAAATGAAAGTGAGGCAGCGACGAGCTGAAGTTCCCCAGCTCGCATTTGATTGAGAGTGTCTTTTAAAACACTCCAAAGAGTTTTAAAGCCAAAATCTTTTTTGAACCGCAAAGTCATGTCCATTTCTTTCAATTTGAGCAGCATCGCAATATGGATCGTGCTCAAAGAAAAGGTACCATGACTGGTCGGCCGCTTCACTTAAATACTTTTGCTTCTCTTCCATCAACAGAACCGGATGCAGGTCGTAACCCATCAGCCAGGGAACTTTTACATGGGAGCTCGTGGGAGTCATGTCACCACAATAAAGCAAAGTCGTTGTGCCATCTGAAACTTTGATGATTTGTTGCGCTTGTGTGTGCCCATTAGAGATCATTGCCGAAACCCCTGGCAGGAAGTTTTCTTGAGCTCCGTCCATGATTTTTACAACCTTGGCATCAAGTAAAGGTTGAAAGTTGGCAGGGTAGTAGCTGGCCTTTTCGCGTAGGTTCGGTTTGCTAGCAGTTTCTAAATTTCCCTGTTGAATCCAGTACTCAGCTTTAGGAAAGGTAGGCATGAGTTTGCCATTCATCTCCGTTGTGGCTCCGCCCGCATGATCAAAATGCAAGTGGGTGAGTACCACGTGATGAATATCTTCTGGTTGAAGACCATGCGCCGCCAGCGATTTGCGCAAACTGGGACCGCTGTCATCGATGTTGTACATTTCAGCAAACTTAGTACCTAACTTTTCACCATACTTGGCGACAAAATCTTGTCCATTGCCAGTGTCGATTAAAATATTACAACCCGGTGATTTTAACAGAAGTGCACGAGCTTCCATTTTAATACGATTTTTTTCATCTGCAGGATTCGTGCGTTCCCAAAGGACTTTAGGAACGGTTCCGAACATAGCTCCTCCGTCCAATCCGAAAAGTCCTGTCGGGATGGGGCAAATCTCATAGGGGCCAATTTTTAGATGAGTCGATTCAACTTCAAAGTTGTTTTTCAGGGACATAAGGAACTACCTCCTCGGTTTGTGCGAAAGCATGAGGGTTGATCGTAAGGACCCACTCTTTATATGCCGCGAAGACTTCTTGAATAGGGCCTGGTGGATAAACAGGTCCTACGTGTAAAATTAATTTTCCAGGGCGAGGGATATGTTGTCCTTTAGGCCAAAGTTCATTGTTGCCTTCAAGGTAAGTAAACAACAAAGGGGTCTGAGTTTTTTCTGCAAAAATAGAAACCCCGCGCTTAAACTCATGGATCTTTCCGTCTTTGGAGCGAGTTCCCTCTGGGAAGATAATCAACCACATGCGTGGCAGTTCCGTGAGCAACTTCATGATCAGATTGATGGCTTCACCACGACGGTCTTTGCGATCAATAGGAATAGCGCCTAGGCAATGTTTCGAGAAAAACGTGAAGAGAAAGTTTGAGAAAAAATAGTCTTTGGCAGCTGCAATGTAAAGGTTCAGCCAAAAGCGCCGAGGAATAGAAGCTGCTATAGAAACAGCATCTAGGTGGCTCGCATGATTGCTGATAATAATCAACTTAGGCTGAGTTTTATAAAGAAATCTAAAAGGTGTCCCTTTCACCTCAAGTCGAATGTAAAACTTGAACACTAGATTTTTAAGAAACAAGGACCACAAAAAACGCATGAACACGCTGAACAAATCAATGTGCCGAGTGAAAAGTGGCAAGTGTTTCAAATAGGTTGGCAGTTGGGTCCACTGCTCGTTTTCGTACTTCCAGTCTTTCATAACAGAACCGTCATGACATAGTAGTAGATAGGCGCTACGAAAATCAGGCGATCCACTCGATGAAGGAAATCTCCTCGTCCTAAAATAAATGGACCTACAGTTTTCATTCCTGCATCACGACGAATGACTGTCATCAAAAGATCGCCAATGAAGCCGCCTAAAGATGCAACCAATCCCGATGCCAACCAATATTTTTCAGAGCCGTCAGGCAATAAGAATCTCATCGATCCAGCAAGGAAAAGTGTCAGCAAAATAGAAACCACGGTACTGCCGACAGTACGTCTGGCGTTGATGCCGGGGAACAAACGCCAGCCACCAATATATCTTCCGACCGCCAAGTTGGTGTTGTCACAGAACTCAGTTAATATGATTAAGTACATGACCTGGTAAATACCATTTGGAAACTTCAGGATCAGTCCAAGATGCATGAAAGACCAACCCAGGAAAATAAATGCCAATAGCGTGAGGGAAATATACTGGATCATGCGGCGATAGGAATTTCGCACGAGGGGAACAAGGCAGCTCGCTCCCAGGACGATCATCGGCATGGTGTTGTAAAGATCGACTCGATCATTCCATGCGCAAAGGCCTAAGCCCACAATTCCTGCGTAGCAGATAAGGACGAAATAACTGCGATGGAACATGCCCATGATTTGGAAAAAAATCTTGGCACCTAAGATCGCAAGAACAGTTAGAAAGACAAGGGGCCATGGTTCAGGCATGCCCATGGCAGTGAACAATAGCGGCGCGGCTACTAGCCAGCTTTTGATGCTCGCCCAGGATTGGACGAAGTAATAATTCTTCTTTCTGAAAAAGAAAACGATGGCGCCAGAAATAAAAATAATCGACAAAACGATCAAGGCCGTTTGTTGATAAATATGACTTTCCCAGGCGGTTGGTAAAGACATATGCCAAGGGAACGAAAAATTGGAAAAATTCATTACGAAGGATCCTCTTCAATTTGGTAATCTTTAATTTTTTTATAAAGATTTGATCTTGAAATTTGTAAAATTTTCGAAGCCTCTTCGATGTCTTTAGTTTGTTTCAAACAAGTGCGGATCGCATGAGCTTCAAACTCTTCCACCAAAGTGTTCAGTCCTTTGCTAAAATCAATGGCGGTGTAAGAAGGGGCTCCCACAGGTGTCGCTGTAGGGCGCAACCAATTTGCCACATCAACTTCACGAATAAACGGCAGTGGGGAAGTTAAGCTTAACTGCTCGCAAACGCGTTTGAGTTCTCGCACATTGCCTGGCCAGTTGTAAGTTTTAAGTGCTGCCAAACCATCAGTAGCAAAAGATTTGTTACGTCGAGGACGTTCTGCTTCGAGGAAGTGGGTTGCCAGTTCATCGATGTCTTCCAGGCGTTCGCGCAGTGGAGTTAGCTCAATTTTTTGACTTGCCAGTCTGTAAAGCAAATCTTCACGGAACTCGCCAGCGGCTACCATTTTAGCAAGAGGCTTATTGCTGGCCGCAATCACGCGAGTTTTTACAGTGGAGCTTTCCTTCGCGCCGACTCGGCGAACTTCGCCAGTTTCTAAGAAGCGCAAAAGTTTTGCTTGTTGAGAAAGAGGTAGAGCTTCAATTTCATCTAGAAAAAGATCTCCACCGTGAGCCGCTTCCGTTAAGCCGACCTTGTGGCTGTCAGCTCCTGTGAAGGCACCTTTAACATGACCAAACATTTCGGATTCAAATAATTGTTCTGGAATGCTTGCAAGATTCACGGCGATGAAAGGTCTGTCACCTTCTTGCTCGTGCAGAAGGCGTGCAACGACTTCTTTACCACAACCAGTTTCACCTTCGATCAACACGGGGCTTGTTTCCCCGCGAAGCTCCGCCACACGTTTTTGAATTTTTTGTGAAGCTGTTGATTTCCCCACCCAACGAGTGGAGTGCCTTTGCGCACTGGGATCAATGCTGCGCAAATCCCAAAGAGCTTCAATTTTTTCAAGTATCAGTAAAACTTCTTCGGGCATTAAAGGTTTTGCTAAAAATCTTTGGGCTCCGGCTTTCAGGCAGCTTTCCATCAAAGAGCGATTGAGGTCGCCGGACATGGCCACGACTTCAAGCTGGTTGTTGTGCTTGATAAGCTTTTCCACAACTTGAGGCCCGTCAGCATGACTGGTGTCGCCCGTTAAATGCATATCTACAAACGCCGCATGATAGAACCGTTCATATTGAATTGCGTCGAGGGTGGTAGCAGAAAAAACTTTCCAATTTTTTGGCAAGCACATTTTGAGTGATTGCTGGACTAGAAGGTCATCATCAACGATAAGTAGAGAAAAAACTCGATTTGTAGACATAGGTGCTAAGTCTCTCTTGGTACTGTCGTTTTGACTACACTTAGTGCGCGGCATCGTTTAGTCTATTTCAGGTGGAGGTGCGAATGAAAGCACTCAAAATTCTGCTTGTTGAAAATATTCATGTGATTGCAAAAGAAAATTTATTAGCCGAGGGATTTCAAGTCGATTTGATATCGCACGCGCCCTCTGAAGAAGAGCTGCTAAAGCTTTTACCGCAATACGATGTGATTGGAATTCGTTCTAAAACACAGATGACGGAAAAAGTTTTGCGCGCAAATTCTCATTTGGTAGCGATTGGTTGTTTTTGTATCGGTACTAATCAAGTCGATTTGGTGACCGCAGGTGAAATGGGCATTCCTGTGTTTAACGCTCCTCACTCAAATACGCGCTCTGTGGCGGAGTTGGTGATTGCTGAAATGATCTCATTGGCTCGTCAGCTGGGTGATCGCAGCATGAAAGCCCATGTGGGTGAGTGGATTAAATCTGCAGAAGGATCCCATGAAGTTCGTGGAAAAACTTTAGGTATTGTGGGTTATGGTCATATCGGCAGTCAGGTGAGTGTGCTAGCAGAAGCTATGGGCCTGAAAGTTGTCTTCTTTGATATTGTAAAGAAGTTGCCTTTAGGAAACGCCGTTGTGAAGTCCTCACTCGAGGAGTTGCTGAAAGTTTCTGACTTTGTCACTTTGCATGTGCCAGAGACACCAGAGACGAAAGATATGATGGGTGCAAAAGAATTCGCGATGATGAAAAAAGGCAGTCATTTTATTAACGCCAGCCGCGGAACTGTCGTCGTTATCGAAGATTTAGTGGCAGCGCTTAAATCGAAACACTTGGCAGGTTGTGCGATTGACGTCTTTCCAGAAGAGCCAGCTTCGAACAAAGAAAAATTTAAGTCTTCTTTGCAAGGGGTTGCAAATGTCATTTTGACTCCGCACATAGGTGGTAGCACTGAGGAAGCTCAACATGCGATTGGTATTGAAGTCGCAGAAAGCTTCCGACGTTATCTGAAAATTGGTTCTTCTTCGGGGGCTGTGAATTTCCCGAACGTGGATCTTCCAGTGAAGCACGGAACATCACGTATTTTAAACGTGCATAAAAATGAACCCGGTGTATTGGGGGAAATCAATGGTTTGATTTCAAAGGCCGGAGCGAATATCGAGGGGCAGTATCTTTCAACCAACAACAAAATTGGTTACTTGGTGATGGATCTTCAGTCGGCTCAAGCAACTACGCTGGCCAATGATATTGGCCAGCTTCGTCGCTCTATTCGTACTCGCGTCGTTTATTAGACTCTTGTTCGTTCGTTAGGGGAAAGTCTTACAGGACTTTTCCTGGATTCATGATGTTGTCGGGGTCGAAAACTTTTTTGATCCCGCGCATGATCTCAACTTCAGCGGCAGATCTCGAGTAAGTGAGGAAGGACTTTTTAGTTAAGCCCACACCGTGCTCTGCAGAGATTGAACCTTTGTATTTTTTGACAGATTCAAAAACCATTAAGTCCACTTGGCGACATTCTTTAACGAAATCCTCTTTGCTCATTCCCGCTGGACGAAGAATGTTGATGTGCAAGTTGCCATCACCGATGTGGCCGAACCATACAACTTCCCAAGTTGGATATGCTTGCTCCAAAACTTTATCCAAGTCTTCCATAAAGGCAGGGACGTTGGAAATAGTCACTGCGACGTCGTTCTTATAAGGGGAATATTTTGCCAATGATTCGCTGATATCTTCGCGATAACGCCAGAAGGTCACGGCTTGTGTATCTGACTGACTGATGACGCCATCAACAACCCAGCCTTCTTCTAGGCACTTTTCAAAGACACCTAGGGCTTGTTCTTCTTGTTTCTCTGAGCCAGTTTCTACTTCCGCGAGAACATAAAATGGAGCCGATGTTTCAAGCGGAGCCGGAAGTCCTGTGTTCTCTAAAACCTTTGCTAAAGCTTTATCGGAAAACATTTCAAAAGCGACGAGTGGTGTCTTCGTTTTAAACTCGGCAAAGATTTTCATAACCGCATCCAAGCCTGGTACAGCCATGACGAGAACTTTCATTGGAGGTGGAGTCGGAGCAAGTTTGATTGTGGCTTCAACGACAAATCCTAATGTTCCCTCAGAGCCAATAAAGAGATGGCGCAGATCGTAGCCAGTCGCATTTTTCACGAGACCATTATTTAGCTCCAGAACCTCACCGGTACCAGTGACGACTTTTAATCCTGCAACCCAATCCCGAGTCAGACCATAACGAACGACTTTAATTCCACCAGCATTGGTGGCAATGGTTCCGCCCATCTGAGCAGAGCCACGAGCGGCAAAATCCACAGGGTAAAAAAGTTGTTTGGAGCGTGCGAATTCTTGAAGAGACTCAGTAATGACTCCGGATTCGATCACAACTGTTTGATCAACAGCACTGAAGTTTTTGATTTGATTCATCTGATCGAAAGAAACGACCACTTCGCCTTGAGTTGCAACTGCCGAGCCAGAAAGACCCGTGCGACCGCCGGATGGAATTAATGCAATTTTATTCTTTCTTGCCCAGCGCACGAGCTCAACGACGTCTTCAATTTTTCGTGGGAAAACAATAGCGGCAGCTTTGACATCAAAATAGGTTGTCCAGTCTTTACCCCAGTGTTTAAGACTTTCCTCATCGGTTTTGATTTGATCTTTTTGTAAAAAGTTTTCAAGTTCGAGGAGGAGTGGTGACATGGTGAAATTCCTATTCTTCGTCGGGTGTTTTTCGCTGATAATCTCTTAAGGTTCTTATTCTAAAGAAACCATAGATCGGACACAAGCCCCAAGCTGCGGTGATGAGACCGTAAATACCAATGTAGGCCCAAAAAGGACCGCCAGCAACAGCGTAGGTGGTCAAAAGAACACCTAAGACAAACCTGATGATGCGATCCCAAAGGGCTACATTACATCTCATATTATTTTAAAAGCTCTTGTAGTTCACCAGATTGGTACATTTCCATCATGATGTCGCTTCCGCCCACCAACTGCTTGTTGATGTAAAGCTGAGGAATTGTAGGCCAGTTGCCGAATTCCTTGATGCCGCTGCGAATTTCTTCGTCTTCCAAGACGTTCACGTCATGGAAAGGAGTTCCCATGTCTTGAAGAATGGCGCAGGCACGTGCAGAAAAACCGCACATTGGAAATTGTTGTGTTCCTTTCATGAAAAGAACGACTTTGTTTTGTTCAAGAATTTGAGAAATTCTTTCGTGAGTTGTAGACATATTTTTTTCCTTTTTTATTTGATTTTAGTCTTGATTGAAAGCGCGTGGACTTCGCCGGTCTTTAATTCTGGACCAAAGCAGGCCATAACATGTTGGTGTTGCTGGATGCGAGTCATTCCCGCAAAGGCCGGGCTTTCCACAAAAACTTCATAGTGATCATGCGTCCCTGTTAAGTCGTAAACTTCAACTTTGCAGTCAGGGTAATGCGCTTCTAAACGTTGTTTCATTTGTTCTGGTGTCATAGGGCTGGAAAATAGCAGAGGCAGGTGACTAAGTCCAGTGTCCGCACGTCGTGAGTTCTCCTCTCATCCGTTGCAGGGCCCCTTGAATGACGCTGTATATCATTATAGGATGGGGCATGCTAGGACCAAGTCATCGTCTATTAAAAGTTTTTGCCCTCGTGGCTGTCACTGTTGTTTTCTATTTCATTGCAAGACTGGAGTTTTTGTTTTGGAACTGGAGTCTTTTTCAAAACAAAAGTCTCTTGGATATCTTGTGGTCCTTCATCGTGGGCTTGCGTTTTGACACGGCTGCGGCCTTGAGTTTAACGGCTCCAGTGCTTTTAATGACCTTTATTCCTTGGCCTAAAAGTTGGAACAAACATTGGGCGCTTTTGACTTGGGGGCTCTTTTGCGTACTACAAGTGCCTTTTCTGATTCTAAACCTAGTTGATGTCGAGTTCATTAACTTCGTGGGACGGCGATTCTCTTACGACAGTCTTTTTATCGTGAATGAGATTCCTGGGAAAATGTGGAATTTCGTTAGCAGCTATTGGTTGTTATTTTTGATCAATTCGGTGTTGGTCGTGCTCTTTGTGGGAGCAACAAAAATAGTCATCCAAAAGATGACACCGGAAAACCTCATTTGGCCAGGGGCGAACAAGGGGAGTGCTCGCTTATGGGTGATGCATGGTTTTTTATGTTTTGTTGCTTTGATTGTGGCCGTTGTAGGAATTCGCGGGGGACTGCAGAAAAAGCCCATCAGTTTTGTTAATGCGAACATTTTTCAGGCACCTCTTTTAAATAATCTTGTCCTAAATTCCACTTTCACGTTCATCCGCAGTTATGGGGCTGAATCTTTGCTGAAAGAAAAGTTTTTTACGGATAAAAACGAAATGCTTCAGCATCTGAATGGCGTTTACTCTCAGTCCGTTCTTGAAGGGAAAAGACCTCAGAATCGTCAAAATGTGATGATCATCGTCTTAGAGGGCTTTGGTGAAGAATTCATCGGGCCAGTGAATGGTAAAAGTTTTACTCCATTTTTAGATTCCTTGATGGCGAAATCTTTGGTTTTCAAAAATGTCTACGCCAATGGCAGAAGATCTATTGAAGGAATTGGCGCGATTATGGCTGGAGTCCCAGCGATGATGAACGAGCCCTTTATATCTTCTCATTTCACTTCAAACTATTTTGTGGGTTTGGGTTCTTTGTTAAGTCCTTTAGGTTATCATACCAGTTTTTTTCACGGTGGGCAGAACGGGACGATGTATTTTGACTCTTTCATGAAGAGTGCGGGGGTTGAATCCTACTTTGGAGCAACAGAGTATGGCAATTCAGCTGATTACGACGGTGTGTGGGGAATTTGGGACGAGCCTTTCTTGCAGTGGATGGCTGGCAAACTAGATGAAGTTCCTGAGCCTTTTATGACTTCGGTCTTTACGTTGTCGTCGCATCAACCTTTCCGCGTTCCAGAAAAATATAAAGAGATGTTTCCGGAAGGTCCGGTTGAGATTACAAAGACGATTTCTTATACCGATATGGCCCTAAAGAAGTTTTTTGCCGAGATCGAGAAAAAACCTTGGTTCAAGAATACTTTGTTTGTGGTGACTGCAGATCATGCTTCTCAGCACTATCGATCTGAGTGGGAAAACGAAGCGGGCAATTATCGAATTCCATTATTTCTTTATCACCCGAGTTTTGAGTTTCCTCAGGTTGATACAGAAAAAGTTGTTCAGCAGGTGGATGTGCTGCCGACGATTGTCGACTTTTTAACTATTCCTGCAAAAGATAAAAACTTTCTGATTAGTTCGGTGTTCGCAGAAGGTGATAAGGTTGCCGTAAATTTTATTGATGGTCGATATATTCTTTTTGCGAAGGATTATTTTCTTCGTTGGTCACCGGGGCACGGAGATCCGCAAATGTTTGCAATCGCGGATCGTGCTGCCGAAAAAGAATTGATCGGTGAATTGCTATCACCTGAACAGAGTGTTCGTAAGCAAGAATTGACTCAAAAATTAAAAGCCGCTATACAATATTTTAACGAAGGAATGTGGGATAATAAGCTTTATTATCCAGCGAATTAAACGTTACATAAAATTGAATAGTTGAGTTTAAAACCATGTCGGAAAATGCGGATAGAAACTTTGAAGTTCGTTGTGGTGTTGTGATCGCTATTTTTGCTGCCGTTATGGCAGTCAGTGATCTTGTTGCTGGCAAGTATGGCGACGATGAGATCATTGGTGCTAATGAAAAGGCTGCGGCCTACATGTGGTACCAATCTAAAAGTATCAAAGAAACTTTGGTAGAAGGTGAAAAATCACTTCTTCAAAGTTTGAAACAGGCAGGCGCGATTAGCTCGGCCTCAATCAAAGGTGTTGACGGACACATCAGTCAATTGGATCGCAAGATCCTGCGTTATAAAAAAGAGAAGAATGAAATCCTAAAAGGTTCAAAAACTGTGGGGCCTGAAAACTGGGCGCAAGATTTGAACGGAGAGCTTGGGCAGATTATCGGTGCTCAGGAAATTGAAGCTCACTTGGCAACTTTATCAACTGCCGGTGATCGTTTTGATATGGCCAGCTTGATGTTTCAAGTCTGTTTGGTGTTAGGGGCCTTGAGCCTGATATTGAAAAAACCAAGCCTACAAACCCTGTTTTTTGCGGGGATGTGCATGCTTGGTTTTATAGGAACAGGTATAGCAACCTGGGCTTTTATTGCCGTCGGATAATTTAGGCAGCGTTGAGAAAGTAAACTTCTCGCTGCAAGTCCGCAAGCGAGGCGATAATAAGGCCCTCGCTCGCATTCGGCAGGTGCATAAATTGAAGCCCGAGAACTAATGTTGTATCTCCTTTGGGACGAATGTTTTTAATATACCCCTGTATGAGTATCGGATCACGATGCCCAAGGAAAACAGCCCCTTCTATTTTGTCACTCACTTTGACATTTGCTACATCAATGGCCATTTCCAAAGCGCAACCGTCGGTGCTTAGGTCTACCAGACGACAATTCAGCGATGTGGTTTCTCCATTCATCTTACTGAAAATAAATTGGGCAGAGTAGCTCTCGGGTATCACGTAACGAAAGTTTTTTCTCTTCTGAAGATGAAATAAGTTAGAAATGGGAAGTTTGATGTCTTGTCCACTGACTTCGGGACGAGTCTCAAACATATAGCTTTCCCCCTGTAACACGATATTCGCAGTGACCTTTGATTCTACTATTTCGCTCGAGAGTGAGGAATTGAGTGCTGTGCAATAAAGATTGTTTTCGTTATCGACATCTTTGGGTTTCAACACCACAGGCTGATGGTTTTTGGTCTGCAAATAAATCGTATCTTGATTCGTAAGTATTTTTTTTGCAAACCGTTGTTTGTCGCTATCACTGTTGATTGCTTTGAAAATAATTAAGGCTTCACTCATATTACGCCGCCATCACAAGTTTATGACCACACTCTTGACAGAACTTGGCTCCCGCTTGAACTTCGACATTACAAGCAGGGCAGGAGGGGCCATTGGTTTTCTTTTTTGCCTTCACTTCTTTTTCGTCCATGTCGACAAAGCCTTTTTCGTTCCATTTCTCAATTTCACGCAAAATTTTCCAGCTTTGCAGGGCAGAACGAAACTCTTTCACTTCGAACTGCAAGACCACGCCGGTGCCAGCGTTTTTGCGCTTCATGAAGATGCCCTTGCTTTCCAGTCGATTGAAATGGTCGTTATTGAGGTTAATGCCGACTTCTTCTTTACAGTATTCAGCAAATTTTGCGAACTCAATGCCGACGATTCCGAAACGATCGGGCTGTTCGTTTTCTGTCAATTTCAATAGACCACCGAGCATTTGATAGCTGAGTTCATCAACTTTAAGCAGCTCTGTGCGCCCACCTTTGAAGTAGTAATATTGATAAAACTCAAAAAAGCTTTCAACGAGGTCAAGATCCAGGAAGTGAATTTTTTGAATTTCGTCGGGGCCGTCTGGATTATCTGGAGTTTTGCCCATTTCATAGTAGGCCAGTTTGAGTTTTACCAGAATATTCAGAACTTGTTCCATTCGTTTTATGGATTCTCCCATCACCCGCTGACAGTATTGCTTCATCAGATTCCACTCGACGATCACTTCACCTGGTTTGGCGTTTCGATCCCCTTTGTGATTTGCCGTATGAAAGACAGAGGCAAAGGCTTTAGCAACTTGGTCCTCTGGGCAAGGAGAAGAGTCCTTTTCCATTTTGCTCGATCGGACTTCATTCACGGCTAATCGCAACCGGTCGGCAAGGGATTTGATAATTGCTTTTAGCATCTGTGGGGCACCATCAAACTGTACTTTCAGGTTTTCAACTGGAATTTCAAGAACCTTGGTTTCAGTTGTGGCAACAGCAGATGTCGTGTGAGCTCCCTGGCCTAAAATGATTTGTTCGCCCAGTAGATGCGAAGATCCTAGTTGAAATAGATCGATCGTTTTTTTGCCGCGAATGAGGCATTGGTTGACGCCACCACTTTGAATTAAATAGACAGCCGTAATCTTATCGCCGTCTTTGTAAATCAATTCACCTTTTTTGTACGTTTTAATAGACATCGGCATCCTCGCTTAAAATTCAACACAAGTTTCTATCGGTATTTAGGCGGGATTTGTTGATAGCTACGAGGCTCGTCACACGTCCAGTTTATCTGTCGTTTTGTGTCTATGGAATCTGTTCGAACTTTAAAAACACCCCGGTTTCCTGATGTTCGCAAGTAGTTTGAAAGCACCGTCCTGTGTGAATTTTTCTGAGCGGGTATTTGGTGGATCTGTAAGATGAAAAGACAGAATAACTGACTTAAAAGTCTCAAAAAGAGACATCTTAAATTGATGCACTCTATAGCGAATTGAATCTATTGAATTAGAAGTAGATCTGACTAGATTCAGAAAAATATAAACCTCAGCAGTTGAAGTTTAGTAAAATCAAGTTAAACTTATGGAGATCAGGGGATGGGGGCAATAATGGTAAAGTACTTTTTGCCAGTGTTATTTGTATTTTTGCCGTTAATCTACTTCAATTGCGCTCCATCCAATTTAAGCTCAGTCTCAGTCGAGAAATCCGAAATATCAGGTGGTTTACAGTTGAATCTTACAGAAATGGCTCGCGCGGAAAATCAATCTGCAAAGCCTGCTCGCTTTGTCGGCGTTAAAGCTCCTGTAAATATAGAAGCTTCAAGAATTGCACCCAAAGGTTTTGCAGTTCATCCCCTGACTGTTTACAACGGCTCTAATCTAACAACTTCGGTTTTGTTACCTAGTTCTGATGTTAAAAACAGAAATATTTATTCGCCGACCTTGTTTTACGATCAAAATGGGGCAGGGCACTTAATATATGGAGGATGGGAAGACAGCTTATCACTGGTGACAGATAAAATATTTCAAGTCGACCTGACTATGGATGATTTGTTACAACAGCGAGAAACCAAGTCCTACAATCGTCGCGAAATTTTAAAAAGTGATTTTGAGCAAGATCCCACTTTTTATCACATCAACGATCCGACTTTATTGGACCTGGGAAACTGTCATTTGAGACTCTTTTTTGAAGTTGAAAGTATCAACTTAGATTATAGAAATACGGGTACAGTCGACCCAAAGAGCTTTCAGCGTCCCCCGCAAGGCAGTCCTGGGTATACGACGATGACAATTGCTTATGCTGATTCTTTTGATTGTGGAAAAAATTGGAATAAAGGCCAACCCGTTACACGACAAAATTTTGTTAAGATAAACGGTCTTACTGGAAATGATTATTGGAACTATCAATTCGGCTGGCCTGTGACTTTAAAAATAAACGGGCTTTATTACATGTATTTTACGGCTTCGGCATGTCCTGAACGGTCTGCTGTGCATGAGAAAAGTTTTTTGGATGTTGTCCGCGGAACTTCTAACATGCACTGCTCTGGATCGGTCCCCGCAGGGCAACAGTCTTCCTTTAGGTTTGGGGCTCATTCTGTTTTGTATGCAACAAGCACCGATGGTTTAAACTTTTCTCACCAAGGTTTTCTAGTTTCACCAAATGGTCAGCCAGTTTGGGGATTGGATGATGTTCGTCCCGTATTAGGTTCTTCGAAGCTGCTGGCGGTGGGGCCAGGCGCAACTGTTAAAAAAGATATTGTATCTGATCCATTAGAGCTTATTGCTTCGACCGATTATAGTATCGATCCATGGGGTAAGTTTATTGGCTACATTGATCCCGGCCAACCGAATCGCCTTAAGTTTTTCCACCCCAATGAAGTGGATTCATCAGTCCATGTTTTGATGAATCGTCCTAGTCCTATTGATTCTCAGCGCGAGCCGATATCCGTTAAAATTGCAACGCGAAAAGATGGCTCTTTGATTGGATTTCTTTATGGAGAATGGCGCAATCCCGATGCTTCGAATTCATTAATTGGTGGCTCTTTAATTCAGCGAAGAGTAGAAGTGATAGGACAAGTGAATGGCTCAGGCCCCATAGTGTCCGTGGGCTTTAATACGGCTATTAACGAAAATGAAGTGCTGGTTTCTTATGCGCACCGGATTGATCGAGCTCCTTGGGTCACTCACACGGGCACTCAGTCTTTCCCTCCCATTCATGGAAAAGTTCGTTTGTATGAATACGATGGTCGATTGCTTTGTGAATCTGACAACCAGATTGTTTACCCTGGAGCGACCTATTCGATTGACTGCCAAGAGAAAGAGACTGTTGTACCAGGTCCAACACCAACACCAACACCAACACCAACACCAACGCCAACGCCAACGCCAGGTCCAAGTCCAAGTCCAACACCCAATCCTGGATCTTCTGTTGTGACGGTGACCTATCCGATGAATGGATCTGGAAGTACTGAACTCAATCCTTTAATTACTTGGACCTATGCAGGTTCTGGGACAGAGTTCTTCATCGATTTATCGGAATCATCAACGTTTTCCTGGTTCTGGAACAAATACGCTAATGGTCAGAGTCGCTCTATGTCCTATAGAAATGGATCCGACTGGGGAACTATAGGAGCTGCCCCTTACGTGGCTCCAAGCCAACTCGCTCCCAGCAGAACTTATTATTTAAGAATTGTGCCTTTTAAAGGCGGGGCACCAGTGGCTGGTGAGCAGTCGCAAGTTGTTCGGTTCTCGATTCCGGCGGCTAATCCAGGGCCAGGATTATCAGTCGTGCAGGTAGGTTCTCCGGCCAATGGATCTATAAACGTTGCGGGCAATCCTTCAATTACTTGGACCTATGCAGGTGCTGGAACAGAGTTCTTTATTGATTTATCAGAATCCCCAACGTTTGCTTGGTTCTGGAATAAATATGCCAGTGGTCAAACTCGATCCGTTTCCTATAGCAACGGTTCTGGTTGGGGCAGAGTGGGATCGGTCCCGTACTCGGCGCCTAGCCAGCTCACTCCGGGTAAAACCTATTACCTAAGAATTGTGCCATTTAAAGATGGAGCACCTGTGTCGGGACAGGAATCGTCCGTCATTAGGTTTTCGATTTCGAAGTGATAGTTTTCGAGAATAGGGTCAGATCCAGGAAGTGAACTTTTTGAATTTCATTCGGACTATCTAGATTGTCCGAAGTGTTGCTCAATTCTTTGTTGAGATGGTGGGGCCCAGTGTAAATCCCAGGGAAAAATGAGCACAGAGTCTGAGTGTATTTACGCAATTAAATGTGAAATTTGAGGCCGTATTGGAGGACTGGCGGATATGATTTTCTCATCGTCTTTATGGTGATATTTTAAATCAGCAAAGGAGAAGAAAATGAAAATTGCATCAGCCCTTCTGGCGGTTTTGACTTTGTCGTTAATGGCAACAAGTGTTTCATTTGCGAGCGATGGTAAGAAAAACAGAATGGGACATCAGAAGATGCCAATGGAAATGACCAAAGAGCAAAGACAGGAAATGGCCACCCATCACGAGAAAATGGCTCTTTGTCTTCGTTCCGACCGGACAATGGCAGACTGTCAAAAAGAAATGAGAGCCGCTTGTGATGAGAAGATGGGGATGGGAGGGTGTCCAATGATGGGGGAAATGAGGGGAATGGGACCTAAATCAGATAAAACATCCAAAAAAACGGAATAATGAGTGCAGTTTAATTAGATATTACGTACTTAGGTGCCTCTGTGATTTTCTGTGAAGTCCATTTAGGGATAGAGTCTTCCCTTTTTGTGAGAGTTCCTTAAATTACTTTTTCATGGCACCTTTTATTGCCTTAGTTTATAAGACCCTTATGGAATACTTTTTTTCAGCAGCCTCCCCCGAACACCAAAAGAAAGAAAAGGCGAAAGCTCGCGAGCTTCGTCAGGGGCAGTGGTGGAAGCAAGAGGTCGGCAAGGGTCATTGTTATCATTGCGGAGAAAAGTTCAAACCGGCAGAGCTGACAATGGATCACTTGATTCCGATTGCCAGGGGCGGGAAATCAAATAAGAAAAACTGTGTTCCTTCATGCAAAGAATGCAACTCTAAGAAGGGTTATAAAACGAGAGCCGAGATGGCTTTGGATGAATTGAAAGACAAATAGGTCTCCGTTGAGTTTCAGTTGCCGCTCTGCAATAGGTAGCCTTTAGTCTTGCTTTGACTCCCTGCGTTCGCGTTAACCTATCAAAGTTATTCATTAAAATTCGTTAACTTCTCGTGAAGGACTAAGCGACCGTGAGTAAAATTACCAAAAGTAGTACCGCTGAATATTTTGCGAAAAACCTGCAGCAAGTTGGTTTTTCTTCACCTTTGAAGGCTGTTTTAACGACCCTAAAAGAGGCTGTCGACAACTCATTGGATGCCTGTGAGGGCGCTGGCATTTTGCCGGATCTTCTTATTGAAATTTCCAAGGTGGGTGCAGGTTCAACGAAAAACACGGATCTTATTAGGATTGTTGTAGAAGACAATGGCCCAGGAATCGAAGCTGATGATTTAGCTAAGGTTTATGGAGAATATCTGGCGTCTTCTAAGTTTGGTCGCGGACAATGTTCACGCGGGCAACAAGGGATCGGTATTTCAGCAGCGACCACCTGGGCGCAAATGACAAATGCTCGCGGTGTGAATGTTATTTCTAAAACGAAAAAAATGCGAAAAGCCATGTCGGCTCAAGTTGATGTGGATATTAAATCTAATACTGGGGTTTTGAAGAACAAAGAAACCTTGGATTGGGATCGCGATCATGGAACTCGTGTAGAGTTCATCTTGGATGGAAGAATCCAGTTGAATGGGGATGGCGGAATTTTGACCTACATCGAGGGCACAATTCTGGTGAATCCACACATGACAGTGACTTACAAGCTGATGGACAACGACTTTGTCACTGTCAATCGCGTCAGCCAGGATGTGCCGCAAATTCCTGAGGCGTCATTGCCACATCCTCATACTTTCAAACTAGGTGAGTTCATTACTCATGCGACTTTGTTTGGAAAAGTAACTTTATCGAAGTTCTTGAAAACCGGTTTTTCACGTATTTCAGACCAGTCTATTTCTGATTTTGTTAAAAAAGGTCTGCCTAAAAATTTACTAGAAAAACCGCTGACGTCTTTGACTGAAGAAGACTACAAAAAAGTATTCCAAGCGGTGCAAAATACAGATTTGATGGCTCCGTCTACAAAATCTGTTTTGACGGTGGGCGAGGAAGCCTTGTCCAAGTCGATCACTCGTCTTGGGGAAATTGACTTTTTTGCTGTGGTGACTCGCAAGCCAACAATTTGTGACTTTAAGCCTGTTGTGGTGGAAGTGGCTTTGGCACGTTTCAAGGATCGTTATCAGGAGCATGATTCTCCAGTGACGTTGCTTCGCTTTGCCAACCGTGTTCCTTTGCAATTTGATAAATCTGGTTGCGCTATCACTTGGGCTATTGAATCGGTCAATTGGAAATCTTATGGTTTAAGCCAGCCTAAAGATAGTTTGCCTTTGGGACCTTATATTTTTGCGATTTCAATCGTTTCTCCGTTTATCAAGTTTAAGAATGCGTCTAAAGAAACGATTGATGCTTCTGAAGAGCTTGTTGCAGAAATTCGTTTGGCTTTGATTCAAGCTGGTCAAAAGCTTTCTCGCCACATCAAAAAAGAAGTGAAGGAAGCGGATCTGGAAAGAAAGTTAGCTCATATCGAGCAATTCGGTCCGATTCTGGTTGAGGGTTTAGCAAGAATTGTAAATGCACCAGAAACGCGAAAGAAAAAAGCTGAAGAAGGATTGCGCAAGCTTTTGGGACGTGACTCTGAAGAAGCTATCGCTGATTTGGAACAAGCTGAATCGAAGCTTTTAGAACAAAAAAAGCGCGAGAAGAAAAAAGGCATTGAGCATGACATTGAAGAAGATGTCATCAACAGTGAGGACCTTGCTGAAGAAGCTTCAGGATCCCGTACAACGAAAAAGACAACGACGAAGAAGACGACAGGAAAGAGTAAATAATGGGAAAACTTCTTAGTATTCGAGAATTGAAGATTGATATTCCTAAAGAGGCTCGACTCTTAGCTGATAAGATGTTGAAAGATCTTGAAGCCTCAAAACGTCCTGTATTGGAGGCCGTAAAGACCTCTTTGGACAATTCCTTGTATGACTCTAAGTTGGGCTATTTAACTCCTGGAGATAAATACGTTCGTACCGAGTTGAATGTATCTTCAGTACAAAAGTTAGCCCGGGTGGTTTTTGTACTTGAGATTCTTTTGCGCAACTTGGAAATCGGCTCTGTTAATACGAAGCGTGAACTGTATTACATGTGTAAAGGTTTGATTAAAGGCAATCCACGCCTAAAGCCTTTGGATTTCGATGATCAGCCAGAGTCTGATGCGATCATCGACTTCATCGGTGATATGTTGGAAGTTTATCGTGAAGAGTTGAACTGTTTTGCCAATGACCGAGGTGGACAGACTTATTCTCAACAGCTTGTTGTTACAGAGACAATGCCAGATGGTGAAAAGGCCGTTGTCGACTTGTCTTCACTGGGAACTTCGCCGTTTCAGCCTAAAAACAAACCACAATCTTTGAAGCTAAAAGCAAAAAAGAAGATCGACTTCTGTTTGATCGTGGAATCTGAAGGTACTGCAAATACATTGGTTACGATGGGTTTTACTAAACGTAATAACTGTATCGTGATGGGTGCCCAGGGTGTTCCATCCAATGCAGTTCGTGGCTGGTCTAAGTTGATTCAGGACGAATTGGATGTGCCGATGTATTTCTTCGGGGATCTGGATGCGTACACGATGCAAAATATCTTCCGTACGCTAAAAGCAGGCTCTGCGGCATCATTGATTCGTAATGCGGATTTCTCTGCACCTAACGTCAAGTTTTTGGGTGTATTGCCTGAAGATGTGAAGAAGTATGATTTACCTCACTACAAAGTGAAAGAATCAGATCCAGCAGAAGCACGTGCTTTGAAGAAAGCCAAAGATGCTCTTGAGAACGATCCATTCTTCTTAGATAAGAAAAATAAAAACTTGGCTGATATCTTGAGATGGTTGATCAAAGAAAAGATTCGTTGCGAGCAGCAGTCTTTCTTCTCGGTAGACCCTCGAGATCCAATCAAGACTGAGAAAATCATTCTTGAAAAAATCAAACGTGGTTCTTACGTGTAGATTTTTTCACAAAGGATTAATAAAAAAAGGAGGGTTGCCCCTCCTTTTTTATTTTAAAATCCCTTGGAAGTTTGTGCAGTAGAAGACATAAAAAGTTCTGGCATGTTCTCCATGGCGGAAAGTTTTAAGTTCTTCTTTTTGGCATTGATCCCATTTTGCCCACTCCATTGGATCTTCGTAGTATTTTTCTGTACTCACAAAGATGGCATCTTGTCCCTGGAGGTTTTTCATTTCTTCCGGTGTCTGCATCACCGTGTACTGGCTAGTAGTTAAATTCAGCATATAAACTTTTTGTTTCGTACCCCAAGTCGTTTGGGCCGTGGTTTCATAGCGTTGAGCTGCGATGAAGGGTTTTCGGCCGCTTTCAGCATGAATTTCCCGCTGGCGGCGATTGACGAACTGGCCCAATTCTTCCCACCCAGTAAGTTCGTTGCTGAAATCGTTAGTGGTCACCCACTCACTGTTTGGTGCGACCAATTTAAATACTTTTGGCACCCAGGGATAAAAGATAGGAGTGTAGACCAGGATTAAGACAGGAACCACGAAAGCAATAATGCCTCTTGAAAGGATTTTACTTCGCGCCTGAATAATTTTCTTTTGCCCCCAATTAAGCCCTTGAGACCAGATGCCTCCGGCTCCAATTAGCAATAACGTGCAGGCAGCTCCGCTCCAGTGTGGTTTGTAATCTGCAAACAGTGGCTGCGTATAGAAAATGGCGATGGAAGGCACAGCAAGTGAAAATAAATACCTCCATCGATTTTCCGCAAATTTTACTATGGAAGTGATAAATGAAACCACAATGAGGAAGTACAAGACGGGCGTATAGAAAACAAGTTGAGCACCCAAGAAAACAAACCAGCGACTCAGTTTGATGCCGTCGCTCGCATGTCGGCTGCCGAATTGATATTTGAAGCCTGGCCAATCATGAAGGTGATTCCATAAGAAGATAGGACTACAAATAACCGTTGCGATCAGAAAACCAACCCAAGGCCAAGGCGTCAGTAAATCTTTTCGTCGTTGTGGTGTTGCTAGAAGATAGATACCGAAGCCTGGGGCCAAAAGGGCAATGACAAACTTGGAGTTTAACCCCAGCCCCATGAGAATGCCCAACCAAATCCAGGTCTTTTTCACCGACCATTGTTTGTCGTCCTCTCGCACCCCTTGCCAGAAGACCCAGGCTGCGGCCACCCAGAAGAGCATAAAAGGTTGCTCAGGAGCCGCGATGTAACTGCCAAATCCCCAGAAGGGAACCCACAGGACAGCCAGGCCAACGAAAAGGGCGGCTGAATCGTCGAAAAGATCTTTAGCGAGTTTATAAAGTAAAACCACAATTCCGATAAAACAAAGGTATCCGGGTAAACGGATAGCAAACTTAGTATGGCCAAATATCCAAGTTGTGAGGGCTTCCAACCACGCAATCATGCCTGGGTGATCGAAGTAGGAAAGTTGCAGATTGTGTGTCCACGACCAATGATAAGCCTCGTCATCTGCCAAGCCCATATGAAGAGAGAAAAAGGCTCTGAAAAGTAGTGTGAGGATGAATAAAATTGTGATTTTTTGGGGGGTGCTTTGTCGCTGCCAAAACTCGCGAATCACGGTTCGTCCTTATCGTTAGAAGATGTTCGTCAGTCCTAATATTTTGAGACGGTCATGGCAACTCTTACGGTCCTTTTTGACTGAATGTGTAATTCGCTGGCTTCTTGCCTAGAGGGGAGGGTCAGTGAGAATCTTCAGTTAGTCAGAGGGTCCTATGAAGAATTATCGTATTGAAAAAGATTTGTTGGGTGAAAAGTCCGTGCCGGCGGAAGCTTATTACGGAATCCACACACTTCGTGCTGTTGAGAACTTTCCTATTTCCGGCAAAAGCATTGGAGAGTCTCCCATTTTTATTCGAGCTTTGGCGTTGGTGAAAAAAGCATCTGCTTTAGCAAATGGTGAAATGGGCACGATTTCGCAAGACGTTGCTAATTCCATTGCAGAAGCGTGCGATTTGATTTTACAGAATCCTGGTAAATGGTCGTCCCAGTTTCCTTCAGATGTCTTTCAAGGTGGAGCAGGGACATCTGTGAATATGAATGCTAACGAAGTCATCGCGAATATTGCCTTAGAAAAAAGAGGTTTGGCTAAAGGCACTTACACAGTCATCAATCCGAATGATCACGTCAATAAATGCCAATCTACCAACGATGCCTATCCTACGGCCTTTCGTTTGGCTCTTTATGAATACATAGATCAGGTTATAGAGGCATTGTCTCTTTTGTCGAAATCGTTTGAGAAAAAAGGCCAAGAGTTCGCTCGTGTGTTGAAAATGGGGCGTACTCAACTTCAAGATGCTGTTCCGATGTCTTTGGGACAGGAGTTTAACGCCTTTGCGACCTTACTGAAGGAAGATGTGCGCTTATTGAAACTGTATCAAAGTCTTCTTCTGGAAGTGAACCTGGGTGCGACAGCGATTGGAACGGGTATAAACACTCCAGACGGATATGCCGCGATGGCAGTACAAAAACTGGCATCAGTGACTGGCTATGCATTTACTCCCGCTGAAGACTACGTCGAAGCGACCAGTGATTGTGGTGCCTATGTGACTATATCGAGTGGTTTGAAGCGAACTGCTGTTAAGCTAGGAAAGATCTGCAATGATTTGCGACTTTTAAGTTCTGGCCCACGATCGGGACTGAAGGAAATCAATCTGCCAGAGATGCAAGCCGGATCTTCGATAATGCCCGCCAAGGTAAATCCTGTTATTCCAGAAGTCGTTAATCAAGTGGCTTATAAAATAATTGGCAACGATTTGACCGTGACTTTAGCGGCCGAAGCAGGCCAGTTGCAGCTGAACGTGATGGAGCCAGTGATTGCCTCCAGTCTCTTTGAATCGGTGCATTTATTGGTTAACGCCTGCACAACTTTGCGTGAAAAATGTGTGGATGGTATTACTGCTAACGAGCAAAGATGTCGTGACTATGTGATGAACAGCATAGGAATTGTGACTTATTTAGACCCGATTATTGGACACGATGAGGGGGATGAAATTGGTCGTATCTGCGCGCGCACAGGTAAAAGCGTGGCAGAGGTGGCTCTTGAAAGAGGTGTTGTGACTCAAGAACAATTAGATAAGATTTTTTCTTTTGATAACCTTTTGCATCCAGAATACCTGGGCTTAATCAAGAAATAGAGGCAAGCGCGAAATTCTTCGCGCCTGTTTCTAAATCAATTCTAGATCAATTGCGCTTTTTGCGCGATTGATGGCGATGTTCTTCGTGCCAAGTTTTACGTTCGGCATGTGATTGTTCTTTATTCAAAGGACTTTTAGGTAGACTTTGAACTGCCGCTCGAAGTTGCGAGTGCGCTGGCAAAAGTGTGGAGCCCTTCAGTAGCAGTTCTCGATATTGCTCGTTGAAGTGGCTTCTGTTTTCGACAGATTCTTCAAATAGTAATTGTTCAATAACATTTCTTGCGGTGCCGGCATGATGTTCAGTGATAAAATCAAGCTCAGTCAGGATGTCAATATCCGCCATGAGGGAAGTCAGTTCACGCAGCCACATGTACTTTTCTGCAGTCATCAAAACTTGAAACCATTCGGTGGGGGCAGCTTGATACCCGCCTTCGCGATCAAATTCTTCTTTAAGGTAATTCAGCACTTCTTTTTGTAGAGTCCAGAGTGCTTGACGGACTTGAAGGGTTTGTGAGTGGTGTGATGATTTGGTCATCGGCAGAGCTCCTGTTTCAATTCAAAGTTTGATGTTATCTTAAAAAGTCTTCAAAGACATCAAATTTTGCCTGAAAGAGGCGCCCTGCCTCATTCTTAACTAGTTACAACGGCGCCACTGAACGTGGTAAATCAAACCTGAAGAAACGTCAGCGCTATCCACAGTCGCCATCGCTTGCTCGCCCCATGAGTTTGTCTGAGCCATCATTGAAGTGTTTACGCGAAGGTTCACGCTTGCACCGCATGGAGTCCAAACCAGAGTGTTGGCAACAAGCCCATCGGAAATTGTGTACATGTCACTGACTGGTCCAACAAAAGTTCTAGAAACTCGTGGTCCACGAGCTCCGGCCCAAAAGTATTCAGCATCAAAGCGGGACTGTCCACCTCTTGGAATGGAGTTGAAACCACGGTAGTCTACTTGAAATACAGCAACGCTGTATCCTTGTGGTACTTGAACAGGAATAGAGATGTTGCATGACTTGCGGTCTACGCGGCGGCCACCACCAGCTTCTGCAACATAGTTGTCAAAAAGAATACTCAACGCTGTTTGATCAGGACTGAGTGTTACACTGGCAGTTCCAGCTGGGCAACCTGTGCCGCCGTAAGCAGCTTCGCCTAAGCGAATTTGACTTGCTTCCGCTGTCAGACTGATAGTCGATAGAACCCCAGCTAGTGCCAAGAATAGTTTTGTTTTCATAATAGTTCCCCCTTGTTTTGGTGTTTATTTTCCAAAAGTTAATTTGTTTAATATTTAAAGTATTTTTTCTAAAGTTTAGCCGCGACCTGGTCCAGGATATCTCGGAGGACGCCCTGGTCCAGGGTTAGGACGTGGATTCCCTGGATTTGCAGGGGGTGGTTGAGGTCCCATCGATGGACTGCAACGTTTCCACGCCAATCGGTACTGCTGAGACTGCGCATGTCCATCAATACTGTCGAGACTGATTTGTGAAGTGATCAGAGATGACAGATTGAGGTTGCGAGCCATTAAAAAAGTTGTCAAAAAAAGTGTCTGAGTCGATTCGTTTCTGCAAGGTGCCCAAGGTGCTATCCGAGGATCGAGTTCGTGGCGAATCGAATAGTTGTTGTTATAGGGTCCTTGAAACTCTTGCATCCGGAATGAGTAACTACCGCCATCTTGGTATCCAGGACGTTCATTGCGAGGGCGACTTCCGTCAAATGAATAAAGGGCCTGATGAACGGCAACGGTTCCGGCCTCTGCATAAGCAAATCCACGATAGTCCGCAGATATCACCGCAAAGGTCCATCCAGCAGGAACTCTAAAGCTGACTTTCAGTTCACACATCAATCGAGAAATAGGGTTTTGCATTGTTGATTCGGCAACAAATTGATCTAAGAGAAGTGAGAAAGCTTGTCCATCAGGAGAGATCGTAGCACTGTAGGACCCTGCTGGGCATCCACTGCCAACAGCATTTATATTTTCTACGTAAACACCAGTTGGGGTTTGCGCAAAGGCCGTAGAACTCAAACTACAAATTAAAAGTGCAAAAGTTGAACTTAAATGACGCCACATAAATAATTCCCCCTGAAAACTTCCTTCCCCAAGGAAGTGGTGACTTCTGTCACCGTCTCATCTCTGTTAAGGGTCTTAGCAAAGGGCGGGCCAAAACAAAGCGGTGCCATGATGGCTCCGCCTTAAAGTTGATCGAGTGTTTTTTAGATAGTGAGTTTTTGGATTTCAGAAATAAGTTCGTTGCGGCGTATTGGTTTCACAAGGTGTAAGTTGCAGCCAGCTTGAATACTTTTTTGAACTTCATTTTTCAATGCATAGGCTGTAAGAGCCCAAATTTTTGCAGGTTCGAGGTGATTGGTTTTTTCGTATTCACGAATAGCCTTTGTTGCCGTGTATCCATCCATCACTGGCATTTGCATATCCATGAGAATTAAATCTGGGTGGTTTGTTTTAACAAACTCAAGGGCCTCTTCTCCATTATTCGCTTCAAAAAGCTCATGAGGTGACTTTTTTAAGAAGGCTTTGATCAACATACGGTTGTCATCTGTGTCATCGACAATAAGAATTTTTAGCTTCTGGTGCGTTTTAATTTCGCTGGTATCATATGTTGAAAGTTTGGGTGAAGACAGATCGTGATCTTTTTGAGCCTGAGTCGCCGCGAGATCCAAAGTAAAGCTGAACGTGCTGCCTTGATGAACCTCACTTTGCACCTGAATAGTACCATTCATCATCTCTGTTAATCTTTTGCAGATTGACAGTCCTAGACCTGTTCCGCCGTATTTGCGCGTGATCGAGGAGTCTGCTTGAGTGAATGGACGAAAAAGGCTGTTGATTTTATCAGGAGGAATGCCAATTCCCGTATCGACCACTTCGAAAAGAACAGTCCCGGGGCGAGAAGAATCTTTGTTGGGATAAGCCTTGATAAGAATAGTGCCTTGGTGGGTGAATTTGATCGCATTTGAAATAAGATTTGAAAGGATTTGGCGAATGCGAGTGCTGTCACCAAGATAGTAAGGTGCAAGCTCTTGAGATATTTCCGAGGTAATCTGTATATTTTTATCCTGACATTTTACAGAAAATAAGTCGATGGTGTCACGAACCAGATCGTGAACCGAAAAGGCAGATGTTTCTAGTGTAATCTGCCCAGATTCAATTTTTGAAAGGTCTAAAATATCATTGATAATGTGAAGAAGGTTGTTTCCTGCTTTGCGTGAAATTTCCAGATATCGTCTCTGTTCACTGGTCAAGTTGCTTTCGTCTAGCAGGTCTGGCATTCCGATCAGAATATTCAAAGGAGTCCTTATTTCATGACTCATGTTAGCAAGAAATTCAGACTTAGTTTTTGAAGCAAGCGTTAGGTTCTTATTTAGATCTTGTAGATTTTTTGTTTTCTCGCGCACTTGTTCATCAATGGTAATCACTCGACTAAAAAGAATGAGAAGCAGCGTGCAAGTTAAGAAAGTGAGATTTAATGGTGTCAAAACAATAAACAAATTGGGTATTTCAAGTTTATTTGAGAACAATTCGTTTTGCGCAAATGTAACTCGCCATTTATGTCCTCCGACTTCCATTTCTGAGGACCAGGTGAAGTCAGATTTTTTGGGGAAATGACCTTGAGAATTTGCATGAGAATCGATGACAATTGAAGATTTCTTTTCGCTTTCGATCTGTTCTATAATAGTGCGATATTCCGGTGCGCTGATGAAACTTTTGATGTGTTCAAGAATTTTATTAATTCGAATAATTCCTAGAATAATGCCAGGCGGTTGGTCTGAGTAACCTGCTAAAATATATCCGGGCTCATTAATTCCGATAAAATTTAGATTAATAAGACTCGATGTATGGATATGGTTCTTAACTGGATTTATTGTTGAGACGGTTTCTTGGATTTCATTTTTTGAGAGAAGATCATGAAGGTGGATAATGTGACCTTCTTGAGAGTTGATGAACTTTGGGCCGTATTTCCATTGGCTCCGAGGATTTAACTCGAACCACATAAAGGTATGCAACTCGGGTCTGCCGTCAAGGAGCGCATTCGAAAAATTAAAAAATTCAGGTTCAGTGACGACGTCAGAGTTATTGAAGAATCTAGTTAAGATTTCTATTCTGGCAAAATGGGTATTGAGGTCCCTTTCAAGAATACCGAACGCCATTTTTGATTTTGCTTGAAACTCATTTAATTGTTTTAATTTTTCATTGTTTTGATAATATCGGGCTCCTAATATGGAGAGCCCCATGAAGGCCAGAAGTGGCAATATGACTTTGGGTAGCGCTTTGATCCAATAGGGGCGTGAAGGTAGCGCAAGCATCAACGCCAGGGGTGCGAAAATGATGCCCCCAGTGGCATCCCCAATAAACCAGTAGAGCCAATTCTGGAAAACCAATTCCATTTCTATTTTTTTGGTCAGAAAAAGTATACCGGTAGAAAAAGTGGAAGTTAGTAGAGCCGTAAGCGGGCCTACAACGAACAGAAATAGAATAATGTTTCTTTCGGAGTAAAAGGGCTTTGGAAATGAAATGAATTTTTTGGCTATGAAGGACCCCATCCACAATCCGAAACTAGCTACCACTGCCACTGCGAAAGAGGCGCCTATTTGGGAGATGGAAAAATCCCGGAGGTTTATCAGAAAAGCTCCTAATAAAATACCTGGCCAGCGGTTTAAACCAAAAATAAGAAGAGCTGCAATGCTCAACCCTGTCGGAGGCCACATAAGTGTTGCATAGCCAGGCGGTAGGGCTAAAAGGAGCCCTAGTTTTCCTGTTACAAAGTAGGTAATGGCTATTAGGACTATTTGGATAAACATGATTGAATTGTAGCGACCTCATCGAGGGGACTCAATAAAAGTCTTACAGAATGGCTCAATGCGATCTTTGAATTGCAGTCAAAATCATGGTAAGTGTGGTACGCGATAGGAGTGAGTGATGGAAAATATTCCCGGTCTTTGTTTGGTTCCAGATGTTGAAACGCAGAAATATGTTTTTAATCATACGATGCTTCGGATACGTGATCCAAAAATATCTTTAGATTTTTATACCAGAATATTGGGTATGAAGCTCTTGCGAAAGTTGGACTTTGCGGAGTGGCGCTTTTCTTTATATTTTTTAGCTTATGTCCCTGAAGGCCAAGTTGTTCCTGAAGGTAACGAGGCTAACGCAAAATACACATTCGGTCGCGAAGCGGTGCTGGAGTTGACCCACAATTGGGGCACAGAAGAGGACTCAAAAAGCCCTTATCACAACGGAAATACTGATCCGCGCGGCTTTGGTCATATTTGTATTACAGTGCCAGATATTCACGAAGCCTGCGCTCGATTTGAAAAATTTGGTGTGAACTTTCAGAAAAAATTGGGCCAGGGTGGGATGAAGAATATTGCCTTCATAAAAGATCCTGACGAATACTGGATTGAGATTGTCCAGGCAGGTTTATTGTAAAAACATGAAGACTTTTTTAGTTCGTATTCGAAAGTGGATAGTTCAAGCCATCTTGCTGTTTTTTGTCACCAGTTTAGGGTTTGTATTGCTCTATCGCTTTGTTCCGGTTCCTGTGACTCCACTGATGGTCCTGCGTTCAGCGGAGTCTTTGTTTGACGAAAAATTTGTCGGAATCGAAAATGACTGGGTGCCTATAGAAGAGATAGCTCCTTCAGTGCAGAAAGCAATTTTGAAAGCAGAAGATTATCGCTTCTTTGAGCATAATGGTTTTGATTACGAAGCTATACAAAAAGCAATGAAATATAATCAGACCCATAAAAGAAAAAAAGGTGCCAGCACGGTCAGTCAGCAGACTGCAAAAAATGTGTTTCTTTGGCCATCACGAAGTTGGATTCGCAAGGGTTTTGAAGCGTACTTTACGGTTTTGATAGAGGCGGTCTGGCCCAAAGAGCGAATCATGGAAGTCTATCTTAATGTGATTGAGCTGGGGCATGGCGTGTATGGTGTTGAGGCTGCCGCGCAAAAATTTTTTAAAAGAAGTGCAAAAAACTTGAATCCTTACCAGGCCTCTTTGATTGCGGCGGTCTTGCCCAATCCACGAAAATTTCGTATTGATCGTCCTTCCATATATGTCTTAGCAAGGCAAAGAAGAATTTTAAATCGAGTGGCTCCGCAGTTCCCCAAAACAGAAGAAGCATCTCTTTTGGATTTTATTGATTTGAAGTTTGACTCCGAGAATGATGATAACTAGCCACTTCAGCAGGTTGTTGTCCTAATAAGAACATCGTTCATTTGTGTTTTTTGCCTGGTCTATTGTCTAATTCCCTAAAGTCTTAAGTCTTGAACTGCCATAGTTTATTAAATTTGAAACAAGTGTCTACCGATGAGAAAACCATGAGTGTTGGTTTTTCATTTAGACAATTCATTGCCAAATATGGCGTCGAATCAGGTTTGTTGCTAGTAGCCATCCTCGCATCCGTATATGCATTTTTTCCAGACTTTTTTAGTACCAAAAAACAGGTTGTTGCACCCAATCCAGAAGCTGTTGCCATTCTTCAAAAAATTCAAAGAGCTGTTGAACAGGCGGGCTATGCAGAGAGTGCCTTTTATGCAAAAGGATTAGAAAAAGATTTGAAAGAATATAATGAGCAAGTTCTTCTTTTGAATCACAACATGGGTCAATTGCTTCGATTGGTCAGCAAGGATCCATTAAGATATAAAAAAGTTGCAAATTTAAATAGGACTCTTAAGAAGCATTTTGATTCCGTGAATGTTGCCTTAACAAAACCGAAGAGCAACCGAAGAGGGCGATTGCCTGCCAACGATAGTTTGTTGCCCATGATTGAAAATACCCTCAATGTGGATTCAGATCAGAATGCGTTCGAATTGCGTAAGGAAATACTTTGGGGAATTTTAGGGTTGTTGGCGGCACTCATCCTAGTTAGCAGGCATTGGCAAAATCGAAGATTGATTGAGCAAAATGAAAAAATCAAAAAATTGGAAAATCGTTCTATTTTGTTAGATACTATTTTAAATAGTATGAGTGAGGCTTTGATAGTTATAGATAAAGATGGCTATTTCACTCATTACAATGCTGCTGCTCAGAAAATAATTGGAACCAAGTTGCGTGAAGTGGCCGCGGATTCGAGTGTTGCAGAGCTGGGTTTCTTCGAGGTCATTGGCGGGGACCTATACTCAAAAAGACGTCTGCCATTTCATCGCTCCTTACATGGTGATAAAGTCGACGACTTGGAAATTTTTGTACAAAATAGCACCCATCCTGAGGGCACCTATATCAGTCTTAGCAGTCGACCTTTGAATGACATTGATGGCGGTATTTTTGGTGCCATGGTCGTTTTCAGAGATATCAGCCGACGCAAAATGGTCGAGCAAGAATGGATCAAAGCTCGTGAGGCTGCTGTCGAAGCGTCGATGAAAAAATCGGATTTCTTGGCAGCGATGAGCCATGAGATTCGCACTCCCATGAACGGAGTGATCGGTATGACGACTTTATTGGCCGACACTGAATTGACCCGAGAGCAAAGGGAATATGTCGGAACGGTGAAGAGATCGGCTGAGTCCCTTCTTACTTTGATAAATGATATTTTAGACTATTCTAAAATCGAAGCAGGAAAAGTTCAGCTCGTTCCCCAGCCTTTTGATTTGAAATTTTTAGTGCAAGACATATCTGAAATTTTTAAACCGAGTGTGCAGGAAAAAAATGTAGAATTATCGGTGAGCTTGAATGAAAATGAGCCCTGGTTTTTTAATGCGGACTCTGGAAGAATTCGACAGATATTAATGAACTTAGTGGGCAACGCTGTAAAGTTTACGGAACAAGGTTCAGTCCGCGTTGAAATTTCACGAGTAAAAAACTCAGCGAAGCCAGGCTGGTTGAAATTTGAAGTGAAAGACACTGGCCCCGGTTTGAAGGAAGATGAGCGTCGCGCTTTGTTTCAAAAGTACTTTCAAACTAAAAATGGCATGAAAGTTGGGGGGACTGGTTTAGGACTATCCATCTCCAAGCAATTAGTGGATTTGATGGGCGGTGAAATTGGTGTCGACAGTGTCGTAGGCTTAGGCTCTACATTTTGGTTTACTCTTCCAATGCTTGAAGTAGAAGCGAAAGATGTTCCGCATTCTCATGAGACAAAATTTGCAAAAGTTTTCAGTGGGACCGTACTCGTTGTTGAAGATCAGTTAGTAAATCAAAGGGTCGCACAGAGTTATTTGCGTAAACTTGGTCTTGAGGTCGATATCGCTAGCAATGGTTTGGTAGCTTTTGAAAAGTGTCTTAGCAATCGTTATGATTTGATCTTTATGGATTGCCAAATGCCAATTCTAGATGGCTATGAGGCCACCCGACGTATCCGAAAAGATGAGAAGCGCACTGGACGGCATACTCCTATCATCGCTCTAACTGCTGATGCGACGGTGGCCGAAAAGGGCGAGATTACAAGCGCTGGGATGGATGGATATATCTATAAGCCTCTTGAGCTTAGATCTTTAATTGAGGTTTTACAAAAAAATCTGAAGGACTCTGACGATGCTCTTGATGTGGGAGCTCTTCAAAAGCTGGAATCTTATGTGGTCAATGATCAGGATTTAGTGTCTGCATTGATTGAAGATTTTGCTAAGACTGCTCCAGATTTAATCGCTTCAATTCGCGCGGCTCTGCATATTCTTGATATGGACGCGATCATGCAATCTGCCCATGCTTTAAAATCGAGTAGTGCAGCTTTGGGGGCAAAAAAGTTGTCCCAGCTTTGTGCTGATTTGGAAAAAGTCTCTGACTTTACAATCGCCGGTCAACTTTTGGTACAGATTGAAGAGCAGTTTACAAATAGCATGCAGGACTTGAAAAAATATTCGGAAAAGAAGAAAGTAGCATAGAGGTTTTCAGAGGAAGGAGGAAGGCGTGGCAAATATTTTAATAGTTGATGATCAACGAAGCGTCCTTCTGACTTTAGAAGCCTTACTTAAAAAGCACGGACATAGTGTAACTGCATGTTTGAATGTAGTTGAAGCTATTCAAGCTTTGGGGCAGCAATCTTTTGATTTGGTTATCACCGATGCTATCATGCCTGGAGGCAGTGATGGTTATACCCTGATTAAAGCCATACGCAAAAATCCAACGATAAGTAAAATTCCAATCATTCTTCTTACCGGTAAGCGCGAGAGAGAAGATATTCAGAAGGGCATCGAAGTTGGGGTTAATGATTATGTCGTGAAGCCTCTAGATCCTGAATTATTAATGGCCAAAATCAGTCATCTTTTGGCGCTGGATACTGCAGAATCAGCCCATTTTGCTGAGGCGGCTGTAGGTTTTGCGGCAGAGTTGAGTACAAAAATCGAGATCACTGCTGTTTCAGAATTAGGGCTTAATTTGACCTCGAATCTACCTTTACCTCCAGGAAGGATTTTTCGTTTGAAAAGTAAGTTTTTTGACGAGATTGGAATTGATGTCATACCTTTGAGGGTAGTTTCTTGTGACGAAGTTCGGGGCTCTGACGATGTCTTTAAAGTCAAAGCCCATTTCGTTGGAATCACCGAGAAGGAGCTAGCGCCCATTCGTCTTTGGATTCGTGGTAAAAAAAGTCATTTTTAAAAAACTATTTTCTTCCTCTTACCACAAACACTGGAACCGGAGATGTTTGAATAACATGGCGGGCAGTGCTGCCTAGGAATGCACTTAAGAAGTTGCCACGTCCGTGGGTACCTAATATCACAAAATCATAGTCTTTTTGAACTTGTGATAGGAAAGCCTTTTCGATGGATTGTTCTTTCATGTCGAGCAAAGGTTTGATTTTGAGGCCTCGGCTTTTCCATCTAAGAGTTTTTTTATTCATGGCTCTGCTAGCTTCTTGAGTCAGCTCGCTAAACATAGAATCCATGTCAAAAGGGAAATAGCCAGATCCATAAAGGGTTGCTCGTGCTTTCATGATTTGATCCCCGACACCATGAAAAGCTGTTATTTCGCAATTTAGTTTTTGTGAAATGTCTTCAGCAAATTTTTCGGCAGCAGCGCTGTTCGGTGAAAGCTCGGTCAGTAAGAGTCCTTTACTGCTGGATTTAAGCTTGACCGCGGCTTGCTTACTTTGTGCGACAGGCCCTAAAATCATGACAGGAATTTTTGCGTGACGAAGGACTTCTTCGGCAACACTTCCCAAAATCATTTTTGTGAGGCCTTTTTTTCCTTGGGTGCCAAGAAGCAAAACTTGTGATTTCGAAGAGATAGTTGTGAATTTCAATATTTCCGCAGCGGGGGCTCCAGCCCGTAGGTGCAAACGGCCTTTAATGGAAGATTTCTTGAACTGTGCAAGAGCTGCTTCCGCAATATCCTCAAAAGAATCCTCTAAAGCTTGGACTTGTGTTTTGTTTAATAACAAAGAGTTTGTGTTTTTGACGTACAGTAGATCGACTTCAAAATTCAGTTTTTTTGCTATCTCGATCGCATTATCGCGAAGTAGTTTTGAGCGCAATCGTCCCTGGGTAGATCTTTCAGATAAATCGTCAGCGACAAGAATTGATTTTTTAGACATGCACAGCCTCCTTGGGGTAGAGCTTCAGTTTATGACTGCTTTTCTTTTTTAGAAAGAAATAACGCAGATGTCTGTTTAGTTTATTCTTCCTGTTTTTCTCAGGCCTGTCTTCTTCGAAGCTATGTTATTTTTTGGTAACTAGACATGAATCCTCTTGCCCAACACACTGACACCTGAGCTGCAAAAAAAAGGAGAGAGAAATGACATCGGGGATTCCTTATGACTTCACCGGAAAAGTGGTCTTTGTGACTGGAGGAGCTTCTGGGATTGGTCGTGCGACGGCGTTAGCATTCGCTGAAGCTGGTGCGTGGGTGGCCATTGCTGACATAAATGATGATGGTGGCTTGCAAACAGTGAGATTGATTCAGGAGTTGGGTGGTGAAGGTTTATTCTTTAAATGTGATTTTGCTAGTTTGAACTCTGTTGAACACGTTTTACAGTCAGTAATTAAACAGACCGGGAGGATCGATTGCGCTTTCAACAATGCAGGAGTTGAGGGTGAATCGGGCGCCACGGCAGATTGTACGGTCGAAAACTGGCATCGTGTCATTGATATCAATTTACGAGGCGTGTGGCTATGTATGAAATATGAAATCGCTGCGATGTTAAAGCAGGGGGGGGGCAGTATTGTGAATTGCTCCTCCGTTGCAGGATTGGTGGGTTTTGCGAAAAGTCCAGCTTACGTGGCCAGCAAGCATGGAGTCTTGGGTCTGACCAAAACAGCCGCACTGGAATACGCCAGACAAAATATCCGCGTGAACGCCATATGTCCTGGTGTGATTCAAACTCCTATGATTGATCGAGCGACATACAAGAAGGAGGACCTTCGCCGAAAGTTGGCTGATTCTGAACCTATGGGACGTATGGGAACTCCAGAGGAAATTGCAGCGGCTGTTCTTTGGTTGTCTTCGAGTCAAGCTTCGTTTGTTACGGGGCAGAGCTTAGCTGTTGATGGAGGATGGGTGGCACAGTAGCTTTGTTGTGACGTTGCGATAGAGGTCCGGTTGTTGCCATCCGCAAGTTGTCCTCGGTGCGACTCTGGTTTAGTCTGTGACAGAGGTCTATATGAAAATTGGAACAATTTCTCAGGTTGTAGGGCAAACACCGCTTATAAAAATTCAAACGCTTTCTCAAGCAACTGGTTGTGAAATTTTCGGTAAAGCAGAGTTTTTGAATCCGGGCGGAAGTGTGAAAGATAGAGCTGCTCTTGGAATAGTTAATGCCGCTGAACAACAGGGGTTGTTGAAACCTGGGATGACAATTGTTGAGGGCACGGCTGGGAATACAGGTATTGGATTGGCCACCATTGCAGTTCAACGCGGTTACCGTTGTTTGATTGTGATGCCTAACAATCAGGCTGCAGAAAAGTATGACACACTCAAAGCACTGGGTGTTGAACTTGTGACTGTGGATCCCTGTCCTTTTGCTAATCAAAATCACTTTTATCACACGGCTCGTCGATTGGCAGAAGAGATGCCAAATGCTTTTTGGGCGAATCAGTTCGAAAATACCTCCAACTTTCAGGCTCATTATCAGACGACAGGGCCAGAAATTTTTGAGCAGATGCAAGGTCAAGTGGATGCTTTTGTTGCGGCCGCCGGAACCGGGGGAACCATTGCGGGTGTGTCGCGCTATTTGAAAGAGCAGAAATCATCAGTGCATGTGCGCTTGGCGGATCCACTAGGGTCTGGACTCTATTCTTATCTGCGCACGGGGCAAATGGCCTCTACTGGTTCTTCAATTACGGAAGGTATTGGTATTATGCGCCTGACAGCCAATTTTAAAGAAGCGCGTGTGGATGATGCGGTTCAGGTGACGGATCAAGATATGATCTCTATGTTGTATCACTTGGCTCATCATGAAGGACTGTTGGTTGGGACATCGGCAGCTTTGAATGTTTTTGCAGCTTATCAATATGCCTTAGAAAATAAAGGCAAAGGTTTGCGTATTGCTACAGTGTTGTGTGACTCCGCTCTTCGTTATCAATCACGACTCTTCAATGTCGCATTTTTGGACGAGAAAGGCTTGCGACCTCAACCTATTCTATAAGAATGTCAGCGATGAATTGCAATATTGACAGAGTTGTAAAGTGAGAGCAGATTGAGGGTGCCGATTTGAAAAGTAGCTTGCGGGCAATAACAGCTAAAGCGCAGTAAAACCTAAGTTTTGAGCTTTCCTCTTTTTTTGTCCTGTGGCTTTTCTTTCGGCTGTTTACGACAGACTGATTTTTTAGAGAGGCCCAGGTCCATGAAAGTTATCGAGCACATTCAAAATGCCAAAAATCCTTTATTTAGTTTCGAGATTGTTCCTCCGCCTCGGGGCAGTTCTGTAAAAGACATTATTTCGATCGTGGAGGCCTTGCACCCTCTGGATCCGGCATGGATTGATGTGACTTCACACAGCTCGACAACCTTATACCAAGAGAAGAGTGACGGTACGATTCACAAAAGAACACTGAAAAAACGTCCGGGTACGTTGGGCATTTGTGGCATCATTCAAAACCGTTTTAAAATAGACACTGTAGCTCATATTCTTTGCCAGGGTTTTACTCGTGAAGAAACTGAAGATGCATTGATTGAGTTGGGCTTTCTGGGAATTGAAAATGTTTTGGCCCTGCGAGGGGATTCCACGAATGTACAAAAAACCGTGCGTTCCGATCGTACGACAAATCTTTTTGCCACAGATCTCGTGACTCAAATTAAAGATTTAAATTCTGGTAAATTTTTGGATGAATTGAGTTCGGCATCTTGTTTAGATTTTTGTATCGGCGTAGCGGGATACCCCGAGAAGCACTTTGAAGCGCCTTCCTTAAAAACCGATATTCAGCATTTAAAACGCAAAGTCGATGCTGGAGCAGACTACATTGTGACTCAAATGTTTTTTGATAACCAAAAGTATTTTGACTTTGTGACAGAATGTCGAGCTGCAGGTATTAATGTGCCGATTGTACCCGGTTTAAAAATTTTGAGATCTGTTAATCAGTTGCAAAATGTTCCACGCAACTTCTTCGTGGATTTGCCAGACATCTTAGTTGAAGAGATTCAAAACAATCAACAGCATGTAGCGGAAATTGGCAAGCGTTGGGCAAAGAAGCAAGTCGAGGGACTATTGAACTTCGGCATTCCAAGTGCACACTTTTATGTTCTTAATGACATCGCCTCTGTCGTTGAAGTGGTGGGGAGTTTTAAATAATGAAAAAAACAGCACTTCTTCTTGAACTTGAGAGTCATCTTAAAAATCGTTTGATGTTTTTAGATGGAGCTATGGGGACGATGGTTCAATTGCACAAGTTGCAAGAAGCTGACTATCGTGGCGAGCGATTTAAAGATCACGTCAAAGACCTTAAGGGAAATAACGATCTGTTAGTGTTGACCAAGCCTCAGGTCATTTACGATATTCATATGGCTTACTTGGAAGCGGGTGCCGATATTATTGAAACCAACACTTTCAATGGCACCTCGGTGGCACAGGCAGATTATGGCCTCGAGAGTATTGTTTATGAATTGAATGTCGAAGCAGCTCGTTTGGCAAAAAAAGCGTGTTTGGATTACGAGAAAAAAACGGGTCGAAAAGTTTATGTGGCCGGAGCGATAGGGCCAACAAATAAAACGGCCTCTTTAAGCCCCGACGTCAGCAATCCAGGTTTTCGCGCCATTACTTTTGATGAATTGGTTGCAGCTTACAAAGAGCAGGTTCTCGGTCTTCTTGATGGTGGTGCGGATATTCTGCTTCCTGAGACCACTTTTGATACATTGAATTTAAAAGCAGCATTATTTGCCATTTCAGAAGTTGAAATACAGCGACAAGAAAAGCTCCCACTAATGCTTTCGGTGACTATCACCGATCTTTCTGGAAGAACATTGTCGGGCCAAACTGTTGAAGCCTTTTGGAACTCTGTAAGACACTCCAAGCCTTTGAGTGTAGGGATAAATTGCGCTTTAGGCGCAAAAGAAATGCATGCTTACATTCGCGATTTGGCGCGAGTCGCCGATTGTGCGATTTCGGTTTATCCAAATGCTGGTTTGCCAAACCCTTTAAGTCCAACTGGTTATGACGAAACTCCAGAGTCTTTAGCTTATCAGTTGGGACTGATGGCAGATGAAGGGATCGTCAATATTATTGGGGGATGTTGTGGGACAACACCTCGTCATATTAAAGCCCTGGTTGATACATTAAAAAGTAAAAAGCCTCAGTCACGATCGCTATCCCAAGCCGGTTTACAGTTATCTGGTCTTGAACCTTTAAATCTTCAATACGGGCAAGTTCGCAACTTCGTGATGATCGGTGAAAGAACAAATGTCACTGGCTCTCCACGCTTTGCCAAGTTGATTAAAGAAGATAAAATGGATGAAGCCTTGGCTGTGGCACGAAGCCAAGTGGAAAGTGGAGCCAATATCCTTGATGTCAACTTCGATGAAGGAATGATTGACGGACCGAAAGCGATGACTCGGTTTCTAAATTTGTTGGCGGCGGAGCCAGATGTGGCAAGAGTTCCCATCATGGTTGATTCTTCCAAGTGGAGTGTCCTTGAAGCGGGCCTCAAATGTTTGCAAGGTAAACCCGTTGTGAACTCAATCTCTTTGAAAGAGGGCGAAGAAGAATTTTTGCGTCAGGCCCATTTGATTCAAAGATACGGTGCCGCTGTCGTGGTGATGGCTTTTGATGAACAAGGTCAGGCTGTCACAAAGGCAGATAAAGTTCGCATTTGTAAGCGTGCCTACGATCTTCTAGTGAATCGAATTGGCTTTGATCCCCAAGATATTATTTTTGATCCGAATATTTTAACTGTGGCGACGGGAATGGAAGAACACAACCGTTATGGTTTGGATTTTATCGAAGCACTTTCAGAAATTAAAAAAATCTGTCCTGGTGTCTATACGTCGGGTGGAGTCTCCAATTTAAGCTTCAGCTTCAGAGGTAACAACAAAGTCCGTGAAGCTATGCACTCGGTATTTTTGTATCATGCTGTCAAAGCTGGCTTAGATATGGGCATCGTTAACGCAGGAATGCTCGAAGTTTATGAAGAAGTCGAGCCGGAACTTCGTCGACTGGTTGAAGATGTTGTTTTGAATCGAGCACCCGATGCTGCCGAGGCGCTTCTCAAAGTGGCAGAAAAATACAAAATTACTTCGTCACAGGAAGTTGGTGTCGTTGAAGAGGATTGGCGCCGTGGGACTCTTCAAGAACGCATGACTCATGCTTTCGTGAAAGGTATCGATTCTCACATAGTTGAAGACACGGAAGAAGCTCGTCTTGCCTTGGGGCGACCTTTAAACGTCATCGAAGGACCTTTGATGGAGGCCATGAAAGTGGTCGGTGAACTTTTTGGCTCAGGAAAAATGTTTTTACCTCAAGTGGTAAAAAGCGCCCGAGTTATGAAAAAAGCCGTTGCTTATCTTGAGCCTTTTATGGATGCAGAAAAAAGCGCTATGCAAGGTTTGCAGGGGCAGGGGACCGTTGTTTTAGCGACGGTTAAAGGTGACGTGCATGACATTGGTAAAAACATTGTCTCTGTGGTTTTAGCCTGTAACGGTTATAAAATTATTGATTTAGGCGTGATGACCCCCGTGCAAAAAATTATGAGTGCGGTGGAGGAAAACAAAGCGGATATGATTGGCCTTAGTGGACTGATCACCCCTTCGTTGGATGAGATGATCCACAATTTGCAAGAGTTCGAACGAGCTGGCTATAAAGTTCCTGTTTTAATTGGTGGTGCTACCACAAGTAAAATTCATACCGCGGTGAAGTTGGATCCGCACTACAGTGGAGCTGTCTGCCAAGTGGCGGATGCCTCTTTGGTCGTTGAGGTTTGCTCAAAATTGATGAGCGAAAAAACAGCGAAAACTTATGTCGAAGAAGTAAAGACGAAAAATAAATCTTTACGTGAGGACTATCTGCGTACTGCCGAAGATGTTGAGAGCATTTCTTTAGAAGAAGCCCGAGAGAAAAAATTCAAAGCAGACTGGGCATCTGTGCAGATTCCAGTTCCAGCAAGGAAAGGTGTTTTTGAAATTCCCATCCAATTGGCTGAAGTGACAGATTACATCGATTGGAGTCCTTTCTTCTGGGCCTGGGGCTTAAAAGGAACTTTTCCGAATATTTTGAAATCGGAAAAATATGGTTCTGAAGCGCAAAAACTTTTTGATGATGCGAAAGTGATGCTGCAAAAAATTGTGCAAGAAGGAAAAGTAAAGCCACAAGCACTCGTGGGAGTATTTGGAGCGAAGTCTGAAAACGAAAATGTTTACGTGTATAATGAAACCGGTGAACTTCAAGAAACTTTGTACTTTGATCGCCAAACGCGAAAAAAAGTAACCAATAACAATATCTGTTTTAGTCTTGCTGATTTTGTTGCGCCAAAAGAATCAAACCGAGTCGATCATATCGGTTGCTTTGTCGTTACTGCGGGAACCGAGATCGAAGATTTGGCTCATGAATATGAGAAAAATAATGACGATTACAATTCGATCTTAGTCAAAGCCATTGGCGATCGTATCGCCGAGGCCTTGGCAGAATATGCGCACTTAAAGATGCGTGAGAATTTTGGTATTATTGAAAGCTTATCAAAAGAAGATTTAATAGCTGAAAAGTATCAAGGAATTCGTCCAGCACCGGGCTATCCCGCATGTCCGATACATAGTGAAAAAACGAAGATCTGGCGCTTGCTAGAAGCAGATACGAGAACTCCTGTGCGATTGACGGAAAATTATGCGATGACTCCGCCTTCGAGTGTGTCAGGGTATTATTTTATGAGTCCACACTCCCGCTACTTCGCCATCTAGGGGCGGTCGGTGCGGTCGGTGAAAAAGGCTCATCTGCGGCGTTGTCGGAGCTTCTTCTTCGCTCCGACGTGCCTGGAGCACGCCTGCGCTGCGAAGAACCCCCTCCGCCTTGCATCTGAACCTTTTTGACCGACCTTGGTTCCCGGTCGGTGGGCGGGGAGGGGATAGGATGGGTTTGGAGGTAGGGCCATAGCCATAGTTATATTTAGGGTGAATGTTCGAGTTAGAGAAAATAGGAAATAGGAAAATTAAAAGTAAAAAAGCTGTTGGGGTGGCCCGACAGCTTTTTGTTCTGTTTTTTTTCTTTAGGGAACTTTGGGGTTATTCTTCGGAGATTTTGTCGAAGACGTGTTTTGTGGGTTCGGCGCCTTGGACGTGGCTTTGTTCGGCGTTGAGGGCGACTTTGCCGGTGATGCCGACCCATTCTGGAAAAAAGAAAGCTAAGACCGCGTAGGCTAGGAAGCTTAAGATCGAGATGACGATAGCTCCACCAATAACCAGCATGCTTGTATCCATATTATGCTTCCTTTCTTTTAGATTTTTTATCTTATCTTAAAAAGCTCGCCAGGGCTATACAGAAAGGGCTCCAAATGGAGCCCTTAGGAAATTATGTTCCGAGTAAATATCGGATTACATCTGTTGCTGAATAAGAAAGTTGACCAGGTTTCAGAATACGACCCAAAAGGTTCAAATCATCACCGGCTGTCAACATTGGAACTTCGACGGCTCCACCAGCTTGTACTTGTGGCATACCGACATCTGCCATCAAGGCATTGCAAAGACATTTACGGCCAACGGTGTCTTCAATTTTTCCACCCTTTTTGACGTAATCATCAACTGGTTCTGCAGGACATCTTTGTCCAATAGTTCCGTCATCTTTTTTGTAAGCATGACGAAGGTAACCTAAATCACAGATCCGTTTTCTGGCTGCATAAATCTCTGGTTGAGAAACTGTGCGACCCAAACGAACGGCTTTGAAAGGAAAGCCTGTTGGTGAAGAAAGAGGATCAGTGAAAACCAAGCCTTCAGGGGGCACGTCGCCTTTTGCGATTTTATGTACAACTTCGTTGCGAATTTCTGGCATCAAGCCGGACTCTTCACTGAATGCAAACAAAGTTCCTGCTTGAATTCCATGCGCTCCTTGCGCTTGAACTTCTGCCAGTTTTTCCGGAGTGGCATAAAAACCAGCCATCCAGAAAGGCAATCCCAACTCCGCCATATCTTTAAGGTCGACGACATCGCGAGGGCCATAGATCGGTTCACCAATCTCACTCAACTTCATTGGGCCACGAGGAGGAGCATTGTGACCTCCAGCCAATGGGCCTTCGACCACAAAACCATTCACTTCGCCAGTGGCTTTCTTTTTCAAGTTGGCCGCGAGAACTGCTGAAGAAACGATAGGGAAGAAGAAAGGACGATGAAGTTTTTGCGGAACGACTCCGTTCATAACTTCAGCGGGATCAAATGTTGTGATGGTTTCTTCTCCAGGTGCAGCACCTTCTACAGGAACTTTTAAATGAGCTGCTTGTCCCTTGGCGAAAAGATCTAAAACTCCGGGGATCTCACGAGGAATACCTGCTCCCATGATAACGTATTCAACACCAGCAAGCATGGCGCCATACAGGCACGACATGTTTGGTAGGACCACTTTTTCTAAAAGGTTCAAACCCACTGGATTGTTATGTCCTTCTTTTGCAAGAAAGACCTCAACGAATCCCGCAGCCACGTTCAACTGCAGAAGTGCTTTGGGAGATGAGATTGAAAACATCGGTGGGCGTTTATAGGGCTTCGTTGCCTCTTTGCCACCTTCGATAAAATAAGTTGTGAGGATTTGTTCGGCGATTTCCTGGGATGGAAATGCTCTGAGGGCGCGACGTACGTCACCCTGTTTATCACCATCTTGCAGGCGGCGAACTAGAACTGAATTGATTGCTGTTCCAGACACCACACCTAATTGACCTGTTAGAGATACAGTTTTCGCAAGTTTCCAATCAGAAACTGCGATCCCCATTCCACCTTGAATAATTACTGGATGTTTAATGTTCATAGGCTTTATGTAATAATTTGGGCCCCAATTGATTACAACCCTTAAGCTTTATTTTCTGCCACATAACATGGCGCAATGCGCCGCTGAGTGTGCAAGTTGCTGAAGAGTGGTGTGATGTGAGGAGCTGTTTAGAGGGGGCGTCATGTGGATATTCGGCAAAAAAAGCTCTGAAGTTCTAGCAAGGAAGTCTGTTGGCATTCGCATGGAAGCTATCGGGGGGCAAGGGGCGCATTCTGCTGGTAAAATTTTTGCCGAAGCCGCTGTCCTCGGCATGGGTTATACGGGCAATCATTTTTCAAGTTTTGGGTCCGAGAAAAAAGGAACTCCAGTAAAGTCGTTCGTTAGGTTTTCTACTGAAGGCAAAGTGGTCCGGAGCGCTTCCTACATCCAACATCCCGATGTTTTGGTGATCTTTCATGAGTCGCTTTTGCAAAACCAGCCTGGGTGTTTAGATGGAATCACGGCACACACAGACCTCTTGATCAATTCGACAAAAAGTCCGAACGAAATCCAATTCCCTGAGGGCTTCCGAGTTCGTAAATTTGCCACTGTTGATGCCACCAATTTGGCTTTAAAGCATGGTTGTGGTCTTAATGCAGTGATGTTGGGGGCTATGACAGTTTTTTGTCCTGAAGTAAAAAAAGATCTCCTTTTACAAACTTTTTTAAAATTCTTTGGCCATTTGCCTAAAGAACTCCAAGAAAAAAATGAAGAGGGGTTTGAAGCGGGAATAAAAAAGACGAAGGAGTACATCTTTGATGAGTCGCAAGCTACAGTACCTCCTGTGAATGCGGTCCTGCCAAAAATGGGCTGGGAAAACGCACCCATTGGTGGTGTGATTTTACATCCCGGTAATACGGTTCTAAAGAACAATAGTGCCAGTCGTAAAGGATTGGCCCCGCGCTTTATTAAAGAAATCTGTTTTAACTGCGGGTATTGCGACATGGTTTGTCCTGATTTTTGTTTTGTCTGGGACATCGATAAAGATCAGAAAAAAGATCCTCAGTTGCGCGGGATCGACTATCAGTATTGCAAAGGCTGTCAGAAGTGCGTGGTGGCCTGCCCCGTGCAAGCCTTGGTCACAGTGCCTGAGGGCGAGTTGACGGCAGAAGAAAAGAATCAACATTTATTTCCCCAAACTCAAATGTCTATAAGCGAGAGAAAAAAATGAGCATTGAACAAGTTGACAAGTTTATGACTGGGAATGAAATGGCAGCTGAAGCAGCTAAAGCCATTCAGTTTCACTTTATTGGATTTTATCCCATCACTCCTTCAACAGAAATTGCACAAATCGTAGATCGCATGAAAGCTGCGGGAGAAGTTTCCACAGTCTTACTTCCTGCGGATGGCGAGCATGGAGCTGCCGGAGCTTGTTTCGGTGCCACAACGGGCGGAGCCCGAGTCATGAATGCGACAAGTGCTAATGGATTTCTTTATAGTCTTGAGCAATTGCCAGTGCAGGCTGGAAGTCGCTTGCCGATGGTTTTAAATTTAGTCACTCGCTCGGTCAGTGGACCTTTAGATATTCGCTGCGATCATTCTGATTTAATGTACGCTTTGCAGACGGGTTGGATTATTTTGATGGCTTCGACTCCGCAAGCAGTTTATGACATGAATATTCTGGCAGTAAAGCTTGGGGAGCATCCCGATGTGCGTTTACCAGTTATGGTGGCCAGCGATGGTTTTTTTACCAGTCATCAAAGACAATCCGCCAAAGTTTTTAAAGATATTCAAGTTGTTCAAGATTTTCTTGGCCCAAGAAAAGACACCTTCACGACCTTAGATCCACGTCACCCCGTGACAGTGGGTCCCTACATGAATGATCCAGATTTGATCAATAATAAATTTCAGCTGCATAAAGCTCATGAAGCCGCTCTTCGCGTCTACGCAGAAATCACTCAAGAGTATGAAAAATTGACTGGAAGATCTTACCCGGCGCTAGAGACCTACGAAATGGAACAGGCAGACGCCGCTTTGTTTTTATTAAACTCTGCAGCTGAGACGGCAAAAGATGCGATCGATAAGGCACGCAGCGAAGGAAAAAAAGTCGGTTTATTGCGCCCTAATATTTTACGTCCATTTCCAAGTGAACAATTGAAGGTCTCTGCGCGAGGACTGTCTTCATTATTGATCGGAGAACGCAGTGATACTCCGGGTTCTGACGGCGGGCCATTGAGCCATGAAGTTCGCTCTACCTTGTTAGCTGATCACAACACCCAAGTGAAAGCGATCAGTCGAATTTATGGTTTGGGTGGCAAAGACTTCCGCGAAGACGATGCCGAGAGTTTTATTAACGAGTCTCTACAGGTTATCAACACTCCCGAAGCCATTCCTTTTTTTGGCTTTTTAGGAGCAGAGCCAGGCGAGAAACAAAAATTGCCACCACAGGTTCTTCCGCCGCTTTCACAAGAAGAAATGAGCCGTGGTCTGACAAAAATTGAAATCGTGGAAGCGACTGGTAAAACTTCGCCGTTAAAAGTCATCGTGGCAGATCCAAGTCGGTTGGTCGCCCGTCCGAAAAGAATTGCTCCAGGACATGGAGCCTGTCCTGGTTGTGGTATTTTTTCTGGCTTGGATCAATTCTTCAAAGGCATCGAAGGTGATGTTGTTGTCCTATATCACACGGGATGTGCCATGGTGACGACGACAGATTATCCTTTCAGTGCTCATCGTGTAACCTATCTACACAATCTTTTCCAGAATGGCGCGCCAACACTGGCTGGCTTGTTAGAAGTCTTTCACGAGAAAAAGCGTCGTGGCGAAATTTCTGTCAGCGAAGATGTTACGTTTATTATGATCACCGGTGATGGCGGCATGGACATCGGCATGGGGCCGACGATTGGAACGGCTTTAAGAAATCATAAAATGATTATTCTGGAGTATGACAATCAGGGGTACATGAATACTGGTGGCCAACTGAGTTATACGACTCCGTTTGGCAAAGAAACAGTGACCAGTCATGTTGGCAAAAAAGCTAAAGGTAAAAGCTTTCATCACAAAGACACAGCAGCGATTATGGCGGCAACGGGGATCCCTTACGTATTTACGGCCATTGAATCTTACGGAACAGATTTGGTGGAAAAAGCGGCGAAAGCTCAGTGGTATGCTCAACACGAAGGTTTGGTCTTTGGAAAAATTTTGATTGCCTGTCCTTTGAATTGGGCATCGGAAGAAAAACAAGGGCAAAGTATTTTGCAAAAAGCGGCCGACTCTTGTTTTTTTCCCATTTACGAAATTGAACGTGGTTTGACTAGATTGACTTACAATCCTGAAGAAAAGGGCCGAAAAGTTCCGGTTCGTGAATGGTTGGAAATGATGGGCAAATCAAAACATTTGTTAAAACCAGAGAATGTTGAGCTCCTCGAAGAGTTTCAGCACGAAATTGATCGGCGATGGAATCGCTTGAAGGCCATGGCAGAACATCCCATTTTATAGGATCGAAAATCATCTGCAACTATCAAGGAGGTCGTATGCAGACAACACAAGAGCTTAAGAATCATGTCATTATCGTCACTGGTGGAGCCAGTGGTATTGGTAAAGAGGCGGCCTTTGCGCTGCATACAAAAGGTGCTAAGCTAGTTGTTGCGGATTTCAATTTGAAAGGGGCGCAAGAGGTTGCACAAGAAATTGTCAACCGTGGTGGGGAGGCTAAAGCCTTTCAAGTAGATGTGTCTAATAAGGCTGAAGTGGAAGTCATGGTGTCCTGGGCAGTTGAAAACTTTGGCACCCTGAATGGAATTTTTAATAATGCTGGCATTGGCCTCGTGAAGCCTTTCTTGGAAATGGACCCTGCTTCTTACCATAAAGTCATCGACGTGGATCAGCACAGTGTTTACTACGGTATGTATTATGCTGCTAAAAAAATGGTGGAATTGGGCGCTAAGGGAACTTTTGTAAACACAGCTTCAATTTACGGTTATGTGGCTGCAAAAGGTTCGTTTAATTACAATGCTGCGAAAGCGGCGGTTGTCGCGATGTCTCGCAGTGCAGCTTTAGAGTTGGCTCCTCATGGGATTCGTGTTTTGGGTGTAGCACCTGGATATATTGATACGCCAATCTTGGGAGCTGATGAAGGAATTAAGAACATGTTGGCCCAACAGCACATGCATCCTAAATTGATTTCTCCGGTGTCTGTTGCTAATGTCGTGGCGTTTCTATTTACAGAAGCCGCGATCGGAATGAATGGAACGACAGTTCCAGTGGATGATGGCTTCTTGAGTTTTAAAGCCTAATTAGCCAGTGATTTTTTTAAGGTCGGTTTTTTGCCGACCTAATAGACTATGAGGATTTTTTGTACCAGCTGCGAGATTATCAGCATGAAGCTGTGCAGATGACTTTACAACATTTTCGGCGGGAGAAATCTCCCGCCGTTATTGTTTTGCCGACGGGGGCAGGAAAAAGTCTTGTGATTGCAGAGCTAGCACGCTTGGCGCGGGGGCGTGTTTTGGTCATGGCCCACGTTCGTGAACTGGTAGAGCAAAATCATGCGAAGTATCTTGGCTTCGGTTTGCAGGCTGGAATTTATTCTGCGGGTTTACAGCGCAAAGACTTTAGCGAAAAAGTGATCTTTGGTAGTATTCAATCTATCGCTCGAGCACCGGAAGAATTTTTTGCAGATTACTCGCTGGTCGTGATTGATGAGTGTCATCGTGTTTCAATGCAAGGGGACACTCAGTATCTTCAAGTGTTAGCGAAGCTGCATGAAAAAAATCCTGGTCTATGTATCTTGGGTCTTACGGCAACACCCTACCGTCTGGGATTGGGATGGATATATCAATATCATCAAGGTAAAAAAATCCAAAAAACGGATGAAGACCGATTTTTCAAAAAATGCATTTATGAATTGTCCCTGGGGTATTTAATTAAAAATGGTTATTTAACGCCACCAGTGAAAATTGATTCCCCTGTGGCCTGTTATGACTTTTCGAGTTTAAGACTTGAAGGTGGAAGATACGTCAACTCGCAGATCGAAGAGCTGCTGAAAGACCAAGCCAGGGTGACTCCTGTCATTATTAAAAATATCGTTGATATCGCCCAGGATCGTCAGGGTGTCATGATATTCACAAGCTCTGTGAATCATGCGATAGAAATCATGAAGTGTCTTCCCCCTTATGTTGCGGCCTTGGTGACGGGGGAGACACCAGATGCTGAGCGTGATGAAATTATACAACTATTCAAACAAAAGAAATTGAAGTTCCTAGTCAATGTTTCTGTTTTGACCACGGGCTTTGATGCGCCTCATGTCGATGTTATTGCCATCCTTCGTCCGACAGAGTCGGTGAGTCTCTATCAACAGATTGTGGGACGTGGATTGCGACTCAATCCCGGTAAAACAGATTGTTTGATTTTGGACTATACGGGGCAAGGGCATGACTTGTTCTCTCCGGAAATTGAAGAAAATCGTCCTCATGCCAAGGCTGTGCCGGTAGAAGTTCTCTGTCCTCAGTGTGGAGTCATTAATAGCTTTTGGGGTTTGAAAGATTCAGAAGGCGAATTGATAGAGCATTATGGCCGAAAATGCCAGGGGGCGTTTGAGGCTCCTGAGGGTGGGGCCGTAGAAAAATGTGGTTACCGCTTTCGATCTAAAAAGTGTGATAAATGCGGCGAAGAAAATGATATCGCAGCTCGTGTCTGCGCATCGTGTGATCATCTGCTGGTCGATAATGACAAGAAGCTCAAAGAAGCGATGTTGTTAAAGGATGCGCACGTTATGAGAGTTGAGACCATGACTTTTCAAGAGAGTTTCGATAAAAAAGGCGTTTCTCGCTTGGAAGTGCATTACTATGATGTGGATGCCAAGGTCTTGAAAGAGTTTTTTTACATTAACACTCCTCAAGACGCGCGTATTTTTTATTTTAACTTTATACGAATGCATAATCGGTTGCCGGAACAGGCCATTTCTATACGGTCCGTAGCCGATGCTTTGAAAATGCAATCAAGATTTCGCCAGCCCCTCTATGTTATCGCCCGTAAGCAAAAACATTTTTGGACCATTCGCGAAAAAATTTTTGAGTAGCCGAATCTCAATGTTGATTCAGTCTGCGAATTTAAATTTGCTGGCAATAGTTTCTTCGATCGCTCCCTCTAGATAGGGCTTCATTTTTCTAAAGGTTCGGCCGTCTCCAGGAGTTACAAAAGTAATAGCACTTCCTTCACGACCAGCCCGGGCTGTTCGTCCAATTCGATGCAAGAAATCTTCTGCTTTGTAGGGTAATTCATAGCTAATAACATGCTGAACGTGAGGAACATCCAGTCCGCGTGCCAACAAGTCTGTAGTGATGAGAATTTGAATCTTTTCTTCTCTGAATTCTCGGAGGACTCTGTTGCGGTGACCAGGATTCATATCTCCATGCATGAAATCAGAAGAAAAACCGTGATGCTGAAGGAAACGACCTAATTCAGCACAACTTTCCATACTATCTGTGAAAACAATCACACCACCTTGCATGGTTCTGAGTTCGTCCCGCAAGCGGTTGTTTTTTTGTGCAGCTGTTAGGAAAAATACTTTTTGAGTTAGTGTATCCACCGGTTTTTCTGCTGACTTTGAGCGAATCAAAACAGCCTCAGGTCGCATAAACATTTCTGCCACGGGTTTGGCCCAAGAACCAAAACTAGCCGCGAACATCAGTGTTTGCCATTGGCCGCGAAGTGTGGATTTGATGAACTTTAGTTGGGATTCAAAACCCATATCTAACATTCGGTCGGCTTCATCCAGAACAAGGTACTCAAGACCCTTTAATAGCAGTTTGTTGTTTTTTAGATGCTCGACCAAACGTCCAGGGGTCGCGACAATCAAACGAGGATTTTTTTTAAGCTGACTGACTTGGGTCGCATTAGGAATACCACTGATGGAAAGGCAAATAGAAATTGGACTGTCTTTGGTGATGCCCATCAAAACTCGATATACCTGATCCGCCGTTTCCCGATTGGGGAGCAGTACCAAAGCTCGGCTTTCTTTGGATTTGGACAAGAGAGTTAAAATAGAAAGACCATAGGCCAAAGTTTTGCCGCTCCCTGTTTGCGCGATAGCCAGGACATCATTCCCTGAAAGAGCAACCGGAATAGCTTCTGATTGAACTGGCGTCGGTTTGGCAAGGCCCTGCTTATTCAGGGCTGTCAGTAAGTAGGGGGCCAATTCCATTTCGGAAAACTCATCTTTACGGAGGGTCGAATCATTAAAAATCATAGCGAGTTCTGTACCACCTTGAAGCAGGTCTGGCTAGCCTCAAGGTGAGGATTCCACGAGATTCATGCGTCTGCAGATGAATTTTATGCTGAAGGAGGGGGGACTCTAGATATTTTTCATATCTGGACTACGTTGAGACTATGTGATTGCTGTTCTGTGAAGGGGGGGGGAGGGAACATTTCAAGATTATTAAAAATTGAGCATTATTTTATGAATTATCAATGTTATACAATGTGATGTTTAAGTTTTTTCAAATATACGCCGAAAAATCCGAGGTGGTGGAACTATAGAACGTAGAAAAGGAATACATTAAGATGAGAATTCGTAATACCATCAAAAATATTGGAACGTTATGTTTACTTCCTTATATAGTCTCATGCTCTTTCACTGCAGACGTTGGTTCCATCATCGACAAGAGTATTAATGGCAGCGGTTCACGGATTGAGTTAGTAAAGAATGGTATTGCCACTAGTGATCGAGAAGATGCCGCAGTTCTTCGAGTTTACGCCTTGACCAGCGAGGGTGCCTCAGTTCAGGGATTCACTCCTTCTTTAAAAATTATCGGAGATGGTTCAAATATCTCAGAATGTGGACCTATCAGCGGCGGATATGCGGAATGTTCCGTTATTTCAGACGCAGCCGGCGAAAAGATTGTAACTGTTGAAAATCTTCCAATTGAGAAAAGTGCCCAAGCTCTTTTCACAGAACCTTCCTCAAATGTTCAGGTCACTAAGTTAAATGACAATGCATTGGCCAATGGGACGGACTCGATTACGTTTGAATTTCTAATTAAAAATTCTGCCGGTCAGCTGCAAACTGGAGTTCATCCACACGGTCAGTTGGTGGGAACTTCAAAAGGTATCGTTAACTGTACTCCTTCAAATTCTGAGGGTAAGGCCTTTTGTCGTATTCGTTCATTTGAAGCAGGCTCTTTTAGATTGGCTTCGAGTCTGCTAACAGCAACACCCCTGACTTTTTCATTTTTACAACCAAAAGTAACGACAACTCAGCCTCGGGTTGATGCGGGTTCTTCAGCAACTATCAAGATAGCCACGCCAGGGTCATTGCCGCCAGAATTGAGATCAATTCCAGATCCAGATCCAGATTTTAGTTATACCTGTCAAGCCCCTGTAAACGGTTATGCGACATGTACAGTCAGCTCTAGTTCTGTGGGTACAAAAGTGATCGAAGTGACCTCGCCAACGGGTATTAATGATAGAATAGAGATTGTTTTTGCGGATCTAGCTAATTCAGTGAGCCCGTCTCCAAATAATCCTGAGAAAATTAAGGCAGATGATTCTTCTCCTTACGAGTTTATTGTTGATGTGGGGGCAGGTAACGCGGGTGTTGTTCCAGTTATTGATGTTGTTGGGTCTGGCGATAACCAAGTCACTTGTCAGCCTAGCGATGCGAATGGCAAGTCTGTTTGTAAATTGACATCGAATGCGCCTGGAGAAAAAGAAATTATCGTTAAGTCGCCTCCGACAAAAGAGACGATAAAAGTCACATTTGAAGCGGCAAGTATTATTAAAGACAATCCGTCTTTAGCAGATGGAATTAGTCCAGTAAAAATTTATGTACCAATGGCCATGGCAGTCGGAGACAAAGCAGAGGTTTCTGTCAGTCAAGCGCCAGATGGTGCAGAAACGAAAGTGGTCTGTGCTCCAGCAGTAATGAGTGACGAATTGGGTATCGCTCAGTCTCTTTGTTTAGTAACTGCTGACACGACAGGCGAATACAAAGTGGCGGTGACTTCACCAAAAGCAGAAGTCTTGGATATCTCATTTGCAGATGTGAAGTCCTCCTTTAAATTTGAGTCAGCCTCAACAAGCACAGCAATTGCCGGTAACGGTGAAGTGCGAGTTTTAGTAAATCTTAAAAACCCATTTGGTGTGCCACGATCTGGTGAAACGCCTGTACTCAAGGTGACAGGATCTGGTACGCACACTGTTGATTGTAGTGCAACTGACAGTTCTGGTAATTCTATCTGTACAGTTACAAATTCAACTGCAGGTTTAAAATATATTTCCGTGGCAAGTCCTTTGATCAAAGGGCAACTCGTAGCGCAGTTTACAATCCCTGGGGTTGATTTTATTGGATCAGTGGGAACAAAAAGTCTTCAGCTGCAAGCAGTTACTCATCCTAAGAGTTTTGCAGTATTGCCGTTAACTATTGGACAGAATCTTCAAGGTGTCGTTCCAGTTCTGTCGGCTTCAGGTTCAGGCAATGTTAAATCTTTCTGTGAGCCGACAAATAATGAAGGAAAGGCAGTTTGTTACGTTCAAGGTGAACAAGCCGGCCTCGTTTCGGTTGGAATTCTAGAACCTTCTTCGGCTGCAAAGACAGATGTTACCATTGAGTCCAATGTGCGCAATTGTGCTGTGCCAGTGCCACACGCAACATTGGCAAAAGAAATTTGGAGTGGGCAAGATACAAATACGGTTAATAGTTGGGGACAATGTGTTGTTCAAGCTTGTGAGGCCAACTACAATATAGCGTCTAACATGTGTGAGGCGGCAACGAGAACTTGCGATCCAAAACCAACTGGATCTAACATCGCTCAGCAAACTTGGAACTCAGATAGCGATCAATCTTGGGGTCGTTGTAAAATTCAATCTTGTAAAACCAACTACACTCTTAATGGTGGTGAGACTTACGGTAACTCTTGTGAAGCTGATACCGCAAGTTGTGCTGATAAGGGTGTTGCGCTTCCATCTAATGCGTCGGCAGGTCAAACAACTTGGCAGGGAACAGCTTGGGGCACCTGTAAAGCGACAGCCTGTAATTACCCATACAAAGTTGCATCAGGGTCTTGTGCTGCTGCTGATGTGATGCCAAATATACCACTCGGTTTCAATGATCAGTTTGATGTTGGGTTAAGTAGTCTCATCACTTCTAATGAGATTGAAATTCAAGGAATTGAAATTCCAGTACCTATTTCAGTTACGGGTGGTATCGGTGCGTATATCGAAACTAGCCGTGGTCCATCAAATTGGGTAAATCGTAACCAGTCTTACAGCGATCTGCAAAACGGAGATTATGTTCGAATCGTAACGACTTCTTCAAGTCAGGTAACCACTCCAACTGTTGTCACAGTTAAGATTGGCAATGCTCCTGGTTCAGTTGTTAATCATAATTGGACAGTGACGACTGTGAATCGTTTATCTCCTAGCAACCCAGTTTTGACACACGTGCCGAATTCTAAAGACTTTAAGGTTGCTTGGGGAGCTGGTGGAGCTGGAAACGATAGCTGTAAACTACAGTACAGAAAAAATGGGTCTGATTGGACTGACATTGCTGGTTTCTCTCAAAACTGTGATATTGCTTTAGCAGAGACTAATGTCACATTGCCTACAGATGAAGTGAATGGTTGGACAAATAACTTTGCTTCCGGCGTTGATGTAAGACTTGTTATGGCATCAGGTGGAGGTCAAATTCTGACCTTTGCTGAAAAGCTTACTTGTAATGTATCTGTACCGTTGCCTTTGTCAGATTCAAACAGCTCAGTTGATGCGAATTGTAACGGAAAATGGAGTGATGACTTTGATGATGCGGCACCAGCTGGTGGAAGTTTTGTCATCGCTGCGACAGATACGGCGACTGGTGGTTCAAGTACTTTAACAGCTTCGCTTAACGTTAATTTGAATATCACTTGTCCAGAAGATCAGGCTTCACCTGTAAAATATTTTGCAAGTGAAAGCGCTACTAAGCCTGGAACAGGTTCTTTTGTTGCGTGCAGCTCTAGTGTTCCATTTACTCTAAGTGGTGGTGATGGTGAAAAAACTATCCATATGTGGTTTAAAGATAATAACGATAACATCACAGAGAATTCTGTAACTCAGAAAATCTTTTTAGATCGGGCTGCGCCTATTGGTGGAAACTTCACTTTGGCAAGTTTGACAACTTCGTTATCAAACAATTTGACCGTAACATGTCCTGCGGAAGCGGATGTGGAAATGGCATATGGTTTGTCTGCGATTGTAAGCAACTGGGCTCCGTGTGCGGCAAGTGCATCTGTGACTTTGGCGGATGCTGACGGTTCGCAAGCTGTCTATCTGAGGTTCCGTGATAAGCTAGGCAACGTTACCGCTGCTGTACAAAAGAATATCATTTTGGATAGATTGGCGCCAGCTAGCGGATCCTTCCTTATTACCCAAGGAGATTGGACGAACAGTCAAACTGTTAATCTTGATTTAACTTGTGCGACGGATCTTAACGGACCAGTGGTGATGGCTGTTCAAAACAGCTCGACGCCAGTACCTTCTACTTGGGAAGCTTGTGTTGATAAGACACATGAGTTGACAGCGGGAGATGGTGAAAAGAATGTCTATGTATGGTTCAAAGATGCAGCTGGTAATATTTCTGCTTCTTCGACAGATATTGTTAAATTGGATATGACGGCTCCAATAACAGGAGCAGTTGGAAATCCAACAGCGGATCAAATGTCTCTGACCATACCTGTAACAGTGATTCCTGGAACTGATGGATCTGGTATTGGCTTAGGTTCTAATAATTCAGATTATCTATTAGAAGTTTCTTCAGCGACATTGACTGGGTCTGATTGCGGAACTTTCGGATCTTACGTAGATGCTGGAGTTACGGAAACGCCTGCTGCTGAAAGTTATAATTTCACGGCGACAGAAGGTAAGTGTTACAAGTTCCAATACAAAGTGAAGGATGCGCTCGGCAATCAGGCTACTTTTGAGGGTCCAAGTATCACGAAAGTGTTCCCAGATACAGTGGCTCCTGTTGGCGGAAACTTCACAATTTCTGCGCAAGACACTGCGACTGGTGGAACAAGTTCATTAACAGCTTCACGTGATATTGACCTCAATATCACTTGTCCGACCGATCAATCTGCTCCTGTGACTTATGCTGTCAGTGAGTCCGGCACGACTCCAGCTGTGGGCTCCTTTGTTTCATGTACCGCAAGTGCTGGGTTTAACTTAAGCACAGGTGATGGAACGAAAACTGTCTATATGTGGTTCAAAGATGGTAAAAACAACATCAGTAGTTCTGTCAGTCGAAGCATTACGTTGGATCAGACAGCGCCTTCTGGTGGAAACTTCACTTTGGCAAGTTTGACAACTTCGTTATCAAACACTTTGACTGTAACATGTCCTGCGGAAACGGATGTTCAGATGGCTTATGGATTGTCTGCTGGTGTAAGCAATTGGACAGCGTGTGCGACAAGTCCATCTGTAAGCTTGAATGATGCAGACGGTACACAAACTGTTTACATGAAGTTCCGCGATAAGTTGGGCAACGTTACGACAAATGTGCAAAAGAATATCACTTTGGATAGAGCGGCACCTACAGGTGGATCTTTCGTGATAGCAGAAGGTGCTAATACGAAAAATTCATCCATCAATTTGGACATCACTTGTGCTAGTGATGCCAATGGTGTTGAAGTCGCCTACGGAGTGACTTCAACTCCGGTAAACTGGGAAGCTTGTGCAGATAAAACTTGGTCTCTGACTGGCGGAGATGGTTCGAAAACTCTGTATGTGAGATTTAAAGATAATGCTGGAAATATTTCAGCAGCATCAAGTAAATCCATCTTATTGGATACGACAGCTCCAACGGGCGGATCGGTGACCAACTCTACAGCTGATCAGACATTGACGACGATCACTGTTCCAGTGAGTCGTGGTTCAGATGCGGGAGCAGGCTTGAGTGCTACTAATACGGACTACATCTTGGAAGTTGCTTCTGCGACTTTGACAGGAACTACATGTGGAACATTCGGAGCATATGCTGATGCTGGGGTGAGTGAAACTGCTACAGCAACTAGCTATAACTACACTGCAACACCAGGTAAGTGTTATAAGTTCCAATACAAGGTGAAAGATGTCGTCGGTAACCAGTCGGTGTTCGGTGGAACAAATGTAACGAAAGTCTTTGCACCAGCGAATATGGTTGCAAGTAGTTCTTCTGTCACTGGAATGAACGTAACCGGACCAGGCAACCCAGCTTATGGTTCGAACCAGACTATTACGTTCACCAATAATGGTGGAGTTGCTGCGACCCTTGGAGCTACCGCGGTTTCATTGTCGAATACGACAAACTTTGAGGTTGTGTCTGCTACTTGTACGAACAATCTGTCTGTAGCGGCTGGATCAAGCTGTAATGTGGTTGTCAGACCAAAAGCAACTGCAGACGGTGCCTTAAGTGGAACATTAACGCTCAACTGGAACTCGAGCTTATAATTTGATGTCTTCAAAGACAGGACTGGGTAAAACCAGTCCTGCTATAGGATATAAATGAATAATTGGATGCGACGTCGGTATGTTTTTATTGCACTCATTAGTTGTCTGAATTTTTCAGCTTTGGCTTCAAGTACCGCTGTGAATATGGGCGGTACTGCTTCTGGTTTCGTGACAAGCCCAACGAATCTAAGCTTAACCCACAATGTTCGTGCAAAAACTTTTACGGTCTCTTGGACTGCAGGAATAGGAAATGGCGGTTCAGGCGGGTGCCGTTTAGAATACCGTAAAAATGATGGATCCTGGGTAACCGTAGGCTCTCCTGCCACTGTCAACTGTGACAGCGCTGGAAGCGGTGTTGGTGTTGTTGGATTACCAGATTCCAATTGGTTAGGTTCTGGAAGTTGGTCTAGTTTGAATGTAAGGTTAGTTCGAGCGACTGATGGATCTGTTCAAGGGACATTTCCTCAGACGCTCAATTGTTTAGCGGTCGGGGGGTCCTCTGTATCAACACCATCGATCGACGAAGATTGTAATGGGGCTTGGGACAACGCTGTCGCACAGTACACCACCTATTCAGGTTGTAATACTGGATATACTTGTGCCGCTTCTCAGAACTTCTATATGCCGGACCCACATAACTCATTGAGTTCAGTCACAGCGAGTTGCCATGCCGCAAGTGGCTCACAAATAAGAATTTATAGCTATAATGCCAGCTATACGCAAATATGGGTGAGTTTGCCTTACTACGTAGGTGGAGGGTGTGGTTCAAGTAATTGTGTCACCGAGGCAGAAATCAGAAGTTCTTCTCAGTGTTCGTATTCTGCACAAACGGGCACTACCTATTACTAATCGTTATTTACATTCTTTTGTATTTTGTCCCGGCTTACATCCCAGCGCTTTTTGTATTTCAGGCTTTGCAAGAACCACTTTATTGACTCTGAGAGATGTCTTCGGGTGGGTCGAGCTGTTCTGTGGTTCTAAAGCTTTATACTGCTCCATAAGTTCACCGAACATCGAACAGTGGGGGCCTGTCGCCTTTTGAATCCTTGCACTCGTGGATTGTTTGACGTTCTCACACTCAGTACTAAAGAAGACTCCTTGTGATTCAAAAGCGTATTCACGCGCCTTCTCGGAGCTTTTTATTTCCGTCAGTTTTTCTGCAATGACTTGTGATGCAATCCAGTCGGAAAAAGCTTCTTGGGTGTGACCGTTGTTAGTGAATCTGCCGCAGTGAAGGTATTTGTTGTAGTTGTTGCGGATGGCCTTTCTTTGGTCTTCCAAGTCCGCGACCGTGGCATCGCTCAGGTCATTGGGGCCTTCGTTTTCTTCTTGGGCCTCTTGAGTTTCTTTGCGTAAATCTTCTTCAAACTGATCGACTGCTTTTAAAAGCTCCTGTTGCGAGGGAATTTTAATTCCCATTGAGGCGGGGCTATTCAAGCAGCTGATGACTTCTTTTAAAGGATTTTTGTCCGGAAAAACAGCTGGTATTTGAGGTTTGATTTCATCTAATGGGGGACCGCCTAAATATGGAGGCATATCTAGTTGAACCTGATCCTTATCATTTTTTGAATAAGTGTAGGTCATAGCGCAAGGATCGATGGCATGTCCTAATTCGTGCGCCAAGGTAGAGACAATGGCAGCATCTGGAAGATTCAAAAGCTGTGGGCAAATAGTGACTGTGTTTAATGATGGTTGATAGAAGGCATTTGGCATTTCGCAGCCTTGCACGGCTAAGGTCTCAAATTTATCTCCAAGCTTCGGTGCCGCAAATTCAGTCTGTTGAATCCTCTGAACCATGTTGTCGATTTCGTTTTTATTTCCAGCAGTTCGACGTTTTTCGATGAGCTTGATGACACGAGTTTTCGTGTCTTTAAAAATATTTTCTGCTCTTTGCGCTTCTTTTCTTACCTGGTTTTGATATTTTATTAAGTTTTCTTTTCCACCAGCTTTCTCTTCGTCCTCAAGTAGTTCCGGGTAGGCAAATGGATCATTCACTAGGGCTTGGGGAAATGGATTTTTCACACAGGCTTCGCCTAGTTTTAGATTTATTTGCATCTGAAAGTTACCAATCTTTCGCCCTTCTTTATTTTCATAAAGATAAAAGTTTTGGCCTTTGTTGGCGAAATGGCTGCAATAACTTTCAAATGTACAGTTCGGGCTTGTAGGGGTGCTACAGAGTTCTCCTTGAGCTGCGGTAAGCTTTAAGGCCTCTCTGATCTGAGATATCTTTTGAATCGTTTCAGTATATTCAGCATTTTCGTTGCTTTGCGCTTGGCAAATTTGCGTCAACGCCGTGAGGGAAATAAGAGCCAAAATCTTTTTCATCTGATTACTGCTTTCCTTTTGCGAACTTGCGTAAGGATTCAAGATTTCCGATCATTCGTCCGTAGTTTTTTCCTTCAGTGCAGCCCGTGCGCCGAATTTCTGTTTTTTTATCTTTCTTTAGATAGGTAAACTGACCTGCACCACAAGAGGCTTTTGATGCTGATTGCGTAGGAGCAATTTCTAGGGCATTGAGGGACTTCTGAATATGGGGGGGGAGTTTATCACCAAGATCTTTGCCATTGAAAATGGTTCGTGACGGTTCTTTGACTATCACATCGGTCATTCGAAGACCAATGTGATTAGTCCGATCAATGATCAATTCCAGGGCTTGTGCCACGGGAGTGAAAAGCAGAATAAATAAAATGTACTTCATAAATACATTTTAAAATTTTCAGCGTGAGATTGTCTCAAATATTGTGGTCTTCGAGACAATCTTGGACATTGGTCTTAGGGGACAATTAACTGTGACCTTTGAAGGCTACATAAGGCCTTTAAGCATCCCGTACCAATACATTTTGGGTAGAAGGTATCTCTTCAAAATCCACATCGATCGTCTGGCTATGCTGGGATTTAAAGGGAATGAGGGCAAAAGCACTCCATCGTAGCCAAACTCAGCCAGCATGACTTTGCCCACTTCTGTCACGATGGGGCAGGACGAGTAGCCATTATACTTTTCTAGGGGTTGGCGGCCTTCCATGACTGCAAGCAAGTTCTCGGCCACGATCGGATACTGCTTTCTTATTGCAGCGCCAGTTTTAGAGTTCGGAATTCCTGTAACATCTCCGATCCCAAAGATATTCGGAAACTTCACGTGTTGAAGGGTGTATTTATCGACAGCCAGCCAGCCTTTTTGCTCACCTTCTTCGAAGGCGAGGCCAGATTGAGCGATAAATGCATGGGCAGACATTGAAGGGACAATATGAAGCAAGTCGTACTTAAGTCTTTCCTCAGAATGATGACCTTCAGGAGAAGTGACCTCAAATATGGCTTCTTTTTTCTCAGTATCAACACCAATAATTTTGTGGTTGAAGTGCGTGTGAATATTTTTTTCTTTTACAAGTTCAGCCAAAGCATTTGCAAATGTAGGGATACCGAAAATTGCTTTCCCGGCTGAGGCGAAATGAATTTCTGATTTTTCGCGAACACCATTTTTTTTGAAAATATCGTCTGCGAGATACATAATCTTTTGTGGAGCCCCAGCACATTTGATCGGCGTTGGCGGCATAACGAAAAGTGCTTTTCCACTTTTAAAATTTTGAATCAAATTTGCCGTCGTAGATAAGTTACTATATTCGTAAATACTGCAAATTCCGTTTTTGCCGAGGTTGCCCTCCAGTCCTTTGATTGAATCCCAGTTGAGCTTAAGTCCTGTTGCCACAATTAAAAAATCATAGTTTATTTTTCTGTCGCTGCTCAAATGAACTGTATTCGTGGGGGCATCGATCGAAACCACCGACTCCTTGATCCAATCAATGCCTTCGGGAATCAATGCGCTTTCGTCTTTTTCACTGGTCTCTGCAGAGACAACTCCGGCACCCGCCAAAGTCCAATACGGTTGATAGTAGTGTTTTTCTGAAGGTTCGACAATGGCCATGCTATCTGCAGGTAAGGTCTGCTTCAGGCGTGCGGCGACAGAGATGCCGCCAGCACCACCACCAAGAATCAGGACTTTATATGAGTTTTTCGTCATAGGGGTTCCTTTAGATTTTAGAAATCTGATCAATAAGAATGAATGATCCCATGATCAAAACAAAGATGCCAAAACCTTTTTTAAGCGCTTTTTCCGAAACCTTCTTAGTTAAAGTCATGCCGACAAAAAGTCCTAAGATAGCAATACCTGCAATCGTAAACAACAACTGCCAATCAATGCTAGCTTGATATTGTACATCGCCGATAAATCCAATCAGTGATTTAGCAGCAATGATAAATAACGAAGTCCCGACGGCAATTTTCATTGGCATACCCACTAGAACAACCAAGGCCGGTATGATGAGGAATCCACCGCCTGCACCTACGAAGCCAGTGATGGTTCCGACAACAAGACCTTCAGCTGAAATCAAAAGAGTTTTTTGTAGTGTGGAGAGCTCTTTTGGCTTCGAATCTTGTTTCTTAGTACGAATCATGGAAACAGAAGCTAGCAGCATGAGTACTGCAAAAACAGCCATAATCAATAGCGGTTTTGAAATCGCTGTGGTTCCAATCGAAAAAACTGGGTCGGGGAGTTGTGGGATCACGTAGGCCCTTGTCAGGTACACGCCAATAAAGCTTGGCACTGCGAAAATGAACCCGGTTTTTAAATCAACATCGCCTTTTCTGAGGTAGGAAATTCCTCCAACCAAAGCGGTAAGTCCTACTATAAAAAGGGAGTACGCAGTAGCAAGCACTGGATTTACAGAAAATAGGTACACAAGAATAGGCACCGTCAATATAGAGCCTCCTCCTCCAATCATTCCCAGAGTGAGGCCCATGACGATAGATGCTATATAGCCATAGATTTCCATAAATATCTCATTTCACAATTTTAAGTTTTTTATCAACTGCTTTAAAGATCAGCATTCCTACTAGCATACTCACGACAAAAACGACGGGCCGAGACTCAAAACTCATTAATGAAGTCATGGCTGGTCCTGGGCAAAAACCGCCAAGCCCCCAACCGACACCAAACAACACTGCTCCAACAACTAATGCCGGAGTGATTTCCGTTTTTGTTGGAACCTGCCAGTTTGTTGCGAGGAGTGGAGATGGGCGTCTGCGGATCAATCTATAAGTGATAAAGTGAACGGCAACAGCTCCTCCCATTACAAAAATAAGTGAAGGATCCCATCCTCCGAATAAGTTCAGGAAGCCTACGACTTTTTGGGGTTGAGTCATTCCTGAGATACCCAAGCCGATTGCAAAAATAAATCCGACAACAAATGATGCTATTGAGTTTTTCATTATAGTACTCCCATTGATCTAAAGACGTAAACTGCAGCTACTCCGGCGGCGATGAAAGTCATCGTTGCGACTAGAGAGCGAGGTGACATACGACTGATTCCACAAACTCCGTGGCCGCTCGTACAACCACTTCCTAGAATGGTACCGAAGCCAACAAGAAGTCCGGCAACGATCACAGTCCAGGAATCAGTTGCTAGTTGTCCTGAAAAAGTGGTCGGATTGAAAGCACTGACGACAAGACCTCCAGCAAGGAGACCCAGAACGAAGAGGACTCGCCAAGCAGTGTCTCCCTTCGCGGGTGTCAAAATGCCATTGATAATTCCACTGATGCCAGTGACTCTTCCGTTTAATAGCAACATGAGAGATACTGAGACTCCTATGATGCTTCCGCCAATGAGGGCATTAATCCAATCTTGATGCATATTATTTCTCCTTAATTATTTTCTTTCAGTAGGTTGGTTTAATTCGTTCCAGCGGATCATGCCGCCGACCATGTTAATAGTCGCTTTATATCCAAGTTTGATACTCTCCGCAGTGGCAGTTCCGGACCGACCTCCACTGCGACAAACGAAAACGATTTCCTGATTGCGGTCTCCTTTTTCAAGGAGATTTGTGAGGTCTGGGCCGAGTGTCACTAATTCAGCTCCTTTAATGTGACCTAATTCGTTGTTGAACTCATCAGGTCTTCGCACGTCGATCAATCTGACTTTACCCAGCTGATTAAATACTTCTTCACAAGTCACTTCGGGTATGCCATCGACAACTTGAGGGTGCATGACTCGCCCATTCGTCACTTGTCCACATGCTAAGTTTGCTGGAACTGCCTCATGAATTTTCTTAGGGTTGTCCAATTTAAGTTCGGACATGATTTTTTTAAAGTCTTCTTTAGAGCGTCCATGACCCAAGCGGGGATTGAACTTCTTTTCAAGCTCAACCGTCGAGACAGTTTGTCCTCGGTAATCATGCCCTGGATAAACTTTCGTATCGTCAGGTAATGTAAAAATCTTTTCGTGAACGCTTTCATAAAGCTTCTCTGCAGAGCCTTGTTGAAAATCTGTTCTGCCAGTTCCTCGAATCAAAAGGGCATCACCTGTGAAAACCATGCCCTCAAAATAGAAGCTCATGCAGGTGTTTGTATGGCCAGGAGTTGCAAGAACCATGATTTTTTTATCACCCAAAGTGAGTTCTTGATTGTCTTCAAGGGGGATGTCGACGCAGGTGACTCCTGCATCTTGACTGACAGCTGTTTTTGCCTGTGTTCTTTTGCGGATTTCACTGGCAGCTGTGATGTGATCTGCATGGACGTGAGTGTCCAAGACATACATCAATCGGAGTCCTAGTTCATCAATGAGCTTAAGATCACGATCCACTGTGTTGATAACTGGATCAATGATCGCCGCCTCTTTGGATTTTTTGTCCGCAATGATATAAGTGTAAGTTGAAGACTCGGCTTCGAAAAGTTGAAAGAAAACAGTGTCTGATTTCATATTACCTTCTTTTTCATTCATTAAAGGTTGATGTTGCATTTTTACAGAGGATCCCGCCACAGGTTTTTTGGTATCGAACCATTTATGGCAGTCTCGCATAAAGATTAAATTGTCATGATTTTCTATCTTGTCTTTTATAGTTTGTTCATGGTTATCCGAGACAATAAGAACAGCAAGTCTTTGATCAAGCGTTTTCAATTCGTCAGAAAGATTCTTTTCCTCGATATTTTTTGCACCCGGAATATGAAGAAGATCGAACTCGTTCTTAGGGCGTAGATCTAAGATACGAATGAGGTCTGGTTCTGAATTCCAGATATTGTAGACTTGATCGCAGGTAAGTGAGTTGGATAATTTCTTCGTTTTCATGGGTTCATCCTGCCATAGAAGAAAAGAAAACGATGATGTGCTGGAGCATAATTATATTTTTTTTGAATTATCTGAATGAGACATGTCGCTTTGTGCTAGATCTAAGTGGGGCGGACTAGAAATGGGTGAATTATATGCCAGCATATAATTTATTAAACAGTCTCATGATACGATCTCTCCATTACGGGGGTGTCTATGAGTGGTCAGAATCGTTTTTTTAAAGAGCCCAAAGTCGTCTTTTGGGGAGCCGTCATTCTGGTCTTGGGAACGGTTGTCTTTTTAACTGAAGGTCCTGCGGAGAGTTTTATCATACCTTCTGCTCAAGCAGGTGCGAATGAACAAAAGAAAGCGGAATATCCTCCTTTATTGGAAGGAAAGATCATTCAGAAGTACGTCTATCCAGATTTTGGTAAAATCCCTACAGATCCTCATGGAGAAAGCATCAAGCGTGGTCGAGAGTATTTAGAGAATACGTATCAACGTCTACCACAATATGTTGGGGCAAAAATCAACTGCACCAGTTGTCACTTGTTTTCAGGCACAACACAAAACGCAGGCCCCTGGGTCGGTGTTGCCGCTCGCTTCCCTCAGTATCGTGCCCGCTCTGCTAAAATGGATACTTTGACGGATCGAGTGAATGATTGCTTTGAAAGAAGTATGAATGGAAAACGTCTTTCAGAAAAAAGTGCTGAGATGACCGATATCATCAGCTACATGACATGGCTTTCGCGAGGATATGCCATTGGACAAGACATCGAAGGCAGTGGAATGCCTAAATTAGTCCTTCAGCGCGCACCCGATTTGGCAGCAGGAAAAAGTGTCTACTTAAATAAGTGTGCTTCCTGTCATCAGCCTCACGGTGGAGGCTTGTATGCAGAGGATGGCAAAATAGTCTTTCCTGCTCTGTGGGGAAAGGATTCATTTAATATCGGTGCAGGTATGGCTCGTCTCCACACTGCCGCAGGTTTTGTGAAGCATAACATGCCGCTGGGACAGGGAAACACCTTAACTGACGATGAAGCTTGGGATGTTGCAGCCTATTTTACTCAACAGAAGCGTCCAGACTTTAAGAAAAAAGCGAAAGACTGGCTTAAGGGCGATAAACCGAAAGATGCGCGTTATTAAAAAAAAGATGAAATTATGTGCTGGAACATCACCGTATTAGGAAAAGATAGTTAAGATCAAAGTGCAAAGAATGGCCCGATTTGAATCGAATACAGGAGAGGCAAACTCATGAAACCAACAGTAAAAGAATTTTTTGATAAAGCAACTTGGACCCTCACATTCGTAGTTTACGATGAAAAAACCAAAGATGCCGTTATTATGGATCCTGTTTGGGATTACGACCCTGCGGCTTCCAAGATGAGCACGCAATCGGCTGACGAAGTTCTACAGTTCGTAAAAAATCATGACCTCAACGTGCATTATATTCTTGAAACGCATGCACATGCGGACCATGTTTCGGGTTCTCAAGTTTTGAAGAAACATCTGCCAAATGCCAAAGTGGGTATTGGTGCGAAAATCACTGAAGTACAGAAGGTCTTTAAAGGAGTCTTTAATTTGGATCCTTCCTTTAAGACCGATGGAAGTCAGTTTGACATTTTGCTTGAAGAAGGAAAGCCCGTTCAGGCGGGAAGTTTGAAAATTGAAACGATCTATACTCCAGGACACACACCAGCTTGTGCTAGTTACGTAATTGGTGATGCAGTTTTTACTGGTGATGCTTTATTTATGCCTGATTATGGAACTGGTCGTTGTGATTTCCCAGCAGGCAGTGCCGACGATTTATATACATCTGTTCATGAGAAGCTTTATAAGCTGCCAGATCACTATCGCGTTTTTGTAGGCCATGACTATATGCCAGGTGGGCGTCCCGTGGCCTTTGAAAGTACTATTGGTGAAGAAAAAGCCAAGAATGTTCAGTTGAAAGTTGAAACAACTCGTGATCAGTTCGTCGAGTTCAGAAATAAACGAGATAAATCATTAGCGGCTCCGCGTTTGTTATTGCCAAGTGTCCAGTTAAATATTGATGCAGGAAAACTGCCTGCTGAAGACACAAATGGGACTCGTTATTTAAAAATTCCAGTCCGGGAGTAGGTATGAAGAGATTCTTAATCCTTTATTCATTTTTAGTTTTATTTGGACTGAATTCCTACGCCGAAGAGAAGGCGTACACCGTGTTGGATGTCAGGACTGCTGCTGAATATAGTGGTAGTCATGCTAAAAATGCCATCAACGTGGATGTTTTGGATAGTTCATTTAAGGACAAGATTTCGAAGTTAGACCGTGATGCTCATTACAAAGTTTACTGTCGCAGTGGAAATCGTTCCGGACAAGCTGAGAAATTAATGCGTAGTATGGGCTTTAAAAATGTCGAAAATGTGGGAAGTTTAGGGCAAGCTGTTCAGAAGTTAAATCTTGCCTGCGAGGGAAGTGGCAGTTGTTGAGCTTTTTACGCCCGCTCTTGAGTTCATTTTTGTAAAATAAAAAACCGCAGGAAACTGCGGTTTTTTATTGCGTACACAAATATATTTGTAGGCAATATTTAAACAATTTTAATGCCCAGAGATTTGCTAGCCTGCTGAAGGCTTCCTAAATTTTCTGCGTGAGTAAATCCTAGCTGTTTCATCAAACGGGTTGCTTGACCGGATCTATTGCCACTCCGACAGTACAAAACATAGTGCATATCCTTATCAAGCTTCTTTAGTCTTGACTCAAAATCGCTTGAGTAAAAGTCAATATTTTTTGAGTTCTCAATATGTCCATCTCGATATTCACTTTCTGTTCTGACGTCAACGACAACAGTGGTCTCTGCATCGAATATCATAGGTGTAGGTTTTGTGTTTGAATTAATTCCGAAGATTTTCTTTATAAAATCCATAATAGTCCTTTTTTGACGGTAGGCTTCTTATTGAATTCTAGGTTAATTTAAACAAGTTTGTTATGTTCTGGAACATAACAAAAGTTTTTTTAAAGGATTAGATTTTCCTAAAATAAAACGAAAGGAAGATTCCTGTGTCAGCGAATAGCTTTTGGAATGAAAAGTATCAAAATAGTGAGTATTTATATAGCTCCGAACCCAACGTCTTTTTAACTAAAATCGTATCGAGTTTAAATGTGGGAAAAGCTCTGGTTCCAGGCGATGGAGATGGCCGCAATGGACTGTGGTTGGCGCGCCAGGGTTTCACGGTGGATGCATTTGATTTTTCAGAAGTGGCTGTTCAAAAAGCAAATGCCAGTGCTACTCAGAAAAATTTAAATTATCGAAGTAAAGTTTTGGCGGCAGAAAATTTTCAAGTTTGTCAAAGTACCTACGATATCGTGGCCATCATATTTTTACATCTGCCTAAGGATGTTATGAAGACTTTGTTGCAAAAATGTGTTGAAAGTTTGAAACCAGATGGGACTTTGCTGATCCAAGTTTTTTCTCAACAGCAATTAAGTTTGAATTCTGGTGGTCCTAAAGATATCAATCTCTTGTACAAGCCCGATGATTTTCAATGGTTAGAAGGAAGTTTTAAATCATGTTCAATTGAGCAGACCGACTGTGAGTTGGCTGAGGGGCCTTTGCACACGGGTAAAGCAAGTGTAGTAAATGTAACAGCTAAAAAATAAATGCATTCATCGGTTCGCCGTAAGGGAATAAGAGTATGATATCTACTGCAAATGAAATCATTCAAAAACTTGAGAGCAAGATTGTTTTATATAAACATTTGGGTCTTACACCAACTGTTGTAAATGCAGAAGAAGTTCGATTTCATGTTTCTCTTGAAAAAAGTAGCAATCACAAAGGAACTGCTTTTGGTGGCAGTTTGTATGCGGACGCCGTTCTAGCCGCGTACACTCTTGTGTTGGCAGGGCTTCGTGATCAAGGGTTTACGACTGAGAATATTGTGATCGCCAAAGGTGAGATAAAATATCTTCGTCCTATCGATTCTGATTTTGAAGTGCAGTGCGTATGGCCGTCGAAAGAAGCGTCAGAGTCCTTTTATTCTGATCTAAGATCCAAGGGCAAGGGGCGCATTACGATGGTGACTCAAGTATCAGGAATAAATGCCCCTGTTGGTGCCGTTTTGACTGGCGACTTCGTAGTTAAAATATAAAAAATGCGCAGCTCATTTAGTTCTAGTGAACCGTATTAGCCTGATACGGTGTTAGCTGACTTTGTGGCATTGAACTGTATTTTTTTGTATCTAGAATTTAGACATTTTTGGGTTATTTAAAGAGCTCTCAAAGAACTGCCGATTTAAGTTCTTATGAGTTTAAATAACGCAAAATCAACTTTATTCATATTAATGGCATTATGGGCTTTTGTACTTTCTGGTTGTTCAGCATTTAAGGCACAAGAAGGAACAAGCCAGCAAGCAGATCAGACCAATGAAGGACAGGATGTTCCCTCTGATGATGTCAATGATAGCGAAGGTTTGGACTCGGTAGATCAATCTTTGCCAGCGCCAGCACCAGCACCAGCACCAGCACCATTTCCCCCATCGTTCCCACCGGCATTTCCACCGAGCACAGGAAACGGTTCGACCACCTTTCCAGATTCTTCTCCCTCTGTGGGCGAAGTCTATCCAGTCTATTCAAACTTCTTTTTTTCTTTGCATCAGTCGCCAATAACTTATGTGAAGTCCAGTGGATTGGATTCGCAGGGAAATTTGGTTTTCAATGAGACAGCACCACTGGTGGGATTTAAAGATCAGTTTATGCCTGCTGGGACGCCAGGTTGTGCGATGGGTTATCCCGAGTATCGTAGTGAGTGTCAAACCGTGAATGGCGGTTTTGGTTTTATTCTTAAAGGAGTTACTAGCTATTCTGAGTACAAGTTCTACGTTCCAGCTGGGATGACCTTTTTTGGGGTTTCTGGTTATTTACCTCAATCTGAAAAGTACGCTGTGGCAGTTCGCATAGATCAAGCACCTCAACGGCGTACACCCTTATCCGAGTCCGAATATCAAGCGGCAAAACTTGCACAGCATAAAGAGTTCGACTTTGCAAAAATTTTGGCTGGAGAGGAACGGCTTATTGTCCATGACGGTGGTGGAAATATCAGTATTTCCGGTATCGGTAGAATGGCGACCAACCCTTTACCTGCAGGGCGATGGATGTATGTTCGTGTTTTGAATGGGGGCTCAATTCATGGTTTGGGTGGGATTTATGAAGTTCAGCGAGATATTTATAAATCTGAATATTATAAAATGCTCTTTTCAAGGGATGGCGATCCTTTTTAGTGTCATTCTAAAAAGTCTTAAAAATAAAAAAACATAGATCTGCGTGACTATTGCAGTTCTGATGAGGATCTTTATAATGGAGAGCAGGGGAGTCCTGACTTCAGGTTAGAAAATAGACTGATAGTGTCGAGATGCCAAATAATTTCTCAAGGAAGGGAAGTCGATGAATATTAAGATTATTTTGCTGACTCTATTTGTATCTCAATCAGCTCTAGCAGGAGTTCCGATAAAAGTAGGTCTTGTCTCTGGTCAAGAACCTCATATCTATCTTGAATATGGTCTGCTACAAGGGGCGGAAGGCCGATTGCTAGACCAAGCGCTGCGCGGGGCTGGATTTGATCCAACTTATGACATGTTTCCATCCTTGCGTGCTATTGAGAGATTAAAGCATGGACATATTCATGCAGCGGTTAATATCAAAGAAGAGTCTGTACCTTTTGCGTATGTCTCTAGTTTTTCCTATGAGTTTCAGAATTGTGCAGCCACTCGGAGAGAACAAAACCTTCGAATAACTGGGGTGGCTGATTTGGCCAACAAAGATGTTGTCGCCTTTAAAAATGCTCAGTCTTCCTTGTCTGCAGATCGGGCCGCTGAAATCGTGAAGCATGCAAAATCTTATCGTGAGATTCAAGACGTAGGAATGAGAATTAAGCTTTTAAAATCAGGTCGCGCACAGGTGATGCTAACTGAAAAAGAAGTCTTCTTATATTATTTGAAGGTACAGCATCTAGGCAATCCACAAGACTACACATTGTCCTGTTTTTTTAAGCCCAATCGTTATCGACTCGTCTTCTTGCAAGAAGATCATCGCGATCAATTTAACAAAGC
>CAYSKF010000009.1:0-120959 GCA_964431515.1 uncultured Bdellovibrio sp.
GATCGGGCTCGCAGGGATCTTTCATCCCCTAGAAGTGCGCCCTGCCGGGCGCACAGCACAAAAAGCCTTTGAGGAAATCCTCAAAGGCTTTAATAATTTCATTAATTTTCAAGAACTAACTAGTCTTTGAAAAGAACTTTCGCAGATTTAGTAGTACCTTTAGTGCGCGCAGCTGCTTTACGCTTTTTACCGCTAGTAGATTTTTTCTTTTCGCGAATGTATTCAAGTTTTTTAGTTTTAGAAGCCATGTTCTCTCCTGAGTTTTAGCAGAACGACTTAGTTATCAAAACGGAATCTCCAAGTCAATCGAATGACGGTAATCTCCTGAGATTTGTGTATTTCCTTGATAAGCGTAGTTTAAAGCGAATCTAGGCCCTTTAAAACCCACTCCCCCAGTAATTAGTTCTCGGTGATCGTCCAAATCACTTTGATATCCAAGGCGAGTTATTAAAAATTTATTCACATATGTCTCGAGCCCCCCCATAAGGACAGACTCAGAAGTCGCATCAACTCTAAACCGAACAGTTGATTTATATATGTAATTGAAACCACCCGCCGCACTGAATTTAGGCCTAAATGCTTCTGGAATTTCCTTATTTTCACCGAAAACATTATAGAGCACTAAACCGAGCCCTATATGTGGAAGCGGCGTATAAAGAATCCCGAGATCTGCATTCACTTGGCGGTAGGATGACGTCGGCAAACTTTGCTCCAAATAATGTCCAGTCAATCCGAAGGCCCATTGATCCGTCATAAACTCAGCCAACGACAAAATGATATCTTTTTGAATAAGTTCACCTTGCGACTGCAGAGATTTCTTTTGCACATACCCCAAAGAGGCCGGCAAGAAACTTTCTTCTGAGTTGTCCGTCAAAAGAAATGCAAAATCATCTTTAGCTAAAGAAGAAAGAAAATAATGACCTCGCAAATGTACCAAAGTCGCGGGGTTCAAAAAACTAGCATCAGCCACCTCGACGGCAGCACGTCCAGTTCCACCCGCTGCTGCCGAGATAGAAGAATTATAAACTTGGGCATAACCGAAGCTCAAAGTAAGATAAAACAATAGAAAAACAGGAAGTTTAACTACGCTCAAAGGATGGGGCATGTCTTTCAACCTCGCAATATTTGTGAGTGCATTTCTTTTTGCACTCACATCCTACCAACCCGCTCGCGCCATAGACAACAAATTCGCAGCAATTAGAGTTCAAACAGGTGACAACCTCTTATCCATACTTAGAAAAAATGGTTTTTCTGAAAAACAGCGGGAACAAGTCCTCGCATCTCATAGAAAACTACGAAGTCTTTTTCTAACCCTGGACACCAAATATCTATTAAGAAAATCTGCACAATCAGTCGAACTGCGAATGTTTGATTCACAGACTTCCGAAGCTTTTCGTATCGCTCGCATGGGCCCAAAAGTTATAGCCCATCCTTACGAACCTGACTTTCAGGTTCAACTGCACAATGTAGAAGGTAAAATTCATGGTTCAATTTTGGGCAGCATCCTTGCCAAAGTGAACAGCAATTGGGTGGCTTCTCGCTTCCTTGATGCCTATGTCTTTGACCTCAAAGCACCTCATCGCGTTTCTCGAGGCTCTCGGTTTCGCTTCACTGTTGAGAAGCTTTTTTCTAACGGTCAGTTTATAAAATATGGTGAGGTTCTAGCTACTTCGCTTGAGATTAATGGCTCTTTTGTTCACAAAAATTTTATCAAGCACAAAGACGGTGGCGTCTTCTTTAGCGCAGAGGATTTGTCTGATGAGCGCCCCTTCTACGCACCTGTCGAATACATTAAAGTCGCAAGCCATTTTGCACCGAATCGACTTCACCCAATTACCAAGCGCCATCAACCTCACCTTGGTATCGACTTCGAACTTCCCGTCGGAGACCCCGTTTTCGCACCACGCAAAGGCACTGTCATTCGCTACGGCAACAACAGAGCTGCTGGAAACTACATAGTACTGTTGCACGCAAATGGAGTTGAGACTTCGTACAACCACTTGCACCGAATCGACAAAAGAATAAAACAAGGGCTGAAAGTTTTTGCGGGTGAAAAAATTGGTGAGATCGGATGTTCCGGCTACTGCACACGAGCCCACTTGCATTTTGCGATCAAGCATAGAGGCAAAATGGTGGATCCCGTAAAGTACATCAAATCTTATCCGTCCCACATGGAGAAGTTTCTAGAAGAAAAAGTCGCTAAAAACTAATCCCGAGTGCAAATCGAAACGAAGTGCATACAGCTACTGTTAGGAACTCCATTCAGGTAGTCCGCTTTATTAGAGCGGAAACATTCATTGGACAAGTTGTACTCCACCACCGGGTACTCGACATCACCCGCCTTGACCGGCGTTTCGTTATAACAAGATTTACCACCTTTAGGAATCACACATCCCTGAAGGACATTCACATCCCAAAGATCCGCCCGTAAGTGTCTGCGCGCGATGGCTAATTCAGCACGAATCGCAGGGTTTTTGAGCTCCTGAAAAGTATGGGGAGGACACAAACCTGGATTTTTATTCTGATCATAAGTACTCACAACACGATAGCGACGATCACAACGCCAAGACCGAGCATTAGTACCTGGCGTAGCCAAATCAGACTCCATCACATTCGCCAGAACCCGATTTGGATTGCTTGTCGATGGAGCCGGCTGCCCTGCTGCAGGAACTGGAGGGCCGAATGTAAGGCCATAGCCACGCCCATAGGCTACACGATAGGGATAAGACGAGGATGGAGACTTCACTTCATTCAACTCTTTCCCGTCCACTCCAAAAGTCAAAGCCAAGACTCCTGAGTTCATAAAGACATTGCGAATCTCATCCGCGGCATACTCGCTCGGATTATAAGTCCAAGCGCCCTCAATAACTCTTTGATCTAAAGAAAAAGGGAAGTAATTCGCAGTGATTCCTTTAGTCATCATTGCATCCATAATCAACGAGTCCGTAAGGAGCCCCACCAACGGAATGACATCTTTGTACAAAGTCACATTGCCGTCTAATTTGAAAATATCACTAAGACTGTTCTTTACACGGATCGCCATGTTGGGACGGAGCCCGAAGTTTTCTGGAGAATCTGCTAAATACTCTTTGTACTGATTTTCAGATAAGTTTATTTCTGGATAAATAGGCTTAAAATTTGAATCGGCATAACTAAAGAAATCATTTTTAATTTTAAACCCACCGCTTGTGTAAGCTCCCGCCATGAGAGTAAAGAAACCAGGCGCGTTGGCCAATCCAGCATCAGCACAGGAATTGTATGTGATGGTATCGAAAGAGGCTTCAAAGGCAAAAGGGATCGCCTGAACCTTGCGGCCGTTAGTTTCGCCGTACTTTTCGAACAAGGCAGCCTCAGTCATTTCCGAAGGAATTGACTCTTCAAGTTCACCATCAAATCCCGCCTTGCCGCAGTTTTGGAAGGACATTAAAAGAACAACGAGTGCAGCAAAGCTGGCTCCCATTCTCCAATATGCCTTTTTGAAAGGTAATTTCATGAAACACTCCCCTTAGAAAGGATAGCACAAGAGTTTCCAGATAATTTCAAAAAAATCTGGACATTCTCAACTTAGAACAGATCATAAAAATCAGACCTTTAACATGGCCTCTCCCGTTAACTCTTGTCTTAAAATGAAACGTTTGAGATCAATAAAGGATGCAGAAGATAAAAAAAGCCATAATACCCGCGGCCGGTTTAGGAACTCGCTTCTTGCCAGCCACCAAAACAGTCCCTAAAGAAATGCTCACAATTGTTGACGCTCCCATCATTCTTTACGTCGTTGAAGAGGCCGTTGAGGCGGGCATTGAAGATATTGTTTTGATTGCAGGACGAGGCAAACATGCCATCGAGGATTTTTTTGATACCTCGTATGAGCTTGAAGATAAACTGGCTAAAGATGGAAAAGAAAAGCTTTTAGAACGAGTTACAAAAATTCGCGATAAAGCCAACATCATTAGCATTCGTCAAAAACAGGCAATGGGTCTTGGACATGCCGTACTTTGTGGCTTGCCAATAATTGGAAGTGAGCCCTTTGCCGTTCTTCTTGGCGATGAAATTACTCAAGGGTCTCAAGGCGAACCCACTGTCACTGCACAGCTAGTAAGATCTTTTGAAGAAACTGGCACTTCAACCATTTCAATTATGAAGGTGCAAGACAAAGATGTCTCTAAATACGGGATTGCAGAGGTGGAAGAAACTTCCAAAGGTTTTTACAAAGTAAACTCTCTTGTCGAAAAACCAAAACCCACAGAAACAGCCAGTCGTTGGGCTCTTCCAGGACGGTATGCCTTTGACAACAGTATTATGGACATCTTGCGCACAGCAAAGCCAGGCCTGAATGGGGAAATTCAACTGACAGACAGTATGAAAGTGCTCTGCCAACTTAAAGGTCTCCATGCCATGACATTCACCGCAGAACGCTACGATGCGGGGGATAAACTTGGATATCTCCAGGCCAATATTGAACTCGCCCTAAAGAACCCCGAGCTCAGTCATGAGCTAAAAAACTACATCGTTCAACTTGCGCGCAGCTTGCAATAAGGAAGTAAAATGAAAACCAGTCTCGTCATCTTAGGATTGCTCTATTTTACTCCACTCTTTAGCAATGCCTCAATTTTGCCCACAAGAACCATCATTCAAAAGACGGTAGAGAATGCGGGAAGTGGAATTTTTGCGATAGAGCAAGAAGTGCAGTTTGCCAATGGCGAAGAAACTATAAATCTTAAGGAAACTTGGCTCATTGATAGCGATCGCACAATGCGCCTCACTGTTTCAGGCGGCAAAGAACTACAAAACACTTTTAAACTGCAGTTTCTTTACACTGGTGGGCAAAAGTGGAGCCTTAACAGTACTGGGAAGAAAAGTGAGAGGATTCCAGACGACTTCCTAGAGAAATATTTAAATTTTAGAAATGCCGATGTCTTTGCAAATCAGCTAGTCAGTCACAAAATCATTCCCTCTAATGCTATGACGAAAAAGCCTTTGGTCAAAGTTGGGAATGACTACAAACGTGATTCAGAACCCTGGGTTCGTTTGTCCCGAGCAGGTGGCGTTGTCAATTATGCCCTTGGATCCCCCTCACCTTCAGATCAAGAAGATGGAAGCCCAGGCATTTGGATTGAACAAAATCAGTTTGTGGTTAGAAAACTTCGTCTTCCCACTCAAGTTGAAATGTCTGCGAACAACTACAACCAGTTTGCAAAAGGACTGCAGTATCCAAGAAGTCGCACCATTCGATGGGGCAACAATACAGTTACGATTCGACTCATTAGCGCTTCAGCAAGACCTCAGACAGCAGTAAGCCTACTTCAACCAGGGTCTATGGACACTTCTACTAACTGGGATGGTCTTGCCACTCTTCCAGCCAAAGAAGTCATCACGGAGTTCTACACGAGGTTTAGATGAGTTCGGAAAAGCTATGGAAGGTGGCCGTCGATGCGCCACTTCCCGAGGCCCTCACCTATAGCTTTCCTGCAGAACTGCAACGGGGACAACTTGTCAATGTTCCCCTTGGGCGAAGAAAAGTAAAAGGACTCGTTCTTGGCCAAGCTCAGGCGGCAGCAGATCAAAAGTTCGAAATAAAAAGTGTTGATAGTGTTGATGAGGACTATGCTCCCCTTCCTGAGGCGTTTGTGCGATGGCTGGAATGGTTGGCCCAATACTACATTCATCCGATTGGGCAAGTCGTGCAATCGGCATATCCTCCTTTACGCAAGACGGAGAAACAAAGACAGAGCAAAAGACAGCCTGTCATTCCAAAACTAGAAAGCGATACTCAACTCTTTTTAACAGATGAACAGCAGAAGTGTTTCGAAGACATATCTGCATATCATCAGTTTTCGACTCATCTTATTTTTGGCGTTACCGGATCTGGCAAAACAGAAATCTATCTTCGACTTCTTGATGAAGTTTTAAAGCAAGGCAAACGTGGCATCGTCTTAGTTCCAGAAATTTCACTGACCCCTCAACTTATTCAGAGGTTTGCACGCCGTTTTGGCGATAAAATTGCAGCTCTCCATTCGCAATTAACAGATCGCGAACGCACCAATCAGTGGTGGGATGTGGTTGAAGGACGCAAGTCCATTTTGATCGGAGCAAGGTCTGCACTTTTTTGTCCCATCGAAGACTTAGGACTTATCATAGTTGATGAGGAACATGAACCTAGCTTCAAACAAGATGAAAAGTTGAAATACAACGGTCGCGACGCTGCTGTTGTATTGGGAAAACTCTCTAATTGCCCCGTTGTGCTTGGTTCAGCGACTCCGAGCCTAGAGTCATGGAAAAATGCTGTCGAGGGGAAATATCATCTTCACACTCTTCGTCGCCGTGTTGCCAATAGGGCATTACCACAAATCGAAGTGATCGACTTAAGGAAGCTAAAAGCAGATGACGAAGAACAAAAGAAGATCATAAGTAAATATTCCCATCTTCCTTTTTGGCTCAGCCCAGAGCTTTACGAAAGAATGCATGAGGTTTTAAAAAATGGCGATCAGGCGGCTTTATTTTTAAACCGCCGAGGTGTCGCACAGATGGTGGTGTGTCCAGCCTGCGGGCACACTAGAGAATGTCCAAATTGTGATATCTCATTAACACTGCACGCACATTCACACTTGGTATGTCATTACTGCGACTATCATGAGAACTTTAAAACAAAATGCCCGGACTGCAAAGAAGGCGAACTACAGGCGATTGGACTTGGAACTGAACTGCTTGAAAATGAATTAAAGCGTCTCTTTCCAGACAAAGTCGTTGCCCGAGCCGACAGAGACGAAATTCAAAATCGTGCAGACCTTGAAGATCTCATAGCAAAAATGGAAACCGGTGAGATCGACATTCTTGTCGGAACGCAAATGATCGCCAAAGGTCTTGATTTCCCAAAATTAAAAATGGTCGGCCTAGTCTTAGCTGACGTCGGCTTCAATTTGCCAGATTTTCGCGCCACCGAAAGAAGCTTTCAACTCATCACTCAAATGAGTGGGCGCAGTGGGCGTCACGTGAAAGAGGGTGAAAGTCCAGGGCTAGTCATTGTCCAGACATTCAATGCAGAACATGAAAGCATCACCTTTGCGCGCAATCACGACTTCGAAGGTTTTGCAAAAAATGAACTCGAAACAAGAACGGCACTTAACTATCCGCCAGCAGGACGCTTAGTAAGTTTTAGAATTCAAGGACCGCACCTCAATCGAGTAGAAGAAGCCGCTGGACTTTTAGCGAGAAGAGCACAGGCACTGAAAGCTCAATTCAGTCAATACAACTCAATCGAAGTTTTAGGCCCTGCAGAAGCTCCACTCTCAAAGTTGCGAGGGCAGTTTAGATTTCATCTTCTCGTGAAGTCATCGCAGCCAGCCGCGGCCAACCCTTTTTCTAGGCAACTCCTTGGAGACCAAGAGTGGATTCCCTCTGGAGTTAAAATATTGATCGATATAGATCCAATGAGTTTGCTTTAATGTCCTAGGTTTCTTAAACTGAAGAGGCAAGGAAGCACTCAATGATTCAATGTCCAAGATGTGGAATACAAACTTCTGAACTTCACCCAGTCCCTCCAGACACTCTGGCGCGTTTAAGTGCGAGCGGGGAAGGTAATATTCCGACTCAGGTTTGTGCGGGTTGCATTGCTAGCTTTACCAAAAGTGCTGCCACAAGTAGTGGTGGCGTGCTTATGGCAGAAGAACGCGCACGCGAACAACATCGACTGCAGCTTTGGAAAAGTCGTGTGGCTTTAATACGTAAAGCTAGACAAAGTATGGCGCAAAAAAACTATTCAGATGCAGCCGTTTCCTATGAAAAATATTTAAAGATTCTTGATATTGTTTTTGAAGTCAAAAAAGGGGAATCACTAAAACCTGAACAATTCAAAGAAAGCGCAAGGACCACGGAGCTCACTGTTGTTGCCTCGGTTTACTGGGATCTTATGCGTATTTACGACACCCATGAAAAATACGTCGATCGCATGGTCAGCTCTTCTAAACAACTTGCAGCCTTCATTCCCTATACAACGATTTATCCAGATATTATTCGTAAGGCCGAAGCTTTTCAAAAAACAGCTCGCAACCCCAATATTGTAAAACAGTTTTTAAAAATGTCGAATAAGCAAACTCCTCGCTGCTTCATTGCTACGTCCGCTTTCGACAATCCTTACGCTACCGAAGTATGGGCCTTACGCCACTTCAGAGATATCCAACTGAAAAAATCAAATCTAGGGCGGAAATTTATTGTGCTTTATTATAGATTTTCACCCAAAGTAGCTTGCTTCTTAGATAAGCATCCCTTTTTAAAACCCGCTGTCAGAGCTGCTCTCCGCCTTTTGATTAAATGCGTTAGCTAGATTGTTCGCTTTTTGAGGCTTGCAAAGCGTCCCTATTTTGAGGGAATGTATTGCTATGGCTCATATCTACGATTACGCAATTATTGGAAGTGGTTTAACTGGTCTTAGCATCGCGGCGGCACTCAGTCGTGAAACAAAGAATATCGCTCTTATTGAGGCTGCAGACCATCCTTTTGGTGCAAATAAAAAAGTCCAATTCCCCAATGGAACCATTAACAATGGCTTACGATTCATGCCGGATTCAGTTTTGGCAGAAAAAGCAGTTAAGTTTTTAGAGAACCTTATTGATAAATCCATTATCGCCAATGTTTCAGAGGAAGCTCCGATCACTTACGAATCCGGAAACTTCAAAACTTTCTTGGGCTTTGGTGACAACCCTCCTGCTTTCTATGAAGAGCTTAGCTATTTTACTTCTAGTAAACGTATAGATTTGGCATTGCAACCTTATGAGTGGACCCAGTTTTTATTTGAGCAATTTAAGGGGGATTTTCTTCCTCGCTCTTATGTGACCAAGTTTCATCAAGACAACGAGAAAGTCACCCATGTCACCATCAATGGGGCTAAAACACTGCATGCGCATAATTTCATTTTTGCAGGAACTGTTAAAGACCTTGGGGTTCTTTTACCAGAGGACTCCATCTCCATGCGCGCCCGCACCAAACTTTCAAAGAATACATATTGGACAGCTTTGTGTTTGGATATTTGCCACGGCAAAGTGATCTCTGAATCTACTGCTATGCATGTTCTTAATGGCACCACACAAGATGAAATTGGTCCTTGCGTGGGCCACTTCCTAAGCCCGGCACAAGTTGAAAACGAAACGTTACAAACTTCACAGTGGATGACATTCATTGAGCAAGAGGTCACTGAGGATAGCGAAGTCGTAGGTCTGACGCTTAAAAAAATTAAGCGTCAACTGAAGCGGGCTTACCCAGAGGCGCTAGAGAATCTCCGCCTAGAAAGAATTTTTGTTGCACCAATTATCGCTGGAAATGGCGACATTAAATTGAGTGCAAACATGACTCTGCCTGAACTTAAAAATCTATGGATCGCCAGTTCGACAGTAAATGAACAGAAAAATCTGGTGGGTGCACTTTTACAAGCACAGACCATCTTGGCGTCACTCGGCTTTCAAGTTGAAGCAAGTAGCTCATCCGTCAACAACGAGATTTCAAATGAGACTCTCACAGAGGTCCACCCTTAGTGTTCAGTTATGGGAAGGGAAAAGGTAAAAACTGCTCCCTTACCCAACTCACTGCTTACACTAATTTTACCTCCCATGGCTTCGACAAAATTCTTGGTAATAGAAAGCCCCAAACCCGTGCCACCAGTTGCCGATGGCATCGAGGTTCGGTCCTGATAAAAACTGTGAAAGAGCTTTTTAATATTTTCCATTTTAATTCCACAACCCGTATCACGGATATTCCAAGTGTAGGTTGCGGATAAATCATCTTTTAACACTTCAACCTCTATCCTTCCACGATCTGTAAATTTAACAGCATTTCCCACTATATTTATTAGAATTTGTTTTAATAACTGAGAATCTAACTTAACAATATCAGGAATCTGATTGTCCACTTTGAGCTCAAGAGAAACTCCCTTGGACGAAATTGCTAGAATAAACATATCCAAAACTTCATGATGCAGTTCTCTGAAATTAAATACATGCGGTTCAACCCTCAGAGCACCGCTTTCTAATTTGGAGAAATCCAAAACATTTCCAATTATTTGCATAAGCATATTTGAGCAGCGATGAGCCGTGCGCACATATTCAGTTTGCTGAGCATCCAGCCTTGTCTCCTTCAAAACTTCTAGAAAGCCAATAATACTACTCAACGGACTTCTAATTTCATGATTAAGATGCGCAAAGAAATGAGACCTTGCTTCAAGCTGGCGCAAAGCCTTCTCTTGAGCCTCAAGCGACTGCGCGTATTGATAGGACAAATGTTTTAATAATTTATTATTATTAAAAACTCCGAAGCCGACCAAAAGCCCCAGAACCAGGATAAACAGCAAATAATCATAAGACTGTGTGCCATCAATGTAGATGTGAATGAGTGCTGCCAAAGCTAATATAAGGATTGATGTGACCAAAATTAAGAGATCTTGAAACCAGCCAATCAAAATCACCCCCAATGCGACAGCAACATATCCACCCCAGGAGTTTTTCGTAAAAATAATATATGCTGACCCTGCCGCCGCCTGGGATAAGGCCGCAATCAAGCCTGCAAAACGCACACTCCTTCCATTCCAGGCCAGCGCCAACAAAACCAATAGCAGAAGAAGAAAAATTGCTGAAGTTACTTGTCTCACACCTCCAGAACTGAGCATATGACCGTGCGCACCATTGAGTGACGATTCTGAAAATAAGTAGACCCACAATACGAATCCAAATATTTGAAATATAAAGATAATTATAAAACTATATAGAGCACGCTTTTGGGACTCTTCCGATAGAAATTTATATACTGACTTAGCGTCACTCCCTATACCTAACGTGTGCATTGACTTCACTCCAACTTCATACCCAGCTTTCGGGGACGGGTTCAATAGCCCGCATTACTAATAATGTCTAAACAATATTTATTTATTTATAGCAATAAAAAGCACTTTGTACTAGACCTGGCAAAGACTTCTTGCCCACATTGACCCGGTATGATAATCCGACAGACCAACAATAACACACTCTCAAGCATTTACTGGTCCCCCAAAAGTACTGAAACAGGGGGTCTTCCGACGAAAAAAAGAAGTCGGCTCTGCCTGAGAGGAGGATTAACCAGAAAGGACGTACTCACATGGCACAAGTTACCATGAAAGAAATGCTAGACGCTGGAGTTCACTTCGGACACCAAACACAGCGTTGGAACCCAAAAATGAAACCTTATGTATACACAGCTCGTGGAGGCATTCATATTATTGACCTTCAAAAGACTGTTGTACGCGCTAACAAAGCTGCTGAATTCGTAAAAGAAATCGCTGCTAACGGTGGCCGTTTGATTTTTGTTGGTACAAAAAAGCAAGCTATCGAACCAATCCAAGAAGCTGCTGCAAAATGTGGTCAATACTACGTTACTAAGCGTTGGTTGGGCGGCATGATGACAAACTTCGAAACGATCAAATCTTCTATCGATCGTCTTCGTAAAATCGATACAATGAAAGAAAAAGGCGAGTTCAACTACCTTACTAAAAAAGAACGCGCTAAACTTGAAAAAGAATACCTTCGTTTGACTGAGTTCTTGTCTGGTATCCGTGACATGAAAGAAATGCCTTCTGCTATGTTCGTAGTAGATCTTCCTAAAGAACACATTGCAGTTGCTGAAGCGAAGCGCTTGGGAATCCCTGTAGTTGCTATTGCTGATACAAACTCTGATCCTGAGTCTGTTGAGCACGCAATCCCAGGTAATGATGATGCTATTCGCTCAATCAAATTGTTCTCTAATCTTATCGCTGACGCTTACCTTGAAGGTGCTAAAGAGTGGGAAGGCAAACTTCGCACTATGACTGACAAACAGTCTGACGTAGCTAAAGAAGCAAAAGCTGAAGGTAAAGACGAAGCTCCTAAAAAACGTGGTCCTGCGAAAGCTGGGGCAAAAGAAGCTCCGAAAAAAGCAGCTGGCCCTGCAGTTGTTAAAGCTGCAAAAGCTCGCAAACTTGTTGCTGCTGGTACAGCAGAAGAAGTTGAAATTCAAGCTGAGCTTGAAGGCAAAGAAGACGATTCAGCTGAATAGTTTTCGACCTTTAAAAAGATTAAGGGTGGCCTAGCCACCCTTCTCTTTGTTTGACCCTCTGATATTTCGATCTTTTATAATTATAAATAATTTTGAAGGAGTCTTCCTTATGTCTATTTCCGCAAATCTCGTTAAAGAATTAAGAGAAAAAACAAGTGCAGGTATGATGGATTGCAAGAAGGCGCTTGAAGCTACTTCTGGCGACTTTCAAGCTGCTGTAGAATGGTTGCGCGTTAAAGGTCTATCATCTGCTGCAAAAAAAGCTGATCGTATTGCTGCTGAAGGAACTGTTTTTGCTCAAGTCGTTGGCAACACTGGTGTTATCCTTGAAGTGAACTCTGAAACTGACTTCGTTGCTCGTAACGATGGCTTCAAAAATCTTGTATCTGATATGGCTCACCACATTCTACATGCTGTAAACGCAGTTGGTGACATCCTTGAACAAGCATTCCACAAAAATCCAACTCAAAAAGTTGGCGATGCTCTTAAAGAAGCTATTGCAACTATCGGTGAAAATATCGTTATTCGTCGTTTTGAAAAGTACAACGCAACTGCAACTTCAGTGGTTCACACTTACTTGCATGGCGAAGGTAAAATTGGCGTTATGATTGAAGTTGCTGCGTCTACTCCGGAAGCTGCTTCAAATCCAGAACTAAAGAATTTTGCACAAGACGTTTGCTTGCATATCGCTGCGATGAACCCAATGGCAATTTCTTCTGAGCAAATTCCCGCTGACGTAGTAGCAAAAGAAAAAGAAATTTTGACTGCTAAAAACCTTGAGTCTGGCAAAAAACCTGAAATGGTTGAAAAAATCGTTGAAGGTCAAATCCGCAAGTTCTTGGCTGAAAACTGCCTATTAGATCAAGCTTTCGTAAAAAACCCTGACATGAAAGTCAGCGATTTGGCGAAATCTGTTGGTAAAACAATTGGTGCTGATGTTTCTATTAAGCGTTTCGTACGCTTTGAGCTTGGTGCTGGTATCGAAAAGAAATCCAACGACTTTGCTGCTGAAGTTGCAGCACAAATGAAAGGACACTAGTTTGAAAGAGCCTGTCTATAAGCGAATTTTGCTAAAATTAAGTGGTGAAGCTCTTGCTGGAAAGCAAGGGACTGGTATCAATACTGCGACAATCAAACAGATTGCGCAGGATGTAGCAGAGGCGCACAGGGCAGGCGTTCAAATAGGTCTCGTGATCGGCGGCGGCAATATCTATCGTGGTGTTGCCGCTTCTGCTGAGGGAATGGATCGCGCAAGCGCCGACTACATGGGAATGCTTGCTACATGTATCAACTCTCTCGCTCTCCAAGACGCCCTTGAAAAAGAAGGTGTCCCAACTCGCGTACAAACTGCAATCGAGATGGCCGAAATTGCAGAACCCTACATTCGCCGCAAAGCTATTCGTCATCTTGAAAAAGGTCGGCTTGTTATTTTCGGTGCTGGAACCGGAAATCCTTTCTTCACAACTGACACAGCCGCCTCACTGCGTGCAATGGAAATCAATGCCGAAGTTATCATGAAAGCCACCAAAGTTGATGGTATCTACGATAAAGACCCAGCAAAACACTCTGACGCAATTAAATTTGATAAAATTAGTTATATCGATGTCCTGAACCGCGGCCTGCAGGTAATGGATTCGACTGCCATCAGTATGTGTATGGACAACAAGCTTCCAATCATTACTTTTGACCTCACACTGCCAGGAAATATTCTAAAAGCTGTGCAAGGTGAAAACATCGGTACACTCGTACATTAAAGAGTCCTCGGACTTGATAAGGAGATCACATCATGTCAATTGCTGATATTAAAAAGAATGCCCAGGCAAAAATGGATAAAGCTGTTTTGGCCTTAGGTGAAGAGCTAAAGAAGATCCGAACTGGTCGCGCACAAGTTTCAATGCTTGATAATATTCGCGTAAATTATTACGGAACACCATCTCCATTGTCACAAGTAGCTTCTATTTCAACTCCAGATGCTAAATCTTTCCTTATTGCTCCGTGGGAGGCATCTGTTCTTAAAGATATTGAACAAGCTATCATCAAGTCTGAACTTGGTATGGCTCCAATGAATGATGGAAAAGTGATTCGCTTAAAAGTTCCAGATGTGACTGAAGAACGTCGTAAAGATTTAGCAAAACAAGTAAAGAAAATTGCTGAAGAAGCTCGCGTAGCAGTTCGTATGGCTCGTCGTGATGCCAACGACGAAGTTAAAAAGCTTCAAAAAGATAAAGCCATCAGCGAAGACGAAGGCAAAAAAGCAGAAACTGACATTCAAAAAGTGACTGACGATTTTATTAAAAAAGTTGATCAGATTGCTGAAGAAAAAGAAAAATCAATTTTGACAATCTAGGACTCATGAAGCCCATGACTTTGCCAAAGCACGTAGCAATTATAATGGATGGTAACGGTCGTTGGGCTCAGCTCAAACGCCATCCTCGCACGTTGGGGCACATCAAGGGCACTCGAGTTGCAAAAAAGATCATCACGGCGTGTTCACGCCGTGGCATTCAAAACCTGACTCTTTACGCTTTCAGTACTGAAAACTGGCTGCGCCCTGAAGCAGAAGTCAGCTTGTTGATGACCATCTTGCGTAGATACCTAAAAAAAGAAACGGCAAATTTAGTTAAAGAGAATATTCGTTTCTCAGTGATTGGCGATTTATCAAGAATCCCCAAAGATGTCGCTCAAGCCATAGAAAGCTCCATCAAAGCTACTGCAAATTGCACTGGCTTGAACTTGGTGTTTGCTCTTAGTTACGGCTCACGGCAAGAAATCACGTCAGCAATTAAAAGCATTGCCCATCGCATTTCCACAGGAGAAATCACTCCTGACGATGTTGATGAACAACTTATTACGGCCTCACTCAGCACCTATCCCACGCCAGACCCTGACTTAATCATCAGAACTAGTGGTGAACAAAGATTGTCCAACTTTCTTCTTTGGCAAGCAGCCTATGCTGAGTTTTACTTCACAGAAGTTTTATGGCCCAACTTCACAGAGTCTCACTTGGACGAAGCCCTGCAAGCATTTTCATTGAGACAACGCCGCTTCGGAAAGGTCTCAGCAAATGACAGCTTGGAAAAGTTTTCTCACTAGAGCCGTATCAGCAATTGTTGCTTTAGGGATCATCGTAAGTCTTTACATCAATCTTAAAGAAAACGGACTCAAGATAGCTGTTGTCATTGCTGCATTTATTGGAACTTGGGAATTAACCAAGATTCTTTTCACCGATGATTCTTCACTGTTTATCAAGGCTTTATTTTATATCTTGTCATTACTGGTTTTCAGTTTTTCATTATTATCTTTGAATGCTGGCACCCTGATCTACGCAATCGCCCTTGTACTGTTCATCACGGCCGTATTGTTAGCATGCAACAAAGAAGGCCAACTTGATAAAATGCAAAACACACAGTCCAAGGCAGCCTTAGGCTTTTTTTATATGGGCCTATTGCCAGCATTTTGTTATCGAATTTTAGATCAATCACAAGGTGTATCTTGGTTTGTCTTTTTACTTGCCACCGTCTTCAGCGGAGACACCTTGGCCTATATCTTTGGTGTTTTATTCGGCAAAACTAAGATAATGCCGACAGTCTCTCCTAAAAAAACATGGCAAGGCTCCATCGGTGGAATCCTGGGTTCTCTCTTCGCTGGAGCTATTTGTTGGCATTTTCTTTTTGCAAACCACAATCCGGTGGCACTCATTGTGCTCGCAGGGATTGCGGGATTTTTTGGCCAATTTGGAGACTTCTTTGAGTCCCTATTAAAAAGAGTCGCCAACATCAAGGACTCAGGAAAAATCATGCCAGGGCATGGTGGAGTATTAGATCGAATTGATGGCGTTCTGTTTGCGAGTCCCATCGTTCTCACCGGTATTTTGACCTTGTCTCACCTTTTGTCGTAAGCAAAAGGTCGGGCACTGTGTAAAAAAGCCTTTAATTTTCTGGCACCCAACAGGCCCTCAAAGCTAGAATATTCCTATGAATATTTTTTCCTACTTACAACAAGGTCTGTCGGCAATCATCCCGTTTATCGTATTGCTTGGAATACTTATTTTTGTTCATGAACTTGGACACTTTCTTGTGGCTCGTTGGTGCGGGGTGCGAGTTGAAGTATTCAGTCTCGGTTTCGGTAAGAAGCTTTTAAAGTTTAAAAAGGGTGATACGACCTACGCCCTTTCACTGATCCCGCTGGGTGGTTACGTCAAAATGTATGGCGAACAGCCTGGAAGTAACATTCCAGAGGAAGAGAAAAAGTTCTCATTCACCCACAAAAACGTATGGCAGAGAATTGCCGTTGTCCTTGCTGGTCCTTTGATGAATTTCTTTTTTGCTGTTGTCATCTTCTTTGCCATTTCGCTCTTGGGTGAAGATGCAAAGTCTCCAATTATTGGTGATATCCATCCCAATACGCCCGCCTATACGGCAGGTCTTCGTTCTGGCGATCGGATAGTTTCAGTAAATCAAAAAAACATTGTTACTTGGGATGACGTGCAAAAATCACTGAGCCTCAAAGAAAGTCAGGATTTGCATGTTGAGCTGGTTGTACAACGTGAAGGCACTGCTGAAACAGCAACCGTCAGTACGACCGCAAAAGCGGAGCCTAATCCAAATGTATTAAGTAGTTATGAATACATGGCCAACATTGAAGGGTTGAATATCTATTCAGCCGGAACCACAGTTGGCGTGCTAAACAATTCTCCCCTTCAGGCCCTGGGCCTAAAAACTGGGGATACAATCACTTCAATTAACGGTAAAAAAGTCACGCACTGGAGACAGCTTGAACCAACATTAGCAACGTTAAGCACCAAAGAGCCACTCACTCTTGAAGTATTAGGTCTGCGCGATGGCGACAGAAGCGAAAAGTCGATCACTGTGACTTTGGCTCCTCTGGAGTCTTTGCAGACTTTTTCGTTAGCCAACTTAGGTCTTGAAAGCTCAGAACTTTATTTGAGTAAGGTCATCGAGGATTCCCCAGCTGCAGCCGCAGGTCTTCGATCCATGGATCGACTTGTTAGTATCAACAACGTGAAGTTAACAAAATGGGAAGACGTGATTAGTAACATCAAGTCTTTTGACGGCAAAGCGCCAGTCGCACTGGAAGTCTTACGCGACGGAAAGATTGTCTCATTAAACATCACTCCCAAAATGACCACTCAAATGACTGCCGGTGGAACAGAAGAAAAACGTTACACCATCGGTATCGCACCTATTGCCAATATTGCGATGCCTGACCTCATGGTGGTTCGCACCACCAATCCAGCTCAGGCCCTAGTTCGTGGTGTAGAAAAAACTTGGGACGTGACAGTCATGACAGTGATGAGCTTCGTCAGATTGTTTCAAGCAAAAATTTCTCCAAAAAACATTGGTGGCGTTATTTCCATTGGCCAAGCCGCCAGCGAAACTTTTAAAATCGGTATCACACAATTTTTGCAAATGATGGCCATTATATCTGTGAACCTTTTTATTTTAAATCTAATGCCCGTGCCAGTTCTTGATGGGGGACATTTTGTTTTCTACATCATCGAAGTGGTAAAGGGAGCTCCTTTAAGCATGAAGAAAATGGAGCTTGCTCAGCAAGTCGGCCTAGCACTTCTCATGAGTCTCATGATCTTTGCGCTTTTTAACGACTTCACTCGTATTCTGGGTCTATGAAAATTCTTGCTTTAGAAACCAGCACTTCTTGTGGAAGTGTTGCTCTGATTATTGACGGAAAAGTTGTCGCAGAGGAATCTTCTCTGCGACAGAAGTCTCACACCGAACACATTCATCCCTTCGTTGAAGCCTGCCTAAAGAAAGGCAATCTTGAGCTGCAAGATATCGATGCCTTCGCAGTAGGACAGGGCCCAGGAAGCTTTACGGGTATTCGTGTCGCGGCTAATGCTGGTAAAACTTATGCCTACGCATTTTCCAAACCTCTCGTCACGATTGACTCGTTAATGCTGTTAGCTCAACAGGCACAAGGATCTGAAAAGCCAGTTCTTTCTATTATCAATGCCTATAAAAACATGGTGTACCTAGGACTGTTTGATGTACGAGGTGCAGAACCAGTCTACCTCAAAGGTCCTTCTGCAATTCCTGTTCGTGATCTAAAAAATCACATTCTGCAGGATTGCTTGGTAGTCGGTGATGGTTGGGATGCCTATCAAGAATATTTTCCAGAGGAACTAAAGCAAAAAATGTCCCGAGACAGCCAACTTTCTGATGAACCGGCAGCCTCGACTTTAGGTTTGATGGCAGAACAACGAGCACTCAACGGGCAAACTTTAGACTGGAAAAAATATATTCCACTTTATATTCGCGCCTCTGAAGCCGAAGAGACAAAAAAAGGAATTTTAATCACACCACTGAGGTAGGGATACAGCATGGAAAGAGATCTTCACAAGGCTTACCTTGAATCGTTAGAAAACGAGACCCTCAATCACACCAACCACAAGCAAACGAAACTTTGGGTTGTTGGCTCGGGTAAAGGCGGCGTTGGAAAAACTTTTTTTGCATCAAGCTTAGGAATCACTCTTTCCAAACTTGGCCACTCCGTTGTCTTAGTCGACTTGGATTTGGGGGGCGCTAATATTCACACGGCCCTAGGGACACCTCCGGCCAAGCTTAACATTCGACATTACTTTGATGGATCTAAAAAACTCTCTGAACTAAAAACCCCGACTTCATTCATTAACCTGACTTACATTCAAGGCTTTTGGGACTCGTGGACTCCTACTGAATATTCAAAAAACCAAATTCAAGACTTGGTTGAAGATCTCAAAAAAATGTCCGCTGATTTTGTGATTGTAGATATTGGAGCCGGCTCCAGTGAGGCAAACCTCAGTGTTTTCACCGCAGCAGATGAAAAGTTTTTGGTTACAACTCCTGAACCCACAAGCATTGAAAAGACATATCGATTTATCGAAGCCTTTGTCTGCCAGACTTTAAAAAATGATTCGACACCTGAGGCGTATCAAAAGATGATCCACACGCTTCGTGACTATCGCCAAAAGGTGAATAGTAATCCCTTTTCATTCCGTTCATATTTGAAAACAAATGAGGGGCTTCAGCTCGACTACTTTGAATCCTTATCTTCGTCTCCGATTCGCCTCGTGGTAAACCAAACGAGAGGCCAAGGAAACTTTAACTTGGGTTACTCGATGAAAAGTATCTGCAATAAATACTATGATCTAAATGTAGATTACCTTGCAGGCATCAACTTTGACAATGCAGTGTGGCAGTCAGTTCGCACAAGAGAACACGTTCTCTCTGCTCAACCCTTTACACCTCTTGCGGGACAATTTTTAGCAACCTGCAAACAACTTATTGATCCAGAGGAACTTAGAGCCGTAGTATAATAGTTAAGATGGAAGCAACAACTCATTATAACTATTATGAAGTTCTCGAATTAGCGGCAAATGCAACTCAGGCAGATATTACAACTGCCTATGAACGTGCAAAGTCTACTTATTCCGGCGAAAACTCCGCCATCTACACTATTTTTTCTGAACAAGAAGCCAGAGAACTCTTAACTGTTATTGAAGAGGCCTACCAAGTTCTCGGCAATAAGATTTTACGCAACATCTATGATCAAAGGTTGCAAGCAGGACTCTCTTCACTGAATGACCTCACTTACGTTTCGATTCTTGAGGCAAGTAAAAAGGTTTATCCTGAGCCCAAACAGGAAAAGGCCGTATTCTCATATAAACGTGACGAAAGCTTTGAAGCATCTATTCAAAACCAAACCGAATGGGATGGTTCTTTTCTTCGAAAAGTACGCGAATATAAGCAACTGACTATTCCAAAGCTAAGCGAAATCACGAAAATCAATCCGTTTTATATTACAGCTATTGAAAACATGGAGCCAGCGAACTTACCAGCCGTTGTTTTCGTACGCGGATATGTCGTGCAAATTGCGAAAGCTATGGGATTGGACGATAAAAAAGTTGCTGATTCCTACATGAAGAATTTCAAAATCGCCCTTGGAAAATAATAAAATCACCATTTTTGCATCATCTGAAATGTCGGGGCAGCGCCTAGATAAGGCCCTGGCCCTCTTAGCTGAAGTAGGAACTCGCTCTCGAGCAAGTCATTTGATTGATAATGGATCCGTTTTGGTTAATGCCAAGATCGCAAAAGCCTCTCTTGTTATTAAAGAAAATGATCTCATCGTCATCTCACTACCCGCTCCTGCTCCTCAAACCTTGCTGCCTTATGAACTCAAACTTGATGTTCTTTTTGAGGATGAAGACTTAATCGTCATTAATAAACCCTCAGGGCTTGTTGTTCATCCTGCTGCTGGACACGAGCAAGATACATTGGTCAATGCGCTCCTTGCACACACGAAAAATTTATCTATGAAGTTCGGAGAAGAGCGACCCGGCATCGTCCATCGATTGGATAAAGAAACAAGTGGCATCATCGTTGTGGCAAAGAACGACTTTACTCATGAAGCTTTAACCAAGCAGTTTAAAGAGCGTAGCACGCATAGAATTTATTTTGCCGTGAGCTTAGGTACAGCAAAAAACTTTTCTGGTACAATTAAAAGCTTTCTCGCCCGACACTCAACAGATAGAAAACGTTATGCTTCTGTTCTGGGTGAAGATCGTAAGCCTTTGCAAGATCCCAAGGATCCACCCACTTTTGGCAAATGGGCCGTCACACACTATGAGGTTCTAGAAAGAAAAAGTGGCCTTAGCTATATGCGCCTCAAGCTAGAGACGGGACGCACACATCAAATCCGAGTTCACCTTTCAGAAAATGGTCTGCCTATTGCCGGTGATTCCCTTTATGGGGCCGATAAAAAGGTGAAAAACATTGAAGCTCGACAGACTCAGGAAGATTTAAAACTTCTTACCAGATTTCTTCTCCATGCCGCAGAGCTGGGATTCACTCATCCGCGAACGAACGAACGAATGAACTTCCAAGTGGATTGGCCCGAAGATATTTTACTGTTAATTAAGAAGTGGGGCCTTCGCCATGGAAATTGAGAAGACCTCCTTAGGATATGAAATCAAGACTCAGGGAATGGTTGCCTTGCTGGGCAATGCCCATTCTCAACTTTCTGCCATTAAAGCGGCTTATCCTCAATTTCGCTTCTGTCGAGTCAAACAAACTCATTCTGACACCATCGTAACTAGTTTGGATGAGTCCACAGACTACCAGATCGAAGCCGATGCCCAGATGACTCCAAATGCAAATTTAGGTTTATGTGTAATCACCGCTGACTGTGTCCCCGTTCTTCTTTTTGATCCAGTCAGCTCTGTGATCGCAGGAGTCCACGCGGGCTGGCGAGGGGTGGCTTCTAACATTATTCCGAAGACCATAAAGGCTATGGAGAGTTCTGGGGCACAGGCTCGTCATATTCAGGTCATCATCGGACCGCACATTCAAAAATCAAGTTTTGAAGTGGGGATGGATGTGGGTGAAAGTATTTTGAGGAGTCTTGGACCGCTCAGTAGTGCGGACAGATCTCTGTACTTTGAACAAATTAGCGACAGCAAAGCTCTCGTTGATTTGAACATGATCGTAAAGACACAGATTCAGAATGCAGGAATTGAATTTGATCACCTTTTTAATTTACATATCGACACGGTGACGGACTTAGAATTTCATTCATTTCGCCGTGATAAAGAAAAATCAGGAAGACAAATCAGCTTTATTTGTCGAACGTAAACTCATTAGATTTTAAGATGATTTTTAAGAGAAAAATGGTGGCTTGAGACGGAATTGAACCGCCGACACAAGGATTTTCAGTCCTCTGCTCTACCAACTGAGCTACCAAGCCACTTCAAAGAGACCAAATGTTTATCGTTTGGTCCCCCTGTTGTCAACACTTACACTTTATCAAAGGCAAATTTTAAATCGGCAATGAGGTCATTGAGATCCTCAACTCCAACAGAAAGGCGAATCAAGGAATCATCGATTCCCAAAGCCTTGCGATTTTCCGCCGGAACGGAGGCGTGCGTCATGATTGCTGGGTGTTCAATGAGGCTTTCTACGCCCCCCAAGCTCTCAGCAAGGGCAAATACATTCACATTTTCTAGGAATTTTCGTGCCGAATCCATTCCGCCTTTGATGTAAAAAGTAATCATCCCACCGAAACCATGCATTTGCTCTTTTGCAAGGGCATGTTGTGGATGACTTTCGAGGCCCGGATAAATGACTTTTTCAACCTTAGGATGCGATTCTAGGAACTTCGCTACCGCCATTGCATTTTCCTGATGTGCTTTCATGCGCAATGGAAGAGTTTTTAAACTTCTCAAGCACATAAAAGAATCAAAAGCGCCCTGAACTCCGCCCATAGAGTTGCTCAAGAATGCCATTCTTTCTGCAATATCCTCGCGAGAAGTAACAACAATTCCCCCGACCACATCACTGTGCCCGCCAACATACTTTGTTGCTGAATGAACAACTATGTCTGCACCCAGCTCAAGTGGGCGCTGGAAATAAGGACTCATGAAAGTATTATCAACAGCCACTAAAATGCCTTTGGCTTTAGCCAAAGCAGATATCTTTTTGATATCTACCAACTTTAAAGTTGGATTTGTCGGCGTCTCTAGCCATACCAATTTAGTATTCGGCTTAATGGCTTTTTCAAAATTCTCGACCTTCGTCAAATCGACGAAAGAAAAATCCATTCCATCATGGCGTAATACTTTATCAAAAAGACGGAACGTTCCACCGTACATGTCATCCATGGCAACAACATGGTCGCCACCCTTTAAAAGATGAAGAATCGTTGTTGTAGCAGCACATCCAGAAGCGAATGCAAATCCGTACTTTCCGCTCTCCAAACTAGCCATACAATTTTCGTAAGCACGACGTGTTGGATTGTGGGTACGAGAATACTCCCAACCTTTATGAACACCGGGAGATTCTTGAACATAAGTGGATGTTAAATACAAAGGCGTCATAATTGCGCCTGTTGTTGGGTCCGGAGATTGACCCGCATGAATTGCTCGCGTTGAAAAGCCTAAATTCTCTGATGGTTTTTTCATATTACACCTATTTTTTTGAAAGCTGATTTAATTCTTGCTCTGCTGATACAACGATGTTGAAAGAGTTTTTCACTTGTTCCGCAGTCGTAAGACCATTTTCTAACATCCAATTGTCATTGAATGCCTTACTCAAGTAAGCCCGACCACTATCTGGAAAAATAACAACGATGTTTGATGGTTTTTCGATTTTTTCTGACGCCTTGATTGCACCGATCAGCGCCAAAGCACTCGATGGTCCAACCAAAAGCCCCTCTTCCGCAACCAATCGGCGAGTCATATCAAATGCTTCTTGGTCCGATACACGCTCAAAACCATCATACAAATGCAAATGCACATTGTCTGGAAGCATATCTTCACCAACGCCTTCGACTTTATAAGAGCCAGGAGGATCGACAATTTTTTTGTGATAATACAAATCGTACAAAATGCTACCAATAGGATCGGCACAAATAGCCTTAATTGCCGGATTTTTTTCTTTAAGATATTTTGCAGCCCCCGAAAGTGTTCCGCCAGTGCCGGCACCACCAACTACCATATCCACTTGTCCATCCATTTGCTTCCAGATCTCTGGACCGGTGGTTTGATAATGGCGATGAGGGTTGTCAGGGTTGTGGTACTGATTTGTTAAAAAGGCTCCTGGCAATTCACTCGCAATTTTTTTCGATACCGAATAGTGGCTTAACGGATGCTCTGGTTCCACGCTAGTCGGAGTAATAACCACACGCGCTCCATAAGCACGCAAAATGGCTCTTTTTTCTTCGCTCATCTTTTCTGGCATCACAAAAATACATTTATAACCCTTAACAGCTGCAGCGAGGGCCAGCCCCACTCCCGTGTTCCCAGAAGTGGCTTCTACGATAGTGCCTCCAGGCTTTAAATCGCCGCGCTTTTCAGCCTCTTCGATCATCGCCACTGCCACTCGATCTTTGATGCTTCCGCCGGGATTGAAATACTCTACCTTAGCAAAAAACTTATGTTTTGAGCCTTTTGTAACATTTTGAAGCGCCACCATTGGGGTATTGCCAATAGTTTCGAGAATGGAGTTATATATCTGTGACATTTGAACTATCTTTCTAAGTCTTTTCTTCTGTTGGTCTGAAGATAAACTGAATTCATGGATTGTAAAACGGTGCTCATTTGGGTCACGGGATCAACGGAGTAAGAAAGCCCCAGTTCCTCAGTCAATTTTTTGACTAACTGACGTGAAGGTTGATCTTTCATAAGCTCATCCACTAATTTCTCTAGCGCAAGCTGCTTTTTATCCAATTGAGACATGGTGCCCCCCCCAACCACGCCACCTTATCATTGTGATCCCAAAGAGTGAAAAAAATTTTGCATCAGAGGAGCAAAAAGAAGGATTAAAAACGCTGGGAATTGAAAAAGCAGCAAGGGAACCAGCATGATCAGCGGTAGCATTGCAAGCCGCTTGTTGATTTCTTCATGACAGGCCTCAATTAGCTCCTCTTCGAGCTGAATTAACACGTTATAGACAGATTCACCTCTTAATCCACGCTCTAAAACATGCAGTAATGTTCGACGATGAATAGATCCTATGGTTTGAATCAAGGGAGCAGTGTCTTTTCCCTGCTGCAAAAGCCCTAGCCATTGTGTCACAACTACTGAAAAACCATGATTCGATTTCTTTAGATAAGCAAGAATGCCCACTTTTACAGATTGACCCTTCTCTATGGATCTTTTGACGCAGTCTAAAAGCACGAGTGGTGGAGCTAAACCGTCCATTTTATCCGCCTTCCCATAATAAAGATCCAAACAAGTCCGACAAAAAATATAAATGACGACAGAAATATCCACTGGCGATGAGGAGTGAATCCAAATTGCATAATTACAAACACAAAAAGAAGCACAAATAGCACGGTGACAATTATCGCCTGCATTTTTATCTGTTGAGTTACTTGTCCGGACCTACGTCGAAAATCTTCCTGCATTTTTAGGCTTCTACGTAACGCTCGCACTTGCTCTACACACCGCACTTGCGATTGATCAATCTCTACAAGCTCATCTCTGAAACCCTTTAGCAGAGTGGATTTCAAGGCGATGACATTTTTTGACATATGCAAAGATTCACACACTTCTGCAAGTTGATGACGAACCCAACCGCTTTGCATTTCGATCGATAATTGCAGTGAAAAGCGGAAAGATTTGCCTGCTTGAAGATTCAAAATCACACAATCAAGGAAAGGAATGAGTGCAGATCGCAACCGAACAATTAAGAAAAAGCGAAAAATATGCGGAAAAAACTTTAAAGTTATTAAAAGAATGCCGATGAAAAGCCAGAGAGTGCTGTGGGCTGGCGCAATGATTATTGAAAAAACAATGATCACGCAGAAGTTGATGAGAGAAATTGTTCGAATCAACTGGTGAGAGAGTGAAAACTCACGTGCCATCGATAAAAATCTTCGATGAACGAGCGCATGTCCGACTAATGAAACTAAGAAAAAGATGAACAAAGGGCACCTCCGACAGAACTGATGATCGCAAAAAATATGCAAGGTAAATTTTTTGTTGACGTCCGTCGTCGAATTGTGAAAACTGAGGGTAAGTAAAGTTTTTAATTTAGAAACAACAACAACGTTTGCATCCTAGGAGGAGCACATGGCAAAGAAAGCAGCTAAAAAAGCGACAACTAAGAAAGTAGCTAAAAAAACTACAACTAAAAAAGTAGCTAAAAAAGCCACTAAAAAAGTAGCAAAAAAAGCTACTAAAAAAGCTACTAAAAAAGCAGCGAAGTAATTTTTGCTGATTTAGTTTAGTCAAAAAGAAAACCCCAGAGGAAACTCTGGGGTTTTTTTATTTCACCCGACTTACAATTAATAAAATCCTTATTAGGTCGTAAAAATGACTATTCTAGCAATCAAGAAGCTTCAAATATGAAGCTCGGCAGCGGAAAACACGGCGAATGTTACTTCTCACTCCATCCACTAACAGCCTGCTAAAAATAGTACAATACTCCGACAGCTCCATTGGGAATTACGACTGCGCGCTTAAACTCTGTCATACCGATAAGTTCGCCATAAAAAGAGACGCCCGCCAAATCACCGGACAATTGATTGTACTGAACACCCACTGAGGCATTAATAAAATCTGTCCCGAAACGCCCTTCTTGTTTTTCTCGCGTTGTAAGAACACGATTCAAAATGTCCGAGCTTTGATGCGCTCCCGAGCTACCATAGGAATTGTACCATCTTGAATATCCAGCCATTACATAAGGGGCCAAATAAGGTCCTTCAAATGCATGCTTCCATGCTAGTTGAAAAGAATTGTAGCCTGTTCCCGAGCCAAAGCCGATGACAACACCGTTTTCGTCTTCAAAATTGAACTCAACATTGACTCCTACGAGGCCCAAATTACCTCCTGCAGAAATCCCCGCCCCCACCTTGCGATTTTCACGCATCTTTAATGTGGATTCGTAACGCAGCTGATTTTCAACATTCGTAGAAGTCTGGGGCAAAACGCCCTCCCAAGCCTCATTAGGTCGAGCCGCATTGTTAGCTCTTCGTCTTTCAAGACTGTATTCTTTTTCTATAATGCTGGATTTTTCCTTTATCGACTGCGCATCAGCACTGAGCGAATTCCCAGCGGCAAAAGCGCTTGAAGCTCCACATAAAACGCAAAAACTTATTAGAAAAGAACTTTTAATACTCATGAAAACTCTCCTTTTAAAAAGAGATTAAAAAATGCGTGCCTTTACACCTTCGTCTTGAAGGAATTTCTTTATCGCTGGTCCATCCAATGGCTCTAATCGGAACAACAATTTATGTAATAGCTCATACGATTCTTCCGCTTTTTTTGATCTTAAATTGCCCGTTAAATAAGCCACGTCATCGCTGATTTTTATCGCGTTATCAAGCAATCTAGCCATTTCGCGATTTTTTGTGGTTTTATCTAATAAGACCAGCGTCTTATTGAAGTTCGTGGTCAAGCGATCTAGCTGCTGAATCATGTTACTCACGGAGCCTTCATTTTTATCAACCAACTCTATTATTTTCCCCGCCAATCCGTAGCTCTGAGAAATAAGTTGATCAATTCTTGGGGGGTCTTCACCGCGCACATAGTCTCCAGAAGAAAACTCCTCAGCCTCCACTGATCCTGGCGAGATTTCCAGAAACTTTTCCCCGATCACTCCGGCTAAATTGATGAAAAATTTAGAGTCTTTTCGCACACTGGACCAAGCTTTTTTATCCACAGTGATCGTAAGCCGCAGCTTCACTTCTTCACCATTCTCCATCTTAAAAGAAGGATCGAATGTAATGGATTTCACTTTTCCGACTTTAATGCCCATAACCCGCACTGGTGAACCTTCCTCGATACCACCGGCAAAGTTGTACATGATATGAAGTTCTTTCGAGTTCGAAAATGGAGAAATCAGCCCCATGAAGTAGGCAAATACGACCACCAACAACACCGAGACAAGAGCAAGAATACCAACCTTGGTTTCGACCTTCATAAGTTCTCCTAATAAAGATAACTAAAAGTATATGACAAAAGAAAATCCATAACAATAATACCGATGGATGCTATGACCACAGTGTTAGTTGTAGCTCGACCCACACCTTCGGCACCTTGTTGACACCGAAAACCATAATAACAAGCCACCAACGGAATGACGCCGCCAAAACAAGCGCCCTTAATCATCGCAAATATAAAATCTTTAAATTCGACAAATCGATTCATGGAAGTCAGAAACATAGAGGGGGTGTAGCCCAGATAAGACTGACTCACTAACATTGCAGCAAAAATACAAGTCACATTCGCGATCGTGGTTAAGATCAGTCCACCCAAAACACAGGCTAGAAAACGTGGAACCACAAGATAATTAATCGGATCAATACCCAGCATTCGAAGTGCATCGACTTGTTCTGTTATTTGCATAGACCCAACTTCAGATGCAATCCCAGCTCCAACCCTGGAAGTCAGCAAAAGTGCGGTCACAACTGCGCCCAGCTCACGTAAAATCAGAAGAGCAGCAAAGCCAGGCACCATAGAGTCGTTTTGAATAACCATTTTCATGTGAAATGACGACTCTAAGATCGTCACAACGGCTGCAAAACACACACAAAAAACAATAATGACCAAGCTTTTATTGGCAACGAAATAAAGCTGTTGAAAAAACTCTTTTCTGCGAAAAGGCGGAGTAAAAATGCCCAAAATTGTTTCAATAATAAGTGCAATCATGACCGGTAACCTCTAACAAGCGAAATAATGATTTCACCGATGAAGCTCGTCATCCAGTCCATCACAACAATACATATCATGGTCCCTACGGCAGTTGAAACGACGGCTCGACCAACCCCTTTTGCACCACCCGTTGTCGTATACCCTTTAAAGGTACAAATGGTCGCTAGGACCAAGGCAAAAGCACCGCATTTGATAAGACCACTGATTATTGAAATAGGACTGACGATGGTCGGGATATGCCTTAGATATTCTTCATAGTTCACTCCCGCAAAAAGTTGTCCCATCAACATTCCACCGAATACGGACATGATCAATCCCGCACCCAGCAGAAAAAAACTCGATATTATGATGGCAACGAAACGAGGAACGATTATTTCTTGAATGGGATCAGCCCCTAAACAGCGAACGGCATCAATTTGCTCGGTGACTCTCATCGTACCCAACTCAGCCGAGGTAAAGGCACCCACTTTTCCACTTAACATAAAGGCAATTAACAAAGGACCGACTTCACGGAAAGTTCCGCTTGTTGCCAACCCCCCAAGATATCCAAGGGCTCCGAACTCTTTCATTTGCAAGGTAAACTGCACTGTCATAATAGCGCCGACAAAGAAACCTGCCATAGCCGTAGTAAAAAAACTATCTTCCGTTACTTTCCAAAGCTGCTCGAAGATCTCGTGAGTTTTTAACTTTTTTCGGAACAATGTTTGCAGAATTCTCTTTAAGAATAACAGTGTTCCGCCGACTTCATCGATGACAAGAATAAATGCTTTCATGATTCCAGTGCCTCAGACAAAAAGTCTTTAACTAATGGAATTGTCGACTTTTTTAGTTCTTCTGGAGTGCCTTGAGTAACAATCTGACCCTTATCAAGAACGATAATTCGATCTGCAATTGAAAGAGCACAGTTCATATCATGACTAACAACAATAGAAGTCGTTTTCAGCTGCCTAGAGAGATCTAAGATTAATTGATTAACGGCGGTTGTTGTAACTGGATCTAGACCTGTGGTTGGTTCATCGAAAAGAAGAATTCGCGGCTCTAGGGCCACAGTTCTGGCAAGACTCACCCGCTTTTGCATACCATAAGAAATCTGTGCGGGTCTTTTATTCTCAACGCCGTTTAAATGAACTAAACGCAGCGCTTTGGCTACTTTTTCTTGGATGGTTTTTTCATCAAAATCATAATGGCGACGTAAGCCAAAAGCGATATTCTCAAAAACAGTTAACGAGTCAAAAAGTGCCGGATGCTGGAAAACCATTCCGCACTTTTTTCTAATGTGCAAATACTGGTCTTCGTTAAACTTTGAAACCTCTTCGTTGTCGATCCAAATTTCTCCTTCGTCTGGAGTCATTAAGCCGACAATGTTTTTTAGTAACACCGACTTTCCTGTCCCCGATGTCCCCAGCACGAAAATAATTTCACCTTCACCAATTTTAAGGCTTAAACCATTGAGTATCGTGCGAGTGCCAAATCTCTTGACGAGGTTTTTAAATTCTATCACTCATCAATGGTAGGTGGGCAACTGAGGTTGGGTCAACCGACTAAAGAAAAACTCTACTCAATGACAGTCAAAGGTCCCTCTAAAAGACCACGCACAAATTGATGAACACGTGGATCTTTGTGTGTCCTTGTTTGCTCGGGTGTTCCAGTGATCAACAGCTCTTGATCAATGACCATGCCGATTCGATCGGCCATTTGATAAGCTCGATTCATGTCGTTGGTAATTGCAACTACTGTCGACTTCTTTTCCTTTTTTAAATTCAAAATCAGTTCAATAATTTTTTTCGAGGTGATTGGATCTAATCCCGCAGTGGGATCATCATAAAAAATAATTTCTGGATCTAGAGCCAGTGCTCTAGCAATACCCAGGCGCTTTTGCATCCCACCGCTGATTTCATCGGGATATAGATCTCGAGCGTGAGAAATACCTACCGCATCTAAAAATTTTTCTGCTTTTTTTGTAATCTCATCTTCAGATAAATTCGTGGTTTCAGCCAAAGGAAACCGGATATTTTCCAGACATGTAAATGAATCGAAAAGGGCGTTCTTTTGAAACAAGACCCCCATTTTTTTCAACAACAGCAATCGCGCCTTAGCGCTAAGCGTTAACCACTCATGCTGTTCAATAAAAACCTTTCCATTACAAGGATTTACAAGACCTGACATCGTCTTTAGTAATGTTGTTTTCCCCTGTCCGCTAGGCCCAATAATCACAAAACATTCGCCTTCAGCAACAGCAACATTAATGTGCTTAAGGACAGTGTGGTTTTCAAAGCTCACTGTCACATCTTGCAATCGTATCATGTCCATTTTGTCGTCCAGTTCTGGCTCAGAAGCTCTCTGCGCCTAGCAGTAAGTGTTGTCTCCAAATACGATTTGATATTGAATGAGTCATCGAACGCAAGTTTTAATTTTTTCCATTCATTTTGAAGCCTTAAGGAGATTTATCATGGCTCACAAAAGAAATAAAATTGCCGTTATCGGCGCAGGATTTGTCGGCTCTACAACTGCTCACTGGGCAGCACAAAAAGAACTCGGCGATGTGACTATCTTGGATATCAATGAAGGTGCAGCCATTGGTAAAGCATTGGATCTTGCGCAAGCAGGGCCTATCGAACTCTTCGATTCAAAAGTAAAAGGAACAAACAAGTACGAAGACATCGCAGACTCTGATGTTGTTATCATCACTGCAGGTATGCCACGTAAACCCGGCATGAGCCGTGATGAGCTTGTTGGTATCAATGCAAAAATCGTTAAAGATGTTTGCGAAGGCGTAAAAAAATACGCACCGAATTCTTTCGTAATCGTTGTTTGTAATCCCATGGACGTCATGGCTGTTTACGCAAAACAAATTTTGGGCTTCCCTCGCGAGAGAGTCATCGGTATGGGTGGCTGCCTAGATTCAGCACGTTTCCGTCAATTCATTGCTGAAGAATTGAATGTTTCTGTTAAAGACGTTACTGGTATCGTAATCGGTAACCATGGTGATGCGATGATGCCGTTGGTACGTCATGCTTCTGTTTCAGGTATCCCTCTTACAGAACTAGTATCTCCAGAAAGAATTGCAGCAATCGTTGCAAGAACAAAACAAGCTGGTGCGGAAATCGGTGGACACCTTAAAACAGGTTCTGCTTACTATGCTCCTTCACGTGGTGCTGTTGAGATGGCTGAAGCTATCTTGAAAGATCAAAAACGCGTTCTTCCAGTTGCCGTTGAATTGACTGGCGAGTTCGGCGTGAACGAAGGCTTGATGGTTGGTGTACTAGCAACTGTTGGTGGCAAAGGTATCGAAAAAGTTCATAAATTTGAAATGAATCCTGCTGAACAGGAAGAGTTCAAAAAATCTGTCGACGCTGTTCGCGCACTCGTAGCAGCTCTTAAAAACGTATAATTAAGTCTGGAGACATAGCATATGAATATTCATGAGTATCAGGCCAAAGAGGTCCTCAGAAAGTTCGGAGTAGCAACTTTAAAAGGTAAAGTTGCTCACTCTCCTGAGGAAGCCATGGCAGCTGCAAAAGAAATGGGTGGCAATATTTGGGTTGTAAAAGCTCAAATTCACGCTGGTGGTCGCGGTAAAGGCGGCGGTGTAAAGCTTGCTAAAACAATCGACGAGGTTGGCGCACTGACGAAACAAATGATCGGCATGACTTTAGTGACTCACCAAACTGGTCCTGAAGGTAAAGTTGTTCAGAAAGTTTTTATCGAACAAGGTTGCAACATTGCTAAAGAATACTATGTAGCATGCTTGATTGACCGTGCAACTGGTAGAGCCGCAATGATGGCTTCTTCTGAAGGTGGCATGGACATCGAAGAGGTTGCTGAGCACAATCCAAACGCGATCAAAAAAGTAGACATCGATCCAACTGTTGGTTTGATGCCTTTCCAAGCTCGTGAATTGGCATTCCAAATTGGCATGGCACCTGAAATCGTTAACAAAGCTGTGAAGTTCTTCACAGGTCTTTACAACGCTTTCATTACTACGGATTGCTCTATTGCAGAAATCAACCCTTTGGTTGTGACTAAAGAGGGTGATGTTCTTTGTTTGGATGCAAAAATGAATTTCGATTCAAATGCTCTTTACCGTCACCAAGACATCGTAGAAATGCGTGATCTTAACGAAGAAGAGCCTTCTGAAATTGAAGCATCTAAGTTCGATCTAGCATTCATCAAGCTTGATGGAAACATCGGCTGTCTAGTGAATGGCGCCGGCTTGGCGATGGCAACACTTGATATTATTAAATTACATGGCTCTTCACCAGCAAACTTCTTGGATGTGGGCGGTGGCGCTAATAAAGAAAAAGTGACTGAGGCTTTCAAAATCATTTTGAAAGATCCAAACGTCAAAGGAATCCTAGTCAACATCTTCGGTGGTATCATGAAGTGTGATATCATTGCTGACGGCGTGATTGCGGCTTCTAAAGAGCTTGGTCTAAAAGTTCCTCTTGTTGTGCGTCTTGAAGGTACAAACGTAGAACTTGGTAAAAAAATGTTGAGAGAAAGCGGATTGAATATCACTCCTGCTGACGACCTCACAGATGCAGCTAAAAAGATCGTTGCTGCAGTAAAAGGATAATCGACATGGCAATTCTAATTAACAAAGACACAAAAGTTATCTGTCAGGGCTTCACTGGTGCTCAAGGAACTTTCCACTCTGAGCAGGCTTTGGCTTACGGAACAAAAATGGTGGGCGGAGTGACTCCTGGTAAAGGTGGCACTACTCACATCGGTCTTCCTGTTTTCAATACAGTTAAAGAAGCAAAAGCGGCTACAGGCTGTAATGCTTCTGTGATCTTCGTACCACCTCCATTTGCCGCAGATTCTATCATGGAAGCTGTTGATGCTGATTTGGATTTGGTTATCTGTATTACTGAAGGCATCCCTGTATTGGACATGGTAAAAGTGAAGAAATTCATGGAAGGCAAGCGCACTCGTCTTATCGGTCCAAACTGCCCTGGCGTTATCACTCCTGGCGCATGTAAAATCGGTATCATGCCTGCGCACATTCATAAACCAGGTCGTATCGGCGTTCTTTCTCGCTCTGGAACTTTGACTTACGAAGCTGTTGGACAATTGACTGCTTTAGGTCTTGGTCAATCAACTTGCGTTGGTATCGGTGGTGACCCAGTAAATGGAACTAACTTTATCGATGTACTAAAAATGTTCAATGAAGATCCAGATACTGATGCAGTTATCATGATCGGTGAAATCGGTGGTTCTGCAGAAGAAGAAGCTGCTGAATACATTAAAAATCACTTCAAAAAGCCAGTTACAGCATTTATCGCGGGAGCTGCGGCCCCTGCTGGTAAACGTATGGGCCATGCCGGCGCTATCATCAGCGGCGGAAAGGGAACTGCGGAAGCAAAGTTCGCAGCCCTTGAAGCAGCGGGATGCAAAATTGCTCGCAGCCCAGCGGATATGGGTACAACATTGAAATCTATGTTGAAATAGTTTCTCGCTATTACGGCATAAAAAATCAATGAAACCGCAAAAACCCACGGCAGGAATGTCGTGGGTTTTTTAATGTGGACAGGCGTCATTCAATTCGCTAAAACTCAGTTTTCAAAGACGAAATTTAAATAAACTCAAAAAAGGGAGAAATCATGGCTATCGAACAAACGTTCTCAATCATCAAGCCAAACGCAATGAAGAAAAATGCTATCGGTGACATCATCAGCATGTTTGAAGCAAACGGCTTGAAAATTGCTGCTGCAAAAATCACTGTTCTTACTAAAGAAAAAGCAGAAGCTTTCTACGCTGAACACAGTGCTCGCCCATTCTTCGGTGAACTTGTTTCTTTCATGACTTCTGGCCCCGTTTGCTTGATGTGCCTTCAAGGTGAAAACGCAGTTTTGAAAAACCGCGAAATCATGGGTGCAACTGATCCTAAGAAAGCAAATGCTGGAACAATCCGCGCTAAATTCGGTGACAACGTTGGTGAAAACGCAGTTCACGGTTCTGACAGCCCTGAGTCTGCAGCTCGCGAACTTGCTTTGTTCTTCGAAAAGCACGAAATCTGCAACGCTTAATCCTTAAGGATGCTTTGCTAAATGCAAAAAAAATCAAACAGAGGGGGGGCGAAAGCTCCCCCTCTTGGTTCAAAAATCAAAGTTAAAATCGAAAAACTTGCCATTGGCGGTGCTGGAGTCGCTCGACATGAGGGCCTTGTGGTCTTCGTTCCTCAAGTAGCGCCTAATGAAGAAGTGCTTATTGAAATCACTTTGGTTAAAAAGAACTTTGCCGAAGCGAAGCTTTTGGAAGTTCTAATCCCAAGCCCAAGCCGAAGAACTCCCCCTTGCCCCCTAGCGGCGGACTGCGGTGGTTGCAATTGGCAGCACCTGACAGAGGAAGAACAACGCCATCAAAAAGAAAAGTTGGTGCTTGAAACAATTCGAAAGTTCAACCCGACAGTTGAGTTCGAGTATCTTCCGATACAACCCAGCCCACGGTCTTTGCGATATCGCAATAGAATCCAGCCAAAGTTCAAAAATGGGAAATTTGGGTTTTTCGCACGCAACTCCCACGAAATTATCGAAGCCACCGATTGTCTGATTACTGAAGAAGTCTTGGCAAATAAATTTGCCGAGGTCAAAGCATGGGCCCAACAGAGACAAGACAAAAGCCTTCAACGCCTGGAAATGTATATTTCTGAAGATGGTCCAATAAGGTATGGCGCTATCACCGATGAAGACGATGGCATTGGTTTTTCCCAAGTCAATCGCTTTCAAAATCAAGACTTGATAAGAACTGCGCTATCTTGGGCTGGCGACGAACAGTACGAGAAGGTATTTGACCTCTACGCTGGAGCAGGTAATTTCACCTTCCCCTTAGCTGAAAAATTTCCCGACTCACAAGTTATTGGCGTCGAACTCAATCAAAAATTGGTGGAACGAGCAAAAGCCAAGATTACTGACAAACGCATTAAATACTTTCTGTCAGACGTCGAAACTTATGCTCGCCGGGCCGATTTCGGCGCCAAGGATCTTGTTTTACTAGATCCACCTCGTGCTGGGGCCAGCGAATTCACGATGCGAACACTGGCTGCCGCTGCACCGAAAAAAATTATCTACATAAGCTGCCATCCGGTATCTCTGGCGCGAGATCTTAATTGGTTCTTTGCTTGGTCGCAGAAGTTTAACAAAAAAGCCCAACTGAAACGGGTTCAAGCTTTTGAAATGTTCCCTCAAACCGATCATGTAGAGACTATTGCTGAGCTGGTGGTTGACTCTTAAGCTCCTAATGATACCTTTCTAGCATGCATAGATGGATCATTTTCCTATTGGTAATTTCGACACTTGGTTGCGCTAATTTCGGATCAAAGGACAAGTCCAAGGCAGAGCTTTATCTTCGCATGGGAATTTCCCAGATTGAAAGTGGCAACTACCCTTACGCTCTTCGAGATCTATTAAAAGCAGAAGAGCTAGATCCGACAAATGCGGTAATTCAAAACAATTTAGGACTCGTCTACTTTTTCCGTGAGCGACTTGATCTGGCAGAGAAACATTTGCGCAAAGCCGTTACGATTGATTCAAAGTACACAGAAGCACGCAACAATCTTTCGCGAATCTATATCGAAAAAGGCCGATTTGTAGAGGCAGAGAAAGAACTTAAAATTGTTCTGAATGACTTAACCTATCCCACGCCTGAAAAAGCATACATCAACCTTGGTTTGGTGAAGTTCAATCAGAAAAACTACCCCGAAGCACGCGGTGCATTTACAAAAGTTATCAACTCAATACCTGATGACTGCATTGCAAACACATATTTAGGACGAAGCTTTTTTGAAGAACAAGAATATGCTCGTGCCGCCGAAACTTTAGATAGAGCTATTGGATTTTGTCAAAAAAATCTATATGATGAACCCCACTACTTCAGCGCCTTGGCTTACTATCGACTAGGGGAAAGATCTAAATCTATAGCTCGCTTTGAAGAAATCCTTAAGTACTATCCCTCTGGACAGTACCGAGAAAAAGCCAAGGGCATGCTGAGTTTGATTCGAAAGGGACATTAATGAAAAAAACTGGTGACATTCTTAAGAAAGCTCGCGAGGACAAAGGCCTCACTCTTCATGAAATTGGACTTTCTTTGAAAATCAACAGCAAAGTCCTTAAGGCCATTGAAGAGGGAGATGAAGCCCATCTTCCCGCTAAAACCTTCTTGCGTGGATTTATTTTAAGCTATGCGAACTTTCTCCACCTAAACACTGAAGAAGTTCTTCAATCATTCTATGAAGAGTACGGTTCGACGAAGCCTCAGCCCTACATTCGACCACAAACTGGTGAAAAACCACCAACACCCGATATAGAATCTCCTAATAAAGAAGCTACAATACAAAAACCAGAAGCCAGCATTTCATCTGTTCACAGGGAGACGCCAGCTTTAGGAAAGTCTGAAGGACTACAATCACTCCAAGAAAATAGAAATACAAAATCTATCGCTATATTTGTAATTGGTCTTGTCTTGGTCGGTTTAATTACTTTTACAAAGAAGATGATTGATAAGTATTCCAAAGAAGCTGACGTGCCAAGCAACGAAGTCGCTCAAACAATCGAAGGTGTCACGCCTGTATTTACGGATGGAAATATCGGCGAAATAACCTCCACCCCCTTATTGCCGGAAGTAACTGCAGGTGTTAACGTTAATGCTACGGCTGCTGCCACTCCTGCTGCCACTCCTGCCGCCACTCCTGCCGCAACCCCTGTAGCGACCCCAGCAACTCAGCCGACACCGACTCCAACACCGGTAGCGACGCCAACACCGACTCCAAAAGTTGCATCAACTCCCGCTGCAACTCCGGCTGCAACTCCCACCCCTGAAGCTTCCCCTAAGCCAGAAACAGCTGGAAAGCCTGTTGAACTCATTGTTGAAGCTCTTGATGGAGTAGAAATTGAATATTCTGCTCCTAATGGAAAACCACAAAAAATTCGCTTGTCTGCAGAGCAAGTTCACACTTTCAAAAGTAGAAGTGGACTTAAAATTTCTTTCTCTAACGGTGGCGCCGTAAATCTAATTTTAAATGGTAAAGATATCGGCATTCCCGGAGACTTGGGTAAACCCATTAAGTTGAGTTATTAGCCTTGAAAAGTATATGGCGCATTTGGGGCATAAGCCTCCTTTTGAAGCTTGTTATCTCTGCTCTGCTTCCTCTCGGGGCTGATGAGGCCTATTACTGGGTTTGGGCACAGAAACCGCAACTCAGTTACTATGACCATCCCCCAATGGTCTCCTGGTTGTTTTATCTAGGTGGGTTTCTTGAGCCCTTCTTGCATTCTGTTCGCTGGCCTGCAGTGATTCTTGGTCACTTGGTTTTGGGCGTCTGGTACCTTATCTTAAAAGATTCCATTTCACTTGAAAAATACCGAGCTTGGGCTTGGTTGGTTCTATTCTCCCCACTCTTGGGATTTGGCTCTATCATTATCACTCCGGATCTTCCCGTTGTCTTTTTCTGGTCTCTTTCATTAGCTCTTGCGCTGAAGGCCCTCAATACAAAGGCACTCCATTTTTATACACTACTAGGTGCTGCTCTAGGTCTCGGCTTCTGCGCCAAGTACCATATCGTATTATTTATACCTTGCTTGTTGCTCTATATTTTCGCTGAAAAGAAATGGAAAGAAATTCGTTGGAGTGGGGTCTTATCCACTACTGTGACAGGGTTGATTTTCTGTCTTCCAGTCATCTTGTGGAATGTACAAAATGGATTTGCCTCTTTTGAGTTTCAACTGAAGCATGGATTGGAAAAATCTAGTTACAACATAGAATGGACAACTTCTTATATTATTGGACAGATTTTGTTACTCTTTCCATTGATGTTTTGGGCTGCCTTGCGTGCACACACTCCGAAAGACCTACGGTGGATGTATTATTTCGGTTGGGGTCCAATCCTCTTCTTTTTGCTCACGTCTTTCCGTGCTTCGACTGAAGCCAACTGGCCTATTGTGGGCTATCCGGCTGTTTTAGCGCTTGCACTTTTTCATCCTAAAATTCAAAAGTGGATCAAATATTATATCGCTTTTTGGGGACTGCTTTTTTCATTCATCTTATCCGCCCTTTTTATACCTTCAATTCGCGGTACCTACGAAAAACTACAAGAACCATTTCTTTTTCAAGAGTTCAGCAAACTCGTTAAAGACTACCAACCTCTCTATGCTGACTCTTATCAAATGGCCTCTTCCTTCTGGTACTTCAGCAAAGTGCCAACATACAAATTAAAAGAAATGAGCCGTATCGATTTTTTTGATACATTTCCACAGGCAATACCTCAGGAAGATCGGTTTTATTTGGTTCAAAAAGAAGGAAATCAGCTTCCAGAATGGTTCGAAAAACAAAATTGGAACAAGACTGTTATAAAGAAAGTTTCTGAGCACTATATTCTGGTGGAGTTCACAAAAAGATGAAAGCGCTCGTCACCATCTCCGTATTTTTAATCACCTATTTCTTGTACGGTTTTTATATTAACCAATACGAGACCTTCACCATCCCACCGAAAATCAGTAAGGATCATTCTAAGAATTTAAATGACTACAAAGGTGTGATGAACGTCCACACAGATCTTTCTAGTGGTTCGGCCTCTGCTAGCTTCGTCATCAGCTCCGCAAAGATGGCAAATCTTGATTTTGTCTTATTCACTGATTTAAATATTTTCGACCTTGCCACGGCGTTTGAGGCCTATCACGGGGACCTTCTTGTCTTATCCGGCGGGAAATATAGCTATCTTGATTCTCGTCTAATTTATCACTCTTTAAGTCAAGAAAGCATTGGAAACAACTTGGGTGAAGCCCAAGTAAAGCTGGCAGATCTTTTGTCTCAAAAAACAGGGGCCTCAAAAGATAGTCTCACAATTCTGACTCATCCTTACAAAGCCGGGTATTCATGGACAGGAGAAATTCCAACAGGATTGGATGGTTTCGAATTACTGAATCTAAAAAGCCTTCTCAATCGAGCCTGGGAAGAATCAAAAATTTCCACTGTGTGGAGTTTGCTCATTTATCCGTTCAATCCACGCCTCTCATTTTTGCGGCTCTATACAGAACCCAAAGATGAAATCGCCCTACTGGATCGTCTAAGTAAAGAAAGAAAAATTGTCGTCTATGCCGGAACTGAAGCTTCCGCCCGTGCCATTCCGCTTTCAAATTATCTCATTCGTTTTCCTAGCTATAAAAGATCTTTTGAATTTATGAGCAATCATATTCTGTTAAAATCTGAGCTCACCGGAAGCTTCAACAGCGATCGAGTAAAAATTTTCAATGCGTTGAAAAATGGAAATTTCTATATGGCATTGGATGTACTAGGTGATCCCAAGGGTTTCAGTGCAATCATAGAAGACGATGGAAAAACCCATTTGATTGGTTCACAAGTTAAACTCAGCAAAAAAATGAGTCTTAAGGTGTCACTTCCAGGAAAGCCTAAAGACTTTTTCGAAATCATGATTTTCCGCGATGGTGAAGTCATCAACCGAATTAATGTTCCAGAGTTTGAACTTCCCATCACCCAAGCGGGTGTCTATCGCGTCCAAGTACGAGTAAGTCCGATGCTACCACTTCCTGACGCACGGAAATGGTTCACGTGGATTTACACGAATCCTTTCTATATCTCTCCCTGATTTTCCTAACCCCTAATGGACTTCTATCTTTTTAAAATTGCACGGGTGTCGCCCCGGAATGGGTATTGCACACTAATCTAAAAACCTGGCCCAAAGCCATTTAAAACATAGTTCAAGGCGCTTTAAAGTGCCCTAAAATGTTATTTGTGAATGAAATTAACAAGGAGGCCTCTTTGAAAAAGGTTCTATTATTCTCGACACTACTACTGTCTATCTCTGCCCAAGCCGACACCCTAAAATATTCGAATGGTGATGGCTGTAACGTTGAAGTTGATAATCGAAACAATGGACAGATTTTTTATGTCTCGAAAAATGGAAAGTCTGAGATTGTCGGTATTACTCACAATCTCACTGCCGGTAATTTTGCTTACTGCAACGAATCGGCCCTGCAAATAAATTCTTTTGTGGGCAGCAAGGGCACCGGAATTATGATGTCCTGTAGTGGACATGTGAATGGAAATGCCACAACCAGAGGCCGTGTTGATATTGAGATTATGGATCAAGAGCTCTCTCGTATTGCTATTGATGGGCAAGTAAAAGGTTTCTTCGGTTGGAGACAAGACACAAAGATTGTCTGTAATAACCTTGTAAGAAAATAGTTTTCGATTTTTTCAATAACTTAAGCCACTTCAGGAACTAAGATCCCTGGCACCGTGAGGTGGCTTGTCATCGCCAAGTACACACCCAACCTAAGACGATTAAGATCGTTTGGAAAGAATCCATGGGTGTTAGTTAAATCCCTTTAAATTTTAATCCTGACGGTCAACCCATTCGCCAAACTCGTTTGGCAAGCCAAGCGCTCGCTGTTTGAAAAACCTCGATCCGTCGCCATTTCTAATTCAATCTCATTTCTAGGCTCCAATTGCTCAAGCCCCTCAACAACTTCCACCAAACAGGTTCCGCAAGTTCCATTCCCCCCACAAGTGTGATTGAGGGCAATTTTGTTCCTTACCGCTACATCCAAAACAGTTTGATCTTCTTGACTCGCCGAGACAAGCCCTGGGCTTGGTAAAAAGTTGATATATATTCCAGACTTAGCCTTCACGCTGAGGAACTCCTTCAAAAGGGCACTCTTTAGTTGAAACCCCTCTCTCCATTTTGTATCAATGATTCCATGAGATTCATAGCTTTTGACTTAGAAACCACAGGTACTGTTCCCGGAGTTGATCAAATTGTTGAGATTGGAGCCGTTCGCTTTGTTGACGGACAGCCAGAATCCATTTTTGCGACTCTTGTTGATCCTCAACGTCCCATTCCCCCAGGCGCATCTGCGGTCAATGGAATCTCCGATGACATGGTCAAAGGGAAGCCACTTATCGATAGTCTTTTGCCTTCATTTGCAGAGTTCTGTGGAGACGATATCCTGGTCGCCCATAATGCTCCCTTCGATACTCAGTTCCTTACAGCTGATATTAAAAAGCATGAAACCATCGCGCCCAAAGGGCTTATCTTGGATACTTTGCCAATTGCACGAAAAGTATTTCCAGGTCTTCCAAACTACAAACTTGGAACTTTAGTTCAGCATTTAAAGATTCCAACAACAGACTTTCACCGTGCTGAAGAAGATGCTTCTTACTGTGGACACTTGTTCTATCAAATGATCAAACGCATTTCCATTGGTGGACAACCACCGCAAGTTGCAAATCTTGTGGCGCTGACTGGAAAGCCAGAACTTCGCTTTCCTCAAATCGTAAGACAGCCTAAACAAATGGATCTTTTTGGAGGTCTACTTTAAAAGAAAAAGGGTCAACAATGTTGACCCTTTTTTTATTCTCTCGCCTTGTGGGCAATTGGATATCTTCGCCCGCGACCAAAAGAATGCTCTGACACCTTTAAAATCGGAGCCGCTTGCCAACGCTTGAATTCTGTTCTCATCAAAATCGGTAACAGCCATTGTTCAGTTTTATTTTTTGCGACTCCAGATTTCTCAACTAAATATGTAACCGCCGCATCCAACTCGTCATACGGTGGCAATGAATCTTGATCCTTCTGGTTAGGTCTTAACTCCGCCGATGGTGGTCGTTCAATAATCTCTACTGGGATGATCACATCTTGTTGATTATAGTACTTGGCGAGCTCATACACTTGCTGTTTCGTGAGGTCTCCAATCGGAGCAAGTCCGCCACACATATCTCCGTATAATGTCGAATAACCAGCGGCATATTCACTTTTATTGCTTGTCGTTAGTAGTAAGCTGTTTTCTTTATTGGAGTAGGCCATCAAACACATGCCACGTAAACGTGCCTGAAGATTCTCGTGAACCAAGCTAAAACCAGATAATTCAAGATTCGATTCCAAGGTCTTCACGACTTCTTTATAAACTGAATCTATAGGAACAGTCTTAAATTCGACAGCTAAGTTTTTTGCCAACTCCTTTGCCAAAGTTAAGCTTTGAGGAGCATTAAAAGGGCCCGGTAGACCGATGGCTGTCACGTTATTTGGGCCAAGTGCATCGACTGCAAGAGCTAAGACAACAGCAGAATCTATACCTCCACTCAAGCCCAAATGTACTTTACGCAAACCCGTCTTTTCACAGAAGTCTCGAATTCCTAACACCAAAGCTCGATGAAGCTCTTCTGTCTTGGAAATCTTAGGAGGTTTATGCCAAACCTCACGCGTATCAATATCAATAACGTTGATATCTTCTACGAATTGCTGACACGATAAAATTCTTTTTCCATTTTTATCTAAAATGAAACTTCCACCATCAAAAATAATTTCATCCTGAGCACCAACTAGATTAACGTACATGATAGGTGCTTTAAAGTGCGCCGCCGTTTTGCCCGCAACATATTCTCGAAGTTTCATTTTGTTAGGAAAATAAGGAGACGCACTCAAGTTGATAACCATATCAACTTTTTGTTTTTTCACTTTTGCTAGAGGATTTTCTTTGTAGGGTGAATGTCCTTTTTTGTTCGGCCACGCCCAAATGTCTTCACAGATGGTAAGAAAGAACTTTTTTCCATTAAGATTAAAATAATTCTTTGCTAGATCGCCGGGTTCAATAAATCTCGCTTCATCAAAAACATCTCCGGTGGGTAAAAGCTGTTTATGAAAAAATTGAGGCTTTTTGCCCTTTTGTACCAACACAGCACTGTTGAAATAAGGACGACCTTTTTTATTGGTGTTTCTAGTAATCATCCCAAATAGGACAGCGATACCGCTGGGAAGTTTCTTTAATAAGGACTTAAACTCGGCCTCTTGCTTGGCTACAAGTTTTGTTCGCTCCAGCAAATCAAAAGGATGATACCCAAAAAGCGTACATTCTGGGAAAACCACCAGTTCACACTTTCGGCTTTTCGCTTGTTCGATATAAGTTAATATTTTTTCTTTGTTGTTTTCAAAGTCAGCTAAAGTTGTATTAATTTGTGCAACAGCTATTCTCATTCAAGCAATATACGGCCAGAATAACCATCTTGGTAGCCATGCCAGTAATTTATTTCAACTTCTGGGTACTTCCAGCAATAATAGCCTTCCCCATTATCAAAATCAGCCATCCACAGACCTTTAGGCTCAACACCTAACTTCTGCATTTTCTGCTGCCAACGCTCAATCACGGCATTTATTTGCGATTCGATAAAGACCACGGAAGGATGTGACTTATCAGCAAAGGCTTCGACCCTATTTAATAAGGTTTTAACCTCACGACTCGATTCTTCGGTCATTCGGAATACAAGCGGCAGCATTTGCCTAGCATCCTGTAGCGAAAAAACCTTCTTGCGATTGATCTCAATCACATTATCCAAAGTCCCATCCCCCATAAATTTTGTCGAAGCAGCTGTATCCTTTAAAGAAGGAGATGTTTCAAGAAATTAAAGCCATAACAGGCAACTTAAGATTTTCTTTGAAGATTTTCTAAACGCTCCGCACACTATTTTTCCGAGCTTTTTGAGTATTGCAATGCCTGACCGCCAATAAAAATCACCAAGGCAATGACTAAAGCAGCAATAAATAGATAACGAATAAAGCCCCCAATAGTAATGGGCTTGTCTTCTTCACGCTTCATTTCTGGAATGGGCTTTTTGACAATCATTTTCTTCGGCTCCGGAGCGATGCCGCCGGTAACCACCATGGGCGCGGCGGTAACACCCGCCTTTTTCTTTATGCGGGCTCGCTCTTCCTCCGTTAAACCTGACAGACCGATAGCTCTCGTCTTTTGGGGAATGTTAATTTTATTAGAACTATTATTGCTAGTAAAATAACTACCGCCAGAATTTCCATCTACGGCAATTTCTACAATTTTGCCTCCTGAGGCGTTAGCAGATTGTTCGACCCCAGTGCCACGACGTCTATTATTTATAAGTGAGGTGCCTCTCCGAGAACTAGAACCCGCATAAGCCCCACCGCCTCCACCGCCTGAGTTGCCAGAGTCACCCCCGCCGCCCTGACGATCTCTATTCGCTGCATTTCCGCCTTGATCGCCCTCGCCTCCGTTGCCATTACCACGAGGTGGCCGACCTTTGGTTAAAGAGCCTGGTGCAAATTTTTTATTACATTCAGAGTCCTCATCCGCCAAAGCCGGGTTGTCCGAACCTAATGTCGGAAGCTCACCGTACTCGAGCAAGCAACCAACGTAAGAACCCATATAAGAATCAATAAAGTCCCCGAAGGGTTTAAAAATTTGACTGATTAAAGCTAACACAATGGATACTGTAATGATTAACAACAGTACATACTCGATCATCGCCTGACCTTTATTATTCAAGGTAGGGAGTGTCCCAGGTCTAGATGTTTTTGTAGAATTCTTCACTCGAGACAGCATTTAGGCAATAATATAACATATGAACTATAGACTGAATTTCTATCCTTTATTTGTTGTTTTGTTCTTGGCTTTCGTCTCATTTTTAGACACCAACCAGGCTTTAGCCCAGGTGTCCGAGGATCTCCCAACGAGCGCCCTTGGCGAGAGCCCAAAAGTGGACTCCTCAACCGAACCCCAAAGTCTCCAGGAAGCGATGATGCTGGCTGAAGGACTGATAGAAAAAGAGCAGTACTCTCAGGCGACTAAATTGTTATGGAAACACATCGAAACCATGGGGCGCGCTGATATTTTGGTGTTAGCTAAAGCGCATGAAAAAGCCAAAGAACCCATGGAGATGATTCGTGCTTTGAATCTCATACTTTCCAAGAATCAAAAAGACGCTGAAGTTCTGACCCTAATCGGTAAAGCGCACCTTCTTCAAAAGAAGCCGAAGGAGGCTAGAGAAAAATTTGAAGCCGCACTTGAAATTAATAAGAAATATGAACCCGCTTACAATGGCCTGATCGAACTTTACGGGAATACAGACAAACCAAACTATTATGAACTTCGAATACTGTTTCAGGACATGATCGAAAATATTGGATCCCGTCACCAATATCTTGTGAAGCTTTGTGAAATTAACACTCTGGATGGCACCTTTGAAGCAGCCATTAAAGACTGCAAGGCAGCCATCACAAAAAAAACAAAATTAGCAGACGCTTATGTCTATTTAGGTTTAAGTTACCGTGCAACAGGAGATGAACAAAAAGGTCTGAACACACTGAAAAAAGCGGCAAACGAATTTAGCAACTCTGAACTGGCACAATATACTTATGCAAAAATTTTGGAAGAGAAAAAGAATTATATTCAAGCTTTAGAGTACTTTAAGGCCGGCACAGACGTTGATGAAAAATCCGCAAGGTCTTGGCTCGGGCTTGCGAACTCTTCTTTTGAACTGCGAAAATATGATGTCGCGATTGATGCCTTCCGTAAGGCCTGCAAGTTCGAAAGAAGAAATGCGGCCGCCTTCAGAAAAGCCGCTTCTATATTGAGAAATCAGAGAAACGCCGAATGGGCGGAGAAGTACATCTCCGCCTCGGAACATTGCACTTTTTAGATTTCTACAATCTCACCAACCAAGTCGTACTCTAAACTATCGGTGATATACACTTTAACCATATCGCCGACTTGAGCCTGACCATCATTAATTAACACAACTCCATCAATGTCCGGAGCCTGCCCCCAGAATCGTCCTTGCAGAAGTAAGTCTGTCTCTTCGCTGAAGCCCTCTACCAAAACATCAATCGTTTTACCGATGAAATCACGATGCTTCTCGCGAGAAATATTTTGTTGTACTTCCATCAAAGCGTCATGGCGGAACTGCTTAGTTTCTTCGTCGATTTGATTTTCCATACGACCACCGGGAGTGTTCTCTTCAGGTGAATACTTAAAGCAGCCCACACGATCAAACTGTTGTTCAGCAACAAACTGAAGAAGCTCTTCAAATTGTTCTGCCGTCTCGCCAGGGAATCCCACGATGAACTGAGTGCGGATGACTGCGTTTGGTATATGCTCGCGGATGTTCATTAATGCAGTCTCGACTTCATCACGAGTCATTTTACGGTTCATACTTTTCAGAACATCGTCATTGATATGCTGAAGAGGCATATCAAAATATTTTACGATCTTATCACTGTTTTTAATGACCTGAACCATCTCTGGAGTGATTCCATCTGGATACAGATACATCAAACGAATCCATTGCAATCCCTCAACCTTATCAAGAGCTTTCAACAATTCTACAGGGCTGTCTTTTCTCGTCGGATCTTTGCGGCGCAAATCCCAACCATAATCAGTAAAGTCATGGCTAATAATGATGAGCTCTTTCACCCCGCCAGCAACCAAAAGCTTCGCTTCAGCGACAATAGCTTCGATCGTTCGCGACTGTAGGTTTCCACGAATCAATGGAATCGCACAAAACGCACATCTCTTCATACAGCCTTCTGAAATTTTCAGATAGGCACGATGGCCTGGCTGAGAGTTCACTCGAGGAGTGGCTTCTTCCTGAAGATAAGTGGGAAGATTGAAGAAAGTTTTCTGAGTTTCTCCTGCATCAGAATTTTTCAAAATCTTCGAAATATTTTGAAACTCTCCTGATCCCACAAACAAATCCGCTTCAGGCAGACCGTCCACAAGCTCTTCTTTATAGCGTTGAGTTAAGCAACCAGCGACAACGACCTTCTTGATCTTGCCCTCTTGCTTCAAGTCACTCATATCAAGAATTCTTTGAATAGATTCTTTTTTGGAGTCTTCAATAAAACCGCAAGTATTTACGATCACTGTGTCTGCTTCTTCAGCCTCACCTACAACTTGATACCCATCTTTCATCAATGTTCCGGCCATGATTTCACTATCGACCAAATTTTTTGGGCATCCCAAAGAGATAAAATGTACTTTGTTTGTAGTATTTGTATTTTCCGTTTTCATAGGTCTGTCACCTGTGCGCCTTTGGGAGGTTGATATTTAAATAATTGAGTTTTTGATTTTTTCTTAAACTGAATATCTGAAAACTTAAGTGTCGTAAGGTTGCCGATATCGTCTTCGTAAGCAACTTCCTGCAATGTGTTTTCAGAAGAGTTTATTTTTACGTTTAACAATTTAAAAGCAGGATCCGGCTGCAATGGCGCCAGCTCCAGAAGAAGAAGATTTCCCTCTGTTTTATTCTTAAGAACTTTAAAATTCTTTTCCAGGTCCGCACCCAATAAAGACGAAATCAACACATGTGATGTTGTCTTACGATCGACCTTTCCTTTTGCAACCTGAACGGGTCCACCAAACTCTTTCGGTGGAGTTTGTTCGCTCCAGATTGTCGTTCCATCAAAAACCAACAAAGTTTTTTCTGGTGTCGAATTCTCCCAGCGAAATTTGCCCTTCATTAAAAATATTTTGCCTTGATATATTGTCTGTTTTCCCAAAAGCTCGGATTTCACAAGCTTTTCCACATTCATTTCCACAAGAGCAGCATCTCGATATCGCTTCGACAGAGTTTTTAGCGCTGAACCAACTTCTGCAAAAACCACAGTGCCAAACATGGAGGTAAACAAATAAATTAAGACGATGAGTTTTTTATGCATGCGGTTTGTATAACAGATCCCTGGACGCTCCGCAAGAGAGGCTCCTATGAGCCAAGGCCCAAACTTGAAAATTTGCAGGACATCCCAGAGCCCGGTAAGCAGCCTGTGCGGTGGCCCCTGTAGTAACAACATCATCGACAAAAATCCAGACAGCTGTTCCCGCGAGGTCCTCGCTATTTGTATATTTTTCAAGAACTTCCATCTCGGCAAAGGACCTCTCGTGGACGTCGGCAAATCTTTGATGTGTCGTCGAAACCCGAGAAAGGCAAGGAAAGAGTCTGCCGCCCGTCAGTGGCACCAAAGCCTCACCAAAAACGTAGGCATGGTCTTTATGGTCCATTTTTTTAGCAGGTGCCGGGATAATATACAGAGGCAAAGCATGATTGATCGTCCCAATCTGTCTCTTTGCAAGCCACAGAGCATAGTGCCTCCATATCCAGGCGGCCTTGCCCCCTTTTAAAAACAATATCAGTTTGGATAAAAGGTCACTTTCACCCGGACGCCAGTTAAAGAGAACCTTTACAGGCAGACCCGATATAATCAGGTCCTCCGTCGCCTCTAAATCCATACAACTGGCAGTACAAGCGACACACAATCCCCCTTCTTGGACGAAAAAGGATCCGCAATTCAAACAACAGGAACAGTATCTGTAAATATAATCACTAAGAACAATCATACTCAGGTTTCTTGCAAAAACTTTGACACTGATCCGTGAGCCACCTAAAAAGCTAAGCATCTGGGGGATCTAATGAATTTATTACTACTTTTTTGCGTTCTGATGGGACTAAGTCCCCTGGCTCAAGCGAAAGGAATGGGACTTCCACCTACTCGATTCGTTAATGAAAAGTATGAAGACGCCCGCGATCGACATCTGTCCGTCGCCTTCCTTAGATGGTCCGCACGCAACAATCCCACTTTTTTTAGAGCCAACACTGCCGAACGAAAGAAGCAACCCCTTGAGGCCATCAATTTCGATAGCATTCCTCAGATCTCTTCAACAATAGAACTTCAAAAGCATTTTGAATTCATCAGAGACACTCGGTTCCTACAAACAGAAGATACTCAATTTCCTCGTCGACTGACCTGGTTATTTCCGGACGATGGCTGCTACGCCCGCGCTGAAGTTGCGAAAAACACTTTGTCAGATCAATCAATTCCGACACCTAAAAAGATTTTTGTGTTCGGTAGTTTGAGTGCTCAAACTGTTAATTCACCCTATGGATCCGTTCAATGGTGGTACCATGTTGCTATCACTTACAGAGTGAACCGTGATGTTTACGTACTAGATCCTGCACTAGAACCCCATCGCCCTTTGAGTATTCAAGAATGGAACAACCAAGTTGGTGGCCAAACAACTCAAGTTCGCTACACAATTTGTCACGCAAACACCTTCGATCCGATGGCAGACTGTGGCGGAGCTGATGCCATTACTCCCCAGCAGGCCATTGATGAACAGAAGTCTTTCCTAGATGATGAGTGGAATCGTTTATTGGAGCTCGACAGGGATCCAGATAAAGAGCTCGGAGAGTTCCCGCCCTGGAAATAACTTTAAATGTTATGGTACGGAATTTTCTTAATGATCGTAAAGGCGCGATAAATTTGCTCTAAGCACATTGTCTGTGCCATCAAATGATTCATAACCATCGGTGATAATGACACCTTCAAGTCAGCTCGGCGACGAACGTCTTCGTTAACTCCGAACGCCCCACCTATAATAAAGACAGCACGTTTTTTTGAACTTCCCAGTATATTTTCAATCTTCTTTGAAAATTGAAGTGAATCCAAAGAGGACCCACGCTCATCAAATAACACGACAAAATCATCGTTAGAGATATTTTTTAAAATTAATTCGGATTCTTCGTTACGCTTAAAGTCTGCATCTTCTCGTGCAGACTTTTTTGCTTTCAATGACTGAATATCGAAAGAAATGAAAAAAGAAATTTTCTTTTTGTACAACTCGCAAGCCTCATCAGCCCAAGCTTCCTTAGCAGTTGCGAGGTTGTACAAAACAAATTTCATGATTATGGATTCTCTGGTTTACCAACGTAAGGATCTTTCAAACCAAGATCTTTACCTTGTCTCCACAGGTTCTCAAGACTGTATTCCTGGCGAACAAAATCATAAAATATATGAACGATCAGTGAACCATAATCCACTAGAACCCAACGTCCTTCGTCAATACCTTCAACACTTTGAGGGTGAACGTTATATTCTTCCTTCACAGCCATCACGATATTTTCAGCCATGGCAGCTGCATGACGAGTTGAAGTACCAGAAGCGATAACAGTGTATTCACTCGGAGCAGCGATCGAAGTTAAATCATATCCTTTTACGTTGATGCCTTTTTTTGCAAACAAAACATTCGCACAAAATTCAGTAAACTTTTTGTAATCGCCAATGCGATCACCAAGATTACGATAAAGTTTGTGCTCCTTAATGTAAGACTCAACAGAAAGCGGTAAATACTTTTCTACAGGTTTACCTGTACGCAACCACTTTCTAAGTTCACTCGCGGAAATCTCAATATCACGCAAAGTGATAAATTGAATACTGCGACCTGTATTAAGCTCAATGAAGTTAAAATCAAAATCAGACACCATTGGTTTTAAATACGCAGGCATTTCATCCAATGATTCTGGAGTGTCATATCCAGGACGAGTCGTCACAATCAGATTCGTTTCAGACAAAATCTTCTGATAGTCTTTCCATTGTGCTAGCTCTTCAAACTTGTCTGCACCAACAACCAAATAAAGGTCATTGGCATCATAAGTTTTGCGCAAGTTCACCACTGTATCGATGGTGTAACTTAATCCGCCACGTTTAATTTCTTGATCATCAACAAAATAAGTTTCGCCATACTGTTCGAAAGCCAGTTTCGTTAGCTCTAAGCGCTGTTCTGCAGAAGGTCCTTCTACTGGCGTCTTAAGCGGGTTTTGTCCCGCTGGAATGATATGAACTTTTCCCAGTCCTACCTTTTTTGCCACCGTTTGAATGGCGTTGATATGACCCATGTGGGGAGGATTAAAGCTTCCGCCAAAAATACCTATTTTCATTATTCGTCCTCTTTCAAGATTTGGCGCGCCAATTCTTGTATAAACTCTTTAATATTTTTACCCGTTACAGCCGAAATAGCAAAAGGAGCTTCACCGGTTATATCTTTGAATTTGTTCTTTAGTTTCAACAATTGATTTTCACTCAATGTATCGATTTTATTTAAAACAACAAACTGTGGGCGTGTCGCAAGAGGGAAGAAGCCCTCTTTTTCTTTGTTATTTTCATCGTACATCTTCAATTCATAGTTAAGGTCTTGGAAATCCTGTATTGGATCACGACCAGACATTCCTGATGCATCCACCAAGTGTATGAATAAACGCGTGCGTTCAATATGCTTCAAGAACTGAATACCAAGACCGACACCCTCATGCGCACCTTTTACAAGTCCCGGAATATCGGCAACAACAAAGGATGAATAATCCCCCGCTTTAACGACACCCAAGTTTGGTGTTAATGTCGTAAAAGGATAATCTGCAATTTTTGGCTTCGCTGCTGAAATACGCGAAATCAAAGTGGACTTGCCCGCATTAGGAAAACCAATAATTCCAACATCGGCGATAAGCTTAAGCTCGAGTTTTACTTCGACTTCTTCGCCTTCTTCACCTGGTTGTGCATAATCTGGGGCTTGGTTCACGCTATTCTTAAAGAACTCGTTCCCCATTCCACCACGACCACCACGCAAAAGAACATATTCAGAGACACCTGTCATATCGACAAGAATTTCTCCGTCCAAATTTCTTATGACTGTTCCCTCAGGAACGATAAGAACAAGATTTTCGCCATCCATTCCAGACTTCTGGCGTCCCATTCCCATTTGACCGCTTTGCGCTGAATATTTTTTGTTCTGGCGGATATCAACAAGAGAATTTATGTGACGAGATGTTTTAATTATGACATCTCCACCCTTACCACCATTACCGCCATCTGGGCCCCCTCGGGGCATCATGGATTCACGACGGTAACTCACACAACCTGGACCGCCTCGACCGGAGGCTAACGTGATTTTAACTTCATCAATAAACTTCATAACAGCACCGTATACGCAAAAACACTCAGTGTGCTTTCGAGCGGAAGCCCCGCAGGGGTATAGAACATAAAACACTTATGGTCTATACAACAAAAAAGGAGCCTAGGATGGCTCCTTTTATTGTTTTGAAAAAATATCTTGGTGCTTACCGCAACTGACCTGTTTTTAAAAACTAGACAGCTTTTGGATAAACACTAACTTTGAAACGCTCTTTAGAGAAACGCTCAAACTTTACAAGACCTTCAACAACTGAATAAATCGTGTAATCACGACCCATTTTTACGTTGTTGCCCAAGTGGAATTTTGTTCCACGTTGACGAACAATGATTGTTCCAGGAAGAACTTTTTCACCACCGAAGCGTTTTACACCAAGGCGTTTACTCTGTGAATCACGACCGTTCTTTGTACTACCACCGGCTTTTTTACTTGCCATGACTAACCTCTCTTAAGAATTAAAATTAAGCTTTCTTAGAAGTCTTTTTAGCTGCTTTTTTCTTAGCGCCAGTCTTAGCTACTTTTTTAACAGTTTTCTTAACTGCTTTTTTTGTAACTTTCTTTTTCGCTACTTTTTTAGCTGCTTTTTTAACAACTTCTGCAGTCCCTTTGTTCGCTGCGCGCTCTTTACGAGCCGCTACACGACCTTGTGCTTTTTCTGCACGAACTGCTGCCACATCGACAACTTTTGCTGATTCGTCTGACTTAACAACTTTTCCATCAGGAGAAGTGATTGCCTTAACAAAAAGCTCAGTGAACTCTTGCTTATGAGTTGCGAACTTTCTGTAACCTTGACGACGCTTCTTTTTGAAAACGATTTGTTTTCTTGTCTTAGCTTGCTTTGTAACAACAACAGTTACTTTCGCGCCTTTAACAAGAGGTTGACCAACATGAGTGGACTCACCACCAACCATCAAAATTTCGTTGATATCAAACTCAGCGCCAAGTGCTTGCTCAAGCTTATCTACTTGAACTACGTCACCAGCTTGAACTTTATACTGTTTTCCGCCTGTACGAATAATCGCGTACATGTAATACCTCCAGCTACCTGAATTAAGCCCATCGTAAATGCCACCTTGCACTAGGCTTTGTCAACCTAATACATGCTATTTTTTTCAGCTTTTTCAGGGAGACACTGAGGTTACGCGGAAGGATCTAGAAAAGCAAATGAATTTCCAGTTTTTTCAGCAAACGCTAAGTTTGGAAAAAATTACGTGTTTTCAAAGCCTTAACTCTTAAATTTTGCAAAATTCGTTTAGTGCCAATCAGCAGCCCCATCAGCTATGCCGCGGGGCCTTTGCCAACAAAGCCTCTCAAATAGTTTTATGCTCACATACAAGAGATCAACTACCGACAGTTCAGCACCAAAGACTCAAATACAAAGCCTAAGACCGGCAAAATAAATAAGCTGCTTTGCCGATCCTCTAAACAAAAAAGATTTCGTATTGCTCTAAGTGATAGTTAGGTTCAATTTTAAAAGCGACGGATCTACCGAGCTTTTTCTCTATCCCCTCTAAACTTTCACCCTCAACTTCGTAAATCCAGTCAACCACTTCACTATGACAGTGAATCACAACGTTGGTTTTCTTGTTGGTGAGCATATCTGCATCTCGTTCAAGTTCCCGGAATATTTCGTTGGCAACAGTGGACTTTCTCTTGATATATCCTTTGCCATCGCAATACGAGCAGGGCTCACACAATGTTTTAATCAGGCTCGGGCGGATTCTCTTGCGAGTCATCTCGACCAAACCAAGCTGAGACATGGATACTATATTCGTGCGAGCACGGTCTCGATGCAGCTCTTCAGCCAAAGCTTCCAGAACTTTTTCGCGATGAGATTCCTTCTCCATATCAATAAAGTCGATAATGATAATACCACCACAGTTACGAATACGTAGCTGATGAGCGATCTCACGAACTGCTTCAAGATTCGTTTTAAGGATTGTGTCCTCAAGATCTTTTTTACCAACGAACTTGCCCGTATTCACATCGATGACCACCAGAGCCTCGGCCTCATCGATGACAATGTATCCACCGGACTTCAACCAAATTTTACGCTCCATGGAACGAGAAATTTCAATGTCGATGTCATACAAATCAAACAGTGGTTTTTGCTCTTCGTACAAGACAATACTTTGCTTGTACTTCGGCATAAATTGAGAGACAAATTTTACGACCTTTTTGTGGATCTCAACATTGTCAACCCACACGCTGGTTACGTCTTCACTCATCAAATCACGAAGTGCCCGAAGTTCGACATCCAGCTCTGTGTGAACATTTCCGGGCGTTTTCTTCTTTTCGTAATTTTTAAAAATTTCTTTGCTTAGGCGATCCAAATACTCGATGTCAGCCTTCAACATTTCTTCCGAAGCTCCGTCACCAGCCGTTCGCACGATCACTCCACCTGATGGATTGATTTTTTGAACTAGCTTTCTGAGACGCTCTCGCTCAGTCTCATCCTCGATTCTGCGCGAAATTCCCAAATGTCGAACCGTAGGCAGGAACACAACGAAACGCCCAGGCAACGAAAGATGCGTTGTTAAGCGAGCCCCCTTAGTGCCCAGTGGGTCTTTAGCCACCTGTACAAGAATAGCCTGGCCTTCTTTCACTAAATCTTGAATTGGAGTTTTAGTTTGCGGGGTCGGTATTTTGTCGTCATCCCTCTCATGGTCCAAGGGTTCTTCCCTGTCTACATCAGACAAGAAAGCCTCATCAACATCCTCACGAATATCGCCCACGTACAAAAAGGCAGCTTTATCTAGTCCGATATCGACAAAAGCAGCTTGCATACCTGGCAACACACGAATCACTGTCCCGCGATGAATCGAACCAACTAACGTCGGGGATGTTTTTCTTTCGATTTTCAAATCTGACAATATTCCAGCGTCAACATAGGCCACACGGGTTTCTTGAGGTCGAACATTTATAAGAATTTCTGCAGACACGATTCCTCCTAGAACACTCGCCCTTTACTTCCTTAGTCTAGAAACAAGACTGAGATCAAATAATATTTAATATTGAAACACATCTCGCCGAAAAGATCATTGAAATAGCGACTTTACGGAGAGAACAAATGGCAACTATTGATGAGCTCTTTAAATTAATGGTGGAGCAAGGCGCATCGGACTTGCACATTTCCAGCGGAGCCCCGCCCTATCTGCGATTGCACGGACATATGGCTCCACTCAACTATCGAGAACTAACAAATCAAGATGTTCAGGGATTGCTATTTGAAATTCTCTCTGAAAAACAAAAAAAGATGTTCGTTGAAAAGTGGGAGCTCGATTTTGCTTACACACTTGCTGGCGTTGGACGCTTTCGTTGCAATATTTTTATGCAACGAAAAGGGCTCGCAGCAGTTATGCGCGTCATTCCGGAAAAAATTAAAACAGCGCAGGAACTGGGGCTCCCCCCTTCTATCATGGATTTAATTGATTGTGATCGTGGCCTCATCTTGGTCACAGGCCCAACGGGATCTGGTAAATCAACGACTCTTGCGGCCATGATTCATCAAATTAATATAACTCAAGAAGCCCATATAATTACAGTCGAAGATCCTATCGAGTTTGTTCATCCAAACATGAAGTCACTGGTAAACCAAAGAGAAGTTGGTAGCCACACGAAAAGCTTTGCCAATGCCCTGAAGGCGGCATTACGTGAAGACCCTGACATTTTACTTGTCGGTGAGTTGCGCGATCTAGAGACAATTTCTCTTGCACTCACTGCGGCTGAAACAGGACACATCGTATTCGGCACCCTGCACACCAACAGTGCCGCAAAGACGATCGATCGTATTATCGACGTATTTCCAGCGGGCCAACAACAGCAGATTCGAACCATGCTAGCAGAGAGCTTGCGTGGTGTAGTGGCTCAAACTCTTTTCTCTCGTGCCGACGGACAAGGGCGAGTCGCTGCATATGAGATTTTGCGCAACACCAAGGCAATCTCAAACTTGATTCGCGAAGGTAAAGTTCATCAAATACCATCAGCTATTCAGACTGGATCCAGCAGTGGCATGGTGCTTTTTGAAAAATACATTGAAGATCTTGTTCGACGTGGAAAGGTCTCTGCAGCTGATGCGAAGACTTTCTTGGGCCAAAACGGAACCGAGACACCAACCAATGCCATGGGTGGTGTTGCTGGAGGGGCTCGGCCAAAAGCAGGATAGTTCAAGTTTCGGCGAGTCTAAAAAGACTGGACGCAATCAACCAGTCTTTCTTTTTTTCTTCTCGAGCTTAAAAGGTAAACGCCCAGCGAATCTGCACGGGGGAGCTCACATAAACGCTTTTTGACTCCCCCGGCTTTATAATCCATCTATCTTCTTGTGAATAGTCCCTAGCAGCGGCTTTGGGCGCAGATGAATCATAAGCGACATAGCTAATTCCCGCGACAAGTCCAATGAGGGCTCCTGTTGTAATGTTATTCGCGTGCTCCTGAGGCTCGCCATAAAATGGCAATGTGCTAAGGCCCAACACAGCACCACCTAAACTAGAAAAGATGACGGTCGCGACGGTGCGCTTGACCCTTAGGTCCATCTGCGAAAATGCTGAGCTGGTAAAAAGCGAAACTAGCAACACTGTGATAATGAAGCGAAACTTGTGCTTTGTCATGATTGCCTCCTGCAACGAACTGCGATAGTGTTTCTTATTTAAACATTCAGAGGTAAGGCATGCAACTAAGTCGTTATATTGATCATACACTTCTCAAAGCCGACGCTCAGCTGGAGCAGATTCAACAGCTCTGCAAAGAAGCGATAGAAAATGATTTTTTCAGTGTTTGCATAAACACCTCCTACGTATCGACTTGCGCAGCAGCGCTCAAAAACAGCAACGTTAAAGTCTGCTGCGTCGTGGGCTTTCCGCTTGGAACAATGGATACGACGAGCAAAGCCTTTGAAACACAACAAGCTATCGCAAATGGTGCCACTGAAGTTGATATGGTTATTCATATAGGCGCCCTCAAAGATCGTCGCCTTCAATATCTTCAAGACGACATCAAAGCCGTCGTGACGGCGGCCCAAGGCCACACTGTCAAAGTTATTATCGAGACATCTCTGCTAAATAACGAGGAAAAAGTTTTGGCCTGCCAAGCCGCTCTTGCCGCTGGCGCCCATTTCGTTAAAACCTCAACTGGTTTCGGTGGAGGTGGAGCTACGGTCGAAGACGTGAGCCTTATGAAATCAATCGTACAAGATAAAATGGAAGTTAAAGCCTCTGGCGGCATAAAGAACGCAGAGCAGGCCCACGCTCTCATTAAAGCAGGGGCGACACGCTTGGGCACAAGCTCTGGCATAAGCATCATTCAAGGCGGAACAGCAAAAGGAGCATACTAATGGCATTTCTTCCTGCAGAAATTATTAAAATAAAACGCAATGGCGGAACTCTTAAAGCAGATGAAATCAATGAGTTCATTTTGGGTTATGCTCGAGGGCAAATACCTGACTACCAGATGTCAGCTCTTCTTATGGCAATCTTTTTCCGAGGCATGACCAGCGAGGAGACTCTCTCCCTCACAAAGGCGATGTTACACTCCGGAGAGATTGTCGATTTTTCTTCAGTCCCTGGTTTCAAAGTCGACAAGCATTCTACTGGTGGCGTGGGCGACAAAACAAGCTTGATTTTGGGCCCCATTGTTGCGGCAGCTGGAGCTCCAGTCCCCATGATCTCAGGTCGAGGATTGGGACACACTGGTGGAACACTCGATAAACTTGAAGCCATCCCTGGTTTTAATACTCAGAAGTCATTGACTGACTTTATTGAACTCGTAAAGAAGCATTCCATTTGCTTCATTGGACAAACCAAAGAAATTTGCCCAGCGGATAAGAAAATTTATGCCCTTCGTGATGTAACGGCCACAGTGGAAAGCTTACCACTTATCTGCGCTTCCATTATGTCCAAGAAACTTGCCGAAGGAATTGATGGACTTGTTCTAGATGTTAAATACGGCTCCGGTGCCTTTATGAAAACACCTGCACTTGCTGAGGAGCTAGCAATCAACTTGATGTCCATCGCTAAAGGGTATGGAAAGAAAGTGACTGCCTTGCTGACAAACATGGATCAGCCCTTGGGGCGCTTTGCTGGCAACTCTCTTGAAGTCGAAGAGTGCGTGGCAATCATGAAAAATGAAACACACATTGGCCCCGCAGGTTATGACCTCTACGAAGACACACGAGAACTCAGCCTACAGCTATCTGCTCATATGCTGCTCCTAGCTGGCATTGGTAAAACTGCCGAAGAATCTTATGCTATTGCTAAAGAAACGCTGACATCAGGAAAAGCGATGAAAAAGTTTGAGGAGCTTTGTGAAATTCATGGCGGCAACCTTTCAGCTCTTCCTAAACCTAAGCACTCCATAAAAGTCACCAGTGATAAGAGCGGCGTTGTGCACGGCTTTAATACAGAAAGTATCGGCGTTGCAGGAATTCTGATCAAAGCCGGCAGAGCGCATACGGCCGACATTATTGCACCAACTGCAGGCATTGAGTTTCATGTCAAAGTTGGCGATGCAGTTGAGAATGGCGACACTCTGTTTACACTCCACGGCGATGATGCTGATCTATTATATTCTGCAGTTCCGATGTTGAAATCTGCGATTAATATTTCCTTGCCAAAAATTGCAAAGCCTAGTTTGATACACAAAGTTTTGAGCTAATACTCGGACATAAAAAGGGAATTATTTTGGTACTTAATAATCTACAAGACACTGTCAGCTATATCCGGTCCAAAACTTCGGCAAAACCGAAGGTTGGTGTCATTCTAGGTTCAGGCCTTGGCTCTTTTGTAAAAGACATCGATGTCGAGTGCACTCTGCCCTACAAAGATATTCCTCACTTCTCTCCGCCAACGGTGGAAGGACATTCTGGCAATTTAATTTTTGGCAAAATTGGCAATCAATCTGTCGCGGTCCTTCAGGGAAGAAATCACTTCTATGAAGGTCACAGCATGGAAAGTGTTGTGTTTCCGACGCGAACATTAGCGATGCTTGGAATTGAGTCTCTGATTCTCACCAACTCTGCTGGAGGATTTGGCGAAAACATGCAGCCCGGTGATTTTATGATCATTGAAGATCATATCAATCTGATGGGCACGAATCCTTTGATGGGACCAAACATTAAAGAATTAGGACCCCGTTTCCCAGACATGACAGAGGCTTACGATAAGCGCTTGATTGGCATTATGGAACAACTCCTGCAAAAACAAGGAACACGCTACCATAAAGGTGTTTACTGCGGCGTTAGCGGTCCTACATACGAAACCCCTTCAGAAGTGCGCTACTTGAAGTTGATTGGCGGAAAAGCTGTTGGAATGAGCACAGTACCTGAGACAATCGCAGCAAACCATTTAGGTCTTCGCGTAGCGGCCTTAAGCTGCATAACTAATTTAGCTGCAGGAATTTCATCGCAAAAGCTTTCTCATGATGAGGTCACTGAGACCGCAAAACGAGTAGAAATCCAATTCAGCTCGTTTTTACGTGAGTTCATTACCCAAATCTAAGATCTGTTTTGACAGCCCTACTTATGGCTAATGCAAAGGTCCATTTTTCTATTAAAATGGACCTTTTTTTATGGCTCGAAGAGTCCAGTTTGTAAGATTTAGACTCAGTTTAAGACATATAATAACCGAAGAGTTAACCGGTCAGGCCCCCGCTTTGAGTCTCATTGATGGGACCAATAAGGCCTGCACGGGGAGTGAACATGGATGTTCAAAAGATTCTCTCGGCAGTTGCGTGCATCATCGCTCTTTCAGCTTGTAGCAACACGAAGTCGACGCAATCAGTATTTCCAGAAAATGGTGCATTGGATTCGAATGCCTGCCTGGGAAAAGCTATTCAAAACCAGTTTATTGTTCAATGGGAAGACGGTCGCTTTTCGAAAGAATCTGCACCCAATGCCGACGCTTTTGTAGAGACATTTATCAAACCACAACTAGAGCAAATTCGCTTTGTCGAGTTCGATCGCCACATTCAAGTTAAAAAAATAAATGAGTTTTATTTTACCGAGACTTCCGATAACTGGGGGCAAGAAAAAATAGCCGCCAAAGAAGTTTGGGCTCAAGGCATCTACGGACAAGGTGTGAAGGTGGCTGTGGTGGATTCTGCCGTCGACGTGACTCACCCACAAATTCAACCACGAATTGCTATTAACCATAACGAAATACCCAACAACAATATCGACGATGACGCAAATGGTGTCGTCGATGATTACTACGGAGCTAATTTCGTCTCTGTTCCCAGCAATAATCCCAAACCCAGTGGTCACGGCACTCACGTCGCTGGAATCGTAGCGGCAGATCCTGATTTTGGCCCCGTACAGGGCGTGGCACCTCGTGCACAGATTATCCCTGCACAATTTATTGCAAATGACGGAGGCGGATCACTAGCTGACGCCGTCTTAGCCATGCAATATGCCGCCAACCGTGGGGCTAAAATTATTAATGCCAGTTGGGGGGGCGCACCTTGCGTAACCTCACTACACAATACTTTTCTGGAACTCGAAAGAAGAGGCATTCTTGTTGTCGTCGCTGCCGGCAATGAGGGGCGAGATGTCGATATCTATCCAGAGTTTCCCGCCTCATTCAATCTATCAAATCAAATCACAGTGGCTGCCTCTTCTGTCAGCGACTTTATGACTGCGTGGTCTAACAGCGGTTTTCAATTTGTCCATGTCGCCGCACCTGGAGAAAGCATTTATAGCACTGTCCCCGGTGGTTCCGCCTATATGGATGGAACAAGCATGGCTGCACCTTTTGTGAGTGGTGCCGCAGCACTGTTATGGAGCGCGCGTCCACAAGCGTCGGCAGTGCAAATAAAATCTGCCCTTGTTAGGTCGGTGGACGTTCTCCCAGGACGAGAATTCAAAGTGAACAGTCGTGGAAGAATCAATGTGCAAAAAGCTCTGCAACTTTTAAAAGAGTTAGTTCCATAAATTCAAATACATAGAGTCGCTGTTGCAGAGTATAAAAGTATGCTCTGCGTCTCTAGTTTTCAGATGACCCCAGCCAGATACCCTATGCTAGATTGTGTCCTTGTTTTTTAAGGGTGAGAACCTTCATAAAAGAGGAATCATATGAGCACAGAAATTTCATCTGGCATTCAGGAGCGCTTAAACGATCTTGAAAAACGCAATGAAGCCGCTATGGCTGGCGGCGGCGCAGCCCGCATCGCAAAACACAAACAAGGCGGAAGACTTACAGCACGCGAACGCATTGATGTGCTTGTCGACCCCGGCAGCTTCGTTGAAATGGATCGTTTCGTTTCACACCGCTGCACTAACTTTGGAATGGATAAATCAGTCGTACCTGGCGATGGCGTCATCACTGGCTACGGTCGCATCAATGGAAAATTAGTCTATGTTTCATCTCAAGATTTCACTGTTATCGGTGGATCTATGTCTCGCACACAAGCAAACAAGATTTGCAAGGTGATGGACCTAGCGATGAAAAATGGAGCCCCATTTATTTCTATCAATGATTCCGGTGGCGCGCGAATCCAAGAAGGTATTGAGTCTCTTGGTGGTTACGCTGACATCTTCACACGCAACACAATGGCATCAGGATTGATCCCGCAAATCACGGCAATCATGGGGCCTTGTGCTGGTGGCGCTGTTTATTCACCATCAATTACTGACTTCGTATTCATGGTTAAAAACACAAGTTATATGTTTGTGACGGGTCCTGATGTGATCAAGACCGTAACCCACGAAGAAGTGACAAAAGAAGATTTGGGTGGGGCAACAACACACTCTGCAAAATCGGGTGTAGCACATTTTGCTGCTGAAGATGACAAGCATTGCTTACTTTTGATTCGTGAATTGATGAACTTCCTTCCTTCTAACAACTTGGACGATGCACCTGTCTTGCCATGCAAAGACAGCCCTGATCGTACGACAGAAGCATTGAATTCACTCATCCCAGAGAATCCAAAGAAGCCATACGACATGTTGAGTGTGATCACTGAGTGTGTGGATGAGGGCTACTTCCTAGAAGTTCACAAGCACTTCGCACAAAATATCATCGTCGGATACGCACGCTTCAATGGCCGTCCTGTTGGGATCGTGGCAAATCAGCCGAATAATTTGGCTGGTTGCTTAAACATCGAAGCTTCGCGCAAAGCGGCTCGTTTCATTCGCTTCTGTGATGCTTTCAACATTCCAGTAGTTTCCTTTGTGGATGTTCCTGGATTCTTGCCTGGTAAAGATCAAGAGTGGAATGGAATCATCACTCATGGTGCAAAACTTCTATATGCCTACGCTGAGGCTACTGTGCCTAAAATCACAGTTATTACACGTAAAGCATACGGTGGCGCTTACATCGTTATGGGTTCGAAGCTTCTTCGCTCTGATGTCAACTTGGCCTACCCGTCTGCTGAAATTGCAGTGATGGGCGCGGACGGAGCTGTAAACATTATCTTCCGCGAAGAAATTAACAAAGCAAAAGATCCTGCAGCTGAACGTGCCCGTTTAACAGCTGAGTACGAAGCGAAGTTCAGCAATCCTTATGTTTCTGCGGAGCTAGGTTACACTGATGAGGTGATTGAGCCTGCAATGACTCGCAAGCGCATCATTGACTCGCTTGAAATGTTAAAACACAAACGCGAAGTTTCTCCTGCTAAAAAGCACGGAAATATTCCACTTTAGGAGTGCGCATGGCATTGTTTAAAAAAATCCTGATCGCAAACCGTGGGGAAATCGCAATTCGTATCACTCGCGCGTGTCGCGAGCTTGGAATTGCTTCGGTAGCTGTGTTTTCTGATGCGGACCGCGACAGTCTTCACGTTTTCTTGGCAGATGAGGCCTATCACATTGGGCCTTCTCCATCTAAAGAAAGTTACTTGAACTATCAAAAGATCATTGAGGTTGCAAAAAAAGCTGGAGTGGACGCTGTACATCCGGGCTATGGTTTCCTTTCGGAAAATACAATTTTTGCAAAAGCCCTTGAAGAAGCAGGCATTACGTTTATCGGCCCCACTGTTTCTAACATTGAATCAATGGGCGATAAGTTGTCGGCCAAAGCGCTGATGAAAAAAGCTGGTGTTCCCACTGTTCCTGGAAGTGATGGCGGAGTGGAAACTGTAGAGCAGGCACATTCGATTGCAGAAAAAATCGGTCTTCCTGTGATCATCAAAGCCTCTGCTGGCGGTGGCGGTAAAGGGATGCGTGTCGTTCGCAAAATGGACGAGCTTGAAAGCGCTTTCCGTGCCTGCCGTTCGGAAGGTCAAAACTATTTTGCCGATCCAACAGTTTACATCGAAAAATTCATCAACGATCCTAAGCACATTGAAATTCAAGTGTTTGGCGACAAACATAACAATCACGTTCATTTGTTCGAACGCGAGTGCTCAGTGCAACGTCGACACCAAAAAATTATCGAAGAGTGCCCATCTCCATCTGTTCCTCAAGAGGTTCGCCTTCGTATGGGTGATGCCGCTGTTCGCGCAGCAAAGCAAATCAACTATGTAGGTGCGGGAACGATTGAATTCATTTTCGACAATACGACCAAAGAATTTTACTTCATGGAGATGAATACTCGTCTTCAGGTTGAACACCCCATCACTGAGATCGTGACTGGCTACGATTTGGTAAAAGAGCAGATTTACGTTGCTGCTGGTAAGCCACTTAGCTTTAAGCAAGAGGACATCAAGCAAAAAGGCCACGCTATTGAGGCCCGTATTTGCGCTGAAGATCCTGTTACTTACAAACCACATCCTGGAGTCATTAGAGCCTGCCGTCATCCGCAAGGACCTTTTATGCGCGTAGATTCTTATGCTTATCCAGGTTATGAAGTACCTATCTTCTATGACCCAATGATTGCTAAAGTAATCACTTGGGGTGATTCGCGCGATGAGGCGATCGATCGTATGCAACGAGCTCTCAGTGAGTTTGTTCTTACTGGCATCAAAACAAACATTGTTCTTCATAAAACAATTTTGGACCATAAGACTTTCCGTGATGGATCTTATACCACTCAGTTTATTGAGAAAAATTTTGAAGTTATCGAGCCACAACTCTTCAAAGAAGTTGAAGATCCTGTGTTCCTTATTGCTGCCGCAATCACAGCCTACAATGATCGCAAATCTAAGGATGTTCGCCAGCTGAACCTCACTTCCAACTGGAAGCGAGTCGGCCGCAAACTTCAATTGAGGACATAACGATGTATTTTGAAGCAGAGTTAAAAGGTAAAAAATTTAAAGTAGATGTCACAGAACAAAAATCGACTTGGAAAGTTTCCTTGCAAGAGGAAGGCAAAGAGTGGACTCACTATGACATCTCAAAAAATGATTATAAAGAGGCTGAACAGTACGTCAGTTTTTTGTTTGATGGAAAATCATATCTTGTAGATGTGATTGGCCAAGACACTGAATACACTGTGTTTACGCGAAACTCTTTCCGCACCATCAAAGTCTTCAATGATGAAATGCTATTGCATGAGTCTTTAAAAAAAGGTGGTGGCTTCGGTGGCGATCAAGAACTCAAAGCTGGAATGCCAGGTAAGATTATCGAAATTTTCGCTAAAGAAGGCGAAATCGTTAAGGCCAACAAACCATTGCTGATTATGGAAGCGATGAAAATGGAAAACGAAATGCGTGCTTCTCGTGATGTGAAAATCAAAGAAGTCCGCGTAAAACAAGGGGACTCGGTAGAGTCTGGGGCTGTTCTTATTAAGTTCGAAGAACCTTAGTAAAGCATAAAGGGGGCCCTGAGCCCCCTTTTCTTTTATGGCATTTTTAACTTAGGACAGCGTTTTTGCAGAAAACCCGGCAACGTATTGTCTGAGTATTTAAAAATAACATCGCCATCCGATGTGTACTTAAAAACTTCATGGTTCTTTACACTACACTGAGAGCCCACTCCATCTTTGAACACTGAAGTACCACTCGAAACAGAAGTCGGCGCACTGCCAATCTTAAAACCACCATCAAGCAGAAGACCTTGATACTGATTGATCTCTATTCCACCTTTATTCAATTTATTCACTTCATCTGCCACGGTGACTTGTGCACGTGAAATACTTTTCAAGCGGGCTTTTCGGGAATCAAATATAAACTTATCGCCCGACACATGGGTGACTTCTAACTCTTTGGCATCAAAGTTCCAGTTAAAAACAAACTGTGTCTGAGGTCTGGGTAGAAAGAAAAACTCTCGTGCGCCTGTGGTTTCTGACTCAGGTCCCTGACCGTAGGAGTTAAAGACCATGAACATCCCCTCAGAGGTGAAAAGATGATCTCTATAAACCAAGTCATAATAAGCATCCAAAGGATAGACCGAAAAAAAACAGGACTGGGAGCCTTCGGACCATATCTGCTGAATCTGTGTGCCCTCTTGCCGCTCAACAATGTATGGACAATTTGCAGGATCTTGCGCGTGAGCAAAACCCACCCACATCAAAAGACTAAAAAGCACGGACATAACACCCCCTATAGAATAAGGAAACATCACGCCGACGATGTTGTCAGCCCACTGTGGAAAATGACACTAAATCTAGACTGGGGTCGGTTATAAGAGACTACTCGCGCTCATTCACTCGCTGGGCTTCCGTGCGTTTACTTTCAAAAATACCCACGACAAAAACGGAAATTTCAAACAACAACCACATTGGAGTTAACATTAACATCATACTTAAAACATCCGGAGGTGTAATAATGGCAGCCAATATGGCGAGGAGCATGACGGCGTAACGACGATTCTTACGAAGAAAAGCCTGACTGACAACCCCCATCATTCCTAAAACAATGATCACTAAAGGCAACTCAAAGGCCACGCCAAACATAAGACACATTTGCGTAAAAAAGCCCATGTATTGGTCAATAGAAATCATCGGTTTATCGACATCGCCGCCAAAAGACATCAGAAAATCAAAGGCCATTGGTAAAGCGATGAAGTACGAAAATGCGGCCCCCAAGAAAAACAATCCCGTACCGGATGCGATGAAGCCAATGGCATACTTACGCTCTTTCGCATACAGACCAGGAGCGATAAACTTCCACACTTGATAAAGCAACAAAGGACAGGCGACTAAGATCCCGCACACCAACGACAACTTCAAATGAGCAATGAACTTATCTAATGGACCGGTGTAAATCAGTCCGCCTCCGGGCAGATAAGACGCGATCGGCTTTCTTACATAATCAAAAATTGTTTCGCTGTAGGCGTAACAAAAACCGGTTGAAATCACGAGTATATAAACACAGTTGATTATGCGTGATCTCAATTCTGAAAGATGTTCGTAAAGAGATTGTGCTTTTGAATCTAGTTCATCACTTCTCATGAGGGTTTCTGCTCTTCTTTTTTCTCTTCAGAATTTGACTGCTCAACCAGCTCAAGCTGTTCAGCCTCTGGGACTGTTGCTGGTGGATTTTCTGGGTGCGGGTTTGCTAAATGCTCAGTGTATGGTTCTGGTTCAAATGGCTGATTTTGCTGAGGTGGAGTTAGCGGGTCAAAGCGTGCGTGCTGTTTCAACTCATCACCAAGAACGTTGGTCGTTCTTTTGAGCTCGTTCATGAAGCGCCCAATAGTGCGGGCTAATTCCGGAAGCTCTTTCGGTCCAATAACGACCAAAGCCAACACCGCGAGAACAATGATTTCAGACATGCCTAAGCCAAACATGGCGCCAGAATAGTGGAATCAGCCCTGCTTGCCAAGCTTTACTTGGTCCGATGGCAACATCAAGACACCCATCTCGACCAACTTAGCCCTGGCTGTTTCTGACCCCGTCCGCATATAGCGTTCGTATAAACGCAAAATACTTTCATCACTTTTTATGAATGAGTTGTGGCTGATGTAATTCAAGACCTCGACAAAATCCAAGAACTGCCGAGAAAAGGTCGAGTAAACTTTAGCCATTGTGTCCTCGCGAGTGCAATGTGCTAAAGAGGCATATGCAGCGCCACCTATATCCGCGTAGTAATCAATATCCACAATTTTGCGCGCCAAAGAATCACCAAAAAAACCGCTGATATAGAGTGCCCTGTCGCCAAGTTTGCGCAGAATTTCAGTGCGAATGGGCTCTGAGGAGTTTTGAGCTGTCAAATAAGCTTCAGCTAAAGTTTGAGGCATTGGCTGCCCCAACTCGCTTTGGCTTTTGTTATCAAACAAATTTCGTGCATCTAAGAAGTGCGTCAGGAGATTAACTAAATAATTCTCGACCAAAGGAATGGCCTTCATCTTTCGTTGCTCTAAGCCCTTGCGTACCAAGTCCTGAAAGAAACTTTCTGAGCTCACAAAAAGTTCAACTGTATTGGTTTTTACATGACCCTTCATATTTTAAATTCTAACAAATTTGCTCATTTTTTCGCAAAAATGTTGTTTGCCCTGGGCCAAAGTCTCAAAAAAAGACAATCTTTGGCCCATGATCTCTTTACTTACTTCGGCCCCACTTGGCTAATGATAGCTGGTTGAGCAAAGATTCTCTCAGCCACTCGACGAATATCGTCAGCCGTTACGGCAAAATATTTTTCTGCGACATCTAAACTTTCTTGGTAGTCGAGGCCGTAGATCTCATCAAATAAAATGGCGTTACTGATGGCACTTTTTCTCTGCAATTCAATATCATGGCGTCCAATAAGATACCTTTGTGCACGCTGAAGCTCTTGTTCTCCAACTCGCTGATCTATCAACTTCTGGAACTCTGCCTTTAACATCTCAATAGCTGTTTGAGATTTCTCCGGTGAACAACCAATATAGCCTCCGAAGTAGCCGCACTCCAAGCCCTCCATATGCATCGGTGACACTGAGTAAGCTAAAGACTTTTTATCTCGGAGCTCCAAGAACAATCGCCCCCCCTGCCCACTTAAGATGGATTGTATAACCTCTAAAGCAAAACGATCAGAGTCTTTAAGAGTTAAGCCACGATAGCCAACAATAATATGACTTTGTTCTTTCTTTAGCTCATGAAACAACGACTTCTCTTCTTTGAGATCTGCAATCGGAAAAGTATTTTCTATCTTGGAACCTACTGACATCTGTCCAGTCACTTGCTCCAAAAACTGAACCCATTTTTTAATATTAACATCACCAACCACGCTGAATGTGGCATTTTTTGCATGGGCTACTTTTTGATAGTATTTTTTAAGTTCATCACTAGTTATGGCATTGACTGATTCTTCTGTTCCAATCATATCGCGCGAGTAAGGATGCCCTTTAAAAATCGCCTGCATGAAATTCAAAATACAAATTTGAGCCGGATTGTCGTTGCGTGACTTGATCTGATTTTTAAGAACCACCTTCTCACGGTCCAAAATCTCACTTGGAAACTGAGGATTCATAAGCGAATCGGCGTATATTTCCATCATTTTTTCTTCAAATGGCGCTAGATAATCCATAGAAAGTCCAACTGAGTTCCTACCGCCAAAAGCACCGATGCCAGCGGCCAACTCATCGACTCGGAGGTTGATCTCATCCTCACTAAAATTTTTTGAGCCAGAAAGCCAGTTGCGTGCAAACAGCTCAGTCAAACCAAGTTGAGACTCACCCTCTACACGAACTCCACCTAAAAATGCCAACTTCATCGCAACATAGGGAGTATCTTTTTGCTCGCGAATCAGTAAAGTTGCTCCCGTAGAAAGTTGAATCTTCTCTGTTTTAGGAGTGTGTTTCACAGCACTAGAGTTGATAAGAAATTTCTTTGCAGAAAACTTCTTAGTCGTTTTTGTCATTTTAAGACCCGTAAGTTCCTTTTTTAAATTCTTAGCGAAATTTTTAAGAATTTTCTCGGCTTCTTTCTTATCCATATTTGTCATGAAAGAAAGTCCGAAGGCCTCAGGTTTAAAATATTTTTTTGCGACTTTTTGGATATCTTCAGGCTTTAACGCATAGACCTGCTTCATATATTTTTTATAGTAATCAAAATCACCATAATAAAATTCATTGCTGCCAGCTTTCCTAGCAATATTGTCGACAGTCTCCATTGAATACACTTCATGACTGGCAAAGTTAGTCATGGCTTTTTGTATTTCTGCAGCGGTCGGTGGCACCTCAATAATTTTGGTAATTTCTGGAATCACCTTATCTAGTGCCGCAGCTAAGTTTTCTTTCTCAAGACCCAATGATATTGCGAAAAGACCATCGTCTTGCATTGAATAACTAAAAGAACCCACGGCATTTGTAAGGGGCTCACGAATGCGAAGGCTTTGCATCAATCGAGAAGAATCTCCTTGTCCCAAAATTGCTGACAAAACTTCCAAAGCGGCAATATCTTTTCCTTGAACATTTGGAATTCTCCAAGTGATATATCCTGTTGTTTGCTCAAACTTGGCTTGTTCTACTTTGATTCGTATATTCTTCTGCGCTGGCTCTTTGGTGCGCTTTACTTTCTTTAGTTTGTACGGAGCAAAAGAGCCAAAAATGGATTCCACTTTTTTCTTCATTTCCTTGGACTCAAAGTCGCCGGCTACGACCAAAAACATATTCGAAGGCACGTAACGACTTTGGTAGTACTCTCGGATTTTCTTTGCAGACACTTTACGCACCACTCTTTCAAACCCAATGACAGGGCGGCCGTAAGGATGCTTTTTAAAGACGTTTGTGAACAATAACTGACTGGCACGGCGCCCAGGACTATCCTGGCCCCGCTTGATTTCCTCAACAACGACTTCACGCTCATTATCGATTTCTTGAGGGTCAAATGTTGGGAAACCCATCATCTCGCCAATGACATCTAAAGCAACATCAGAAAATTGCTTCGAAATGGTGACATAAAACACTGTTTGATCAAAGGAGGTGTACGCGTTCAGCTCACCACCGGCACCTTCGACGGTTGCGGCAATTTCACCCACCCCATATTTACGTGTCCCTTTAAAGACCAAATGTTCAATAAAGTGAGAGATCCCCTCTTCTCCCTTTTTTTCATCCGCAGAACCTGTTTTCACCCACATTTGAACTGAGACCACGGGGGACTTATGACTCTCTAACAAAAGAACATTCATGCCGTTTTTTAGTTGAAATTTCTTGGACATACTCTAGATAACTCCCATGGCTTTTGGTGTCTACGTTCACATTCCTTATTGTATTCAGCGGTGCACATACTGCGACTTTGCTACTTATGAGCAGAGCAAAATTTTGCCCCCAGATCAATACGTCGAATTGGTCTTTAAAGAAATTCGACAAAAGCATCGGTATTACTCACCGCAAAGCTTGGACACTCTCTATTTTGGCGGAGGAACGCCAAGCCTTGTACCCGCTCACCTTATTGTAGCGATAATAAAAGAGCTGGGAAGGTTTGGGTACACAACTAGACCTGACACCGAAGTTACCATCGAGATCAACCCAGCTACTGTGAGCGAAGATAAGCTAAAAATGTATTTAGATCATGGGGTCAATCGCTTCAGCGTTGGTGCGCAAACTTTTGACGATCGACTTTTGAAAATGGTGCATCGCGAACACTCGGCGAAGCAAACGTTGGAGACACTAGACCTTCTCCGAAAGCATAATTTAAATTTCAGTTTTGATATTTTATTCGCGCTACCTTCGCAAACTGTAGAAGGCTTGAAAAATGATGTCAAAATTGCCATGGAGCAAGGAGCTAAACACCTAAGTCCTTATTGCCTCACGGTTCCTGACGGTCACCCACTTTCCAAAGGCCGACCACTTGAAGAAGAACAGGTTGAAATGTTTGATATCATTGCAGCCGACTTAACAAAAAACGGGTTTAAGCAATACGAGATCTCCAACTTCGCTCTTCCTGGTTTTGAATCAAGGCACAATCTGCTTTATTGGGTGGATCAACCTTATTGGGGATTAGGGCTCAGTTCTCACTCCTACACTAAAGAGTCTCAATGGGGAACCCGGTACTGGAACCTTAATTCCATTGGTGAATATCAAAAACAAATACTGGCGGCTGAAGGAAGTGAATTTAAGAGTCCGACGGCTCATCTGCCAGAGTCTCAATTCGAAATTTTGGAACAACACCAGGCTCTCACAGACTTTTGTCATACTTCAATGCGACTGATGCGAGGACTGAGTTTAGAGCAACTTTCGCATAAGTTTGATGCGCGGGTAACCACCAAGGTTGAAAGTATTCTCGACCAATTGTGCAATAAAGGCTGGGTCCAATTTGACAATGGGCATTGGTCACTGACAAGAGATGGTCTTGTTCTGAGCAACCGAGTTTTCCAAGAGCTGACTTTCTTAAAAGAAGACCTGTAAACAAAGGTCTGGGGTCTCCGCACATTGACAATATTTGATGAATACACAATCTTAAGTATTGCGAAAGGACCCATCATGTCAGAAGAAAACAACTCTCAGAATACAAATCCTCCAAAAAGTGAAACGCCGGAATTCACTTCTGATGTTCAAAAGCTTCAGGAACAAGTAGAAAAATTTAAAAACGACTATCTTTATCTTCGAGCTGAGTTTGAAAACTACAAACGAAATGCCATAAAAGAACGCTCCGAACTAATGAAATATGGTGGCGAGCGTTTTATTCGTGATCTTTTAGATGTCGTCGATAACTTTGAACGTGCTTTACAAGTGCAAATCAGTGCTGAAAACTTTTCGACCTACAAACAGGGGGTAGAAATGACGGCAACAGAGCTCAAATCTCTGCTGCAGAAGCATTCCGTTGTAGAAGTCCCAGCACAAGGTGTGCCCTTTGATCCTATGGTGCATGAGGCGCTCGGTGCAGAGCCGACAGAGACTGTTGAACCTGGTCATGTCCTTCATGTATTTAAAAAGCCCTACAAACTTCACGATAAATTGATTCGCATTGGGCAAGTGGTTGTTGCGCGAAAGTCAGAGTAAAGAAGGTGTTGAGTGTCTAAGAAGGACTTCTACTCCATTTTAGGTGTATCAAGATCGGCGACTCCCGATGAGCTTAAAAAAGCCTATCGTAAGTTGGCGATGCAGTACCATCCAGACAAAAACCCCGGCGACAAAAAAGCCGAAGAAAAGTTTAAAGAAATCAGCGAAGCATATGATGTTTTGAGTGATCCTAAGAAACGTGAGATGTACAACCAGTTTGGTCACTCAGGATCTCAAGCATTTGGCGGAGCCGGTGGGGGCGGACCTTTCGGTGGCGCTAGCGGTGCAGGCGCTGGTGCAGGTGGTTTCAGTGGAGATCCCTTCCAAGATATCTTTGGCGATATGTTTGGCGACATTTTTGGTGGCGCACGCGGCGGACCTGGCGCTGGCCCTCGAGGTCGCAGACAGCAGCAAACAAAAGGCACAGATCTTCGCTACACACTCAACATTTCCTTTGAAGACTCGGCACTAGGATGTGAGAAAGTTATTAGCTTCGTTCGTCAACGTGGCGGCAAAGAAGAGTCTGCTAAATTGTCTGTGAACGTCCCTGCGGGAGTTAAAGAAGGACAAAGACTCAAGCTTTCTGGCGAAGGCGACCTGGGTGTCGGCAACTCCAGTCCAGGTGATCTTTACGTCATCGTAAACATTCAAGATCATCCTCTTTTTAAAAGAAATGAAAACGATGTCACCCTGGATTTACCTATCGTTTATACGGATGCAATTCTAGGAACTAGTATCGAAGTGCCAACATTGACGGGAAAAGCGATGATTCGCATTCCTCCTGGCACTCACTCAGGACAAATCTTTAGACTTAAGGGCAAAGGATTTCCTCACTTAGGAGGTTTTGGCTCTGGGGATATGCTTGTTAGAATTTTAGTAGATACACCTCACCATATTTCCAGTCGACAAAAAGAATTGGTCGAGGAGTTATCAAAAAATACGGAACCCACTCCTATGGTCAAAGCTTACCAAGAAAAAATATCTCAACTTATGAGGAATCGAAAATGACTTCGCGCTTTGCTTTGCTGCTGGGCTTCTGTTTACTAGCATCATGCACTACAGTTGCCACTAAAAAGCGTCCTGCTTTTAAACCATCGCAAATTTCTACCCCTAAAAAGCAGCCAAAAAAAATGGCTGGCATGGGTGGGGCCCGTCCCCCAGAGCCCATCAAAAGCGAGGAAATAACGATTCCTGTACCAGTGAATGTGCCTATGACGGAAGATGCAATGGAGTACTTGAAAGAGCTGGTCAATCGCTCGGTTCAGGCACCCACTAAACAAGAGCAAGACTCCAACAGATTACATGCTATAGATATTGTTGAGAACAAACTCAACGATGAGCAGCTTGAGGAAGTGGCTAAGGGCTCTGATTTCGGATATCTTCGCGCTCATGCGATGTTTCGACTTGGTGAAATTGAACTTGATCAAAACGACAAGTCTGATGCTATTAAATATTTTACATCTGTCATTGATTACGTCCCGGGTACCGATCTAGCTCTCCGCTCACAAGAAATCATTCAACAGCTTGAACTTGCAAAGCAAGTTTCTACTCAAAACATTGGCGTGGTCCTGCCTTTAAGTGGAAAAAATGGCCCCATCGGTCAAAGAGCCTTGCGTGGACTGGAGATGGGCTTGGGATTGCATATCCCTGGATCAAGCTTCAACCTTGCAATCATGGATAGCGAAGGCAATCCCGACTCCGCTCGCCGCGGTGTCGAGCGCCTGGTGAAAGAAGATAATGTCATTGCGATTGTTGGCAGTTTGTTAAGTAAAACAGCTCCAGCTGTCGCGGCGAAATCTGATGAGTTGGGAGTTCCCACCCTGGCTCTTTCACAAAAAGGGGGGCTGACAGAAATTGGTCCCACTGTCTTTAGAAACTCCTTAACGACTGGAATGCAAGTTCGCGCACTAGTTCGTACTGCAATGAATGATTTGGGAATGAAAAAGTTTGCGATTCTTTATCCCAATGATGCTTACGGTGTCGAGTTCACGAACATCTTTTGGGATGAGGTTCTAGCCAGAGGTGGACAAATTACAGCGGTGCAAACTTACTCTAATAAAGAAACCGATTTCCGTCTGGTAATACAGCAGTTGGTAGGCACCTACTTCGGAGAGGCTAGACAAGATGAATACAACGCCCGTCTTCAAGAACTGAAGCAGGCAGATAGAAAGAAATCCATTCGCCAATCCAACTTAGAAACAGTGCTGCCTCCAATAGTCGATTTTGATGCGATCTTTATTCCAGACAGTGTAAAAGCAATGGGACAGATTTCTGCGATGCTTTCTTATAACGATGTTCGCAATGTTAGACTTCTTGGAACAAATCTCTGGAATACCAAAGATGTGTCTCGTCGTGCGGGCAACTTCGCAAACCATCTTCTTTTTGTTGATAGCATGGCGCCGGCGCATGCAAACACCCGCTTCGCAAACGAATATAGATCTATCTTTGGTGAGGAGCCTTCCTTAATAGAAACTCAAGCCTATGATGCTGGATTGATTCTGCGACAGTTGATTTCTGGAGGCGCACAAAGTCGCGAAGAACTCACTAAAAAGCTTACAGAACTGAAACAACTGCCGGGGGCCCTCGGCTCCCTCAGCATGAATTCAGAACGCGAAATCGAACGCCCTGTATCCGCACTCACCGTTGAAAAGGGCGAAATTGTGCCCTTTAGCGCGCTTAAATAGGTCCTATAAATTTATTTTATAGCATTTTATTAACCCCACCTAGCCTCCCCCATGTCCTAGGAACACGAGCGGCAACGCAGCCGCTCAGTCCTTAGGAAAGGGGTGGGTTATGACAGTTCGTATTTCTGAATCCTTGGTCATGGAGTGTAAAAAGAAACTTCTTATCGCGAAGCAGGATGTTTTAAATCGCTTTAGAACAGCTCAACGCGAATTGGTTCACTATGACAAGGGCGGAGATGAGGCTGACCAATCAGTGGCTCACATTGAAGAACACGCTTTCCTGATCTCTCAAGAGCGCATGAGAAATCAACTGATGGAAATAGAGATGGCTCTTGCCAGAATTGAACAAGGAACATTTGGTATTTGCGAAGAGACTGAAGAAGTTATTGAAGCAGATCGACTTCTTGCAATTCCTTGGACACGCCTCAGTATCGAGGGCGCCGAGCTGCGAGAAGCTGTGGGTCGTAGATTTGCTCGATAATTCAATGCAGACAGAGTGAGTCCACCTGTCTGCACAGTAAAGCATCACGCAGTGCTTTTTTAGTGACAGTTTCCCTTTCCCCCGCAATAAGAGTTGTTTTTCGGCCATGATCATCATATCGGGGGGTGAGATGAACGTATCCGAACTTACTGAGACGGAACTGAATAAGTTGAAGGAATCTTTGCTATTTCAAAAAAGCGCGATTCTTAATAAGACTCATGAATTTAAAACTGAACAGTCTGACAATTCAGCTGTGGCAGACGAAGCAGAGGCCGCTTCGCAAGATATATCTAATAATATTTCGATTCATTTGCATGAGCGAGATCGCGCTGCTCTTTATGCTATTGAGCGTGCACTTAGCAAAATGGCGGATGGCACTTACCAACAGTGCGAAAGCTGCGGTGAAACTATCAATGCGCGCCGACTTCAGGCTAGGCCTTTTACAGCCCTTTGTATTGATTGTATGGAAGAACAAGAAAGCGGCTCACCTCTTTTTCAATAATATCTCCTTTTTCTCAATGGACGAGGTCCACTGACATGGATGTCAGTCCAATTTTTCATTTTTAATTTAAGCTTCAGCAATCTGACGCCGATAGATCTCATACTAGAAATTAACGCCCGCATTTCGCGGAGGAGCGGTATGAGTTTTGATGATAAAGTACTAGAAATTCCACAGACCCTTCCAATGCTTCCTGTAAGAGACATCGTTGTCTTCCCCTACATGATTATCCCACTCTTTGTAGGTCGTGACGCCTCTATCCGCTCTGTCGAAGAAGCTTTGGCAAAAAATCGTCTTATCTTCTTGGCTTCACAAAAAGATATCTCTGAAGAAAACCCTTCACCAGAAAATATCTACACAACTGGTACTGTTGCAATGATCATGAGAATGCGAAAACTTTCTGATGGTCGTGTTAAAATTCTTATTCAAGGTGTAGCAAAAGGTCGCGTGAAGAACTTCACAAAAACCGCTCCATCTTTTGAAGTGGCTGTAGAGAAGATCGAAGACGTCACTTCTCAAACTCCGGTTGTGGAAACAGAAACACTTATCAGAAAAGCCAAAGAACAAATTGAAAGAATTATTTCTCTTGGCCGTCCTCTTTCACCAGATATTCTTCTCGTGTTGGATGATGTCACTGATCCGGGTCGCATTGCTGACCTTATCGCTTCAAATCTTGGCATCAAAGTTCCAGACGCACAAAGCGTTCTTGAAACAGCAGATCCTATCGAGCGCTTGAAATTGGTAAATGAAATTCTTTCTGCAGAATTAGAAGTGATGCAGACTCAGTCTAAAGGACGCTCTGGCGCTAAAGACGATATGTCGAAAACTCAACGCGAGTACTTCTTGCGTGAGCAAATGAAGGCTATCAAAAATGAACTTGGCGAAGGTGATTCTAAATCAGAAGAGATGGATGAACTGCGCGAAAAACTAGTCAACGCAGGAATGCCACCACAAGTAGAAGCCGAAGCATTGAAACAACTGGGTCGCCTAGAAAGAATGCACCCGGATGCTTCAGAAGCAACAATGGTGCGCACGTATCTAGATTGGATGGCAGATCTTCCTTGGAGTAAAAAGAGCGAAGATCACATCGACCTTAAGCGCGCAAAAGAAATTCTCGATGAAGATCATTATGAACTAGAAAAAGCCAAAGATCGTATTATGGAATTTTTGGCAGTCCGTAAATTGAAACCTAATCTTAAAGGACCTATTCTTTGTTTTGGTGGCCCCCCTGGAGTTGGTAAAACATCTTTGGGTAAATCTATCGCCAGAGCCATGGGACGCGAATATTTCCGTATCGCACTTGGTGGTGTGAAAGATGAAGCTGAGATTCGTGGACACCGACGCACTTATGTTGGCGCAATGCCCGGTAAAATTATTCAAGCACTTCGTCAGGCAAAAACGAACAATCCTGTCATCGTTCTCGATGAAGTGGATAAGTTAGGATCTGACTTCAGAGGTGATCCATCGGCAGCGATGCTTGAGGTTCTGGATCCAGAACAAAACTCAAGCTTCAGAGATAACTATCTGAATGTCGACTTTGATTTGTCTAATGTCTTGTTCATTGCGACAGCCAATGTATTGGAAAATATTCCACCGGCATTGCGCGATCGTATGGAAATTTTAAATATCCCTGGCTACACAGAGAACGATAAACTTTTGATCACAAAGAAACATTTGATCAAAAGACAGATCGAAGCCAACGGGATTACAGACGAAAATATTCGATTTACCGATGAAGGTATCAAATATTTGATCGCTGGGTATACTCGCGAAGCTGGACTGCGCAACCTTGAGCGCGAAGTCGGATCTGTTTGCCGCAAAGTTGCTAAAATGGTTGTTATGGGTGAAGCCACATTTATGGAAGTCACTCCAGATACAGTTCCAGAACTTCTCGGCCCTCCACGATTCCAGCGCGACGATAAGTTCGCAGATTCACAAGTGGGTGTGGTTCAAGGACTTGCTTGGACCCAGGCTGGTGGTGAAGTGCTAACGATCGAGGCGTTGAAGATGAAAGGCAAGGGACACTTGTCTCTAACTGGACAGCTCGGCGACGTCATGAAAGAGTCTGCGCATGCAGCGATGTCTTATGCGAGAGCTCATCAAGAAGAACTTGGCATCCCTGAGGACTTCTTCGAGAAGTATGATATTCACATCCATCTTCCTGCAGGTGCGATCCCTAAAGATGGACCATCAGCGGGTATCACTCTGACGACGGCTCTAGTCAGCCTTATGACTGGCACCCCTGTTCGTCATGATATCGCGATGACGGGTGAAGTGACTCTTCAAGGACGCGTGCTTCCGGTCGGCGGCATCCGTGAAAAGTGTCTTGCAGCTTTGAACTTGGGTATCACAAATATCATCATCCCGCTGGCTTGCCAGAAGGATCTAGCTGATATTCCTAAGATTTTTAAAGACAAGATCAACTTTATCTTGGCGGAAAATCTTGACGAGGTCTTTGCAGTTGCCTTTGATAAGAATGCAAAAAGCCAGGACAAAAAGGCTACTAACAAGAAAGAGACTAAAAAACCGAAAAGCTTGGCAGCTTAAAACCTGCTAGTGACATCGCCCCTCCCGGAGCAATGAAACAAAAAAGGACTGAGAAATCAGTCCTTTTTTTATTCTTCAAATTTCTAGAAATTACCAACTATTGTTTAAAGCCTTTAAGGCGATCATTTTCTGATTCAAGAACTCGAACCAAAGTTTTCAGATCAGAAACTTCGTCCTTAAGCTGAAAAATTTGTTCTTCTTTTTCTTGCAGAATTTGCGTGTAGGCCTTCTTAAGTTCATTAAGAAGTTTATTTGCTGCTGTCAGAATAGGCTCATCCTTGCTGGCCTTAATATTTCTATCCTGTAGGTCCTGAGCCTTAAAATCGTCATTTGAAGAAGCAGACATAGTGTCCTTACCTTTCATCATTCCTTGATGAGCACCCACCAAAGTCAGGTCGCTTTCTCGGGAGGGGCGATGTACTCTTTGATGGGTACCCATCGGTTCGTCCATGATGAAGTACTTGCCGTCTTCAAATCGGAATCTGATATCGTCACCCTTAATTCTTCGGCGGAGCGTGCTCACACTGATTTTATACTTTGTGGCATAATCCGTTAGCGGTAACCAAGAATTAAAATGTTCAACGTTCACAAATTCCCCAGTCAAGCCTTTCGGGGAGGTGGTCACCCCTACTAAACCTGCTTATCCAACACTATCACACGACTTCAGTCTGTCAAATTTTGTATGAGGAGTTCTTCAAATTCAAGAAAATTCAGGACCTTGATCTGGGTAATCATCGCCTATTCACCCTATCCAGCAAGACTTTGGTGTGACTACGCAGCTTATTCAAAGAAGTCTTTGCCCCTTTTGACCAGTCATTTAATACTTAAATCCAGATGATGAGACTGAAAGACAAAAAGAAGATTGCACTTGTACTCAGCGGAGGGGGCATTAAGGCCGCCGCTTTCCATTTAGGCGTATGTCTGGCTTTACAAGAAAAGGGATTCAAATTTGCCGGCGGCACCAAAGAGATGGTGCGTCAGAGATTTGATGACAAAGACCCACTGACTATCCGCCTTTATGTCGGCTCCAGTGCCGGAGCTTTTGTGGCGTCTATCTTGGCTGCTGGATATTCAGTGGAGTCTCTGATCAATGCTTTTCAACTAGGATCTGGCACCACGCCCACTTTTGAAAAATCAGATCTCAGATATCTAAAACCCCTGTCATATCGCGATATTTTCAACCTCAACTCGAGTGGTCTGTTAAAGTTTATACCTAGAACTTTAATGGAAAAAGCCCTGGTCACGGGTGGCGTTGAGTCCTTCTTAAAAAATGGACTTAAGCTCAACGGCCTCTTTTCGACGAAAGGTCTTGAAACATACCTGCGAAAAGAAGTTTTTCTAGACAACGACTTTGCCCGGCTCGGTGTGGATCTATTTATTATTGGTACGCAGTTGAATCACACGCGCAAGGCCATCTTCGGAAACTTCCCTGAATCCTACAAAACTGAGAATACCAAATATATCAACTACGCCAGTATCAGTGAAGCCGTTGCCGTATCCACTTCTCTTCCTCCAGTTTTTTCACCTTACGGAATCAAAAGACCGGACGGAAAAGTTCTACATTATTATGACGGAGAAATACGCGACACTTTATCAACCCATGTTGCGGCTGATTACGGCGCGGACCTGGTGATCTCTTCATTTTCTATTCAGCCCTACCACTACACTAAAGAAATGGGCTCCCTGCATAACTACGGCATCCCTTTGATCGCCAACCAAGCCTTGTATCAGGTTGTGCAGCAAAAGATCGCTCGACATATTCAGTATAAAAATGACATCCGCTGCATTCACAACACGGTAAATCAGTACTTCAAAGACCACAACTTGCCAGACGAGGACCGCAAAAAGGTGCTCGAAATTATTGAAGAAAAGTCCAACTATCGACCTGAGGTTGATTACATCTACATTTCACCTCGGCCACAAAACTACGAGATGTTTTTCGTCGATCATTTTAGCTTAAATCCCGAGATTCTAGCGCGTATCGTGAGAATCGGCTTCAAGTCTGGAATCAATGCTCTTCGGCACCTTGAGTAAGACTTATTCCACTTATCTCAAAAATGAAAAAACCCCAGGGGTCCTCTGGGGTTTCTTAAAAGTCCTTTAAACTGTAGCGACTATAACAAGCTATTTTCAACAGCTGTAAAGATAGGTCCTGAAATAAAGCCCATCAGAATGATAGCAACAGCCATGATAACCGCAGTCACCGTTGTCGCATTCAAAGAATGACCAGCGATTTCAGCGTCACCCTCTTTCATGTACATCACAACGATAGGTCTCAAGTAGTAGTAAACACCGATCACAGAGTTCACTACACCCCACACAGCCAACCACAATAGGCCTTCACCAATAGCGGCATTGAATAAGTAAAACTTACCGAAGAAACCTAATGTCGGTGGAATGCCGGCAAGTGATAGCAAAAATACTGTCAAACAAAGCGCTAACACAGGTCTTTGTTTCGCCAAACCCGCAAGATCTTCGATATTTACGATGTGGTTCTCAGACTTCTCCATCATACTCACCACAGCTAAAGCCCCAAGAGTCATCAGCGCGTAGCTCAGTAGATAGAAGATTACCCCAGAAGCACCGAAGGCTCCAGTATCACTAACGCCGGCAGTGATCACACCCACCAGCAAGTAACCTGAATGTGCCACTGATGAGTAAGCAATCATGCGTTTAAAATTATTTTGCAGAAGTGCTGCCGTGTTACCCACGATCATCGTGATCACTGCCATCCATTGAAGGATGTCAAAAAGCTGATCCGAACCGATCAAAGATTTCGTTGCAATGATACGCAAGAAGGCTGCAAAGGAAACCGCTTTAACAGCTGTCGCCATGAATGCAGAGTGCGGAGTCGGTGCACCTTGATAAACATCAGGTGTCCAAGCATGAAAAGGTGCAATCGAAACTTTGAAACAAAATCCCAAAATCACAAAAGTCACACCAAACAAGAACAAACGGCTGCTTTGAATTAATTCAGAAGCACTTTCCATGAAGTTCAAAATGTTTGTTCCACCGGTAGAACCATAAATGAAGGCCATTCCGTAGAGAAAGATCGCCGTGGCAAAAGAACCCAAAATGAAATATTTAAGGGCGGCTTCTTTTGACAGTCTTTCTTCATGGCTCATCGCGATCATCAGATACAACGACAATGACATCAGTTCCAAACCAATGAACACCATCAAAAGGTCCACGGCAGAAACCAAAATCAACATACCCACCGCAGAGTTCATCGCTAAAAACATCAGCTCTGAAAACTGCTTTCCGGTCGTAGCCGGATTTTCATACATCATGACCATCGCCACACCAGCAGATGCCAAAGCAATGACGCCCATCCACTGAGTCACACCGTCAAAAATTAGGCTGTTAACAAAAGCTGTCTTTCCTGCCCCACCAAAAACTGCCAACAACACGATAGCAATTACAATCCCGATCAAGCCCTGAGCTAATGTTGCCATTGGTGCTTGCTCACGGTTTCCACGCAAAACTTTTGTCGTGATAGGAATCAAGCTCACCAAGAACAAAGCAATCATTGGTGAGATCAAAAGAATGTCACTAAGACCGATATTGATATTCATTAGTTTCCTCCTTGCGCCTGCTGAATTGAAGCAGCGCCTGGCTGAACGATAGTCAGATTGTAATTACTGCGATTGTTCACAAGATTATCAATGCTGACTTTTGAGTAATTCAGGAAATGATTTGGGAAAAGACCCATCCAGAAGACCATCACAACCAAAGGTACCATGACCGCTATTTCACGCGCGTTCAAGTCATGAAGTGGATGGTGTTCATCTTTAACAAGCTCCCCTTGTGGTCCAAAGAAAACTCTTTTGAACATCCACAACATATAGACAGCCCCAAGTACAACCCCTGAAATCGCGAAATAAGCGAACACAGGCTGAGCCGCAAAAGTACCAACTAGAATCAAAAACTCACCAACAAACCCGTTTGTCATTGGCACTGCAATTGACGACAACGTGATGATGAAGAAGAAAATTGTAAAGATTGGCAAAACTCCTGCCAAACCACCGTACTTAGAGATTTCACGAGAGTGAGTTCTTTCGTAAATCATACCGATCAAAAGGAACAAAGCACCTGTTGAAATACCGTGATTCAACATTTGGTATAGACCACCGGTCATACCATAAGAGTTGAAAGCAAATAGACCCAACAAGATGTAGCCCATGTGAGATACTGAAGAGTAGGCCACAAGTTTTTTCACATCCGGTTGAACCATTGCAACCAAGGCTCCGTAGATAATACCCACAGTTCCGATCAACAAGAACAACCATGCCCAGTGCTCAGCGGCCTCTGGGAACAATGGAATCACCCATCGCATGAAGCCATAAGTACCCATCTTCAGCATCACACCTGCTAGGATCACGGAACCTGGAGTTGGAGCTTCGACGTGTGCATCTGGCAACCATGTGTGCAATGGGAAAACTGGAACTTTAATCGCAAACGCCAAAGCGAAGGCGAAGAACAACAAAGTCTGCAAGCTAAAGAACGTGCCACCAACGAAAGGAATCTTTAATTGATAGAAATCCAAAAGATTCGCACTCATTTGGCCTGTTGCCTCTTGTGTTAGGTACATCATGTAAATGATCGCCACCAACATAAGGACTGAACCTGCCATTGTATAAATGAAGAACTTCACTGTCGCGTAAATACGACGAGCGCCCCCCCAAATACCGACCATGAAATACATTGGCACAAGCGAAAGTTCCCAGAACACGTAGAAGAAAACCGCATCCATTGCGAGGAAAGTTCCCATCATTGCTGTTTGCAAAACAAACAAAGCAATGTGAAAGCCTTTAACTCGTTCGGTAATTGCTGACCAACTTCCCAAAATCACGATAGGCGTAAGGAACGTTGTCAGTAAAATCAGCCACAACGAGATGCCGTCGATACCCAAAAAGTATTGAATACCAAAACGCTCAATCCACGTATGTTTTTCTACCATCTGTAGACCCGCTGAATTCGGGTCGAACTGCTGAAGAAGAACAAGGCTTAGTACAAACTCAATCACTGCAAGGCCCAAAGCTAAGTGTCTAATAGAACTTGCCTTTGGCCAAACTGCAACAATCAGAGCAAACAAAAGAGGTAGAAAAACAATGCTACTCAGGATCATACATTACCTCATGATCACAAATGAAAGAGCTACAACAACACCAATGCCGATATACATCGCATACTGTTGCATATTTCCGGTTTGAAGAGAGCGAACGAAAGATCCCATACCACGCATGAGGTCTGACGCTAAATAGGTCGCTTTATCGATAAAGTTCACGTCGATATAGTACCAAATATTACGGCTCAAATTTACCAATGGATTGATGATGAAACCAAAGTACGCTTCATCAACGAAGTATTTATTGTTTACCATATTGTAGACAGGCTTGATACCTGCAGCAATTTTCTCTGGAGTCTCCGGAGACTTCACATAGAATTGATAAGCAACAAATGCTGAAACAGATGCCAATCCAACCGATGTCCCCATCAAGATCCACTCAGTTGTTACATCAATCGCAGTCCAACCTGGAATTGGTTTAATCAAAGGATGCAACCAATGTTCCCAAACGTTCGGGATATGGCCAAGGTGCTCTCCGATCACGTGAGGAATTCCAATCCATCCACCGATGACCGACAAAACTCCTAGAACAATCAATGGCACTGTCATCAATGCTGGAGATTCATGTGGATGTACATCTTTTGGAACACGGCTTTTGCCCCAGAAAGTCAAAGCCATCAAGCGTGTCATATAGAATGCAGTTAATGTTGCGCCCAAGGCACCCGCGGCCCACAAAAGTGGGGATCCATAAGGTGAATTGAAAGTGTAAGCCAAGATTTCATCTTTAGAGAAAAATCCTGCAAACGGAGGCATCCCGATGATCGCCAACCATCCTAAGAAGAAAGTAATATGAGTGATGGGCATGTACTTTTTCAGTGCGCCCATCTTACGAATATCTTGTTCCTCATGCATAGCATGAATCACAGAGCCCGAACCCAAGAACATCAAAGCTTTAAAGAAAGCGTGAGTCATCAAGTGAAACATAGCCGCACCGAATGCACCAACACCACAAGCTAAGAACATATAGCCCAGCTGAGAAACAGTGGAATACGCCAAAACTTTTTTAATATCGTATTGGGTCATACCGATAGTTGCCGCTAGCACAGCTGTAGCCGCACCAATAATCGCAATAACCATCATTGTATTTGGCGCCATAATGAACAAAGGATTCAAGCGCACGATCATGTAAACACCGGCAGTGACCATCGTCGCTGCGTGGATGAGTGCAGATACAGGTGTCGGACCTGCCATCGCATCTGGAAGCCAAACATAAAGAGGAATCTGTGCTGACTTACCAGTCGCACCGATAAACAGGAACAATGTTCCCAATGTCACAGCACCCAACCAAGATGATTCAGCAACCGTCGGCGCTAAAGCGTTCAACTCTGAGAAGTTGACTGTACCAAAAGTCACAAAGAGAACAAACATACCCAATAGGAAAGCGGCATCCCCCACACGGTTGGTGATGAACGCTTTCATTCCAGCAGCAGCTTTTTCTTTATCTGTAAACCAGAAGCCAATCAGTAGGTATGAGCAAAGCCCCACGCCTTCCCAGCCAACAAACATAACTAGCAAGCTGTCACCAAGAACCAGCAACAACATGTTGAAAATGAACAGGTTCAAGTAAGCAAAATACTTTGCCACACCTTTATCGTGATGCATGTAACTAATCGAGAACAAATGAATCAGTGTTCCTACACCAGTAATAATCAGTATCATCACAGAACTGATTTGATCGACAACAAAGCCAGCATTCACTTTGAATTTATCGACAGCGATCCACTCAAAGAAGGTCACCGCAATTCGGCGAGACTCTTCTGGCATTGCAATAACATCTGCAACAAGCAGGATAGATGAAATAAATGATATGAAAACCGCACCCGTCGCGATTCCTCCAGCTAAATTACCAGAGTGTTTTTTATAGCGAAAACCGTTGATTAAAAAACCAACCAAGGGGCTTAAAATAACTAGAGCCATTAATAAAGAATGATTCACGGCTGACTCCCTAACCTTTCAGATGCTCAAAGAAGCGAATATTCACTTCGTTAAAACGCTTGAAGATAGACACCGCAAGTGCCAATCCCACGGCCGCTTCCGCAGCTGCAATCGTCATGACGAAGAAAACCATTACATGTCCGTCTAAAAGACCCAAAAACTTACTGAAAGCAACAAAGGTCAAATTGACAGAGTTTAACATCAACTCAATAGACATCAAAAGAACGATCACATTACGACGAAGAAGGACGCCCGCCATGCCTGTTACAAAAAGCATTGCCGCCAACACCAAGTAATGAGTCAGTCCGATGTTGTTGATAAAATCAGTGTTCATGTGTTCCACCTTTACTGCGAGCCAAAGCCACCGCACCAACAGCGATAACCAACAACAGCACGCCTAGCGCTTCAAATCCAAATACATACTTAGAGAACAACAACTGACCAAGGGCTTTAGTTGCTTCCATGCCAGTACCAGTAGTCACGACATTGTCCGCTGTCTTTTCTGTCAACAAACCAACAGACATTGAGATAGCTCCAACAACAAGACCCGCAAGCAATCCAGCCGAAGCAATTTTAACTGCTCCAGTGAACTTTCCGCGCGTGAACGCCTGCAAGTCCTTCTTTAAGTCGAAAAGCATGATCACCATAACGAACAACACCATGACGGCGCCCGCGTAGACAATCAGCTGAACGCCAGCCAAAAAGTAGGCGTTCAAAGTCACAAACAAAGCGGAAATACCCACCATGGTCATTGCCAAGCAAAGAGCGGAGTAGATAGGGTTGGACAAAAGTACAACACTCAATCCGCTTACCATGGTGACAATCGCGAGAAACCAAAAAAGAAAAGAATCTGCAGTCACTTTAAACTCCTTAAATAGATGCAGCGTAAATTACTAGCGCAGTTAGAACGGTATTCCCTAATGCCCAAGGCAAAAGTGTCTTCCATCCAAAGTCCATAAGTTGGTCATAGCGGAAACGTGGCAAAGTCCAACGAACCCAAATAAAGACCCACATAAAAAGAGCGAACTTAATGAAGAACGACAAGAAGTGAACTGCAGCTACTAAGGCACTTGCCCCATTAGCAGTTTCTGCAACAGAGCTCGCCCATTCTTGAACTTCAGCGATAGTCAAAAACGGAATGCTGAAGCCGCCAAAGAAGAACAACGTCATCAAACCAGCAGCCACCATCATGTGACCGTATTCACCGATAAAGAATAGATTGAACTTAAAGCCGCCGTACTCTGTATGGAAACCAGCAACAAGCTCAGACTCACCCTCGGCCAAGTCAAATGGCAAACGATTGGACTCCGCAAATGTAGCCGTAAAGAACAACAAAGCCGCTAAGGGTTGATAGAAAATACCCCAGTTAGGCAACCAACTTGCGGTGATTGTATGGCCAAGCATATTGAAGCTTAAGGGTCCTTGCTGAGCAAGAGTCATATCAGTGAGATTGAAGGTGCCATAAAGCATGATCACACCAACGATCGAAAGACCCAACGCCAACTCGTAAGAAATTGTCTGCGCACTGGCACGTAAAGCACCCATCAAAGAGTACTTATTTCCAGAGCCCCAACCAGCCATTAACAATGTATAAGCTGCAAGTGAAGATACACCCAAAATAAATACAATCCCGACACCAATTTCATAACCTTGAACTAAGAAAGTGTAAGGACCCCAGCTAGAGCCAAACATTTCAAAGGCTTCAATTGAAACTGGTGTTGAAAAAGGAACAGCTGACAAAGCGACCGCACCTGGTATCAACGCAAAAACCGGAGCTGCATAGTAAAGCAATTTTTTTGCATTCGCCGGAACGAAGTTTTCTTTTGTTAAAAACTTCACGGCATCCGCCAAAAGCTGCATAAGACCTAATGGCCCCACTCGGTTTGGTCCCAAACGATCTTGAATGAAGGCCGAACCACGTCGCTCTAGCCAAACAAGAATCGGCACTGCCTGCACCATCGCAAGGAAAATAAGCACAAGCTTTAAACCATTGACGGTGATCTCAAAGATATCTTTACCCATTTCCATTTATCGATCCCACTCTAACGCTTTGGATTTTACTTCCCAGAACAAGCCGAAAATAAAAATCGCAATAAATACCATCATCGAAATTAACACAAAGGCACCGCCACCAGTAGAGATGAACTCACGGAACGAAATAGCCCATGGATACATAAAGATGATTTCGATATCGAACAAAATAAAAAGGATCGCCGTGAGGTAATACTTCACGGAAACTTTCGTATCCTTTTTCTCCAGCGATGGAAGACCACACTCGTAGCTTTCATATTTCACTGGATGATATTTAGGTTTGCCTCCAGTTTTGGACGAGATCCATACTAAAAGCGCTCCAAAAAGAGCAATAAAAATGACGATGAATAATACTCCACCGAGTGGCACTGAACCCCCCAAAGTTGTCGTTTTGATTTGGATTTCAATTAGTTATATATGTGTCGTCTGTGAAAACCAAGAAATATGAATGGAAACAAGGCGGTAAGCATGGCAAGATCAGCAACTAAATGAAAGCCGAAATGACTCACACAAGGCTCGAATCAATTCTTGATCGTGCTTTTGAAACAACTCGCGGTAAAATTCAAGTGACTGGAGCCTCCTCCTCGCTTGCTCTTTCCTTTTTTCTGTCTCAAACATATTCTAAAAAAATCAACAGCTTACCGCATTTGGTTGTAGTCGGCAGTCTGAATGAGGCACAACGACTGCAGTCCCTTCTTGAGTTTTTTGACCCAACCCGTCAAGCATACATTCTGCCTGGGTTTGATGTTTCACCTTACTCGGGTTTGTACCCGAGCACAAAAGTGGTTGCGGATCGTTTGCGTTTTTTTGCGCATGCTCAAAACGCCAAAGCCGGAGAAATATTCATATCTCCGGCTGACGCGTTGATGCAAAAGTCCATACCTGTGAAGGTTTTGAAAGACTTCTCCCGCCAACTTCGTCCAGCAGATGAATTGCCAGAAGACATCGCGACTTATCTCAACTCCTTGGGGTATTCATCAGCGCCAATGGTGGAAGACAAGGGTCAGTATGCCCTTCGCGGTGGAATCATCGATATTTTTCCTCCGACGGAAAATACTCCAATTCGCTTGGATTTGTTCGGCGACCAGATTGAATCAATGCGAAGATTCAATATCTCAGATCAGCGCAGTGGTGAGGAGATTGAAGGCTTCTACTTAACTCCAGCAAGAGAAGTATTGTTTCGGGATGATGCTCACGAAAAACTTTTGCAAAGAGTCCGCGCGACTCTTGAGGGTCGCAGTCCAGATCAAGCAGAAGCAGACGAAATGCTGCGCTCACTGGTTCTAAAAAATTCATTTCCAGGAATTGAATTTCTTTTGCCTTATTTTTACGGGGAACTCGCAAGTCCCATTGAACACTTTCCAGCTGCTTTAAATGTTTGGTATCTAGATCCTGTTGAAATTTCACGCTGTGCTGACGAAACCTGGGCAGAGTTAAAAACCGATTATACGAGTAGCACCCAAAATATTATTCATCCTGATTTAAACCTTTTGTTCTCTCAGTTTGAGTCTGTTGCCTACCCAGTAAACTCTCGGCAAATCTATTTTTCATCCTTAGAGTATTTTGAAGATGAGAAATCGGAAGATACACGCGTAGAATACCGCACTTCTTTAACACAGGATTTTTCCAACCTCAGCCTTGCTAATCCTGCCGGCTCTGAACTGTGGTTGCAAGCGGCTGCGCATAAACTCCATCGTTGGCGCGATGATGGTTATCGCATCTTTGTGGGCACAAAAAATCAGTCACACATAGCAAGACTGAAAATCATTTTTGAAAAATTAGATTTAAAAGCGTCTTTCACCAAAGAAGAAGAATACCACTGGGACACGTGGTTGAGTGAACAAGATCGAGATCCTCAACTTGTACACATTATTCCACGCAATATTTCCGATTCGTTGCGCTTTGATGAAGAGAAAATCATCTTTTTGCGCGATGAAGATTTTTACGGAAAAAAGTTAAGAGCAAGAGAATCCTCGGGCGCAGAAGACTTTCAAAAGCAGGCAAAACGGTTGGCCTTTGGCGATCTTAAAATAGGCGACCTTGTGGCCCACGTTAAACACGGTGTGGGTCAATATGAAGGCCTGAAGATCATGAACATTGGCGGCGTGGACTCCGAGTACATTCAGGTAGGTTACAAAGATAAGGACAAGTTGTATCTTCCGGTCTACCGAGTGGGTCAGCTGCAAAAATTTTCTGGGGCAGCCAACACTTCAATTCTAGATAAGTTGGGCGGCACAGCTTGGGAAAAAACGAAAGCAAAAGTAAAAGCCCATGTTAGAGACATCGCTTCGGATCTTTTGGCGTTGTATGCAAAACGTGCTGAAATGCATCGACCGCCTTTCGTTTTTAAAGATGAAGAAGTCTTGATGTTTGCTAATAAGTTTCCTTATGAAGAAACCAACGACCAACTACGTGCGATTAACGACATCTTAAGAGATGTTCGCTCCACAAAACCCATGGATCGCCTGGTCTGTGGCGACGTCGGTTTTGGTAAGACCGAAGTGGCTATGCGCGCAGCTTTCTTTGCCGTTTCTGCAAGAAAACAAGTGGCTCTTTTAGCTCCCACCACTGTTCTTACTTTCCAACACTTTGAAACGCTCAAAAAACGATTTGAAGGTTGGCCAGTAGAAATTCGAGTTTTGAATCGTTTCGTCACACCTGCTGAAACAAAAAAGACTTTGCAGGAATTAAAAGAAGGCAAGGTCGATATTGTTGTTGGCACACATAAACTTCTTGGCTCTAGCATTCAATATAAAGACTTAGGTTTATTAATTATCGATGAAGAGCAAAAGTTCGGTGTCACTCACAAAGAAAAGATTAAGAAACTCAAAGTTGGTGTTGATAGTCTCACACTTTCTGCAACTCCGATCCCAAGAACCTTGAACATGGCCTTGGTTGGGATTCGTGATCTGAGTTTAATTAATTCAGCACCAGTTGATCGTCTTCCAACACGAACTTTCGTCACCAAGTTTGACAGTGAAACCATTCGTAAAGCGATTACGGCAGAAATTTCCCGCGGTGGACAGGTCTACTTTATTCACAACAGAATCGAAAGCATCTACGGAATCGCAGATGAAATTCGTCAGATTGTTCCGCAGGCGCGGATTCGTGTAGCTCACGGTCAAATGGAAGAGCACGAGCTTGAAAAAGCCATGCTTGCTTTCTTTCACCATGAAGTCGATGTGCTCGTCTGTACCGCTATCGTAGAATCAGGAATGGATGTCCCAAGGGCTAACACCATGTTTATTGATTCTGCCCACATGTTTGGTCTCTCACAACTTTATCAACTTCGAGGACGAGTGGGGCGAAGCAAAACCAGAGCCTATTGTTACTTGATGATGCCAAGAAATCGTAAGCTGGATAAAGAGCAGCAAGAACGCTTAAAGATTATTCAAGAAAATACGGCACTTGGCAGCGGGATCAAGATTGCTCAATATGATTTAGAGTTGCGAGGAGCAGGAAACATTCTTGGCGACGAACAATCGGGGCACATCAACTCTGTCGGCTATGAGCTTTATATGGATTTATTAAACGAAGCTCTGGCCGAAGCAAAAGGTGAAAAAATTGAAGATCGTGAGTTGGATCCAGAAATCAATTTACGAATTCCATCGATGATTCCTGAAAACTATATCGCTGATATTCGTATTCGACTTAGCTACTACAAGGCCCTCGCTGATATCACGTCCAATGAGGATCTAGATCGTATTGAAGAAGAACTACGGGATCAGTTTGGTCCTATTCCTGAAGCCACGGTCAATCTCATGGGCCTTATGTTGATTCGTCGTCAATGTAAGGAGCTGGGCATCCGAGATGTGAGTGCGGGAGTTAAATCAGTCTCTTTAATATTCACAGAGCACACTAAGTTGCGCCCTGAAAACGTTATTCAACTCGCTATTCGTGAAAGTAAGAAGTATTCAATCACTCCGGACAACAGATTGAATATCAAGCTAAGTAATATCTCTTGGTCTGCAGTTCACGAAGAGTTAGAAAACCTATTGAAGCTTATTTAAAACTCCAAGCGGATTCCGGCACCAAATGTTGGATCCGTTTCCATATTGGCTTTTCCTGCATCTGCTGACTTTGTATACTTCGTTATAAATAGGTCGATAAAAGTATTCTCTAGGCCCCAATAAAACGTGGCATGCTTGGCAGTCTCGTAATCAATCCAATCTAGTTGAAGCAATACACCTAAGCTATAACTAATTTCCTGCTCTAAGGTTTCGGAAAACGATTGTGTTGGAGTCGAATCGCTGATGGACATGTTATAAAATTGCAGCCCAACATAAGGGACCACATAGGGCTCTGTCATCAACATGTCCATGGAGTATTTAAAGCCCAGTGCCGTTTTTGAAATCTCCAAAGTTCGGTAAACGCCGCTCACGCTGTCTGAAAGCTTTCCCTGCCCATAGGAAATTCCAGCCGATAAAGACCCAAGCATGAAATTATATTTATAATCTATCAAAAGAGATACTAGAGGGATGGCCTCAGCACCAAACATTGTCGAATAGTTTGCGTCATCAATAGCTGAAACAAAGCTTTTAAACACTAAGGGTTCATAAATGACCCCCGCGTAAATTCCATGGTCTTCTCTTCGCTCTTTATATGGCGCCAGATTGTCTTGGTGAAGCTCAACCTCAACCAGTGGCAGATCTGTTTCGGCTCCAAAAGCTCGACCACTCGCTAAAAGCAGTATTGGGAGAATAATTGTAACAATAAGACTTTGGTGCAATTTCATGCTGTTTCTCAAATCTCGTCTATTCTGACAATAACCCAGTGTTATCCTATCAACATGAATAATTATATCAGGCAAATCATACAGATTTTGAGCATTAGTCTGTTATTTTTTGCAATTCCCAACCTTTTACTAGCAGATGAAAAATCTTTAAATGAAATAGTAAATAGAAAAATTGCTACCATGACTTTGGATGAAAAGGTGGGGCAACTGTTCATTGTCGGATTTCCCCATCAGAAGATGTCTAAAGATCTTGAAGGATTTATTGCTAAATATAAACCTGGATCCTTTCTACTTTTTAAACGCAACATTTCCTCTCTGGAGCAAATTAAAAGTCTCAATGCAACTCTCTATCGACACAGCTTCACCCACACGCGTTTGCCACCTCTTCTGGCCATCGACCAAGAAGGGGGATCTGTTTCCCGCCTACCCATTTCCCCGGCACCACCCAGCGCTCTTGCCATTGGACAAACGCAGTCGCCTTTACTAGCCGAAAGCATGGGAGTAGAAACGGGAAAGTTTCTACGCGAAGCCGGATTCAATATGAATCTAGCCCCGGTCCTGGATGTGGCAGATCCTTACGTTAATAGTTTTATTGGTGTTAGATCCTTCGGCTCTAATCCTCAATTGGTCGCAGAACTTGGCGTGGCTTATTCCAAAGGTCTACTTGAATCTCATGTCATTCCAACCGCAAAACATTTTCCCGGAACCGGCGGACTTTCCGCGGATCCTCATCACAGTGTTGTCACAAATGAAAACTCGATGAACTCCTTAAAAAGCAAGGATCTGCGTCCGTTTGAAACCTATGCCAACCTTGGGGATCGCGTTGCTATCATGCTTTCACATCTTATCTATCCAGCTCTCGATAGCAGTGGCGAGCCCGCGAGTTTTTCAAAAAAAATCTCAACAGATCTATTACGGAAAGAGCTCAACTACAAAGGCCTGGTTATCACAGACGATTTGCAAATGGAAGGCTCTCGCCAATTGCTCCGTCCAGAAGTTGCGGCTTTGCGCGCTCTTAATGCAGGTGCAGATATTGTTATGCTTACTTGGTCTTTTGCAGATCAAAGCAGAGCTTTCGAGCACGTGAAACAGGCAATAACAACCGGAGAGTTTAAGATGTCGGACGTCGATACCAAAATTCGCCGTATTCTTACAGTAAAAGCTTTTGCAAATTCATTTAGGGGACCCACCGATGGCCCTCTTATTAAATCAGGAAACTTACTTAGTTCGAAAGACTATATACAAACTGAGCAAGGAATTCTTGAGTACAATTTAAAAGCCAATTTACAAGCTAGAACGACGTCTAACCAAGGATCACCGACCGCGTTGCACACACTTTGTGTGCTATCTCCGACAAAGTCTTTCATTCATAATTTTACAAAGAATTCAAAGCACAGAATTCGATCGCGAATCCTATCTAAGGGAGATAAGAAAGAAAATGTTCAACAGTGGCTACGAAAGCGCAATTGCACTATCGCATTTTTTGCTGTGACCGGAAAATCAACTGCTCTCACAGTCAATTCACTAAATGCTGAAGAAAAAAAGAAAGTCGTTGTCGTCAATCTTTCTGCTCCGAACTTATTCAAAGACAGCTCAAGCTTTTTGAAAGTCATGCATTTGTACTTTAATCATGAGAATGCAGGAAAAAAAATCGCGCAGAACTTGAATGAAATTCTGCGCGAATTAAATTTTCAGATAGCCCTTAAGTAAGAACTACTTTTTTGCTTGGCCTTCGAAAAGTTCGATTTTTGCTCTTGCACGAGTCCACTCGCGCTGAAGCTCTGTCCACTCTTCGGTAGAAATAGATTCGTTCATCACGCGCTTTTCAGACTGAGCCAAGTAATCTTTAGTTGCCTGTAGATCCACTTCCTCAGGAAGATCAGCCATATTTGCCAAAACATTCACGCCTTCAGCGCTCACTTGGCAATATCCCCAGCTGATAACAGCTTGGTCTTGCTTCTCTTTACCTTTAAGCTTCCACTTCATCACGCCTGTTTCAAGCGTAGAAATAAGTGGGGCGTGACCAGGAAGAATATTAAGCTCTCCCTTAAAGCCAGGAACTGTTACTTCATCAACTTCTTGATTAACAAGTAAGCGTCTTTCTGGAGTCACGATAGTAAGTTTAAACATATCTCAACCTTTCAGCAGAACACTCCGTGCGGAGTGCTCTGTCCGTCAAGCTACAGGAATTAACCCTGTAACTTTTTAGCTTTCTCGATAACGTCTTCGATAGTTCCAACAAGGTAGAATGCCTGCTCTGGAAGAGCATCATGTTTACCATCAAGGATTTCACGGAAACCTTTAACAGTGTCTTTGATATCAACATACTTACCAGGCAAACCAGTAAACTGCTCAGCAACGAAGAACGGCTGAGACAAAAAACGTTGAATTTTACGAGAACGAGAAACAACCAACTTATCTTCTTCAGACAACTCGTCCATACCAAGGATCGCAATGATGTCTTGCAATTCACGGTAACGTTGCAATAACGCCTGAACATCACGAGCGCACTTGTAGTGTTCTTCACCGATTACTTGTGGATCAAGCAAACGAGAAGTTGAAGTCAACGGATGAACCGCAGGGAAGATCGCCATCGCAGCGATATCACGATCCAAGTTTGTCGTAGCATCTAAGTGAGTAAATGTAGTTGCTGGAGCTGGATCCGTATAGTCATCCGCAGGTACGTAAACGGCTTGTACAGACGTGATAGAACCTTTTTTAGTAGATGTAATACGCTCTTGCAAAGCACCCATTTCAGTTGCCAAGTTTGGTTGGTAACCAACGGCAGATGGAATACGACCAAGAAGGGCAGAAACCTCAGCACCCGCTTGAGTGAAACGGAAGATATTATCAACGAAGAAAAGAACGTCTTGGTTTTCTACGTCACGGAAGTATTCAGCAACAGTCAAACCAGTCAAAGCAACGCGTGCACGTGCTCCAGGAGGTTCATTCATTTGACCGAAAACAAGAGCTGTCTTCGCCAAAACGCCTGATTGCTTCATTTCTTGCCACAAGTCATTACCTTCACGAGTACGCTCACCAACGCCCGCGAAAACGGAGAAACCACCGTGCTCAGTCGCGATGTTACGGATAAGCTCTTGGATTAGAACTGTTTTACCAACGCCCGCACCACCGAACAAACCGATCTTACCACCCTTAGCGTATGGAGCTAAAAGGTCAACGACCTTAATACCTGTCATAAGCATTGCTGCAGAAGTTGCTTGATCTTCGAACTTTGGTGCTGTTCTGTGAATGCCCCAGTGTTCTTTTGCGTTTACAGGACCCATCTCATCGATTGGTTCACCAACAACGTTGATGATACGACCAAGAGCCTCACGACCCACTGGCGCTGTAATCATGTTTCCAGTTGCTTTAACTTTTTCACCACGAACCAAACCTTCAGTTTGATCCATCGCGATTGTTCTAACAACGCTGTCACCCAAGTGCTGAGCAACTTCAAGAACAAGGTTGAATTCAGAGTCAGAGATAAATTTGTTAGTTACACGAAGAGCAGAGTTGATTGCTGGAAGTTCTCCACCTTCAAACTCTACGTCCACTACGGGACCAGTTACTTGTTTTACTTTACCGAATGCCATTATTCAGCTCCCTATTTAAGCGCTTCAGCGCCAGATACGATTTCAGTCAATTCTGTAGTAATTTTTTCTTGTCTCAATTTGTTGTAAGTCAACGTGAGCTTATTGATCATATCTCTCGCGTTGTTCGTTGCATTTTCCATCGCACTCATACGAGCACCATGTTCACCAGCAACAGACTCTGACATACATCTGTAAACTTGAAGATCGAAATGCTTCTCGAGAAGTTCTTTAATGATCTGCTCGGGAGCTGGTTCAAAAATCATATCTACAGAAAATCCACTCGCCTTTTCGCTCTCTGTGTTGAAAGTGCTCAAGCCCATATCGATAGGCAAGATTGTTTCACACACAACAGTTTGAGAAATTGCTGAGTTGAATTGGTTGTGGACAATGCGAACTTCATCGTAGTTGCCCTGAAGGTAATCTTCCATCACACGATTGGCGATTTTTGATGCCAAATCATAAGAAATATCTTTATCAAGCTTCGTGATGTAATCGACAGCTTTGATATCTCTTTTTGTGAAGTAATCATGTCCCTTACGACCAACAAAGATAAAATCGATTTTCTCTAATTTACCTTCGTTTTCTTTAATGTAGTTCTCAGTGAATTTGTTGATATTGCTGTTAAAAGCTCCACAAAGACCGCGATCAGAAGTGATCACTACAAGTAAGACATTCTTTACTTGTTCTTTTTTCTCCATCAAAGGATGGGAGACTTTATTAGTCACAGCGATATCCGCAATCACCTTACGCAAAGTCAAAGCGTAGGGACGCAAATTAACGATGTTATTTTGCGCCTTACGTAACTTCGCCGCAGATACGAGCTTCATCGCTTTCGTAATCTGCTGGGTGTTTTTAGTGGACTCAATTCGAGCCCGGATATCCTTTAAACTAGCCATTTAGCACCAAATTACTTCTTAGTAGAAGGTTGGAATATAGCTTTGAACTCTTCAAGAGCCGCCAAAAGCGCCTTCTTAGTATCGTCCGAAATAGCTTTTTTCTCAGAAATAGTTTTAAGAATGTCAGCATGCTTGTTTTTCAAGAATTCGATCATTTCTTTTTCATATTTCTTAACATCAGTCTCAGGGTAAGCATCAACAAAGCCATTAGAAGCTGCGAAGATCATTGCAATTTGCTCTTCAACTTTTACTGGAGAATATTGACCTTGTTTCAATACTTCAACTAAACGACGACCACGTGCCAACTGTTGTTGAGTTGCTTTATCTAGGTCTGATGCAAACGCAGCAAATGCTTCCATCGCACGGAACTGAGCCAACTCAAGCTTCATAGATCCGGCAACTTGTTTCATCGCTTTAATCTGAGCGGCACCACCCACGCGTGATACTGATTTACCAACTGAAATAGCTGGACGAATACCTTTATAGAACAAGTCTGATTCAAGGAAGATCTGTCCATCTGTGATAGAGATAACGTTTGTTGGGATGTACGCAGAGATATCGCCCGCTTGTGTCTCGATGATTGGCAACGCAGTCAATGAACCGCCGCCTTTATCTGCAGACAATTTAGAAGCACGCTCAAGAAGACGGCTGTGTAGATAGAATACGTCTCCTGGGTATGCTTCACGTCCTGGAGGACGACGTAGCAACAAAGACACCTGACGGTAAGCTTGAGCTTGTTTTGTTAAGTCATCGTAAACGATAACTGCATGGCGACCAGTATCACGGAAGTATTCCGCCATAGCTGTTCCAGAGTAAGCAGCAAGGTATTGAAGTGGAGCTGGATCAGAAGCATTCGCTGTAATAACAGTTGTGTACTCTAAAGCACCAGCTGCACGAAGTTTTTCAACCACAAGAGCAACAGTAGACTGTTTTTGTCCAATTGCTACGTAGAAGCAATGAACGCCTTGGCCTTTTTGATTGATGATAGTATCAACTGCAATTGCAGTTTTACCAGTTTGACGGTCACCGATGATCAACTCACGCTGACCACGACCGATTGGTACAAGGGCGTCGATCGCCTTAATACCAGTTTGAAGAGGCTCTTCAACTGGATGACGGTAAACGATACCAGGAGCTTTTAATTCCACAACGCGGCTGTGAGGTGTATTGATAGCACCGCGGCCGTCTACAGGGTTACCAAGAGCATCAACAACGCGTCCAAGTAGAGCTTCCCCTACAGGAACAGAAACGATTTTCTTCGTTCTTTTTACAGTGTCGCCTTCTTTAATATGACGGTCTTCACCGAAAATAACTACGCCGACATGGCCTTCTTCAAGATTCAAAACCATCCCGAAAACTTCACCAGGGAACTCAACGAGCTCGCCTGACATCGCGTTTTCAAGACCGTAAATACGGGCAACACCGTCACCCACAGAAAGTACGCTACCTGTTTCGCTTACTTCAATATTCTTGTTATATTGACCGATTTGTTCTTTGAGAACACGACTGATTTCGTCAGCACGAATTTGTGTTTCCATTGTTAGTTGGCTCTCCTGTTTAATTCTTCATTCAATTTTTTTAAGTGCGTATCGATGCTATCATCGAATGTCCATCCACCAACTTGAGCGACTATTCCACCCAACAGTTGAGGGGCCTGTTCATAGGTCAATACGATTTTTTTATTTAAAATATTACTAATCTTTTGCTCGATAGCTTTTTTTGCATCTTCTGAAAGAGGCTGAGCAGATCGAACCACTCCTCGAGTCAAACCTTCTTCAACATCGATAAGATCACGCAATGCTAAAGCAACTTCAGGAACAATATCCAAACGAGCTTTTTGGCCAAGCAGTACAATTGTATTCATGACTTCTTCACTGACACCCTGACCCGCAAGAGCCGCCTTGGCTGATGCAATCTTTGTTTCTGTGGCAATCATTGGATTTGAAAAATAGTTTTTTACAGCAGCATCAGAAAACGCATTCGCAAGTACATTCACTTCGGCCAAAGCCTTCAAGTGAATACCCTTTTGCTTCGTCACCGCCAAAAGAGCCTTGGCATATCTTTTTGAAACTTCGCTCACTCTCATACGCTTAGACTCCGATGTTGTTAATGAAATCAGTTTGAAGTTTTTGCTGATCTGCTGCCGCTAGATCTTTAGAAAGAACCACGCGAGCTGCAGCTACAGAATCTGTCAAAAGCTGAGTGCGCAATTCTTTTTGTGCTCTTTCGATTTCAAGCTTTGCTGTCAACTGAGCATCATCACGAATTCTTTTAGTAACGCCCTGAGCTTCTTCCAAGATTTGCTTTTTTAGATCTTCAGCATGTGCTTTTGCTTTGTTCAGCGTCTCTTCACGAGTGGCATCCAAATTTGCTAACTTATTTTTAATGTCAGCAAATTCTTTCTCTGCTTGTTCACGCGCTAGAGCGGACTTTTGAGCAGCCTCTAGGTAAGCTGCTTTTCTTCCGGCAAAAACTTGTACAATTGCATCTTTAGTAAAGTAGACCAAACCAGCAACTAAAATCGCTACGTTGATCGCCTGATACATCACGGCCTTAGGAATTTCACCATCACCGTGGCCACCACCAGCTGCAAACACCAAAGTCGGCGCCAGCAAAACAATAAGACTCAAAAATTGTTTCATAATCGTCTCTCTTATTTTAATAACTTTGTTGTGATTGCCATCGCGACAGCAGAAGTTTGTGATTTCAAATCCGCCATTGCTTGTTGAACAGATGCAGTTACTTTTTGACGATTATTTTGCACAAGCTCTTCCGACTCTTGTCTCGCCTTGCTTACAAGCGCTTCATAATCTTTAGTAGCTTCAGCTTTTGCTTGATCTACAGACGTCTTAATCTGAGAGTTGAGATCACGAAGTTTTCCTTCGTACTCATTCTGCATCTCTATAGATTTGGTTTGATATTCTAGAGCAAGGTCTTCGCTACCTTTAGTTCTTTTTTGTCTCTCTTCAAGGGCATGCGCATAGGGCGCAAACACAACTTTACTAAGAAAAGTTAAAGCGATCGCGAATAACACAAACTGGAAAGCGGCGGTGGTATTGATACCTAGTTGTCCAAAAATGTCCATTTAGCTGAAATCCCTACTATTTTTTTGAGCTTCGGAATTAGCATCTGGGGTATGGACGGTCAAGGTCAAACTATCATAGATAATTTACTGCCTAAGACTTAGGCATATAAGAGGCACCCTCAAACACAACTCCCTCGTCAATTCGAAGACTTGGCGAAGTGACTGTGCCCTTAAATACAGCCGGAGGATGCATAATAACTCTGCGGCGGGCAAAGAGGTTGCCTTCGACCCGTCCGCTTATAACGATGGTATCGGCCTCAATTTGAGCAGAAACCGAGGCGCCCTCGTTAATTACCAAAGTGTCCTTGGTAAAGATTTCCCCTTGAAAACTACCGCCAATCTGAACGGTCCCCTCAAAGCTGAGTTTTCCCTCAAAATGAGTTCCGTGATCTAGAATTGCAGTAACATGACCCATTAATAGGTCATCTTGAAGTCCGGTATTTATTGCTTCTGCCATCCTGCTTTCAGCCTATCTACAAAATTGGTAAGTTCATCGTCAGAATAAAAATGTATTACAATCTTACCCTTGGAGTTTGAATAATCAATAGCCACCTTCGTGCCCAATGCTTTTTGTAGATCTTCAGACATCCCGTCAACAAGACGCTCAGAAACACCCTTCGTAGAGACCTCTGGATAGTCATCCTGCTCAACACCTTTAACAATGGCTTGAACCATTTTTTCCAGTTTTCTTACAGGAACCTTCTCGTTAACAACTTTTTTTGCATACTCAATTTGTTTGCGTGGTTCAGGCAGCGCAAGGAGCACCTTGGCGTGACCAACAGACAAAATGTTTTCAGCAATCATTTCCTTCACTTCATTAGGTAATGACAACAAGCGGATTGCATTGGCTACTGTCGCTCTATCTTTTCCAACCTTCTCTGCAACCTGTTGTTGTGACAGCTTAAACTCTGTGATGAGGCGTGAATAGCCATCGGCTTCTTCAATTGGATTCAGATCTTCACGTTGAATATTCTCGACAATAGCAAGCTCAAGAGCCTCTTTATCGCTGAAAGTGCGCAAAAGAACTGGAACCTCATGAAGGCCCGCAAGCTGGGCTGCTCGCCAACGCCTTTCACCCGCAACGATTTCAAGCTTTCCAGAAACAGTTCTGCGAGCGACGATAGGCTGCAAAATGCCATTTTCTTTAATCGATTGCGCCAGCTCTTGCAGGGGCTCCTTTTCGAATTGTTTTCTGGGCTGATATTGGCCAGAAGACAACTTATCAATAGCCACCTTCCACACCTTGCTCTCAGGATCTACGGGAGGGGCAACCTGAGTATTCAGCTGTGAAGGCACTGATGGAGTTTTTGGAGCTTGAGCAACTTGAGCGGGAGTTGTTTTTGCTTGAGTAGGCGCCTGGCTATTCGCAATAGCCTGAGTAGCCCTAGCAAGAGGTGACTCTGTCACACTACCGCCACCCAACAAAGACCCAAGACCTCTACCAAGGCCTTTCTTTTTGTTTGAAGATTCTGTTGAGATATCAGACATTTACTTCCCCTTGGTAGTCATTCTGTTGCGCCTGTGGCGCGGTTTCGCTTTGATTTTTTTGTGCAGATCTAGCAACAACTTCTTTTGCTAATTCTAAATATCTCAAAGCACCGATAGATTTAGCATCGTAATCTAGTATTGACTGACCATGACTTGGAGCCTCACTCAGTCTTACGTTTCGCGGAATGATTGCATTAAATACTTTATCACCGAAGTGATTTTTGATTTCCGTGACCACTTGATGACTCAAGTTATTTCGAACATCAAACATAGTTAATACAATCCCCTCAATATGAAGCTGAGGATTCAAATTCTTTTTAATCAAACCAGCAGTATTTAAAAGCTGACTAAGACCTTCCAGGGCATAGTACTCACATTGAAGCGGAACCAGGAAACTATCAGCAGCATTCAATGCATTTAACGTCAAAAGTCCCAAAGAAGGTGGGCAATCAATAAGAACAAAGTCATATTGATCCGCAACTGTCGCAATGGCTTGTTTTAGGCGATACTCGCGATGAGGCATATCTACCAACTCAATTTCAGCACCGACTAGATCTGGATTGGCTGTAGAAATTTTCAAATTCGGATTTGACGTGTTCTGAGTTGCCTCAGCAAGGGTCTTTTCACCAATCAGGACGTGATAGCTATTAGCATCTTGGCTTTCATATCTTTTAATACCTAAACCGCTTGATGCGTTTCCCTGTGGATCCATATCAATCAACAGCACTCGTTTGCCTATGGAGGCTAATGCTGAAGAGAGGTTGACTGACGTTGTCGTTTTACCAACTCCACCCTTTTGATTAGCTATGCAGATTGTTTTAGCCATTTTTTTCTCCTGTCATTAAAAAATCATTCTTTTTCAAATAAGTTGCAAGAGATAAGACCAGTTTATTGCGGCATACCTTATGTTTTTTGCTAAAAAAACCGATGTTCCACGTGGAACACTACATCTTATGCTTAGAATACTGCTTGTAATCACCACAATATTTCTCGCTTCTTGCAATAAACCAATTACCAATCCGGAATTGAAAGATCCGATATATAATGATCTTAACGTCAGGCTTACTGAAGTTTCTCAGCTTTTGGCCGCTGAAAAAACCATTTTAAAAGACCATGAGAAAGATTTAAATGAATCGATCCCGCAAACAGGTCAGAGCATTCGTGCACAAAAGAAGGTTTTTGAATCACAAAATAAAATTATTAAGCTTGAACAAGAAGAGCAGTATTTGAAACTAAAAGTCGCCGCAAGAAAAGTGGAGGCGACCAATTCCTATAGTAAGGCTTTTGGAAAGAACGAACCATGGCCCGATCCCCAGGAATTTGAACAATATCAGAAAGAAAAAAAAGCTCAAAGAGCCCCTAGGGATTGGTCGGTAAAGAATAGATTAAAAGAAACCGGCAATTTTGAACAAAACATACAAGATCAGAAGAAGTCTGGCGAACATTAAGAGTGTTCCACGTGGAACACTCTCTCATTAGGCAATTTTATCGGTTTTTACGACCGAAAATCTCACGGTGCCAATCGGAAGTTTATAATCCCCCACTAAAGATGGACTCCAGATGGAGCAGAGTTGGGTCGGAATCTCTCCAACCTCAATTCCCCACTCTTCACCCTTTAAGTGAAAGAAAATGCCACCTTTTGACATTGGCTTTCGAGCGACAAAAATTGTTTTAGAAATCGAGGCAAAACCACGTGCCATTGCGTACTGAACACTGCCTTCCGGAAGAGTTTCAAATGATTTATTCTCAACAGCCGCATTCTTTAGATTCAACAGCTTGATGATATGATTTAAAAACTCAATCTTCTTTGGGTCTACTTCGAGTAGTATCACTTGCACTTGCGGAAAGAGGACCGCCATTATCAAACCCGGAAACCCAGGCCCGGCCCCAGGATTATAGATCTTAGTTAGATTTGGATTTGCACCCAAGATTATCTTTGAGCTAAGAACTGAATCAGCAAAATAAATGGCATCAGAAACAAAGATAGTTTTAGCCGACACCAAACTAACCGTTCTATTCCACTTGATCAGCTCTTCGTGATAGGTCTTTAGCCTAGCCCTAATATCAGGACTTAAATCTGGGAACCACTCATTAATGCGCCAGTGAATCGTTGGTGAGTCCTGCTCCTGCTTGTCCATCTAGAACGATCTCCTTAACTTTTTTGTGTCCTTTAAGATAGATCATTATAGCCTGAATTGCAGATGGATTGACACCACTTATCCTTTGAGCTTGGCCTAAAGTACGAGGGCGAACTCGCTGTAGTTTATCTTTTTCTTCAGTCGATAAACCTCGTATATCGCCATAAACTAAGTCAGCCGGTAGCAACATTTCTTCTAATCTTTTTGATTGATTGATGAGTTCCATTTGACGCTTCACGTAACCAGAGTACTTAACCTCAATTTCAACCGGTTCATTCACATTTGGGTCTGAATCCACGTGAAAATTAAACTGCTCTAAGTGGTGACAAGAAATCTCGGGACGACGCAGCAACTCCTCGAAACTAAGAGACTTTGTCAATTCTGCAGACGGAATTTTCGTCAACAGCTCTTGCACGTCACGCGTTGGATAAATCTTCTCAGAGCGAAGTTTTTCTAGCAATGATCTGCGTTTTTCTTGCAAGCTGTGCAGGGTTTCCAATGCAGACCCGGAAACTAATCCAATTTTGCTGGCTAACTGCCCCAACCTATCAATAGTGTTGTCTTCTCTCAAAACTAGTCTGTGTTCAGCCCGAGATGTAAACATTCTGTAAGGCTCTCGAGTGCCTTTGGTCACCAGATCGTCTATGAGTACACCAATATAAGCCTCATCACGACCTAAGATAAATTCATCGCGACCTAAGATACTATGGGCAGCATTAATACCAGCCACCAATCCCTGTGCTGCCGCCTCTTCGTATCCAGAGGTTCCATTGATTTGTCCGGCTAGGAATAATTGACGGATCGTTCGAGTTTCAAGACGATGCCAAATCTGAGTCGGCTCCACATAGTCGTACTCAACCGCATAGCCATATCTGGCCACTTTCACATTCTCCAGACCAGGAATGGTTTTAAGGAATGCGTCCTGAACTTCTTCAGGCAGGCTCGTTGAAATGCCCTGCAGGTAGATTAAATCGGTATTTAGACCTTCTGGCTCAAGAAAAGTTTGGTGACTGTCCTTATCCGCAAAGCGGGTGATTTTATCTTCAATCGATGGGCAATAACGTGGACCCGTGCCCTCAATGATGCCGCAAAACATTGGCGATTTGTCTAGATTTCCCCTAATAATATCGTGGGTTTGCTCAGTTGTGCGCGTCAGATAGCATAATATTTGTGGTAGTTTCAACTGATTCGAAGATCGATAACTGAACGGATAAACCTTCTCGTCCCCACCTTGAGGTGTTGTTTTAGACCAATCAATACTGTCTTTTAGTAGTCGTGCTGGAGTTCCCGTCTTCAAACGCTTAACTTCAAACCCAAACTGCGCTAATTGATCTGACAGTCCTACAGAGGCTTTATCACCAACACGTCCCCCAGACTCTTGCCGCAAGCCAATATGCATTACACCATTCATAAAAGTACCGGTGGTGATGATTGTGGCTTTAGCGAAAATCTCAGAGCCATCTTGAAGTACAACCCCTACACAAATATCTTTATCCAAAATAAGCCGCTTCACTTCACCTTCAAGGATATCTAAATTCGGCTGATTTTTAAGGGCATTGGTTTGAAATTCAGAATATAAGTGTTTATCGTTTTGTACGCGAGTCCCACGAACTGCTGGACCTTTAGATGAATTCAGACGTTTGTATTGAATACAAGTCTCGTCAGCGGCGATTCCCATCTGCCCGCCAAGTACATCAATCTCCCGCACCATATGGCCTTTTGCAAGACCACCGATAGAGGGATTACAACTCATATAAGCAATGCGATTGACGTTCGAAGTCACCATTAAAGTATCTAAGCCCAACCTTGCCGAAGCAAGACAAGCCTCGACTCCTGCATGACCGGCACCGACAACTATCACGTCAAACTTTTTTGTACTCATATTTCTTCTCTGGGACTACTTCCCTATGCAAAACTCTTTGAATACTCTATCCATGATCTGATCATCAAAGCGCTTACCCAAAGTTTCTTGGATAGCCACCAAGGCTTCCTTAAACTCAAGAGCTAAGAACTCATCTCCCAGACCCTGCATAACCACATCTTTGGAGCGTCGAGTATTCTCAAGTGCACGATTCAGATTCTCCAAATGCCTTGAGTTGGATATCAAAACTGTATTCTCTAGCTGCGACTCGGTGAACTCTTGTGCCAATTCTTTCAATATTCGCGCCCGCACTGTTTTATCAAGTGCGCTAACAAAGAACACTCTTCTTTTAAAGTATTCGTCTGGGTTCACAATTTTTCGGAAAAATTTACTGTTCCTGACTAAACTTTCGACATGATCACCAGTTAAGGATCCAGCCATGCGGTCCATCTTGTTGCCAAGAATGAAAGTTCGCTCAGGATCGAGAGTATCCAGGATATTCAACTCTTCAGATGATATTCCATTCTCAACATCAAAGACAAAAAAGACTAAATCGGACTCAGTCGCAGCTTCTCGGCTTTTCTGGATACCGATTTTTTCAACTAGATCAGATGCGGAGTCCCTAAGGCCTGCAGTGTCTAAAAAAGTAAACTTCACACCATTAAATGAGGTATCCCCATGAATAACATCCCTTGTAGTGCCTGGGATGTCAGTCACGATAGCTCGATCATCTTCTAAAAAAGTATTTAACAGGCTTGATTTACCGACATTGGGTAAACCCATCAAGACAACACGAACACCGTCTTTAAGAAGACGACCTACTTTAAAGGTGCCAACCAACTCATCAAGAGCGGCCTCTATTTTATTTAACTTATTGAGCACGATAGAGTTATCAACAACCTTAATGCCTTCAGTTGAAAAATCAATTCCCGCCTCGGCGTGAGCCAAGATCCATGTCATATCATTTTCGATATCCTCAAGCTTAACGGATACAGAACCCTTTAACTGACGTAACGCCAAACGAGCCGCTTGTTGACTTTGGCTCTCAATCAACGAAAGAACACTTTCAGCCTGAACCAAATCCAGCTTACCATTCATAAACGCACGATAAGTAAACTCTCCCCGATCCGCGGGACGAGCACCTAAGAGAACCAACTGTTGTATGATGCTTTGGCAAATAACCGGGCTGCCATGACAAGAAATCTCGATGACCTCTTCGCCCGTAAAAGACTTCCCATGTTGAAAATAAGTCACCAGAACTTCATCAACATCAATGCCCTCAATACTTTTTAGAATTCCAAAATAAACTCTGTGGGATTCAGGTTTAACAGGCAGAAAAGAACAAATTCTAGAAACTATTGAGAGCGAGTGGGGCCCACTCACTCGTATAACAGATATTCCGCCAACCCCATGAGGAGTTGAGACCGCACAGATGGTATCTTGATTACGATCTCCACGGAACATCGATTACTCCTAACAATTAATCGTTTGAAGTGGCTTCGTCAGCAGAGCCACCCTGAGAGTTGCTTTTTGCAGGGTAAATTTTGATCTTCTTATAAAGACCATCACCCAACGAACGACTCTTAACACGTGGATCTTTCGCAAGATACTGGTGTACGACTTTACGATCCTTAGGAGGTAAAGCACGGTAATAAACCGATTTTCCTTGCTCGATACAAATCGCCTTAAGATTCTCGGCACGCTCAATAAGAGCATTAGCAGATTCATCACGGTAACCACCGCAGTCTACAGTGATGTTTGTTTTATCATCTGGAAAATTGTGCTGAACAACTCTTTTCAAAAACAACTGAAAAGCATCAAGCATTTGACCCTTTTTATCTTTAAGAATCTCCTCATCGGCACCATTAAGCTCAACTGCCAACGTCGTTTCTTCGTCATCTTTTGTAGTTTTTAGATCAAAAGTTAAATCAAACTGCGCTTTTTCAATGATCCCCTCTAAGGTCTTTTGAACTAGTGTTTCCACTTCGCTATTAGCGCTCTTACTTTTCCCCCCGAAAAGCTTACTAAAAAAACCCATATTACCTCCTCATACATCAAATTTTTAAAACGGCTCGTAGCCAATACGCCCTATGCTTTTTTATTCGCAGGTGAAGGGCTTTTTTCTCGCATAATCAAATACTGCTGAACAATACCAAACAATGTACTAACAACCATGTAAAGCGTTAGTCCACTAGGTAACTGAAGCATGAACAAAGAGAATACTACCGGCAAAAACAACATGATTTTTGCCTGCATCGGATCCATTGTCGATGGTGTAATCTTTTGTTGAATAAACATAAATACTGACATCAAAACAGGTAAAACATAGTACGGATCATAAGCACTAAGATCATGAATCCAACCTATAAATGGCGATCCATACAAATCAACACTCGATCCAATCACTCTATACAAGGCAAAAAAGATCGGAATCTGCAACAGCATAGGCAAACAACCACCGACAGGGTTTGCACCATTCTCTTTCATCACTGCCATCATTTCCTGATTCAAACGCATTGGATCTTCTTTGTATTTTTCACGCAAAGCTTGAATGGCAGGTTGAACTTTTTGCATCGCCTTCATTGAGCGGAAGGACATGATATTGAATGGCAATACGCACAAGCGAACAATAAGAGTTAACAGAATAATTGCAAATCCCCAGTTACCAACAACGCTATAGCTAGTTTGCATGATGAAAAGAAGTGGACGAGCAATGAAGCCGAAAAAACCAAAGTCAACAATCGCAGGCAATGAAGCATCAACAACTTTTAACGCCTCGATTGATTTAGGTCCTGCATAGAAAATACTTTCAAAGGTCATTTCCTGTTTCAACTGAATAGGCTTATAAACCAACTCTCCTAGTGCACTTTTTCCAGCGATATTAGCGCTAATTTTTGCATTTGGCAGAACTTCAGATTTATCAAGAATAACTGCCGCAAAATATTGCGACCCAACAGACAACAAAGAAGACGCAGAAAGTTCCTGACTTAAATTATCTTTAGCGCCGCTAAAGTTAATGGATTCAGCCTTACCACCATTGTGCACAACAAAGAAATCTTGCATCTCATATGATGGAAACAAAAATGACGAAGACTCTGGCGTATGAATAGACTCTGGAATAAAAAGTGAAAAACCCTTTTTGAACTCTTCAGTTGGGTTTACCACAGTGATTTTATTCGAAAAATGAGAGCTTTCTGCAACATACTTAAGCTCTCTTTTAATGATAGTTTCACCAACCTGGGCAGAACCAACAAAATGACCCGGTTCAACCTCAACAACATTGAAATCAAGCGGCTTTTCGTCACCAGCCCATCTCATCTCAAACAAAGAAATATCTTTCGAGACTCCGACTTTGATATTTTCTTGTTTTTTGTCTTTGTAGTTATTGATGGTGACGTCTTTCAATCCCATGCCGTGATTGGTTAGCGTGAATGCCACCTTATCATTTGAAAACTTAAAGGATTGTTCTACAGCAGCAGGAGCTGCGAGAATTTCTGACTTTGCATCAACAACAGAACTAGAAGATGTCGGAGTCGGAGTTGTTGTTGCTTGCTCACTAACCGTTGTCTTTTGAGCCTGCCTAGCAGCACCGTATCCAGGATACTTTTTTCCGAGATAGGTTTGCCACCCGAAATAAATTAACGCCACACTGGCAACTGCAATAAGAGTTTTTGGATCAAAAAAAGAGGGGCTATCGTTCTTTGGTTGCATGAATCTTTCCTCCTAATGGGGGAACCGGATCATAGCCATAAGGGCCTCCGGGACGACATTTACAAACTCTTACGGTAATCAGCCATAGAGCAATATGTGAATGATGGACTTTAAGGGCCTCAAGGGCATATGCAGAGCAACTGGGTTCAAAACGACAAGAACCGCCCAGATGAGTGGTTCCAATAGTTCGATAGGCCGCTAAAAAAAACAAAAGAACTGTCTTAAGTATTTTTTCTAATGACCTCAAGACCGCGTTCCAAGCTTTTATAAAATTCTTCATGTGAAAGACCTTTATAAAAATTCGCGTCCATTGGTTTAAAAATGATATTAATATCAATCTCAATAGACTCTCGTGCAAAAAGAGAAGACCGAAAATACTCTCGACACCAACGCTTAAGCTTGTTTCGAACAACAGCAGAACCAACCTTACGGCTAGCTGTCACACCAAAACGCAACTGACCCACCGAGTTCTTCTTGTAATTAAGAAGCAACCACTTAGTAGGCCAGTATCTTTTACCTGTTTGTTTTATATCAAGAAACTCAGAGCTTCTCTTAATAACCTGCGCGGAACTATTTTCCACCTGTAGAAACCGTCAAACGCTTTCTACCTTTTGCGCGACGACGATTAAGAACTTCTTGACCAGCTTTTGTAGCCATACGAGCACGGAAACCATGAGATGTTTTACGGCGTTTATTTGATGGTTGGTATGTACGTTTCATTACGATTCTCCCCGGAAAATTTTTACGACGCTAATAACGTCAATTCAACACCCACAAAGTTGTATTCAACTAGATACGTGGGGCACTAATAAAGCACGTTGCGGCAACAAGGTCAACTGTTGAAAACTTCAGCTCCCCTTGTTAAGAGTTCCAAGACTTGAGGGGAAAATCGTGGAGCTAAACTCGTCCTTTTGGACGTTAATTAAGACAAAAATGAAAAGCCGTAATGATAACAATAAGTTATTAGATACGTGGCTAGATCCCATCGAGTATGTTGGTACGGGTGGAACCGCGGAACGTCCCAAAATGATACTCGGAGTGCCTAATGCACTCCATCAATATTTTGTGATCGAGAATCTGCAGGATAAAATTTTCGCTGAGATTTCAGATACTTACGGAAAGCCTTTTGAGATTGAGTTTAGTATCACTGGGAATAAAGTGAATAATCATATTGAGAGCTCGACCGTGCATGATGAAGTCATGGTTGGGACTGAGATTCTTCAGGCTCAACTGGCCCGTGCACAGAATATCCAGATTACTCAACCACGCTCCACGCTAGACTCACTCAACGCCGAACTGACCTTTTCGACCTTCGTTGTTGGAAAAAATTCAGAGTTTGCGCACGCCGCCTGCTTCAATGTAGCTAGAAACCCAGGGGCGGATGACTACAATCCTCTCTATATCTATGGACCTGTGGGAATGGGTAAAACTCACCTCCTGCACGCGGCTGGTAACTATATTCGTGAGAATTATCCACAACTTAGAATCACTTACATTTCTGCTGAAAGATTCATGAACGAATGTATCTCTGCAATTCGCCGGCATGAAATGGATAAGTTTCGTCAAAAGTATCGTGAAAACTCAGATATCTTACTTGTCGACGATGTGCAGTTCATTGCTCGAGGAGAGGCGGTTCAAGAGGAATTCTTCCATACCGTCAATAGTTTCATTGATACCCGCAAACAGGTCATTCTTGCCAGCGATCGCATGCCCAAGGATATTCACGGCCTCGAAGACCGCAGTAGAACTCGCCTAGAGCGTGGTCTTATTGCAGATATTACAATGCCAGATCTCGAGACTCGTATTGCCATCCTTCGTTATAAGGCGGAGAAATACAACGTTCGACTACCCGAAGACGTTGTGAACTACATCGCACGGATATCTAAAAGGTCCATCCGGGAACTTGAAGGAAATCTTAAAAAGATAAAAATGTTCTCCGAATTACAAGGTCTGCCTATTGATTATGAGCTCGTGAAACGCATCCTTTCGCATCACGAAACACAGTCTACGATTTCCGTTGAGGAAATTATGAAGTTGGTTGCGGATCATTTTAAGGTTCGCGTATTGGATCTAAAATCATCCACACGCGCCAAGCCAATTGTTGTTCCACGTCAAATTGCGATGTTCCTTATAAAGAAGTTCTTAGATCGATCTCTCGTCGATATCGGCAAAGCTTTTGGCGGAAAAGATCATACAACTGTTATGAACGCCTTAGAACGCGTCAAGAATCTACAGGCTTCGGATCAGGATATTGCTAAAGATATCGAAGACTTAGAACAAAGAATCCACAATATCACAGGGGTGTGAATGTGGGATGTGGATAAAGGTGTGGGTAAATTTGCGAGGATCAATGTGGATCCAAGTTACCCCCAAAATCGGCAGAGTTCCTCGGAGTTTATGCAGAGTCTTTATCCACAAATGTTTTTTAGTGTTTACATATACTTAGAGGATTTGTTAGGTTTTCCACGCTCCTACTACTACTACTAGTTATTAATATTAATAGTAATAGATAATAAGAGAGGCAAAAAAAGAGGTTTTTAATGAAACTTGAAATTGATAAAAGAGACCTGTTAGGTCTTATCGGAAAAACACAGAACATTGTTGAGAAACGAAATACAATGCCTATCCTCATCAATGTTTTGCTTGAAGCCGATCAAAGCTCATTAAAAGTATTTGCAACAGATCTTGAAGTTAGCCTTACCGATCAAATAAAAGTTAAAGTTCATGAAACTGGTAAAGTTGCAGTAAGCGCAAAAAGTCTTTTTGAAATTGCAAAAGAACTTTCAGAAGGACCCATCACATTAATTAAAAAAGAAAATAATTGGTTGGAAATTAAACAAGGGAAATACACTTCAAAAATTGTTGGTATTTCCTCAGATGAATACCCTATTTTTCCAACATACAATTCTCAAGGCTTCATCAGTATCGATGCTCAAGTTTTAAAAGAGATGATAGATAAAACTATTTACTCCGTATCGAATGATGAAACTCGATATCACCTTAACGGCGTATTTTTTGAATTAAGTACTCAAGGTGGAATTAAAATGGTCGCAACTGATGGCCATAGAATGAGTTTGGTAAATAAACCACTCTCTGAAATAAAGGTATCAGCTACACAAGGTGTAATTATTCCTCGTAAGGGATTACACGAAATTAAAAAAATTCTAGAGGGTCTTGAAGGAAATGTTGAAATAGCTATTGAGGGGTCTCAATTTGTTCTTAAACACCTTTCAACTATTTTGATGATTCGCTTGATCGAAGGAAAGTATCCGAATTATCAACAGTTTATTCCACAGAAACTTCCGCAAAAAGTAATGATTGGAAGAGATGCGTTCTTAACATCTTTGAAACGAGTTTCACTTCTTGCCAATGCAAAATCGAAAGCAGTGCTTTTGAATCTTTCCAATGGCAAAATGGAAATCTCATCAAACAATCCCGAACTTGGTGATGCAAAAGAAGAAATTGAAGTTGAATACTCAGGCGCTGATATAAAAATTGGTTTTAATGCAAAGTATGTCACTGATATTTTAACTAGTATGAATCAAGATAAAATTGATTTTGAATTGAATGATCATTTATCTCCAGGTCTTATCAGACCTCACAGTGATTCTTCATACACTTGTGTTGTCATGCCAATGAGAATTTAATGATCTTCGAAAAACTACGTCTTGTTAATTTTCGCAATTATCGGGACGTAGTCATTCCATTTTGTCCCAGAGTGAATGTCTTCGTTGGGGAAAATGGACAGGGTAAAACAAATCTTCTAGAAGCCATGTACCTCATTTCACATGGTGATTCTTTTCGGTACTCAGATAATTCCACTTTCATCAACTCAGCAAACCAAGAAGCGCTTATTCAAGCACTGATCACTCAGAATGATCTTCACTACAAATTAAAACTGGGTCTTTCTAAATCTCGTAAAATTTTAACGATGAACGATAAAAGAGTGACTTCCACAGATGTTCGCAAAATATTTGCCACCGTTGTTTTCAGTCCTGAAAGTTTATCCTCCATCAAAGAAGGAGCCGATCACCGACGAGAGTTGGTGGATGATTTACTAGTCACCTTTGATCGAAGAAATGCAGACCTTATCTCAGAATATCGAAAAGCACTGAAAACGCGTAATAAGATCCTGAAGAACTTTTTAGAGGGCTTGCAGGATAAAACGGTCACACAACACCTTTTGGAGTCTCTAAACCCCCATTTTGTGCGTTTAGGAGCCTCGTTAACATTTGCCCGAACCACCGCACTTCAGGGATTAACCAAAGATTTTAACAATGCGATGCAATACATTTCCGGCAACCCGGATGTGGATATTGCTGTGGAATACGTCGTATCGGGACAAAATATTTTGAATTACTCTCGTGAACAAATCGAATTTATTCTGCAAAAGCGCATTCAGGAACTTCATGATGCAGAGCTCTCGGGCGGTACAAGTCTTGTTGGTCCTCACAAGCACGACATTGTGTTTCTATATGGTCAAAAAGACTCAAGATTTTATTGTAGCCAAGGGCAGCAAAGAGCCATCATATTGTCTTTCAAAATGGCCCAAATTGTGTATCATAGGAAGGCTCACGGAACCTATCCCGTGCTGATGTTAGATGATGTTTTATCCGAACTCGATAAAGCCAAAAGAGATGCGTTGATTACGTTCTTACACGAGATCAATACGCAGATTTTTGTGACGACAACGGATTTTAACTTACCTGATTCATTCAGCCTCGATAATATCTCCGTCTTGCGCATCAAGGATGGTCACATCCTTGACTGATTTCAATTCAGTGAGGGAATAAACAGTGTCAGTCGAAGAACAAAAATCCTATTCCGCCGACTCAATTCAAGTTCTAGAAGGTCTCGAGGCCGTTCGTAAGCGCCCGGGGATGTATATTGGTGATACAGGCTTCAAAGGTTATCATCATCTTGTGTATGAGATTGTGGATAACTCGGTAGACGAACACCTTGCGGGTTATTGCAAAACCATCAACGTCACAATCAATGCAGATGAGTCCATCACAGTTGAAGATGATGGACGTGGTATTCCTGTAGCGACCCAATCTCAAACCGGAAAATCTGCGCTAGAGCTAGTAATGACAGTTCTTCATGCCGGCGGAAAATTTGACGGTGGTGGCTATAAAGTTTCTGGTGGTCTACACGGGGTTGGTGCTTCTGTAGTTAATGCACTTTCAAATCGAGTGTCAGTCGAAGTTCAACGTGACGGTTCGTTTTGGAGACAAAACTACGAACGCGGAAAAATTGTTGCTCCAGTTGAAAAGGGTGAGGAATCAAATCGTACAGGCACAAAAGTTACCTTCAAGCCTGACCGTGATATTTTTAAAGATGAAACTGTTATTTACGATTTTGCAACTTTAGCTAATCGCTTTCGAGAACTCGCTTTTCTAAATGCAGGACTGCACATCTCGTTAAAGGATGAACGCACAGGAAAAAAACAAGACTTCCAATACGCGAATGGTGTTGCCGAATTCGTTCAATACATGAATCAATCAAAAAAGGCGATTCATAGCGATATAGTTTATTTCCGCGGTGAAAAAGAAAATGTCGATGTAGAAATTGCTATGCAGTGGAATGATTCATATTCTGAATCGATTTTCACATACTGCAATAACATCAATACTCATGAAGGTGGAACACACCTTGTCGGATTTAGAGCTGCCTTAACTCGTACAACGAATGCTTACGCCACAGAAAAAAATCTTCTCAAAGATCTTAAAACAAATCTTGAGGGTGAAGATATTCGTGAAGGTTTAGCAGCTGTCATTTCTGTCAAAGTTCGTGAACCACAATTTGAAGGCCAGACAAAAACTAAACTGGGTAATGCAGAGGTTAAAGGGATCGTAGAATCCTTAGTGAATGAAAAGCTTGCAGACTGGATGGATCGCAATCCTTCAGTAGCAAAAAATATCATCATGAAGTGTGTTGAATCAGCTCGTGCACGTGAAGCTGCACGTAAAGCCCGCGATCTGACTCGTCGAAAAACAGCGTTAGATGGCGGCTCTCTTCCTGGAAAAATGGCCGATTGCCAAGAACGTGATCCAGCATTATGTGAATTGTACCTGGTGGAGGGAGACTCGGCAGGTGGATCAGCGAAACAAGGTCGCGACCGAAGAACTCAGGCTATTTTGCCGTTAAAAGGTAAAATCTTGAACGTTGAAAAAGCCCGTTTTGATAAAATTATTTCCAGTGAGGAAATCAAAGTTATTATTTCAGCTTTAGGCACTGGAATCGGTAAAGACAATGTCAACGTTGATAAGATTCGTTATCACAAAATTATCATCATGACGGATGCCGATGTCGATGGATCACACATCATGACTCTCCTTTTGACATTCTTCTATCGTCAAATGCCGATGGTACTTGAGCGCGGTTATGTGTATATTGCACAACCACCATTGTATCGTGCGAAAAAAGGAAAAGAAGAAACTTATCTTAAAAACGAAGCAGCTTTGACTGAATATCTTCTAAGCTCTGGATTGAATAATTTTAAAATCAAAGGCAAAGAAGATTTACCAGAAAGTGAATTGCGCCAGTTGATTTTAAATATTCAGCGCTTTAATGACTTGTTGCGAGTGTCTTCTAAGAAATACGATCGTGATGTTCTTTATTTCCTACTCAGCAAAATCACGGATTTTGAAAAGACCCTTGCGGATGATGAAAAAATGTCTGCAATTCTGAAAGATATGGGTTCTTGGATTCAATCAGATCCAAAACTTGGAATTACTGAATTTAAAGCGGAAGTTAAAAAGAATCCTGAAACTGGAAAATCATTCTGCGAAATTTACACGGTTCGATATGCAGACCGCATGACGACAACTTTCGGGTTAGAAAGTTTACGTTCATCAGAAGTGATCGAGTTGCGAAAAATCTGGAATGAAATTCAAACAATCAGCACTCTTCCGATTACAATTCTACAGGGTGAAACTGAGTTCCAGTTTGATAATTATACTGATTTCTCTACTCACATTATGGAGTCGACCAAAAAAGGAATCTACATCCAGCGCTATAAGGGTCTTGGAGAGATGAACCCTGAGCAGTTGTGGGAGACGACTCTAAACAAGGAAAATAGAACACTATTGAGAGTCAGTATTGAGGATGCAGTTGCTGCGGATGAAACATTCTCAATTTTGATGGGTGAAATGGTAGAGCCTCGTCGTCAGTTTATTCATGACAATGCTTTGCTTGCTCGCAGCCTGGACGTTTAATTTACTATATTGGAATTGGTGAACCATGGAAAATAATTCAGAAAAAGGCGTAACACTTGTCGATATTAGTAAAGAAATGCGTGGAGCATATCTTCAATATTCGATGTCTGTGATCGTAGGTCGTGCCCTACCCGATGTTCGTGATGGCTTGAAACCAGTACATCGCCGAGTTCTTTTCGCTCAGAGCGAAATGAACAATAGACCTAATCGTCCTTACCTAAAATCGGCTCGTGTTGTCGGCGACGTTATCGGTAAATACCATCCACATGGAGACTCGGCAGTCTACGAAACAATGGTTCGTATGGCTCAAGATTTCTCGTTGAGATATCCTCTTGAGGATGGACAAGGAAATTTCGGTTCGATCGATGGCGATAGCGCAGCAGCTATGCGTTACACTGAAATCCGTATGACTCATCTTGCTGAAGAGCTTTTGCAAGATATCGAAAAAGAAACAATTCCATTCGGACCCAACTACGATGACTCTCTTGAGATTCCGTTGGTGTTGCCTGCAAAGTTTCCTAATTTGTTAGTCAATGGTTCAACAGGTATCGCCGTAGGTATGGCGACCAATATTCCACCGCACAATTTGGGTGAAGTGATAGATGGTTGTATTCATTTGATCAACAATCCTAATTGCCAACTTGAAGATTTGCTTCAGTTTATTAAAGGCCCTGACTTCCCGTCAGCTGGTGTGATTGCAGGTCGTGAAGGGATTCTCCAAGCATACAAAAAGGGCCGGGGAATTATCACCCTTAAGGGTGTTGCTGATATCGTGACCGTAAAAGATCGCGAAGAAATTATTATCTCCGAGATTCCATATCAAGTGAACAAAGCTAAGCTGATCGAAAGCATGGCAGACCTCGTTCGCGATAAACAAATTGAAGGTATTTCTGATATTCGTGACGAGTCCTCTCGCGAAGGTATGCGCATTGTCGTTGTTCTGAAGCGTGGTGAAAATGCAAGTGTCATTTTAAATCGCCTTTACAAGTTCACGCAATTGCAGACGAGCTTTGGTATTATCATGTTGGCACTGGATGCGAAAAATCAGCCAGTGACATTTGATCTAAAAGGAATGTTAGAAGCGTTTGTGGATCATCGTCGTGATGTTGTTACGAAGCGATGTATCTTTGAACTTAAGAAAGCTTTGGACCGTGCGCACATATTGGAAGGCTTGAAAAAAGCCTTAGATCACATTGAAGAAGTTATTAAGACTATTCGTGCATCTAAAGAAGCCAACTCTGCACGTGAAGCGCTTATGGAGAAATTTGAGTTCTCCGAAAAACAAGCTCTTGCAATTCTTGAGATGCGTTTACAACGTCTGACTGGTTTAGAGAGAGATAAAATTATCGCTGAACTAGAAGAGCTTATGAAACAAATCGAATGGTTGAGATTTGTTCTGGCTGATGTTCGTGAGATTTATAAAATCATCGTTGGTGAACTAGAAGACATTAAGAAACGTTATGCAGATCCTCGTCGCACACAAATTGTCGGCGGCATGGATGAGATCGAAGACGAAGATCTTATTGCAGATGAACCAATGGTTGTGACCGTGACAAATACGGGCTTAATCAAGCGCATGTCTACAGAAGAATACCGAGTACAAAAACGTGGCGGTAAAGGTCTGAAAGGCATGGAAACTAAAGAAGAAGACTATGTAACAGATATTTTCACTGCAAGCACGAAGACGATGCTTTTAGTGTTCACTGATAAAGGTAAAGTTTATTGGTGTAAAGTTCACAGGCTTCCATTAGGTAGCCGTACATCTAAAGGTAAATCTTTGGCTAACGTTGTCCAGCTAAGCAATGGCGAGCGTGTACGTTCGATTTTGCCAGTGAATGAGTTTAGTGAAAATAAGTACGTTGTCATGCTTACGGAAAAAGGAATTATCAAGAAAACAGCATTGAATGCCTTTGCAAATCCTCGCACGGCGGGAATTATTGCACTAACAACAGATCTTGAAGATGGCGTTATAGATGTGAAGATTTCTGATGGTCAAAGTGATATCTTTATTGCAACCAAAGAAGGCATGTCTATTCGCTTCAATGAAGCAGATGTGCGCGAAATGGGTCGTACTGCTAGAGGTGTGAAAGCGATCACCTTGGCAAAAGACGATACTGTCGTTGCAATGGAAGTTTTAGAGAAGAACACAAAAGATACAATTTTGATGGTGACATCAAAAGGTTATGGCAAACGATCTGAGGTTGGAGAATATCGAATTCAATCGCGTGGTGGCGTAGGTATCATTACACAAAAAACAACTGACAAAGTTGGATTTGTTATCGGAACCAAAAAAGTGTCATCTGAAATGGAGCTCATCCTTTCAACTGACAAGGGTCAAGTTATACGCATGAAGATTACTGATATCTCAGTATTAGGAAGAAATACTCAGGGTGTGAGACTTATTAATATTGATGAGAAAGAGGAAACCGTAACAGGTGTGGCAGTTGTTGTCGCTGAAGAAGAAGTGGCAGGCGAAACTCCGGCAGCTCCTCCATCAGGAGTCACTCACTAAGATGATCAGATGTGTTCTGGTTGTCTTGATGATTTCAATGTCTGCGTGCTCTTCCCAAGAGTCCGCAGACTTTAAACAGGCCCAAAAAGCGATCACTCAAGGACATTTTAGAATTGCCATGAGTCACCTAGATCGTGTTGTTAAAAGAAATCCTTCCTCAAAATATTCAATGGAGGCGGCTCGTGAAGCCGCGAGAATTTCTTTTTTTGAAATAAAAGATTTTAATAAGGCAGTTCATTATTATCATTTTATTGTTTTAAATTCTTCTAATGAACAAGAGCGCTTAGAAGCGCAGAAACAAATTGCCAGTATTTATTTTAATAACTTACAGAACTATCAACAGTCTATTTTAGAGTACAGCAAGTTATTGCAGATGCCTCATACGGATCAAGAGGCCACCCAATATAAAATAAATATTGCTAGGTCTTATTACTACTTAAATAGTTTTTTCCAGGCTGAATCTGAAATCGATGCGTTGTTGAAGTTAAAAGCAGACGATAATATTCGATTTAGTGCCCTCATGCTAAAGGGAAATATTTTAGTTGCTAGGAAGGACTTCGTTTCTGCTGTTGATGTGTTTAAGGGCTTAATAGAAAAATACCCGGAAAAAGCCAATCAAGAAAACGTCGCGCTGACTCTAGCAGTTTGTTACGAAGAGAGTTTTGATTTTAAAAGCGCAGTGGCTGTTCTTGAGCAACAACGAGCAACTTATAAACCTCAAGAATATATTGAGCTGAGAATTAAGCGTCTGCAAGAGCGCATGAAAAATGCCCCGGGCGCGAAAGGCTTTCGAAAGTAATGAAGAAGTATATAATTTTTGCATCTATGGGCTTTGAGCTTGTAGGTTTGATCATAGGGTGTTTTTACCTGGGCCAGTTGCTAGATCAAAAATATCAAACAAAAGGGCTCATTTTTGTTGGATTAGTGTTTGCGGCCCTTATTGGTTGGCTTATTCGAGTCATTTGGTTATTACGTCGGTTTCAAAAGAGCGATGAAGAAGCCGAAAAAAAAGAGTTAGAAAAATAGAAAAATGCAGTTCGTAATATATGTTCAATTGTTTATAACCCTCCTGGGCGCTGCTGTTTTGGGTATTTTTTATGCGCCACAACACGGACTTTCCTTTGCTTCCGGGGCATTACTTATACTTCTAAGCTTTTTTTTCTTGGGAATTGGCTTTGGGCTGATCTTTAAGAAGAAATTGATTGCCCTGGCTATCGGGATCATTGTATTTAAGTACGCGATTTTAGGGATTATTATCTTTACACTAGTGAAGCTTGCTTGGTTCAACCCTTTGTGGTTTTGTCTGGGCGTCGCTAGTTTTGTTGCTTCTGGTGTTATTTACGCCCTAAAAGAAGCCTTAAAAGAAGGAAAAGACAATGTCATTTAATTGGACACAACTCATTCCCGCTGTAGGACATGAATATGCACATGTCGCAACTCTAGGAATCGCTACAGTTAGCGTAGCTGCAATTGGATTGGGAGCTCGTGCTGCTCTTGGCACTGGTGAAGCTGCAGTTTTGCCAGCAAGCAAATTTTCTCTTCGTGGCATCATGGAAATGCTGACTGAAATGATGTCAGGGTTGGCGGACATGGTTATTGGAGACCATGGTAAACATTACGTTCCGTTTTTCACTTCTGTATTCTTTTTTATTCTTTTTAATAACTTGCTTGGAATGATTCCTGGGATGACTCCGGCAACTGAAAACATCAATACAACTTTTGGTTTTGGTTGCTTGATGTTCTTATTTTATAACATGCAGGGTTTGAAAGAAAATGGAGTTGTTGGGTATCTAAAACACTTCATGGGTCCCGTTCTGTTCCTTGCGCCTTTGATGTTCGTTATCGAAATGGTTTCACACTTTGTACGTCCGTTCTCTTTGGGACTTCGTTTGGCGAACGTTATGATGGGTGACCACACAGTTCTATCCGTGTTTTTGGATTTAGTACCAATTGGTGTACCAATTCCATTCTACATTATGGGATTGTTCGTTTGTTTTGTTCAGGCTTTTGTTTTTACATTGCTTTCAATGGTTTATGTGGCATTCGCGATTGCACACGACCACTAAGAAGTAATTTTAACCACTCATATTGAGGAGAATCACATGAAAAAAATGATCGTTGCTATGGTTGCTATGTTCGCATCTGCATCTGCATTCGCACAAGAAGCTGTTCCTGCTGCTGAAGCAGTTGTTGCTAACTCTGACCGTGGTTTGGTAGCTATCGCAGCTGCTTTGACTATCGCTGTATCTGTTTTCGCAGGTACTATGGCTCAAGGTAAAACAGCTTCTACAGCTCTTGATGGTATCGCTCGTAACCCAGCGGCTTCTGGTAAGCTTTTGATCCCAATGATCTTGGGTCTTGCTCTTATCGAGTCTCTAGTTATCTACGCGTTGATCATCGCTCTTCGTTTGGCTTAATTGCCGAGCTTACAAAGACCTCTTTTTGAGGTCTTTGTTGATCGAAATAAAAAAGGCCGGGGAAACCCAGCCTTTTTTTGTATCCAATTCACTTTTTAAGTATCTTAAATTCTTAAAAAAACTTTCACAGATACTTATTCACGATAGCTTCAACGCGATTGCGGATCTTATCAAGACCAGCTTGAGAAGAAGACTCATATCTAACAACAACTACGGGTTGAGTGTTTGACGAACGGCAAAGTGCCCAGCCATCTTCAAAGCTTAAACGGATACCATCAGTGAAATCGACTTTGTAGTCGGCGCCTGGGCCACCCGGAAAAGCTTCGATCATTTTTTCAACGATCAATACTTTCTTTTCTTCTGTCGTATCAATTCGGATCTCAGGAGTGTTGAACGATGGCGGTAAACCTTCTAACAACTGTGGAATTGTTTTGCCAGTTTTTGCTAAGATCTCAACTAAACGAAGAGCCGCATAAGGGGCATCGTCGTACCCATAGTTGC
>CAYSKF010000010.1:0-117767 GCA_964431515.1 uncultured Bdellovibrio sp.
CATTACAAGTGCTAGCGTTACTAAAATCGAAATTTTACTTTTTAAGCTTAACCTCACGAGTCCTCCTGAAAAATAATCACATTTCTCTATCGGTTGGTATCTGAATTACTAAGGCTGTTTATTGCGATGTTGAGAAAAATTGACTGTGATTAGAGACATAGATATTTTTTGAGTTGTTATTGTGAGAATGCGGAAAAAATATTTAATTTTTTTTATTTAACGAGCATTTTTGGCTTTTTTTTACTGAAAACCGTGTGATTTCTCAGAAAAAATTTAAAAATTAGCAGAACTATTCCCAACAGATATACCAAAATAACCGCCGATGTCCCTAAGTTCTCTAAGAATATTTTTTTAACCTCGCCGGCGATTGGCAGCACTGTCAAAAAAGTTGACGGTTTTTCGGCTTTTAAAGCCCATATAGTGCTTTTGGCTAGTTCGCGGAAGTGGCCTCGCCCTTGCTATAGGTATAGGTACCCCCCCATAGCGGCCAGGACCTCCCCCCCCCAAATCCTGGTCGCTTTTTTTTTTCTAAAAATGCCGATACGCTAGTAATTGAAAAAAACATCTAAGGAGACGCCTCATGCAGTTAAAACCTCTGAGTGTACTTTTACTGGCCGCACTATTAACTCAAACACATACGACGCAAGTCTATGCACAAGTAGACAGCTCACAGATCGAAGCAGAAGAGGCGAGTGCTGATGCCGAGGGGGCAAAAGCGGAAGCAGCTGAAGCAAAAAGACGGACTGAAGAAGAGCGCAAAAGGCGCGATAAAATTCGCAACGAATCTCAAGCCGCAATAAGCAAGGCGCGTTCTATTGAGAACGAGGCGAAAAAAGAACAAGCTGAAGCTGAAAAAGAAGCGGCAAAATTAAAAGCGGAAGCTCTTGAACACGAACGTCAACAGAAGGCAGCTGAAAAAGAACAAGCTGCTGCTGAAGCACGTATCAAGGCGGCTCAAGAAAAAACACAAAAAGCAAAACAAGCGCAGGAAGAAGCACTTGAACGACGTAAAAGTGCCGAGAAAAAAGCAGATGAATTGCGTTCGCAAGCGAAAGACTTAGAGAAACAAGCTCAGTCGGCGACAGAGGCGGGCTTGAAAGCCAGTAAAGAAGCTGAAGAAGCAAAAGTTGATGCTGCGAAGGCAGATCAAAATCTAGCTAAAGCGAAGCTGCTGACAGAAAAAGCTGTTGCTGAATCGAGAGCACGAGACGCTAAAGCAAAGCAAGAAATCGCAAGGGCTGAGGCTGATAAAGCGCGCGCAGAAGCCGAGGTTGCTCGTCTTAAGGCATTGCAAGATCAATCGAAGGCTTTGATTGAAAAGGCAGAAGATGAAACAAAAGCGGCAGTTTCTACCTCGAAGGAAGCATTGTCGGCAGCCGAGACAGAGCGTAAAAAGTTGAGTGAAGTAAAAGCGCAAGAAGAAAAAGCGAAGCAAGCTGCGGCAAAGTCTCGCCAAGAGTTAGAGTCCAACCGGGCAACTTTAAGAAAAGAACAGGCAACTGCAGCGATGGAGATTGCGCGAGCAAAGAAGTTGATTGCGGAAAACGAAACTGAGACGGCTAAAGCTGAATCTGAGTTGAAGCGTCTGCGTGATGAAGCAAGCAGAGCAAAAGCGGAGCGTGAAAAGCTGGAGTCTGATTTAGAGGTTGCGAAAGATCGAGCTGAAGAATCGAAAATTAAAATGGAAACTCGCAAAGCGGAAGCTGAAGCTGAGAAGATGAAACTAGAGGCTCATAAAATCAGAGCAGAATCAGGTTTGCTCAAGAAACCGAATAAAAAGAAAAAGCAGTAAGCTGCTATCAAGAATTGATGGCAGTCCTAAATGGTTTGAGCTATTACCATTAATGAACGCAGGAGCGTCATCAGTGTAATAACTCAAACCATTTTTTTATTTGGTAACAGGTAAAAGATTTTCAGGATTTTTATTATAGACGGTTTGAGTCGGGTAAGCAAAATCCACCTTCATCAATGCTGCGGTCTTAAGAATATCGACGAAGATGGCTTGTTGATGCGCAAGTTCTTCAGCCCCCGTGTTCACCTGTAAATGGAAGTTGATCAGAATATCCAAGCTAGATGCGCCGTAGTTATTAAAACTGACAGTCACAGTTTCAGGATTTACATTCGGATGTTGCTTGATGAGGTAGCGGACTTGCTCGACAAATTGTTCAATAAGGTCCGGTGGAGTTTCATAAGTAATACCCAGTATTTGGCGAATGCGGCGAAAGGTGCGAACTCCCATATTGTCAATGGTCTCTTTGGCCATCATAGCGTTGGGAATAGTAATAACTGAGTTATAGAAAGTTCGAATGCGAGTGGAGCGAAAGCCAATCTCTTCAACAGTTCCTTCTGTGTCTTTAATTTTTACCCAATCTCCTACTTTAAAGGGATGGTCGGCCAAGATTGTGATTGAGCCAAAAAGATTGGCAGCGGTGTCTTGAGCTGCCAGGGCTAATGCCAAACCTCCAAGGCCCAAACCGGCGAGTAGGGACATCACGTTCAGTCCAAAACTTTGTAACGCCAAAAGGGCACCTAATATCACAACAATTGTTTTAAGAGATTTTGTCGCAAATGGGACTAGTTGGTCATCATAAGTGCTGGCTGTTTTTTGTGCCATCTCTAAAAGGACTGAGCCACCCGCATCGACAGCAAAATAGAGAATGCGAATAATGCAAATTGCGGCTAAGCCCTGCAACAAATGAGAGTAGTAGTTAGCGAATTTTCCAGAAAGCTCTAAGCCCTCGCCCAGGAAAAAAAACAGGAGAATGACCAACAACCAAGCAAAAGGTCTTTCAATTTCAAGTTTAAAAAAATACGTCGTAAAGCTTTTGGGATATTTCTTTACAAATGGGTTGTGTCTTTTGATCTCTTTTAAAATGAACTGGAAAAGGGGACGAGCCACAAACGCAACCGCAATAGCTATTGCGAGCACACACCATTTCCAGGTTGGCATTACAAAGACTGTCTTTTTTAGCAGGTCAATAATATCTTGGGATAGGAATGCAGACTCGGTCAGAAGTAATTGTTCCATAGTAGTAAATTCCTTTAGCGAGGGCTACATTACTTGAAGATTTTGTCCTGAGTAAAGCATGATTAAGATAATGACCCCGAGGATAATTCGATAGTAGCCAAATCCCTTAAAGCCGTAGCGTGAAACAACCCCGATAAAAAATTTAATTGCCAGCATAGCAACAACAAAGGCAACTCCACAGCCCACAAGCAGGAGGCTGATTTGACTCGGTTCAATTGTCTTATAAATTTTTAATAATTTGTAACCTGTAGCTGCGGCCATAGTAGGGACCGCTAAAAAAAATGAAAATTCAGCTGCCTCTTTTTTATTCATGCCAAGCGTCAGGCCACCCATGATGGTGGCTGCAGATCTGGACACACCGGGGATCATGGCGATGGATTGAAAAAGCCCCAGTTTGACAGAGTCCAAGTAGGAAAGCTCATTTGTTTTGCGTCCCGTTGCTGTCAAATGTGCAAAAACTTTGTCGGACCATATTAATATGATGCCACCGATGATCAAAGCCCAGGCGACGACTTGAACACTTGCTAATAATTGATCGACTAGATCCTTTACCACAAACCCAATAACCGCTGTTGGCAAAAAGGCCACGAACAGTTTTTTGTAGAATCCCCATTCGGGGAGAAAGCGTCTCCAGTACAAAACAAGCACGGAAAGTATTGCACCAAACTGAATGATCACTTCAAAGGCTTTGGTGAATTCATTGTTCTCAATGCCCATCAGTGAGCTTGTGATCACCATATGTCCCGTTGATGAAATAGGAAGAAATTCTGTGATTCCTTCGACGATACCCAGGATGATCGCGTGCAAAAAGCTCATGTGTTGTCCTTCATGGTGGTGTTGAAAATCAATCGGAGACATTCTTGAAAAGATCGGGGTTGGGTTCAATATCCGATGGAGTGTGTCAAAGAATTTAAGATTTATTTAAGATTTTTCTATTATTTGGTTAGGAAATCTGAATATGATTTTTCTACCACGGAGGGGGTTTATTATGAAACGTGCATTATTAGCGGGTGCATTGTTGTTCGGCTCACAGGCTTTTGCCGGTGAATATTTGGTGAAATACCAGGACACAAGAGCGCTTAACATGCTTAACACGATGACTATGTCGAGTGTTGCAACGATCCAAATGACGGATCACAACCAGACAGCTAGTTTAGTAAAAGTGAACATCGCGAAGAGACACGAAGCGCAAGCTTTGGCATCTCTCCTGTCTCAACCAGGTGTTGAGTACGTTGTTCCAAACTTTAAATTGAGAGCATTCACCGCTCCAATCGATGCAGCGGCTTTAAAAGAGCAATGGGCTATTGCCAAAGTTCAAGCAGAAAAAGCATGGAAGCGTGCTGGAAACAAAGGCAATCGTAACGTGATTGTTGCTGTTATCGATACAGGTGTGGACTACAAACACCCTAGCTTGGCTCCGAATATGATTCCGGGCTATGACTTTAAAGAAAATGATAATGATCCAATGGACAAAACTGGTTTCCAAAACCCAGGCCACGGAACACATTGCGCAGGTGCAGTGGGTGCGACAGGTTTGGTTGACGGTGGAATCATCGGTTTGGCTCCTGAAGTTTCTATGATGCCACTTCGCTTCTTGGGTGAAGATGGTTCTGGTGACTTGAACAACGCCATCAAAGCTATCGACTATGCAGTTGAAAAAGGTGCAAGCATCATCTCTGCATCTTGGGGTGCAGCGGTTCCTCGTTCTCAAGCTGCTCCATTGCTTGAGGCAGTAAAGCGTGCTGATGACCGCGGTGTGATCTTCATCGCAGCGGCAGCCAACGATGGAAAAAATAATGATAAGACAGAAATGTTCCCGGCAAACAACGGGTACCCTAACTCTATCACTGTTGCGGCTTCTGGTTCTTCTGATGCGAAACCATCTTGGTCTAACTACGGAACAGCAACTGTTCACGTAGCAGCTCCTGGTGAAAACATTATGTCGACTTTGCCAAATAACAAGTACGGAAATCTTTCTGGTACTTCAATGGCAACACCGCTTGTGTCTGGATTGGCAGCTTTGTTAAAAGCTCAAGATCCTTCATTAACGGGTGCTCAGATTCGTGCGATTTTGCAATCAACAGGTGCAAAAGTTTCTATCGAAACTGCTTGTAACTGCCGTGTTGATGCTTACGAAGCTGTAGAGACAGTGATGTCTAAGAAATTGGTTGTTGTTCCAGCAGCAGCGACGATCAAACCTTCTGAGACTTTGAATTTCTCTGGTCTTTATGGTCGCGCACCATACAAATTTGTAAGCAGCAACCCTTCAGTGGCTTCAATCACTGACAGTGGTGTTATGACTGCAGTTGCAAATGGTTCAACGACTGTAACAGTGACTGATGCTGATGGAAAAACAGCAACTTCATTGAACATTCATGTTGGCGCTAAATCAGGTGGTGGAAATCCTCCTCCACAAGATCCAGGCAACCCAGGTAACCCTGGCGAACCTGGTGAGTGTCCACTAGGTGATCCAATGATCTGTCAAATTATCTGCCAGATCCAACCAGATCTACCATTCTGCCAACAGTAAGAAAAAACAAAAGCTCCTTCGGGAGCTTTTGTTTTATTAAGAACAGTCGGCTGTCATCTCGAAGGACGATGGTTCTATCCAATAAAAAAAAGCTCCTTACGGAGCTTTTTTTGCGTTCTATAAAATGTCAGCAATCAAAATGATTGTGCAAAGAAATTATTTGCAGTCCTCGTTCAATGCGCTAGTTGCTGCTTGATATTTTGCATAAACAACTTCGTATTCGCCCATCAAGAATTCAATTTTATCTGAGTTGCGAGATTCACGGATTTTGCTGCGGATCCCGTTCAACTCTTCAGCTAGTTTTGCTTTGTAAGAAACCAATTGACCGCAAGTAAGGTTTGAAGCTTGAGCAGAAGTTGCGGAAAGAATAAGGGCAAAAGCGATGAAAAGATTTTTCATATGATACTCCTAAATTTTTTTTCATCTCATACATGGCCTGGGTCGGTTGTTGAAGTAAAAATTGAGTAATTTTACTTTTTACGATTATTTTTGAGGGAAAGGGATGCTAGAGCCCTGCTTGACTCGCCGAGTCTATATGTGAGTGTTGTTTATTTGATTTAATTCGTATTCCTAAAAGTCGTTCTCTCTGCTTCAATCAGGGTTGGAGAACTTCTTATGTCTTTTTATGAAAAGAATTATCAGCATTTAAAATTAAATCTTTCTTCTGCAACCTTGTGGGTGACTTTAGATAATCCTGAACAAAGCAATGCTATTTCACTGGAGATGGTAGATTCGCTGACTCAGGTTTTGAAATATGCGGATTTTGATCCGGCAGTGCGGGTGATTGTTCTCAAGGGTGAGGGTTCCGCCTTCTGTGCCGGTGGTGATGTGAAGGCCATGCAAAATCGAACGGGCATGTTCGCTGGCGAAAGCAATGAATTGCGCATGCGATATATGCATGGAATACAGCAGATTCCTAAAACGATCGAAGATCTTTCGACTCCGATTATTGCGATGGTTAACGGACCGGCGATTGGAGCGGGATGTGATTTGGCGATGATGTGTGATTTACGTATAGGTTCTGCAAAATCAAAATTTGGCGAAACTTTTGTCAAGCTGGGTTTGGTTCCGGGGGATGGTGGAACATTCTTTTTACAAAGAGTGATTGGGTATTCTCGAGCGATGCAAATGTCTTTAACTGGAGATTTGATTGCTGGTGAAGAGGCTTTTAAATGGGGTCTTCTTAACTACTTAGTGTCTGAGGACCAGTTGGACGCTGAAACGGCAAAGCTTGCTGATAAAATCGCAGTGAATGCTCCAGTCGCGGTGCAGATGACTAAGAAAGCGATGAAAACAGCTTATTTGAACGACTTGTATACGGTGCTGGATCTATCAGCTGCCTACCAAGGGATCACTCAAAGAACAGAGGATCACTTTACTGCTTTACAAGCAATGCGAGACAAAAAGACGCCAGACTTTCAAGGACGATAAAAAGTCTCTGCTTATCTCACGAGGGTTCTGCGTAAGTAGAGCCCTTCAAGAGCCATATATAAAATAAAACTGACAGTGAAGCCGACCCCTTTCAGGAGAGCCCAAGAAGTTGTGCTCCATGAGATCGCCGCCCACGTTGCAAGTCCTGCATGAAGCGCCAGAAAAAGGCCGGTTCTGAAGGTCATGCCTTTCATTCTTTGTTTTACCAGTGGATTGATGGAGTAACCTTGTTGTTCTGCCAGATAGCTAAGCAGAGGTTTGCCTGCAAGGATTGAGGCCCAGAGAATAAGAGCGAATGCGCCTTCCATTAAAGCTGGCTGCAATTTAAACCAGATACCTTCGGAAGAGATCAGTGACAGTCCTCCAAGCCCAAGCAAGAGTCCGTTTCCGATCCAGGTCATCTTTTGAACTTTTTTGTATTTCACAAGTTCATAGATGATTTCGCCAAGCCCAAAGATCATACCGGCAATGAGGCCGGCAAGAGTGCCGTAATACTCTTCGATCAAAGTAAAGGCGATGACGGGCAGAAGGCCTGCAAAAAACAAACTAGCCGCTTGAGACTTTGCTTGTGTTGTTTTTCCTGGAGGAGTCGTCATCTCAAGATTCTCTTGTTTCGTTGAAGTTCACCGGTCGTCCTTGTGGAGGAAGCAGCACTTGATCTGCACTCATCACCCATTGACCAGACACAATTGTGTCCGTCACCCATCCCGTCACAGGCATGCCATGAAATGGAGTCCAACCGCAACGACTTGCGATCCAAGAGTTGTCGATGGTTTTTGTTTTCTTTAGGTCGACAATCGTGAGATCTGCATCGAAGCCGGGGGCTATTTGGCCTTTGTTTTTGATTCCAAAAACGCGACATGGTTGAAGAGTCACCATTTCTACAAAACGGTGCAAACTCAATCTTCCTTCGTGGACATGATTCAACATAATTGGAACCAAGGTTTGTACACCAGGAACTCCGGAAGGACTGTTCGGGTAGGGACGGTCCTTTTCCTCTCGCGTGTGTGGGGCATGGTCCGATCCAATAACATCCACAGTTCCATCAGCCACGGCCTGCCATATTCGTTCTAGGTGACGCTTTTCTCGAATGGGTGGGTTTTGTTGGGCATAAGTGCCCAGTTTTTCATAACAGTCTGGTGCATATAAAGTTAAATGTTGAGGAAGCACTTCAACTGATGCGAGATCTTTTTGGCTTTTTAGAAAATCCATTTCTTCGCCAGTAGAAATGTGAAGTACGTGAACTTTGCGTCCCGTTTTTCGCGCCAGACGCAGCAGGCGTTTGGTCGAGTTGAGCGCAGTTTCAACATCCCGCCAAACAGGGTGAGCTTTTGGATCGGCCATTTCAAGGGCGATGTGCTTGCGTTCGCGAAGCCGTTGTTCATCTTCGCTGTGGAAAATGATACGGCGATGCCCTTGTAGCAGAATTTTTTCCAGTGCAGCTTCATCCTCAACCAAAAGATTTCCAGTCGAGCTGCCCATGAAGACCTTAATGCCGGAACAGTGGGGCTCCAGTTCTAATTTTGCAAGCTGATCGATATTTTCCGGCGAAGCTCCGATAAAAAATGCATAGTTGGCGTGGGCTCGACCTGAGGCGCGTTTTAACTTTTCTTGAAAAGCTTCTTGAGTGGTTGTGGAGGGGTTGGTGTTGGGCATTTCAAAAATGCTTGTGACTCCACCCAAGATAGCAGCTCGGGTTCCAGTTTCTAGATCTTCTTTATGGGTCAGACCTGGTTCTCTGAAGTGGACTTGGCTGTCGATGACTCCGGGTAAAACATGTAAACCCTTTGCCTGGAGCGTTTTCTGTGTCGGTTCGTTGATGGAGTCTTGTATTTTTTCAATGCGCCCATCCAGGATGGCGATATCTACTTGTTGCTCTATGAATCCAGATTGAGTGGGATGGGGAAGAAGGCAAAGGCCATTTTTTATAACGAGATCGTAGGGACGTTGAGACATCTATCACCTCAAATTTGAATGAATTCTAGCATCAACACCACCCAAGGTCCAGCATTGACGGCTTACTGCGGATGAAGGACAATTTTTGATGTGACAATTGAAAACTTTCTCTCCTTTTGGAGCCATCATAATACCGCAATCATTGAGGGACTTGTTGCTCTCATTATAATTTCCTCTTTGTATTTGGCATTTCGCAGTTTATTTGCCAAACGGGGAGGTGATGGGGATGTTGCTGGAGCGCAAGTTGAAGTAGACACTTCAAAAATCGAAAAAACTTTGCAGAAGATTTTAGACAATCAAGCGAAATCAGCTAAAGCGGCACAGGCCGTGAAACCGGCAAAAGCGAAAGCGTCTGCCGCTGAAGATATGGGCATGGATATCGATCTTGATGATCTTGAGTCTTCTTCTTCCGGTGAAGAGTTAGATCAGATAATGAGTCAGGCTGTGGCATCTTCAACAGAAGCTGCTTCTTCTGCTGTTGCTGAATCGCCAGCAGAAATTGCGCAACTCAAGCTGACGTTGGCGGAAAGTCAGGCCAAAATTGAAGAATTACTGGCGCAGTTGGCGGGACAGTCTTCGGCAAAAGCAGCGCCTGGGATGTCTGCTCAAGAAAAAGAAGCCTTCCAAAATCAAATTCAAGATTTGGAAGCTCGTTTAGCAGAATATGAAATTATCAGTGAGGACATTGCGGATCTTTCTAAATACCGCGAAGAGAATGAGCAGCTTAAATTAGAGCTGTCGCAAGCCTTAGCGAAGTCAGGTGCCGGAGCTGCAGCTGGACCAACACCAGTTCCCGTAGAAGAGCCAGCGCCAAGTTTACCAGCGGAAGAGCCGCCGGCTTATAATGAGGGCGTACCAGCTTCTGAAGATACCAGCGCGGAATTAATTGATGAAGAGTTGATGAGAGAATTTGCGGCGGCAGTTGAGGGGCAAAAGGCCGCTTCGGCAGCAGCGAAAGAAGCACCGGCAGCGCCAGCACCTGTTGATACCTCCGCAGCTGACGATGCTGAAAAGTTGATGAGTGAGTTCGAGAACTTTGTTTCAAAAAAGAGTTGATCTATGCATAAACTAGTCATGACGGCATGTTTGTTATCAGGGTTTTCAATGAGCGCTTTTGCAGTGGGTGTGCAACCTTCAGGGGTCCCATCATCATCCACGATGGAAGTGTTGAAGCTCCCCGCTGAAAACAGACGTATGGTGGTTTCCGGCAAAGGAGATCAGTTTTATAAAAGTTTTATCGACGTGGCTTTTAGTGAGACGCAACCGATGAGCATGCGTTGGCGTGCTTTGATGGCAGCTGCAGAAGCCCGCGGTGTAAAAGCCACGGATGATATTTTAAAAGCTGGCGAACACAAGCAATGGTTCATGAGAAACGCGGCCCTTGTTGCTTTGTTGGAAGTGAATCCCGACCAGGCCACGAAGCTTGCACAAAAACTTTTAAAAGACAAAGCTTTGGTTGTGAGATCCGCTGCGGTTGGGGCTTTGGAGAAAAATCCGTCATTAGAAGTGCGTGATCTTTTGTGGGATGAGTTGAATCAATCTTATAATTTTAAAAATCAGCAAAGTCTTTGGATTCGTCATCAGATCGTTGGCGCTTTGGCACAAAAACCTCGCGATCATGAAGTGAAGCTTTTTGCCAAGCTCTTGTCAGATAAAGATGCGCGTGTGCAGTTGCCGGCCGTTCGTGGCCTTGAAAAGTTGACGGGCGTGCGACTAGGGGAAGCAAATTCGAAGCCGAATTCTCTTGTCGGGCTTTGGAAGGACTACGTTAAGCGCGAAAAAATCGAGCTCTAACTGGTCGCAGAGACAGTCTCTGCGAGGCTGTTAATTGATCTTTTTAAGAGCTTCGCTAATGATAAGCTCTCGTTCAATTCTGTAGAAGATGACTTTTTCTTCAAGGCCATCGCTTTCAAGGGACTCTGGTTCAGAAAAAAAGTCCCTCAAGATTTCCATTTTTTTATCAATAGTGACACGTACCGATTCTTTGCCGTCAGTTTTTCCTCGGGCAAAAGTCATAAATAGTTTGTAGCGAATGCCGCTAGAAGGTGGACGAGCTTCGTTCGGTGGAAGCCAACCATCGACGCCCTTGATAAATTCTGTTTCGATGACGCCCGTGTCTTGATTGTCGACGGCGATGGGATACTTCAACGTCGCATGCGCTGCACGCCAAACACTGTCATAGGAAGCGAAAAAAACTTTTTGTTTGTTAATACTCGGCATGCGCGAATGTGCCGACGGCTTTTTGTCAATCAAGCTGCACCCCACAAGAGTGCCTCCCGCAAGGAGTGCGGTTATTAATGTCGCTTTTATGAACAGATTTGGCTTTTGATATTTCATTTGTGTAAATCTAATCATAGCGAGACCCACTAGTGCTTGTGAAGCAGTTTGTGGGTCTTTCGTAGATTAAAAAGTGATCGAACTATGAGTGACGTGAGTCGCTGATTGAATCATAGCAGGGCCCATTGGGGCTTGAGACGTAGTTTGTGAGCCCATGAAGTTCACATCCCAGCGTTTTTTACCAGGCATGGCTGGAGAGTTCGGCCATTGTGGCAAGCGCACGCGCTCTTGCCAGTTTTGGGCGTAGACTTCCCATTGAGGTGTTAGGATTTTAACTTTCACTCCACCTTGCACAACTTCTTCTTCTTTGTTCAAAACTGAATAAGTCGCAATAGGGTGAACGCCGTTGATGGTGTTAAACTTCGGCATGATCAATTCGTCGCGCACGATTTGTGGATCGGGGATTAGGGGAAGTAATTGCGGTGTCACTCCAACAGTGAAAGGGAGCAATGCGGTACTCACTCGATCCCCACCTGATTTCATGTCAGCAGACTTTTTCAAAACGGCAAACACCATTTGTTCTGCACCCGGTAAGGTGTTGAGGGCCATTTTCTGACCGGTTGTTAGTTGTTTTACGTCTGTTGGGATGAAGTAGCCAGATTGGTCTACCAAGCCAACTGCAAGGAGCGTTTCATCTGCACGGATTGTTGGAGCCTGCATGTTTTTGTTCTCAGTAAAGTTGAGCTCTGTCGTTGGCATATCCAGTTTGGTTTGGCCGGACTTCACATCGATATCTCTGATGGCTCCACCGTTGATCTTGAAGGTGTTGATCATTTCGTAAAATTCTTTTCCACCTCTTAACGAGTCCACTGTGGACTTGAAGGGGAGGCGTCCGCGTGCTGCAAAGACCCGGTTGACGCCAGTCTGTCCGTAGTAAATGCGGAATGCTGGTTTATCTAAAGTGACTGTGAATAAGCCGTACTTTTCACTTTGTTTTGGCAGGGAGATGTTCGCTGGCACGTCCATGTCTTGTCCAAGGGCGCTGATACGGTCCTTTTGCGGACTGATCACGTTCGACATGTCAAAAGCCAATAGGTCTAAGCGAGTGAGGGCTGGGATCACTAAGCCAAAATCCAGCCATCCGTCTTTGTCGGCTACTGGCAGACCCTGTGTGTTCCCGCGCACTTCGTTTTGAGTTTTACTGACAAGGGGGCGAAGTTGAATCGTCAGGGCCTCTGGACTCTGCATCATATAAGTGCTGCGCACGAAGCCCGGAGCCTGAACTGTGACGGTTTGAGGCGTCGTCCAGCTTTCTGGAAGGCTGATTTGGCCGTTTTGATTGGTTTTCAAGAAATTGCCTGGAAACGGGTTGTCGAGAGCATCACCGATTAAAATTTCAGCACCAGCAATGGGCATTCCATCGATGGTTTTGACAGTAATTGCATTGGTGTCCTGAGTATCGAAAAGACGGTAAACCTGCCCAGCTTCGAATGTATTGGGCTGCTTGTCCTGCGAACAGCCAATAAGAAGCGCTGGCATCAATAGTGCCATGGTAAATTTTTTCATGAAAAGTCCCCCTCCGTGGTTTTCTTAACTTGTCTGTCATTGCAAAGTGGAACGAGGGAGGAGGTCAAGACCAAAGGCCAGATGACATAGTCTTTTTTTGAAATTTGAAGAAAAGATGCGTTGACGCGAAGTGCATAATTGACATGTGGGTTGGACCCATTTAAGAATTGCGTCTCACGCGAAAGCGTTACGGTGTGGTGGGGTAGCTCAGCTGGTTAGAGCAACGGAATCATAATCCGTAGGTCGGCGGTTCAAGTCCGCCTCTCACTACCAATTTCCTTCTCAAAAAAATCCAAAAAATTGAATAAGGGCGCGGAATCACTACCGAGTGGTTTCGCATATTTAATTCAGTTCGGCGCGCTTAAACATAACTCAACATAACGGCAAATAACCCCTCTAGGTGGGATTTAGGTGTAAGTCAGGTGTAAGTGAAAAATCTGAACGCGACCAATAATCAATAGGTTACGAGTTTCATGAAAAAAGGGTGTTTTCACTACACCCAAACTCTCCACCCAATTCAGGTGGGTGAGTTGAAATACTCCGGCCCGCCCTAAATTCCCCAGAGATCCAACGGTTAAATGCGCTTGTTCGTCCTGCTTTCTCTGCTGACCACCCGCCCTCAACGAGGACTCGGGCAGGTGGTCAGCAGGCAGGACCCACAAGTAATCACAAATCAAATTTAAAGAGAAAAGGGCGGGCCGGAATGGTGAACCCAGGATGGGGAACCAGAAGGAATCGGGGACCGGGAACGGGCTCCAAAAAACAAATCTCGAGCGACCTTTGTCAGGATGATAGAAGGCACTTAGGCTGGGGCTATCCAACTAAGTTTGATTTTCTTGGGTTTACATTCCAAAAGCGGACTGCGAGAGATAAAGAGGGAAATCTATTCAATGGATTCCTTCCTGCGATTAGTATGGAAGCAAGACGAAAAATAAGTCGGACAATTTGGTCATGGCATATATATCGTCAACCCGATAAATCTTTAGAAGAGTTGTCTCGCCAATACAATCCGCAGCTGCGTGGCTGGTTTAATTACTATGGTCAATTCTATAAAAGCGCAATGAGTCCCATTCACCAACAGCTACAATTTGCACTTGTTCAATGGTCTCTTAGGAAACACAAATCACTTCGGAGTAAAACACAGGCAGGCCAAAGGTTGTATAAGATTGCGAGAAGCAATCCTTCACTTTTTGGTAACTGGCAGTGTTTCTATGGAGGCAGTCATGAATGATTGGAGCCGTATGAAACGAGAGTTTCACGTACGGTTCTCGGAGGGGCTGAGGGTGCGATTCCCTCGGTCTACTCACTTCGCAGATCTTGCCCAAGAGGACTTTATAGGCTTCCTAGATCGCGCGCGCAGCAGCCGAATGTCGATTGTGGTAGCTCACCAAGAGATCTGCGACTTGCAACGTATCAGCCCCGAATTTGCAGGCCGGTTGATGGGTAATACGTCAACCTCGTATGCCTTTCTTCAGAAGTGCCCTGAAAGTGCAGAGATCATCTCTGGCATAGCAGGCACGCGCACAGTGTGGAAGACGACCCGCCAGACAGAGCGGATGTGGCTATTTAATGTGGACACCGGCAATGGCTCCCAGCGCGAGGCTGAGGAGTTTGTGATTCACCCGAATTTGGTCAAAACCCTCCGGGTGGGGAAGTGTGTTTGCGTGAAGAAGTACCCTGAGTCTCGGGCTTATTTGGTGGATGTTACTTTAGGAGTTTAAAAATAAATTTGAGTGAGCTGGGTATAATATAGGTAGGAGGTTTAAATGGCTGTTGTAAATGAAGATGTTCGTCAAAAAGTTCGATTAATCAGATTTTTAAATAAGCTTCTAAAGACTAAGTACGTCATAAGCTATTGATTTTACATGATAAAAACTTGATAAGTAAATATATATAAAAACTTATCAAGTTTGTGCTATAATATCCGATATGGAAGCTATGAGTATTTCTAAACAGGTAAAAGCAGAGATAGAGCAGATTCAGCCCGGATTGATCTTTGGGCTAAGGGATTTTAATAAAATCGGGAATCCGCAAGCGGTTGCACTTGAGTTAAGTCGTCTGGCAAAAAAAGGGACAATTGAACGGCTCACAAGAGGGAAGTACTTTGTTCCAAGAAAAACTAGTTTTGGAGTCTTACGGCCAGATGAGTGGCGAATTTTAGACAAAGTCATTAAAGAAAATGGCGGGTATTTTGCGGGTAATATGGCTCTCAATCGCTTGGGTGTTACAACTCAAATTCCATCGCAGATTTTAATTCGAGGAGCTAAATCAACTAGAAAACTGAAAATTGGAAGCTTGGTGATTCAGCTTGTGAAGACGGGAAACCCCATGGCTGAAAGTAAAGATGCTGACGTTACTGATTTGATTGAGGCTGCGAGGCTTATTAAGAGAACGCCAGATGGTAACTTTGGAACAACTATAACAAGAATGACTTCAATCATCTCATCAATGTCCTCTGATAAAGTGACGTTGCTCCTAACGCTCATTAAATATGAACGCCCCTATGTGCGAGCTATTGTTGGTTCGATTTTAGAAAATATTGATAGCAAAAGAGCTATGGATGTCAAAGCTACCCTTAACCCTCTTTCTAAGTATAAAATTGGTATCGACAGCGCAATTCTTCCTAATAAGGAAAGATGGGGAATTATTTGAACCTACACGAATTTAGAAATAATTTTTTAGATGCGATTCAAGCAACCTCACAGGCTTTGGCTATTCGAGAGGTGTATATCGAGAAAGACTATTGGGTAACTTTAGCGCTTCGCAGGCTGGCTGAAAGTCAGTATGCAGATAAAATAGTTTTTAAAGGTGGGACCTCACTCTCAAAAGCTTATCGGATTATCAAAAGATTTTCAGAAGATGTTGATCTTGCAGTTCTTCAAGGAGAAATAACTAACTCGCAAGTCGAGAAGATTATTGAGAGAGTAGCAAAGCAAATTACTTCTGATCCGTTCTCTGAAGTATTTCAAGCGGGTGTCACCAGTAAAAAAGGATTGAGTCGAATTACTTTGCATTCTTATCCAAGATACATTGCAGCAACAAATTTTGGTGCTGCAAGAGATAAGCTACTACTAGAAGTGAATTGTTTTGGTAAACCATCACCATTTCAAAAAATGCCTGTTCGGTCGATGATTGGTGATTTCTTAGTGAATCAAGGGAATTTAGAGTTGCTTAAGCAGTATAATTTGGACCAGTTTGAAGTTCAGGTTTTAGATTTAAGAATAACATTTTTAGAAAAAGTACTATCCCTTGTGTATGCTTCATTTGAAGATAAGGACTCGGTTGGCAAAGAGGTGATTGCTCGAATGCGACACTTCTATGATTTGGCAAATATGTTCAATCGCCAAGAAATTCAAGACTTTTTCAATGGTGAAGATGCGAAGATCAAGTTATCTGAAATTCGAGCAGAAGAAAAACTTGGAAGCCGAGCAAAATGGACTGATAGGTCTTTAACAGAAAGCATATTGTTTTCAGATACAAAAAAGACTTTGGATGAAGTAGAAGAGTCTTATTTTTCTGCGATGAGGGATTTAGTTTTTGCTGAAGGGGATGTTACTGAATTTTCAATCGTTCGCAAGGCCATTGAAAAAACTGTTTCTTCGTTATCAGGTATATGAAGTTAAGACTTAAATGATGGCTTTACTCATAAGTGCTCTAATAATAGGATTGCCGCAGTAGTTGGTTTGCAGTTCTAAGATACGGTGTCATTGTGGTGACAGTACTCAAAGCAGAGAAAAAGGATTGAGTTATGCAATGTCCAAGTTGTGATTCTAAAAAAGCAATTAAGTCCGAGGTTATTACTCATAAGTTTAAAGAATCCGGTCTTGATAATGTGACCCTCTGTGGGGTGAAAGCCTATCGATGCAATGACTGTGGCGAAGTTATTTATGACTTCGGTGACATTAATCAGTTAAATCGAGTTATTGCTGATGCCCTATTGAGAAAAAAAGATCATCTTACAGGCAAAGAGATACGTTTCTTGCGTTCATATGTCGGGTACTCTAGTGAGATGTTTGCAAAGATTCTAGGCTATGACAAAATGAGCTGGAGCCGTATTGAAAATGATCGTTCAAAGATTTCAAATCAAGTTAATATGGCAGCCCGATGGGCTGTGGCTGGAAAGCTAGCAGATCGAGACTATGACGTTCATGATTTAATTCTAGCAATGGAAACTGAAGATTTTGTTGAGTTTGAGAATATGCAGTTTAAGGCGTCTCCTCGTAGTGGGTGGCAGATGCAAAAAAGTGCGTGATCTCGGCAGTCATTATTCATAATGCCTTAAAATGATATTATTGTCTCAAAATGACCAATCCAAAATGGCAAATATTAATCACTTGTTTGTTTTTAGAGTAAGATTAAGTCCAGAGTGTTTAATTGGAGGCATTATGTCTTTTAAATCTGGGAGTGCTTTTACTAAGGTTTATAAATCTTCAGATCACTTTCTAAAGGCAATGAAGAGAAACAGCTCTTGGGATCGAATTTATTCTGCCGAGGGCAAAGCTGCAGCAGAACTTTTAGAGCTTTTAATGATAAGTGGTTCTCTTATTGTAACTGGTGCAGCGGTAGGCGCGAAGGTTGGTGCGTATGCTGGCCCTAATGGTGTAGCGATTGGGGCGTTAATTGGGGCGGGTGTTGGCGCAGTAGGTGCCGCAGTAGTAGTAACTTGGTATGTGAAAGTTCGCAAACACAGAGATGGTTCAATTGAGGCTACGTTTACGCCCGCTTAAGAATTCACTCCTCCTTGATTAAAAATTATCAAGGAGGAGTGCGAGCATTAGAATTCTGCTTCTATAACTTTTTCTTTTCTAAATTCAACTTCCTTACTAACTACTAAGGTTGGTGGCTCCCAGGAATCAATAGCTAGGAACTTAAAGCCAGGGACCCCTGAGGTTCCCCCATTATCTGGAAGAGGGATTTTTGAGTCTCGACGTGTTATGCGGGTAGCATAGACTGCATTTCCAACGCAAATTGTTTTGGTGTTTTCATTCCAATTCCACTGTGTGGGCGTTCTTCGTTGTATTCTTTTCTCCATTTCTCAATGATGAATCGTGCGTGGTCAATATTCATGAAGGCGTGATCATTGAGGCACTTGTCCCTGAATCGACCATTTAAAGACTCGATAAAATCGTTCTGAATTGGCTTACCAGGCTCAATAAATTCAACTTCAACACCGCGTAGACATGCCCACTCCAACAATGCCTTCGACTGAAACTCAGGCCCGTTGTCACAGCGAAGACGCTTCGGCAAAACTTCAAGACTGTCGAGGAAGCGGGTGATTCTGCTTCCTGATATGGAGTGTTCAACGAGTATCCCGGGGCTTTCCTTGGTGAAGTCATCCACCAGATTGAAACAACGTATCCGCCGTCCTGACTCTATTCGATCACTGACAAAGTCCATTGACCAAACCTCATTCGGTGCAACCGCCTTGGGTCGTGGAAATCTCAAAACAGAGCCCATCTTCTTTTTCTTACGATGTTTTAGTTGCAAACGAAGTAGCGAATAAATTCTCTCGGTTCGCTTGTGATTCAGCACTAAGCCTTCCTTGCGAAGAAACCAATGAATCCTTGGCGGACCATAGCGACGATATTTTGCAGCCAACTCAAGCATACGCTCTCGCAATGCGGAATTATCTCTTTGAGCGCCTTCATAATCGAAGGTGGATCGATTCAGGCCCCTCGCCTTGGATACAGAAAACTCCTCGACAACCTTGGTCGCAGCCGCTCTCTTGGCTTTGGGCCCTACCACTTTTTTGAATTCACTTCTTTCAAAATTTGATTGTCGAGAGATAGGTCGGCAACGAGTTTTTTAAGGCGCAAGTTCTCTTGCTCAAGCTCTTTGAGTCTTTTGGCTTCAGAGACTTCCATCCCGCCAAACTTGGACTTCCAGTTGTACAACGTCTGTTCATGTACGCTCAGTTCGCGGCACAGGTCCTTCGGCTTTTCTCCGGCATCCATGCGCTTCAGGGCTTTGATGATTTGTTCTTCGGTAAATCGCTTCTTCATAGGCTCTCCTTTGTTCTTTTGACACGGAGAGACTCAATTATCAAGCTTCCTAGTTTATTGGGGGATCCTCATTGTTTCTAGTTAGAATGTCCTACTATTTTTCTGCCTTAATGGTCTTATCATTTTTTCTTAGAAAGAATATTCTAAGAATTAATCACGAGATTCAAGTCATCAAAGTTCGCTTTAACAAGCAATTTCAAAATTCGTCTGAGGAAAAGCTGTCAATTTTAGAGTTTCAAGATTTGTAAGACACATTGGAAGATTTATCTAAAAAAAATAAAGAAGCTGAAAAGCAAAGGGCAATATTTGAAGTAGCAAAAAAGGTGAGTCATGACTGATCTTACCTGGAAAAAACGGACTCGGTGTTAAGCACATTTATCAAAACTCTTTTCATAGTCAACGGGTGTTTTGTAGTTGAGCGATGAATGCAGTCTTTCGCGCTTATAGAACACTTCAATATATTCAAAAATACTTTTCCGCGCCTCCTCTCGAGTTTTGTAATTTTCAAAGTAAATAAGTTCTATTTTCAGCGAATGGAAGAAACTATCTGTGGGAGCATTGTCCCAGCAATTGCCTCGCCTCGACATGCCTGGGGGTTAAGTTGTTTTTTTCAAGCAACGATTGAAAGCCATTCGATGCGTACTGGGAACCACGATCAGAGTGATGGATGGCCATGGGCTTCATTTCCACGCGGCCTAGGGCCATGGTCAGTGCGTCTGCAACAAGTTTTTCAGTCATAGTCTCATCCATACTCCAGCCAGCAGCTTTACGGGTGCCAAGATCCAAGGTGACGGCAAGATAAAGCCAGCCCTCTCCAGTGGGAATATAGGTGATGTCTGAGGTTAAAACCTCACCAGGCCCCTTTGCCTCGAAGTCCCGATCAAGCACATTTTTAGCCACCAGTAACTTGTGATTTGAATCCGTTGTATTCACTCTAAACTTCTTGTTCATCTTTGTGCGTAAGCCAGCTTCCTTCATCCACCGGCTTACCGTCGACCGAGTGATCTGGATGCCTTGCGCACGCAGGGCATGATAAACTCTAGGAGCCCCGTAGCGTTCCCTGCTCTTGCGATGAATTTTCTCGATGAGAGCCATAATGTCTATCTTACGTTTTGCCCGAATGCTTGGATCGCGGCCACACCAGTCGTAGTAGCGGCTGGCAGAAACTCCGAGAACATTGCACATCAACTTGACCGAGAACTCATCGCTATAATCTGAGATAAAGGCGTACTTCAGTTCTGGCCGGGCATGAAGTACGCCATTGCCTTTTTTAAAATTTCACGCTCTACTTTCAGACGGCGATTTTTATCCTCAAGCTTCTTATTTGCCAGTACCAAATCTTTTAATGACTCTTGGTCCTTAGATACAACTTTCGCATCTTCAGACTTTACCCAGCGCTTTAAATCTTCAACCTTTAGCCCGAGGCGAGATGCCACCTCAGAGATATCAAGTTGTTCCTCAATAACCATTTTCACTGCGGAGGACTTAAACTCTTTCGTGTGGTATTGACGCTTATGATTAAGGGGATTCTGTTTGGACATATGGAACTCCTGTCGGTGGTGCGTTATACACCAACCTGTTATATTTTAGGAGTCCGTTTATTTAGGAAGGATCAGTAGGTATATATTCCATTTTCATTTTGATGTTCCATTCAGGCCACCTTCTGATTCTGAGTCACATCATGGGCGATTAAAATACTCAACCGAGTCTGAATGTGATGCCAGAGTTCGTCGTTTAAGAGGTTATGCTCTGGAAGCCCTAAAGAAATAAGTGTCCTGGATCTCGGCAGCTTGGTCGCTTTAACTTCCAGATCATGATTCGATCCAGGGTGAATTACCAATGCTGTATTGATTGGCCGGAATCCTTCTAAATAAGCAAGCATTTGATACACATCGGAATTGTTGTTATTCCAATCCCGTTTGTATTTGCAGTCTGCGATTATTATCGGCTGCCACTTACTATCGTGAATAATTATGTCAGGTTCGAGTTTAACACCTTCGCAAAGATTTCTATTAAAATGTCCTTTATCAGAAATTCTGAGTCCAATAGCTTGAAGTTCTAATCGTAGTCTTTGTCTTACATAACCTTCAAATATATCATTCATATTTAGAAGGTATCCTGCACCCGATTTTCCTAATTTGGCGGCACCAAGGCCTTGAAAGCGACGTAGTAGTTCAGACAGGAAAAGTGCCATTCGATAAGGATCGTTTGGGCCCGGTAAAGAAACATTGGGGACTTCATGCGGAGTTGATACTCCTTCAAGTAGTGATTCAGATGCTCTAATTTTAAGAATCACGTCGGATGACACTAAGTGATTTAGTGTACTTAAGGCCCACATTAGGATCTGGTTTTTTGGTATGTCGTGCGTGAATTCATCAAAATTGCAGAATATACCTTTTCGAATGGGAGAGTTGGCTAGAAAGTCCTGCATAAAATTAATCTGACCCATTGGATTGCTTAAATTATCTTCTTTTGCAACGTAAGCCTTATTTAATCCAATGGCAGTAATCTTTGATATTTCATCACTTAACATTATTCCCATTAGGTCCCATATGTTCTCTGTAGACTTTGAAATGGAATGGATATCTCTAGGGTTTGCTTCGCCATCTCCTAACAACAACATTTTCAAAACATCTACAGCACCAATTTTAGGTTCTATGTGGAGGGCAAGGCCGGGTGTTAAAATAGTTCCTACCCAAGATGAGGCTCTGATTCTATATTCTCCACTTTGAATTCCTGCTAGTAGTTCAAGAACCGTATCAAATTGACGAAGGTAAATCACTTGCTCGTCATTTAATGCAAGTGATTCAGAAACTTCGTACTCTTTAATAGTTACATTCCTTCTCATTAAGATGCTTTCCGTGCAGTATCTGACGAAGCCGTGACTTCCATCCAAAGGTCTTTAAAATTGAAGTCAGATAGTCTACTCGGAGATGCTGCAAAATATTCTTTTAGGAGAGGTTCTATGGAATTTTCCCAAATGGATTCAAGTGTAACTTTGTTGAGTTGATCCTGATTTAGGAAATAGCTGTGACCAATATATAAGCGAGGATCACGAATTCTCTCGTTTACTATGTTAAAAAACCTGATGCAGTATTCGACCTCTTCATTGTCGCCATAGATACTTTTTAAAACGCCGGCTTGTGGTTTCATTTCTATAAACTTGAATCTGCGGCGAAGTGCGTAGTCTACCAGCGCGATCGAGCGATCGGCACTATTCATAGTGCCAATAATAACAATATTTCCAGGGATTGAAAATGGTGTCTGCGAATAGAGGAGGTTTAGCTTTTGTTCCCGGTATTCCAACAGAAACAACATTTCTCCGAATATCTTTGATAGATTGCCTCGATTTATTTCGTCAATTATAAAAACGAACTGTTCTTTAGGTTTAGACTCCGCCAATCTGCAGAATTCAACAAAAACTCCCTCAGAAATTTCGTAAGTTAGCTGACCAGATATGAGCTTTGGCTTGATACCCTCAATAAACTGCTCGTAGCCATAGCTTTGGTGAAATTGTACCATCTTTATATGTGACTTTTTTGAAGTTGCCAGCAGCTCAGAAAGTTTTATTGCTGCTCTTGTTTTCCCCGTGCCAGGAGGCCCAAAGAAAATGAATTGTTTTGGACCAACAGATGATCCATCAACTTTGTTATCTAAGACTGATTTGATCTTCTTGCTTTCATCAAGTGACTCATTCCAATTCATGTCCTCTAATAATTGTGCCCAAGTATAGTTCGATTGCTCAGTTATTGAGGACGTAGAGTCTTCGGTTTCTCCATAGAAATAGTTGCTCCATCTATCAAGTAGAAGTTTAGGCGTACTGGAGGTGCTAAGTATGTATAGCGGCAAAAGTGCTTTGAAAGTCTGTTCAAGTTTGTTTGAGAGCTTAGGGCCATGATCTACAGTTTCATGTTCGTTAAATTTCATGTCGAAATTTGGCTGAAGATCTTTCTTTTCAAAACAATCGAAAACTTTATCAAGAGCAATCTTTCCGTCATATGCGTTTATTTTTTCGCGAAGATTCCAAATTCTTAAGTTTACTCCCATGTCATTGAGCATCTCGAAATACTCGGCATCTAGAAAAGAGCCTTCTTTTAAATTACGAATAAGTTGATTTTTAAAATGATCTGAATTGTGCCCAAATCCAAAGCCAAATCTCAATTGGTCAGGATATATAATTGCATACATCTGAGGTGAGTCTGTTCTTTTTTGACCAGTAGGGTAGAAGGCACCCCAGAAGTGATGGTGAATTCCGCCTTTTCCGTAGTCGTTTTTCTTGATTACACTGAGAACCCTAGTTTCAGTCTCCATAAGGTTGTCCAGTATGAGTTCGCAAAATTCTTTTCCACAGTTCAATAGATCTCTAGTAGGGTTCTTGATTTCCGTTTCAAATTCTTCAGCAGTCTTTTCATAAGTCTCGTAGACGGGTTGCTTTTGATATTCTTTTAAAAGCGCGAATGCTCTATTTGAAAAGCCAGTGAAAACCTTCTCTGTTTTATAGCTAGGTATTTCTTGTGGTTTTACGAAGTCAATATTAGGGTTTTTTTCCTTAATTAATGAAACGACCTTGCTAATCAAAATTTCGTCTTCAAGCTCCATGCAGGTTGAATTGTCATGAAAAAATTTTGTTAAGATTTCATCGGTTCCAATATCAACTTCTTTGAAGTTGCTAAAGAAGCTCACAGGTCTTTGGTGGCCATGTTTTGCTCCCTGTTCGAACTTGTATTCGCCAGTTACTTTGGCAATTCCAATTATTCTATTCTTCGCATAATATAGAACGATGTCACTAGTTTGAATTTCATCACGGATTGCGGAAAATTGGGAGGCAATGTATTTGACGTCTTTTCCATCACCCATGTCGACTGCCTTTTTTGCAGCATCTATCGTTTCTTTATATTTTGTAAGATCAGTTGGGGAGTTCCAGCCAAGTGCGGCTATATTTTTTGAACGCATATATTCAAAGTCAGATCCACCAGCGCCCGGAGAGAGCTTAAAAAATCCTGGCATTTCGTCATCTTGAAAGTCTTGATTCGTGTCTACTACGTAGTGATGAGTAATTCCATCTAGTTCAGCAAGTGAGCATCCTATGGCCGTTGCAAGTGACCTAAAGATCTCTGCAGCTTTTTTATATTTTTCACCTTCGGTCTCAAAGCTGTTATCCGACCATAAACCAAGTCGGACAAGGGTGTTCTCTGTTTTATTGTTGAAGACTGGATACTTGTTTGGATAAACGGTAAAGAGTATCGCCGAATAAACAGATCGTCCGAGTCCTTTTACGCCAGTAGCTGGATCTCGAATTCCATCAATTCGCCTTTGGATATCTAGAGATTCATCGAGAAGATTTTTTAATGCGGATCGCAGTTTTGGCATATCTTTTGTGTAGCTGTTGTGCTGTCTGTGAATGCCATTCCAGTGTTCATTTTCTTTAAAAGAAGTAAATCTTTTGACGTCATTTGCACTTAGATTATTCAGATTTTCTAAGGTGAAAATAGGTTGAAACTTTGAAAAGAAACGGGCGTCGGAGGCGGATCGATCCGGTGTTTTAACCTTGGTTAGGTATTTCATGAGAATCTCCGCAGCAGCTTTAATTGTCTGATTTTCGGTAGTCATTAATACTCCAGTCCTTAACCTCCTACATATCGGTATAAAGTTATTTTAGTGAATGGACTTTGGTCTTGCATGGCATATCCCGATGATTTGAACTTGGGAAGATGACTTGGTGTACGACTAAGCTGCGTGATTTGAGCTGGAGTCTATTCTTATTCCACGGGTGGGGATTGGACGCGACTTCCATCACTATGACGAAGAATTAGCGTAAGCGCCCCATGATCCTTTCAATTACCCACAAAATTGACATTTGTTTGACTCTGTATTTCGATAAATTATGGATTTGGAGTGAACCCCAATTTTTTGGACACGGTTAAAAGTTGATGGACTCCTTGTACTCGACTGGGCTCATCATGCCAAGTGCTGAGTGCGGAGCGACGTTGTTATAATCCGCAAACCATTGCGGTAAAAGCTTAAGAACCGTTTCTGCGCTGTCGCAGTCTGCTTGATAGACATAATCCCTCTTGATTGTTTTTACAAAGGCTTCTGCCATTCCATTGGATTCTGGACTGTAGGCCCTGGTGTAACAGCATTGAAGATTCATGTGCTTTGCGAGAACTTGCACTGATTTAGATCTGTAAATTGAACCCCGATCTGACAACCATTGAATCTCGCGCGAACACCTTAAGGACTCGCCAAATCTGGCTGCTACGGCCTTTATCATAAGTTCCTCAATGTCATCAGCAGATAACGGTTCAGTCCTTGCGACGTAGGCGAACGCCTCCCGGTCACAGCAATCCAGCGCAAATGCAACGAAGACTTTATCACCGTTAAAACAACGGATCTCCATTCCATCTGAACACCAACGTGCATTCGGGAACAGTGTCATTACAACGCCCGTGTGCGGTCGCTTTTGTTGTGGCATGGCTTGCGGTAACGAAAGGCCATTCATGCGCATAATTCGCTGAATACGTTTGCGATTGAGCTTATTGCGACCATTGGTGGTACGCTTACGATTTACCATTGTTGGTACTCGGCGATAGCCGTACGTGGCGCGTTCATCAAGCACGGATTTAATTTCTTCTAAAATAGATTCATCTTCTGATTTTTGGTAATAGCGAGGCACTCCAATTTCCTCCTGCGAAACTGGTTCATAATAGAGTGAACTTCGACTGACTTCGAAAACTTCTGCGATGTGGCTTACTTCATACCGATTAAGCGCTTTGACTTCTTTGGCGGTTGCAGTGCTTTTAAAATCGCTTTTTTTTGGACGATCTCTAGACCATCTTTCAAGATGTCATTCTTGATCGTTAAATCGCCGACTTTGGCTTTCAAGGTTTGCACTTCACCTTTTAACTTGTCGTTTTCTTCGATCAACTTTTGAATGTATTCAGCACTGATTGGGGATTCGTCTTTTTTCTGATTCATTTGCCTCTTCCAACTGTACAGAGTGATAGCATGAATCCCATATTTCCTGGCAAGTACTGCGATGGAAATTCCTTGAGAATAGTGTTCTTGGACGATTAAACGCTTCTTTTCCTGTGTAAAATATTTCCGTTTGTTAGACGTAACTTCCATAAAGACCCCCTGGGCTGGGTGTCCAAATCAAATTGGGGTCAGGAACAGTATCGCATTTATAGTCTTATTTTTTCCATGCGCAACAGTAGTAGTAGAAGTGACTAGTAAGATACCAATTATTTTTTGAGCGATTGATTTGCAGTTCAGGTTCAGTAAAGATTTAAGTACTTTTATTGAATAATGCATCCAAACAGTTTAACCAGCCTATTTTAGAAATCAAGCCAAGTTGTGTTTAGGCGTCTAGAATGATCATTATCTAGTAAGGTTGAGACCTATAATAAGATAGGTTAAAAGTTCTGGGGAGTAGTGACGTTTCCATCACTCCATCCTTCGGCTGCACTCAAGTCGCCGACGAGTTTCTCGAAAAAAATTATTTTATTATTAGCGGTTTCAAATATTTGTTTCTCGCTAGGAATTGCGTACATATCAAACAATAGTAGTTTGGCTATCTTCTTTTGGTTGAATCTTTGAAGTCGATCTTATTTACCTATTGAATATTTGGATTTGTCGCCTGATTTTGCTAATTGATTCTAAGCGGGCACGCATTTACCAAATCGGAGCTGAAAAGAGGTCAGTTTAGACAAAAGTCCTGAAAGCTTTAGTTAATGTGATGTACCCAGTCCCTTTTGTTTTCAAGGCGACTGTATTCTGGACAAATTAATATTCTTGTGGACGAAGCCACTACTTTTCATCATCCTAAGTCCAAATAGAAACAAGTTTGAGAGCATAATGAAAAAAGCAACTTTCTTATTACTGACCCTAACACCTTTTTTGTCACAAGCTCAGCAAATTCAGAATTCGCCAAAGGCTTTATGTAAGCTTGATAGTATTTCAACTCCAAAAGAACATTTGGGTGCGGTTGGTAGTGGGCGACAAACAGCATCTCAATCTGTTAGTCCAACTCTTGGATATGTTCCTGTTACTTTCCCTAGGGACCCCGCTGAGGTAAATTTCGTAGAGGAACATACAATACTTGGTCAGATCATAGAGCCAATTTTGGACTCTGATAAGAATGGAAGTTTGGCTGCGGGGATTGCAGAAAGTTGGCAGTTTGATAAAACAGGTACATCTGTCACTTTAAATATAAAAAAAGGGCGGGTTTTCTCAAATGGTAAAGAAATCCTGTCTGAAGACGTGGTCTATTCAATTGATAGGCACCTTAATCATCCCAAAAGTCAGTCTTCTCAGTTTTTGAAAGATATTAAATCTATAAAAGCACTCGATGAAAGAAAAATTGAAATTCAACTTCATAAGAAAAATCCAGCGATACTCAAAGCACTCACAAGAGAGCAGCTAGGCATTCTTCCTAAGGGCTGGAAGTTTGATCCTTCATCGACTGAGCCGTTTTTAGGTTCAGGTCCCTATAGAGCTATAAAAAAGGAAGGTAAGTGGTTTCTTGTTGAGAATGAAAAATTTAATGGAACAAATCCCGCTAGGATTAAATCTTTTGAGCTCGTTTTTTATGAAAATATAGATTTCAAAATTCCAGCAGGAAAAATTCCAGATATCATTCCTGATCTTTCTGAGCGAGCACTAAAAACCGTAACTGAGAATGAAAATTTCTTGAAAGATAAATACGTTATTCAGCCTAAATTGTCTTTCACGCAAACAAGCTTTTGGGTTTATCCGACCAGTTCTCTCCATAAAAATGAGCAGAACCGATTCGTCGTCGTAAAAGCTTTGGATGAGGCTATAAGAGCTTACGGAAAAGAAAAGAAGTTTGACCTATCTACAGGTTTAATACCCGTTGGTGTTCAGGGATATCTTTCTGAAAGACCGCCTATTAAAGATGTCACAAATAGCAAAAATATCAGTATTAAAATTGCTTACCTTCCTGGTGTTTTTGGCGAGTTCATAGCGTCCAAAGAAACAAAGCGCATTTTTGCGTCTTATAAGATTGATCTCTCTGTCATTGAGTTTAACCCTCAAACAATATCAACGTTGCCAGAGCAAAAACCTGATATCGTTACTGGTAGCTGGGCAGGTGGATTTAATGACCCTGTGGGCTTTCTTGGGTTATTAAATATTCTTTTAGGTATGCAATTTAGTGAGTACCTTCAAAAATACAGCCTTAATTTGGATGCTGCAGCTACTGAGGAAAATTGGTCTGTGCGAGCTGATAAGTTTCGTTCGATCACCCGAGATGTGGTGAATCTTGGTGTTAATATTCCTGGGTGGAAAACCAACACATACTTTGTATCAAAGCCTAACATCATTGAAGATGAGCTTCATATAAGGTACACGCCGAGATTTTCAAATATTAAGTTCAAATGATTAATTTACAGCAGTTTATCAGCCTCAAGATTCGCAATATTTTCTTAGCCTTGGTTTTGGTGTCTCTAGTCATCGAAACTGGCTTTGGACTATTTATATTACTTGAGGCTCGTAAAACTGAACGTAATCAGCTATTTTCAGAGTTTAAATCCATTTTAACAGATCCGATAAATCAGGGTAGTCATATTGAAGCCTATGCCAGACTTGAAAGATATATCGGCAAGAATGGGATTGAGTGCATTTCTTTAGTCATTGATCAGAATGTACCTATGGGAAAGTGCTCAATTAATAGGGCGCCTTACTCAATATTCCTGAATAATAAGGAGTTCCTTGGCGCAAGTCGTGTCGCTATCAACGTTTGGATTGATGATAGTGATTTATGGAAAAAACAATTGGTGTTGTTTCTAGTTAGAATGTCTTACTATTTTTCTGTAAACCTTGCGTGATACGCGCTATTGACGAAGCGCCCGAGCGTGTGCCAATGGCGTGGGTGGTATTTTTCCATCCGCGACTAAATTCAGAGCCATCGATAAATAAGTTCGCGGATCTAGGTCATTCTTTTTACAAGACTCAATCACCGTGAATAAGGTGGCGGCGGTATCGGCACCAGCGTGATTTCCAGAACCGTAATAGTTCTTCCTTCCAACCACGGCATGACGGATCGTACGTTCAGCCTCGTTGTTAGAAAGAGGGATACGGTTATCACTTAAGAAAAGCATAAATCCAGCCCATCGTTTAGTGAGATACTCAATGGCTTTACGCTTTTGGCTGCCAGGGCGTGACTTTGGGTATTCCACCAAGAGCTTTTGATAAAGATCTTTGGTTATTAACAGACTTTTTTCATTCCGCAGTCGCAAAAGATTCTCAAAAGATGAAGCTTCTCTTTCGATTTCAAATAATCGGTCAATATCATCTAAAATCGGTTTTACTGTCGGATCATGATCTTCAATTTTTATAAATTCTCTGCGAGCATGCGCCCAACAAAATGCCTGTGGAATATTCGCATCCGCAAGTATATTGTACCCAACGTAACCGTCAGTAACTACAGGGCCATTGTATCCGCTTAAGAAATCCTTAACGACTTGCCCGGATCTTGTGGGTTTAAAACAATAATGACTGCCATAGCGATTGCTAACCACCCACATGTAACCATCTTTTTCAGTCTTATCTTGGATTTTCCAAGGAGTTTCATCTAGATGTAAGGCAAGATCACTTGATTTCAACTCTTTGAGAATTTCAACTTGTACAAGTTCAAGACTCGCAGCTGCCAAGCCAGACAATCTTGAAAGGGTGCTATTTTTAATCCCCTTTAAGCCCAAAGATTCCATTTCTCGGGTTTGTCTTTCTAAAGGCATGTGGCTGATATATTTATCAGCCACGACGCTGACAACAAAGTCAGTTGAGTAGTTCATTCCTGGCAATAGGCCCGAAGGGCCATTAGCAGTTATAATAACTTCTTTTTCTGAGTCTGGAAGAAACTTTGGATCAAGCTTATATTTATACTTTTTGTGGACTTCTTTGACGTAGGATCTTTCTATGATTTGTATTTGAAAAGATTCATCATAAAGACCCGTATTTTTCCACATTGATGGATGTGGACTATCTATACCACGAAGTTTTGCTTCTTCATTAAGTTCGTCATCTGAAAGATGGTGCTCAACTTCACAGCTGTGTAGATTTGACCATTTATTTTTCTTTTGCTCTTCGCGTGACACTTCTGCAGGGAATGCAGCTTGGCTGAATAACATAGCGTCCGTTTGACTTTTATCACGAGGACGATCGGAAGCCTCAGTTCTTTTTTCAGTGGATTTACCGAAAATACTTCTACGGAGCAGTTTTACGCGCTCATCTAAATTGAACTTAGATTGCTGGCTGAGGGCTTGCTCCTCCTGAAGTTTAGCAACTACTAACTTTTGCTGTTCAATGAACTCGAGAGCTTGCGACAGAAGTGCCTGCAATATGCGGGGGTCATTTTCGCTTTCAATTATTTTTCGAGTTCTTTCATCCATCAGCCGGGAGTTTGTAAAAACCCGTGCGGAAGATCAACAGCTTCCCTTTGCGTCACTGGGATTTGTGGCGCCAAAGCTGCCATAGAGCGATCAACAATAGGTGTTCTGATCACACTTCCATGAAAAATCAGCTTTAATTCCGACAGACTGACCTCCGATCGACCCAGAAGCTCGGTCAAAGACATGAAATTCCTTTTTTCCATGCGTTTTGAAATCATGACCAAACCTGTCCCGTCATAAAAAATAGCTTTGATGCGTTTGCGGTCTTTCCCGAAGAACAAATACACATGTCCTTGATCCATAATCGCCTGCATTTGATGGATGCATAATGAATGCAATCTTTCAAAGCCACACCGCATGTCGATACTTTCACGATATACAAATGCCCGAAGCCCTTTGCGGTCTAAAAACATGATTTACTTCGCTGAAGTTCAATGATGGTTTTTACGGCAATAGATTCTGGTATCTCTAAAATATATCTTTCTGGAGTTCTAACCGTCACAGTTAGACCCAAATTAGTTTTTGCCTCCAATGATGGTCCAACTGTGACAGTTGGACCTGGTTGGATTGTTAATGCGTGAAAAGCAGATTTAATATTTTTCTTGGGCTTCAATCGCCAAGACATAATAGTCGCATAGGGAATGTCAATTTTTTGTGCTGTTGCCTTAACTGGTACATCCAGAGCAAATAATTCTTGGATTCTGGATTTTATGGATTTCGGCCACGGTTTTCTTACGGAGCTCACTTCAGAATGGTATTGACGAGTCAGCTCTTGGATTTCTTCTATTAGTTGGTTTGCACGCTGTGTTTTCATAAATCGCAGCATGCTGGATATTGATTTCAGTTCCTAGACGCGTTTTATGCAGGCGTTACATTTTTCTGCCTTAATGGTCTTATCATTTTTTCTTAGAAAGAATATTCTAAGAATTAATCACGAGATTCAAGTCATCAAAGTTCGCTTTAACAAGCAATTTCAAAATTCGTCTGAGGAAAAGCTGTCAATTTTAGAGTTTCAAGATTTGTAAGACACATTGGAAGATTTATCTAAAAAAAATAAAGAAGCTGAAAAGCAAAGGGCAATATTTGAAGTAGCAAAAAAGGTGAGTCATGACATTAGGTCTCCTTTGAGTGCTTTAAATATTATCTCCTCACGTATTTCGAACACCCTTCCTGAAGAAGGGGATTTGTTAAAGATGGCATCCCAGCAAATTTTTAAAATTGCTGAAGATCTACTAGATGCCAATAGACAATCGTCAAAAAAAGAGTCTGCCCCTTCAGATGATTCTCAAAAGTCAGAACGCGAAGAAAAAACAGAAGATCTTCCTGTAATGTCAGCGATAGAATTGGCTGCGATTTGCCGAGAAGTGGTTGCGCTCAAAGAAGTTGAATACAAAGACACCTCAAAGGCTCGTCTTAGCTTTTACGATTCCATATCCACACAAAGAAAAGCTAAGGTAGATAGCCATCAGTTGAAAAGAATCCTTTCTAATTTGCTGAACAACGCGATCGAATCAATATCGGACAGGGGATTTGTAACCCTCAATATTGAAGAGAATAGCAGCTATTTCATTTTCGAATTGCGTGACTCAGGCAAAGGAATGTCTCGAGATTTAATTGAGAAGGCCTATCGCCAACCCGTTACTGAAGGTAAAGAGCGAGGAAATGGACTTGGGCTGCACAATTCTATTAAAACCATTCAGAGTTGGGGAGGGAAGGTTGATATAGCTTCTACTCCAAACATTGGGACGACGATCACAATCCAGTTGCCACTGTTGGATAATTGAACTGGTAGTCATGGTTAAAACTCCTTCATTTTTTACGTATAGAAAGTTATTTCAAGACAAACGCAGATCGGCCTTCCGTGATCTATTTTTAGTGAATTGAATTTGCTAGACTAAGGTAGGCCATCATTTAAGAAATAGTTGTTTTACTTTTCGAACGAATCAATTATTTGATTATGAATAAACTTTGTTAATTTATAGTGTTTTTGTTGTTATCGGTTGTTCCCATCACCTATTTGATAAGCGTTCACCAGCAAATGTTTCTTTGGTTGAGCCTACTCAAATTGATGCTCCTGGTTTGAATGTTGGTCTTCCAATAAATAAATTTTACGGATTTCCTGATGACGTAATTACCATTCCTATCAATATATCTGAGGGAACATCGTATGTGCCAAAAGATTACGAAGTCTCCTTTGAGTTGTTAATGCGATCAGATCAAAAAGCTGAATGGATTAAAAATTATAAGGATAAAATTGGACCTGGTGATAAGCCTCATTGGATAAATGGTTACACGCCGGGTTTAGCGAGTATAAAAAATGCAGTTAACTCCAGTGGTCAAATTCGAATTCAGCGAGATTTACCAATTCAAAAAATTTTACGCTGGGAGGTTCCACCAGGTTTAATGCCGGGATCTTATAAAGCTAGAATATTTGTGTCGGATGCAAATGGTAACAAAGTTGATGAGGAGCTTATCGATATTGGTGTTCATGCAAGTTTGAAATATTCTGCTTTTCTTGATGGCAATGTCATACAAATTCGTGACGCTTTTGGGATGAAAGTGACTCCAACTGAAGTGTTTCTAATTAAGCTTGATAGTGGGGGAAGTCCAGTAAAGGCATTTCCGTTAGCGGTTTCAAAGGAAACTGGAGACGTTGTTTTGACAAGGGACGTACCAGTGAGAAAAGATGATATTATAAGAGCGAAAGTTATAAATGGAAGTCCTGTGGATATGCCTATTAATTTTGGTACCAACTAGTACTTATGCCAGCGCATTCGATGTCAAAAGTCTTTCGAGTGAAGGATGGTTTCAGGCTGAAGTCAAAAACGGATTTCAGGATATTAAGGTTTATAAAAATGCTGATGGAAATAAAATTCTAAAGCTCAATCCCATGAGTCTGGGTAACAATAGTGACAGTTATCGGTTTGAATTGCTGTTAATAGATGTTGTGCCTGAGTTTTACTCTTTTGGAGAGATTTCTGATCTTTCGGAGTTTGCACATCCTATGGCAAATGAGTTCTGTTTGAAGTGTCATTTGTCTTCTAAATATAATTTGTTGTTTACAGATAGATATTTGCGGAAATGGTCTTTAAAAGAAGAACGTTTTGAGTTCGAACGCATAAATCGTAAATTAAGAATAGCGAGCCCGAAATGAAAGATATCTTCAATAAAATATATGTTGATCTTCTATCAAAGAAATCAAATTGGTCCACTTCTTCCGAAGTAGAATTTAAAAGCAGTCTACTTAGTCCACTTGTGAGTAATAAAAATGTAATACTTCTGGGATGCGGGGACTTTTCCCTGGGATTTTCTCTGATGAATAAATGCAATAAAATAACTGGTGTTGATTTTTCCGATGTGGCTCTCAATAGCGCGAAGAAGCATCCCAACTACGACGATACTAAAATGAGCTTGCACTGCATTGATATTTCGAAGGAGTTGTATGATTTGGGCAAGTTTGAAATAGTGGTAGATGATTATCTATCACACTGTATTGTAGAAAATAGAAATGTCTATTTTGAGAATGTTCGCTCTTTAATGAATGAATCAAGTTTGTATGTTACCTTTGCCGTAACTTGGCCTGATGGGTTTCAGTGGCCCGACTTCGTGGCTTCAAGTCTAGATCCAATTGATAAGACGCAGAAGCGAGATGGTACAACGGTTAGAATTTTGAAAGATCCAGATGCGCTTCTTTTGGAGCTTCGTGAAAATGGTTTTTCTGCAGAATATTTTGAAGTGATAACTAATCCTACAGGTCAACCTATTTTCTTTTCGCTTAATAAATTAGCCGTTTAGGCTCGTATATTGCGCTGGAACGGTTTTTCTAATGAAGAATGCCATTTGAGCGTGCTATTTGTTCCATCTTGCGTGGCTCCCTGTAGAGCAAGAGTCTGTGGGGGTAAGTTATGTGTCTTCGAGCCCTTTCCGAGGGGATAACATTCCAGACTGTGGCGAAAGTGATCTTGAGTCATTATTTCGACTTTAATCGTCCCAGTTAAAGTTGCAGTTATCCTGGTTTCTGCCTTGGCTTGAGAAATTAGTAATAGAAGGGGTAGTAGAATTGTTTTTTTCATTTTATACTCGTTTACTCTTTTTCTTTATTTTTAATTTTTAAAATTTCTTGTGGATAACTTGAATCAGCATAATCAATACCCATAAAGGGGTCTGATTGCTTTCCGCGGTTTTCAAGATAGGTTTGGTACAGGTCATTTAGAGTTTGACTAGCTATTTGATCCTCTTCCGCATTCATGTCTTCAAGTGGGTAGGTAAGGTGCTTGTAAACTTCTTCACATCGTTCTTGATGTTTATTAAATGTTATTAAAATATTGTCGTTCGCTAGTTGATTATTCTGATCTCTGATATTGAGAACGATGCTGGGTTCCTTATCGTTGTGGTATCCAAAACTTCGTTTGGAGCGAAATGTTCCTAACGCGCCAGATGTTGTGACCTTGGCCCCCTCTTTGGAGCGTCTGAAACCTCACGGTTGAGAAACCTCTCTTAATCTTTCTTCGTATTGTTTGGCAAACATTTCTGGAGTTCTATTTTTCAGTGCTGAATTTGGACGTTCCGTATTGTACTCGATTCGCCAGCTCTCAATGACTTCCTTTGCGTGGTAAATGGATTCAAACCAATTTAGATTCAGACACTCGCTTCTAAATTTATCATTGAACGACTCAATGAAAGCATTTTGGATAGGCTTCCCTGGTTGAATAAATTTCAGCTTTTTCTGTAAAAAAAATGATCATTGATGAAAGTATTTCTTACTGAATACTCTTGCGTGGAGCAAATCGCATTCAAGCCCTATAATTTGCGATTATGACCCGACTTTATTTATCCCTATTTACCGTTTTATTTTCAGTTTCAGGGCAGGCAGCCACCACCACCGCCACCATATTCCAGTACGGTAGTGATGTCCCGCGAAGCCAATCTAGTCTTTTAGAGTCTGATATTTTGTTGTTAGATAATATTCAGTTTCGCGAATTAGATCCGGAATTTTATAAAGTCACTGACATCGATCGCTCTTTGAGTCGGGGAAGCGATTTACTGGGGTGGCTTAAAGAACGAGTTCGCTATGTCGTTGGTGAAAAATTTGTTCCCTACGATAAACGTTATGTAGAAAGAGAAAGCTACAGCTTTGACTTGCCGCAAATCATTCCTGACTTCGGTAGCTCCGATCTTATGCAAGCCTCTCCATATCAGTATTCCGCTGCGCAGATCATCATGATGAACATTGGACCGGTGGACTACTATTTAGGGAAAAAGGCTGGGAAGTTGTATGGACTCAAGATCCCTGGGGTGGGAAAAGTCCCTGTTTCATCTCCTCGAGTGGGAATAGTTCAGGTAGGGCCTGGATTGTTCAAAGTACCGAAAGACGGGAAGGCCACCGATTACGATGTACGGATGGAGCGCTTAAACACCCTTCTTCATGAAGCTCGGCACAGTGATGGTCGAGGAGTACATTTAGGGATGATGCATGCCAAGTGCCCAGTGGGCCATGCCTACAGCGGATATTTTGCCTGCGACTTCAATTTAAATGGACCGTACTCCGTAGGGGCTCAAATGGGAAAAGCCCTGACCGAAAATTGCACGGATTGCACAGTGGCGCATAAAGAAAAAATGCGCTTGAGCTATTTAGATTCTTTTAGTCGGGTTATTAAAGAAAAACGCAAGATGCCGTTAGATGTTGAGATGGCTCAACGATCGGCGTGTGATCAACTGAAGCATTTGAATCTTGATATTCCTATGTGCGAAGACCTCAAACGGATGGATGAGCTGAATGAGGAGATTCCGAAAGCAGTTTACTGGGACAGTCAACCGGAGGGCAGAATTGAAGAACGCAAAAAAAGCTTCTGGGATTTCTTATTCTAATATTGCCATTGTTTTAATTTTTACTGCTTTGAGCTATGGAGTCTACCAGAAAGTATTTCAACATAGATCAGAGATAGAATCAGCTGATGCCATCGAACATCAAGTTGAGCAGGAAGTATTTCAAAGCGACGACGTGAGTCTGTGGCAAAAAACTGAGCAAAAACCCGAATTGAAACCAACAGAGCAGACTGCTGCCTTTGAAGAAGTCTCAGACTCAGTCGCAGAGCAAGCAGTTGGTACATCCACAGTTCTGCAGGAAGAACCAGTCCAAGCCAAGTTATTGAAGTCTTGGAGTTCTGAAGACTATAAAAACTTGATGAAGCGAACCCAATCGGAGTTGCCAGTATTAACGGACTTCAAAAAACTGACGCCAAAAGAAGTCCATCATACACCGGAAATATTAAATCGCGCCGGAACAAAGTTAGGTCTGATTGCAGAGGTTCTTGATGCGAATCCTGATTTTGCTCCGATAGCACAAGAGTTCTATCAGGATTGCTTGGTTCGCAAAGATCTGCCCGCATCGATTCGGGCTTTGTGCTTGGCAAATCATCGAAATTTAAGAGTCTCGCAAGGGGATTCGCCAGACTGGCATGAAGAAGAAATTAGAAACACAACGATTGAGATTCGTGAATTGGCCGAACACATTCCTTTAAAGTAGATCAAAAAAAGTAGTCGGTGAGGCGAGATTATTTAAGGAGACCACCTTAAAGTGGTGAAATCCAACTTGAGCTGAAACAGAGATTTGGAATCATCCAGTTAAAATTACTTAGTTGTAGAATCTTAAAAATCCCAAATTTTTGAGCAACTCAAAACACCGCGGGGGTTGCCGATAAACCTCATGTTTTTCCAGAAGTTTTGGACGGCAGCTGAGTTCCCTGAGACTCTATATTGATTTTTAAAATAGCGTCCCGAGTTTCCTCCTTCTTTGAATTTGAAGTCCGATAGACTTAGGCCCGAGACTTTGGCGAAGCTAGTCTCAAACTCAAGAAAAAAAATGTTGGACCAATTACGATAGGCATCCGAACTGACCCAGCTAGGAACAGTATTGCCATGCAGAGGTCCAAAACCAGCGGAAATTTTATCCAGAATATTTTTAGATTGGGTGAATTTTTCTAAATAGAAATGAGGGTTGGGATGAACTGCGCGAATAAAGTTTTTATCCGCATAAAGATCGGACAGATCTCTAAAAACAATACGGCCAGTGGGTTTAAAGTTGGTTGCATCAAGTTCAACTAAGAAGTTTTGCGAGTGAGGTGAATCAAACTGCATTCCGGTACGAGCAGCAAATTCACCCAGGGCTCGCGCTACGGCTTTGATATAGTGCTCAGTCCAATAGGCTAAGGGGTCGTCAGAGCCTCCTAATTTTGCAAGCCGACGTCCGGTGGTTTCGTGCAGAACGGAGAAACCGGGAACAAGCAGTTTGCCCGAGTGTTGGTCATTCAAGGAGCCTAAATCACGAATGACCACGGCTTGATCTATAGCGGGAATCTTTAGGATTGCGGGCTCGTCAAGAATGATGATGTATTCAAATTTTAGATGACTTTGAATATGGCTTAAGAATTCTGCATTTAGACGAGAATCAAAGGCATCACCGGCGGTCTGTTTTTTGTCGGACCATTGGCCACCAGTTGTGTTCGTTGAGCTTTTTACTGAAAACTGTATTGTTTGTTGAGGATCTTCAACGATGTAAGATCGCGAAGCTGTCTGATATCCACGAAAGTATTCTTTTTTTGTAAGTTGAAGACCTTTTTTTGAAAAGTGCTCTTGGAGCTCCAGATGCCATTGGGTGTCTTCGGGGTTTAGAATCCATCGCACATACCGGACGCCATCTCGAACGAATATCATGTGTTTTGCGAAGTCTTTTTCGAAGCTTTCCGTCACATCTCTTGCGACCATATTTAAAGGAATTTCGAAATGGGGGATGGAAACCAGTTGGTTACTTCGTATACCTGCCCCGTTGGCTTGAGTTTCATAATTGATCAAGAGCTTCGCACTTGGGGTGATTGCGAACACATTGTTTGATAAAGCTATCATCAATAAAGCTATTTTAAGTAATTTGAAGGCGTTTATCATTCGTGTTCCTAGTTTGCTTTTCTAATAGAAAGCTTATCAAAGGTTGCACCACCTGTTTTCGTCTTAGGTGCTTATTTAATTGCATCCGAACCGTCGGAATTCCTTGGCGTGACAATAAATTGAGATAGCTGTCTAATAGGTCTACACTGAGGGGGTTTTATGAATAGATTCATGTTTTTCATTTTGGTGTTAATTTTTGTAGGTAAATCCTGGGCGGGCCTTGAAGAAAAGTCCCTTGAACATAATGGCAAAAAGCGTATTTGGTGGGAGGAGGCCCCCAAAGCTTGTAAGAAAAAGTCCTGCCCCCTGGTCTTAGCATTTCATGGTGGGGGTGGACGTGGTGACAAGCTAGAAAAAGACATTCAAATGCGTTTGCTGGCAAAAACGAATGAGTTTATATTGGTCTATCCAAACGCCCTAGATGGAAACTGGAATGATGGACGCCCCGAAATAGCTTCAGGTATTGACGATGTTGGGTTCATTGATGCGCTTCTAAAGGTTCTTAAAGCGGAATATCAAATTGATGAGTCACGCATTTACGCGACGGGCATCTCTAATGGAGGTCTTTTTTCGTTTCGCTTGGCTTGTGAAAGATCCGATGTATTTGCGGCTATCGCGCCAGTTGCAGGTAACATGGGCGAGCTAATTTCTAAGTCCTGTGCACCCACAAACGCTATCTCTGTCTTGAACATCGTCGGTGCAGAGGATCGCATTATCCCATTTGCTGGCGGGAATGTGACAGGACCACTTGGATTGAAAAAGCGAGGAAAGGTATTGTCCTCTGATGCAACGATTGCCTTTTGGGTTGAAAAGGGGAAGTGTCAGGTGCCCCCTGACGTTTCGGCTCCGTTGGATATTGTATCGGATGACGGCACTCAGGTGAAAATAGAAAAATATCAGAAGTGTCGGGATGGAACAGCAGTTCACCGATATATTATTGAAGGAGGAGGCCACACTTGGCCTGGTGGAGGTCGTCAGTCAGGTCGTCTTGTAGGAAAGGTCAGTCAAGAGATCAAAGCTTCTGATGAGATCTGGAAGTTTTTTGCGGCTCATTCGAAGAAGAAAATCACTCCCTGAGGTTTTGCCATTGGATACGAGGAGGTTGAAACCTCCTCGTATCAAGAGTCTTTTTAAGATGTCTTAGGTTGAAAGAGGTGTTAAGAGTAAAGTCCGTATGAGATTTTGAAGGGATTGCCATGATCACTGAGCAAAAGACTGAGAATGATGAGAAAGCTGTTCAAGCAAAAACTCTTTGGGTCCTTGGTCTTACTTTCCTGGCGCCGATCGTGATTACATTAATAGCTTTTTATATCTATATTTAATACTAATCAGTTTTGATGAAATTGGTTTTTCCGCCCGCCTCATAGCAGCCGCCACAGCGCATCCCACGGCCTTCTCGTTTCAGGTCTTTATGGGGAGCTAATGGCGCGAAGGGCTTTTCGCGCAGTGTATAAACTGAAATATAAAAAAAGATCCTTAGATATTTAAGATCTCTTTTGGTAGTTTAACGATCGATGAACTATTTGCAACAGGCCCTTGGTAAAATTGAAACTCGTCAAGACAATTGCCCGTTGTCACGGCATTGGCAAGGCACTTTGATTGATCCTCTTCAGGATTTTTTTTCTCGACCCCGTAAAGATTTGCGAGGGCAGATTATTGATACGGGCTTCGCTTTGGGGGCATTACTGCATCCAGGTTATCAAGACGATGAAAGTGAAAACCTTGAGCTGTTGAAGCAAATTTTAGAGGCCATTCATTCTGGGTCCTTAATAGTAGATGATATTCAAGACAACTCCCAAGTCCGTCGTGGAGACACCACTTTGCATCGGAAGTATGGGATCCCAGTTGCCTTGAATGCTGGAAACTGGTTGTACTTTTTCGCCTACTCCTTGGTTGAGCGCTTGAAAGTGACGCCTGAAAAGAAATTACTCATTTACTCTGCTCTTAATGAGACTTTTTACGGTGCGCATTTTGGTCAAGCTCTGGATGTTGGCATACGCATTGATCAAATCCAAAGAGAAGATCAGGCTTTGATCTGTCAAAACAGTCTTGAGATGAAGAGCGGGCTCTTGATGGGGTTGGCCTTGAAGTTGGGCGCACTTTTAACGCCAACAACAGAAGAGCAAAACAAAATCATTTACAGCTTTGGCATCGAGTTCGGTGCGAGTCTGCAACGATTTGATGATATCGGCAACTTGAACACCCAATGCCCCACACCTAAGCATCTCGAAGATCTACAGCTAAGACGTCCTTCTTGGATTTGGCAATATTTGGCCGAGCTGGGGAGTGAAGAAGAGTATCTTCAATTTGTCGAAAGCCTTTACGATCTTCCAGATGTGACGGCGCTTGAAGCTTTCTTGAATAGCTCGCAACTCAAGACCCGATGTTACGAAGAGGCCAAACTTAGATTGGGTGTCTGCATTCAGAATTTGAAAATTAAACTGAACCTTGCTGACGATAATACCGTTCTGCAAAAAATTATTTTTATAGGAGATCAACTCACTTATGCCTACAGGTAAAAATATTGCTGTTATTGGAAGTGGATTTGGTGGCCTGAGCACTGCGATTCGCCTACAAGCAGCTGGATTCAATGTCCGCATTTTCGAAAAACGCGACCTTCCAGGAGGAAGAGCTTACGTCTACAAAGAAAAAGGATTCACTTTTGATGCTGGTCCGACAGTGATCACAGCGCCAGAGTGTCTTGAAGAGCTGTTTCAATTGTCTGGTAAAAAAATGAGCGACTACGTACAAATGCTACCAGTCAGCCCTTTTTACCGCCTTCTTTGGGATGACGGTTACAAGTTCGATTACTCGAACAATGCTCCAGAGCTCTTTGCACAAATTGAAGCAAAGAACAAAGAAGATGCTGATGGATATCGTCGTTTCTTGGAATACTCTAAAGAGGTTTTCAATGAAGGTTACACGAAGCTTGCAGCAACGCCTTTCTTGCACCTATGGAGTATGGTTAAGGTTGCACCACAGTTGTTAAAGCTAGGTGCTTACCGTAGTGTTTACTCGACGGTCTCTCAATTTATTAAAGACGAGCACCTTAGACAGGCATTCAGTTTCCATTCACTTTTGGTGGGAGGAAACCCTTTTGCGACCTCTTCGATCTACACTTTGATTCATTATCTTGAAAGAAACTGGGGCGTGTTCTTCCCTAAAGGTGGAACAGGCGCACTTGTTCAAGCGATGGTTCGATACTTTGAAGAGTTGGGTGGTCAAATCACTCTACAAGCCGAAGTTGATGAGATCTTGACTGAAAACAACAAGGTCGTTGGTTTGCGCTCGAAATCTGGTGAAGTGTGGAAGTGTGAAGCTGTCGTTTCAAATGGCGATGTGATGCACACTTATAAAGACTTGTTGAAGAATAACGACAAGGCACAAAAGAAAACGAAGCAGCTAGAAAACCAAAGTTTTTCTATGTCCCTTTTCCTTATTTATTTCGGTACGAAAAAACAATATCCAGAATTGGCTCATCATAACGTTCTGTTTGGTCCACGTTATAAAGGACTATTAGACGATATTTTCAAGAATGGCACTTTACCAGAAGATTTCTCGTTGTATTTGCATAGACCTTCTTTGACGGATCCAGATTTGGCTCCTGAAGGACATGATTGTTTCTATGTGCTAAGCCCTGTGGCGCATCTTGGTAACATGGACGTTGACTGGAAAGTCGAAGGTCCCAAGTACGCAGATCGTATTCTGAAGTACATGGAAGAAAAGTACATGCCAGGTTTGCGTGAAAACTTGGTCGTACAAAAAATCTTCACACCTGAAGATTTCAAATCTGAATTGAACTCTTACCATGGTGCTGCTTTCTCGTTAGAGCCGAAGTTAACACAAAGTGCTTACTTCCGTTTGCATAACAAAGATGCCAACATCAAAGGTTTGTATTTCACTGGAGCAGGCACACATCCTGGCGCAGGCGTGCCTGGAGTTGTGAACTCAGCAAAAGCAACAGCACAACTTGTTGTTGAAGATTATAAAGGACATTAATTTTGCAGAACCAAGCTTTACTTATTGAGGCGGGAAAATCGGCTATCGTGAAAGGCTCAAAAAGCTTTTCGTTGGCTAGCTTTTTCTTTTCGCAAGAACAGAAGTATGCAGCTTGGTTGCTTTATAGCTGGTGCCGCTTCGTTGATGACGAAATTGATAAAGCGGCAGACCTGGATGCTGCAAAAATAAAACTCGTTGAAGTGCGTGATCGTACACAATCTGCACTTCGCGATCCGTCCGTAGAAACAGGTCCCTACCGCAGTTTGGGCTTGTTGGCACAAGAGTATAACATCCCTTGGAAATACCCCTTGGATTTGATCCGAGGAATGGAGATGGATGTTGACGGTGCCAAAATTCAAGATGAAGAGCAACTCTTGGATTATTGCTACTGTGTCGCTGGCACAGTGGGATTGATGATGTGCTATGTGATGGGTGTTAAATCCGAGCAAGCCTATTCTCATGCTTTGTCTATGGGCCAAGCCATGCAGTTAACGAACATTGCTCGTGATGTCGCTGAGGATTTAAATATCAATCGTATTTATTTTCCGCGCACTTGGTTGAATGATTTCCAGCTCAACGAAGAAAATTTTAAAGAGAATAAGCAGAAATGGCCTCAACTTGTCGAAAGACTTTTATCTAGAGCCGATCTTGCTTATGAAAATGGTTTTGCGGGGCTTCGCTATTTGAATTTTCGTGCGGCTTTAGCGGTCATCATCGCGGGCTTTGTCTATCGCGATATCGGCTCTAAGATCCGTCGCTCCACTCCGCGATCCTTCGAAAAAAGAATTTACACAACGACTTTTGAAAAAATCCTTTTACTCGTTCGTGCTGCCGGCACTTTGTGTTGGTTGAGAGTGAAAGAATCTTTTGAAAGTCAAATTGGTCACGCGCAGCCAAAACAAGATTAAGAAAATAAGACTGTAAAACAATAAACCTCTGATGCTGGCTGTGGGAATTTCTTTGTTAAAAACAACAGCCCAGATGATTTCGCCGTACATTCTTGTCGGTAAAAAATCCGAAAGATCTTGAATGACTTTTGGTAGTGCACTTGGAGGTAGCCAAAGTCCTCCCGCGAACGATAGCGGTAAATACAGAAGGTTGGCCACCGGCAAGACGGCTTTACCTTTTACCAAAAAGCCAACTAATAATCCCAAAATCGCAAAGGGAATTCCGCCGAGTAATAAAGACAGTAAAAATGCCATCCAAGGAAAGCCCTGTGTTTCAAGAGGAGTTTCCATCAAGGCGACAACGACAACAGCTCCGGCGGCCAAAAGTGAGAGTACAAAACTGGCGCTGATCTTAGCGATCACAAATTGGAAAGTGCCTAATGGTAGTGTTTTGACATAGGTCAACCACGGGCTGGATTGTTCTTGAGAAATCTGCACCGCCAACTGAAAAAGAACGACACCCAGGACACCAAAACTAGCGAAAGATCCCATTAGCAGTAAAGAACTTGCAGAGTCTTTTGCATTTGGCACTCCAAAAAACCAAAAAAACATCGCAGGAAACACCAAGCTGGATAAGACGTACATGGGTTGTCGAAGGAATTCTTTTAAACTTAAAGAAAAGAAATATAAGAATCTCAAAATCTAACCTCTTAACAGATTGAATATTTCATGCAAATCGCCAGTTTCGATATGCAAATTTTCAAAGTCTTTGTTTTGGCTAATCAATTGTCGTACCAAGTTGTCTGAGTCTTTGGTCCAACAAACCCATTCGTCACCCTTAACCACTTTTTTGACAATCAGATCTGATTGGAAATCTTTGTCACGGCAACAGAAAGTGACCTTTTTAAATTGGCAACGGCGAAGCATTTCACGCGAATCACCTTGAAAAAGTGCTTGGCCTTGATCCACCAACACCACTTCATCTGCCAGTTGAGTCAACTCATATAAATCGTGGGAGGTCATAAGCAAAGTGCCACCTTGTTTACGATACTCTTCAAGAAGACGCCACATTTCTGCTTTGGCTTCGACGTCAAGACCTGTCGTGGGTTCATCCATGATCACAATTTTTGGTTTTGGCATAAAAGCCAGAGCCAAGGACAGGCGACGCTTTTGCCCACCGCTGAGAACGCCAGCTAGTTTGTTCTGAAATTTTTCAATTTGAAATTGTACCAAAAGTTTTTCATCGACGGGTACTTGATAGATGCTGGCCACAACGCGAACAACTTCTGATACCTTCAAGTGTGTAGGGAAAGCTAGTTCTTGGGGGATGCACGTCATGATTTTTTTTACATCTTTGCTTCCAGCAGAATGACCCAAAACATTGACAGTTCCAGAGTCATAGTCTTTCAGCCCAAGAATAATATCCAAAGTGGTGCTTTTGCCTGCACCATTCGGTCCCAGGAGACCAACAATGGTTCCCTGTTTTACTGTAAAACTTAAATCCTTCAGTGCCTGGTACTGTCCGTAGGATTTTTTGACATGACGAAGCTCTATTGCCGGCATCAGGCCCCCTTCACCTTCTCAAAAGTTTCAGGGTAAGACGGGTGCTCTGTTTTGTGAGCATGATCCCACCAAGTAAAAAACAGACCATAGTTGTATTTAAAATATCTATGGTGCTGGCTGTGATGCACTCCACTGACGAGATAGCGACCCAGCCAGTGACGAGCACTGCCAGCTGGTAAGACTTCGAAACCAAGATGATTGGTGACCGCCGTTAAAGTCATCAAAGTCAGATGCCATAGGATCACCACGGGATGCAGCGGCAAAAACAGAATGATAAGAGGAATTGCAATCGCGTTGATAACGCTTTCGACAGGGTGAAAAGAAAAAGACGCCCAAGGAGATGGTTTCAAAGAAGCATGATGGATAGAGTGGTACTTTTTGTAAACCCCAGGGCGATGCAGCCAAACATGAGTCCAATAGAAATAAAAATCATGAATGACAGCTAAGAGCAGGGCACTGACAGGTATATACCACCAACCATGCTCGTCATATTGCAAATAAATCTGGGTCCAGCCTTGCTGCCATAAAACTCCCATCAGTACACCCGCTGCAGCAAATATAAGGGAGCTCACCAAAGACCACTTTATTTCATAAAGTTGCTCAGCTTTTCCGGGAAGCACATCATAAATTTGCCCACGAGAATTTTTTTGGAGCGGTGAGCGGTAGTAGGACCACCAAAATAAAAGAACAATGAGAAAATATCTGAAATTTATAATTCCCAGCAGTACTAAAAAGGCACTGATTAAGTTGGGCCCAGATAATAAATCAAAGGGGATATAACTTTCCATTTTTTGCAGATCATTCATAGGTAGCATAATGACTCTTAGCAATGCTAGTCGGCAAGAATTTACTCGCACTGATGCACGTCCGCATATAATATAGGCCGCGATGAGCGGGTTGGAAAACGAGTTTCATAAAGATGTGATTATTGTTGGAGGCGGACTCTCGGGCTGCCTGCTTTTTTACTTCTTAAAAAAGCGCTTTCCGCATTTCAAGATTGCTCTTTTTGAGAAAAACAGTCTGTGCGGTAATCACACTTGGAGCCTGCATAGCGGTGATGTTCCGACCAGCATGCAAAAAGACTTCCACAGTCTTCTTTCAAAAAGCTGGTCCAGCTATGATGTTCACTTTCCCGAATACAGCCGTCATTTGAGTTCGGGATATGCTTCTATTTTTTCTGCTGATTTGGCGCAAAAAATCACAGCTGTTAAAGCAGCGGAAGATGTTATTTGTGAGCACGTCTCCGTAGAAATAAAAAACCAGACATCGGTGCAAGTTGAGGAAAAAACTTGGAATGCACGCTGGGTGGTGGATTGTACGGGGTGGAAAGAATTGACTGGGCCTTTGGGGTATCAAAAGTTCGTCGGCTTGGAGCTTGATTTTTCTTCTCCGCACAATCTTAAAGATCCTATTCTCAAAGACGTTCGACTGCCACAGACGGATGGGTATCGTTTCATGTACTCGCTCCCGTTTTCTGCCACTCAATTGCTTATCGAAGATACTTATTACTCCAACTCTTCTGAACTGAATCATCAGCAGTGCGAAGAGGAAATTTTATCGTATGCTCGAAAATATTTTCCCGGTGATTTTAAAATAGTTCGTCGTGAAGACGGGTGTTTGCCTTTGTGTTTGACTGAACAAAAGCAGGTCGATTCTCAACGGCTTCGTCTTGGGGCGGCTTCGTTGTTTTATCATCCAGTGACAGGCTATTCGATTCCGCAGACTTTACAAATGTTAGAACAGCTACTAGATGGTTTCTCAAAGAACTTTACAGTGGCAGACTTGATTGTGGCGCAAAATAAATTCTATCAACAAAAGTCCCGTACTTTTTCCTTCTTGTTGATGCTGAATCGAATGTTGTTTTTGGCAGCGGAGCCGGAAAAACGGTATATTGTTTTACAACGGTTTTATAAATTGCCTGAGGAATTAATACACAGATTTTTCCGAGGGGAAATGTTAGCAATGGATCAAGTCAGAACATTGATCGGCAAACCTCCTGTTTCTATTTTAAAAGCGCTCAAAGCGATTTTCTATTGAGGACGAAATGTTGAATACGGCTTTAGTTTTCTTAGTGACGGTGATTTTGATGGAAGTGGCAGCTTGGGGACTTCACAAGTATGTCATGCATGGATTTTTGTGGGTTCTTCATGAAGATCATCATCTGCCTTATGTTAAACCCTTCCAGAAGAATGATCTCTTTGCAGTTTTTTTTGCGATTCCAAGTTTTTTGCTGATCCTATTTGGAAAGTTAAACGAGAACAGTATCTTTTCAGCAATCGGCTTTGGTATCATGGCCTACGGCGCACTTTATTTTTTCGTGCATGAAATTATCATTCACCGCCGTTTTAAGTTTTTCCGGGGACGAGGAGTTTACTTTAACGCTTTGATTCGGGCCCATCGTGATCATCACAAAGTGCCGGGGAAGTACGGAAGCAACAATTTTGGAATGCTGTATGCAGCTCCGAGGTATTTTAAGCTTGCTAAATCCAAGGGGCAGGTCGATCAGAAGTAGCCTTGATAAATGGACTGAAGAATTTAGAGACATCGTCGGGTATGTAAGGAAGGCCGGTAGTTTCTTTTTATCGGCCCATTCAAGGTACTTTAAGTATTTACTAATAGCCGATGGCTTGCGAGTCCGGTTTTTCTTAGGCTGGGCCGCAGGCCAGCCTCCCGCCGTAGGGGTAAGATCATTTATAGATTTAATTCCCCAAGATAAATGCATCGCTAAGGCTCTTGCATAAGACTCTTGGATCACCTCATTGGGGGTTCTGTAGTCGAGAGCCTTTGTGGATCGCTGACTGTTCCAACGATCATTATAGCCTCGAGTACTACGCTCAATGCTTTCGAAGTTTTTAAAGCTATTCATCGCAAAAAATTCTCGATCATCCTGTTTGTGCGTATTTTCAACTTTGCCATTCAGCTCTTTAACAGCAACTGGAATTAGACGATGAATAATCTCTCTGTCTTTACACCATCGATCCAAATAGTGATTGCCACTGACTCCAACTCCTGAACTAAATTTGTCAGTAAATGCAGCGTCGTTATCTGTTTGGATTTCAACTATAGGAAACGGACAACAGTCATCCAGCTCCGCCAAAAAAGCTGTTACCGATATGCCATCTTTATACTTATAACATCGTATCAGGCGCCATGTTGAATGATGATCTACACAACTTAACTGGTAATACTGTTTGCCTTCAATCAAGTAAGGCACATATTTAAAATCCATCTGCAAATAACCCGGCAAAGGCCTTCGATAGCGCTTTAAATGCCTCTTGGTTAATCTCCGTGCGATCACTTTTCCAACAACCTTTGCTCGGCGTAAAATTGAATACACAGTGCTAGGTGGAACACTTAGACCATAAAGCTTTTTACTTTCATTTGCGATACGCTCAGGCCCCAAATACGGCTCCACCCTGCGTATCTTCAGAACCGTCTTTTCAACTCTTGGTTTAGTTTTATTTGGGGAACGATGAGGTCTTCTGGATTTAGAACTCAGAGCTTCCGCGCAAGGCCACTTTAAAAGTCTTCTAGCCCACTTGCTGTAACTGTCCTCTGACATGCCGTAAAAGCGACAAGCCTGCGCTAGCGATTTAGTGCTTTCGGTAATGCTTCGAAGCTTCATCCATCGACTACGGGCTTCTTCATTTCGAATTTTGTTGGCTTCTTTGGAAAATCTAGGCAATAGTTTACGTAGCTGGTTTCTCAGCTGAGACATCTTCGAGTCCTTTCAAAGATTAAGTTCAATTTCGCAATTAAATTAAACCCTTGAAACCCCGTCGATGTCTCCCTTTTCTTTAAGCCAAAACCATGCCCAAAGCAATAGCAGAACCATTCCAAACAGATATCCCAAAATAACCGCCGATGTCCCTAAGTTCTCTAGCCTTGATAAATGGACTTTGGCTGCCATTTTTCAGCCTATGATGAAAAAAATTCCCCTCAGATCTCATTAAATAATCCTCGCTTTAGCTTCGAATTTGCAGGTGCGTCTGGAATGTCATTCTCTGGAGGACCTCGTGATAAAAAAAATCTTGCCCTTCGGTATCATGATTACGTTTGTGCAATTGAGTGCTCATGGAGCCTGCAATCATACTGTAGTTTGTAATCCTGAACCCACTTCTATTAAAAAGCTTCACAAGGAAGCCCCTGCCTTCGAGGTTCAGTTCAGCTCTCCGGTTGAATTCAAGGCGAAACAACAGGGGGACCAGATTGAGATCACCAGCGAAAATGCAGAGAACATGTTTTTTCGAAACTCGCTCAACTATTACAATGCACTGACCCTGGGTGCCTATTCGGTCGGGCAAGCCTCATATCACGGTGACAATCCACGAAACTTCAATCAAGTTATTTCGCGTTTGCGCACCGAAAGTGTCGGTTTTTCTACTGAAGAAAAATTATTGATTTTGAGTGAAGCGGGATCCCGTTTAGCTAAGGGTTATGACTATTCCTTGACCAATCAACAAAGCAATGAAGATCTTTTCCGTAACTCGCAAAGCTACGGAACCCAAGGTGGAATCTGCGGGGACATACATCAGTATCTTTCTTCTATGGCTACGGCAATGGGGTTTGAGCAAGTTGGAACACACACCTTGAAGTGGTTCAAAACAGAGGACGAGGGACGGGGGCATATTGTGTCTCATTTCCGTGATCCGAAAACGGGGAAATACTACATTCAGAATTATGGCAGCCTTGTTTCTACGAATGTGAGGGATTTGGCGACAGCCATTGATGTCTCGACAAAAATTCATGGTCCATTGACGAATTTGACAATGGTTGAGGGGCGTCCCGGTGTCTATCATGCCTACACCCCTGAAGTGGCTCGTTGGATTTACGGGCAAATGGATCGATTGCTCGGTGATAAAGGTGAAAATTCGAAAATCATTATCGAAGCGGGTGAAGATAGCCAGTTTTTCGGCTTGAAGGTGACGTCATCAAGTCCTATCGGACAGATTTCAGGATTCATTTTGTCTAAGCAGGAAATGGCAGAGGCAGGAGAATATTCGGTCTCAGTTCTTGGCGTCGAGTTTTTGCAAAGTGGAGAGATTCAAACGGCTAAAGGTGTAGCCTTAGGTTATGAGGCAAAAGCGCGGGTAGGTGGAGTCAGTGTTCAGACACCAAACTACAATCCTGGGGCCTCCTTCGATGAGTATAATTACCTCGCTGGATATGTTGAAGCAGGGGTGACTGGTTATGCACGGTTGAATAGAACGACAGGTGAAATCGAACTTACTACAAGAAACTTGGATGCGCGCTTGAATGAGGGGGGATTACCTTTAGCTCATTTAAAATTGCGTATGCGACAGGATGTGGGCTTGCAGACAAAAATTGAGGTTGAGCGTAGCTTGGTCAACTCTCGCAAAAATCATGAGTCTATCAGTCACACTGTGGTTGTTGAAGCAGATCGATTTTCAATTTTAATTGATGCTCGCGAACAGAATAAGGAAAAAGCATATCTTAAGTTTCAGGGTGATTACTATTTTCTTGAAGGTATTGATGCGCGATCGGCTCAAGCAGTTCGCGCACAACTTGCTGGTGTCTTACCTGAGAAGTTGCTGCATGGGCAGCTGCAGGTTGTCCTTGATGTTTCACGCATCCTTTCTAATCCGAAAAATGATGCGCTTTATCGTTATTTTGACAAAAATACAGCGGTTGCTTTGCGACTTTCCTGGGAAAAGCAGATCAGACGCAATACGATCGTCGGAGTCTCGACGGAAATTCGTAATCAGCGACCTTATCCTCTTTTTCAGCAGACTCAGAACTCGTTGAACTCAAGTCGGCAAGGTCGTGAGCAGAAGTGGATGGCTTACGTAAGGATTGTATTTTAAGGTTTGAAATTTTAGAATGCTTTGCTCTAGGAGGGGGCGGACTGCAATTCTTGAAGAGGATCTGTGTGCGCTCTTTGTGGTGTTGGAATATTCATGGACATTTTTGATTGCTGTCCATGAATGAAAGAATGAAAGTACTTCTAAAGTTCAGTAAATAAAAATCTCAAAACAAGAAATCTCAAATTGATAATTTCATTAAAGGTCGAACCTATTCGTTTTCAAAGCTGAGAAAGCATGAAGCCCCGAGTTTCAGTGTGGGATTGTGTGTGGAGTGTGTTAGCATATTCAGACCGGGGGGAAGGTCGTGAATTTTAAATCGTTTTTACTCATGGTTCCAGCTTCTCTGGCTATGGTACTTTTCTATCAGAACTGTTCACAAATGGCTTTTGAGTCCGTTGGTTTAAATCTAGCTTCCTCTTCAGTCTCAGAAAATTATTTATCAAGTCAAGGACTGCCGACACCGCAAGGGGAGTTGTGCCATCGATGGGTTGACGGCAATGATAAAAATGGAGTCCCGACTTGGGCTCCGTTGAGGGGTGAATGTAAGAGTGCATCAGACTCAATTTTGTTCAGTGTCACACATGAGAATGAATGCAACACGCACATGGCGTGTAAAGGTTATCCCAATGACATAAACTATAGAGACAATATTTTAGCGTACATGGCTGACTATAATTCTAAAGATATTGGGTCTTGGCTTAAGTACTCAGCTCTTGGAGATAAAACAAATAATCTGATTCAAATGTCGATTGATACAATTAACTACGCGAACTTGATCAATAAGACAGGAAGGCCTGTTTCAGATGGCTATATGTTCTTTGGGTTTCAAGAACTTGGATATAATTCCTTAGCAAACCTGTCTGACGAACTGATCATCGAATTTGACTATAAAGTTCATTTGTCAGAGTTGGGGTCTGCGAATAAATCAGGAAACAGACTGATGTTGGGAGCAGCATTGAGTTGGGATGAGCCTGCTCGCTCTAACAAGGCTCACTATTTTGAGATAAATCTTTTTAAAACTCAGGGTTATCATGACGCCCATTTTGATCCCAATCAATGTACTAAAGATGCCTCTTATGATCATTGTTACTATGATCCAAATGGAAAATGGGCTGAGGGAAAATACGTGTCCGCCGCAAATGCTTTGGGCATTTCTGCGCCAGCTGGTGGAGAAAATCAATGGCATCGAGTGCAAGTCGACTTGTTCAAGTTGGCAAAAGGATACGATTGGCATCATGAACCGAAAGATTGGAAATTGGGGCGCATTGATGGTATTTATTTGGGGATTGAAACCAGAGATAAGTCACATATTTGGACTTCATTGAGGAATTTCAAAATCACTCATCGTAAGGCGGGGGCGACATCAACTCCATCACCTACGCCGACTCCGAATCCAAGCCCAAGCCCAAGCCCAAGCCCAAGCCCTACTCCTATCCAGACTCCTAATGAACCGCCAGTTGTGAATTTTAAATTCAATGGCACGACACATCCTGTGGGGCTCTTTCGAGATCAGGCAGCTGGACTTCAGAGTGATGGAGTGAGTGTATGTCATTTCAAAAATGGAAATCACCTGAATCAAACAGGTTTTAGTCAGGCAGATTACGACGAAGCAAGGCAAATACCTTTGAAAAATGTTAAGTTGGGTTCGGTGGGCGAGTGTAAAACAACACAGAGGTATGGCTTGATGCGCTCTGGCCAAGCAGGTTTGATTAAGCACAAGTCTGGAATCTGTCTCATCGCTTCGGGAGAGCATTTGCAGAAGTGCGGCTTTAGACAAGTGGACTATGATAATGCGCCCAACATTTCTGTGAGCAACCTAAATCAACAACCGGCGTGCACCTGCCCATAATTTTTGCCAGGTGTTGCCTTCTATTTCTGACTGTGACCTATGAGCTTTCGGTATTTTAATAGATTCAGCCTGGGCTATAGAGTCGTCTCGACTCTTTGTGTTTACTATTTTGCGTTACTGGTGTTTCAATTGTCTTACGAATGGTATAAGAAAGCTTACCCAAAGAATGACAAGGAGCTTGTAATGCAAGACATACTTTTTTCCAAATACAACATGGGTCCTATAGAACTTAAAAACCGTGTGGTGATGGCACCACTGACTCGCAGTCGGTCCATCGGTAATATTCCAGGTGATATTGTTGCTGAGTATTACAAGCAAAGATCCGAAGCCGGGTTGATCGTTGCAGAAGGAACATCTCCTTCACCAAATGGTTTGGGTTATGCTCGAATTCCTGGTCTTTTTTCTGCAGAGCAAGTGGCGGCATGGAAAAAGGTCACAGCAGATGTTCACGCTGCTGGTGGAAAGATTTTTGTTCAGTTGATGCATACAGGGCGTGTTTCGCACACTGCGAATTTGCCTCCTGGTGCAAGAGTTTTAGCTCCGTCAGCAATTGCCATGACGGGAACAACTTGGACGGATGTTGAAGGAATGCAACCCTATTCCACACCTGTTGTGATGACTGAAAAAGATATCGAAGATACTATTCAAGAGTATGTCCATGCGGCAGACTTGGCAATTCAAGCAGGTTTTGATGGTGTTGAGATTCACGCTGCCAATGGTTATTTAATCGATCAGTTTTTGAATACGGCCTCTAATCAGCGCACGGATCAGTGGGGTGGAAGTGTGCAGAATCGCATTCGTTTTGCTGTGGAAATCGCTAAAAGAACAGCTGCGAAGATTGGTGCTGAGCGTGTTGGAATGAGAGTGTCGCCATATGGTGCCTTCAATGACATGGTTGCGGATGCGCAAATGGAAGATGTCTATGAACTGCTCGCGCAAGAAGTGAACAATATTGGAATTGCGTATATGCACATCGTAGATCACAGCTCGATGGGATCCCCCGAAGTGAAGCCAAGTGTGAAGGTAAAAATTCGTCAAGCTTTCAAAAACACTTTGATTCTTTCAGGTGGATACGATCGTCAGCGTGCTGAAACGGATTTACTTGAAAATAAATGTGACTTGGTTGCTTTCGGACGTCCATTTATTTCCAATCCTCGTTTGGTGAGCAAACTGAAGAGTGGAGATGCGTTGGTACAACCAGATCCTAATACTTTTTATACTCCGGGTCCTGAAGGTTACACGGACTATCCAATGTAATCTGTTCGCGAGAGAGCCCAGTAGTTTTTCTGGGCTCTTTTTTTATTTGAAAAAATCGAATTTACTCTTCATCCACCTTAAGTAGTCCACTTTCCAAGAGCAAATCCGTACCAGAAATCCTTGGAAGATCCTGCGCTAGATTTTGCACAAGAAATTCAAACCGTGCTACAGCCTGAGCCTTGCGTTCTTGGTCCTCTCCTTCAAGTCCATCCGCCAGTTCGCGCCACTCTGGTGAGCGCAAGAGGAGTTCCTGCATTGATTTAGTAAACACATCCGCCCAAGTAGGTTGGCTGAAGGTAAAATTTAATGAAAGAGATTCTTCTTCCGTTGTTGTTTCATGCCAGTATCCGCGCGGCACATAAAGCACGCAGCCTGGCTCCATAACAACTTCCATGGCATCTTCTTCGAGGAAATCAATAAGAGGTGCATGACATTGCTTTTCTAAAGCGGCCGGCATTTCCAGTGAACCAGTTGTAAAACGCTCTGTTGGGCAGTCCACTGAATCGTTAGGGGCAAGACGCCACTTTTTTGATCCTTTAATCTGAATGATGAAATTCGCATTGGCATCAAAATGCAGTCGAGTGCCACAGCCAGCCGGAGTCGCGTAAACGATAGAGCGAGCCTTGCAGAGGTCGTTTTCCTCGCCACCCGTAACCAACCCTAAATCCGTGCGAATGTTTTTAAGTGCTGCTGCGATCGTAGAGTCTTGCGTTTGCATGGCATCGAAGACCAGAGTCATATTATTTCTATAAGCCTTTAAAGCATCTTGTGGTTCCAGATGAATAGAGCTGTATTCATCGTCAAAGTCGGGAAGACAGGCTCTGACTTTTCTTTGTCGAGTAGCAATCAACTTTTCCAGATCCTGAAGTTGTGGCAGTTCAAAAAGACTTTCCAATTTTCCCGCAAATGCAGGAATGAATAAGGGCTCATAGGGCCAGTAGGAATTGAAAAAATCTTGAGATGTCATGGGGGCAAGGATTTCGGCGAGTCCAATTTTTTTCATAAAGTTGATCTAAACGTAGAACTGCGTTCTTCGCAATCAATTCTCGTTTTCGTATCGCTTTCTTTTGGGGAGCCACTTTGGTGAAGAAAACCGCAGCGCGTAGACTGCTCATATTTTAATCGCCAAAGCGTTATTCGCATGATTTAACTTTATGAGTCAAAAGAGGGGGAATCATGTTTAAGAGAATTCAAAAAGTATTCGTTTTTGTCTTTTTGTCTTTGATCACAGTATCGGCAGCTTTTGCATCACAGATTGATGTTCAAGTAAAATCTGTGTCTTTCGATTCAAGTGCCAGCTTTGAAAAAGCAGTGGGTGGAAATTATTTTGGTGATGTGTCTCTGGAGCAAATGATCGGGGCGAGCGCTATACAGATGTTAGAGGGTAAAGAGTACACATCTGTGCAAATAGACGGAGCTTTGATGGGTAATAATGAGGGCTCTGTTTCCATTCAGTTTTTTCCTCAAGGGCCCACTCAAACTGTGCAAATAAATCGAAACTCACGCAACATAGAGTTTAATAATTTAAACTCCTATGTTCACCGCAATTCTTTGCGTTTTGCACGAGTGTATTTTTCAAGCATATTTTATGTTGAAAAAGTCATTATCCGACTTGAAGATCGTCAACCACCAGTTCCTGAATACTCTTATCAGAAAAACATCAACAGAACTTTGAACTTTGGCGAAATATTGACTGTAGGATATTGGGGCATCCCTGAGCTTCAGGGCTGTGCAGTGAAGAAGTTTGCTGTATTTGTTGGGTCCCCCGTGGGAATTGTCGATTATGCGTTTATGTTTAATTTTGGTAGTTCACCTCAGTATCGAGCGCCTTATGCTCGGGCTTTCCTCAACACACGTTCCGCTTGGGAAATAGCGGCTCCTGTGGGAGGCATCTTAGGTGTTACAACTCCATATGATAGTTTTTCTGTTGAAGCGACGGCGGGACCAATCCATGTTCAACATGTTGTGATTACTTGTCGTAGGTAGTTTTTTATTTAAGGAAAGTTATGCCTCATCTTCGTGTTCGCTCTTTAACTCCAGATCAGGTTGCTAAGCTCAGCACATCTTTGGTTTCCGATTTGGCGGAAATCACGGGTGCTCCTGTAGATAACTTCACCATGGAGCTGGTGTCGACTCAGTTTTTTCAAGAAGGAAAAGTTGTGACCTCTTTTCCATTTGTGGAAGTTTTCTGGTTCGAACGGCCGCAGGCAATGCAGGATGCTTGTGCCGCCTTAATTACCAAAAGAGTTAAAGACGTTGTCCCAGAGCAAGATGTTGTCGTCGTATTTACAGAATTAGCGAAGGACGGTTATTACGAAAATGGAAAACATTTTTAGGTTTCGTGTGGGATTCAGTGCTCCCACCCTTGGGATTGGAGCACTTCGAAATCTAACTTGGGATCAAGTTATTTGCTTTTCTTTTTTGTACCTTTTTTTGTGGTTTTCTTCGCAGTTTTTTTCACAGCTTTTTTCGGAGCAGATGTTTTCTTCGTTGAAGCTTTCTCATCTTCTTTAATGAAAGTTTGAACGGCTTTGTTCATTTCTTTCAAACCAGATTGACCTTCTTGAGAGTGAATCAAAACACCCATCATGGCGTAAACTGTTTTGATGTTGCTTTCAGCAGTTTTATCGTCAGAGATACCCAAAACTAGATCTGCTGCACTTTTCATTGTCAGAAATTTTGCTTTCTTTTTAGCCATTGTGTGCTCCTCGCAATTTGATTTTAATAAGAAGCCACAACCTGTCTTAAAGTGATGGAAATGTCAAAGAAAGACCCATCAGACCCTACTAGAAATGCCTATTCCAAACCAAAGAAAGCTGCCCGTTTTCATAAGAAGGATAAAAAGCTTCTGTTTGATCAGAGGTGTTGTCTGTTGCTGAAGTACTATAAAAACTTGCTCGTCCCCAGATGATGCCTAAAAAGGCACCTGCCACGACATCACTAGCCCAATGTTTGTCATCGGCGATGCGACTCAGGCCACTCAGTGTCGCGAGCCCGTAGGCCGGAATAGCCGCCTTCCAACCATAAGCATATGTTAAAGAAGTTGCTGTCGAAAATGCAGCAGATGTGTGGCCCGAAGGAAAAGAAAAGGGATCCGACTGATCGGGGCGTCGCCGCTGAGTTGTGACTTTGAGGGCGTGCGTGACTCCAGTCGTGTAGATAAGTCCTCGTACATGAGATATTCCATTGTCTTGGTCCCACCACAATTGGGATAAAGCCAACGCAATATTAAAACCAAAGGAAATATACCGATCGCCAATGTTGGATTGTTCCGCTGGTAAAACGGTGTGTTGGCCCCAGTCATTTTTAATTTGTGAATCCAAGGGGCGAACGAGCAGCAAAGAGGCTAGACCACCTGCCCATAGATAAGCGGCATTTCGATCTGATGCACGAATCAACGTTGGAGTCACGTGCTCGTCTTTGAAGGACGCCTTTGAGTGAGAGCCAAAAACTAGAGAAGTAAAGATAATAGTAACAACTAAATATGGCATTGAATTAGCAGAATTGCAGAGGGCCTCAATGCGTTCAAGTAAAAAGTCCTCAAGGTCCAAGAGTCTAGACAAGTCATTTTTGTAGTGATTGAATAAAGAACTCACAAGGAGTGTGTATGACTTCTCAAGAAGTGTCTGCTTGGCGTAAGTGCAGCTCGTGTAAAAAACCGATTGGTTTTGGTGCGAAATATTACGTTTGTAGTGTTTCCACCTGCAATAACGAACGCACAGGCTACGTTTTTTGTAGTGTGCCTTGTTTTGAAACTCACTTGCCAGGGGCCCGTCATCGCGATGCTGGTGCGGTAGAAAAAATGTCTCCGAAACAAGGGGCTGCTGAACAGGAGCAACGAGCGCCAGCTCGGATTATGATTAAGCCAACAGCGACAACGACTAGCAGTGCATCCGTTAAGACTACGGCTCCCCAGGAAGTGTTGGTGATCGCATCGAGATTGAAGGATTATATTCAAGCCCGATCTGAATTCAATACATCAGCTTCAGTGATGGATGTGTTGTCGGATCATCTACGAATTTTGTGTGATCGAGCGATTGATAACGCTCGGGCAGACGGTCGTAAAACAGTGATGGATCGCGATTTTGATTTTTTAAAGAAATCCTAATTCACACTGCGTTAGCGTGCTTTTTTGGAGCTTTTTGCCGAGTTTCTGATGAGTCCCCATTGTTATCATTTTCTGGGGATTGAAAAGAATCTGTAAAAAGGCTAAATTTGAAGTAAGCTTTTCTATGAGATACCGGAATTGAGAAGATTCAGGCGAAGGAGTCTAGTTTATGAAGCTTACATCCCAAGACGTTATAAAGATAATCAAAGAAAATGAAATTGAAATTCGAAAGTTTGGTGTCAAAGAAATCTATCTTTTTGGTTCTGTAGTTCGTGGGGAAGCTAAAGAAACGAGCGATGTAGATTTTTTTGTTGTATTTGGGCCGGAGGGGACTGATTTTTTTACTCTTTATGATTTGGAGCAGTTCTTGGAGTCAAAGCTAAAAGCGAAAGTCGATTTGGGAACTAAATTGCATCCTTTATTGAAAGATAAAATTCTGCAGGAGGCGTTGCGTGTCGCCTAGATCTTGGCAAAATTCGAGTTCAAGATATTTTGAAGGCTATTGAAGAGATCGAAGAATTCATGCTTGAGCATGAAACTCCAGAATCTTTTCAGGAAGATATAAAAACAGTTAGGGCGGTGACAGCTTGTCTGACAGTTATAGGGGAAGCTTCTAATCATATTCCTCAGTCCATCAAGGACCTGTATACGGAAGTTCGTTGGGAACAAATTCGTGGCATGCGCAATCGCATTGCCCATGAATATTTTAGTGTGGATGATTCTGTAATCTGGAAAACAGTGAAAGAACGACTTCCTCTTTTTAAAACTCAACTAAAGAAAATATTAGAAGTCGCATCTGAATAGCATTTATTGTGTCAAGTTCACACTGCGTTAGTGTGCTTTTTTGATGACCCACCTAGCCCCCTGAAATAGGTCTGAAGCAGGGGGGCTATGAAATATTTTATTTTTTATTTAGGTGTGGTGCTGACTTGGAGTTCGTCTGTTTTTGCACTGTCGAACTCCGTCGCAGCCGAAGCAGTTGAGTTTGACTCGACAGTTTTTTATCGGGTCACCCAGTATGACCAACAAAGCAAAGAAACTGTTCAAGGTTATTGCAACGGGAATCTTTTATCAGATCGAGTGATGATCACAGCTGCGCACTGTTTGTATATGGCAGAAGCTCTAGCCAATCGAGATTTAGACATCGAAGTGGGTCAGTATCGCTACGTCAATTCACCCAATGGGGAAAAACGTCGGGTAGGGTATGCGCCAGTGCTCAAAGAAAATGTGAGTGGTCAATTTTACTTTACTGCCAATCTTAAAAAACGTTTAGACTCCCAAGGTGTGCGCTTAAAAGTAGGTCCTTCTGAAGACATTGCCATCGTTGTGCTAGAAAGACCTTTGAACTTGAATGGGCAAATGCAGTTCAGCTCAATAGTCGCTCGCCAAGAATTAAAAGGGATCTTACCAAGTATATTAACCTATTGGCCCACCGTCGTAGTTATTAATCCTTTCGAAGAGATCGCCACAACAGACACCAGACGCATGGCAAAGTTAGATCGCGTAACAGTCGCCTCAGGACATCTCGAATCTAAGTCCACATCTCGAGTACAACCCGGCGACAGCGGAGCACCTTTGTTTGTAAGAGTAGGCACTCAATGGAAACAATTGGGCGTAGTAAAGGGCCGCGCACAAAGTCTATTTTCAAATTGGGATATCTACACATTAGCCGACGAAAAAATCTGCGAAATCTCGCAACAGATTCCAGACCCCCAACTAAAACAAATCCTATGTACTAATTAAGTTTAGAACTAGCGTCCACAAGGGCAAGCCCGCCGTAGCTTCAGCGAAGGCAGGGAAATCCCCGCTGGAGTTTGCGATCAGTTTCATCAGTTAAGATGGCGTGACGTCAAAGGCAGCGGGGACAACAGATTGTGGAGCTCAAAAAAACTGGTAGAACCCGGCACGAAGCCAGATGTTCGCCAAATCAAGTTTCACAATCCGAAGTCAGAATATTCCAGGCGAAGAGAATCGTAAAGACCCCCGGGAAAAAGACATAGCAATGTTGAGTGGCATGCTGGCCTAGCGAAGGTGGGGGTGGCAACCCCAGCTTCGTGGCTCGCCTTCCGGGCTCGTTGCCGCCAGGCTGCGCCTGGTTCGCGCCATCGTGGCGCCGGCAAAGGCCACTGCGCTGGGGCTGCCACCCCCACCTTCGCTAGGCCCCCATCACTCTCGGCGCGTTCGGAAAGGGGATGGGAGGGGGAGGAATGGCGCTTCGCTGATTCGGTTAATTAATGTGGGAGGCTGGTTGGATGGAAGTCTTGCAGGGAGCGCATTTGATCTACGAATATTTTTCTGCCCGTAGATACGCGCTAAATTGTTCATTAGCAAAAAGGCCGTGAAGGGAGGGGTTCCCCTACAAAAGGGACCTCCGGCACGCATGGATGCGTGCGACCGCCGTACTCGGCGGTCAAGAGGCCGGTCGAGCCTGGAAGGCGTGTCCCATTTGTAGGGGAACCCCTCCCTTTGCGGCCGGTCTGGTAATGGTGATTAGATTATTTCCAACTCCATTTGGGGCTGTAGTAGTTGAAGTCGTCGTTGGTGATGCGGAAGTCGGCGGTGCCGTGGATGTTGGTGATGTAGATTTGATTTTTTCCGGTGCGATCGCTGGTGTACATGATGTAGCGACCGTCGGAAGAGAATGATGGGTATTCGTTTTTGGCCCTGCGGCCGTTTTCTTTTTTGATGCCTTGGGTGATTCTTTTCAGATTGCTGCCATCGGCGTTGATCACAAAGATATCAAATGTGCCATCATCTTGGCCGGCGAAAGCGATTTGTTTGCCATCGGGGGACCATGAAGGGGCGTTGGCAAATTCTTTAAATTGAGTCAGTCTTTTTACATTCGTTCCGTCGGCATTCATTACATACAATGCGGTGTTGCCTGCACGGTCGGAGGCAAAAGCAATCTGACTTCCATCAGGGCTAACCGCAGGCTCGACATTCAGTGCTCCTAAAGGCCCTTTTGTTAAACGTTGAATCACTTCTCCAGTTGTTGCAGAAATTTTGTAGATATCGTTGTTACCTTCAGCTGAAGAAGTGAGATAAACGAATTGTCCATCCGGGCTGAAGTTAGCCCCTGAGTTGTTGCCAGCTTTGGAAGTCAAAAGGCGTGCGCGATTTTTAGTGATGTCGTAAGTGATAATTTGCGGAGAGTTTTGCCCGTTCTTGCCAATGATCACGTAGGCAGTGTAGGCAATCGTTGTTCCATCCGGTGACCAAGCTGGGGAGCGCGATAAGTTTTTGTGATTCGATATTTTTGTAGGATTGGCACCATCCCAATCAAAATAATAAATTTCTTTCGCGGGGCCACCTGCACGGTCTGTCGCTGCGGTAAAACGATTCAGAAAAGGTCCAGGTGTTCCTGTGAGTTGTTTCAAAACACCATTCACCAACGCGTGTGCCAATTGCCGACTCTGCGACAAAGAGCCTTGTACTTGCTCAGTGAATAAAGGAGTGGTGTCTTCTTTCTTTAAAACGCGTGCATCCACAGTGACTTGGTCGCCTTTGACCTGGTAACCGATTTCTAAAGTTAATTCAGGTATGCCTAGGTAAGACTTTTCAAAAATATTGAACATGGCAGAGACTGTCAGGTTGTTCACAACTGTTTTATAAAATTCACCTTGCATGGAATCGTGAACTTTTCCTGATTTTGCTTGGGGAGTAAAAATCAGTAAATCGACTTTTTTAACCGCGGACTCACCCAACTTGATATAGATACCTTCCGTATTTTGAGCAAAGGCAAATAGAGGAATCACGAAAATTGCTACTAGCAGGGCTTTAAGGCGCATGAGGGCGTCTCCTTCAATTTTTTGATGGTATGCTGAGATGTTAAAAAATAGCAATAGTTTCAATGTGTATTGAGCTTGTGCAAAACGATTTTTAAGATCTCTAGTTCAACGCATTTTATGCACAACTAATTGAATAAAAATAACTGCATTTTTTCCGAGAAAAGCCTCGCGCTTATTATTAAAATCAACACTCCCGTGGCTTTTTGAATCAGTGAGTAACTGACTTTCTGGTGTGTGCCAAGGCGGATGCCAATTTGTCCACCCAGGATCACAGCAAGGAAAAGTAATAGATTGTTATCCAATCCTTGCAGGTGGGGATTTTTCAAGAGCTGGCCAAACAGTCCAGCAATAGAGTTTAAAAGGATAAATAAACTGGCTGTAGCAGCAGCTTCTTTGGATCTCATCCAGCCCAGATTTATCAACAGAGGTGACAGGAAGATGCCTCCTCCGATCCCGACCATCCCTGAGACCAAACCTAAAGAAGACCCAACGGTAAGGACCGAGAGTAAGGATGGCTTTTTTAAGTTTTCATGCGTTCGATCCCGCAAAAAAAGAAGCCTGAGGCCGGAAAGAAAAAGACTGACGGTGAGGAGGATAAAATATGTTTTTTCGGTAATGCGATAAAGTCCCCCAAGAAAAGCCATGGGGACAGAGCTGGCTAGCAAGGGCCAAAGGTAGGATTGTTGAAAGTGTCCTTTTTTGAAAAAGTGGTAGCTGCTTCCGCTGACAACTAAGATGTTGCAGATTAACGAAATTTTCGGAATCACCACATGACTTAAGCCCGCAGCGGCAAGGAGGGCAATGTAAGAAGATCCTCCTCCGAAGCCGACCATCGAGTACACCAGGGCAATGCCAAAAAAAGAAACAGCTACAGAGAGCATGCCCCCCCTTTAAGAGAATAAAAATGAGAATAACCTTTTTCTCGCTGTTCCTTTACCAACTGCATGCTGCGTACACCGCGATGGCAGTATACCACAATTTTTCTTTGTTCCTTGTTATATTTTTCAAGGTCAGGATTCTCCAGATCGCGAATATCAACAAGAATACTTTGCTCCAAATCGATTTGCTCTCGCGTAACTTCAAGCTCTAGGGAGGAATCATCATTCAACTCCAGTTGTCCTGCACAGCAAGGACAGGATTTTTCTTTGAAGTTTTTAATTTTATGGGTCGTAAGACTTTTCAGATTCAAATAAAAAGTTTCAGCTATTGTAGCATTGGACCCAGCCTGAAGAAAGGCAAGGGCCTCACTTGCTTGGATCGATCCGAGTGTATTCACAGAAGCACCTAGGACGCCAAAGTCGTTGCAATTGCCCACGTAAGAATCATCAGGTGTCGTTGCTTGCAGACATCTGAGGCAGCCCGAACCTTTTTGTGGAACGAAGGTACGTACATAGCCCTCAAACCGATAAATACTTGCCGAAATCAGCGGGACGCCGTTTTTAAAACAAGCATCGTGAAGTAAGAACTTCGTTCGCAAGTTGTCTGTACAATCTAAAACCAGATCTTTACCCTGGATCAGAGCCTCCACATTGCCTGGCGTTACTTCCACATTGTGAGCATGAACGTGGACAAAAGGATTCAATGCAGCCAAACGATTTTGAGCGATAAGAGCTTTCTTTTCGCCCACCACATCGGGTGAAAAAAGTGGTTGGCGATGGATATTGGAAATAGACACCGTATCAAAATCAACAATATCAATATGTCCAACCCCGGCCGCAGTCAGAGACATAAGAACAGGACAACCCAAACCTCCGGCCCCAATAACGAGGACGTTGGATTTCTTCAAGGCATCTTGAGACGCGACGGTTTTTTGTTTTTTATAGTATTCTTCTTCAGAAAAATGAACATGGGTGTGATGATCTTTGCAAAAAACCCATTCGTGGGTCTGATCTCGGTAGTGCTCTTTCTTCCAGATCGGTAGGCGCATCTTAATTTCATCAATAATATAGCGAGTCGCCTTGAAGGCATCATCCCGATGCGAAGCAATGGCTCCGATCCATACAGCGATATCACCGAGGTGCAAGTGCCCGTAACGATGCTGACACACCACTTTGTGAAGATTGAACTTGTGCATGGCTTCGTGAAGGATCTTTTGTCCTTCTTTCTGCGCTAAAACTTCGTAAACTTGGTATTCAAGTGAAGTGACGGCTTTACCTTGGTTGTGATCTCGGATCCAGCCTTCGAAAGTCACGAGAGCACCAGCACTGTCATTTTTCAAAGAATTTATCAATTCTGGTCTGTCGATAGCAGCCGTACTTAATAGAAACATATTAGCCACCCGCGACCGGAGGTATGAAGACAATGCGAGCGCCGTCAGTGATTTCTTGAGTTAATTTGGCAAATTCATCATTCACCGCGACTTGTATCACTTTCAAAGGCAAGCTGAACTGATATTTGGCGCTTAGTTCGTTGTAAAGATCTGCATATGTTTTACAGGCGACTTGAATTGTTTCAGAGTCTTTACCAGCTTGATCACGAAGAAGAGCAAAGTATTGTATATTAACGGACTTCATTTTGAATCTCCTGAAATTCAGCAGAGGTGTTGATATTCGCCAAGTTGACTCCATTTTTTTGCTCAATCATATAGGTCTCGACATTTCTTAGAACCTTGACCGGGCACGTGATGTTGTTATCTGCGGCTTCACGGAAAACAGCATGAGCTTTCGGCGTATAGAGCGTGCACAGAGGCTCTGGAAAATCTTTTTCGGAGTTTTTAAATGCGGTGGCAACAGCGGTGCTTTTGTAGTTGGCAAGTAAAGTTTGCACCGTTTCCTCATTGAAATGAATCAGATCACAGGCAACGACAATCCAGTGAGCTTCTGGATGTTTCGCAAAGGCTGATAAAAGTCCTGCGATAGGTCCCTGGATGCCAGCTTTATCTTCGATTGAGGGAAGGTCTTGCAGTTCAGTTCCATTCCATTGGTCTTTGCGAGCGGAGAGGTAAACCTGATCGCAGTATTTTTGTAAAATATTATAGATGTAAGCGGCGTGCGGGCGACCTTTGTAATTAATCAAAGCTTTGTCGCGCTTCATTCTTTCGCTTTTACCACCAGTCAGAACGAGGCCATAAACGGGGCGGTCTAAGAAAGTTCTTTTGCCGCCACTTTTTTGGAGCAATTTTGTTTCTAGCAACACGATGTTGTGTGAAACCGCTTTGCACATATCATAAATAGTCAAAGCCGCAGTGGTGGCCCCGTGCAAGGCTTCCATCTCGACGCCAGTTTTGAAAGTTGTTTTCACTTGGCATTCGATTGTGACTAATAGATTAGAATCTATCTTAATCTCAAATTTACAGCTTTCGATGGGGATCTGATGGCAGAAGGGGATCAGTTCGTAGGTTTTTTTTACGGCCATCGTTCCCGCGATAATCGCTGTTTGGATAACGGGACCTTTCTTTAAAACCAATTCTTCACCTTTAAGGAAAGGCCTTATTTCTTCAGGCAATTGCAGAAGAGCTTGCGCTTTGGCCATGCGATGCGAGATTTCTTTGTCAGTGATATCTACCATTGTTGGCAGGTTTTTTTCATCGACGTGCGTAAGCATGTTATCCTCCGATAGAGTGCATAAGGTGATGAACCTCAGCGGGACGCTGAAAGGGTTTCATTCCCAAAAGCTGCTGATAGATCTGAACTCGCTGTTCCTGAGTAGTATTTTTAACGGCCAAGCCATCATCTTTAAGTAGGCAGGCACGCAAAATTCCATCGGCTGAAAGACGCCAACGCGAGCATTGCCCACAGAACGCTTGGGATTCTGAAGCGATGAATCCAATTTGAGCTCCAGTATCTGTCGTAAAATTGAAAGAAGTGGAGTCTGCCTCCATTGCCATTTTTTGCAGGGTTAATTTACTTTGCAAGCGTTCCATAATTTCTTTAGCAGAAATAAACTGCTGCGCTTGCTTTTGGCAGGCGATACCAATGCGCATGAGTTCTAAAAAGCGCACAGGGATTCCGGTCGCTGCGCTAAAATCAACAAAGTCAAAAAACTCATAATCATTCACACCACGCATAGCAACCATGTTGATTTTAATTTGGAAACCCATGTTCTTTGCAGTTTCAATATTTTTTAAGATGCGTGGAAGATGGTCGCCATGAGTAATTTTGCGAAAATTTTCTGCGTTGAAACTATCGAGGCTGATATTGAGATGATGAATGCGATGATCTTGCAGTCGCTGTAGGTGATGGTCTAATAAAATCCCATTGGTCGTCATACCAATTTTTTTTAAAGGCAAAGTGCTCAGTTTGGCAGTGATGTCGGCAAAGGAAGCTCGCATTAACGGCTCGCCGCCAGTCAAACGCAATTCTTCAAGTCCAAATGCACAAAGTTCAGAGACGATCTGGTGATAGTCTTCCGCTTTCAGATGGCGAGAGTTGTCCATGAAAGTAGCGTCTACCGGCATGCAATAGTGACAACGAAGATTGCAGCGATCCGTCAGTGACACGCGCAATTTGCGAATGCGACGTCCATAAGAATCCACTAAAGGTTTCATAGCGAACTCCAGGGATGGAATAGAACAGGTTCGTGCTTTTGAAATTGCGTTTTTCCTTGAGGCAGTTCGATGAAACCATCGCTGTCGGCCAAAGCAGAATATTCGCCTGAATTTTTTATTTTAAGCGGGCAAGCTGCAATGACGCCAGTTTTTTTGAACTCGATCTTGGCTGGAATAAACAGTGTTAAATTATTTTTTACCGTCATTTCTGCTTCTAACTGAACATATATTTCTTTGCGGCTGAGAAGATAGCGGTGCAAGCACACAAGACTCGAAACAGGATTCCCTGGCAAACCGAGGACCGCTGTTTTGTTTTTTTCATCTTTACCAAACCACAGGGGTTTTCCAGGCTTTTGACGGACTCCATGGAAGTATTTCGTCAGTCCCCACTGTTCCCAAAGTGCTGGAAGATAATCAAATTTACCCATCGAGACTCCTCCTGAGTAAAGGAAGAGGTCAAATAGTCCGACATGGGCCTCATAGTGCTGTGTGATTAAGTCCGGATCATCGGGAAGATGCGAAAGAGTGAGATCATCATAGCCGTGCCTCTTCAGAGAGGTCTCCAAAGCATAAACATTCGATCTTCGCGTTTGATGAGGCAAAGGCTGTTTATTCACTTCGACAAGCTCATCACCTGTCGAGATGATATGTACCTTGGGCTTTGGATTCATTCTTGGATAGGGGTAGCCCAGTGAGGCTGCTATCCCACGATGGGGGCCGTTTAAGATTTTTCCAGACTCGAGTACGGTGTGTCCGTAGTGGAAGTCACTACCTTGTCTGTGAACATGTTCCAGCGAAGTGCGTTCTATCTCCTGGACAATCGATGCAGACCCTTGCGAAATTTTCACATGTTCGTAAGGAATCACAAGATCAGCCCCAGTTGGAAGTGCTGCGCCCGTCATAACCTCTAAACATAGTTCTGAACTTGGCAACACTTGTTGAGGTGCACCTGCAGGGCAGACTCCGGCAATAGAAAATTGGCGTTGCCCCCTTAGGTAAGCAGCATGGGAAAGGGCAATACCATCCATCATCACGCGATGAATAGCGGGTTGATCACGGTCAGCAACTAAAGGCTCCGCCGTGGTTTCGCCATGCCCAGTCCAATTCGGCATATGCATTTTGATCAGGTGGAGTGCTTCTTCAACACTCACCAAATCATTTAAGGAGGACTTCATAAGGAGTTAGGCTTTTTTAACGAATTCAGATTTCAAATTCATCGCGCCAAAGCCGTCGATTTTGCAGGCGATATCGTGGCCGTCTCCACCATCAGTCAGGCGGATATTTTTTACTTTTGTTCCCACTTTAACGACAGATGAAGAGCCTTTGACCTTAAGATCTTTGATAACGACCACAGTGTCGCCATCTTGTAAGACGTTTCCGTTGGCATCTTTAATGACGTTGTCCGTGCCTTCGGCAGGAGCATCTTGACTGCTGCCAGCATGCGAACTCCACTCGTGTCCACATTCTGGGCAAATCCAGAGGTTTCCGTCTTGATAAATATTTTCGGATTGGCATTTGGGGCAATTTGTTTCGATATTCATGGGCGACATAAAACCATACGGGGAGGGGCTTCGGCAACCTCTTGGGTGACGCATCTTGACGGTCTGTGACTGATTTTGCGGGCAAGTTGTTATCTTTGGGCGTTTTGTCTATATTCACGGCGAAAATAAAAGGAAGTGTTTATGTCTGAGCAAAAAACTGCCTATGAATTACTCGGCGGAGAGCCTGTTTTACGCAAATTGACTCAAAGATTTTATGAGTTGATGGACACCATGCCGGAGGCTCGCGGAATTCGTGAAATGCATCCGCAAAACTTGCAGACCTCAGAGGAAAAGCTTTTCATGTTTTTATCCGGTTGGTTGGGCGGGCCAGGTTTGTTTGTCGAAAAATACGGACATCCTCGTTTGAGAGCTCGTCATCTGCCCTTCGCTATTGGTAAATCTGAAAGAGACCAATGGATGTTGTGCATGGTTCACACATTTGATGATTTAAAAATCGAAGAACCTTTGCGCTCGGAATTACTCCACTCGCTCCTAAATTTGGCCGATCATATGCGCAACCAAGAAACCGCCGATTAGCCGGGGAAAACCCCGTCCGAAGCTCCAACGTGCTACTGCACGTCGGAGCGAAGGCGGGTGCGCTGCGGAAGGGCGCCCTCCGCCTTGCATCTGGGGCTTTTTGACCGAGCTGTGCTTCGGGCGGACGGACGGAGGAGGGAGCGGAAGAATTTTTTGCGAAAAATTCTTCCGCTGTTTGCTTACAGATGGAAATCGTCTTTGGGTTTGCGGTCTTTGTTGGCTGGGGGTTTGGGTTTGAGTTCTAGAATGCGCTCTTTTTTTTCGGGACTCACGGTGGGCTGCTGTTCTTTGGGTTCTTCGTAGATATGATATCTGGAGGCGATCTCCCAGAATTTTTCGCTGGCCTCGTCCATGGCTAGACCCAATTTGTTTTCCAACAGATCAACAATGGACTGAACTTTCCCGCGAGTTTGTTCAATCTCATTTTCGGAAAGTTCATTCCATCGTTGCAGGAGTTCTTTTTTGAGCTCTGCCCATTTATTGCCAGGGATGTACATCGAGAACTCCTTTATTCAGTTTCAATGACCATATCGATACGACGATTTTCAGCACGACCGTAGGGGGAATTGTTGTCGCCAACAGGTTCCTCTGCGCCTTTACCGACGGATTGAATTTTAGTTTGGTCGATAGTGCCTTCCGCTTTTAAAAAATCACCAACGACCTGGGCGCGTCTTTCCGAAAGCATTTTGTTTGTTTCACTGCGACCTGTGGCATCCGTATGTCCTTCGATCGTGATTTTTGCGGGCTCCAAAGTCGCAATGGCGCTTTCCACTTTTTTCAATAGAGCCTGGTTTTTTGGACCTAATTCTGCTTGTCCCGAAGGGAAGCGAAGAGCTTTAAGGCGCACTTTCAGTTTTCCGTCTTCCGCGAATACTTCGGCTTCATTGGGTTTAAATTGATTGCGTAAATTCGCAGCTTTTTTCAGCAAGTCTTGGCTTTTTGCCAATTCGGCTTGTTTTCTTAATAGCTCTTGATGCTCTTTTTCTGCCGTTGTGAGTTCTTTTTTGGAGGTAGCCAGCTCTCGTTCTGTGTAGGACTGCTCGGTTCGTAAGTTGGAAATTGTTCTTTGTTGGCGCTCAGCTGTGAGGACCAAATCCTCCGTATTTCCAGCGTTCACTTTGGCAGCAATGTCTAGTAATCGGAAGGACTCTTTGTTGGCATCTTCCGAAGCTCTTTGAATGGCGACAAAATTACGCGGATCTTCTTTGATAATTCTCTCAGCGTTTTCTTTTTTCATCGTCGCGAGATTGTAAGTTTTTGGAGCAGACTTATCGGCTCCTTGTTTTTTGGCAGAGGCAATATTGTCGATTGCAACTCCCAGATTGGACTTTGTCACAGACATCACTTCAAGCTCTTTGAAGCGGGCGGTGACCCTGTCGCCATTTTTTTCCGCAGGTTTTAAATTGCCTCTTTCAACCTCAGTGGTTATATCCGCTAAGTCCTTGTTGGCTTTTTTCCAATCTTTTTCGTACAAGCGATGGGCCCCAGCTCTTAATGCGCCGGCTCGAGCATCAGTGATATTCTTCATGGTTGTTTCTACGATCTCACTAGAAGACTGAGCTTCTTTCAGCCATCCTCTTGCATAGGAGACTTGTTCTAGGATTTCAGAACTCGATTTTCCAGAGATTTGCTTGCTACGAGCTTTTTGTAAAGCCTCTTCTGCATCTGTATAGTTGGCCGGCGACAAGACATCGACCTGACGTTCTCTGGCATCCTGTAACATCTCTGCTGTGCGTTCGATTTCAGTCGTTGGATCAGCGGCAGTTGAGAAACGTTCTACTTGCGGCGGTTTTGACGTACAAGCAACTAATAGTAAAGTAACTAGAGCTGTATAATAGTGCATTCTGATACGGGGATTCATAAATGTCTCCTTTGTCTAAGGGCGCAATCAACTTCAGGCTAAGTCTTTCAGTTCGATTGGAAAAGATAAAATCAGTCGAGTAGGTTTTGTATTTTTGCACGAGTCTTTTGCAGGGGAATATTTGTAGTGAAGAAAAACTCAATCATTGCAAGTGGAGCATGGACTCAGCGTCCATACTCCAAAAGAAAAGATGACTATTGTTTATAGGAGCGGAACCAAATGGCATTATCTAAACCTTTGACGAATACGATTTTTCTGTTGAACTCAGAGGATGAAGCACCAGGCCCTGAGCTGAGACCTCCACCTAGAGATTCCCAGGCAGACCAACTTCCATTGTAGGATCGATGCCAAAGAGCATTGTCTGTTCCACGAGCATAGACGTCCATTTGATTGAGTCCTTTACTTGAAGCATCTGGTGATGAAGTGAGGACTCCGCCCAAAGAACTCCATGCAGACCATCCACCAGCATAACCTCTTTGCCATAAGGCATTGTCTGAGCCACGAACGAAGACGTCAATTCTGCCAAAGCTGCGAGAGGTGGCTCCAGGGTCTGAAGTCAGAACGCCGCCTAACGAACTCCAACCTGACCAAGCGCCAGCGTTAAATGAGCGAGTCCATAATGCATCATCAGATCCTCGCACAAAGACATCCATTCGTGTGTTGGACCAACTTGCCACTGCAGGGCCTCCCACCAAGACGCCTCCTAGGGACTGCCAAGCTCCCCAACTGGTGCCGTTGAATCTTCGTGTCCATAACGCTGCCGCCGGGCCACGCACGAACACGTCAATAATATTGCCGCGACAAACGGCCGCAGGGGAAGAAGACAAAGCTCCGCCCAGAGAAGTCCAGCCGGTCCATGCTGATCCTGTCCAACGACGATACCAAAGAGCATTGTCTGCGCCGCGAGAAAACATTTCTGTGCGGAAACCACTGCGAGAACAGGAAGCTGGATCGCCTTGCATATTGCCGCCGACACTCACCCAGGCGGACCAACCCGGTGATATGGGGTCATCGTGCTGCGGAGCTGGGCCTGATAACGGAATGGAAGTCGTTGCCTGTTCAGTAGTTTGAGTATAACCAGTGCTGGTTATCAGAGTTGCTGATAAAGCAATCGATAGGGTTGTTGTCATGAATATGTATTTCATATGTTCCTCCATAGCTGTTATTATGAATGTTGGTTCGTTGATTCATCCGAAACTTAAGCAATCAGAATCTTGAGCGGAAGGTTAAATGTATTTTTCTGTCAAAAACCTAAATGGTTTAAGGCCCTTGGTCTGCAGTGATTGAGTGGGGGCACCAGCCCATGAGCGAGTTGTGGTCAAGTTGAACATGTTGTTTTGTATTCTCATTTAGCTTTCAAAATCATTCCTTTTTCATTTAGCTGCCGAAACTGAATTTACCTTGAGAAGCGCTTGAGGGCTGAGTTATCTGTCGGGGCATATCAAGGAGATAAGAATGAAAAAAGTATTTGTAGCATTATTGCTGAGTGTACTTTCCACGACAGCTTTTGCAGAAACTTTGACAATATATACAGATCGTCCAACAGCGCGTGTACAACCGATTGCAGATCAGTTTAAAGCACAGACGGGTGTTGACGTCGTTATTATTGAAAAAGCCTATGCTGATATTCTCACTCAAGTTCAAACTGAAGGAGAGTCGACTCCAGCAGATTTGATTTTCACTAAAGATTTAGTGTTCCTTTCTGATCTAACGAATAAAGGATTGTTGCAACCATTGGTTTCTACAGCAGTGAAAAGTCGTGTTGTTCCCGCGATGAAAGATGTGAACGACAATTGGATCGGAATTACTTATCGCGCAAGAACTCTTGTCTATGCACCAGACCGAGTTCAACCTTCCGAGATTTCTGACTATGCCGACCTTGCAGATGCAAAGTGGGCGGGCCGCGTTTGTATGCGAACTTCTAAAGGAACATACAATGTGGCATTGATTGCAAGCCTTGTTCATCATCAAGGTGAGACAGCAGCAAAAAACATTATCAGCGGAATTCTTGACAACTTAGCTGTCGATGTCTTTCCAAATGATACAGCTATGATGGAGGCGATGGCGAAAGGTATTTGTGATATCGGTATTGCGAATACATACTACTTGGCTGGAATTTTACAACAGAAGCCAAACTTTCCAGTGAAGCCGTTATTTGCGAACCAAAATACAACAGGAACACATATAAACGGTTCTGGTATTGGTATCGTGAAATATTCAAAAAAGTCAGCCTTGGCAGAACAGTTTATTGGTTTGATGCTGACAGAAGAAAATCAGTTGTGGTTGTCTGGAAGCCATATGGAGTATCCAGCAGCGACTGGTGTCGTTCCTGACACTTTGATCAAAGACTGGGGAGTATTTAAAACTGATGCGACACCATGGTCAGTGATCGGTGAATCTGTATCGGCGGCAAAAGAGATCATTCGTGATCTGGAATACAAGTAACAAGATTTTTAAGATGCGGTGTCAGTGAATATAATTTTATAGAAGCTGACGAAAAAAAAAGCAGGCAAACGCCTGCTTTTTTTATTTTCAATAGACTTTCAATAGAAGTTCAAATCCTTTTCATTAAGCATTTATTTTTGATGATGCTTTACCTGTCTTCGTAGAGTGAATACAAACGCACTTTACGGAGACAACATGATAAAGTGGTTTTTTCTTTTTGTTACGATTCTTTCTTTTGCAGCTTTTGCTGATGAGACCTCAACGACAATAACTTCATCTCAGGGAGCTAAAAAATCCAGTCCAACTTTTGAGTATACGGCTTATGGGTATATTTCTTTAGGGCAAGGAGAGTTCTTTAAAACAGTTCAGAACCTTGAACCCATCGTTCGGCGTTCGATGGACTTGGCAGAGTTTGCGTTTGAGGGTTCCTTTATACTGACCGAACAATCAAAAGTGGAGTTCGAAGTTGAAATTGAGCACGGCGGTGTTGGTTCAACAATTGAATTTGATCCCTTCGAAGAGTTCGGAGAGTTTGAGCAGGAAATAGAAAAGGGTGGGGAAGTTGTCTTGCACGAAATTTATTATAAAAGAAAAATTCCGGATACTTCGACAACCCTCAGGTTCGGTAAGTTTCCGTTATTTGTTTCACTAGGCTCAGTGCTTACCAAACCTCATCTTTATCCCACAATACAAGCCTCGGATCTTGAGAGTCGAATGATACCTCTCGGTTGGACTGAGACGGGTTTAAGTATCGAACAAAGTATTTATGATCAGGTGAAATTGCGCGGAGCGATCGTCAATGGATTGAACTCAGAGTTCTTTCGTACCTATTCGTGGGTTGGGGGTGGATATCAGCGACACTTTGAATCTATGAATGCGGACGACTTGGCTGTTGTTTGGAGTCTTGAGTGGGGAGATATAAAAAATGGTAAAGGATTGGCCCTGAGTCGGTATGCGGGGAACACCACGGGGAATCGCTATAAAGTCGATAAATTGAAAGACGCTGCGGAAGTTCGTCTTTTGACTTTAATGGGGGCGTACTCCTTGGGACCGGTGGGTGTTACGGGGCAGTATATGGAAGGCGAGTTGGATAATTCAGACTTAGTGGCAGCGGCCAATGCGACTTTGGGGGGACTTGCTAAACCCAAATCTTTTGCTCCGTTAGGAAAAAAGGCCAATCAAAAGTCTTTGCAAATATCTTATAACTGGGAATCTCCAGGTATTGTTTTCTATGTCAAAGGTGAGCATGTGAACACTTTTGCAGACACTCAGGGGAATATCACTCGCAACCCGCGCTATGAAGTCAACCGCCGCTCTGGTGGTTTAATGTGGAGCTGGGATCAGGCGGCATTCATGAAAATTCAATATTCACGCGATAAAACGGAATTGCCAGGTTTGCCAGAGACCTATCAGGCCAACATTGCTTTGGGTTTTGATTTAGACACAGTAAAAAAATAGTTATTAAAAAATATCGAGGAGAAAAAAATGAAATTTTCTAAATATATATTGGCTTTAAGTATGATCTGCTTCACGGCGATCACCCAAGCCGCATCCAATCAACAGATCATTAACCATGTTTCGTATAATGTGATACTGGCAACTTACACAGATCTGGCTGCAAAAGCTGCCAACTTGTCCTCTGCTGTTCAAAATATGGCAGTGAATTTGAATCAAGAAAATTTAGATAAAGCGCAAGCCGCTTGGCGTGAAGCGCGTGTTCCGTGGGAAAGTTCTGAGGCCTTCCTTTTTGGTCCCGTAGATTCTTTGGGTATAGACCCAATGTTAGACACTTGGCCATTAAATAAGTTGGATCTAGATTCTGTGATGAACTCAAACCGTCCCATCACTTTAGATCTCGTGCGCGCCTTGGGTACTAATCTTCAGGGCTTTCACACAATTGAGTATTTACTTTTCGGTGACGGAGTGTCTAGCAATACAAAGTCTGTGTCGGCGTTTACTAAAAAACAATTGGAGTATCTAGTTGCCGCAAGCAGTCTTTTAGCTGAGCACACAGCAGAACTTGCGCGTGCTTGGTCAACGAATTACGATCCTGAGGATCCAAGCACACCTGGATATGTGCAAATTATCAGTCAACCCAGCTTCAGCAATCCGTTCTATTCATCCGATCGGGCGGTTATGGAAGAGCTTATTCAAGGAATGATGGGTATTGTTGATGAAGTTGCCAATGGAAAGATGTCAGATCCGATGGGAGCTGATATTTCTTCAGCCAATATCGCATTAGTTGAGTCGCCATTTTCGTGGAATTCTTTGAACGACTTTACGAATAACTTAGGCTCTGTTTTTAGTATCTACACTGGAAAATATAAAACAGTCTCTGGTCCTGGGGTGAAAGCCTTAGTAGAAAAAGTGAGTCCCGAGTTAGCGCAGCGAGTGGAAGCTGAGATTTTGAAATGCATGTCAATGATCCAAGATATTCGCCCTGCTGCTGGTGGTGATTTTGGCCAAGCCATTATGACTCACGAGGGACGAGCTAAGACTCAGGCTGCGATCGAAGAATTGAATGCTCTTCGTGATCTTCTCGAGTCTGAAGTTTTGCCAACAATTGATATGTAAGGATGAAGTATGAAGTTTGCGTGGATTTTTCTTTGCCTCACAATGATCTTTAAAATGTCATTGGCTGCGGCCGAAGACCTTGATTATGTGCAGGCTACAAAATTAGGTGGCGAAACAACCGTCTTTTTTAAAGGTCAGTCCACGCAAGCATTTAAAAATCCCGCTGCCAACTTGAGCGAAGCGGAAGTGCGTCGTCATTTGAATGGCGACGCTTTATTCGAAAGAAACTTTTCTGATGATCCTCATCGTTTTGACAGGGGGCTGGGGCCTGTATTTAATAACTCTAGTTGCAACGCCTGTCATTCCAGGGACGGGCGTGGGGCTTTGCCGGTTGTAAATCCTCATCAAGAGTGGACCTTACTGCGCCAAAATGAATCTATTTTCTTGCGTATCAGTATCGAAGATCCAACTCCTTTGGCGAAGAGCCCCAGCAATAATTTCGGTGCACCCAGAAGTGTTCCAGGTTTTTCCGATCAATTGTTTCACTTAGGTTCGTTGGGAGTCCGCGAAGATTTGCCAGGTGTGGGGCAGGCTCAGGTCTGGATGAAGTATGAAAGAACGGAATTCACTTATCCTGACGGTCAGGTTGTCAGTTTGAAAAAGCCACTGTTTAAGGTAACGGGGGCCTATGATGAATATTTTGACTCTGTAACTGGAAAAGTTCGCAGTCGTCTGTATGAAAGTGATGTGCGTTTTAGTCCACGCATTGGGACACCGATGATTGGGTTAGGACTTTTGGAAGCGATTCAAGAATCTGATATTGTGGCCCTGGCGATGCGCGATCTATCTCACGAGGGGGTGAGTGGCCGCCTCAATTTTGTTTTTGATATTGAAAAGAAGCTTGCGGGTGATCCTTTTCCTGTTTCGATGGGACGCTTTGGCTTGAAAAACAACACTCCGTCGGTTCTTCATCAATCTTTAGGGGCCTTACGCGGAGACATCGGGGTTACGAACTATGCCTTCCCAGAAGAGAGTATTGTGGGCACGCCACTCTATGAAGCATATTATTTAAATCATCCCAAGCCTCAGGGGGTTGAGGCGACTCGGGAGGTTGCAGATGATCTGGTTTTTTATTCTCAAACTTTAGCAGTTCCTTCGCGACGAGATGTGACTGAAGAGGAAGTTGTGCGTGGGGCATATATATTTCATGAAGTCCGCTGTACAAGTTGTCATACTCCGTCCTTTGTAACGGGTCCTCATCCAATCAAGGCGCTGAGCTTTCAAAAGATATATCCATTCACGGACATGCTACTGCATGATATGGGTGAAGGTTTGGCGGATGGTCGCCAGGACTTCGATGCGAACGGGAGAGAGTGGAGGACCCGCCCTTTATGGGGCTTAGGACATACCCAAACGATAAATCCACGCGCTGGTTTTTTACATGATGGAAGAGCTAAGACCGCAGAAGAAGCCATTCTTTGGCATGGTGGTGAGGCTGAGTTTTCAAAAACTCTTTTTGTAAACTTGCCCAAAGAAAAACGAGCAGCGCTTTTGCGATTTTTAAAATCGCTGTGAAGTGCCGTCTAGTGTAAGTACATAAAGCTAGCAATAGAGTATATTCCGGCCGCCACTAAGACCGCGCCGGCAATACGTTGCTGGCGAAGGCCGGCCTCTTGAACCGCTTTGCGAATCATAAAGGGGACCGCGCTCAGTGCGGGCAATCCACCCAACCAAAATAAGAATAAGGTCAGGGCTCCAGCCCAAGGGCTTTTGGTAGAAATGGCAGCAACCACGTAGGTGTAAAGCCATCCGCAGGGAAGAAGTGCCGTTAAAAGGCCAACGACGAAGCCAGAGTGGCCAACGTGAAAGGCTTGGAGTCTTTTAATCAGCATTAAAATTTTATGACTGAAGTTTGTGAGCTTCATTTTTTCAGAGATAAATCTTGGAAAAATAAGATTGATACCGCTGAGGATCAGAATGAGGGCTAACAAGCCACTTGAAATCCAACGCAGACTTACGAAACTGCTAGTTAAGAAGACTTGCCCTAGAGCCCCGGCCAGGGCGCCCATCGAGACATAAGAGATCAGGCGGCCGAGGTGGTAAATCCATAGACTGTTGCGAGTGCTCATGAGCGTCGCAATCGGGCCACACATTCCTGCACAATGCCAGCTTCCCAAAAAACTGGAAGACAAAATGCCAAGGACAAGTGTGACCGTGATAATCATTTTTTAGGTCCTAGCAGGGTCAGTTCTCTGTCCGTCTGAAAACCATTTTCCATGTTCAGGTCTTTGATTTGCAGTTTTAATTTCAGTTGCCCAGTGCTTTCAAAAAGCTGTGGTTTGCTTCTAACAAAGAAGTACCATTCACGGAACTCTTTCGGAGCTAAACGTAAAGGATTTTCCGCGACCGTGAATTCAACTCCTAAATCTTTGAATTCAGGGGCTAGAGTCAGCTCATACAAGGCTGTCGTCGTGCCTTGGTTTTGGATATGAATTTTGAATTGATTCAAAATCAGATCCTCACCGTTGCTGCCTTGAACATGAGAGTAAGGTAAACCGGTGCCACGAATAATCGTAAAGTGCGCAGTTTCACGCGTAATAATCGCATAAGACAAACCAGACACAAGCAAGATAATGGCTGCGATGTAAAGCAAAGAGCGTGGCTTTGTGAGCGTGATCTTACTTCCATCCAAAGTGTCATAGCGAATCAAGCCTTTTGGTTTGTTCACTTTTTCCATGATCTCATCACAGGCATCCACGCAAGCTGTACAAGCAATACACTCCATTTGAAGTCCATTGCGAATATCGATTCCTGTCGGGCAGGCTTGCACACAGCGGTTGCAGGCGACGCAATCTCCTGCTTTTTCACCTGGTTGAGTTTTTCCGCGGCGAGGTTCACCACGTTTTGTGTCGTAAACGACAGCCAAAGATTTTTGATCTAAAAGAACAGATTGAATACGTCCATAAGGACACATGATGACGCAGAATTGTTCTCTGAACCAGCCGAAGTCAAAAAGGATCACAGCGGTGAAGAACGCGACCAATGTAAAATAGGTCATGTTTTCGCCCGGAGGATTTTGCGTCATTGCTACGAGCTCTTTGGCTCCGACGAAATAAGCCATGAAGCTGTGGGCGATCAAAGAAGAAACAGCAGTGAAGAGGAACCACTTTAAAGAGACTTTTCTGAATTTTGTGAAATTCATCGGACCGTCACGCAATTGGCGACGCTGTAAATAGGTTCCTTCAACTAATTGTTCGATACGACGGAAAACACCGTCAATGAAAACAGTCTGAGGACAGGCCCAACCACACCAAATTCGACCCCAAATAGAGGTCACAAAAGCAAGTCCGAGAGTGAGTGTGCCGAGAATGAAAAATAACAGGGGAGCATCGTGAGCTCTAAATAAAATGCCAAACAGAGCGAACTCTCTGTTTGGCACGTCTAGAAGAACTGTTTGGTGGCCATTGATGGTGGTCCAAGGAATGGCCAGGAAGATAATTAACAGAACAATCTGGCTCCAGTTGCGGTGTTTCCTGTAAAACCCCCGCACTTCAGCGGGGATTATTGTCAAACGATCACCGTGTTCATCAACACTTGTCAGCTTACCGGGGTCCAGATTGCTCATAAAAAATTCCTATTTTACATATCCTTCAACAGCATTTCCTTGGGGTTCTTTTGCTCCTGCTGGATTCGTACCTTTCTTTGATAGAATATAGGCAGATACAGCATAGATTTCATCTTTTTTCATGACAGGGCCCCAAGGCGGCATGCCTTTGTCTGCGACACCTTCACGAATGACTTTAACCATGTCCATGCGAGTGCCAACACCGTGAATCCAGAATTTATCAGTTAAGTTCGGCCCAATAGAACCTTGAAGTTCAGCTCCATGGCAAGAAGCACACTTCGTATTGTATTGCTCTTCCCCTAACTTCAAGACGCCATCTTTTGCAAAAGCCGCCGCCAACGAATCTTCAGTTTCCATTGGTGCTGCTGATTGGGCTTTGGCTTTTGTCTGTTCTAACTCGGCCATTGCTACTGAAAGCTCATCGTTCAATGTTGGGCCTCCGGCTACTTCGTAGTGGAGGTAGTAAATGAAAGCAAAAATGATGGTGATCAAGAAGGTCCATAGCCACCACATTGGAAGTGGATTGTCGTGTTCTATGATGCCATCATATTCGTGAAATTTTTCTTTTTCGTTACTCATGCTATTCCCCATCTTTCAATGGAATTTGTTCCAACCGATTATAGAGCTCTTTGCTGGATTTTCTGTTCACCCAAAATAGAACACATATAAAAAACATGAAAAAGATCAGAAGTCCCAAGGCAGTTAAATGGATATCTGAAAAGTACATCAATCCTAATTGTTTCATTGTGCCTTGCCTTTCTGACCTAAAGCTTGAAGGTAAGCAATTAAAGCAACAATTTCTTTTTTCGCTAAACCTTTAGGAGCGCCATTGGCCTCAAGATCCGCGGCGATTTCCTGAGCTTGTTTTTGCGCATGAATGTCAGCATTTGCCACAACATCATCTTCGTAAGGAACGCCTAGCATTTTCATGACAGACAATTTTTTACGTAAGATGAGGAAATTTGTATCCTTTTCTGCCATCCATGGATAGCTCGGCATGATACTTTTTGGTGTGATCGAACGAGGATCGATCATGTGGTTGTAATGCCACAAGTTAGGATATTTTTTGCCTAAACGAGACAAGTCTGGTCCAGTACGTTTTGATCCCCATTGGAATGGACGATCATACATAGACTCTTCAATTGTTGAAGCTGGGCCGTAGCGTAGGACTTCAGAAACAATTGGACGAATTTGTTGCGAGTGGCAAACGTAACAACCTTCTTTGACATACAAATCACGACCAGCCAGCTCAAGTGGCGTATATGGATCAGTGATGTTGTTTGGATTCACATATTTGTGTAAAGACAGTGTTGGATAGATTTCAATCACAGATCCAACTGCAATAGCAATAAATGCTAGAACAGAGAAAGTGAAACCCATACCTTCAAGTTTTCTGTGAGTTTCTTTTGTCACTTCGTCATAACCAGTGCGAGTGACTTCAACTGCAGTTTCTTTTTGCTCTTTAGGTGCAGCTTGAATAGTTTTATAGATGTTATAACACATCATAATAAAACCAACGAGGAACAATGTTCCGCCCAGAGCACGAACCCAGTAAAGCGGTACGATACGTACAACAGTTTCGATAAAGTCTGGGTAAACGAGGTTGCCTTCAGAGTCTACAGCTCTCCACATAAGACCTTGAGTGATACCCGCTACAACCAATGAAATGTAGTAAAGTAGAACGCCAGTCAAGCCGATCCAGAAATGGTTTTCTAGTAACTTTTTAGAGTAAAGTTCTGTTTTCCATAAGCGTGGAACTAGATAGTAAATCATCCCGAAAGCTAGGAAACCATTCCATCCCAAAGCACCGGAGTGAACGTGACCCACAATCCAATCAGTATAGTGGCCCAAAGCCGAAACTGATTTGATTGAAAGAAGTGGTCCTTCGAAAGTCGACATACCATAGAAAGTAATCGCCGCGACGAAGAATTTGATCAAAGGCTCAGTACGTAATAAGTGCCAAGAACCTTTCAAAGTCAAAAGACCGTTGATCATACCACCCCATGAAGGTGCCCATAACATCACAGAGAAAATCATTCCCAGTGTTTGTGCCCAATCAGGAAGAGACGTGTACAGAAGGTGATGCGGACCGGCCCAGATGTAGATGAAGACCAACGCCCAGAAGTGAACGATCGACAGTCTGTAAGAGTAGACGGGACGATTCGCCGCTTTTGGTATGTAGTAGTACATCAAACCTAAGAACGGTGTTGTCAGGAAGAAGGCAACGGCATTATGTCCATACCACCATTGAACCAAGGCATCCTGAATACCTGCATAAATCGGATAAGATTGCAGGAAGGAAACTGGGATCTCAATAGAGTTCACGATGTGAAGAACCGCAACTGTGATAATCGTTGCAATATAGAACCAGATCGCAACGTACATGTGTTTTTCACGACGTTTTCCAATAGTTCCAAAGAAGTTCACAGCAAAAATAACCCATACCACCGCAATAGCGATGTCGATCGGCCATTCTAATTCTGCGTACTCTTTAGATTGTGTGTAACCAAGAGGAAGTGTGATCGCTGCTGCAACGATAATAAGTTGCCAGCCCCAGAAGTGCATGCGCGACAAAAGATCTGAAAACATACGAGTTTTCAAGAGTCTTTGTGAGGAGTGATAGATACCAGCAAAAATGGCATTTCCGGCAAAAGCGAAAATAGCCGCATTGGTATGGAGTGGTCTCAATCGACCGAATGTAATCCATTCCAAGTTGCCGTTAAGTGGCCAATAAGCCAACTGTAATGCTGCGATCAATCCAAAAAGGAAGGCCGCACCAGCCCATATCATTGTTGCGAGAGTGAACTTTTTTACGATATCATCATCGTAAAAGATCTTCTCGACCATATTACCTGTTGTGTTCACGAGTTTTTCCTTTCGTTGTCATCATTTAAAATTCTATGTGCAGGTGTTTCCACGTCGTCAAATTGACCCTTGGATGTGGCCCAGAAAAAGGCAGCAACAAAGCCAACACCCAAAAGAAGGGCCATTGGTATCATGATCGTTAAAATATTCATCGATACCCCCACAGTGACGACAAGATGATCGCAATTGAGCTCAAAGGCATCAGAATTGCGGCCACCATTGGATCAATAAAACCAGCTAGAGCTAATGTTCCACCGATAGTATTGTAGACTAAAGACAGTGTCAGGTTGCGAACCAATACGCGGCGTGTTTGTTTGGCCAATGCCATTAAATCAAAAAATGGCAAGAGTCCTCCACGAGTGAAGTAAATATCCGCGCTTGTTAAGCTTAAGTCGACACTTCCTTTAACTGCAATTCCCACGTCTGCAGTTTGCAGACTGAGTGAATCATTAGCACCATCGCCAATCATGCAAGTATTTGGATGCTTTTGCAAAATCTCTTTTTTATCTTCAGGGAACAACTCACCAAAAGCATTTTCTTTCGCGATGCCGCACTCATCCGCTGTTTGCATTACGCGAGCCTTTTTATCTCCAGAAACAAGGAAGCAATTCATACCTTGTTTTTGCAATCTTTGAATGGCCAGAGGAGAATCCTGCCGGATGGAGTCCGTAAAGTACAGGCGGCAAATACTTTGATTGTTTTTTAGTAATTCTATGGCCGTTTCTGCTTCATGAGTGCTTTCTGCAAGATGGCGTATTTCGTATTGATCATTTTGAATCGTGCCGCGAACACCACGGCCCAAAATTTCTTGGTGATCTTCGAATTTCAACAGGCTTGATGGATGCTCCCATGACTTGCGAAGGGCAAAAGCGATGGGGTGATAAGAAGTGGCCTCAAGACCGAGGATGATGTTCTTAATTTCAGTCGGAATGTTTTTTGGTTCCGAGTGAGAAAGAGAAAGGGTTCCCTCTGTCAGCGTTCCAGTTTTATCGAAAAATATATTTTTAACTTGAAGTATCCGCTCAAGACTTGTGGCGTCTTTCAGAAGAATGCCCATCTTTTGAGCTTTTTTCAAAGCTAAACCCAAGGCTAACGGAGATCCAAAGGCCAACGCACAGGGACATGCCAAGACGATGAGTGCCAAGGATCGGTTGAAGGCTTCGCTTGGATCGGTACTGAAATAGAGTAGGAAGAAAATAATCGCAATGGCAAAGACTGTGATAATGAGTTTTTGCGCCAATCGATCAGTTAAAGCAACGAATTGACTTTTAACAAGAGCCCCCTGATCGAGTTGCTCAAGTAAAAGACCCAACTTGCTTTGTTTGAATGGGACAGCGATTTTGACGAAAATGCTTTCATCTAAAACTTTGGTGCCTCCGAAAAGCTTCATTCCACGAGAAAATACTTTAGGCATGGATTCGCCATTAAATAGAGACATATCCAATGTGGCTTGCGAGGAGAGGAGTTCGCAGTCCGAGGGGAGGTTTTGTGCACGTTGTATTTTTAGAATGTCACCGACTTGAGTGTGGCTCCAGGGAATACTTCTTTCTTGATCTCCTTCAATGCGCAAATACTTCTCGGTTTGGAAAAAGGATTTCAAGCGAGAAGGAGATAAATAGTTTTGTTGCACTCGTTTCAATAGGTATCGTGCGGAAAGAATAAAGAACATGAAGCTGGCAGTGCTATCGAAATAAATGGCTCCATCGTTCCGAAGAAGATTGTAAGTGGAAAGGAAAAAACCTGACAACATGGCGATCGCGATAGGAAGATCGACATTGACGACTTTGTACTTTAACGAGTTCAAAGCACCACGATAAAATGGCACAGCACTGTAGAAAAGAATTGGCAAAAACAGCAAGAAGGACAGCCAATTGAACACTTGAGCCCACTTGCCAGCGAGGCCCGCGTAAACCGGGATCACAAATAGCATTGTGTTGCCGGCACAAAATCCGGCGACGGCGATTCTCTTTAAAAAAGTTCTATTCTCGATTTTATAATTGTCGGCGACGTTGTCTTGGTCCGAAAGGGGCATGGGTTTGTAGCCCAGCTCTTCGATAACGTGTGCGACTTGCCCTAAAGAACCTTCCTCTTTGAGTTTAATAGAAACGGTCGAGTTAGAAAAGTTGACTCTTGCCTCTTCAATTTGGTCGTAAAACTGGGGTAATTTTTCGAGCAAGTGAACACAGGATGAACAATGAAGGCCTTCCGCAAAAAAGAGGTAGTCGTACTCGGCTTTGTTTTTATGGCGGTACAAATCACGAAACTCCACCTGATCCAAGTAACTGAAGTTGTTTTGAGGTGCGCTCAAAATAGGGAGAGGGCGAACGTGCAAGTCCAGCATTTCACAGGCGTTGCAGCAATAGGGGGCGCCCTGCGTTTTGGTTCCGCAGTAAAGACAGTTTGGTGTGGTGCTAAGGCTTACTTCCATTTTTTGTCTCCCACTGCAAATGAATATGCGAAGAGACAATAGAAAAGAATATGATCGGGATCATGTCAAAGAATGGATCAGAAAAAAAATGTAAAATTTACGCCTGGGTCCGCGAGCGCAAGACATCCTTACGAAGGATACGGATGGTTCGACCATCGGTTTGGTCTATCAACCCCTCTTTTTCAAATTGAGCAAGCGTTCGGATCACAGTCTCAGGAGTTGTTCCTGCCCATTGTGCTATTTCGCGGCGAGTCCAGTTTTGATGGGTGAAGTGGTCTTGCAGGAAGAGTATCGCTTCTGCGATTCTTTCAGAAGCCCCTTTGTCCATTTGGTCCATCCACTTTTCTTCTGCCATGCGCAAATCTTTTGAAATATGCGCTAAAAGTTTCATGGCGAGGTGAGGGTGGCTTTTAAAGATATTCAGAATTTCGGCCTTAGGGACGAAACAAAGCTCACAATCTTCCACTGCAATAGCTGAGGCGTGATAAGGTTCGTCGGCAAAAAGGGAGCGATATCCCAAAGTGCCACCTGGTCCAACCAGGCGAAGTGTGTGTGCCGCCCCTGTTGTGGATGTCACTTCGAGCTTAACCAAGCCCTGCTGTATGGTGAAAATACCCAGGGGCATGTTGCCTGAATAAAAAATAACCTGGCCTGCTTTAAACCGAGCCGTCACACGGACTTTTTCAATCATCAGCAAAACGTCCGGTGCCGAACAGAACATACTTTCAGAGCGCATACCACAGGTCTGGCAGTGGGATGCTGAGTGCGTTTGAGATGAACCGTTATTTTTATTGGACATTAATGACCATTGTAGCAAAAAACAGGGGAACTCGTATAGCAGTTTGTTGCGAGAGAGTGGTGTAGCAATGCAGCATCTGCAAGGCCCCGATAATCTTGTGTATTAAGGCGATGGGCGGCGGCGAGGGCCTCTGCCGAGAGATTCCAAGGTGCCAAAGAGGTTTCAAGAAGGAGTGAAAACTCAAGTTCTAATTCTTTGGGCAAAGTATGCCCCATCGGTAGACCCGCGCGCCTTTTGTAGTAGCCCAACAAAATGGCCTTCAGGGTTTTCAGTAGATGAAGTGGGACCGAGTTCATATCGGACATGAGATAGTGAAATTCACTCTCAAAAACAGGATCTTTTGTGATCATCATCTGGATTTGTGGGAATTCAAGTACCTGAACCAACTTTTGACTGAATTGGATCTGTGCTTGGGCCTTATGAGGATCCGCAAAAAAATGATCGGCATGAATCAGGTCATGAACGACAAAGCCAAAGACATCGCGTCCTTCTTCAACGAAGTTCTGAATTTCATTTTTTTGATGAAGCATGCTTACGCAACGCAAACCTTGGGCTTGCATATGCAAGACATCCTTCGGTGAGGGGACCGTCGTCAAGAGGTGCAGGGGGTAGCGACCCGATTGCCAAGCCATCAGAGATTGAGAAACCGAAAGGGGAATGGAACGCCAGCTGAGTCGGCAGAAGTTTTCTAAAAATGGATTTTGATTATTTAAGCGATCTAATGATTTTGCAGAAGCAAGCTCCGGCGGAAGTTCTTCTTTTATGAGCCGAATCACTTCTTGTCCTGAAATCGGCTGAGGCAGAACAAAAGAGTCTATTGCTTGTTGGTGGACGCCGCCGAGAAAGTCTTTCGGTCGGCGCAGAAATGCAAAAATAAAAATATAGACACCTACAATTTCGGCATCCGTGAGGCGTTTTTGCCGCCAGAGCGCAATAAACTTTTCGAGGCAAGAAAATGCCAAATCACTTTTTGAATCTAAAAAAGCCTCGTCCAAAAGGCGATGGCGGAATCTTCCTGCTCGTAACATAATCCTTCTTATAACTACCTTTATCCCAAAAGTCTAATCGGCTGGTGAAGTCGGCTGGTGAAAAAGGTCCATCTACGGCGTTGTCGGTCTTCTTCTTACACTTCGACGTGCCTGGGGCACGCCTGCGTTGCAGAAGAAGGCCTCCGCCTTGTATCTGGGCCTTTTTGACCAGCCTCTAACATGTATGGTGGTGTAAATGGGGAGTGGGAGGGGCGGGATTTGTTGGGTTGCCATGGGGGGAGGTTTGTACTATGCAAAAAGGATGATTTATTTAAAAGACAAAGTGCTTGGTATGTTGTGGGGGTTGCATGCGGGGGATTCTTTGGGGGCTCCGTTTGAGTTTTTGCCTCCATCGGCTCGTTGGAATGAACACACTGAAATTGTGGGGGGCGGTAAGTTCAACTGGCGCCCGGGAGAGGCCACGGATGACACGGATTTGATGTTGGCTTTGTTGCGCTCTATTCAGAATCCTCACCTTGTGTCCTTTGAATCTTTGAAGAAAGAGATGTTGGCTTGGTTTAAAAGTGAACCGCCTGATATTGGAACGACAACTATTAAAGGGTTGCGCAATTTAGAGCTCGGACTGCCACTAAAAGAGTGTGGTTTTGTTGACAACTCTTTTCAGGGGAATGGTTCTTTGATGCGCGTGGCCCCATTGAGTTTGCTTCACGAAGAGGCTGTTGGGGTTTATTTTGATCAACAGTTTGTCGGCTTGGCCGAGTTGTTGGAAGTGCAGACCAAGATGACGCATGGACATCAGCATTGTGTGGATAGTGATCGGGTTTTGGTTGCGGCTTTGAAAGTGGCCCTAGCTGGTGGGTCGAAGCAAGAGATTTACGATCGAGCTTTAACTGTAGCTCAGCAAATATCGCCAACGATATACACTCATCTTTCGCGGTTGCCATCGCTGTCCTGGGAGAGCGTTGCAACTTCGGGCTTCTGTGTCGAGACACTGTCTGCTGGGCTTTGGGCGTTTTTACATTATGACAACCTTGAGGACTCATTGGTTGCTGTTATCAATCGCGGAGATGATTCGGATTCTTGTGGAGCTGTTGCCGGGGCCCTGTGTGGAGCTTATTATGGAGCAGCCAGTATTCCCGATCGTTGGTTGGCACTTTTAGAGTTTCGCACTGAGATCGAGCAAGTTTTAGAGCAAAAGAAGCTTTTTAGTTAAAAAATCTTTTCAAGTGAAAGCACCAAGTGTCATAGTGTGAACTATGACTTACACAAATATCGAACTTCTTGGGACTTTGTTTTTCGCCATTGCGGTGGTTCACACCTTTTTGGTGGGTAAGATTTTACACTTTGCTCATCGCTTCCCCAAGGACTCTATCTGGAGTTCTGTTTTTCATCTCTTAGGTGAGTTGGAAGTGGTGTTTGCGATTTGGGCTTCGCTTTTCATGGCGATCTATATTTTCACTGAAGGATGGACTGCGGCGATTCAATACCAAACCTCATTGAACTTTGTGGAACCATTTTTCATCTTTGCGATTATGGTGGTTTGTTCAACTCGTCCGATTTTGTCGGCCGCTCGTCAGGGGATTTTGGTTGTAAGTTCCTTTGCGCAAAAAATCTTTAGAACATCTCCAAAGTTGACAGATATTTCAGTGGTTTTGATTTTGGGGCCTTTGAGTGGAAGTTTTATCACAGAGCCAGCAGCGATGACTGTCACCGCTTTCATGTTGAATGCTCTTCTGCAGAAAGAGTCGACAAAGTTAATATATGCTCTTTTGGCAGTTCTTTTCGTCAACATCTCAATTGGTGGAGCATTAACTCCCTTTGCTGCGCCTCCGATTCTGATGGTGGCGGCTAAGTGGGGTTGGGATTTTAATTTTGTTTTCACTCATCTAGGGTGGAAGAGTGCGATCGCTGTTGTCATCAATGCTCTCGCATTAGTTTGGGTTTTTCGTAAGGAGTTTTCTGAGAGCTGCATCACTCTTCGGGAAGTCGAACAGAGGTTGGCTGGAGCGCAGGCCGCTATTCCAGCAACAGTGATTCTGGTTCATTTGTTATTCTTGGCTGGAATTGTGGTGACGGGTCATTATCAAAATGCCTTCTTGGGAATCTTTTTGTTGTTTCTGGGGGTGGCATCTGTCACGCAAAGATATCAAGACAGTTTGCGTTTAAAAGAAAGCCTGTTGGTTTCACTTTTCCTGGGTGGGATTATTCAATTTGGGGCTTTTCAAAAGTGGTGGTTGGCGCCATTATTAAGCAGCCTGGGTGATTTTGCTTTATTCAAAGGTGCAGTATTGCTAACGGCTATCACCGACAATGCCGCCTTAACGTACCTTGGTTCCCAAGTCGAAGGACTTTCAGATGCTGGAAAATATGCCTTGGTGGCAGGAGCGATCGCCGGTGGGGGATTGACGGTGATTGCCAATGCACCTAATGCTGCTGGCTATTCTATCTTAAGTCATAAGTTTAGTGGGGGCTTGAAGCCATTGAATTTACTTTTGGCGGCCATTCCACCGACAGCCGTGGCAGTGCTTTGTCTTTGGTTTTTGTAAAAGTTTAAGTTCTTCTGTTTGTATCTATCTTAAGTCTAGGTTGCGAGAAACCTAGACTCCTCTCTTAAGTCTAGAATCTGTTTGAGGGACATGCCTCTGTTTTGGATTTGGTCCCCTTCCTTGCATACTAACAGTATGAGACATTTTTTGGACTACATCGCTGTAATGACAATATTATTTTCGACACACAATTCCTTTGCGCAAAAAAGCAAAGATACGGACCCCTTTGATTTGCCTCAGGTTGTTGCTGTTGAAAACAAAAAATACAATCCTTGGAAAGATGCGACTGTGCAGGTTGGGGTTTTGCCCTTAGATGCCTTCTATAAAGCTATCTCTGTCGGTGGCAGTTATACTTATAGTTACACTTCCTTTATGTCCTGGGAAGTTGTAAATGCGAATTTTGCATTCAAGCAAGATACTGATCTTAAAAAGAATTTGCTTGAGCTGGATGTGAAAACAAAGGGTCTTTTGGACAGCGTTAAATATTACATCACTTCCAATGTTGTTTACACGCCCATCTATTCCAAAAATCTGCTGTTTAATAAAGATGTTATGTACGGTGAGTGGAGTTTCGTCGGAGGTGGAGGAATTGTTGGATACAACTCCGAAGAAGTGGCCCTTTTGGCAGGTGGGGGATTGGTGGCTCGTTTTTTCAAAGATGAATCAACATCTTACAAAATGGATGGCCGTCTTTATTACCAGACGGCTCCAGGAAAGAGCTCTGATTTTATTTTAATGTTGAATGTGGGGATGTCTTTCGAATTGGGCGGAAGGGCGCAAGCAGGAAGAAGTTTGTAAAAATGAAATTTGCTAAATCACTTTTATTACTTTTATTGACGATTCCTTTCACTTCGCAGGCGCAAATCTACGAGGGGATCACTTCGTGGCGCTATGTCCCTGTAGATAATAAGTTTTGGCAAACTGTTGATGAAGCTCGTTTAAAAAAAGATTTTATAGAAGTTATTTCTCTAGCGGAAAGTCGACAGAAGAGAGCAAAAACGGAGTTGGAAAAAGCTGAGGCACAGTATGCAATCGCATCTGGCTGCTTCGAGCTTGGTTACACTTACTGTGCCTACGATTATGCAATGAACGTTGTTAAGCTGAATCCGGGTTCTATGCCGGCGATTGCTTCTTTGTATATTCTAGAAAGCCTTATTCAGCGTGATGTTATCATCGAAGACGAAATTCAGAGGGTGCTCAACATCGCGAACTTTAAAGAGGTCCCAGAGGACTTGGTGCCGATGGTGTCCTTCTATGTCTTTAGAGACAACTTGAATCGCAATCTGAAAGAATGGCAGCAGGACAGCTTTAAGAAAATACCAGAGGGATCTTATTGGAAACTGCGCTTGGATTTCTTTAGAGCTTTGTTGTTAGTGCAAAGTGGGAAACTGGCGCCTTCTGAAAAATACATGCAGGGTCTTGAAAAATCTGCTGAAAAATTCCCTCGTTTGCAGCAAACGATTCGCTTGCAAAGAGCCCGTCTTTTGTATGGGCTAGGAGAGTTGAAGGCGGCCGATGACATCTATGGCGGCTTCCTTTCTGACAGCCGCGAGTTTGGAAAAATTCTTTTAGAGAGAGCTTGGGTTAAGTATGCGCAGAAAGATTATTCCCTATCTTTGGGAATGATTGAGTCTTTAAAAGCTCCTTACTTTAGAACAGCCACACATCCTGAACAGTATATTCTTTTGATGGTCGCTTATCGCGATATTTGTCACTATGACGCTGTCGTTGCCGCACACCGTGAATTTGAGAGCGTCTTCAAGCCTTGGATTGAACATCTAAAAGAACAAAAGCCGTTATTTGAAAATAAGGCCCTGCTGTCAATGGTCCTCATGCAGTCTCATAATTTGCGCCTCGGGAATATGATTGGATCCATTCGCGCTGAGCGAGACCGTGTCAGTGATTCGCCTTTTTCATCAGCATTTAAAAACGGTCTGCGCAAAATTTATGATATCGGTGAAGACCGCTGGAAGGACTTCGCAAGTCAAGCTCTGGAGCAGGACTTGAAAGCCGCTTCGATTGAGTTCTTGGAGTATGTAGAACAAGCCAAGTTATTAGAGTACATTTCAGGGTTGGATAAGTTCCGGGTGAAGGCTCGCTTCGAAGATCGTCAGTATAAAGCCCCCGAAGCAGAAAACTATGCAATCCAAAGACTGTTCTGGCCAGTTTCAGGTGAGTACTGGTGGGACGAAGTGAATTCGTATCGGGTCTTGGCATCTGATCGTTGTGGTGGGGGTTAAGCATGAGGCGTACCAAGGTTTTTTTGATTGCGATGGCAATTTGGATGTCGGCTCAAGGAGCTATGGCTTCCGATGTAAAGAAACTTGAAGCGGACCTGAGAAGTGTGAGTTCTTCCGTCGAACTGACAAAAAAACGAATTAAAAGTGCTCAAGAGATCGAGTTCCTGCCAGATCTTTATTTTATGTTGGGTGAATTGTTAGTGGACAAGGCTCGACTTTCTTATGCTTTGAAGCGCGAAAAGAATCCTGGTGTTCCTACTGAAGAACTGGATTTCGCTCCTGAAAAGCAAATTCGCTTAGAAGCCATCGAAACCTATCGACTGATTGAAGAAAGATATCCGCGTTTTGCCTCATTGGACAAAGTCCTCTTCACAACAGGACAAGAGCTTTTGCAGTTGAACGATACGGATCAAGCCTTGAAAACTTTTAAAAAAGTGGTCGAGAAGTTTCCCAAAAGCACTTACTATCCGAGAGCTCTCGTTGAGATCGGGAATATCTTTTTTGATAAAAAGGACTTTGATTTTGCTTTAGAGCAATATCAGAAAGTCATCGATATGCCAGGTGTTGTCTTGAAGAAAGAGACAGCCTACTACAAGGCAGCTTGGTGTTATATTCATAAAGGTGAATTTTTGACATCGATGATTCACTTTGACCGGGTTTTTGCTTTGATGAAGCAATCGAAAGTTGAAGCAGCGGATGATATCCGTGAAGAAGCTTTGATTGCGTCGGTGTGGCCCATCTCTGAACTGACTGTTGAGAATGTGAAAGATCAAAAACAGTTTCTTGAGCCGATTAAATACTATCGTTCTGTCTCCTACGATAAAGCCGTTTACCGTCGTGTCTTAAACCGAATCGGAAAACGAATGGCTTTGAAGGAGCGTCCAAAAGATGCACATTTGGCTTATCTAGAGCTTTTCCGTCTGGCTGATGAAGTGAAAGAAAAAAAAGAAGCCATGGAAAACTTCTACCTCAAGGGTAAAGAGTCCAAGGTCGACTATTATCCATCTTGGGTTTATGAAGAAGTTGCGAAAACTCTGTGGTTGATAAAGCAAGAGGACGTCGACAAGCCAGCGAATAAGAAAGAATTGCCAAAGTATGAGGCCTTCTATCGCGATTTTACGACAACCTTGCATAAAACAGCAATGAGTGTGAAACGTCAGGAAGACTTGAAAGATGTGGTCAAAGCTTACGAAAAGTATGTCTGGATTTTCCCAAAGACAACCTTTGTATCTGATATTTATTTGAATATGGCAGAAGCTTCATTTCACGCTAAAGATTTTATCAATGGCGGCGAGTACTATTATCGCTCTGCTAATTTAGCCAAAGATAAGAAGAAACGAAGAGATTATTTAGAATCCGCAATTCAATCCTACACTCAAGGATTTGCGGATGTTGAAAAGTTATCGAGCTTAGAAAAAGTGCAGGGACGTGCTGGATTTCAGAAGTTGGCAACACTTTTTACCAAAGAATTCCCGCGGGATCCTGCTTTGCCTGCAGTGCAATTCAATTTTGCAAAAAGCTTTTATGATGAACAAAATTTTGCCAAATCCGCTGAACAGTTTAAGTCGTTCGTAAAGCAATACCCCAAAAGCGAGCTGATCGAACAGGCTGCAATTTTGTTGATTGATTCCTATTACATTCGTGATGATCTTCAAGGGGTGGTCCGTGAAGCGCAGGCTTTACAAAAGAATGCGGCTTTGCCCGCAGCTTTGCGCTCTAAGATGACTCAGGTTATGGCGCAAGCTCAGCTCAAAAAGGTCCGCTCTATCGCTGGTGATATGGGATCTAAAGCTTACGCTGACAAATTCTTAGAGTTCGCAAAAAGTTCGAAGGGATCCAACCTCAGCGAACCGGCACTTTATGAAGCTTTTGCCGCGATGAAGGCTGCCAACGATCCGCGAGTGTTCGAAATCGGTGAGCAATATATTGGACAATACGGCACTAGCCCGAGAAGTAAGGAAGTTCTACTAAATATCGCGCAAAAAGCGCTGATTTCAGCAGACTATCGCAGAGCTGTAAAATATCTCACAGCTTTCGGTCAGAAATTCAAAGGTGATCCCGCAGCTCGTGAGTCCCTTTCTCAGGCGACAGTGCTTGCTGACCAATTGGGTGACAGTCAGGATGCGGCTCAAGGTTATATCCTCATGGGTGATAACAGAAAAGCGGCAGAAGTCTATGCTCGAGCCAACTCTTGGGGTGAATTAGCGAAGTTGGCGTCAAGTCTATCTGGAGCAGGCGGTCTTTATTACCAAGGTCTAGGGGTTTATCGTCAAGGCAACGTCCGTGAGGGATTGTCGCTGTTGAAGAGGGCTGCAGACTCGGCTCCTTCCGTAGAGGAAGATAAGATGTTGATCGCTCACGCTGGAATTATTGTAGCCGAGAATGAAGCGATTGGATTTATGAATATCGGTAAGGGTGAGACTTTTTCCGTGCCACTCTTGCAAAAGAAAATTCAGGCTTACCAAAACTTAGATAGGGAGCTGCAAAAGGTTATTGGTAGTGGCGCGGGTAAGTGGGTTATCGCTGGCTTGATGAATTATGGAAACATCAATCTTCATTTTGCTGATTTCTTGCGCTCCGCTCAGGCTCCAGCCGGGATGAATGCGGCACAATTTCAGCAGATGATTGCGCCTCAGATTGCTAACTATGCCAATACTGCCAAAGCCACTTTTGATAAGTGTATGGTTGCCGCTGAAGATTTTGAAGTTTTCACTCGCTACGCTGAAGGCTGTAAATCTCAAGGTCAGATTGCAGTGAGAGAATCAATGGACAGCGTTCCGCGTATGAAGGCGGGAGGAAACCAATCCGGAGCTTGGGATCAATTGAGAGCTGAATTGGTTAAAACTCCACGTTCATTGCCTTTGCTGAAGAAGGCGATGCTTCAGTCCATTCGTGATCAAGACTATCCTTACGCCCAGGCTATTGCACAAAGGATGATCGATATTGAACCTCAATCAAGTCAGGCTTATTCTGATCTTGGAGTGTGTCAGATGTTCATGAGTGAGTGGGAAGCGGCGCAAGTATCCTTCTCAGAAGCTTTGAAAAAAGATCAGAGAAATGCCTCTGCACTGTGGGCGTTGGCTGGGCTCTACAAAAAGTATTCATTCACTAAAAAATACGCTGCAATTGTGGGAAGAGCAAAAGCAGCGGGGGCTCCGAGCGAGCCATTGCATCCATTGATGAAGTAAGGTGAGAGTTCATGAACTTGGGCAACATGAAGCTGCTAGTTGAAGTACAAAAAGACGGTAAAAAAGTCGGGGATTATAGCTTCGAGAGTTTTCCTGTTATTTTTGGCCGAAGCTCTGATTGTCATCTATCTCTAAAAGGCTTTAACTTTATTTCGCGAAATCATGGCAGTATCACAGTGAATGATAATAAAATTCTTGTGACTGACTTGAATAGCTCCAATGGTATTCATTATGGCAATGTCAAAATGCCAAAGTTCAGCTTAGATCGTGAAGGTCATTTTCGAGTCGAAGAGTTGACCTTTAAGTTGAAGTTGATTGGTGATTCACGAGCGGAACAAGTCCCTGATCTAAGAAAGGTGAAAGCCGAATCCAAGGCTGTCGACAGAAATATTCTTCAACCTATAGATGTTGAGGCAAAGAAAGTAGGCGTCACCCCTCCAGCGACGAAGGCTCCTGGTCTTCAGAAGTCACCGACGCCAGCGAAACCCGCGGCAACAGGCAAAGCTACGCCACCGAATATTCCCAAAGCATCCCCAGAAGTTCTAGATGTTGTAGTTCAGGCTAGGGGCGGCGGCGCTATAAATAAGAATGCCCCCATTGCCAAAGCACCAGTTGAAAAAGGGCCTGCGCCTAAAGAACATTCTGATTTTGAGTGGAAGCGTATCGAATTTTCTTTAGAGCCGGATCCGGAAACAAGAAAACTTCAACTGCGCGATATTTGTCTTCAAGGAGCTTTGATCTGGCAAGACGAAATTTATGATGTTCGCAACTTTGCGCTGAGCGATCGAATTCGCCTGGGGCCGAATCAAGAAGAACCACTTTATGTACCCATAATGAATGGTGAAGTGGATTTTGGTTTCTTTGGCGGGCAGGGAGCGCAGCTGGTCATTCCAAAAAACTATGGTTGGAGCTTGTATCGAGAAGGAAAAGAAATTCCATTTCAGCACCTTCTGCAATCTCAACACATTCAGGATTTAGGCTCAAAATTTAAGTTGATCTTAGCTCTTAATGAAGTTTTTTCCGTAGATATCGGTTCGAACATGAAGTTTCGACTTCGCTATGTACCGATTCCTCGACCATTGATTAGTAAAACCTGGATTGAAAATCGCGACGAGTTCAAGCGCGCGATTACAACATCCTTAGCCGTGCATTTGGCTTTAAGTATTATCGCTCTTGTGAGCGCGCCGAAACCTCAGGCGCCTAAAGTAAAAAATGTTCCCGAGCGTTTTGCTAAGCTGATTGTGGAGCCACCTCCGACGCCTTTTGCGCCGCCGGAGCCACCACCACCTCCTCCGCCACCGGAAGAGCCGCCACCTCCACCACCACCGGAGGAGCCTCCTCCAGTCGTGGAGAAGCCGAAGCCAAAACCGAAGCCTGAAAAGAAAATTGTGAAGAAGGTTGAGAAACCAAAACCTGTGGTCACGGCCATGCAGAAGTTGCCGCCGCGCCCACCACAACCGGCACAACCGGCGCAGCCCGTAGCAGCACCTCGTCCAGCGGCACCGCCGCCACCGTCTGCAGAACAGGTCGCAGCCCAGGAGATGGCGAATTTATTTAATTCAATGCCAGGTCCAGCGGGAGGAAGTCCAGGGGGTGCGGTTGCGAATGCTCCTATCAACATTCAAAAAGGGACGGGTGTACCTGCAAAATCAGGTGTGCGAGTTTCTGGAATTGCAGCAGCAGCTTCAGCCTCTTCTGGGGCTGGTACTGGAACAGGAATGGGTGCAGGTCTGGGATTGGGAGCGCAAGCGGGGCAAACAGGGTATGCGGCAGCCAAGGGCTCACAAGCTGGTAAGCGAGGAGTTTCTGGAGCTGTCATGGGAACACCTTCCTTCGCGGGTGTTCCGGCGTCTCAAGGTATTACTAATGATGAAGTTATGAAGGTGGTGAATAAACACTTGCAGGAAGTTCATCGTTGTTATGAGCGCGCCTTGTTTAACGATTCGAACATTGTTGGTCGAGTAGAGTATGAGTGGGAGATCAATCCTAACGGCAATGTTGACTCGGTATCTGTCAAAAGGTCCGAAGTTTCAAATGGAGATTTTCTAAATTCGTGTGTTATGGGAGTATTTAAGAAGATGAAGTTCCCGGCAGCGAAAAATGGCCAGTCGACGACGGCAAATATCGGGTTCCCATTCGGTAAAAATTAGTTTTATCTTTTTAGTGAGGATAGAGTATGAAGAGTTTTAGCACAGTGTTTTTTGATCACTGGTACATCATGATGCCGATTGCGGCTTGTTCTGCTGTCGGAGTTGCGATTGTCGTTGAAAGAGCGATAACACTCAAGGCCGCTGCCTCTGTCGACAAAGACGAGTTGCTCAATTTCATTCAATCTTATTGTATTCAAGGAGATTTGCAGAAAGCGATCAGTGCTGTTTCCCAGTCGAAGGGACCACTTTCAAATATCGTCAGGGCAGGCTTGGTCTCTGTGGCTAACGGTAATGGCCCGGAAGAAGTGCAGACGGCGATGGATGCGGTGGCGCTGCGGGAAATCCCAAGACTAGGGCGAAGAATCGACTTGTTATCTGCTTTAGCCAACGTGGCCGTTCTTCTGGGACTTCTCGGAACGGTGAGCGGTATGATCGCGGCGTTCGGAGCGGTTGCGACACTACCTCCAGCGGAAAAAGCCACAGTTCTTGCCGGATCGATCGCTGAGGCCTTGAATGCCACGGGATTTGGTCTTCTGGTATCGATCGTGTTGTTTGGATTCTGGGGTTGGTTGAACTCTTGGTCTGCGAAAGTTATTGATGATGTTCATGAGGCCAGTGTTGCTACTTTGAATTTCATCTTGGTTAACAAAGAGAAAATCTTAAAAAGGTAGTTACGCGTGTCAGCAGGTGGCAGTAGTGAACCCAATTTAACACCTTTCATCGATTTGTTTTCGGTGTTGGTCTGCTTTCTTCTGATGACATCAGCCATGATTCAATTGGAGGCGGTGAGTGTGCAGGTCGAGAAAGTGACTCCTCCGGATGCTTCGGCGATGGAGCCAACTCCGCCACCTGAAACACCACCAGAAAAGAAGACGAAATTAACTGTTTTTGTTTACGCCGATAAAGTTGTTTTGTTGGAGGATGAAGCAGAAACCGTTGTTCCCAATGCGGGTACAGGATGGGACGCCAATTTGATCCAACAAAAGTTGGCCGAGTGGCGCAGTAAGTTTCCAGAAAAGAAAGATATTATACTAAGTACCGAGGCGACAGTGAGATACGGTCAGATGATTAAAATGTACGACTTCCTGGTTCAGTCTGAGTGGCCCGAAGTCGGAATCAATCCGAACTGAAGAGTATGTCAGCAGAAAAAGTCAAAGGACATTCCCACAGGTTAATTCAGATTCCGGGTTATCATTTGCACCCGCAATTTGACATGAGTCATACTCGCCATTTGGTAGAGCATCGTAAAGCCAAGCGAAAAGAGTTTTCATTGAACTTAGCGCCGATGGTGGACTTGTTCTCGGTGCTTGTGATCTATCTGATTATGAATTTCTCTTCGAGTGGGGAAGTCTTTTTCGTATCAAAAGATATTAAACTACCACAAGCTTCCAAAGGGCAATCTTTGCAGTCTTATCCGTTGATTTCTGTTGTGAAAGACAAAGTGATGTTCGACGCTGAAAACAAAGAAGGTGGAGCCCCTTTGTACATAGAGGACATCAACGACGGGCAGTTGCCTGAGTTCCGTAAAATGTTGCAGAAGGTTCGAGATATAGAAAAGCAAATCGGTGGAGAAGAGCATTTTCGCGGTAAAGTTAATTTGCAGGCGGATGAGAACACTCCTATCGAAGACGTGAAAAAAGTCATGCGTGTTCTGATTGACGAAGGTTGGACGGGTATCAACTTTGTTATCGATCCTGTTCAAGGCAGCGCCGGATAAAGACGAAGGACTCGAATACAGGAGTCCTTTGTTCGCTTTTTGTAAAGATTTCCCATAGCTTATCTAGTTGAATTTCGAGTATTGTTCCGCACCTTGGGGTGTGGAATTTTATGTCAAATCTTTTTCTTTTCTTGTTGGCCATGATCTTGGGTTCGCCGGTGATGGCGCAATCACGTTATCAAGCATTGAGTGATCTTTATCAAAATTATAATCAGCGTTTTGATGCTCAAGGTAAATACCGAGCCAATCCTCGATTTGCTGAGCAGTTTACGAGTGCCCAAGAAGCATTTGCCAAAAAGATGAAAGAAGAAGGGGCCTTGCAGGAAATTCTTTTCGTCGAAAACAACTTTGCCAAAGACCTTTGGGTGCGACTTTATGCCTTTCAAGATGAAAGTGGACGGCTGTTAACCGTGTACTGGGAACAGGGGCAATATCAAGATGCAGAAGTTCGTAGTTTTCTGCGCTTTCGTAATTTGAGGGAACTCGAGCAGGGGTTGCGCTATGTGCCGGTCCTGTCCACCTATGCAGTGACTTTTAAGGGGATCTCTTTATCAGACGTGTATGGTGGTTCTGTGCAGATAGAGTACGCTCACAATCTACGACAAAATAAAATGGAAAAAGTCGAACTTGTGCTTTTGAAGGGGCCTCATGGGAAATGGGGATTGCAGAGTCCCGGAGGACTACCCATCCAGCGAGCTAGTTTGGATATCTGGATACAGTTTTTGCCGCCGAATGGCGGTGTTCGTGGAATAAAGTTAAATTAATTAAGGTAGGGCTCGTCAGCATGCTTCAGTGAAAATGCCGAGCCCCTCATCGAGTCGATTTTAAGGACTCGCTTTTTTAGCATTAAAGTCTGAGGGTAAATTTTCTAGAACTTCTTTGTTGAAGTCTTTTCGAATTTTTATTCTATCATTCAAGCTGTGCCGAGACCTATTGCCGAAGCTGACGCTCCCTTTATTGGCCTCGCCCTTGATCGAGACGTCATCTAGGTCTACGCGATTTCCAAGAGGTCCCGTCATTTGTGCAAAAGCGGAACTTGTAAACAATAATAACGAAATATAGATAAGGTGCTTCATATTTATAGAATGGCCTTTTTTTCGACTGTTTGGAATCCCTCCTAGACTGATTTTTTTCGCGACAGTATCAAATTTAGACAGAACCAATTTTAATTGTCTCAAACAGATAATATAGAAGGTTTTTTACTTTCTGCCTTCGGATTTAGCTTCAATGTCTGATAGCATAACGATATGGGGAAAAAAATCAGACTTGCGCTTTTAGGATTGGTCTTAGTCGTCTTTGGTCAGCAATGTTCAAAGGTTGCTTTAGAGCGTTACGAGACCATTGAGTTGGCTAGCAAAAGTAACAATCCGTTTCTCATCTCGCCACCCGCCGATTTTCCGGTGGTTCGTCGATATGTTGTTCTTGTGGATATGTCAAATTCGATGATTTCGGGGCCTTGTCAAAACGATGTTGAGGGAGGAGTCTTATTTTCGACTTCGCCCGCTTATTCCGTTTTCGATCCAACAAAAAGAGTCGGCAGTCCGAATGACCATCGCGCAGATGGTATCGACTGTATGGTTAACGAAATGCTGCCCATCGATCGTGACTCTGTTTCGACTGCGTTCCCAAATATCAGTATCAATCCTCCACAGTTCTATCAGATCCATCCAGGGATCGACTTCTCTGCTCATCGTATTGAGATCGTAAAAAAATGGATGACGGATTTAGTGAACACTTCGACGCCGGAGATGATTGAAAACACAAAGGTTATGATCATTCCAGTGTCTGGTGGAATGTCTCAAACGGCTCTAGATAAAGCTCTTTCATCGGCAGTAGGCATTAACAGCTTATCTGGATTTATGGACCTTTCGGATCCACAGATTTTCGCAATCATAGACTGGTTGAAACAAGAGCACGCACGCAACTATGAATTGGTGCGTAGTTCCGATGTTTGGCGTTACGAGACAACCTCGATGGGAACTTCAGCACCAGGTGGTCTTCTATCGCCAATTTATGAGATTGTTTCTAAAGACATGCGAGAGCTCAACAAAAAAGGTCTTCTTTCTTATGCGGACTATGATGTGGTGTATTTGACAGATGGATTTCTTTCGCCAAAATCAAAAACAATTTCGGATGTTTTAAGTTTTTATGCACCTTGCGCTTCTTGTGCTAGCAATCCAAAAAGCTGCGCGGGTCTATGTTCAAGCTTGGTGCAGAAAATGCGAACGGCTTGGGGTTCTCCTGAAGAGAATGATCTCAAACAATTAGATTTCAAATTCGGTTTGCTACAGAGCTTGCCTCAATTTTTTGGTGCAGGTTATATGAGGTTGAACTTTGTGCAATTGTATAAGGAGCGATCTGAAAAATCGCGTCCTGGAGAGAAAACTTTCCTTGAAGAGCTCGTTCCTTACTTCAAAGCTCGTAACAGTCGTTTCTCAGTTTGGCAGGCCAAAAGTGAAAAGCCTCCATTTCCTTTGCTAGGTAGCTATAGGGACTCAGTCAGCTATAAAATGAGTCATTTGTTTTTGATCAATCCTAATGCTCGCGTCGATGCTCAAGGTGCAGTTCAGGCAGACTCTGATGGGGATGGACTTTTTGATTTTGAAGAAGTTAAGTTGGCTACCGATCCGGTCATTTCTCGCAGCAATGGCTTTTGTTTGGATAGTTTTATGGCCCGTGAAGCCTACATGACTCGGTGTAAAGCTATGGCCCAAGCTCGTTCGTGTGATCCGACGTTGGATTCAGACGGGGATTCTTTAAATGAGTGCGAAGAAACCCTCTTGGGCACAGATCCATTCGATTTTGATACGGATGGAGATAGCATACCAGACTACTTTGAGTGGCTCTATGGATACAACCCACTCGGTAATGATGAAGGAAAAGACAATAACGGTGACGGACGTTCGAATGTTTATAATTTTGCTCGTGGTTTTGGGCCGATGGCCGAGTTGGATAAAATGAGTCCTCATGTTTTTGCTGAATATGAAGTGAACTATTTAGCTAAAGAAAAAACCAGCGCTGAGTTGGCGGGTGAGGTTTGGGTAGAGTCTTATCAGGTGATGCTAAGACGCTTACCGGTGGCAGAAGGCTTAGCTGTAGATCCGTCAAAACAATTGCAGTTGTATGCGAGCCGAGTGGGCCCAGATGTTGAAGAGCGCGAGAAAAATAAAATTTCTTACCAAGAGGCATTGTTAAGCTATCCAACTCAAAGATATAGAAACTCTTTGGTGGGAATTATGAGACTGGTCGATCGAGACGATCCAGATCGAGTTTTTTGGAAAGTTTTTAAAGAAGAAATTCCTGTTAGCCAGATGGTGAGTCAGCCACAAATGGATCTTTCGAGATTCAAGTTGATTAGAGCAAGGGACCGGGGGATGTAATGCATATCAAGGGGGGGGCTGCAAAGATATTTTTCATCTTGGCATTACTTGCTGCTACCGTTCTTGGTTTCCAGAACTGCGCACAGGTGGCTCTAGAAAAAGTTGATAAGTCAGTTGTATACCAATTACCAGCCTATAAAATGTCAGCAAGTATTTGCAATGACATCCGCTTCTTTAATCAAAGTGGCAGCAAGTTTGTTTTTATCGTCGACATGTCTGCTTCCAATGTCGGTGATTGGTTTTACGAGACCGTGGCAGACAAGAAGTTTTACTACTGGGATCGCAATAAAGCGACAGATCCAGAAGGCAGCCGATTTGAGGCTATTCGTTATTTTCTAGAAAATTGTGGTGGTCAATCAGGCTCTCAGTTTGCGGTGATTGGATTTGGCAATACAGCGGGTACTTTAGCTAGCAGCGGTGCACCGGCTCTTTCTTGTGATAATGTGAACTTTGCAAGTCCGAATGAAGCAAAAAATCAATTAGACTTTTTGAAAGCTCGTCAGGATGCAGATGACGATTGGTACTTTCAGTGGTCTAAAGCAGAAAATAAGTATTTGAATGTTAAAACCCCAGAATCTTTGGTTTTAGGAGTGACCAGTTATACGTCAGCGATCCGCTGTGCGGAAAATCTATTGATCAAAGACCTCACCTCAGCAACGGCCGCACCTGCCGATAACTATTTTGTATTCTTTATTTCAGATGGTGTACCACAAGATAAAAATGGAACTGGTTGTGCTCTCAGTTCTTCGACTCCAGAGGAAAAAGAAGCTTGTTACATGAGTAGCGTCTATCAATCGATGACGATGGTGCGTTCTGCAGCTATTACGAAAGCAAAGAATTTGCGTTTTACGGGTGTTTACTATGGACCAGATGGGGTAACTCCAAAAGTGTTGGATGCGATCGCAAAAGAAGGTGGGACCAGTGGTACCGTTGCTTTGCGCTCTTTCAGCGGCGAACAAACGGCTCTTTGTAGTTTGTTTGTTAGTCAGTCGGCCCTTGAGTATAAGCCGGAATCATTTATTGCTGTCGATTTGACGGCTTCTCGTAAGGGACCTTTGATGGTTGCCGATAGTGACATGGACGGTCTTGATGATGAAACAGAAAAACAGCTGGGTACCAATCCACGTGAACCGCGCAGTAGTGGAGTCTCTGGCGTGTTAGATGGTATTTGCCAGCACTTCGGTGGTATTGAAAAGTGCCAAGCTCGACGCTCACAGATCGTGTGTGATCCCGCGAAATTCAATAGCACTGGTTTGAGTGATTGCGACTATCGGATCTTAGGTTTACATCAGAATGATGTGGGTGATTGGGGTATCGACAGCGACAAGGATGGCATGTTAGACATTATTGAAATTGTCAAAGGTACAAATCCTGGAAAAGCAGATATGCTGAGTGACCCTGACGGGGATGGTGTCGTTACTCGAGATGAAATCGTTCGTGGCTCTGATCCTGTAACACCAGATGCGCATTTGCCTGAATACCTACTAAGTCTTTTTAATGTAAAATACGTACAGGCATCTAAAGATGCTGTATGTCCGATGGGTTTTTGGAAGTTGAATTCTAGTCGACTTCTGGCGGTTCCAACTCTGTCTGTTGGATCTTTTGCGGGCTCATCGTCATTCTTAAATCACAAAGCTAATGAGCATAAAATTATGGTTTTCTACAGATCTGTTGCCCAGAATAGCGCTTCACCTTTGAATGAGTACTATGCTTCATCTCTCGATGTGGCATTAGAAGTGAAAGAGGGGCTTGAGGCAGCGAAACCTTCACATGAAGAATTAGAATCGAGCGATTTTAGTTTGATTGGGGAGGTTCAACCATGAGGCGTCCAGCATTGATGATTTCAATCGTTCTAGGGGCCTCTTTGGTTCTTCTTTTTCAAAACTGTGCGAAGATGCCCTTGGAGAAAGCGATTCCATCGGTCGCTCCTTTTGCTGTGAAAGGCGAAATGGAACTTTGTATCGATGATCCTGCCAATTACACGGTGGAAAATTTTTTGATTGCCAATTTGAACATGACACCAAACCGTGGCGTTATCAGTGAAGATTCAGATGCTGATGGGATTGCCGATGTTGAAGAGATCGCCTTAGGATTTGATCCATATAAAAGAAGAACAAACGGGAAGATTCTGGATGGACTTTGTTTGGATCTGAGTGGTTCTTCGCGTTGCTTAGAGCAAGTGCCTGTGGGATGTAATACTAACTCGCAAATCATGGGCTTGAATGATTGTGATATAAAAACCATGCGTTTAGATAGTTTGTATGATCATCCGACGCAGGGGCTGGACTCTGATAAAGACGGTATTGTTGATCTCCTAGAGATTCTTTTTGGAACTTTACCAAACAGACACGATAGCAACGATGATCCTGATCATGACGGTGTTGTGAATGGGCTAGAAATTCAGCAGGGGACCAATCCATCTTTTTCCAATACAAATATCGCACCCGCTGATTTGATTGATTATAAAGTTACAAAAGGTGAGGACTCGCCGGACTGTAACGGTGAAGTTTGGAATGTGACTGTGAAGCGATTGCCTCTTGCTGGAGTAAAGGCCTACCTAGACCCTCTTGATCGGGAGAATTCATTGTCTCCGCTGTTATCTCATGAGGATAATGAAAACGTAATAGCTGTGTTTGTAAAATTGAAGCCACAGACAGGCTATATAGGAAATAATAAAATTTATTTCAAGGACTTCAAAATCAATCGGTCAGTGCAAGAATTCAAGTACTACCTTAAGGATTTTAAAGCAGCTGGGGAGGTATTACCTTGAGACTAATGGGGCGTCTTCTATTTCTAGGAATTTTTATTTGTGGATTCACCGCAACCGCACAAATGAGGAACTTCCAAAGTTGTTCTCGTGCGGAACCCGGGCGAACAGAGTTGGATAATCTTTGTCCAAGACTTGAGGGTGTGCACTTGGAAGGCTGCTGTCCTCCATTGCAAAGAAATCCACCTTTACAGTGCCGTTATCACATTGTGCGACAGAGGGGACAGCAGTACCTCGCTCAATCAGCTTATACTATTTGTCAAAATGGGATGAACGTTAATGTCCCATGTTGTGGAGTGATGCAGAGAGCTTGTGTTGAGCAGCCAGTCACGCTGAATTATATTCCACGCTTGATTCATCGAGCGAAAACATGTTGTTTTGAAAACTGCCCTCCAGCAGACTATTGGCGCCAAGCTCCAGCTAATCCTCAGATTACGCCAGAGCATGAGTACACGGACGGGGGGGGGCCTGCGAATTGTACTGGTACTCTTTTACAGGAGTGCAGTATCGGTAGCACGGCAACTTGTCAGCCAAGCAATCCGTGTCCACCGCCACCGGCGCCACCAGCTCCGCCTTCAATGCCAGGTCCGCCGACACCAGCGCCTCCTTCTATGCCGGGACCTCCGTCGCCACCAGCGCCAGATCCTGGACCAGGCCCAGCACCGTCACCTCCAGCTCCACCACCACCAGTGGATCCAGAGGGGTCATAATTGATGCAGCGACAGGGGGGAACTGTGAAGCAAGCATTGAAAGGAGTTTTACTCTTCGGCAGTTTGGCTGCCGTTGTGCTGATGTTCCAGAATTGTGGACAGAGCACTTTCAATGCTGTGCAAGGCTCTGATTTTGGGAGCTTCACTGGCAACTCGGAGTTCAACCCATTGGTGCGAGAATGTGTTGCTAACGTCAGTCAAAAGATGTTTTTTGCTCAAGCTCCGTCAAAAATGGCGGAGGATCTAGTCACAGTAAATTTAAATCCTGAAACTCAGCTTCTGGCTGTCGTAGATAATCAGTGTTTGGAAAAACAAGCTGGCAATGAGTTGCGAAAAATAATTTTTGCAACTCAGCAGCCTGTGCAGCATCTCGCACAAAGTTCTTATGAGTTGAGTCTAGACCGGACCTTCTCGTATGAAGAGCTGGCACAATTAGCGGAAGCAGATCCCTGTGTTTTGAAAATTGACCTGAATGTGCAGATGAAGCTGTTTCAGGTTGCGGGGGGAGATCCTCGCGTCGCTAACCAAAAACATCTTGAGACTATCGAGCACGCAGCTATTTACAATAATCTTTTTAATTTAAACAACGGCATTAATTCTGTCGTGCGTGTTGCGGTGATTGATTCGGGCATTGATATGAATCATCCGGATTTAAAGGATGCTATAATGAAGGACAGCTCGGGAAGAGCCATTGGTTACAATGCTATCAATAACACCACAGAGTTTTCAGATTCCGGTTTCCACGGAACTCATGTTGCAGGTTTGATAGGAGCGACTTCTCATAATGAAGTGGCGGGCCGTGGTGTTTTAGGACGATCTATTCGAATTTTACCTATTAAAGTTTCGCCTGATGGCAGTAGTGTGGACCTGAATGCTGTGATCAATGGAATTCGCTGGGCTGCGGATCAAGGCGCCGAGGTGATTAACATGAGTCTTGGCGGACGGGTTGACCGCCCTGCTTATCGTGAGGCTATTCAGTATGCTATCGATAAAGGCTCTTTTATTGTTGTGGCCTCTGGCAATGATGGACAGCAGTTAGGAGTGGGCATCAATACTTATCCTGCAATGTATTCGAAAGACTTTGCCGGAATGATCACTGTCGGATCTATTGATGCAACTACAAAATCTATGAGCGGTTTTTCGAACTACAGCACGACATTTGTCGACATTATGGCTCCCGGGTCTGATGGCAGTTCAGGTATTCTTTCGACGGTGCCAACGGCTCAGTCGTCAACAGGAATGGCTGCGAGTACCAGCGTTGGACCTATTCAAGGAACCTCCATGGCAGCTCCAGTGGCTTCGGGTGCTGCAGCAGTGGTTTACGCTCTGGCTAAATCTCGGGGCTATCGTCCATCGCCTGATCAGGTCGAAATTATGATGCTAAAATCTGCTGAAGTTTTGGCAAATTTAAACACTCGTGTAAAGGGTGGAAAAAATTTGAATCTTAAGAAGTTGGTTGAGGCTATGGATCAAGATATGGGGCTCAATATTTCTTCAACAGTCAGCAGAAATCGTGCTGTCGGTCCGGTGAGATTTAAAACACAACCGACAGAGCAGCAGGTTCTAGTCAACAGTTCCGTTAATTTTGTGGCAGACCCTAGTGACGATTCCGCAGTATTTTTAAATTATCAATGGTACAAAAATGACAAGCCCCTGGTGAATGAAACCAAGCGAGTTCTTTCCTTAAAAAATATCAATTTCGATGCCGCGGCAACTTATCATGTTGTTATGAGTGCTGGTACAGCCCAGGTGTCATCGCAAAAAGCAAATCTGATTGTCGGAAGATCTATTTGTCCCTAAAAAAAATAAAAAAAGGAACCTTTTGAGGGGTTCCTTTCTTAGTCTAAGTTCAGAGATGAACTAGTGACCAGCAGGTGTTGTTGTTGCAGCAGGTGCAGCTGCTTCTTCTTTGTGCTCAGCTTTTTTAGCGTGTTTTTTCTTAGTGTCTTTCTTTTCAGCTTTTACTTCAGTTGCAGTTGGAGCAGCTGTAGTAGCAGTTGTAGCTGCAGGAGCTGCCTCGTTAGCTTGAGCGATAACACCAGCAAATACAACAGTCATTAAAACAGATACGAATTTCATAGTAACCTCCATTGGTACTTTTTTGTTTCGACAAAAAAAATTCTAACAGAGCTAGTTAAAGGCATTATTAAAATGAAATTAAATATTTTTAATTTCAAAAACGAATCTCGCCCCATGATTCAAGTGATTTTCAACACTTAGTTTAGCTTGATGAAGCTGGGCAATTTTTTGGGCGATTGCTAATCCTAGACCAAAGCCTTTAATTTTTGCATCGATGTTAGCGCCTCGTGAAAAGCGCTCAAAAATAAAGGGCATTTGGTTGGGGGTTATACCGGGACCGTTGTCTTCGATAATCAGTTCGCTAATATGATCTTTCCAGTTTAAATTGATCGTAACAACTTCTTCACTGGGAGAATATTTGATCGCATTTTCGATGATGTTCACGATCAAGTTTTGCAAAAGATCATTATCGCCGAGGATCATTTTGCGATCTTCTTGAGTCTCGTTGTTTATATTAAATTTCAATTTTATATTCTTGGAACGAGCGAGCTTTTCACAGCGAGACAAAGCCTCAATAACCAATTCATCTAAAGCCAGTTTTTGCAGGTTGAGGGCATCGATCCCCGCATCGACTCTGGCTAAAAGAAGCATTTCCTGCACAATGCCAGAAAGATTTTCAACTTCCTGCAGGGTGCTTTTGATAAATTGATCGATATTCTTATGCTCTGTTTTTTGCAAGAGATCGAGCTCTCCTCGCATGATTGTAAGTGGCGTTAAAAGTTGGTGAGAGGCATCTGCGACGAACCGTTCTTGGCTTTGGAAGGCCTGTTGAATGCGATCAAGCATATCATTGATCGTGAGGGCGAGAGTCTGAATTTCGTCGTTGGTTTGTGGGACGGGGACTCGTTGCGAAAGCTCTCCGGCTTTGATTTCTTGGGTCGTTTTGATCATGTTCTTCACAGGATCCAACGCGCGGGATGAAAGAAAAATTCCGCCAAAAGTCGCGATCAGGAAAACCAAGGGAATACCAAATTGGAGCAGGCTCAGGCGCCGACTGATCTGGGTTTCTAGGAGAGTCATTGGCACGGCAATCTGCAAAAGCAACTGAGGCTTTGCAACATTGTCGATGGGAAAAGAGATGAGTCTGTAAGAGTCGGCTTCTGCTGATGGGATATTGCGAATGTGTTCGATGGTCCGGTAAGTCGCTTCTTCGCCTGCCCAAATTCGTTCAAAATCTTTTTGATAGGGTGGATTGAATTCTCCAAAATTACCGACTCGAGCCAGGACAGCGCCCGAACTGTGGCGCACTTGAATCAGAGCTGTGCCCAACGGAAATGGCAAAATCTTTCCGTCGTCCAGACGCAGCGGGGGAAAGTTTAAATCGCCCTTTATTCCAATCTCGATCCCGTCCGAGACATCGACTGAATAGTTAAATAAAGCATCGTCGAAATCTTTTTGGAGTGTGTCGATCATTCCTTGGAAAAGGAAGGCGTTAAATGCAATCGTTGTCGTCCCAAAGATGAGAACGAATAATAGAGACAGGCGCAGACGGATACTAAGACGTGAAAATAGGCTAGATACTTTCTTTAAGAACATAGCCAGTGCCGACAACGGTGTGAATCAGTCTTTTATTAAAAGGGACGTCAATTTTCTTTCTTAAAAGATTAATGTAGACGTCAATGACGTTGCTTTCAGAGTCAAAATGAATGTCCCATACATGCTCTGCGATCGAAGTTCGCCCCAGGGGACGTTCCGGGTTGCGCAGAAAATATTCAAGCAAAGCAAACTCTTTTGTTGTCAGGCTGATATCTTGTCCCGCTCTTTTCGCTTTTCTTTGAATGAGATCGAGTTCGAGATCTGCGTACTTCAGAGTGTTGGGGGGAGCTTGATGAGATCCGGGGGTTTTTCGTCTTAGTAAAGCTCGGACCCGGGCTTGGAGTTCATCGAAGGAGTAGGGCTTGGTCAGGTAATCGTCGGCGCCAGCATCAAGTCCCGAAACCTTATCTTTGGTCGTCGATAAAGCTGTCAGCATAAGGATGGGGCCTTCATAGCCATCGCGTCGGATATGTCTGGCTGTATCGATCCCACTTTGGTCAGGCAGCATGACATCCAGGATAACTAGGTCGTAATCTTCTTGAGCTACGTAGGATTCAGCCGCGAGGCCACAATCTGCAAGGTCGACCGCGTAGCCTGATTCTCCAAGGCCTTTCTTAAGAAAGTTCGCCATTTTGACTTGGTCTTCAACGACGAGAATGCGCATGACTGTGGGCTCCCTTCATTCCGGTAGGAAGAGAAAATCTCACTTCCGGTGAAGGGACGCAAGTTTAAATAGATGGGGTCAATCGGCAATTTTGCCAAAGTCCCACTTTTCATTGGGATCCGTGGGGATTTGGAAGCCTTTTGGTTGGGCGGGTTGCTCCACCTTAAGGATCGTTTTCTCGCCATTTGCCGTTATGGCAATGGGGCCGCCTTTTGGTTTTCGGCTACTTTCCAGTGCTTTGAGGGCTGCGGCAAAATTCGGGTTTGATCGCGGTAAGGAATAGGCCCCTTTTTGTTTGTCAGAAATAAAAAAAACGTCGACGCTGTCGCCTTCGTCGCGAATGACTCGGACTTTAGCACTGAAAGATTCTTCTTTTTCCTCGGTTTCGGACTCATAAATCTTGGTCGATGGTTTGACCTTTTGTTCAGCCTGAGCGTTCCCGGTAAGTAAAAGGACCATTATGAAGCTTAGCATATAGACCTCGTATATATTAATATGATGCACGGCCTTTTGTTGTCAGGCAATAGGGCTTATAGTAGGGTCTTGAGTATATCTAGGAGGCCTACAATGAATTTAGGTTGGACAGAAATTCTTCTTATCGGTGGTATTGCTTTGCTTCTTTTTGGACCGTCAAAGCTTCCAAGCTTGGGACGTTCTTTAGGAGAGTCCATTCGTGGCTTTAAAAAGGCCTTAAACGAAGAGCCAAGCCCAGAGCCAGAAGCGAAAAAGCAGTTATCACAAAATCAAGCTGAGCCTATGAATCAGAAAGAGACACAAGATCAAACCGAGACGCACAAGCAGTCATGAGTTCTGAAAAAATCTTTCTCACTCAAACGGTGCAAAGAGGAGGCTGCACAGCTAAAGTTGCAGCTTCTGAGTTGAGGACGATTTTACAACAAGTGCGCTTTCCTGCGGGACATGATGCACTTCTCGTCGATGGCGGGCTCTTTGATGACGCTGCCGTTTATAAAGTAACCGAAGATATTGCTTTGGTTCAAACCCTAGATTTTTTTGCTCCCATTGTTGATAGTCCTCGATTGTTTGGGGAAATTGCTGCCGCCAACGCCCTCAGTGATATCTATGCGATGGGTGGCAAACCCAAAACAGCTCTTGGTATCTTAGCTTTTCCGGTCGCAACTTTGCCAGCTGCAGTTATTGTCGAAGTGATGCAGGGAGCGAGCGATAAAATTGCAGAGGCCGGTGCGAACTTCGTTGGAGGCCACTCCATCGATGACGACACTTTGAAGTTCGGTCTTTCTGTCACTGGATTTGTTCATCCGCAAAAAATTTGGTCCAATGCAGGAGCGAAACCAGGCGACCATCTGATCCTGACGAAGCCCCTTGGGGCCGGCACTTTGACGGCGGCTTTGAAGAGGCAAGAAATTTCCGAGAGCGAGATGGCAGATGCTTTGCAAAGCATGGCCATGATCAACAATGCCGTTGATTTTTTAAGTGCGGATCTGATTGAAAAGGTCCATGCTGCCACGGACATCACGGGCTTCGGGCTTTCCGGGCACGCCATGCAAGTAGCAAAAGCCAGTCAGGTGCAACTGACTTTGAATCTTGCCAAAATACCAAGATTTAAGAAAACCCAAGAATTTCTAGAGCGCTCTTTTATTGTGAAAGCTCATCGCACGAACGCCCAATACACGGAAGGTTCTGTTGATCTTTCTCGTTTGAATGCGGTGGAGCGTCTTCTCGCTCATGATCCTCAGACCAGTGGTGGATTGTTATTGAGTGTGGACCCTTTGCATAGTCAGGCTGTCCTAACACTATTGCGCCAGAAGTTTTTAACGTCTGACATCATTGGTGAGGTTCTGCCCTGGCAAGAAAAGTTGGTGGTGTTTGAGCCCTCCTAATCTAACCGAAGTTGATTTTTCAGAGCTGTTTCGTGACAGAGTGCCCTTGATCGATGTCCGAGCACCAGTTGAATTCCAGCAGGGACATCTGCCCGGAGCTGTTAATTTACCTATTCTGAATGATGAAGAGCGAGCATTGATTGGAACCATCTACAAACAGCAAGGGTCGGAGGCCGCCGTCGCCAAGGGGTTTGAGCTTATATCCGGTGACGTGAAGGCTTCGCGAGTGGCACAGTGGCAGTCTTTTGTTGCCGCAAACCCTTCAGTGGTTCTTTACTGTTTTCGCGGCGGGAAAAGATCTCAGATTACCCAGCAATGGTTGCGTGAAATGGGTATCGATCGGCCATTAATAGTGGGGGGGTACAAACGGGCCCGTCAATTTTTAATGGAGCAGATTGAACAGTTCTCGTCGGGGCATGAAATGCTGGTTTTATCTGGCCCTACGGGGAGTGGTAAGACGGAGTTGATTAAACAAGTTGAATCTTTTTTTCCTACCATTGATTTAGAAGGATTGGCTCGTCATCGAGGTTCCGCCTTTGGTGCAACGGAGAGTCCGCAGCCAACGCAAATCAATTTTGAAAATCAATTGGCGACTCAGTTGATACAAAGGGCTCATCAGTTTTCATCGAGTTCTCGAATCCTGGTTGAGGACGAAAGTCGATTGATAGGCCGCTTGAGCATTCCGGAAAGTTTTTTCTTGAAACTGCGGAGTTCGAAGGTTCTCTGGTTGGATGAGCCTCTGGACAATCGGGTCTTTAATATTTTTAATGACTATATAGTAAAATCTGCGATCGGCCGAGCCGTTGAGAATACCCCTCGCTGTGCAGAAGAATCCGACATCTTGCGGGGAGAAGCACTGCAAGTATTTGCAAAATTCAAAAGCTCTTTAAACTCAATTCGTAAAAAACTGGGTGGATTGAGAACGCAAGAGGTTTTAGTCGACCTTGAGCGAGCAGAGATGGATTTTTTAAATCACCTGCAAATAGAATCGAATAAAGTTTGGATCGAGAAATTACTGCGGTATTATTACGATCCGATGTATTTAGGGTCTTTGGAGCGACGTCAGGTGACTTTGCAGTTCAAGGGATCACTGAGCTCGACACTCGACTACTTAAAAAGTTTGTAAGATTTGGTATTTTATCCCCCACCTGATTCGGAAAACGGACTGATGTCGTTCGGATTTGCTGACAAAGATTCGGCTCCATGGCGGGGTCTAAAGTCTCGTCACTTTATATTTCTCTGTGCGTTATCTGTTTGAAATCTGATATTTTCATCGCAAGATATGGCGTTAGCAAAAAAAGACAACCTTTTAGGGGAGACAACATGAATAAGTTAGTGGTTGGGGGACTTGTTGTTGCAGCTATGGCTACAACTTCGTGCCAAAAGAAAGTGAAGCTCGATACTGATATGAAAAAAGCGAGCTATGCAATCGGTCAACAAATCGGTGGCAACTTGAAACAACAAAATATCGAATTTGATGCTGACGCATTGGCGATGGCATTGAAAGATGCAACAGCAGGCAAAAATGAAATGTCTAAAGAAGACATGCAAGCTGCTATGATGAAGTTGCAAGAAATGGCAATGAAGAAACAGCAAGATGCAGCAGATGCAAACGCTAAAGCTGGTAAAGAATACCTAGAGAAGAATAAATCTGCAGCTGGCGTGAAAGTGACAGCTTCTGGTCTTCAGTACATCATGGAAAAAGATGGCACTGGCGCTTCTCCGAAAAAAGAAGACGTTGTTAAAGTTCACTACAAAGGAACTTTGACGAATGGCGAGCAGTTCGACTCTTCTTACGACAGAGGTCAACCTGCTGAATTCCCAGTAGGCGGCGTGATCCCTGGTTGGACAGAAGCTCTTCAGTTGATGAAAGTTGGCGGCAAAGCGAAGCTTTTCATTCCACCTGAGTTGGCATACGGCCCATCTGGTCGTCCTGGTATTCCACCAAACTCTGTTCTTGTTTTCGAAGTTGAATTGATGGAAATCGTTAAGCAAGATCCTAAGAAGAAATAATGATTGATTTCAACAAAGACCCTTTTGAGCAGTTTGAAGGCCTTTTAAAAGAGGCTTTCGCAAAGCAAATCCCCGAAGCCAACGCGATGTCTGTGGCGACGGTGGATCAAAGGGGCGTGCCCTCGGTGCGAATCGTTTATTTGAAAGACGTTTCGCAAGGGGGCTTTGTTTTTTATGGCAATTACAACAGTCATAAAGGTGAAGACATCGATCTGAATCCAAATGTTTGCCTGAACTTTCATTGGCCGGTAATTTGGCAACAAGTTCGCATCACGGGAAAAGCCGTTAAAATCTCTCCAGAAGAAAGTGATGCTTACTTCGCAACGCGTGCGCGCTTAAGTCAAATCGGAGCGTGGGCTTCTCATCAAAGCTCGGTCATTCCGGATCGCGAATGGCTGGCTCGTCGTGTGCAGGAATACGAAAAACAATTTGAAGGACAGCCTGTTCCGCGCCCTCCTCATTGGGGTGGTTGGCGTGTGATTCCTGAGGAAATCGAGTTTTGGTTCGGCCTCACGGGTCGTCTCCACGAGCGCTACATCTATCAACGTGAAGGCAATTCCTGGAAAACCTTCATGCGCAGTCCTTAATATCCATCATTTAAACGCATCAGTTTTTTCTACCTTCATACTGGACCAATATCTGGTTTTGTTTGAGTCTACACAATCATTTTAGACATATTAAAAAGTGGAGGCATTTTTTCAGACTTAGATCCAAGGATCTAGGTCTATTAAGTTATAAAGTATTTAAAAAAACAGTCAGTTTCCTAAATACTGTCAAAATATGATTAAGATTAGAAAAAATTTTTTAGTTGGTATTTGTCTTTTCTCTTTTGCTGATTCCTCATTCGCGGCATTTTCTGAAAAAATAGGTGGCTACTTATCTGGTTCCGTAGGTGTGGGGCAGTTTGGTAGTTCTTCAGCGGGTCTGGATGATCGATTCATGGTTCTCGGCGGTGTCGATGGGCTTTTGGGATTTAACTATCGCGAGGTCACCTGGGGGCTTCAGGCTTCCTACGATGTTGCTGGACAGTTGACACCCATTTCGAACACAGGGGGCACCAACTCTAAAGGGAGCATGTATCTTTTAGGTTTGGGGGCTCGATATTTTATAAGTGAAGATATGTATCTCGCGGCCCTTTTTGATCTGACTGGTCAGTACACGTTTTTAGAAAAAACATTGGAAGGGGAAACGGATCAACTGAGCCAGCCATTTTCACTGCGCTTGAAGATCGGTAAGCGTCTTCCGTTTTCAGAGCTTGTGACTTTAGATGGTGATATTCGGTATCATCAGTTTAAGAACTTTCACATTGGGGGGCGCGATTACGATTGGAATTCTCAGTTGTGGTCCGTCGGAGTCGCGTTAACGTGGCATTTTGGCAAGGCCGCGCCCTATGTGCCTGAAGTGGAATCAGCTCCTGTGGAGGAGGCAAGCACAACAAAAGTTTCTGCAAACGAAACTCAACAGGCTTTGGCGGATTCTAAAAATACAGAGGAAGCAGGGCCCAAGGCCGTGCGGATCAGGTCCAAGTATGTTTTTTCAGCAAATCACTACAGAGTTGATAGGAAAATGGTGGCAGAGCTCAAAGAGATTGCTGCGAAAATAAATAATGAACCCGAGGCTTCCGTAGAAGTGTTGGGTTATTCCGACAACTCTGGCGATGCAAATTTCAATAGAGCCCTTTCCAAATACAGAGCACAGTCCGTGCGTGACTATTTGATCAAGCTTAAAGTCGATCCACGTCGCATGAAAGCGATTGGTATGGCAGATCAGGACCCAACTTCTTCCAATGACACGAAAGAGGGGCGGGCCGTCAATCGACGCTTTGAAATTGTTCTTAAATTTGAGGGAGCTCAATAATGAAAAAGGCCAGTCTTTTAAATTTACTACTTTCATTATCACTTGTATTGCTTGTCGCTTGTGAAAACGGTGGAGTGTCCATTGGGATTAGCTCGCAGAAAAGTTTAGAAGCGATCTCGATAAGTAAAGGTAACTTAACTCCGGCTTTTTCGGCTGATGTGGGCGAGTATACCGCAGCGGTGGACTACACGGATACCACTTTTGATCTGTCATTGGCTCCGTCGTCTTCAAAAGCAAAATGCTATGTCAATGGTCAAGAAGTGACCTCGGGGAGTGTTTCGATTCCTTTAAACGTCGGCGAAAACACCGTGACGGTGACGGTAAAAGCTGAAGATGGCATGGTCAACACATACACCATAAAAATCACACGAGTCGCTGCAGCTTCCAATCCGGAATTACAGACGCTCACTCTTTCTTCTGGTGTTTTGAATCCGGCGTATGCGGCCGGTACATTGAATTATAACGCTTCGGTACTCTATGGAGTCTCTAGTGTTGATGTCACAGTTGTTCCAGTCGAGGCGACGTCAACGATCACTATCAATGGAGAAAGCGCAACTTCGGGAGTGGCTAAAGCAGTTGCTTTGGCAGTGGGTTCAAACTCAGTGCCCGTTGTTGTAACAGCTCAAGATAATTCGGTGAAGACTTATATCGTTGATATTACTAGATCCATGGCTTCAGCGAATGCTGATCTTGCATCGTTAGCTCTTTCTGTGGGAACACTCAGTCCCAGCTTTGGTTCATCCACGTTGTCCTATACGGCTTCCGGTGCCTACTCTCAATCAAGTCTCAACGTGACCGCAACGACGAGTTCAGAGTATGCGACGTTAACCATTGGAGGACAAGCGGCCACATCTGGTGTTGCAAAGAACATCGCACTGAGTGTGGGTGCCAATTCCATTCCGATCGTTATTACCGCGCAAAATGGGACCACAAAAACATACACATTGAGTTTTACTCGAAACTCGGCGAATGCGACGACAACCTTATCAGAATTAAGCTTATCCTCTGGAAGATTGTCACCGAGTTTTGATCCAGGAACGACCTCGTACAATGTGTCGATCAGTACGGTGCCTGCAAGTTATACTGTGACAGCGACGTCTTCCAGTGGTTTATCAAGTTTGCAATACCAAGTGAATGGCGGATCTTTATCTAACTTAACATCTGGTATTGCTTCTGGGTTTATCACTCCGACGGTGGGTGCAAATACCCTGGAAGTGCTTGTGACTGCGGAAAGCGGCGCCACTAAAACTTACACATTGAATATCAATTACGATATTTGTGGAGCAGGTTATTATTCTGATGCTGTGAATTCTTGTGCACAGGTAGGGCTTGGATACTATTCTCCTGCTGCGAATAATTCACGCTATGCGTGCGAAAATATACCAGCCAACTCTCGGTACACCAGCCCAACGGCTTCGAGTTCCAGTTGTCCATGGAGTTGTGAAAATGGGTATATAACGACGGATGGTGCTAGTTGTATCGCTTCTGCCAATGCGACAACTCTTGCATGTGCTGACAATGAAATTGCAGTTGGTCTTTACGGCAGGTTTGGTGCGATCATCGATAAGCTGGGCGTGCGATGTGCCACCATTGATGCGGCAGGAAATCTAGGGACTCCACGCAACGGTCCTGTTTACGGTGGAGAGGGTGGTTCAGAGTTTAACTTTGATGGAGTAGATGATTGCCCAGCTGGTTCTGCGCTTTATAAAGTATCCGGCGACTTGACGAATTTTAGTGGCACCAATCGCACTGGCAGAGTCTCATTTTCTTGCAAAAGCATAGCGAACCCAGCTGGTGATACAAAGGTGAGTCCTACTTATGGCGCAAATTTTGGGCGTGGTGCATTTGCTTTCATATGTGGAGTTTCACCAAATCTTTATGGAGCATTTTTGAATGGTATTATCATCGACATTGCTTCAGGTGCAGCTTATACCGGCGATATTCTTGGCATAACTTGCCGCTAGCGCGAAATTCGCTCATCGTTGATGTGATGAGTTGTTTCGGAGTGCATGCGTTTTGTTGCCAAATTTTTAGCGTAGAAATAAAAAAGGACAACTATCGTTGTCCTTTTTTTGTAATTCTGAGGGTTTGGATGCTTTACAAATTATTGATAGAGTCTTCTAAGTGAGCAAAGTCGATGAAAGGATTACGGCTTCCTTGCATTTTATAGATGTACTCATTGCGCTTCACTTCTTCTTCATCGATAGGATCTTCTTTAGACCACTTACGCAACGTCGCTTCTTGATGCGCATCGATTTCCATTTCGTAGCGTACTGAGAAGTAGAAAAGAGCACGAGCTACGTTACCACGGTGATTTTGTGGTGGTTCGAAAACATCGGCATTTCCTCGGGAAGCACGGCCAAAGCGAGAAGATTTGCAACGCAAAGTTTTACGGTCTTGAACAACTTCTCCAAACGGGTTGTTGCCACGGATGGAGTTCATTTCATTGTCAGTCGGGAAAAGATGGTGCATGTCTGACTTTTGCATGTCTCTATTGTGACGGTTGGTGAAGCGACTTTGTGGCCATGTGTGCTCAGTGTTTACCGTTGTGCCACCAGGAATTTTATTTGGAGCTGGAGCATTGCCGTTAGGAAACTCATCCGCAGATCTTACTGTGTCACAGTAGACATCTTTAATAGCGTAGTCGCCGTCGCCGTTATCGACCAAATAAAAATTGCCTAGAAGGTAAATTCGGGCGCGATCGTAACCCAAAGAGATGTGCTTATAGCAACCACTGCCACTGCAGTCAGAAGTGATTTTATCGAAGTCACCGGCTGTATGCACATGGGCGCTTGTAAGAATCGTATGGAGCTTTTCTCTTAATTCATCTCCAGATATTCCTGCAGCGAGGTCGCGATGAAACTCTTCGCCGTAATAATGAACTTCATTCGAAGTTAAGGCTGCCGACGCGCTGTTTCCGAAAAGGGAGAACGCAAGAAAAAGACCAAAAAACACTGTTTTCACAAAAGCCTCCATAGTCAGGCATTAATGGTGCCTGGTAGAAACGCCGTGCCCTATTCACGACATATACGGGGAAATCGAGTGAAAATATTTCTCGGTGAGGGACTTATTGCAATCAATTAATGTGATGCTAACACTTTCCTGACAAACCGTGTGCGTCGCATTATTTCAATGCTTCTCTAATATATGCGGATGCCGCATCCATCAGCCAAACCACAATTGCGATGACGACGATGATACATCCTACTTCTCTCCACATGGCTTGCCCTTGATACTGAATCAACATTGTGCCGATGCCGCCACCTCCGACAAGTCCAATGATGGTGGCCATTCGAACGTTAATGTCCCAGCGGTAGACAGTAAATGAGATGTAAGGCAAGACGACTTGCGGAACGATAGCAAACCAGATGGTTTGCAGTTTGGTTGCTCCTGTGGATTTAACGCCTTCGATCGGGCCTTCATTCACAGTCTCGACCATTTCAGAATACTGTTTGGCTAAAGAGGCGATGGAGTGAATCATCAATGCCATCATGCCGGCGAAAGGGCCAATGCCGACCCAGACGGAAAAGATGATGGCCCATATCATCGCTTCTAC
>CAYSKF010000011.1:0-104422 GCA_964431515.1 uncultured Bdellovibrio sp.
TTAGGGACTGCCCCTGGTGTGCGGAAAAATAACTTTCGTCAAAAACAATTTGGCAACCTTTGAGCGTTCGCTCCAAGTGACCTACGAATAGATCCTCTTTGAAGATTTTTAGACTTTGCGTGTTCTTGGCATCACTCATTCTTTACCCTCTTTATCGACGACTAATCCTTGTGATCCGCGCCGAAAATGAATCTCATAGCCCAGGATTTGTAGGACTTTGAAAACCTTGCCGATGTGGGCCGTCGGCTTCCCAACTTCAATTTGACTAATAAAATTAATACTGGTGCCTGAGAGCTCCCCAAGCTGAGTCTGCGTAAGGTTGCGAGCTTTACGCTCACCTTTGATCAGTTGCCCTAAGTCTTTGAGTGATGAATCTATCTGTTTTTTCATGCGATAGTGTGAAAATAGCACATTTTTTGAAAAGTACTAACGAATTTTTGATATTTTTCATTCGATCATATGAAAAATATGTTTTTTTTCGACAAAAGTACCGTTATTTTGAAAAAATTCATATGATCGTATGAAATTTTAATTGCAGGGTTGTGGACAATGCACTGGCGATGCTTGCACTTGTTGCTGTGGGTACATGTAGGTACCATTGATGAGGGGCATACGTGCGGCACTTAAACAGTTTCGATATGAAAGAGAAATTAGGCTCTTTTTTAGTTTCTGGGTAAATCGATAGATTCGATCTGAAATCGAATCGTGTTTCATAATGCGAATTTACGCAAATGCTTCGTTAAAATCTTGAGGCCTCAAGCTTTCCGGACCGAGCAAATAAGTTCAAATACTTTCCAGAAAAGCCACTTTTCTCAGTAAGTGATGACATCGGCATCAACTTTTCATTTATAGACTTTGGCAACTAAAGATATCACAGCATTAATTAATGCCAGCGTAACTATTAATCATACATATTACTATTTTTCACAAATACCCAAAGGCTTTTGCTACAGGCCACCCCATAGCTGCTCAATAAATTTTTCGACAGATAGAATTTCGCAACCGTCCTCAGTACGCCGTCCACGCTCAACATTGCAAACTAAAATCTTACGCGCCAAAGTTGTTTCTTTTGCTAAACTTCTAAGTCCCTTCAAATCATAGTCGTTGGGCTTATTGGTCATTTTCACTTCAATTCCTATAAGTCGTCCATCGCTGGTACGAATCACGAAATCAACTTCACTACCTGTTTGAGTGCGCCAATAAAAAATTTCAGTCTCTATATCAACATAAGATCGGTATGCCTTGAGTTCTCCGTATATCAAAGTCTCGAGTGCTTTTCCAAGTTCATCATTCGATAAATGAGAAACATTATTGCGTGTGATATGGAGACAAACCCCAATATCAAAAAAATAAACTTTGGGTGATGAAACGAATTTCCTGTCTGCATAGGGCTTGAAAGGATTCACCCTATCTGCTATCAGCGTGTCCTCTAAAATATCAAAGTAATCCCTAACAGTATTTCCTTTTACTTGAGCATCAGCAGCAATTTTTTGATAATTCACTTGCTCAGCATTACAAAGACTAGCCACTGTTAAAAAACGACTGAAATTATTTAAATTCCGAACAAGAGCTTCTGCCATGATCTCTTCATTTAAATAAATACCGACATAGTCACGAAGTTCTTCTGAAGGTTCCTTAGATGCTCGCACTCCTGGCAAACCGCCAAACCTTAGTGCCCCTTCAAGGGCATCGGCATCAAATTCTAACAACTCCTTTAAGGTTAACGGACAAAAGGAGATTTTTCGCGCTCGTCCTCCCAATAAATTTTGGCCGGCCTTACGAAGCTTTCTAGCGCTACTTCCTGTTAAAATAAAACAAAGGGTCTTATCCACACCCATTAAATACTGAACAGTATCTAAAAGACTTGGCAGCTTTTGAATTTCATCAATAACGATGTATTTCTGTCGCTTATCCTCTTTACGCCCTGATGCAGGCAAAGCCTGAATCATATCAACTAAAGATTCTGGATGCGCATTGAGTTCAGCAAAAAGGGAAGGTTTCAAAAGATCAAAATAATGATCTTTATCAACAAACTGCTTTAATAAAGTCGACTTTCCTGTCTGCCTAGGCCCCAGCAAAAAATAGCTTTTGGAAACTCTCAAAGGAGAAAATATTCTCTTATACATACTTGAAGTTTCACATCTTTACCGTGATATTTCAATGAAATATCACGGTGTCGTCGTGATTTTTCACAATTAATTAAGGCTGGACCTGCACGACCTTATTGTTTACAAAAAAAAAGACAGGCATCCCTGCCTGTCTTTTTGAATTTAGTTTTTTTCTAAAAACCTTAGTTCACATCTTTATAGTCAGCATCGATGACATCATCTCCGCCCTTAGTTGAAGATGTGTCCTCACCGCCTTGAGCTCCGGCACCAGCATCACCCGCTGGAGCACCTTGCTTTTTATAAAGCTCTGAAGAAATCTTGTGAGTCAACTCTTGCAACTTATCAAATGAAGCTTTCAATTCACTTGCATCCGCAGACTTGTTCTCAAGAACTTTCTTCGCCTCTGCAATGGCATCGTTCGCAGAAGCCACTTCAGCAGCTGGCAATTGTGAACCAGAATCTTTGATCAATTTTTCAGTTTGATAAACCAAGTTGTCCAAGTTGTTTCTGTGAGTCACAGCTTCAGCTTTACGCTTATCTTCCTCTGCATGACCTTCAGCATCGGCTACTGCGCGTTTGATTTCTTCTTCAGACAAACCAGACTGTGCAGTGATTTTGATTTGCTGAGACTTACCAGAAGACAAGTCTTTTGCACTTACACTCAAGATACCGTTCGCATCAATATCAAAAGTCACTTCAACTTGAGGCACTCCACGTGGAGCTGGTGGTATTCCCATCAACTCAAAGCGTCCCAAAGTTTTGTTGTCAGCTGACATCTTACGTTCACCTTGAAGAACGTGGATATCAACCGCAGGCTGATTGTCGGCTGCTGTCGAGAACACTTGTGATTTCTTTGTCGGAATCGCAGTGTTTCTTTCGATCAAAGTCGTCATCACGCCACCCAAAGTTTCGATACCAAGGCTCAATGGAATAACGTCCAACAACAAAACGTCTTTCACATCACCAGCCAAGACACCACCTTGAACCGCAGCTCCGACTGCCACAACTTCATCTGGGTTCACAGTACGATTTGGTTCTTTACCGAAGAATTCCTTCACGGCTTTTTGAATTGCAGGGATACGAGTCGAACCACCCACAAGGACAACTTCGTCGATTTCAGAAGCCTTCATGCCAGCATCAGCCAAAGCTTTACGGCAAGGCTCCATAGAGCGTTTTACAAGGTCTTCAGTCATTTGTTCAAATTTTGCACGGCTCAAGCGAGTCTGCAAATGCTTCGGACCTGTCTGATCTGCAGTGATGAACGGCAAGTTGATTTCAGTTTCTTGTGCTGAAGACAACTCGATTTTTGCTTTCTCTGCCGCTTCTTTAAGACGCTGCAAAGCCATTTTGTCGTTCTTAAGATCGATACCTTGATCTTTTTTGAACTCAGCAATCAACCACTCCAAAATAATCGTATCGAAGTTGTCACCACCTAGGTGAGTGTCCCCGTTCGTCGCACGAACTTCAACAACACCATCACCCACTTCAAGAATGGATACGTCGAAAGTACCACCACCGAAATCGTAGATAACGATTTTTTCGTCTTTTTTGCGATCCATTCCGTAAGCCAACGCCGCCGCAGTTGGCTCGTTGATGATACGTTTAATTTCTAGACCCGCGATACGGCCCGCATCTTTTGTTGCCTGTCTTTGTGAGTCATTGAAGTAAGCTGGAACAGTCACAACTGCTTCAGTCACCGGCTCGCCCAAGTAATCTTCTGCAACTTTTTTAAGCTTCGCTAGAACCGCTGCACCAATTTCTTCTGGTGAAACGTTTTTACCTTGAACCTTGAAAGCACAGTCATTGCCTTTAGCAACAACAGTGTAAGGAACAAGTTTGATTTCTTCTTGAACTTCTTCAAATCTGCGACCGATGAAACGTTTTGCAGAGTAGATTGTGTTCTCAGGATTTGTAACAGCCTGACGCTTTGCAATTTGACCAGCAAGACGGTCCCCATCTTTTGTGTAAGCAACAACCGATGGAGTGGTACGAGCGCCTTCTTCGTTCACGAGAACTTTCGGCTCGCCGCCTTCCATAATAGCAACGCATGAATTTGTCGTTCCTAAGTCGATACCAATTATTTTACCCATACCAAGATCTCCTTAACTTCCAAAAGTTCGAGTGAATTTAACAATCTTAATGTGGTGCCTGTTTCAGTTTCGTCAAGGCAACCACGAGGATTTTTTATGACAACAATTTAATGAATAATATCAATATCTTGCGATTTTTTAACTCGTGTTGCGAGACAAGATTGGGCAGAATAGCCTCTTTGCCCCTCCAGGCCTCGGCGCCAACCCTTCAACGCCGGGGCCTCAATTTACTGTGCCCACTTAATCAGCAAACACAGCATTTTGAAAACTAAGCCAGATGTCCCTATTTTTTTCGTCCAAAAAGGCCGCCACCCTCAGATGACACACTTAAGCCGCGGGCCTTGGCAATTTCTCGCAAAAGCTTCTCTTCGTCCTTATGCAATTTGCCTGGAAACTCAACATTCAACTGGAAATAAATATCCCCACGACGGCTGCCACGCAAAGAAGGCAAACCCTCTCCTGCTAATTTTACACTTTCACCAGGCTGAGTGCATTTTGGAATTTCTAATGTCGCTTTACCAGTGACAGTAGGCACTTCGATTTCCGCACCCAACAACATCTGCACATAAGGAATTGTCAATTCACCAATAAGATCTTCCTCACGACGTTCAAAAAGGTTGTGAGGCTTCACGCGGATTTCAACATAAAGATCTCCTGGAGGGCCTCCCATATAGCCACCTTCTCCTTCAGTAGCAACACGCAAACGAGTGCCTGTATCCACGCCCGCAGGAATATTCAAACGAATCTTACGGTGTTCAGCTTTACGACCCTTGCCTTTACATGGCTTACAAGGATTTTTAATCGTCGTTCCCTGTCCGTTACAAGAGGGACAGGTGGATGCCATAGCAAAGAATCCTTGCTGACGCACAACTTGCCCAGAGCCACCGCACATTTCACAAGTTGATACTTGCGAACCTTTTTCTGCACCGGTCCCTTTGCATTCGTCACAATTCTTTTCAGTATCGAACTCAATTTCTTTTTCCAAGCCAAGAATCACATCTTTCAAAGTGATCTCGGTGATGTAGCGCAAGTCAGATCCGCGACGAGGCTCATTGCGGCTGCGACGTTGGCGTTGTTGACCACCCATGCCGCCACCAAAGAAGTCCCCAAAAATATCACCAAAGTGTGAGAAAATATCATCCACATCCTGGAAGCCGGCTCCACCGCCACCACGGCCGCTGAAAGCATTATGACCAAAGCGATCGTACTGAGCACGTTTTTGTGGATCACTCAACACTTCATAAGCACCTGCGGCCTCTTTGAATTTCTCTTCTGCTTCTTTGTTCCCAGGATTTTTATCTGGATGAAACTGCATAGCGAGCTTGCGATAAGCCTTCTTAATCACATCTGCGTCTGCATCCTTGGAAACACCTAAAATTTCGTAGTAATCTCTTTGTGCCATAACCACTTTTTTGCTGTGCTAAAATATTGAATGTGTTGCGTAAATCAAAATATGGGTAGCATAGAGCATCCGTCAATGTCTGCAGAATAAAAAACTTAAAAGCTCACTCTACAAGACAGCAGAGGGTTATTGCGGCGCTTCCTTTTGCCAGCAATAGACTATTTGCCCAACGCCTTCATGGATTGAATCTTTTGCTGCAACCTTTGAATAACAGCAGGATCCTGATTTGTCTGAATCATATTAGCAAGAAGTGACTCTGCCAAATCCATATGTCCCGAGTCCGAATAAAGCCGCCCCGCCAATGAAAACACCCATGGCGGCGCACCATTTTGCCCTGCCTGAATCAGCAATTCAGCAGCTCTTTTCTTATCTTTCACTTCATATAAATAATGATACGACGCTCGATAAAGAATCGGCCAATCACGAGGAAAAGCAGTGACTCCTTTATCAAAAATCTTCTTCGCACCCTCGACATCGCCGATTAAAACGGTCAATGCCAGCCCTCCAGCAGCATAGGGAATGCGAAAATGGGGAGCTAAGTTCGTTACAGCATCCAGCATTTGATACAACCAGGAGTTATTAATACAAACGCCTGCGGATATCGGCTTCTCACAGTAATCAAAATCCTGCAAAGTTCGAATCCAAAGAAGATCAGCAGAAACTTCTTCATAGCCAAATGCAAAACGCTCAATACCCTGAGGTGGTGCAATCAGCTCGCGAAACGAAGAACTGGCACTGGTCCAATTTTTTAAAGAAAATCCAACACACAATAAAGCAAAAATCCCAAGCCAAAGACTTGGGATTTTTAAAAGTCGAACAAAAAAAGAATACTCGCGATTAGCGGATTCCATTTTGAGTATTTCTTAATACTTTCGCATCATCAATAGACCACAAATCATCTTGCCCTGTCGCACCAGCTTGAATTCGTGCTCCCGCACCTGCGCGGAAAGAAGCTGTTGCTGTTGTGCAGTTGCCAGGATGAGCGGATCCAGAAGCACCGGCAGTCACATTACACATTGTATCTGTAATCGCTGGTGCCGCAGTTCCGGTTGCTCCGTTCAAAACGCTACATCCATTGGTGAACGCACCACCCACTCCACAATAGGCTCCAGCAGCTCCGCCAGATGCCGCAATATTAGTGTCCGCAGGGGCTGTGTTATAACCATTGGCTGTTCCCGCTTGCACTCCTGCTACCGAAAAACCAATGTTGTATCTCATTTGTCCCTCTGGAGAATACCCTACAGCTGCAAAACGAGAGTCATAAGTGTTATACTCAGCATAAAAAGCTTTTTCTGATGTGAACAAAGATGAGAGGTTTGTTTTTGCCTCTGACTGACGAGCCTTGGCCATGTATTTATTCACAGAAGGCACAGCAACTGCAGCCAAGATACCAATGATGGCAACAACAACCATCAACTCAACAAGCGAGAAGCCGCTTTGAGATTTTCTTTTTCCAAGACTCATTTCGAAACCTCCGTGGTTCTAAATACTCTGTTTACTCACACAAGTCTGTCAAAATTGATTAACAAATGCAAGGCCCGGTTCCAAATATGAGGACCCGACCATTGACTATATTTAAATGCATAACCACTCTAGAATTTCTCAGACCTACAGCCAGCTTTTCCGAGCTCCCTAGACTTGCCAAACACGAAAGAGTGATCAAATTTCCTCATGAGGTAAACTAATCCCATGAGCAATAATAACAGTAATAATGGAAATAACTATCCTTTCTCCAATCCTGAAGGTGAAGCTGGTGTACAAATCGTCCCAAAACTGGACACGCCGAAGCTGTATAAAGTGATCTTGTTAAATGATGATTACACCCCAATGGATTTTGTCGTTCTTGTTTTGCGTCGTTTTTTTGCAAAAACTGAAGAACAGGCCACCGAAATAATGTTAGATGTACATAAAAAGGGTGCAGGTGTTGCGGGAGTCTATAGTTTAGAAATTGCTGAGATGAAAGTGATGCAAGTGAATCAATTTGCACAACTGAATAAATATCCACTCAAAAGCACTCTCGAGGAGGAAGCATGATGAGCCGTGAACTTGAGCGTAAGCTCGCCGAAGCCACTGAACTCGCCAAGCGCAATCACCACGAGTTTGTGACACTTGAGCATATCTTGTTAGTATTGACAGAGTCCCCTGCCATGGTCGAAATCCTCCAGGCCTGCGCAGTCAATGTACAAAAGCTGAAACACGATTTACGAGAGCACCTAAAAACTGGTATTCCTCTGATTACGGACGATCAGATGGCAACTTATGGTGGCTTTGAAAGTTGGACTCCAGAGTTTACTCTCGCCTGCCATCGCTTGATCCAGCGCGCTGCCATTCAAATGAAAAGTGCTGGAAGAAATCAAATCAGTGAAGGCAGTCTTCTGGTTTCTTTATTTTACGAACAAGACTCTCATGCCACTTTCGCTCTCGCAAAACAGGGCCTCACGCAGTTTGATATCATCAATTTTATTTCGCATGGAATTGCCAAAGACAGTCACGATCAAGATGTCCCGCCAGCAGCAGCTCCTCGTCCTGTGGACGCGCAAGAAGGCTACGAGGAAGGACGTGGATCCCCTCTTGAAAGCTTTTGTGTTAACTTAAATGACAAAGCAAAAGCTGGAAAAGTCGATCCTTTGATTGGGCGCGAGTCTGTTCTTGAAAGAACCATCCAAATCCTCTCTCGACGAACAAAAAACAATCCCCTTTTAATTGGTGAGCCCGGAGTTGGTAAAACAGCTATTGCTGAAGGCTTGGCGCAGAAAATTGTCCAAGGGCAAGTTCCAGAAAAACTAAAAAACGCAGTGATTTATTCTCTGGATCTTGGCACCTTGCTAGCTGGTACCAAATTTAGAGGAGACTTTGAAGGTCGACTCAAAGCTATCGTAAAAGATATTGCAAAACGCCCCGGCGCGATTCTTTTTATTGACGAGATTCACACCATTGTAGGAGCTGGAGCTACCAGCGGCGGCTCCATGGACGCCTCAAACCTGCTCAAACCTGCTCTCGCGAGCGGAGAAATCAGCTGCATTGGATCAACCACTCATACGGAATATCGTCAATATTTTGAAAAAGATCGCGCCCTCAATCGCCGCTTCCAAAAAATTGATGTGAATGAGCCATCCAAGGAAGACTGTATCGCTATTCTTAAGGGCCTCAGAAAATCCTACGAAGAATTTCACAAAGTCACGTTCAGTGACGAGGCTATCAAGGCAGCCGTAGAACTTTCGATGAAGCATATTCATGGAAAACTTTTACCCGATAAAGCCATCGACGTTCTTGATGAGGCCGGAGCTCACTTTCGTTTAAAATACGAAAATGCAGAATCCATAAAAATCGAAGCTCCTGAAATTGAGGAAGTTATCGCTAAAATGACGGGTCTTCCGATTGCGACAATTTCGTCGAGCGAAAAAACTCAACTCAAAGATCTCGATAAAAAACTAAAAGCTCTGATCTTCGGTCAAGACGAAGCTATTGATCGTCTTGTGGCGAATATTAAATACGCACGCAGCGGATTAGGTCGTCCTAATAAACCGATTGGGAGCTTCTTATTCACTGGTCCAACTGGGGTCGGAAAAACAGAAGTCTGTCGTCAACTTGCGCAAATCATGGGTGTTCACTTTGAAAGATTTGATATGAGTGAATACATGGAAAAGCATGCTGTCGCCCGCTTGGTCGGAGCACCTCCAGGATATGTAGGATACGAAGAGGGTGGATTGCTGACCGAAGCTGTTAACAAACATCCTTATAGTGTTCTTTTGCTGGACGAAATCGAGAAAGCGCACGGAGACATCACCAATGTTTTGTTACAAGTGATGGATGCAGGACGCTTGACCGATTCAAATGGTCGCGTAGCGGACTTTAAGAATGTCATCTTAGTGATGACCTCCAATGCAGGTGCTTTGGAAACTTCGCGCGGCACCATTGGCATGGTTGAAGAAAATAGAAGCTCTTTGTCGATGGATGCGATTAAAAAAGCTTTCTCTCCTGAGTTCATCAATCGTTTGGATGCAGTTGTTTCATTCAGCGATCTCAGTGAGGAGATGGTTTTGAAAATCACTCAGAAGTTTGTCGACGAACTTAAAATGGCTCTTCTTGAGAAAAAAGTGGAACTGACAGCTTCTCAAGATGTCATCAAATGGCTCGTTAAAAAAGGTTACGACAAAGTCTATGGGGCTCGACCGTTGGCTCGTTGTGTGGACGAGAATTTGAAAAAAGCTCTTGTGGATGAACTGCTTTTCGGTCGCTTAGTAGATGGTGGTCGTGTCTCCATTGATGTGGAAAAAGACATATTGAGGTTCCATTTTAGCACCACCCCAGCCCTTGGGGGACCTAAGAATCAAAAACAACCTGTCACGACATGATGTGATGGCATTGACATTCCTTTTAGAGTTATCATTATTAGTGATGACTCTAAAAGGAGTGCATAATTATGGCATTTTTAAAACGAATTGGTTTATTTGTACTTACAAACGTTCTCGTGATGGTCACGATTGGAATCGTCTGGTCGATCGTCAGTCGCTTCCTCGGACTTTCTGGTGTTAACTCTTACCTTCCTACCATGATGGCATTCTGTGCTGTTTGGGGTATGGGTGGAGCCTTCATTTCTTTGCTGATGTCCAAATGGATGGCAAAGATGTTCCATGGGGTTCAGGTTATTGACACCAACAATCCCAATCCTGAGCTTCGTGCCTTAGTTACCAAAGTTCACGAAATTGCTCGTCGCGCACAACTCCCTAAGATGCCTGAAGTTGGTATCTATGAGTCTGTAGACGTGAATGCGTTCGCGACAGGCCCTTCAAAAAGCAATTCACTTGTGGCCGTTTCCACGGGTCTTCTACAAAGAATGAACGACAAAGAAGTCGAAGGCGTTCTTGCACACGAAGTGGCTCACATTGCCAATGGCGACATGGTCACTATGACTTTAATCCAAGGTATCGTGAATGCGTTCGCGATGTTCTTCTCTCGTATTCTTGCCAACTTGGTTGCTTCCAACGTTGAAGAAAGATACCGCGAGATCGTTCGCTTTGCCGTTACAATCTTAGGCGATATCGCTTTCACTATGCTAGGCTCGATTGTCGTGAATCACTTCTCGCGCAAACGTGAGTTCCGTGCCGACGCGGGCGGAGCTAAGTACTCGTCTCGTGAAAACATGATCGCAGCCCTACAAAAGTTGCGTTCTGTTTATGAGCTACCTATTCCACCAGAAGAAGGTGCGACTGCGACTTTGATGATTTCAAATCGCGACAAAGGTGGTCTAGCTAAGTTGTTTATGACTCACCCGCCTCTTGAGGTGCGTATCGAAGCTCTTCAGCGTGGTCGCGTTTAGGTTGTTCTTTGTCATAAAAGGGCGTAGCCTGAAAGGGCTATGCCTCGTAATTTAATTATACTTTCATTTTTCTCTGTTCTTTTGGGTTGTGCGACAACTTCTCGCTTCGATACTCGTATCGACAAACGCCTTACTCCACCTCTTCCCCAGTTTTTAAATAAATGGAAAAACGTTCCAACGACGGAGCTAGCAAAGCTTGAAGTTGGTTCCAATGAAGACAATATCAAATGGTGGAAGAACTACACCCTAGCGCAATCTCTGAAGTCTACAGCACCGGCAGAGTCGTGCGAAAAGTTCACTTCCCTAGCGACAGACAACTCCTTTCCTTTACATGATTTAGCTCTTTTACGAGCTTACGAAGTATGCCTGGATCACACTCAACTGCCAGCCCTGCCGGGCTCAGTGGCACCGTGGTATCGTGATCTTTTCGTTGAAATTAAATTTAAAGAATCTGCAAGAACAACGGAACTGAACGATGACTTGGCTGCCACGGTGGAGAAAGCCCGCCTAGAGAGCAACAAAAAGAACAAAGAAGATTTTTATAAAGCGGCCCTGGTCTTAGCGGAAAAAATGGGTCTCAATGAAGAAATTGTTCAAATTCAAGAGGCTCTTTATAAAAACTCTCCAAGATTGAAACCGGAACCTGCTTTCAAAGAGCTCAACTCTGTCGCTGCTGATTTTCGCTTTCATCGTCAATTCGATGAGGCCCTTAAAGTTTATCAAGAGATTTTAAAATCAAAACAGGCCACTAGCGATGATCAATTCTCAGCTTTAAAAAACATCCGCCAAACTTATAAAGTGGCACAAAAAAAGAACGATTATATCAATGCGACCGCGGACCTCGTAAATTGGGCCAAAAAAGAACTTAAGAAGAATAAAAAAGACAAACGTGCCATCACTCGCCTACACGATGCTCAAGTCTTATTTGCCAAAACTTTGTGGACGGAAGATCAAACTTCAAGAGCCATTGCGACCCTGCAAGAGACACAAAAACTCTTGAAGGGTTCTTATCCTATGGATGAAGTTTATTTCATCCTTGCGCGAATCGACGAGGAAAAAGGTAACTTCTTAAAGGCCTTGGAATACTTTGAAGCCTCTTACAACGAACCTGTCAGTATGGCAGGCCTTCGAGATAAAATTGCGTGGCTTAAATCCTGGAACTATATCAAACTTGAAAAATGGTCCGAAGCTAAAACAAGCTTAGAGCAAATGAAGGAACTCACTAAAGAACCTTCCGACAAAGCTCGGGCTCGATTTTGGCTGGCTCGGTCGCTTGAAAAATTAGGACAGACAGTCGAAGCACAGCAAGAGCTGCAAACTCTGATCAAAGAAGATCCTCTGGGATATTATGGCGTAATTGCTGTGCGAGAACTCAAGCAGACTTTCCCCCCCCTGCATTCTGAAACACAGGAGCTCGAAAAACTCAGCCTTCTTGGAGTGACAGAACTTGAGCCTCAAGGTCGACTCACTGCCGAGTGGTTGATCACTTTAAATGAAAAAGCAGCTGCCGAAAAAATTATTAACACTTTTGCAGAAGACCTTAGAAAAAGAAATGTGAAAGCTGAAAACACTTGGCTTTCTATTTCTTCCGCCTACGCACGGACAGGTTTGTATTTACCACTCTTTGCAGCCATTGGCGCATTACAGCCAGAAGTTAAAGATCAGTTGTTGAATGATCATCCGGATTTACTTTTCCCACAACCATTTGCAGACCTGATTGCAGAAGCTGCGAAAAAAAGCGGGACGCCTCAAGAGTTTATTTATTCTATCATTCGTCAAGAGTCTGCTTTCAATCCAGAGGCCCGCAGTCCCGTGGATGCGCTCGGTCTTATGCAGCTCCTGCCTGCTGTCGCTGAACAAGTTGCAAAGCAACATTCCATTCCTTATACAGAGGCGAATGATCTATTCAAACCTGAAGTGAATATTCCCCTCGGAGCCCTTGAACTGAAAACCTTAATGAAAAAATATGACAATCAGTTTATTTTGGCAGTCTCTGGTTACAATGCAAATGGAAGTGCTATCAGAGGATGGCTCAAGACACGCTTCCGTCCAGACCCGATCGAATTCATTGAAGAAGTCCCTTACGAAGAGACCAGAGGGTATATCAAACTCACTATGAGAAACTACGTATTTTATCAAAGGCTTTTAAACCCTACGCAAAGCACTCCGTTTCCGGAGGCTTTGCTCGCATTGAAGAAATAGCTCGAGTTCTTTAGCATCTAGTTGAAGAACTCGTGGTGCACACGATATTCCATCACCAGACCACCCTTTTCAGGCGTCAAACCAAACTGCTCTAGCTGTTGCGGAGTCACTGGTTTGATCTTATCTTTGTCACGAGAACGACTGAAGACACCGTTTCGCCATTGATAGACTTCATCCAACTTTTCTTTGTAAGTGTAAGAGTGATTATGATCATTATAATAATCATCAAACTTCGCTCCACCTAGATAGATCGCATTAGAGCCCTCATATCCCGTCTTTTCCCAAGTCACAGGATCTGTATTTAGAAAGTAAGCCCAATCACCGGGAACAAAGTTTTTCGGCGCCACTTTTTCTTGTATAACAAGAATCTTGCCTGGTTGATTGATTTCTTTCATATCGAAATCTTTTTCGAACGACCACATCTTACGAGGCTCAACCCCTACGAGTGGGTCCTTGTCAGACATCAAACGATCCATAACCTTTTTGGCTGCATCCGGATCCATCTTGACTCGATTGTAGTAATCTAGAACCCCTTGAACCATCACCATCTTAGTTGCGGTATAGCAACCAATGCCGTAAGCCTTTTGATCCAAAAACATATCCATGAAAGCCTCAACAACGGAAACATTCGAGTGAGGTGTTCCTTTATTCCAGTACTTTTTATTCCAAAAAGCTGGTCCACCGTCAGGCCACTGCCACTCTAACTTCTGCGCCCAAAGCACCGTATTCTGACGAACGCCGACATGATCAATAAAAGATTCAGCAGAACAATTATGACCAGTAAATTGCGTTTCCCGACCATGTTGGAACAATGCTAGAACTATTTCCTTCCGCGACACAGTCTTTACTTTTTTCGATTCAGTTTTACTGACAGGCATCATCACTTCTTCATCGGTGATCTTGTATTTGGCTCTTTGATTTAAATTGAGTGTATCAAAATCATCTTCTGGAGTGTTGAGAGTATAAACCAACAAACCTTTTTCTTTATCTAACTTTTTCTCTACCCAAGAGGATTCAATTTTCAATGACTCTAAATAGTCTTCCATGTCGGCTTCTATTTTCTTGATTTCGCTGCCACTACACAAAAAAGAGACTCCGTGTTCTGAAGTAGAACTCAAAGCAAAAGTGGGAATACTCATCAAAATGCCAACTAGAATTGAAAGATTTTTTTTCATGTGAACCCTATTGGTTATGTGTTCACAGAAAGTAGATGCAGAGACAATGCCATGTCCCAAGATGAGAAAGCGTTAAATTCATTGATCTTTTTCAAAGGGCGACAAACTGGTAAAGCTTACTTAAGTTATCTAGAAACAATAGTTGCCACCTACCGATGAATACCTCGACAGCGGGATCCCTCTTTCTAGAAAAAGTGGGACCTCTATGCGTTAGTCTCCTTTTGATACAGCCACTGAAGAGTATATTTGGGATTTAAATTTTTAAGATTCGGAACTAGTAGGAAGCCGACAGTAGTTTTTTAGAATTGCACTTATACTTAACTGGCTCAGTATTTATATTTATATTTATATTTGTATTTGTATTTGTATTTATATTTGTATCTACCTTTACCTTTACCTTTACCTTTACCTTTACCTTTACCTGACTCTAAGAGCTTGAGTGTCTACTTGAATGTAAACAGTATCTCCAATCACCGCATCGGATGTGATTCTTACGAAAATTTCATGAACCTGCAATGCGAAAATGTTTGACGAGTTTTTCGCGCTCCTAATCCCAGCGAGAATCTTCGATTGCCTGCTTGTATTCGAATTTTTCACTTTCAACTATGAACGCCTTACCCGTATTGATTGTGCGAATTTGGAGCGAGTTTTTCATCAGGGCCACAATACCTGCAAATTAGAGTTGGAAATATCCATGTTATAAGCTTCTCAAGAACCGATTTATCGCGAGAGGTCCCGATGCTGTCACCACAAAAGCTTTCTAACCAAGAACTTGAATCACAACTCAAACAACTCGTTCAACGAGAACGTCAGCTCTTGCATATCATCCTTCAACACATCAATGAATTTGCGACGCGAAAGCTTTATCTTGAACGGGCTTATTCTTCTTTATATGAATATCTGACAAAAGAGTTAGGCTATTCTGGATCCGCAGCCATGCGCCGAATCGAAGCAGCAAGACTTTTGCGGGACGTTCCAGTGGTCGCTCAAAAAATTCAGGAAGGAACCCTGAATCTATCGCAGATCGGAGAACTTTCACGATCCATCAAAGAAAAAGAAAGCACAACGGGGCTTAAGGTGACTGAACTGCAAAAGGAAGAACTTGTCGCACGGATCGTCGGCAAGACAACAATGGAAACCCAGAAAGAACTGGCCGTGGCTTTGGATATTCCTGTGAAAGATTTTGAAAAACAAAAAATGCAGAAAGATGAATCGCTAAGGCTTGAACTGACTTTCTCGAAAGAACAATATCAGAAACTGTTAACTTGCAGGGACTTAGCTGCGCACTTGTTGGAGAAAAATCACAGCGATTCCTCATGGGCCTCGGTCTTTGAAGTTCTGGCTGATCAGTATTTAGCGCGGAAAGGAACCGCAAAAAATCTTTCAGTTAATGCAAAGAAGGCGGAAGAAGCATTGGAGGATTTCGAGAAAAGGTTGCCACGGGTAGTTTCAAGCTCTGATTTAAATTCAGATTTAAATTTAAATTTAGATTTAGATACGAATTCTGATTTGGATTCAGCATCGAATGCGAATTCCAATTCCAGTTCCGACTCCATACCTACTTCAACTTTTAACTCTAACTTGGCATCACAGGTGCACAACAAATTAAAAAGGAAACGGATAAGCGAAAGGGCTGACAAAGAAACATCCGTATCGGTTGTGCATCGTAGTAATGAGACACTGACATGCAAAACTCGCAAATTCATTCTTCAGCGAGATTCTTGTTGCCAATACAAAGACCCAAAAACAGGACGACAATGTCGCAGCACTTTTGGTCTTCAAGTGGATCATCGCACCTCGCAATGGGCTGGAGGACATCACAATCTAGAAAACCTTCAGGCACTTTGTCGAGCCCACAATCGCTTCAAATATCAAAAAGAGGCTGGTTTGAGAACTACCAAATAGGAGAAGGTCGAATAAAATCTGAGATTTTTAGATTTGGATATTGGATATTGGATATTGGATATTAGATATTGGATATTGGATATTGGATATTGGATATTGGATATTGGATATTGGATATTTTTAAAATTTAGAATTGGAAATTGGAAATTAATTTAGCGAAGAGTTGAAGAAAAAAAACTCTTCAATAACTCAAATCACCAAAACTTACTCTCACTACATAAAACGAGAAACTAATCGTGGGTCTGTTCAAAAAACAGATCGAGGATGGGCACTCTATTAGAAAGGAGTAACACCTGCAAACCGGAAGTCGGCGACCGCGAGGCGTGCCTCATCTGATCGAAACAGAGAGGCTCCTTCATTTTTAAAAGTTATGCTCGCTTAACCCAATTATTCTAAAAGGAACAAAGTGGGTTGGACACCTATCAATATGAATTACTCTTTGCAGTGAAACTGACCTTTTGCGTAAACGAAACCATCCGGGCGATTGCCGCGTGGGTCGTGATGCAGCCAATGAAGCAAAGCACCTTTATTTGTCCAAACAAACTGACCACCCATCGCAATTTTATCACCTACATTGAGTGGTACACGAGGGCACATATCTAGATTGTAAACAGCTTCCATTTCTTTACCGTTGGATAAACGAACCACCCACTTCTGATGCTTCAATCCACTGCGATCGTCCGGCAATAATTTGCTGACGACCAAGTTACCACCCTCAACAAAATCAACTCGACGCTGATCATTCACGGCACGAATAATATCGCTGTCACTGGAGTGCTCGTCGACAACTTGCGAGACCCCCTGCCGGCTTTGATCTTGACGCTGATCTTGACCTTGCCCCTGTCTTCTTGCCTCCGCAACTTCGTTAAAGCTCGCGGTACCGAAAGCCAACACAACTGCAAAAATAAACATGATTTGCTTTTTCAAAGATTTCCCCCTCTTAAAAAATGCTTTCATTTTTTCTATTGAACTTCACTCACAAAGACAACTCTGAAACTACTCTTACAACTTATTTTTGAAGTTCTCTGTTTTAATTACGACAAGATTTCATATTGAACAGCTTTCGAACAACTTTCACCCATCAGTCTCAACTCAGTATTATTTAGACCAAAGTCCTACCCGCTCCACACGAAAACCTCACTTTTGCGCCCCACCCAGGCCTTAGGTCGATTGGTTCATTGCAATATCAAGAATATCGAATTCAGACCGATAAGACCCTTAGTAGAAAAAGGGGATCGTCTCATGTTGTTACGCAAATGGTGGATCGCTTCAGGATGTGTAGGGCTCATATTTTTTGGTGGCCTTGGCGTCTATCTTTACACATCAGAGACAACGGAACCAAACCGCACTCAAAGTTCCAGCAAAAAAGATTCTAGTCGTGATCTAGAAAAGTCATTTATCACTTCTAAAACAGACAAAGTTGAAGATGAGCCCAGTGCTCTTTTCAACGATCCCGCTATCAATCAAGCTTGGGGTCTTAAAAAATCCGATGCAGCCAGAGCGTGGTCTGTAACAAAGGGCAGTCGCGACATCATTGTTGCCGTCATTGACACAGGTATTGATGAGCGCCATGAGGACTTAGAAACCAATCTATGGCAAAACCCAGGCGAAAGCGGCAAAGATGCTCAAGGTCGGGACCGCTCTAGCAACGGCATCGACGATGATGGGAATGGTTTCATTGACGATGTCCACGGTTGGAACTTTGTCGCCAACAATAACAAACTTGACGACAATCACGGGCATGGAACGCATATCGCTGGTATCATTGGGGCTCAGGCAGGTAACGGTAAGGGAATTACTGGGATCGCGCCCGAAGTCAGCCTTATGATTTTGAAATATTATGATCCAAAAGTCGCAGGCACAGACAATCTTCGTAACACTGTGGCATCGATTCGCTACGCAGTAAAGATGGGGGCCCACATCATCAATTATTCTGGTGGGGGCACGGAGTACTCTAAAGATGAGCACGACGCGATCGCCGAAGCAGAGAAAAAAGGAATCCTCTTTGTCGCGGCTGCGGGGAACGAGCGCTCCAATTCGGATCAGTATCACTACTACCCGGCCGATTATAAACTGAGCAACATCATTTCGGTGACAGCGATCGACCCTTCAACCCAAGTTTTAGCTTCATCCAATTATGGTGTTGAGACTGTCGACATTGCAGCTCCAGGACAAAATATTTTATCCTGCCTGCCTGGAAACTCTTACGGATATATGACTGGAACTTCGCAAGCGACAGCTTTCGTGAGTGGCGCTGCGGCCTTAGCAATGGCACACAAACAAAACTTTAAAGCTGTAGAGGTAAAAAAATATATTCTCTCTACGGGTGATGCTCAGTCTCAATTGGCGGCGAAAACTAAAACGTCGCGCCAACTCAACCTCTACAAAGCACTCACGATCTTAGATCAGGGGGTTTCAGCTTCTGGTGGCGTAGCTTTGAATCCGCAAAATATTAAATTTACTGCCGATCCAAATGATGCAAACTCCAAAACTCTTGATGGTGATGGTATGGATGCTCAAGCAAAACAGATGAGCAATTTCGGCAGATCTTTGATAGATGCCATGGGCACAAAACCACGACCAACAAAACTAGGTACCAAACAAGGAAACGACAATCTTTAGAAACACACCAAGCCGGCGAAAATTTCTATCCACCTGCTCCCAGGTTGTTGAAAAAGTATAAAGGCTGTTCAAAAAGGTTCAGACGCAAGGCGGAGGGCCTTTTCCGCAGCGCAGGCGTGCTCCAAGCAGGTCGGAGCGAAGGAAAAGACCCGACAACGCAGCAGATGAGCCTTTTTCAACAGCCGATTAGTCGATAAAATCTGAAATTGAAATCTTACCACGAATCATCACAATCAAACCCGCCGTCATAAAAGACAAAGCCACTCCGACTCCGATCAAATTGCGATGGCCTAAGTTGACCATTCCCAATAAAATCAACAAAGCGCTCAAACCGAAAGGTCCCCAATACAAATACTTTTGCCACTTGGGTCTTGTCGGGCCCTCGGTCTTACCAAGAGGCTTTTGCGACAAGTTGACCATCATCAGGCTGTTGATACGTGCGATCATTTGATCGCATTGAGGATCCCCGCCCTGAGCAGCTTTAAGCTCTTCGTATTTCAAAACAGCAAAACGCAAAGCATCCAGCTCATGACAAGCTAAAATAAACTCTTCATGCAGCTCTTGGTTGCCAAAATTCTCGACCAAGTTTTTCCATTTACGCACCAAACTTGGCTGCGCTTTAAGACTTGGATCCTTAGGCAACCCTTCCAGCTTTTCAAAAATCACATGACAGGAGTAGCATTCCTTCGAGTGCTTTGCGTTCAAAGCTCCGCACTTAGGACAAGATTTCGTTGCTTCTTGCTGTGTTGTTGCGCTTGGCGTCACTTGTGTGTTTACAGCTGCCGCTTGAGGCGTTTTTTCTAGCAAATCCACAGCAAAACATTCCACGTTAAGTGGGTTCGGTGGAGGATATTCAAAACTGAAACGAGTTTCACAAGAGATGCACTGAAATAGCGGTGCTTCAGAGTGAATATCATCACTCTGAACTTCATATAATTTGGCACAAGATGGACATCTAATTTTCAATTTCACTGTGGACTCACTCACTCTTTGTGTTACTAATAACACGATGAACAGATGGATTCAATTTTTCAATAACAAAGCCTCCATTTTTCGAATTGGTTTTTTTAAAAATGCAATTCTCTCCGGAGTGCTCGTAGGTTCAACGTACATTCCTTTTCCTCCATGGGCATTGATTTTTTGTTATGCTCCTTTGTGGATTTTTGCGGTGAAAGAAGAACGTACCGTCAAGGAAGCTTTTTGGGCAGGATGGATCACTCAATTTCTTCTGACCTTGATTGGTTTCCATTGGATTGCTCACACTGCTCACGAGTTCGGCCAACTCCCTTGGATTGTTTCCATTCTTGCACTGCTACTTTTTTGTGCTTTTATGCACCTCTATATCCCAACTTCTGTCGCTTTGGCCGTATGGCTGCGCAATAAATTTTCCCTGGGCGCGCCGCAAACTCTCGTCGTTCTTGCCCTCACCCATTCATTACTTGAACGAGTATGGCCCGTTATTTTCGACTGGCATCTGGGGTACACGCTGTTGTGGTCCAAAATACCCATCTATCACCTTGCCGACTTGATCGGTTTTTTAGGGCTGTCCACAGTCATTTTGTTATTTAATGCTTGGATTGCTTATATTTGGATTCGCCAAGATGAAAGCCGTAAAGCCCTACTCAACGTGGGTCTGCTGACACTCACCTTTGGGGCCCTGGTCGGATGGGGTTACTGGCACGGTCAGCCTTGGAATCAGTTCGACGCACAAATCAAAGCCACAATCATTCAAGCGAACATCGGAAACACAGAAAAAATTTACGCCGAAAAAGGACGAGGCTATCAAGAAGCCATCACGCAAAAGTTTGTGTCCATGACAGAGGAAGCAGCAAGCAAGTTCCCCCAAACAGACATCTTCATTTGGCCAGAAACAGCTTTTCCGGACTATTTAGATCAACACTCAATGCATAAAAAACATGCACAAATGTTAGTGGCTGGACTTCGCCCTTTGCAAAAGCCCCTTATCACAGGTGCCTACTCCAAAGATGCGCAAACAGATGCACAAAAAGACCAATCCACTTTTAATGCGCTTTTCCTGGTCGATTTTCAGGGAAACAATTTGGATGAGCCCTATCGCAAAACCGAGCTTCTAGCGTTTGGCGAGTACCTACCACTCAGTGAGCGCTTTCCAATCTTACTAAAACTTCTTCCTTTTATTTCAAATTTTGGCAGAGGCAAAGGCCCAGAGACGATGGACTGGCGGCACAACGGTGAGATCATTCGTTGGGGTGGACAAATCTGCTACGAGGGGCTTTACCCAGGATTCTCTCGAGGTCTCTCAGATAAAGGTGCTGATATTTTAGTCAATGTAACGAATGACTCTTGGTTTGGAAAAACTTTTGAGCCACACCAACACTTATATATGACTTTGGCTCGAGCGATCGAAGTGCGTCGTCCGTTACTGCGCTCGACAAACACGGGAATTAGCACAGCCATTCTGGCAAATGGTGACGTTCTACAAAAATCCCCACTTCATGAAGAATGGAGTGGACTGTTCGTGATAAAGTACCTTAAAAATGCCCCCACTACTTTTTATGTCCAATGGGGACATTGGGATTGGGTCGTTCTACTTTCTGCATTGTTAACCTTGCTACTGACTGGAGCCCTTCATGCAAGATCTCGTCGTTCTTGATTGGATCGAAATTCTAGAAAAAATTCGTTCGCACGCCACCAGCGAAGTGGGGCGCGAAGCGGTTATGCAAATCAAGCCTTTACCCAACGAGGCAGCAGCCTATAAAAGTTTTGCAGAAATCAGCAATGCAGTTGAAGTGCTCAATCAGGGCATACGCCCCTACATGCAAAGTTTGGATCTTTATTCAACTTGGGTGGCACGCCTTAAGAAAAATGCTGTGCTTAAAACTCTCGAAATAAAAGACGTGCGTAGCTTTTGCCTAGAAGCCTTGGCTTTAAAAGAGGCGCTCCAAAATGTCGACAATCCCTGGGCAAATAAAGTCGCTGAAGGTTTGATGAATGCGGAAGAGCCTATTTCTGCCATCGATCAAATTTTAACTCCTGGTGGTGAAATTCGCGTTGATGCCAGCGAGACGTTGTTCCGCTTGTATCGAGAAAAAGAACGCTTGGCTCGAGAAGTTCAAACCACTTTAGATCGCTTGGTTCGCGACCATAAAATGGAAAGCGTCCTTCAGGACAAGTATGTTACAACTCGAGATGGTCGTTGGGTTCTTCCAGTTCGCAGTGGCATGCAACATCACCTTCCAGGCGTCATTCATGGCTCATCACAAACAAAACAGACTGTTTTTATGGAGCCAGAAAAAATCATTCCGACCAACAATCGTTTGCGCCAGATTGATGTGGACATTGAGGATGAGATTGAGCGTCTATTGACGGAGCTTTCTCGTTACCTTTCTTCTCAATCCCCAAGCATCGAAAGCACACGATTGTTGATGGAAGAGTGCGATGTGCGTTTTGCGCAAGCACAATTCACGAATCTTGTGCTTGGAAATCCAATTGAGTTTTCTCAAGGCTCGATGGAGCTGATAGATGTTCGCCATCCGGTTCTGCAACTTTCAGGCAAGAAAGTCATTTCTAACACCGTCATGTTGGAAGGACAAAAAAGTATTTTACTACTCAGTGGTCCGAACGCGGGTGGTAAAACTGTTCTTTTAAAATCCATTGGCTTAGCGGCACAAATGGCCCGTTGTGGACTTCCGATCTGTGCCAGCGAAACCTCGAAAATTCCGTTCTACAAAGACATTCTGATTGGCATCGGAGATGCGCAAAGTGTCGACGAAGAACTAAGTACTTTTGCTGCGCATTTGAAAATTCTTGGTAAAGCTGCGGCTCTGAAGGGGCGAGAAAATCTGATCTTGATCGATGAGATCTGTGGCTCGACAGATCCCGAAGAAGGCAGCGCCTTAGCTAGAAGCTTCATCGAGACTTTCTCTGCCAATGATGTCTTCGCTGTCATCACTTCCCACTTAGGGCCATTAAAGTCGGGCTGGGACGAAGAAAGTCGCGTCCTGAATGGAAGTCTTGAGTACGATCCAAAAACGGGACGCCCCACTTATCAGTTTATTGCCGGAATCCCTGGGGACTCACTTGCTATTCAGACAGCAAAACGCGTGGGCGTGGCTCAATCGATTGTTCAACGCGCGTTGGATGTTCTCGCTCCCGCAACAAGGGCTCGCCTAGAAGGTCTTGAGCAAATTGAACAACTGAAGAATGATATTTCTCAATTGCAAGAACACTTGCGCAAAGAAACGCAAAAAGCTGTTGAAACAAAAAAGAAATACGAAGGACTTCTAGAGCAATTTAACAAAGACAAAGATGAATGGCTTCAGCGCACAGTTAAAAAAGCCGAGCGCAAAGTCGAAGAAGCTATTGCTCAAGCAAAAGTGACAGAAACCTTCAAGCGTCACACCGCTTTACAAGAGATCAAGTACAAGTTACCTGAAATTGTGAAAGCAAAGCCCATCACTCAACCTGGAGCTCCGGAAACAGCGGAAGAGTTCGCCAAGAAATTCCCACCAGGATCCAAAGTGTATGTGCCTTCTTTAAATCAAGATGGCATCGTGCAAAGCACGCCTAATAACAAGGGCGAAGTGATGATTCTTTCTGGATCTGTGCGACTGCAAATGGGTTGGCAAGATTTAAGATCTGCGGGAAAACCTCAAAATCCGACAGCACAAATGGTCCGACAAAGTTCCCCATTCAGTGTCTCACTTTCTAGCGAAGACCGCACCTTGGATCTGCGTGGAAGAACGGTTGAGGATGCTTTGGCCGATCTTGAAGTGGCACTCGATAAAGCCGCTCAAGCCCGAGAAGATCGCATGAAGATCATTCATGGTCACGGCACTGAGGCCCTGAAAAGAGCCGTGCGAACCTATCTGTCGCGCTCGATTTATGTGAAGAAATGGAAAGCGGGATCTCCAGAAGGTGGCGGCGACGGAGTGACTTGGGTGGAAATCGGAGAAGCGTAAAACAAAATGGCAGCACTTATCGATCACAACATTTCGAGTTGGATTCTATCCAAGTCTTTAAGTGTTGCTTATTTTATCGCGTTTCTATCTTTAATTCCGCAGGTCCTGGGGCTTTTTGGTCGCCAAGGTATTTTATCAATTGATCATCTGCTGAATATTTTAGACAAAGAACTTAAGGCCGAGAGGTTTTATCACCTCCCCTCGGTGTTTTGGTTCTTCTCAGCCGACTTTGCCCTTAAAGCTGTTTGCTTTGCAGGGTTGATGGCTTCTTCTTTGGCCTTTATGGGCTTCAGTCAAAGCTTCATGCTCGCGATTTGTTTTGTCTGTTATTTGTCGTTTGTCAGCTGCGGGCAAATTTTCCTGAACTATCAATGGGACACTCTTTTGCTCGAACTCGGGTTCCTGGGCTTGTTCTTTGCTCCTTTTAAATGGGAGTGGTTGCCTTTCGGAGCTTACATTCTTCATCCCGTCGTTTACGGGTTGGTTCTCTTGCTCGTCTTTAAACTCATATTTCTATCGGGCGTCTCTAAACTGACCACCAAAGATCTTACCTGGCGAAATCTGACGGCCTTGACATATCACTATTGGACTCAGCCATTGCCAACACCCTTGGCATATTTCGTCCATAAACTTCCCCCAGCAATTCACAAACTCAGTGCCATCATCATGTTTGTGATCGAACTGATTGTGCCCTTCCTGATTTTTGTTCCAGGACCGACGCAAACACTGGCCGTCATTTTATTAGTAGGCCTGCAGATTCTCATCATGCTGACCGGCAATTATGGTTTCTTTAATCTGCTCACTGCGGCCCTGTGCCTGAGCGTTCTGCCTGACTCAACTTGGGGGGCTCAGATCAACTGGCTTCAACCGGCCTCCCTGCCCATGCCGATTGCTATCGCTTTGCTATTCTTGCTCGTGCCATCTTCGCTCTTTTGGCTTTTCAAAGGTCTTTTTGAGAAATCCACAAAATTGGATTTTCTCCTTCCTTTTATGCGCTTTTTTTACCCTTTCCGCATTTCCAATCCTTATGGGTTGTTTGCTGTCATGACAAAAAACAGACCTGAATTGATTCTTGAAGGCAGTCACGACGGAATTACTTGGTTAGAATACAAATTTAAATACAAACCCACCTCGATCAAAAAATACCCATCGCTTGTGGCTCCTCATCTTCCCCGACTGGATTGGCAATTGTGGTTTGCGGGACTTGAAAACTTTAACGACAACCTTTGGCTGCAAAATTTGATGACTCGCCTTTTCGAGCAGTCTCAAGATGTCACAATGCTGTTTGAAGAGAATCCATTTAAGAAGGCACCACCAGAGTACCTGCGGTTCCTGCGTTATGAATACAAATTCGCCAGTGTTACCTCATTGAAAGACAAAGGCGAATGGTGGAGTCGTGAACTGATTGGACCTTACAGCCCCACTTTTAAGAAAGACGATCTCCTGGCCTAACTACTGAGGTTTTTAAATCTTAGGAACCTAACAGGACTAAAATCCAGATAGAAATCATGAACTAGTCTCGCTCTTTTTGGATTTTTTTCCGAAAAAGATTCCATGAAAACAGAACGCATCAGTTTATTCATCGGGGTTGTCATCTCTGGCTTGCTGACTTGGCTTAGCTTTTCCTATTTCAATTACAAACAGACAGCAAGTCTTGCGCGAGCTGATCAAGGATATCTGGAAACTTTGGAAGTTCTAGATTTCCGTTTCAACGATCTCAAATATAAATTTAAACAACCAAAAGAATCAGAAGCGCCTGTGGCGTTGATTGCCATTGACGACGATTCCTTACGAGAAATTGGGCGTTGGCCGTGGAGTCGTCAGCAAATTTCCGAAATGACAGAAAACCTTTTAAAATATGGAGTTCAATCCATCGGATATGACGTCATTTTCTCTGAGCCAGAAAAAAGTGACCCCGCCGCAGACGAGCGCTTTAGTCAGGTCATTGAAAAGAATTCGGACCGCATTATCTTAGGAACTTTTAGTGAAAACAAAATGCTTTTCAAGCCCTATCAAGATCTTTGTGTGGCAGAAGCTTTCTTAAAAACCGGTGGTGACCAGGTTGTAAAAATCAATCCAGGTTTCAGTATTGACGAGCCCATCATCAGTACTGTGGAAGAGATTAATTGGACCCCGCTCTTCGATGTTCTGTTCGCGAACATTCAAGCAAAAGAAAAAGAGGACGCTCTTTTTTATCTTGGCAAAAAATCGGACTCTGAACTCACCCCTTTCCAAAATAACTATGTAACAGCTCGTCTTTCCCAATCTCTTTTTGAATACTGCAAAACATGGCTCACAGAAGATGATGTATTTTTAGCACCAGAAAATGTTTCCGCAGTTGAATCGCTTTATTTAGAACTTGGCAAAACATCGGAGCCACTGAAAGACCTATCATTTGCACAACTAACTCAGACAATCCGATCTTCGGTAAAACCCCATCCCATTCCTCAGTATGGAGAATGGACATCCAACACTTCAACCCTGCAAACTCCCGCAACTTACACAGCAAGCTTTATCGCTGAGCTGGATTCTGATGGTTATGTCAGACGCTATCCCCTTTTCTTTCGCTCTGGCAACAAACTTGGCTCAAGCTTTATTCCTTCGCTCGCCCTACAAAGTTATCTGCTGTCGGGATCTTACCGTGCCGAATTGAAAATGAGTTCAAAAGATGAAAATGGCAGACAATTGGAAGCTTTTAATATCTTTGATACAGCTCACGAACCTGAAAAGAAGATCGCGACTTTGCCCATCGATCAATTTGGCCAATTGTTAATTAACTATTACGGAAGACAAATGTCGTTTCCATATGTTTCAGCAAAAGAACTTTTCAATGACCGCCCCACGGTCCGTGTCCAGCGCAATGTCATGAGCGCACAAGGAAAACAACTGCAGATCCTTGAACAGGAATACCCAAAAGAGGAGTTCTTCAAAGGTCGAAGTGTCCTTGTGGGTGCAACCGCCATTGGACTCTACGATTTGCGTAATACTCCGGTCGAGGCCAACTATCCAGGACCCGAACTTCACCTCACCATGCTTGCCAATCTGATTGACGGCGATCTTCTGAAGGAATGGGGTGATGAAGAAAAAGTGATGCCTTGGCTGGTGTTATTGATGGGTGTGCTATTGAGCATTGCCTGGGCCTGGTTGGGTCCAGTCCCCTCGGTAATTGCATTTATTGTCACGCTTGCTATTTTGATGGCCGCTGATATTTGGCTCTTCATCGATAAGCAAGTTCTGGTACATTCGTTTTTTCTTTATCTAAATTTATTTTTTACTTTCTTCACCGTGCAGATTTTCAAATATTTTACTGAAGAAAAGAAAAAACGAGAACTCAAATCCACTTTCTCGAAGTATGTTTCACCAGCCGTGGTCGATGAACTCTTAAAAGATGCTGACAATCTAAAACTTGGTGGGCGCCGTGAACGCATGACTGCCTTCTTCTCAGATGTACGTGGCTTTACTACAATTTCTGAGAAGTTGGCTCCGGAAGAACTTTCTCGTGTGTTGAATCTGTATCTAACTCCGATGACTGATATCGTGTTCGAAAACCACGGGACATTAGATAAGTACATGGGTGACGCTATCATGGCCTTCTTTGGTGCCCCTGTTAAAGACAAAGAGCACGCAAAACACGCCTGCCGTTGTGCTCTAAAAAGCATTGAAAAACTTTTTGAACTGCAAAAAGCATTTGAAGAAAAAGGCTTACCGATGATCGATATCGGAATCGGTATTAACACCGGCGACATGAGTGTGGGAAACATGGGATCTAATATTGTCCAAAACTACACAATTATGGGTGACGCCGTAAACTTGGCTTCGCGTTTAGAAGGTATTAATAAAGAATATGGAACACGCATTGTTATCAGTGAGTTCACCTATCAAGAGATCAAAGACACTTTCACGGCCCGAGAAATTGATCGTGTTCGCGTGAAAGGAAAACTTGAGCCCGTACGTATCTATGAGCTGCTGTGTGAGGGTGAACTCCCATCAAGTCGTGCCAAGCAAATTCAGTTCTTTAATGAAGGATTTAATCTCTATCACGAACGTAAATTCACCGAAGCTCTAGAGAAGTTTAAACAGGCGCTCGAGGCAGGCCCTGCTGATCCTGTATCAGAGCTGTATATCGAACGCTGCCAGGACTACTTAAGTGAGCCACCACCCGCTCAATGGGATGGAGTGTATGTAATGAAAACGAAGTAGCCGTCCTCAAAACGTCAGTGTTTTTGAGCGGATAGGTTTATCACACAGCACAATGCGAAGTGTTGAACAATTGTATCAAACTCAGGTTTAATGATCTTCATCATGTCTTTTCTAAACTAAATGACCTATACAAGGGGCCCTGGAGGCCCCTATGTTTAAAGCGTTTTTAGTTTCACTATTACTACTTCCGGTTGTCAGTAATGCCAACGGCCGCATGCCTCACAACACATGGTATACTGCCTTTGAATCTAGCGAAGCTCTGGTGGAATTTTCACACTCCGTAGAATACGAAGGCACCCAACCTCCAGGTCGACTGAGTCAGCAAGACCAAATTGAAGAACAAATTGCGCATCTTTTTGGGCCATTATCTGCAGCCCAATTCCCGGCTGTACCCAAGACAGACCATGAAATTCAAATCACGGATTTGCAGAAAGTGAGCAACGGCCTATATCAAATTCATTACACCTATCGCGGCCACTTCGCCGTTCGCTACGGAGTGGAAGATAAGTTGAGCCTCTTCCTTCCTAACAATCCTGATAAAATATACTCAGCAGGTCTAGTCAACATGAACAACCCCTGCACAGATTCTCACTATCAAAGTGAAGGTGATTTCTGGTACTTCTGGAATCCGACTAATTATGGATGTCGTCTAAAAAATGGAAGAGACTACTCTGTCATTCAAGCAAAACTAGTGCGTTTGCCGAATGAAAAAATGTCTTATCCAGAATACACCCGTTTGGCTGACGCCAATGGCGATTTGAATATCTCTTTATTCTTTGGCATGGATTCTCCTACTCGAAAACCAGATCCACGACGCTCTGACGATGTGAACGCCAACAACTTCACAAGAACTGCTGAAGCCTTGAAACGCCTTGGGTTCAAGAGCGCCCAACGTCAGAGCAACAACATCTACTACACAGAGGTGTTTGAAAAAAATTACTCCGGAAATAATACGATTCGCAAAATCCGGGTTAAAACTTATTTTGGCCCGACAGGCATCAATGAAAATGTGGCTGGCTTTCATCGCTTACTTAAAGAGGCTTTAGAGAACGATGCCGTTATGATTTATGACGGCCACTCCGGCTTAGGTGGTCATTTGGATTTACAGTCCATTGAGTACAACTTAAGAAGCAAAATCGTGTTCCCGCAAGAACGCTATCAGATTTTATTTTTCAATTCTTGCAGCTCTTACCCCTACTACAACACTCAGTACTTCGAAAGAAAGAAGACGGAGTTAGATCCTAAGGGCAGTAAGAATCTGGATATTTTGACCAATGGATTGTCGACTTACTTTAACACGATTGCCAATAGCAACTTCGCCCTCTTAAATGCATTCGACAAATTTGCCCAGAAGGGTGAAAGCACCACTTATCAAAAGTTGGCGCAAGAAATTGACAGTGATAATCTTTTTGGCGTGAATGGGGATGAGGATAATCAGTAGGGAGTGTTTTATACTCCCTGCTTGATTTCATAAAATTTTAAAACCCAGAAACATTGCCAACCTTACGACCGTCCTCATCGTCAAAAGGTATGATGTCAGAAACATCTTTCTTTGCGATAGAGGACACTTTTTTAACAGGCGCTTTCACGTTTTGATTTTTTTTAGCTTGTTTCACTTTTTTCTCAGGAGCTTCTTTAGCGGCAGCTCCTTTACCTTGAATCAAAGCTCTTAAATCAACAACCAAATCAGCCAACAGGACAGCCTGACTCGACATCTCTTCTGACGAGGCAGCAACTTCCTCTGAAGAGGCTGCGTTTCCTTGTGTCGCTTGATCTAGTTGATTCATTGCTTTCGAAATCTGCTCAAGCCCATTGGATTGCTCACTGCTGGCCACTGAAATCTCACTATTTAAGTCTGCTACCTTCTTTACTGACGTCACGATTTCTTTTAAAACAACACCACTTTCGCCAGCAATGCGAGCACCGCTTTCACTTTGCGACACATTCTCTTTAATTAATGTTGTAATATCTTTCGCTGCCTCAGCACTTCTGAGAGCCAGCGATCGGACTGCTTCTGCACAACCGCAAAACCTTTTCCGTGCTCACCTGCACGGGCAGCTTCGACAGCGGCATTTAAGGCCAATAAGTTTGTTTGGAAGGCAATATCATCGATAACGTTAATGATCTCTTCAATTCTCTTAGAGCCACTAGCAATACCTTCCATTGCACCAATAAGTTTCGTGATTTCAAGTTCACCGTACTCAGCAGATTCGCGAGATTTTTGCGAAAGGACATTCGCTTCTTTCGCATGATCAGCGTTTAATTTAACCATGCTTGTAAGCTCCTCGATCGAAGCAACCGTTTCTTCTAAAGAAGCTGCAGTTTCTGAAGATCCAGAAGAAAGTTGCTGACTGGCTGCTGACAATTGTTCACCTGAAGAAGATGTATTCTCTGCTGCGCCAGAGATATCTGAACTAATGCGTCCTAAAGATCGCGCCAAAGAATTTGCAAAGACAAGACCCACAACCAGAGAAAGTAAAAATCCAGCTACAATGAAACCTATGATAAATATCTTTCCTTCAGCAGAGGCTTCACTTGCCAACTGCCCTTGTTTTGCTGCCATTTCTTCGTGGAACACGAGAAGCTTAGAAAGAGCCTCATTATTGGCGTTGCGACTTTCGCGAATCTCTGTTGTTAATAGCTTTTCAACACCCTCGGAATCCCCTTTTTCTGCAAGTTCTAAAATAGAAGAAGTTGCAGAAACAAATTTTTCCCAAGATTTCTCTGAGCCTTCAACAATTTCCCCCTCGCTGCAACAACTTTTGAGTTTGAATACCAGCCAATGCCACCGACAACCAACAGTTAAAATGATATCCCCATGAATGCGAATAACATTTTAGTTTTCAAACTCAACTTTTCTAAAATCTCAATTCTCCCCATTTAAGGATAGGCCCATGTTTTTAAATACAGGCTCCTATCGGAGACATTCTCAGGGTCTCAAGATGATAAATACTTTTTGTTCAAAAATTGTCCGCACAATCAGCCTCTCAACGAATAGCTGATTACTTTTTCTGATCCAAAATACTCATGGTGTAAGTGACCACACTCATCACCATCAATTTATCATACTTGTACGTGGCAACTTCAGAGTTTGCGATCGAGTATTGCAAAGTCGTCGCTAAGTTCCATCTCTTGGCCAACTCTTTATTTAGGCTTCCGGTGACTGACATCGTCGTATCAGTCCTAGACTGAGTCGCTTCATTGTAGGCTTGAGTCGCATAATCAGCTCTTAACATGCCATTGCTACTCCAAAAAGTGGGGAACCCGTAGGCTAGACCTAGCCCCATGCGCTGATAGCGATAATTTTTTCCGTCTGTATTATTAAGTAAATAACTGATATCCGTCGTCAGTGTTTGATCCCCCTTAAGGTTCAACATTTTCGTCGGAGAAACTGTCAGGCTGTATTTATTGCCAGACTGTTTGTCATCATCAGAATTAACAACCAAGAAAGACTGATCGATGAAAAAATCTAGCTTCGTTGATAGATACCAATCACGAGTCAGCGTGGTCGCCAGAGTCGTACTTGCCCCCATCGAACGAATCACCTCACCGCGTGTTCCTCCAGTAGGACTCATATAAATACTTCTGTAGGTTGGTAGCAATTCCCAATTCATCACACGATCTGACAAAGAGATTTCACGATGATAAGGCACCGTCAACGCCACATCCATCGGGTCCGCAGTTTGCAAAGTAGCGTCTGGTTGAAACTTGGTTGTCGTGCTGTAGTAATCTGAAATGGCGATCTGCGTTCCCAAGTCTGAGTTCACAGTTCTATGCCAGATAGCAAGAGCGCTAGCTCCATAATTCAAACGAAATGCCTGAACATCTGTTGCCACGTTATTGGTGGCTACGTTCAAAACGTTTTGATCATAGACCGGACCAGCAAAAAATGAAAAACGATATTTTTCAGTTTTACTGGCAATAAAATTTTCCATGCGATCGATTTGTTCTAACATTTCCTCCGCAGATTTATCCAACTGAGGATCTTTCGAATTATCTAGAACATATTCCATGTTCTTTCGAGCTTCTGGAAATTTTTGTTTTTGGTATTCAATGTTCCCCGCAAAGAAAGCAGCAGTTGGACTAAGCAAGGGATCATTTTCTTCTTTGATCTCATTAAACTTTTTCTCTGCCTTATCATAGTCTTTCAATTTGAGATGATTCAAAGCCACATAGTAATCACGCTCTAAAATATTTTCTTCTGTGATCTCAGCAACTGCCAGGGCTGCCAAGGATTGATTATAATCCCCGGTTTTGTAAAGACTGACACCATGACGGTAGCGATAGGTTTCATTTTCAGGATCTAGAGCCGTCGCTTCTGCGTACAGATCACTCGCTTTTTCATAGTTTTGCTCTTTGTAAAAGCTGTCTGCTTTTTTTATGAGCTCTACCGCTCTATTTTTTTTGTTCTGTTTTTCTTGAGCTGACAACTGAGCTTGTCTTTCAAGAAGCTCTGCTTTCTCTTTCGCGAGCTTCTCTTCCAGACTAATTTGTACAACTTCTTGAACCCGAGACTGTTCACGGACTTTCTGTTCTATCTCTGCGACTTTTGCTGGTGACATCACTTCTGCGACAACTTTTTCTGGTGCAGGAGGCACTTCTGGAACCTTTGCCAGATACTTCGCCATGTGATCTGCAGATTCAAATAAGATGACTTTCTGCTCACCAGAGCCCGTGACATAGGCATAATAAGGAGTGTTATTGATTCCTACAAACTCCAGTGTTCGCGAGGACGTATCCCCTTTGAAAAATTGGATAACAAAAAAGCCCGACCAGATTTTAGCATCACCTAACTGCCGGTTCAAACTTAACTGTGCCATTTTTTGCGAATCCACATCGCGAACCCGGATCGTACGCACATTCGCACCTTGAACCGAGTCATGAAGCTCAACAGTCAAAAGTTGAGATTGAGAAATCTTGGCATCAATCGCATATACAGACACTGGAGCCAACAGCCCCAGCCAGAACAGTGGTGTTTTCATATTATGTTATTGCCCTACTGGTTGTGGTCTAATGATGACTCGAGTTTTGCCTAAGTTATCACGAATGATATCTCGGACAGGAGATGTTCCGTCGACAGCACTCGGCACTCTCGGAATATTCTGTACCGGAGGAGGTGCTTGAACGTTTCTAACATCTTTGATCTCTTTAGCCATACCGACATCCATATCTTTTTTATCGATCATCGGAGGAGCCGCCTCTTTAGGCATTTCTTTTGGAGCGTCTTTTACTCCAGACTCTTTAGGTGAAGATCCTGTTTCACTAGCAATTTCACGACTGGCTCCAGTCGTTTCTGTACTTGCAGTCGAAGAAGATCCTGAAGAGCTTGAAGCTGTCTCTACATCCATCTTTTTGATTTCTTCTTTAGGAACTGCTTTCGGCGCCTCAGGAGCTGAATTTGGTGCAGCATTGGTCATCTCACCTTTTTTTACAATGACCGGGGACCCTATGACTTGCCCTTGAGGATTCAAAGACGCTAAGCTCACAGCCCCTTTGAAAGTCACAATCATCGTCATCATTGTTTGGGGATTAAATCCTGCCAAGAATTGAGTACCCCGCACACCCGCGACCGCTGTGGGGGTTTTTATAAGGAATTTGCTTTTATCACCATCGTAGGTCTGCTCGACATTGTTACGAACTTTCCCTTGAAGCAAATTCAATTCCACATTCTTTTTTCCAGACGCTGCATCGTTTTCATATTTTGCAATTTGCAGCTTTGAATCAGGATTGAGATTGATCACATTTCTATCCGACATCACCACTTTGGCCCGAGAGTCTGCACCTGTTGTGATCGTATCCCCTTCGTAGACTTTCAAGCCTACTTTAGCATCGACATTCCCAGCTTTCGCACTTTGAACTTTGACGCTTCCTTTAGTCACCATAAAGACGCCATACATTTGTTCAGCATAAGCTGTTGAATAAAATGCAGGTATCGCAAACCCAATAACGCAGTTGATGAAGAAATTATTTTTCATTCTATGACCCTCAGGTCACAGAATAAGCGAGATTATTTCGTCTTAAAATGTATGACTGGATACAAAGTTTTTTTTAGACTCAAGACCTGCCCAATCGAGCTATTTCATGAGCTTCACTTGAAACTTCTGGCCTTTAATACGTCCAGTACGCAGACGGTCTAGGGCCGTATTAGCAACTCCTGAAGCCACAGCGACGTAGGAATATTTGTCTTGCACCTCAATTTTTCCGATATCTTTTGCGACCAAACCACCCGATCCAGTCAACGCCCCCAGAATATCGCCAGGTCTTAACTTGTCTTTACGACCGCCTGAAATAGACAACGTTGCCATCGGTGCCTGGCGAAGTTCCTTATTCAATCCGTACTGATTTTTAAAACCCAAAGCTTTTCGTAAGAATGTAGTACCAGCTGCTTTTTCTAATTCCATCACTTTAATCGCATCACGAGCATCGGCCAACGTCACAGCCACACCCGCCTTACCGGCTCTTCCGGTACGACCGATACGATGAATATAGACATCAGTCTGCTTCGGGAAATCATAGTTTACGACCAACTCAAGATTATCAATATCAAGTCCTCTTGCCGCCACATCTGTCGCCAAAAGGATTCTATAACTTCCGTTACGGAACATGGCCATCACTCGATCGCGCTCCCGCTGATCTAAATCTCCGTGCAGACACCCGTGACTTACTCCCAGCTCTTCCATTTTTTCTGCGACTTCGTTGACTGTAGCTTTCATATTGAAAAAAACAATCGTGGACTCAGAAGGATGTTGTTGTAAAACTCGGAATAAAATATTCAATTTCTCGTCAGCAGAACTTTCATAGACGTACTGTTCGATGGCTGGAAGACTTTCCTTCACATCTTCAATTTTTACCATCACAGGATTTTTTTGATATTTACGGCTGAGACCTTCAATCGTCTCTGGGAAAGTGGCAGAGAAAAGAACAGTCTGCCTTTGTGTCGGTGCTGCCTGCATGATGTATCGCAATTCATCCGCGAAACCCATTTCCAGCATTTTATCTGCTTCATCCAAAACGACGGTGCGAATATTTGAAATATCTAATCTTTCACGATCGATGAGATCAGCAATACGACCAGGAGTCCCGACTGCGATTTGCACTCCTCTTTCCAAAGCCTCTGCCTGCTCTCGCCCAGACTGCCCCCCCGTCAATGCCAGAACTTGAAGACCTGTATGGCGTCGGCCCCATTTTCTGATCTCCACAACGACCTGTGATGCCAGTTCACGTGTTGGACATAAGATCAACGCTTGCAGAGTTTTATCCTGCAGCTGAATTTGATTTAATATCGGCAAAGAGAATGCTGCCGTCTTACCACTGCCCGTCTGTGCCTGACCAATGACGTCTTTTCCTTCAAGAAGATGCGGAATACTTTCGCTCTGAATCGGGGTTAATGTCTCAAATCCCAACTCTTGAGCGACGGTTAAAATTTCTGAAGAAAGTGGCAGAGAGGAAAAGTTCGTCTGTTTCAAAATACACCTCGGTTGTTCTATACACTATTTAACTCCAACGCGAAAGGGCGGGGATTTCCAAATTAACGGGGACGGCGGTGAGGGAGCTGAGGACCCCTTTAGCGGGACTCGCCTTCCGGGCTGGCCGGCTTCTTGACCGCCGGGTACGGCGGTCGCACGCATCCATGCGTGCCGGAGGTCCCTTTTAAAGAGGTCCTCAGCTCCCTCACCGCCTTTTCGTTTATTTGGGAATTTGGTGCTTTTTAGATTTAAGAGTTGATTTACAGACCGTGGTGACTGCCCTTGTGCGGCACTTTTTTGTAGTGTTGGCGGATCAGGTTGATACTGTCTCATTGTGGGAATCAAAAGAGTCGCAAGATACTGGATTTACTGATGAATTTAGATTGATTCAGCTTGAGACGTGGCACTGGGTTTGCTTTAGATAAAGGCAATAGGGGGCCATATGAAAACAACGAACAAACTTTTTACTTCAATCCTTACAATCTCTGCAGCACTTTTCTTATCTGCTTGTGGAGCTAGCAAACAGCAAACGGGTTTTATCGACAACTCTAGCCGAGTTGTTCCAAATACTAGTTCTGCCACAAAACCTTTGGCTTATTGCAATCAAGGAACAGGTACTGAAATTTCTGCAAAACTTAAAGCTTATACAGATGCTTCTAATATCGCTCGTATGGATTATGTTTATGTTCGCATGACGGCATTGCCTAAGAATTTCACTTCAGATTCAACTTATATCTCTATGTGGAAGTGGTTGTCTAATTCTGGTGGTTACACTTACTTGGATAGCTCTGCTTTAAGATTTATTTTGGTGAATGCTTCTACTGGACAGGCTTTGACGGACTGGAAAACAACTTTGCGTTGGAGTGATGTTTCTTCGATCGCCACAAACATGACTGCGACTTCAGTTGAAGATTTTTTCTCTAAGGTCAATATCCTTGTGGATCTTAAGGATGTTCAGGGCGAATACGACGTTTTAAAAATCACCAACTATGATGTTTTGACTAACAAATCTGTTAGCCAAACAGATGCTTTGCTTCCGATGTTCTATGCCAATCCAGCAGACTACGCTTATGAGGCTAACGGAGCTGAGCGCGCTCAGGTTCTTCAAGGTCTTCACCCCTTCAAGAACCAGCTTAATCAAGGTTTCTCATCAGCTCAGTTCGAAGCCATGGCAAAAAACCTTTGCTTCTAATTTAGTGAGCTGACTCTTGACTGACTTCCTCAGCTTGCAAGTTTTCTCCCTGACGATAACGATCCACTAAGGATTGATCTGTCGTCGGAAAAGAGAACAACAAAGAATGAACGTTCGAAGATTCATCTTCCTGAGTGACAGCGATATAGGTTAAATCCTTCATCGTCTCGTGATCTGGGAACTCTTTGATAAAACAAACCAAGACGTTGCCGTCCAGATCGTTCTTGCGCCAGATCTCATCAGCACTCTCAATCGTCTCTTCACGAAGCTCGCTGTATTCCTGGAACTTCTCTTGTGGAATGTCCTTATCACCACGAACTTTCAACATCGCCATGTACAGTCCCATCGCCAGTGGGTCCCCTTCACCTAACGCATCACCATCAATGGCACCGCCGGCAACCTGTTCATAGTTTTGGTCATAGACCAACTCACCACGCTGATAGTTCTTCCACAGCTCGGCGTCTTTAGTCGGGAAGTGAATAAATACAAACGTTGGAAACTCATCTTCAGAAGAAACATAAGCCACGGCGACATAAGTGAACTTCTGAGCTCCTTCTTCGTAGGACTTAATAAAATTATAGACCGCAAAGTCTTCCATCGTCTTATCGTCCATCCACACTTCATCGGGTTCATCCAAAGTAGACTCAAGATAATGTTCTAAAGCGATTTGCTCTTCGTCAGAAAAATCATCGGCCGACTTGAGGGCCTGATACTCATGTTCTAATTTTTCAATCGCTTCTTCAAAATAACCATACAGCTCATTCTCTGATTCAAAAATCAATCCCGCCGCCTCATCAACGACGATATATTCTTTATCTTCAGAAATGTTGGTGCTGGGTTTCTTTTTCACTCGAGATTTCGTTTTTGCCATATTTTTCATTATCCTCGTTTTTCATTATCGAGTTATTCAGGATTCGCAACAACTAGAAAACATGCCAACACGACGACCCCTGTCATAGTTCAATTTTTGGTCTTGCAACACTGACAAATATTCCTCACCATCTGAGTTAAGACGTCGCAAGGAGGCGCTCTTGGTCAATATCGAAGATACAAATTTGGAAAGAATGGAAGCACTGCTCTCGCATTCAGCCATGGGTGTTCATGTTCTATTTGACAATAAATCCATCGCCGGAGTTCTAAAGGAAGTCACTGACGACAAAGACTTCTACAGCTTTGATAAAATGAAAAAAGTCCAGGATGTGATGACAGAGCTCATTGCTCGAAAGACCTATTTCGAAAAGATGGCTTATCTGCAAGCCCTGGATCCTGAGTCTTATCAAATGCTTCTGCGTGCTTACTTCCACATCGTCGAAAACACAGTTCGCGCCAATCACGAGCATCAACACTAACAGGCTGCTGAAAAACTATTTATAGGCTGCTCAAAAAGATTCTCCTCCCCCACTTAAGCCTGTGCCTTTTGCTGCGGCACAATGCAAAAAGGTACGGCGTACCTTCGGAAGTTTCGAGGGATGCCGATAAGACGGAGGATGCGAAGATTTAGGGTGATATTCTTTTTGATTGGAGTACTGATGCCGGCAGTTGGTTTTGCCGAGTATCGAGTTTTTGTGCTAAAAATCATGAAGAAATCCCAAGATCCAGCAATGGCGCAGGATTTTCGTCTGGTTGAAAGCACGCTAGATCCCATTCAATATCGCTATTACTACCCTGTCGCCGCTGATGAAGAAATCACTTATACCGACACATGGCGCTGCTATGGACGGACTGGAGGCTTCCAACCTCACTGCCCCAACCCCAAAGGCCAGATTCCCGAAAGCGAACCTGCCGCACCTTAATGTCATCGTATCTTTTTGATACAATGACATTATGTCGTCGATAGAAAAGTCCGCGAGAAATGCCAACCAAGCAGATTTGAATGAACTTCAAGCCGAATACTCACGTAAAAAACGAAACGTAGTAAAAGAAAATGAAGCTGCTTTGGACGAACTGCAAGACTACTACAATGACAAGAAATCAAATCTCAGTGAACAGAATGAAGCTGTGATCAGTCATATTCGCAAAAGGTCTGCTGATGCCATCGAGCATGCCTCTGAAGAACGGACTCGCCTGAATCAAGGTTACAGTAAAAAGTTGCAAGAAATGCAAAATGAGCATGACCAAAAAATTTCTTCCATTCGGGAAAATCGCGGTAAACAGTTAGAACAAACACGACAATACACTCAACAAGAAATCAAAGATGCTGAGAAACAGACTGAACAAAAACTGGAACAAGTTCGACTTGAAACTCAGGAAAATCTTTCTAAAGCCAAAGAGAAATACCAGCAAGAATACCAACGCACAACTTCGCGCGGCGAACAGCGTCTAGCTTCACAAAGAAAGCAAAATGAAGAATCTATCAATTTTGAAGTAGAACGCGGTCGAAACGCAATTGAGCGCTTACGAACTAACAATGAAAAAGAATACTCAGAACTTTATGCACGCGGTGAGAAAAAAATTAATGAAACAGCGGAACTGCAAAACAACAAATTAAAACGTCTTAACGAAGATTCAGCAGAAAGTTTAGAGCGCCAAGAAAAGCAATGGGCTAGCAAAGAGCAACGACTGCAAAATGAGTACGTTGAAAAAACGACTCACAACAAACAAGCTCTGCAAGACGAACTGAAGAATCAAAACAAACGATTTCAAAGTCTTTATACTAAAAATGAACATGCGCAAAAAGAATCACTGGGACTGCAACAACAACGTTATGCAAAGCAATTAAATGAAACTCGCAAAGATTTTATTGCAGAAGCGTCTCGTTATAACGACAAAGCAGATGATCCGTTCTACAAAATAGAAGATCGCGGAAGCTACATTCGTGAAAACCCCGACTTTTACATTCTTCGCGCCTATGTCCCTGAACATGAAAAGGACTCGGTCAAAGTCACCATTCAAAATGACAAGGCCACCATTAGCGGACAAAGATCTTTTAAAGACAAAGTAGAAGAAGACGGAAAGATTATAACTGGTGCGACTTTTCAAACTTTTAGGGAAGAATTTCCCTTCGAAAAACCTGTCATCACTGAGGGTATGACTCGGGAACGTCAGGGGGACTGGGTGGTCTACACAATCCCCAAAGGGCTAAGCAATCGCTTTAACCGCAAGGCGTAGGCAGATTGTTTACACTTTCATAAGGTAACGAACTTCTCTCATCATAAATGAAAGACGTGACTGAAGATCTGAAAGCATCTCAAGGTTCGAGTGCAACTGAGCCAAACAATCCACTTCAACAACAGGCTTTTCTGCCATTTCATGATAAGACATGTGAGTTCTCGGTGAAGACTCCGAAGCAGATTCTAGATAAGACTCAACTTGCATCTCAGCGGAAGTGTTTTTATCTAAAGTAATTACTCTCATCTTGATCTCCTCGGCCCGCTACCCCGGGCGCAGAATTAAAAGTCTAGTAACCTTCTCTTTGTTCCAACAACTTAAATAAACTTAAATAACCTTTTTACAATGCTAAGCGCCTTAGTACTCGCACTGTAAAGCCACTTCATCGACTCCAGAGACATTCACGCGATCCTCACCGCTAGCTAAATAAGTGGCCATCACGGAACCCGCTCCATCCTTGTGTTTTAAGCCAAGGACATGGCCAAGTTCATGTAGAACTAGCGCCTCAAAATTTACAGGAATTTGATAAGCACGGTTTGATTTTGCAGCCTTAGTTAATGTCTCGTCTTTCCAGTAAAATCCGAAGTCAGATCCATTTAAACGAATGTCCGCTTCTTTAATAAGGTCACCAATCCAATAAACACTGGTACGCCCTTGCTCAGAACCTCGATTTTCTTCCCAAGTTTTCATAAAATAGATAACATTCACTCCATCTTTATTTGGAGCAATAGGCCCTGTATGTCGAGGCGATGTGACGATATTAATGAGTTTGCGCCCAGCCGTTTTTTCCCATGATTCTGCAGCTGATACAATGGCTGGCACCATTGAATCTGGAACATCTTCATGAAGATACATTGTGACTGGAACATCTCTTTTCCAGGAAATTCTCTCGCCATAAACATTTTGTACAAAGCCACAGTCCTCTTGAGGCTTCGGAGCGCATCCGAGAGCAACAAATGAAATCAGTATGAGTGCTGTGCAAAGCCATTTGATCATGACAGAGACCTCCATGCTGATTCCTTGTTACAAAGACGAGACCAAGTTGAATTCAGCGATGGCACGCAGCTAAGTGTTTAAAAAATTTAGTGTTTTTAATATATCTACGGGAAAGGCCGAAAAAATCACTTTCGCCTAAAAATACCTGTCAGGCTTTTACACAACTCAAGAAAACAATCCTAAGTAGTGGTCTTTACAATGGTTTTGTGGTGTCAACAGAACGAACACCCCTTCGCCGCAAAGTGTGGTGCAAAACGGCTCTAAATGAGTTGGTCCAGGCTTTGCTTTAGTTAAAAAGCATGTCTCACTTTGAGACCACCGGACTCCTCCCCCATCGGGGATATCTTGAGAGTCCACTCGCCCACCCCAAAATCCTACCTTCCTGGTAGGGAGCCCCAAAAAGCTCCCCCTGCCAGTCTGCGCGTGATAAAAAGAAAGAAACTCTAAAAACAAGAAAGTTCAGAGCCCATGACAGACCTGACAATCTCCCCGATTCAAACTTCGATTTTTCAGCCTGGCGATGATTTGATTGAGTTCATCATTAGACACATTGACTCATCTCAAATGAAAGAAAGAACGATTTTAGTCATCACTTCTAAAATCGTCAGCTTGGCAGAGGGACGTCTTGTTCCACAAGAGAGCATCGACAAGAAATCTCTGATTCGCCAAGAGGCTGAGTTATTCTTAGGAGAAATCGGCTACGACGTCAGTCTGACCATCAAACAGGGACTGCTTATCGCCGCTGCAGGAATTGATGAATCCAACTCCGTTAATGATGACTTTATTCTTCACCCCAAAGATCCCTTCGTTTCAGCACAAATAATTCATCAAAAATTAAAGGCACACTATGGTCTGCAGAATCTGGGAATAATTTTAACTGATTCAAAAACAGGACCACTGCGCATGGGAGTTGTCGGAGTCGCTTTATCCTTTGCTGGATTTAAGCCTTTGAAAAACATGATTGGACAAAAAGATCTCTTTGATCGACCGCTTAAAGTTACAAAAATAAACGTCGCTGACAGTCTAGCAGGTATTGCTGTCTTCACGATGGGTGAGGCTGCTGAACGAAAGCCGCTCGCGTTGATTCACAATGCCAATGTCGAATTTACGGATGAACTGGTCGCGCACGAGCTGATCGTCGATCCTTCTGAAGATATGTATTTACCGCTATACAAACATCTTATACAGCCCTAAAGACTCTAAGGTTTAAGGAGAAAGTGCTGGAGTAAAGTAAAGTTCTTGCGTATTCCAGCTCGAATAGATCTCTACATGACTACTGTTGTAGTTTAAATAAAAAGAGTCTGGGCTACTAGATTTTATATAGAATGTTGTCGATGACAATCCACCATCAATCGCCAGACTGGGAATATAATTCTCACAAAGGTTGTCAGAATAATACGTCAATCCAGGACCGCCTGAGTTCAGTTCTGCAAGTCGTGTATTCAAAGAAAAAGATAACTTTTTACTGCTTGGAACAGTAGCAAGATTTCCTGCTTTATCTCTGGCCTCAACTTTCACTGGTATACATGGATTCACGTCTGGAATGTTGTGTGCAGAACTACTGAGAACCAGCTGATGTGCCAACGGAGAGATATTCACTTCGCTACGATAGGAGACACTAAAACCTTCAACCCTAAAGAAAACATTTGATAAAAGACTTATCCCAATATCGATCGCAAATCGAGCAACACCTTCAGTTACTGTGACAGTAGTACTCAATGGCGTTTTTGAAATACAGTTATCAACGATTTTCACATCCGAAGGAGGAGCATAAGAAGTGATGCCATCTCCATCGATCCAAGAAATGTTAGCCGAACCATTGGCATTTGAAACTGTCCCATCATTTGAATAGAAAGCAGCTGCAATCGGGTAACATCCTTCAGAAGGAAGACTATACAACGGAGGGAAAGAATTTGCCCCAATATCCAGAAAAATATTACTGGATGTCGGTGTGTTCTGTGGCGCAGTGACGTACACAGTGAAAGCACCGGAACTATTCAATCCTTTGTTATTAGTCGTGGTCAATTGGAAGCTTCCACTAGAAACTGATTTAACAAAAACTGATGACATAATAGCATTTTTAGAAAAATCTTTTGTCAACTCCGCAACCGCCTCACCCGCACAATCCTTAGCCGCATATAAAATAGGTGCAGGACTGCTATCCTGATTGACGGCAGCTATTGTATAGTTCAAATCCGAAAGCGGGTTCCCCACAATCATAATGCCGTCAAGAGTAACGTCTACAGGTCGACACTCATCGGTCAATAAAATCTGACTCGTGGACAAACCCGTTTCGCTTGATCCCAGACTCAAGTTCAGAGTCGATGGCAACATACTCGTCGGAGGATAAAAGACAAATAGTGGATAGCCATAAGGGCGCCCCCCTTTGCTTAAACATAGAATATTTTCTTGCCCTGAATTTGGTAACAAACCTTCCAAGGAAACTCGCAATATCTCATTATTCAAAACACCCAAAGGCATAGTATGAAAAATAGTCCAATTATTTCTTTTGAGATACTCAATCTCACAAATATCTTCTACCGTTCCCATATAGCTTGTGGGTACTGAGCGAGTATAGAACTGATAGCCGTCAAGTCCCTCAAGTGCGCCAGGAAGAGGTTTGAATTCAAGATAGACTTTGCCTTCTTCAACTCCAAGCTGAAATTCATTTCTATAACTATATCTATACCCCGGCAAAGAATAGAAAGTGTGTAAACCTCTAATGCTCGTATTATATTGAGCACCATAAATTCGGTTGCTCCATGTATCTGCCGAGAAGCGTAGATAAGATTTAAACTCTTCGTTTAAGCTTAAATTATTGCATGCCGAAATATCTCGCCCTCCAATGAAACTCATCTTTCGAGAAAAATTCTCGGGCACAGTCCCAACTGGAAAATGAACTAGAGGAATTGGATTATTCTGATTCATAGTCAAGTAGTCAGACCCAGAAAAAAGTGTTCCACCAGAGAAGGTTTTAGCTTGAACACAAACCGTTTTATCACTGACTAAGGATTTGTCTTTGGCAAAAAAACCATAAAATATAACTCTAGGACTTTGTGTTTTCCAAATAACAGCCCCTGGACCGCTCCAATCTTGTAAATATGATAACGGTTTGTTAATTCGGATTAAGTGTGGGGAAACAGCAAGACTCTCTGTCGTCCATTGCTCACCCAAAAAAGTGCCATCAGGTAAAACATAATCTAAGGGAATATTATTAAATACAGCGGCATCAAACCAACCGCCAAACATCATAGTACTGCCTGCCATTAATGACGGCTTCCCAGCGGGACGATAATGCAACTTTAATTCCCCACTTGGCCCTGATGACGCAGATGAAAGATAACGACCCGTAAGCCGCCCTTCGATCAAATTTTCGCCGCCTAATTTACTAAGCGAAACATCGACAACTTCCGAGGCACCGCTAAATGATTTAGTGACGTCACCATAATACAGAACGACGCCTCCATCAGAACCCACGGGTGAATACGCAGCTAACACCTGAACAAGTCTGTTAGCGCCAGCCGGAACTTCCAAAGTCACTTCTGATGTTAAGTCAGCAGCACCTCCCAACTCCTGCAAAGAAACTATCGGCTGACTCATATCCACCGCTGTCACTTGAATAGAGAGCTGTTTTAATTTGAGCATACTTCCAGATGCACTTAGCTTTCCCGATAAACTGTGAGGAATCTGTAAAGAGATCGTACTATTTTGAACCTTGAGTCGGTCACACCCCAAAGCAAAAAGAAAAACAGCGAAAACCAATACAAAATGCCGTATGCTTGTCATCACCAAAGACCTCTTTTTATATAGAGTTATCTTCGGATTATTTATAATTTTGTTTAGTGCGCTTTGGAGAATAATAAATATTTATATTAGCTCCTATCGCAAAAAAAACGTCTCATTATGAATAGATTTGCAGAGGTCAGCAGTCTGGCAGTTCGCGGGTGATGACGCAATTCTCATCGATAGTCAGTGGCTCCGCCAAATCATCGCTGACATCTGTGCCAAAATTGCTGGACCAATAGGTACCGTAGACTCCTCCACCTGTCGCTCGACCGATCCCAGCACTTCTGTGTCGGGCATCAAGCATATTCGAGTTGTGCCCTGGTGAATTCTTCCATTGGCAAAATGTACCTAATCCACCAGAACTTCCAGCTGCAATATTTTCCGCCCAAGCTCCATAGCCAAAAGAAATTGCGCGACTAGAAAAGTCTCGTCCATTGGGTTCGGAGTGAGAAAAATAATTTAAATCAATCATGTTTTGCGCATGCCAACGACTTGCCAGAACTCCCGCTTTGGAAACCTTTAGCGCAGAACGAGCGTTTTTCATTCGATAGACATTTAAGGTGGTAATAAATTGTGCTTCTTCACAGGTAAGCTTAAAATTCTGAACAGCTCCACGGCCTGGTGAAGTGCCGGCCCCTGGATCAGGGCTGGAGATGTCGGGATTTGAAGTTAAGCTGTCATTATAGTCAAACGTTGCAGACGGCAAAGAACCACCACCGCAGCCTATTAGAAAAACTAAAAACAAAAAGACCAGGTTTCTCATAAGTCCGCTCCAAATAAATTAAGCATACTCAAAGTTTACCAAGGCCATCGGAGCACCTCAATAGAAGTGTTTTCTCAAATGTGGAGAAGTATTTTACAAAAAGCATAACACTCCAAAATGCACGATGAGTAAATATGAACTTCCTCCTTGAATCGGATCAAGACTCAAAGAAATAAGATCTGGACTAGTTAATGTAACAGTCCCAAATACTCGTACCTTGCAACTATTTGCTGCGTTCAATCTTCAAATGATTTTTGATAAACATCTTTCAAACTAAAAAATGAAGGATGATTTATGTCTAAAATTTTACTTTTATTTTCACTGCTTCTATTTAACACAGCGAAAGCAACGACATTAGATACTTATGCCGGCCAAACATTACAAGGGATTGAGCAAATCAACGAACACACAACTGGAAATATCTGCTACGTCGTCATTCGTGATGTCGTAGATAAGTCTAGCAAAGGACATCATTGCTATGACCTTGAAGTCCAGTTTGCATTTAACAACAATAATATCAGTAAGAACCCTGTACTACTAATGTCGAGAGTCACCAACTATCACCGCAGCGAATACCCTCAAGTTAAATATTGCGCTGCGAACGTCAATGGCAAGACCTCAGAACAAGACATCTACGAAAATAATACTGAAATTTTATACACTCCGTTCTTCACTGCTGAAGAAAAAAATGGAGCTAATCAATACGATTATTTTATCAGTATTGATCCGGTTACGAAAATACCATCTCGCGCCCGATTGCACATCCTAAAACCTTTCTCAGAAACCAATTATGACTGTGTCCATCTCAACAACCCAATAAACCAAAAGTAAGAAAAGACGAGACCGGCAGGTCAAAAAGGTTCAAATGCAAGGCAGAGGGCCTTTTCCGCAGCGCAGGCGTGCTCCAAGCACGTCGGAGCGAAGGAAAAGACCCGACAACGCAGCAGGTGAGCCTTTTTCACCTGCCAACTGGACTAATGCCCTGATGCTCCCGACGCACCAATCCCTGTCTCTGAGCGAACAGATTGAGCTAAATAGCCTTCTCGGTCCAACTTCGCCTGCGCACTGTTGTCCAACAAAGAAACAATCCAAATAGTAACAAAGGCCAATGGCATTGAAAACAAAGCTGGTGACGTATACGGAAATAGTGCACTTCCAGCAGGGTTACCTAAAGTAGCTTCCCAAACTGAAGGTGATACTATTGTCAGAACAACTGCAGAACTCAAGCCCACAAAGCCACCGACAAAAGCTCCACGAGTCGTGCAGTTCTTCCAGAGCACTGACATAAATAAAACTGGGAAGTTGGCTGATGCCGCCACAGCAAATGCCAAAGAAACCATGAAAGCAATGTTTTGCTTTTCAAAGACAATACCTAACAATACAGCCACAATGCCAAGTGCGACAGTCGTCCAACGCGAAACTAGCAATTCGGATTTGGAATCAGCTTTTCCTTTTTTAATGACTGTCGAATAAAGATCATGAGAAACGGCAGAAGCCCCCGACAAAGTAAGACCTGCCACCACTGCCAAAATCGTCGCAAAAGCCACCGCTGAAATGAATCCTAAGAAAACACTTCCGCCAACAGCATTTGCAAGATGAACTGCAGCCATATTTCCACCGCCGAGAAGCCCACCGGCTCCATCCAAAAATTGTGGATTGGTAGAAACTAAAACAATAGCTCCAAAGCCGATAATAAATGTCAGAATGTAAAAATATCCAATCCATGTCGTCGCCCAAAAGACCGACTTACGTGCTTCCTTCGCATCGGGAACAGTAAAGAAGCGCATCAAAATATGAGGCAATCCCGCCGTTCCAAACATTAAAGCCATACCAAAAGAAATCGTCGAAATAGGATCTTTCACGAAATTACCAGGCGCCATAATGGACATACCCATTTGCGAAGCATCTTCGATGGACTTTCCAGAGTTTGTCGCAAGATCTGTTTTCACACGAATCGCATCTGCAAAAAAACTTTCTAGTGAAAAGCCATAGTGCCAAAGCACCATGAAGGCCATAAAACTTGCACCGGCTAACAGTAAACACGCTTTGATAATTTGCACCCAAGTCGTCGCAGTCATTCCGCCAAACAAAACGTAAATCATCATCAAGGCACCAACGATCACCACAGCCACCCAGTACTCAAGCCCAAACAAAAGCTTAATCAGCTGTCCCGCCCCAACCATCTGAGCGATCAAATAGAAAGCGACCACAACCAATGTTCCCGAAGCAGCAAAAGAACGTATAGGTCCCTGCTTAAAACGATAAGCAGCCACATCAGCAAAAGTAAATTTTCCCAGATTGCGCAAGCGTTCAGCCATCAAGAAAGTAATTATCGGCCAACCCACCAGAAATCCGATGGAGTAAATCAAACCATCATATCCATTTACCATCACTGCGGCAGAAATACCAAGGAAGGAGGCTGCCGACATAAAGTCACCGGCAATTGCCAATCCATTTTGAAATCCAGTGATACCACCACCACCAGTATAAAAGTCAGCTGCTGAACGAGTCTTTTGCGCCGCCCACTTCGTAATCCATAAAGTGGCCGCGACAAAAACTGCAAACATCACAATGGCAATCCAGTTTGTTGGTTGTTTTTCCAGCTGGCCAAGATCGCCCCCAGCAGCCCAGGCCTGCATACTACTAAAAATAGAGACTATGATAAATTGAATCATTTTAATCATCGCTGACTCTCCTTCACGATTTCTTGAGTCAAACGATCGAACTCGGAATTGGCTCTACGGACGTAGATGCCTGTAATAATAATAGTAAATAAGATGAGCCCTATCCCGAGGGGAATACTCAAGGTGATAACCCCATCACCAATTCTTTGTGCTAAAAACTCTTTATTGAAAGCGACAAGATAGATATAGCCGTAGTAGGCCAACATCATGACCAATGTCAGTGACCAACCATAGCGAGACCGTGTTCGAACTAACTGCTGATATTTTGGATTATCCGCAATAGCCTGCGCACTTTTTAGATTCATATAGACCCCATCCTTGAGTGACGTATTTGCTCTAGACAAATTTGAACACGCCTAGATGGAGGTCTCAACTTAAATATTTAGAGGGCTGAATTAATGTAGGGAGGACTTATAGAGACGATCCTTGATTCCTTGAATTTCCACAACAGAAACATTGTAAGGACGACCACAAATCTGACAAGTTACATCTGCATCTTCTTTTTTGTTGATCATGTCCTGCAACTCTTCTTCACCCAGAGTTTCCAAAGCACGTGTCACACGTTCTTTTGTGCAAGGACAGAAATATTCAAGTGAATGGTTGTGTTCAAGTTCCGTAAACTCAATACCTTCCATGAACGGTTTCACGAGGTCCATCGCAGTTGCACCATCAAGAAGCATTTTGGAAATATTTGGCTTTTTTTGATCGTAGTTGTTTTGGATTTTTTCAACAACAGACTCTTCTACTCCAGGCATCACTTCAATCAACACGCCACCCGCTGTTTGAACTTTACCATCGGCATCAAGATACACCCCTAAAGATACCAACGAACGAATTTGGTGAGATTGATGAAGATAGTGCGCGATATCCTGTCCGATCTCGCCAGTTACCATATCCACAGTTCCATAGAATGGTTGTTTTTGGAAAGGCTGATGTCGAGCTACACTCAACAGACCGATACCCATTGCTTTAGAAACGCTGAGGCCATTATCGTAATTTTCCGGCTGATATTGAGGATTCGGCGTATAACCACGCACATGACCTTCAAAGGAAGCTTCAGCATAAACACTTTGTAGTGGACCGCTTCCACGGAACAACAAGCCCACCATTTGACCTTCTTTAAGCTGCGATGCCATAAGGATGGCGCCGACCATGCTTCGCCCAACTGCAACCGTTGCCAAGGGATAGGTGTTTTGAAGTTTTTGCATATGCTGCACAACCTCAGTCGCATTGACTGCAGCAATTCGCAACGTCAAATCTTTAGAAACAAAACGATGAACACGTTCTTTACCCATGACAAACTCCTGCAATCTGTGGAAAACTAGTGGGGAAATTAGCAAAGCCAACAGGTAAATTCAAGCAGAGAGAGACTGAACTCATGAAGATCTACCTCTTCCGACACGCACAAAAGGCGATGGATTTTTCAGGAGATCCTGACCTCACAATCGAAGGACATGCCCAGGCCTCGAAAGTCCTCGACAAAGTCATCAAAAATGAACTCCCGACCCCCACTCACTTATGGGTTTCTCCGAAAAAGCGAACTTTCAGCACATTTAAACCTCTGTCGCAGCATTTTAATATTCCAGTCGAAGTTCACGAAAACCTACTGGAACAGCACAGTGATGAAAGCCTTGAGGAATTTCGTCTCCGCATAGAAAAAACTCTGACAAATTCATTAACAAGTTCGGATCAAGTTCTCTTCATTTGCACCCACTATGACTGGGTGGCTGAGGCCATGAATGTCCTCCCTTGTGACACGGATTTATCAGGATCGGAATTTGCTCACTGGAACCCCTGCCAACATGTCGGCTTTGAAGTGACGGCCGAAGGACTTTTCCAATTGATAGAGCTAAAAAGGATTCAATTATGATTCAAAATATCTGGGCCGTGGGGCGTAATTATGCAGAGCACGCAAAAGAATTAGGAAACGAAGTTCCTACCGAACCTTTAATTTTTTTAAAAGCCGGCAGCTCAGCCAGTTTCGCTCAAGAAACCATCCATCTACCACCGTGGAAAAATGAATTGCACCACGAAGTTGAGTTGGCTTTGCGTTTTGATAAAGATTTAAAAATTTACGAAGCCTGTATTGCCTTGGATCTCACTGACAGAGAAAAACAAAACCAGCTCAAAGCCAAAGGACAGCCTTGGACCCTGGCAAAAAGCTTCAAAGAAGCTTGCCCTCTATCGGCCTTCTTCCCGGTGCAAAATTTAGAAGACCTCAAAAATCTTGAGATTTCGCTAAAAGTAAACGGTGAAATGCGCCAACACGGCAACACTGATCAAATGATTTTTAGTTTTGAACAGGTAATTGAATTCGTTCTCACACATTTCCCTGTAGTCCCCGGAGACCTCCTACTCACAGGAACCCCATCTGGGGTCGGAGCCTTCAAAAAAGGGGACTTTCTTGAAGCCCAAATCACTGGAAAAATGCGACACTCGTGGAAAGTTCAGTAGCCTTCCCTAAGGCTCTCAACGCTATGCGCTAACAACTTTCAAGTTCCTCTCGCCTCCCCTGCAAAACACTTGAGTTTTTGCACTTGCAGGGGGAATATGCGGCCCTCTTACAGGGGTAAAATATGAACGATATCCAATCGCAAATCGTCTCTCGTGGCGAGGAGATTTTGAAGCGCATGGAAAGCCAATCTAAGGCTTCCATTTTTTCTAAAGATTTCTGGTATGGCTCCGTGATGGAATGGAGCATGAAAGATGAAAAATTCAAAACAAATATGTTCCGCTTCGTGGATGTTCTGCCCTCGATCAATTCTGGGGACGAAGTTGCACGTCATTTGAAAGAATATTTCTCTGAAGGTGGTGGAGCTTTACCACCTGTATTTAACGTCGGCTTGGGACTTGGTTCATTGGCACCGGGTTTGATGGCTGGAGCTATCAAGAAAAACGTCATGGGCATGGCGAAAATGTTTATCACTGGCGAAAGCCCCGACGAGGCTCTTCCAGTTCTTAAGAAAGCTCGGAAAGCAAAAATGACTTTCACCGTGGACATCTTGGGTGAAGCCACTTTGTCAGAAAAAGAAGCACAAGACTACAACAGCAAGTACATCGAACTTGTGACTTGGCTTGCGAAAGACGCTCAATCTTGGGATGAAGTTCCTCAGATCGATCGTGACCATGAAGGTGCCCTTCCAAAGGTCAACGTTTCAGTAAAAATGACGGCTCTTTATTCTCAAATCAAAGATATGGCTTGGGATGAGACTAAGAAAATTCTTAAAGATCGCCTCCGCCCTGTCTTCAGACTGGGTATGGAAAAAGGTGTTTTTGTAAACTTGGATATGGAGCAATACTCCGTCAAACACCTGACGTTGGAAGTTTTCACTGAGCTCATCAACGAACCAGAATTTAAAAACTACAAGTTCTTTGGAATCGTTATCCAAGCTTATTTACGTGATTCTTTCGAAGACATCAAAAGCCTTACTGAGTTTGCCCAAAAACGTGGAACTCCGTTCTGGGTTCGCCTTGTGAAAGGCGCTTACTGGGATTACGAAACGATCGATGCTGAACAACGCGGCTGGCCTGTTCCTGTTTATACTAGCAAAGCAGAATCTGATGCGAACTACGAAGTGTGTGCGAAATACTTGCTTGAAAATATCAAGCACATTCGTCCAGCATTTGCGTCTCACAACGTAAGAACTCTTGCGGCGTGTATGGTTTACGCTGAAAAGTTAAACATCCCGAAAGAGGCTTTGGAATTCCAAATGCTTTACGGCATGGCAGAGCCTATCAAAAAGACACTCGTGGATATGGGTTATCGTCTGCGTGAATATGCTCCAGTTGGAGAACTTATTCCGGGCATGGCGTACCTTGTGCGTCGTCTTCTTGAGAACACTTCTAACGAATCTTGGTTGCGTGGAAAGTTCGCTGATGGAAAATCAACTGCAGAACTTTTGAAGGATCCAGCTCAAGGTTTGACACCGACCTCACCAATCATTCCCAAAAAGCCAGGCAAGTTCTACAATGAACCGCCACTCGATTTTGCTGTTAAAGAAGATCGTGAAAAAATGCAAAAAGCTTTGAATGATTTGAAAGCTTCACTTCCAATCACTGTGCCTGTTTTAGTGAACGGAAAAGAGCAAAACTCCAGCAATATTTTTGAACGAGTCAACCCTTCAAATTCTTCAGAAGTTGTCGGCAAAATTGCCATGGCCAATGTTGAGCAAGCTGAACAAGCGATGCAAGCAGCACAAGCTGCTTACAAAACTTGGAAGAGTGTTCCTGCTGAACAACGAGCTGCGATGGTTGATAAACTTGCAGATATCATGACTCGCGATAAGTTCAAACTAATTGCGACGCAAGTTCTTGAAGTAGGTAAACCATGGGCTGAAGCCGATGGTGATGTTGGCGAAGCCATCGACTTCTGTCGCTACTACGCACGTGATATGCGCCATATTCAAAAACCACTTCGCGTAGGTGGGTTGCCTGGTGAAATGTCCCATTACATCTACAAACCTCGTGGTGTAACCGCAGTCATTGCACCTTGGAACTTCCCATTGGCCATTCTTGCCGGCATGGTCGCAGCGGCGGCTGTCACTGGAAACACTGTAGTCATGAAGCCTGCTGAGCAGTCTTCTGTCGTTGCTTGGGGCCTCATGAAAATGATCCAAGAAGCGGGCTTCCCACAAGGTGTGATCAACTTCTTGCCTGGCTACGGCGAAGAAGTTGGTGAGTACATCGTCAATCATAAATTCACGACAACAATTGCCTTCACTGGCTCTAAAGCTGTCGGCTTGCATATCTTGAACCGCGCTTCTCACATTCAACCAGGTCAACAGCACGTCAAACGCTGCATTATCGAAATGGGTGGAAAGAATGCTGTTATCATCGACAACGATGCGGACCTTGATGAAGCAGTGGACGGAGTCCTTTACTCAGCCTTCGGTTTCAGTGGACAAAAATGTTCTGCAGCAAGCCGTGTGATCGTTTTGGATGACGTTTATGATCGCTTTGTAGATCGTTTAGTAGAGTCTGCTAAATCTATCGAAGTCCTATCAGCTGAAAATCCAAAAGCCTACATGGGTCCTGTCGTTGACAAAGAAGCTTGTGATCGCATTTTGGGTACCATTGCAGAGGCTGAGAAAAATCATAAACTGCTTTTCAAAGGTCAGGTTCCAACAACAGGTTACTTCGTCCCACCAACGATCTTCGGAGATGTTCCTGGCGATGCAAAACTTGCACAACAAGAGATCTTCGGTCCAGTGGTCGCTGTGATTCGTGCGAAAAACTTGGATCAAGCTTTAGAAATTGCCAACAGCACAGAGTACGCATTGACTGGTGGTATTTTCTCGCGCAGCCCTGGCAACATTGCGCGCATCAAAGAAGAATTCGAAGTCGGTAATTTGTACATCAACCGCGGTATCACTGGTGCGATGGTCGATCGCCATCCATTCGGTGGATTTAAGATGTCAGGTATCGGTTCAAAAACTGGTGGACCTGATTACTTGAGACAGTACATGGAGCCAGCAGCCGTGACTGAGAACACTCTTCGTCGTGGTTTTGCTCCGGCAGAAGAGTAGTTTTATAAACTAAAAAACTAAAAAGCCCACAGCACAAAAATGCTATGGGCTTTTTTTATTATTATAGACGAACTATTAATTTCCTACTATTAAGCGACCCGGCTTTATGTAGCTCAGCTCAAGACCTGATCGAGGCACATAGTCATTAAGAGCAGATACATATTGTTTCAAATTCACAGCTGGTATCATGCTTGGGTGATACTTCTTCCACGTAGCGCGAACAAAATACTCATTGCTCGCTTTGACAGAGGCTTCAAAAGTAGCGCGGTTTAAACGACCTGATGACAACTCAGCCATCCAGTAATCAAGACCTGCCTTTTCTGGAGCACGATCTAACAAAGCTCTGTAAACTGCATTCACTATGCCTTCTGGAGAATTCGCAATTTCACTTTCGACCTCTGATCTCGATCTACCAGAGCTCAGTTGCTTCACATAATACTCTAAACCCGCTTTTTCCACTTCACGATAAAGATGCTTCGCGAACATAGTTCTTACAAAACCTTCATCAGAATTAGCAATTGCTGAGGCAACAGCTGCACGGCTGACACCTTGTCTCAGAAGGTCTACGTGGTATTTGCGCCCCGCAAGCTCAGGCAGACGCTTTAGTTCTTTTAGATAGATACTCAAAACAAAGTACTCATCCGAACCAAGCAACTCTTGAGACAAAGAAGCTTCGTTCAGAACTCCCTTGATAAGTAGATCAGTGTAATATTGCAGTCCTGCAGCTTCTGGCTCACGCTGAAGAATAACTTGGTAAGCCCTTTGAACAATGTTCTGAGCCGCTTGTATATCGATCGGAAGATTAGAAGACTGACCGCCAGGTGAGCTTCTGATGACGCCAGGAAGTTGAATTGGCTGAGCTTGTTCAGGCATTACTTCGAATTGTTCCGGTGCCACCTCAAGAGATGCCAGCTCCAAATTTCTTGCAGTCTCTTCCAAAGACTCAGCAGTTTGAAATCCACTACAAGCAGAAAGAAATGAAAGAGCGACTGAAGCGGCTGCAATTTTTAATTTCATATGTCCCCCGACGAAATGGTACTTAGCAATTGGAATGCCACTTTTTGTCAGTCATTTTTTAAAGCTAGCACCCCCTATATTGAAGAAGACGGGTTTTCTCAAAAAAGAATGTCTATAGTTTTTTAGGCAGCTGTACTGAGTTTATGCAGCTGCCTCCGTATCTGAAGAGTGTGGCTCGCCGCGCCTCAGTTACTTTTTGAGACAACTACTATCATTTATTTTTTGTTTTTTAAAAAAATGAACTCATGCGTCCGTTCATCATAATCTCCAGACAATCCACAATAGATTCAGCACTGCGATGAAATGAGAGGACCCATTAAAGGGTGCCTCAATCAGATTGCTGATCTCTTCATTGACTTTCACTAGATCAGTCATAGCTTTAATTTAAAACTTGAAATTGCATTGAGTAATTTCCTTATAAACTATCAAGTTCCGGATTGACCCAATGAGGATATATCGCTGGTAAAACTTCTGATAAAACAATTTTGCTTTCTTCTTTTTCTTGTGAAATTTGGGGAGGTGCCAAATTCAACTTCAGAGCCCAGCCTTCGTAGTATTCTTTTTTATAAGGATGACTCGGGGAAACTGCATTAACAACAAATGGCATTTTTTCCATTGCTGCAACAGTAAAAATTATTTCAATGAGATCATCTCTGTGTATTAAATTGACTCGAGAATTTGCAGCGGTTTTATTAGATAAAAAGAAAACTGGATGACGAGCCCCCCCAATCAAACCACCCGCACGTATGATACAAACCTGTCCCGAAAATTTCTGGAGCAGAAGCTGCTCCACCTCACACAGCCACAATCCATTTTTAGTATCAGGTTGAGGTGGAGTTTTCTCTGTAACTTCTCCTAACGCAGATCCATAGACTGCTATTGAGCTAATAAAGATAATCTTTTGCCCATCTCGGACCGGAATCTTTCTGACAAAGTCTTCAGGCAAGATTGCCGTTAGTGGAGGTGTATTCAGAAGAAGAACTTCGCAAGGTTTTTCAGGAAATTCGTGCACTCCCCAATCGAATATTTTCCGATTTGTAGCCCAACAAGCAACTCCCAACCGAGATAGACGGTCTACCACTTCTTGGCCCAACCAACCAGCCCCTACGACACCCCAGACAAGCTGCTTGTTCATTTGAGCGTCCATTTAATCCAGCCACTGCGAACCGAAGGCCGCCATCGCATCAAATACGGGAGACAAAGCTCTCCCCTTTTCTGTCAGTGAGTACTCTACTCGAGGTGGGACCTCAGCGTATACTTTTCTTTCGATAAGCCCCTGTAACTCTAAAAAGGTCAGACGCTCTGAAAGAGTTTTCGGACTAATCGACCCAAGCGAACGCCTCAGTTCATTGAAGCGAACCACTTTAGAAGCTAAAAGATCCCTAAAAATCAGAATAGTCCACTTCCCATCCAAAATTTCAGATGTCTTATAAACAGGACAAACCTCTAAAACATGACTCTTTCCCATTAGTTCACTCCAGGAAACTAGTTTCCAAAATCACCCTACTTTACAAAGTATATTTTTAAGCCAAAATACTCTCAAGCGAAAGGAACGAATATGAAGAAAATGGCTCCGATGGTCGTCATATTCACAATTCTGCTCATAACGACTACTGCGCTAGTTTTTATCTCAAAAGGAGACTTAGCAATGACTTCTTCCCCGCAAAACGAAATTAAGGTGAGACCCTATTCAAACTTACCCGCGTTGGATATCGGTTGGCTTAGTCTAAAAGATCACTTTATCGCCACCGTCGGACCTTATTCTGGGACTGGAGAGCCCCTTAAAAATCTCCTCGTTCTTGCCGATGCAAAAATTTCTCCTCGCTCCAGTTTTCCGCAACATCCACATAAAGACATGGAGATTTTAACTTGGGTCGCCAAGGGTACTTTGCACCATCAAGACAACAAAGGATCTGATCAATTTGTGCCTGAACTCAATTTACAACTCATGAGTGCCCGCGACGGCATCTTCCATGCTGAAGGAAACTCAACAGACGAAACTCTTCGTATCATGCAAATATGGATACAACCAACATTTCGAGGAGGAAAACCAGTCGTTGCGACTGCCGCCCTTCAAAAACCTGGTTTTCAACTGTTGGCAGGTCCGTCGGAGGCACCTTTAACTATTCGCCAAGATCTTTGGCTTTATGCTGCAAAAATTCAAGGTCAGGAATCATTTGAAATCTCACAAGAAAAATTTGGTTATGCTCTATTTGTTGGTGATATAAAGCTGAATGGTCAAAAGATCCTTGATGGTGATGGTGCGACACTTGGGACGGGCAAATACCTATTCGAAGGCAGCGGACAAGTCCTGATCATTGAACAAATAAAATAAGGCCATTTCCGCCACTCTCAGCAATCGTTACAGACATAATTCCATCAAAAAAGAAGGTCCTTATGAGTTTAGATCATAAGGAAAAAGCATGTTAAATAACATCATCAGATTCTTATTACATATATTTTAAAGAGTTAAATTTTTTTAAATCCTCCAAAGAAATCATTCTTTTTGCACTGAAAAAAAATAATTCCAAGTCCCAATGATAGTTTTTCTCACTCTTGAAAAAGACATTTTCATCACACTCAGAGACAAAAAAATACTACGACATTTTTCTATTCATTCTACCTACAAAAGCCCTTCTGATTTCAGCTTCAGCGTTTCAAAGTAGTTTGAAATTACAATCATGAAAATTACCAATCTGTAGTTTGAATCCCAGCAAAATCCGCTGGTACCAATTATTTCGCGCTAATTGAACGACTTTTTCAAAACAACCAACGAAAGGGATTATTTTATGAAAATAAAAACGCTATTGGCCGCAATACTTATTGCTACGAGTGTTCACGCAGCTCCGAGTGAATTCGAAGATGGTACCGACGAGTTCGAGCCAAAACCACTACCTCACTACTCAGAGGCAGAACTACAAAAAAAGATTGAAAATGAAATGGCAATCGCATGCTCTGGCAATCTCTGCAAGATTGTTGGCCAAGACAGCAGTGGTTCTGGTTGGACTGTTCAGTTTCAAGTGGGCTACGGCAACTCAGATAACAACGGCAATGGCGACACAATTTACATCGGTGGCGACGGCAACGATAACAACGACAATAAAGGCTATGCCAGCGTCACAGTCACCTACAAAAACTATAAGTGTCGTTCAAATCTTTTAGTGACACCAGCGGTTTACCGTTTCGTGAACACTTATCTGTACAACATGGTGAACTCTGACGGTTCTGTGAAAAGAAATTTCTCACCCGCAGACCAAACAGTTGTTTTATTTTACACCACTATGCTGAACAAGGTGAGCTCTTGCAGCGGCAGCCTTAATTAGGAGTTTAAAGTGAAAAAAACAGAGTCTATTGCAAAAATTGCAGCTGCGTTTTTTGGTATTTCAATGATGGCAACAACAGCCCTAGCAATTGATTGGTCTCCTACAACAAATCAAATACCACTCAATAAAATTAGAATCACAAATCGAGCGCAATGTGCAGTAGACTCTGAATACCCTACCGAGTCTGCATTCATTATCGCCGACGGATACAATGCAGGAAAGCTTGTTTACTCGTTGAGCAAAAGTATCGGTGGCGAATCTGAACAAATGAGCCAACAGGGTATGCAGCAATTTCGAGTCGCTGTAACCCGACTCACAAAAGTTATCATGAACAAGCTTTTGACAGGTCGACTGCCTCTATTGCCTACAAACCTACAAAAATCAAAACTGACTACCTATAATTCCATTGCACCTCTTTGTGAGAAGAAAACCTATTGCCCAGAGCTCAACGGCTATCTATCAAAAATCTGGGATAATTCAGAAGGGGCAGGAATTCCCTGGTTGAAGTTAGATACCTTTGCAAAAGAAAACTTTTTGGCACTCAAGAAGCCTGATCAAGTTTCCTGTTTTTACGTAAAGCGTTTTTCTGCTCTGCAAGAACAGTTGAACTCTGTTGAAGTCGATAAAGAAGTACTTCTTTCCATTGCTCAAGCTGCGACAGAAAAAGACAAGTACATTACAGATTGTGAAACTCAAGATCCTCAGCTGGATTCACGAAACTCAATCACCCAACTAGATCTACGCCTACCGCCTAACTTCAACTTTAACCAAGTCGGTTTTGACTTTTGGAACAGTGTTAAAATTTATCTTTCTTTCGCTTGGCGATACTCTGACATTCCTCTTCAAGTCGCTCCCGAATTCGGTCACCTTTTTAGATCTATCGCTCTCGAAGAGTCTATCATGATGATTGCAAATGGCTGCAAAAGCATTGAAAAACCAGAATGCGATGCTGCCACTCTCTCGATAAACAGTCTTCGTGAGTTAGCAAGACCCAATGGTGACAAAACCGAACACAAAAAAGAGCTTCCTCAAGGCCCCGAAGCGGACGTCATCAATCGGGGGGCACGAGATGTCAATGACGACTTTCTTGGCACTCGAAGCTATGAAGAGGCTTCAGAGTGGGTCGACAATTTTAGAAAGAACTACGTCTCAGCTCGTGGTTCGATGAAAAACCGCATTCAAAGTGCTATTCAGTTCTTAAACATTATTTCCACTTCGATCCCTTCTGGGGAACTTCCAGAACTTCTTAAACCTCTTGCTTTTGCAAATACCTATTCTACTCAACATCGTGATGAACTGTACTATCTTTGCACTGAAGCTCGTCTTGCTGGTGACCAACGTATAGATTTCATGCGTACCAACATCGATAAAGTTCAGCAATTAGATGTGATGCAGAAGTCCTTTGAGGGATCTCGGGTCAGCCTGAAGGATTCTGTGGCCTATTTTGACAACGTCAGCGATAAACTGATTTCCATCTGTGACTCTCTAGAAAGAGAACGTATTTGGAATGTCGAAGGATATACTGTCAATAGAAGTGGTTTCAACGCCTGGGCACGGGAACTCCTCAACATTCCGCCTCCGAACACAATCAATATTGAGCAAAAACCACTCACTTTTGGTTCTCCGCTCATCATGTGGGACGCAACCAAAATAAGTGATCCTGGCAATTCAATCTGCAACTCGGCAATCGACTGTTCACGCAAACTTATTAAATCAATGGTCGATCTGTATGCGGTTGCAAAATACGCCGATGCATTTTTACCTGTAAACTCAACAGTTTCTACTCCAGATATATTCAATCCTTACGCAGATCTTAAAGCCTGCAAAGTTTACGATCCCTGGTTTCAAACTCGACGGGCAAATAAACGTCTTGTAGCCGATTTAGCAAGCACTGCACTTTTCGGATGGAACGCCTTACCGTTATATATCGATATCGATTTCAAACCACCCCGAGTGACCAGCCTCAATCAAATGATCAAAAATGGTGTCGTCAAGTTTGATCCTAAAATTGAAAAAGAAAAAATGGAGATGGCACTGCTTGCTGACTTCGGACCTCTCATGGGCGCACCTTGTGCTGTTTCAATTGCACCAAACAGCGCAAAAGAATTTAACTTCTACGCATTCAATGGAATTTCGGTCAACTATTGTAAAATTCGCGATGAGGGTCAAACCATTGGTCGCTCGCCTGATGATATACAAAACTCAACTCCGATCAGTCGATCTTATTGTGGAGGATGTTCCATCAATTTTGTCGGTGTTAGTGGAGGAGCCGCAGTCTCTAGTGGACCAACATTAAACCCCATTAAATTGGGTGTTTATCTTTTCCGCAGTATTCATCGCTTCATCACTGCCAAAAAAGACAAAGTGAATATTCCGCGAACTCAAGAAGTCGATATTAACAAAGTGCTCAAAACGTTCAAAAAGTACGGCACTATTCCTGATCACTGTGTCGATCAACTAAGCCAAGGCGTGGATTGTCATGAAAACATCTGTGTCGCCAAAGCTGCCGACTATTTTGAAAGATACACAGGCTCTTCTGTTATTTCTATTGAGTCGGAAGCAAATCCCAACGAACAGGATCTCAACACCTACAGCAGGACTGCTTTAGTTAAATCCAGATTCTGTAATGGAACAGTTCGAGTCAGTTACAACTGCAGTGATGATGGAAAAAAATTTAACACCTTTGAAAGATTCGGCGGACTCTACGGTCTGACAAAAAATTGCAGAGATGCCATCGGCCAAAATATCTGGGGGTTCTAGTGAAAAAATTCTTTGCGTTTCTTTTGACAAGTATTGTTCTTCAAACTTTACCGGCATCAGCCTTCGTGATTGAAAGTAAATATACCAAGAATGAAAACGGACAGTACGTAAAAATAACGGAGGTCACCTGCAGCTCTGAATCTCGCGAAGATTGCTACAACCTTTGCCAGCACGAATCGAATTGTCAAAGGCAGGAACCCTATTGTCGAAACTGTGCAGGGACCACATCTCCGCTCTTACGACAATTGTTCACAGAAATTTCTCGGTATTTCACTCTTAAATCCGAGATCGTCCTTCGTGACCAACTGGTGAGATATATGGCTGCTGAGCGATTTGTCCTTATTGATATGAAAAGCATCTTTAACTACTACACACCGGTGGGAGGTGATGCCTTTTTAAAAGAACTTAGAAGCTTTTGCGGAGAAAACGTGGAAACGACATTACTGGCTGTTCAATTAGACAACGTACATCAGCCTGAAAAGCTAAGCTATGTGCTTTGTCGAGATCAGAACAATCAAACCGTGGCCTACGAAGCACAACCTCGTCTGCCAGAGTTTGGCCACAAAACATTGAATGTTCCAATTATTTTTCAACTGAACTGAATCAACAGTTCACTAACAACCCAAATGGGCGAAATGGAGAAAACATGAAACATATTTTTGGGAAGATGGCTACGATGGCCGTCACACTCATGGCACTTCAAGCGAATGCTATTCAAGTCACCTACAGCTTCAGAGTCAATAGCTCTGGCCCTAGCATCTATCCGTGTAATGCTGGCTTGCTAACTAAAAATCCGTATCGTGGAGACAAACAGATTTGCTACACAGAAATTGATCACAAACCCTGTAATGGCGAGTGCGTAGGCCTTGATTGTGAAGGTGGTGAAAAGCCTAAACCAAGACCACAGGGTCTTGATACACCAGGTATCAACTGGAGCGGAATCTCTGGTGGTCCGGGTGGACCTGGTGGACCTGGTGGACCTGGTGGACCAGGCGGACCTGGTGGCCCTGGAAACAACACTCCTCCAGCAAAAAACAATTGCGTTTGTACGACTCAGGAAGGACGTGAAAACGGAAACTATCTTCACGCCAACTATCGTTCTTGGGGAGACGTTCAAGACCCTCATGCTGATGTTGTTTCAGGTGGAAGCTACGGATTCAACAAAATCTTCAGTGAAGTTAATGCCTACAATAAAGTTCTTGAGCAACTTTCATTCAATCTTGGCAGCGAACTCTACACTGCGAAATATTTCGTCGACATTTGCTATCGTGGCTCTCAAATTGACTACAGCCACTTCGATACAAAATGGAATGTGTTGGCAGAAGCTTCTGTAACTGATTACGGTCTTGGAGCAGGCAGCGGACAAGGCTATAGCAAACTTGCGGGACTTAAGCACAAAGCCTACGTCATTTGTACTGTTCAAAATAAATCTTGTGCTGGTGGACAATGTAATGACGAAGATCTTCCAATCAACGAAAACACAGTGGCGCAATTCAACGATGATTTTTTAAATGCTCTACGTCCAGGTAAATTCGATTATGACGAAGAATCTGGTTGGATGGATACTCATCCAGGCGCATTTACTCAACTTATCGATAAAGAAAATATTTCTTTAACTCGTTACAGCCAAGCAACAAAATTCTGTAAGGTTCGTTACGTATTTGAAGAAACAAATGGTCTTACAGCTGCAGGTGCTAAGCATAGAAAATGGCAAAAACACGGTGCAGATGTTTGTACTCATACAAAAATCGAAATGGCAGACCTAGATGGTGCTTGCCCTAACGGACACTGCGGTCACTAAGCGGATCAGACAGTAGAAACAGTTTATTAGACTGGTGAAAAAGACTTTGCTGCAAGTTTATGGACGAAACCTTTGACCAAAAGCAGTTACAACCAACTCCTACGTCGAAGATACAATCCTCAAATTTACACGCAAGTCTTGCTCACCAGCTTAATCATTGCAGAAATAAACAGGAGCTTGACGATGTCAAAAATGAAAGTGCAAAAATTTTTATGCTACAAAGGCAGTGGACGTTCGTCACTCCTGCTGGCCTTTATTTTGTTAACATGGGGAACAACTGCAAATGCACTTTGCATGTTCGAAAATGATCAGAAAGTACAAATGCACATGTCGCCTGAAAATGGCACTTGGGGCACCTATGATGGAAATCAACTCGTCACAGCTTCAAAAGTTTTTAAGTGTCAAGACGATGTCGGTAGATTTCTTATGATCAGCTTAGGTTCCGTACACTGGGGACCAAACTCTGACGAAAAAAATAATTTTATTTTTAACTCTTATGAGCCCAACAATTGCTCTCTTGAAAATTCAAAATCAATCACTTCAAGCGGACTCGTACAAAAGAAATCAAGCGCAAATCGACAGTTCGACTTTCTTCGTCGTTGCATGGAAATTCATGTCATTGATATGGCCGGAGGCAACCTGGTCTCCAAACCTCAGCAGACCTACTGCCAAGTTGAACATACCGGCCCCGGTGCCGCCACTTTACGCGGTGACATGTGCTTTATCAAAATACGTCCTTCGAACCAATTTGCCATTCAACCAGCAATAAAAAAAGAGTGCTTAAACCCTGAATACCTTCAACAAATGGGCATTCAGGCACAGGATATCATGGCGAATTTAAATGTCATGGTGACTGGCGATGACTCTGGTGTCAGTACAGATGTGCAACATATTGGAAGTCGTGCTGTGCAAGTCAATATTGCGCCAAAGCCTGGACTTTTCAATCTGAGTGAAAGCTATGGCAGCGAAGTTCCACGATTTGTGACTCAATACAATATCGACGCTGATTGGGGCCCCGTAAGTATCAAGTCACGCGATTCTACAGAAATCTCTCTTTCATTCTTAGTATCCAATCTGATGGAAGAAAAATGCGCTAACAACTCTTGCGTGAGTACGTCCAACTTTATTCAACCCTTTTTCGGGCAAGTTGAGCTTTTCCGCTTAAGGAAAGATCGATCTGCAGAACTCATAGAAGAATGGTGGGATGGAGGACTTGTTCCACCTAATTGGCAAGGTTTTGTAAAAGGACTGCGCTTCCGAGCTCCGGAGCAAATTATTAAACCCGGTGCGAAATACAGAATAGTGGCGACCTTCCAAAATCCAACAGATGACTATGCGATTTTCCTCAATGGACTTAAGCAAATGCTGATTCGCCAGTACGACACCGAGGGGGCCACCGTCGGGATTGATAATTTGCCAGCAATTTCAACTCTTAAAGAATTGGGAATTATTCCAGGATTTATGGGAATTCCAGATTTAAATTCAAACAATCAACGTGTGCCCTTAAACGAAACACTCAAAGGGCTAGAGAGAATCATCAGCTCCCCTGTTTGGCCTCCGTACTATTCAAAAATTTGTGCAGATCAAGGAGCTTGTGTGAAGCTGGGCAATCAAAAGTACCATCAAAGATTGATTTTAGAATTTACCGCTGGTCCCATCTCGGAAAGTGGCCTAATCAATCTAGAAAATCTTGCTTTAAAGAAGGACTCTACATTCAGTAAAGGCTACCCAATGCAAAGAGCAGAATTTCCAGCCTACGATTGCTCGAGGTAAAAAATGAAAACACTTATTTTTACCATCGTTAGTTTTATTGTCATCGGTGCCTCTGCTCGGACCAACATGCAAACCTCCGTCGACCAATCCAGTGGTGAGCAGCTTTATGCCTGCAATGCTAAAATCAGGCACCCCACCACAAATGAAGCGCAAGAATGTATAGATCTTTCCACAGGTAACGTCTGCGACCCCAAAAATGTGCAACCGACAGACGGTGCCTGCGTTTGCAGATCTAGAACAAATTATGGCGACCAGATTATCGCAATGGACGAAGGGAATCGTGTTCAATTAGTGGCGGCCAGTGACAACTGGTCCAGCTTGGTTCCTGAAGGCTCTGCGTTTGGTAATAAACTAAGCAGTATTGAAATCAACCTCGGTAGCGAAAACCTAGGCGCGGAATACAGTGTGCAGTTTTGCTACCTGGGCCCCGCCGAAAAAATTCGAAAGTTTAAAGACGCCAAAGGGAAAGAAGTTAAAGTGGACATGTCTAAGGGAAAATACAAATTGCATCTTTCCTTGGCAGGGACAAATTATCACAACGCCCTTGATTGGATCAGCTACGAGACATCATGTCAGTACCGTACTATCGAAAAAGAAGATAAGGATAAAAACAACACATCTTCAATCCTAACATTGTCTCCAGAAGGCTGGAGCTCCGGAGGAAACACCGAACATGTTTTTCTGGACAGATCCTCCAATGTAGGCAACAACGGTTCGGTTTATATAAGTCATGAAGCGCTTCTAAACTCGTCTCCTTATGAGGTTCCTAGTTCCTGCATCTTCGAATTTAAATTCAGAGAGAAGAAAGGTCCGCGCCTTAAAAGAGACTCCAGCCTCGCTAAGGGAAACTTCAGTGGCAGCGTTAGCATTTACAAAGTAAATCAATGTGAAAATGATTGCGAAGAGCTTTAAGCTTCCTCAAAAAGAAAAAACCCACAGCTTTTAACTGTGGGTTCTAAAATAAAACAAAAATAGAGGTGAGAACATCATGCTCCCCGAGACCTTCCTTGGTATCACCCCTCCCGTAAAGAAGATTGCAGCATAACAAGATTGGGATGGCAAGAAGGTAATGTCACTTTTTTTAAGATCGCCTTTAAACACCCCTTAAAAGCGAGATTTCCTTTGTAAACTAGACCTTTTAGCGATTGCCTTAAAAGTCAGCGATCTTATCGGCAAGATGCGCAAAGTCTACGAAAGGATTCCTGTTTGTCTGAATTCTATAGATCTCTTCATTCCGCCGCATCTCTTCTGCATCCACCGGGTCCTCCCGATGCCATTTACGCAGCACGACTTCCTCGCGGTCATCGATTGGCAAGTCATAACGAATTGAAAAGTAGAATAAGGCACGCGCCACGTTCCCTTTATGATCTTGAGGCGGCTCAAACACCTCTTCCGCTCCAGCTGTTCCCAAACCGAAGCGAGATTCCGTGCAGCGTAGATCGATTAAGTCGTGAGAGACTTCTCCAAAAATATTATTCCCGCGAATTGCATTGATTTTTGAATCCGTAGGAAACAAGTGATGTAAATCCGCCTTTTGCATATCATCAGAGAATCGACCATTAAAACGACTTTGGGGCCATGTATGTTCAACATTCACAACACGGTTGTCAGGAACAACTCCGGGTGCTGGTGGGGATTTGCGGAAATCACTGCTGGATCTGTCTTTACTACAATAGACATCTCGAACTGCATAGTTTCCATCCTCACCCCTGATCAAATGAAGATTACCCATGATAATAACTCGGGCCAACGTATAATCCAGTGGCTTTTGCGTGTAGCACTTGCCTTGCCCTGCCTGACAGGTACGTGCAATTAAATCCACCTGGCCAGGACGAGCCACGTGATAGCTGCGCAAGACGTCTTTGAGACGAAACTGAAGAGCTTCGTTAGACACACCCATTTTTATATCTTTATAAAAATCATCACCGTAATAGGGAATAACTTCAGACATCTGCTCAGCCTGAGCAGCATAACTAGAAAACAATAATGTTGAAACAATCACTGACTTAATGAGCTGGTTGAGCTTCATTCGGGTCCACCATTCAAGTTTGGGGGTGATATACAGCCTCTAGGCCGCAATGTGACCTATAGAGCCTCTTTCTGTCAATGGGGGTAAATTTATTACAGTCTCGAGTGAACAGAACTTAAACATCTGCCTTGCCAATTATCATTAAATCAGGCTTTTGTTCCCAAGTTATTTCGTTTAGCCTTTTGCCATAAACAAAATATTTTCTTCCATTGGATAAGGATAAAATATGAAATTTCTAATACATTTCTCTTTTTGTGTTCCATTCCTCTTGGGGTGTTCTTCTATGCAATCTCGCCAAGAAAACCCACCAACCGCACAAAAGGCTGCGCATTCTCAATACCAATTCGATTCTAGATTGAGCGGCTACGAATACCCTTACCCAGTTCAAGTTCACAAGCTCATGAGGCAAGGACAAAGCCTTGAAATGGCTTATATGGATATACAACCCGCGGGGCCCCAAAAGGGGACCTTCGTTCTTATGCACGGAAAAAACTTTTCTGGCTTTTACTTTAAAGACATCATTCATCTTCTGAAAGAAAATGGCTACCGCGTGATCGTTCCCGATCAGATCGGCTTTGGTAAATCGACTAAACCCGAGGCCTTTCAGTATTCCTTTCACGCCTTGGCAGAGACCACTCAGGATCTCTTGACGACTTTGGATGTAAAAAACATCTCTCTGGTTGGACACTCCATGGGAGGCATGCTCGCGACTCGTTATGCCCTCATGTACCCTCAACAAGTGCGAAAACTTTATCTGGTAAATCCCATTGGTTTTGAAGACTACAAGACGATGACTGGATATAGAAACTTTGATGCTCTTTTCGTGGACGAACTCAACAACTCGCCAGAAAAAATCAAAGGCTATCAACAACAAGCTTACTATGACGGCGCTTGGAAGGAAGAGTATGAAAAACTGATTATTCCAGCCTTGGGATGGCTCCATGGTCCGGACAAAGTGCTTTTAGCCAAAACTGCTGCACTCACAACCGAAATGATCTACACGCAACCCGTCCGTTATGAGTTTAAAAACTTAAAAATGCCTGTAGATTTGATCATCGGGCAAAGAGATCGCACAGCTATCGGCAGAGCCTGGGCTCCGAAAGAAGTTCAGTCAACTATGGGAGACTATCCGAAGCTGAGCAGAATAATTGCTAAGGAGATTCCGAAGGGAAAGTTGCACTCTTTAGATAAATTAGGCCATGTTCCTTTTATCGAGGATTTTCCTGCCTTCCAAAAAGTCTTCAAGATGGATTAAAAAAACTGTTCGGCTTTCCACCTGGGGCACTAAAGAATCGCTGACCGCGAACGACCAATCCCATAAGTATTCCTCCGAAAGCTCCACCCAGGTGAGCTGCATAGGCAACTCCCCCACCAAGACCTTCGGGAGTTGCCCAAAGGCTTGCGAGATCAACCAAAAGAAATAACGGAATGATCAACCACGTTGGTAGATAGATTGATCCGTAATGCCCGGGCGCTGGTGAAACAAAATAAAGATAACGAATGCGTGCGCGCATCTCGGCAACTACATAGAAGCCCATCAAAGCGCTGATGGAGGCACTGGCACCTACCATTGGAATCACGCCATGAGAATCTGACAGCAAGAAGCCTAGGCCCCCAGTAACACCTCCGACAAGGTATACCAAAAGCAGAATGGGACTTCCAACAAGAGCTTCCACTGCTGCTCCCATCAGAACTAAGAAAACTAGATTTGAAAACAAATGCATCCAGTTTGAGTGAGAGAACTGATACGTCAACCAAACCCAGATGCCTTTATCGGCAGAACTCAGTCCAAACCGAAACAGCAACTGACTTTGATAGTCCTTCCTAAACTCTGATAAATCTTTACGCCATTGGGATATTTGCACGACATCGCCCGAATACTCTAAAGCCTCAGCCTTATCTAAAAACACAGCATCTCGTAAAGCAAATCCGCCAAGTACAGTCATCTGATCTTTATTTTCAAATTTGAGTTCACGCAACCACTGCGGGATGTGTTCGGACTGTTCCGCAGACAAGGACTGCATATATTGATAATACAAGCGCCCTGTTGTGTGCAGGCTCTCCTGCTTTAGAATTTCAGCCGAATGAATATCACTAGATGTGCCGCCACTGAAGATCAGGATAAAAATGAAGACATTCAAAACCACCAGAGTGATAGTTAAAGGAAAATTCTGGTACTTTTTTATATCTTGAGGGCAAGGGAAAATCATGGGACCTCGTAAGCGTCTTTGAATTCCTCGATCCAGGAATCCACATTGCCGGCACTGGCAGGAACACGTCCCGCCTCAAAAATCTCTTTTTGTTTTTCGTTGAGTGCCCAAATAGCACGAACATACTTCTTTTCAAGTCCCTGCTTAAATAGGGGCTCTTTGCGCAGCTCGAAAATTAACTTAAGACTTTCTTCGTATTCGCGTTGCAGAAATTTTTCTTCAGAAACTAAAAATTGTGCTGTCCAACTTTTTTGAGACTCCAGCGACGGTACAAGATTCAAAGCCACATCCTTCGAATCTTCATCTAAATGCCGCGCCAACACACATCCCAATGAATCTTCGGTCGCACATATCTGTTCAAGATAGGCTTCCTGCTCTTTTCCATTGGTCAGCAAATACTTCGCCAGATAAGCCCATTCAGCCGACTCGCCTGGATTTTGCCAAAGAACCGTCTCAGCTTCTTTTTGCAAACATTCAGCAGAAATCTCGTCCATCAAAAAAAGTGCAATCGCGGCATCAACACGCGAATCTCTACTGACTTGTAAAGACTTTGTCTCTTTACAAACAACCACGTCTGACGGCTCTTTATCTTTGTATAAACCAGCTTGAAGGGAATGATAAGTTTTAAAGAACGTCAGAACTCCGAATAAAATCAAAAACAAAAAGCTCATTCTCATCCAGGAAGCGATAAACCGAGACTCCAAGGGATAAGGCCCTTCATCGAACTCACGTTTCAATGTCACGACCATCGTATCCGAGGCCCGTTCATGAAAGGCGCGTCTCAATGGGTGACTGAGTATTTCTAAATACGGTATCGCTAAAGCAACAAAGCCACCGCACCACAAAGTCGAACGTAAAAGACACTGATTAAGACTCAGCCTCTCTTGACCATGAGGGAACGATATCACTCGCATTTGGACAAATAACTGCCCGGGAGTGGCTTGCCAAAAAAACAAAAAAACCGTTTGCAGCAGAATTGTAAGAAAAAAAACAGCCGCAATCACAAGTGCAATTGCCACAACTCCCTCTTGGGAATTGGCATCAATCAAAAAGAAAGTCTTCATCTGTCGCATCAAACCCGCAATCACAAGACTGATCACCGGGGACAGAATTAAAAAATCTAAAACCAATGCCAAAATGCGATCTGCAACTGGCGCAATAGGCACAATTTTTTTTGTTGAAGTAGAGGCATTCGATTGTGGGGCCGATAAATCTGGAATTACCATGAATAACGTATCGGCCTGGAACAAAAAGACTGAAGAGTCTAGCGCACAAACTGGATGGCTTGCACTCGTCCTTCGTCGTCTGTTTTCACATGGGCTGTGCCGACGATTTCTTTTGATGAGTTGATCAAACTATAGACCTGTTCATTGGGTGTGTTTTGCGCCAGACTTACTTCACTGTAGTTATGGCCAAAAGCTTCAGAGTATTTCACCAAAAAATCTGCTTTGTCAGAAATACTTAAAGGATTCTCGCCAGCTTGGGAGTCGATAAACTCAAGACTTTCAATGCGCCCTTGAGCAAGTTTCATCCCGTATTTTCCCTCAAGCAGTCCGAAAATCAATTCATCTCGCAATGTCGGTGCTTCTGCAATGCGGGCTGCATTCAAAGATTTATCAAGGGCGATTCTTTTAGCAAGGTCTTGTTCCCATTTCACATCTTTGGATAGACTTGCAGAATCATAACTAGCTATTTCACGAGATCCATTGGCTGAAAGAGAAGCCTCTGGCCCCTGAACCAACCACTGATTTAGAAAGACTGAAAGGACAAGTATTGATGCGATAGACAAAACAAGCGCAGACTTCTGTTCTTGCACTTTCATTTGCAACCGTTTTCTGACCGAACGTGACTTCGGAAACTCAATGACTTTAGCATCCTTCATTTTTCACCTTTCGACATCTTTCAAACTTTTCTTAATACAGCACTTACTACGATAGCTTTATGATATTTTCACAATAGCTCAACTATACACTTTGCGAATAACATGCCGTCGTTTAAGTTTAACTGATTCTTTCCCACTGCAAAAGAGATTAACAGACGAACAAAGAATGTTTGACGTGTCATAATGATCATCTCATTTTGATCCGAAAAAATCCAAAAAACGAGAGTCTAGTCGAGGGCCTTTTTTACCCAAGAATCAATACCAGACTGCATTTCATCGATGTTGTAGTAAAGAATTTTATCCAATTCAACTCCCAAACCTTCAATGCGGTGCTCTTTGCGACTTACGTAAATCGCTTCGGGAATGGATATTTCAACCCCTGGACCAATTTCAGGAACTGGATACCACACACCTACCAAAAGCTGACCTCGACTGGGGCTTCCCATGATTAACGCTTTTCGAAACTCTTTCAATGCTTGCGCCACCATTTCAGCCACAGAAGCAGTTCCACCATCGACAAGGACACTCACTTTTCCTTGATAACATTCTGAACTGGAGAAAGTTTTCAAAAGCACTGCTTTGCTTTGATTAAGCACTGCAATCTGCTTCTCATCGTCAAGATCATTGGGCAGTTCTTGATGTGAGCTCGTCTCTGCTCGTGGACGAACAATCCGACCCACTTCTTCAGGAGTACAAATAAATAAAGATAACAATCTAAGACCCGCGACAAAATTTCCGCCGATATTACCACGAAGATCCACGATCAACTCATTCATCCCCTGCAACTTTTGACCAAGAGATTTGATTTTTTCCTCTGAATAAAACTCTGCACGAAAGGACGGTATTTCTAAATGAGCAATTCCTTTACGCAATTCCTCCAAGTGAAGGTCTTCATTGCGAACAATTTTTGCTGCTTTAATATCTAGCTTCATCTCAGCTTTAAGACGTTTCACAACATACTGACCAGAAATCGTCTTGGCCTCCCAAGGATTGGGTTGCTCACCGTTAATAGAGATAATGATGTCACCTTTTTTAAGGCCAATCACATCGGCCGGAGACCTTGGATGCACTTTGAATACAACCAGCTCGCTATCAACAAACTCGGCTTCGATTCCAGTTTCTTGAGCTTCCCCTGTCCAAATACTTTTCACGGCCATAGAGTCATACACTTCAAGATGTGAGACTCCGAGCAGACCTAAAACATTGTTCAAGTCTTTGATAATTAAGCTTTTCGGCGAAGAGAATTTCACCAACCGGCTGCGCTGCAAACAAGTCTTCTTCCACTTGCCGACGACAGCATCATCTTCAAGATAAATTTTATTAGCCACCAAATTACAAACAGCAGGATATGGATTTTCAAATCCAACCTTAGTGGCATAAGAAAATGCCGCATACCCTGAAGCTAGTGCCAATAAGATCGCTAAAAAATATTTCATCCGACAATCCAAAAAAAAACCGAGCGCTCACACACCCGGTTTTTAAACTTATGAAACAAGTGAAAGACTAAGCAGCAACTTTTCTTTTACGAGCAGCCGCTGGATCAATATGATACTGTTTTACTTTACGATACAATGTTGCTCTACCAATACCCAAAGCCTTTGCAGCTTCTGTCAGGTTGCCTTTGTATTGTACAATCGCATTTTCGATAGCATGCGCTTCAAGCTCTTCCATCTTTTGCACACTCGATACCGGTGCTGAAGGAGTTGGAAACTGAATTACATTTCCATTGGAATCTGACGTCACAGGGCTATTGCCTGAAATTAACGCCGGCACACCTGCTGTTAGTTGTTGTCTAAAAAATACGTTATCAAGTCCTTCGCGCCATTGTGATGACGAATAGGCTTGAACCGTCACATCGTGGTTTTCCCAGTACTTTTTCGCTTGTTCGATTGTTTCCTGGTTATCACTTACCACGATCATAACTGTGCGTGACATTATAGTCCTCCCCGTTTTGAAACATTATTCAATGCTAATTGACTCACTTTGTACCTATCGGCGTTTCAGGCTGAGAATTAAGGGCTAGTTGAAAAAATATTTTGAGACACTTTAAGTCGTCCAAAACACTGGACTTTTGAAGAGTGAAAAATAAGCCTTGACTGAACTACCGTCTAAATTGACTCCCAAATCATCAGTAATCAACCGCAAATTCAGGCCTTAAAAGCATAAAAATGCTTCGAACTGAAACAAAAGCCAAACCAATCCCCTATCCAGTACAGAGCTTGAACTGCTGATATGCCACCTCTGTCGAGCTGGGAAAATGAGCCGTAGATATAAAAACGAGATGTCTCAAGATCTCAAGACAAGAGGAGACGCCCCCAAGAAAGCACAAGAGGAGCATCTCGATAAACTCAATCGTGAATCCGTTATTCTTCCAACAAACTACGCAACATCCAAGCATTCTTCTCATGAAGTTGCATTCTTTGAGTCAATAGGTCGGCACTCACTTCGTCTCCGGCCTTTTCAACTCTTGGAAAAATAGAGCGAGCGGTTTTCACGACAGCTTCCTGTCCCGCAACCAATTGTTTAATCATTTCTTTAGCAGTAGGAACACCTTCCGGTTCATCAATTGATGTCAGCTTAGAAAACTCTTTATATGTTCCTGGAGCCGGCATCCCCAAAGAACGAATTCTTTCTGCAATCAGATCCACAGCCAAAGCCATTTCATTGTACTGCCCCTCGAACATCAAATGCAGGGTCTGAAACATAGGGCCCTTTACATTCCAGTGAAAATTATGGGTCTTGAGATAAAGCGTATAAGTATCCGCCAATAAGCGAGACAAGCCTTCAGCAATTTTCTTACGATCCCCTTCAGGTATTCCGATATCAATTTTAGCAGAACCTTTCATAATCATTCCTCCTTGATACCCCATCATACCCAATCCCCACCCGAAAGGTACGCCGTACCTTTTTGCATTGCAGAGCAAAAAAAAAGGGCACTGTTTTTCAACAGAGCCCTTTGGTGTTTTTATATCTTTAGGATCTAGCTCAGAACTATCTGCGTCCAGATTTGATCTTCACTTGTAGCTTAGAAATCAAATGAACTGCCATTTTTTCCTGAACCTTACACATTTTCAGTTCATCACGACGGTAAGATCTTTGTGATGGAGTCAATGTGCCAGTTTCCAATTCCATTTCGTAGTCCAACTTAGAAGAACGGATACCTTCAAGTTCTTTCGTCTGTTGTTTGAAAAGCTTCGTCACACCAGAAAGAGGGGCAACTTCAATCCACTCTTCTTTACCACGATACCAGCTCACCATTCTCAAGAAACGAGCTTTATTTTTAGCTAGTGTAAACTTGGGAAATCCACCATCAGAAAGCTCAAGAATGTTTTCGATCTCATCAAGATTAAGATCGTCTTCTTCGCCTTCCATAAGTAAGTTGCCGGGCATCGCAGCTAGAGCCGCTTCGCTTTCAAGGTCGTCATCCATATCTGCTTCAAAAGCAGAGGTTTTCTTAGTCTCTTTTTCGTTCTCTAGGTCCGAGTCCAAGTCAGAGTCGATCATTTCATCAGAGTGCATGTTATTGCCTGGATTGATCAAAGCGAGCCTCCCCAATAGTGCATTCAATTATTGCATGATTAAAAGTGGGCCCAGTTATATCGCAGTTTCCCCAATGACACAAGATGTTAATTGCATGAAAAAAGGTGAAAATCACGAATTCTTGCTCAGAAAAATGAATTCTTTTTTGTTTTTTTTCACTTATTTTCAAACCCCTTCTTAAAAATGGGATCGTCTTGCTGTGGCCTCAATGCGATAAGTCCCCGCTTTCTTAAACACAGAACCGACCACTGCCATAACCTCGATACTATAAATGGGCCGACCAGAAAGAAAAATTCCTCGCGTTTGCCCTCTATCTAAACGACCGCGCAAAGCCAACGAATCAAAAACTTCATTTCTGTCGTCATAAATGATTCTTACCTGTTTAATCTCGATAGAGTTATCTAAAGAGGTCACGCGCAAACTCACCAAATGTGACAGTTCCGAACGAGGGTAAAAGTCGGTGAACCTTCCTTGAAAGCGATCCGCTTCTTGGGTACCCAGAGTGTACGTCAGTTGATCGTTGCGAGGAGGTGGAGGAGGAACCGGCTGCTGAGGATCCTCAGGCAATGGCAACGGCTGTGCTAAAAGATTTTGTGTAAAGAGAGCACAAATAAAAAAAAGCTTCAGAGCGTAAGTCATAAATGTCTCCTAGCTAAAAACTAGGAGACATTTGAAAGTTTGGAAACTTAAGAAGCTCCCAAGATGTTGGAAATCAGTCCCAACGCAAGTGTTTAACAGACTCTCCAGAATCGCGCAGCTCACGAAGAGCATCAATGCCGATAGCCAAATGCTTCTCTACAAAACTTGTCGTGACCTTCTTGTCACTTTCTTCCGTTTTGACTCCCTCAGGAATCATCGGATTGTCAGAAACTAACAGCAAAGCACCACGCGGAATTTCATTCACAAAACCAGTCACAAAAATCGTAGCTGTTTCCATATCTACAGCCATCGCGCGTGTCTTAGCCAAATAGTCTTTAAAAGCCTCGTCATGCTCCCACACACGGCGGTTCGTCGTGTAAACAGTTCCTGTCCAGTAATCACAGTTGTGTTTTGCGATCATCGAAGAAACAGATCTCTGCAAGCGGAACGATGGAAGAGCTGGAATTTCTGCAGGAAGATATTCGTTACTCGTTCCTTCTCCACGAATAGCAGCGATAGGCAAAACAAAATCACCCAATTGATTCTTCTTTTTTAATCCACCACATTTACCCAAAAACAAAGCAGCTTTGGGATTGATTGCAGACAAAAGGTCCATACAAGTTGCTGCCAACGCACTTCCCATACCAAAGTTGATGATAGTGATATTCTCGGCAGTCGCTGATTGCATAGGCTTATCGAGGCCACGCACTGGGACATTGAACTTGTCAGCGAACATTTTCACGTAATTGCCAAAGTTCGTTAGCAAAATGTACTGACCAAACTCATTGAGTGGTACGCCTGTGTAGCGAGGCAACCAATTATCGACAATTTCCTTTTTTGTTTTCATGCTACTTCCTTGTTTCTTCTTAGTATTTTTAATTGATTAAGGCTAACATGAGTTTTGACAGATGAAAAGGGGCAGCCCACATGAGAAGTGAACAAAATAGTATCCTAATGGAAATCCCAGCACGAATCGTTTCAGTCGGTGGCCCCGTCGTCCATAGACTTCTACCTTATGCGAAAAAACGAATGGTAGGCCCTTTCATCTTTTTTGATCATTTCCCAACCACAGATTTTTCTGCCGGCGAAGGACTTGAGGTCCGCCCTCATCCCCACATTGGACTTTCCACCTTGAGCTATCTTTTAGAAGGAGAAGTTCTTCATCATGACAGCCTTGGCAATCGCCAAGTACTTCGCCCTGGAGATATCAATTGGATGACCGCGGGCAACGGCATTTCTCACTCTGAAAGAAATCCAGAAAGCTTGCGAGGAAAAAAGCACCGTTTGCATCTTTTGCAATTCTGGGTGGCTCTTCCACTAAATAAAGAAGATTGCGATCCATCCTTCACCCATCACCCATCTTCAAGTATTCCCCGCTTTTCTATCGACGGGGCTGACGTGATTTTGGTGGCGGGTCGAGCATTTGGACATGAATCACCAGTTCCTGTTCATTCGTCTTTATTTTTTATGGATGTCCACTTAAAAAAAGACCAAACATTTACATTCAATCCTCAAAACCAAGAGTTGGCGCTTTTTGTTTTACAGGGCTCAGTACGCCTCAGTGAGCAAGAAGTTCTACCAGATCATTTTGTGGTGTTAGAGGAAAACTCAAGTCTCTTCGTGAAAGCACAAGAGGACGCTCAATTTGTGGTTCTAGGTGGAGAACCCTTCCCTGAGTCTCGTCACATTTATTGGAACTTTGTTTCATCCTCAAAAGACAAAATCGAAAAAGCCAAAACAGCTTGGATGAATGGATCTTTCCCGCAAGTTCCCGGAGAAACAGACGTAATTCCACTGCCAGCCACTGAAAAATGACTTTTGAACACCAATAACAGGCACTCGGAGCTTGAAAAATAGTTCAAAACACTTTAAACTATTTGAATATGGAAAATACATTAATCGTTGGTAGTGGAATATCGGGACTCTATCTTGCAAAAAAACTGCAGGACAAAAAACAAAACGAGTCTATTTTAATAGTAGAAAAATCAAAAGGAGTTGGCGGTCGACTTGCCACGCGCCGGTCAGAGAATGCCACTTTTGATCATGGGGCTCAATTCTACCACCTGCCCCCATCCATTCAAGATCTCCATCAAAATTGGATGAAGACAAAAATAGTGCAGCCGCTTTTACATCCCGAAAGTCGCCCCAAATTTTGCGGCACCAAGGGCATGACTGGAATTGCCAAGCAACTTGCGCAGAATTTGAATCTGCAAATGAACACAAAAATCACAAGATTAGAAAAAACGTCTGATTCTTGGGTAGCACACACTGAAGCTGGAACGCAAATTTCTGCTCAGAAAGTGATTCTTTCATGCCCTCTTCCGCAATCTATCGAGCTACTACAGCGCAGTGCCATCCCCTTTGATTCGGAACTTTCAAACATAAAATACGCCAAAGCTTTGGTTGTATTGCTAGAAGATATCCAAACTACGCATGATCCGGAGAATAACAGCGCATACCAAGAGCTGAACAAATTTGGAATATTCTCGGTCTGCGATCAGTACAAAAAAGGAATTTCACGAACACCGGCTTGGACAATCACCATGAACCCAGAGTTTAGTGAACAACACTTTGAGCTAGAAGAAACTGAAATTTTAAAAATGGCTCTAAAGCAAATCACAGAAGCCCTGCCCACCTTGAGCTTTGCCAAGTGCAGTCTAAAACAATGGCGCTATAGCCATCCCTTGAGTACCTACTCAAAACCTTTTTACAACCCCACTTCGGGGATCTACTTAATTGGTGATGCTTTCGGAGGACCGAGTATCAACGGTGCTATTCGCAGCGCTGAAGCTCTTCAGCAGGAACTTTAATAAACTGACTACTCAAGGTAAATAATCAGACAGCCTTCGTTTTGTTTACCATTGGGTAGTCTTTCATAGGACCAAGGATACCCTGCAAGCTTCAAATACTTGATGGCTACAGCTTTCACAGCTCCAGTCCCTTTTCCAGTCATGATACGAGCCGTTTTTAAATTTGAATTAGAAACTTTCATCAAAAAGCGGTCGATCGCGTCTTCGACTTCGTCTGTTTTAAATCCATGAAGGTCAAGTAAGTCTTTGGCCATAGACAGATTAAAGCAGAGAGTTCCCGCAAAGCCAAGTCAGGTGTTTTTTTGATTCAAATTATTAATATGGCTTCATATGGAACAACGGCTCTTGGCCATTCAGTTTTTTTGACAAAGGTTCGAGATCAAATCACCCGTCACAGGCACTCTTCGCAAAGCCCCAAAGAAGGTTTTTGCATGATCAAAGACTTCGCGCCTGCTGGTTACAGGATACAATTCCAATCCTTCGCGATAGGTCGGTGTGTACCCCACTCCAACAATTCGCGCCTGACCTTTTTCATCCGTTCCGATGCCCATATAAAGCACCACCCCTGTTTTACGTGCAAGGCCCGCCTGCCCCGCCACGAAATTTCCAAGAGAATACGCAATCAAGGTTTCACGCCCATCTTGGGTTACATACTTCTCCCAAGGCTGCAAAACATGAGGATGCGATCCGATAACGGCGGTCGCACCCACTTCTAAATATCTTCGAGCAAAACTGCGCTGACTGCTATCGGGAGTGTGACTGTACTCCTGCCCCCAATGAGGCAGAACAACAACAGCATCGACATCATTCCGGGTCGCAAGCTCTTTTATAATTCCCAAAATTCTTGTGGGATTTTTATAGCAAAACAGAATCTGATCTTTATGATCAGGTCGTCCATTCGTCATTTCGGTACACCCCAAAAAAGCAACACGAAGATCACGTATATTTGCAATGTGATAGAAGTCATTATTTCGATCGCTAGTGTGTCGAACACCAACCATAGGAAAAAAAAGTGCCTCTCCGGCTTTGATGGTTTTATCTATTCCTATGAAAGAGCGATCCAAGGAGTGATTGTTTGCCAAAGTCAGAAGATCATAGCCAGAGTCCCTCAGATCTCGCAAGATCCGAGGATGATAGTTGAATGAAAAGTTAGATCCAGAATAAACCACTTCATCATAAATAAAACCCACATCTCCGCGATCTCGCCCCCGAGTATCGATCCCTAGGGCCGCTGGCCCCTCTAGATTTGCCATAGAGTAGTCTGCTTTTTGAATCAGACTGTCGGTCCGTCGCCATATCTGACGGAAATTTTTCGTACCATCTACCACCGAGCGATAGAGTGCTTCATGCACAAGAACATCTCCAACAAAAGACAGTGTCGCTACCGATTGCGGTGATTCACATGGAGTTTTAAAACTTAATTCACGATCAGACGCCGATGAGGGTTGTACCATGAACAGCAACGTAATTATTAAAAACAACTGTACTGATATATATATTATCTTTTTCATAACTTAAAATTCACCTACTTGAATAAGAAAGAAAGCTTGCACAAGGAAAAATGATCTAATACAGAATGCCATTCGACATCAAAACTGAATCTTCTGACTCTCAACAAAAACTTAAGTACCACAAGCCTCCTCAAAGACATCCTTCCGAAGAGGCTTGCTGACGACCCAAGATTTTCCGCGCTCACTACACCGTTTTATTTCGAGATCTATCTGCTACGATCGACACAAGAATCGAAGAGCCAATCAGCGTCCCAATAATAATTAAAGACCAGTGAATCGGAAACTTGCCACCGAAAGCTTCGTTCAACCAAACCATTTTTAGACCTACAAAAATAAGAACTGAAGCCAGGCCGTATTTAATGTAAGCAAAACGATCCATAACTCCTGCAAGCATAAAGTACATTGAACGCAAGCCTAAGATTGCAAATATATTTGAAGTAAATACGATCAGCGGCTCTTTGGTCAGGGCAAAAATAGCCGGAACGGAATCCACCGCAAAAATGATATCACTCAGTTCCAGAAAAATAAGCGCCAGAAAAAGAGGCGTCACATAGGTAAGTCCGTCTTTTTTAAAGAAAAACCTTTGCCCTTCAATTTGAGGATGCACTCTGAAAATTTTCTTTAGCTGCTGGACTATAAAATTATTTTCGAGGTTCTGAGGTTTCGTTCCGGCAAAGAACATCTTTGTCCCGGTCAAAATCAATAGAACACCGAAGAAAATAACAACCCAATAGTATTCCATTAAAACAGAGCCCATAGCGATAAAGAGTGCTCTAAATAAAAGAGCGCCTAATATCCCCCAAAATAGAACTCGATGTTGGTAGATCTTGGGAATACCGAAATAAGCGAAGACCACGGCAAATACAAAAATATTATCTATGGCCAAAGACTTCTCAACAACAAACCCCGTCAGAAACTCAAGCGCTGATGTCTTTGCCTGCCCGTCAGGATCAAAGTTTGGAATAGCGGTGTACCGTTCATCAGTCGAAAATTTATATTGAGCATAAAAGTAGAAAAGGTAATTAAATACCAAGGCGAGACTGATCCAAACAGTTGTCCAGATCGAAGCTTCCTTAAAGCTCACCTCATGGGCTTTCTTATGAAAGACCCCAAGATCAAGAGCAAGCACCACGAGGACAAATGCCGTAAACCCTAAATAAAACCACCAATAATCACTAAATGGAAATAGTATCATTTTAAATGACTCCTTAAATATCGCTCTTCCCTACTATCGCCAGAAGTGATACATACATCAAATCGATATTAAATTCATTTATCATTGCCTAAAGCGATACAGAAATGGAGAGCCCATGAACCAATGGATCAACTATCATCATCTTTTCTATTTTAAAACAATCGCCGAAGAAGGCACAGTTTCAAAAGCAGCAGAAAAGTTAAGATTGGGGCAACCGACACTTTCTGCGCAGCTAAAACAATTTGAAGACACATTGGGTGTTCAACTATTTGAGCGCCAACACAAAAAACTCATCCTGACTGAACAGGGAAAAGTGGCACTGGATTACTCAAAGAACATTTTCAAAATGGGCTCGGAAATGTACGAAGTGCTACATGACAGATTGAAGCCACTTAAACCGGCTCTTCACTTGGGGGCCTTAGACAGTGTGCCTAAGCAAATTATTCTTCAACTCGTGAAACATGCCTTTCGCATTTCCCCCTGCCAAATTACTTTATCAGAATGTAAATCTGACGAGCTACTTCGAGAACTTTCAGCTCACCGTATGGATCTTATTGTTACCAATTTTTTACCAACAGGAGTGGATGCAAAGGGACTTTATCCTAAATCTATTTCCAAAAAAAATGTTGGCTTTTATGGAGCGCCAAAATTTAAAAAATTAAAGAAAGGATTTCCAAAATCAATTTCCGGTCAGCCGATGATTTTGCCGACCTACGACAGCAAATTGCGTCAGGACCTCGACCACTGGGCAAAGCTGAACAAAATAGAACTGAATATTATTACGGAAAGCCAAGACATCTCGGTCAAAAAAATGATGGCCATCAGTGAGTTGGGACTCATTCCAACGGCGACTCATACTGTCTCTGAGCAAATTTCACAGGGAGTTCTGGTTGAAATTGGCCAACTACAAGGCGTCTACGAAGAACTGTTCTTAGTGACTGCCCAAAGAAAAATTGAAAATCCTATCGCTGCGAAGCTGCGAGATACTTTTTCGATATAGATTAAAACGATCATTTTGAGTCTTTTTATCTATTTTAACAATTTACAAGTGCTGCGTAGGCTATATCCAAGGAGGTAATGGAATTTAAGCTTACACGTCCTAAAAACAAACTTCTTATTTGGAAGTTGTTAAAAATCTTCCTAAGGCAGATCAAAAATACTGACCCAAGGACTAAAAAAAGGAGAAGCATATGATTACCGTTAAATTTAAAAACTTAAAAAAATCAGAGATGGCCTACGTTGCCGTTCACGAAAGACTGGAAGGTCTGATCGAAAAATTTCCTGACCTGGAAAAGAGTAACATTCAGGTTACATTAGAAATGGAGAACTCTCCTTTTCAAGCAGGTCCTGATTTTTTTAAAGTTAAAGTGCATATCGCTAATTCAAAATATGATGGCATCATCATTGAAAAAGCGGATCCAAATCTCTACGTAGCTTTAGCTAAGGTCGTTGATCATATGCTGGAAAATTTAAATAGGTCTGGCGACCGAGTCCGGGTTAAGTCGATAAAGAAAGCCCGGCAACTTGCAAACCGGATAAAAAACGGTGAAACGAACAAAACTCCACCACCAGAATAGCTGCACGGGCACTTCAGTTTCAAACTCCTAAGCAGCCCCCCTCCCAACATCATCAGGAACCAAAGAAAAAGATGAGGGCGAAACTGAAGTGCAACGCCCACCTCTCGGTGATCGAATTAAAAAAATGTACTAAAAGAAGAAGAGTCTAAAGAGAAAGAAATGGTGCGGTCGGAGAGATTCGAACTCCCGACCCCCTGGTTCGAAGCCAGGTGCTCTATCCAGCTGAACTACGACCGCACTGAGCACTTACAGTAACAACTAAGAGATATGAAAGGCAAGCAGATCAATTCTTATTCTTTCACAACCAAGTGATTTTTTAACTCGTTCTGTCGAGATGAAGTGATGGGAAAGTGCGTCTTAAGGTGATCACCACAGCTTTCGATAGCCGTCACAAAACCTTCTGCCCATCGTCCCTCATGAAGATGAGTGCGAAATGGTGCTAAAACTTTTTCCCACGTTTCGGGTGGCATTTTTTTAGCAATCCCCTCGTCTGCCAAAATGATTGCCTTTTTTTCCATCACAGAGACAAAAATCAAAACACCAGTTCCCTCTTCAGTGCGATGGATTTTATTGGAATAAAACTCCAACTGAGCCCGCTGATGAACTTGCTCAACTTCATCCCTCTCTGGAATCATCACTTTCTGAACCCACGGGATCTTAGCTAAAAAGTGGGACACAGCAAAAAGGATCACAATAAGTACGGGCCACAACCAAATCCAAGGACTGACCCACAACCAATCACTGTAAGGCAGTTCAGCGATCACAACCGCCAACGTCAGCATTAAAGTCAGGGTCATAGGGATATGTCCTACTCGAGAAGACTTCTTAACGATAACTGGAACAATCTCTCCGGAAGTAGACTCTTCAACCCGAGAAATCGTGTCTTCAATTTTTTGCAAATCTTCTTTTGAAAGATACTTGTTTATCCAGGCCATATTTCCCTCAAAATTCACGGGCATATTTTTTACCAATCACCGGAGGCTCCACCGCCGCTAAAGCCGCCGCCACCACCAGACCAGCCGCCACCGCCGCCGCCTCCCGATGGCCAACCTCCTCCGCCACCATATCCACCGCCGCCCCAGCCGCCACCACCGAAGTGACGACCTCGTCCACCTCCGAAACGACTTAATACGGAGACAATAATAAAGAGAACCATAATAACAAGAAGGGACATGCCTCCCGATTTGGGTTCTTCTTCCTTTAAATAGTTTTGGCCAGCGAACTCTTGATCTGCCAAGCGCAAAATTTCGTGGACTCCTAAAACGATCCCTGCAGAATATCTTTTAGCCCGGAACAACGGCGTGACTTGATCACTTATAATTCGTTTTGCGACGACATCAGGGATTGCTCCTTCTAAACCTTGCCCAATTTCTAACCGCATTTTGCGGTCTTTGGCAGAGATTAAAAACAAAACTCCATTGTCTTTGGTCTTATCTCCTAGCTTCCACTTATCAGTAATTTGAATGGAAGCTTGCTCAATCGGTATTCCCTGTAAATCAGGCACAATCAAAACCTGCACCTGAGCCGTCCCACGTTTGTTGAATTCATACAAAAGCTGCATCAGCTCTTGTCGGTCACCACGCGTTAGGTAACCCACCTGATCCATCACAGGCCCCGTCAAAGGGGGAACCTCAAAAGTAGTTTGAGCCCAAAGGCTCAAACTCGTGAAGAAAAGCAAAAACAAAGTGTTAAGAAAATACATCTCTAGACTCTTAGAACTTCACGTCTGGAGCTTTTTCAGCTGCGGCCTTTTCTTCAGCTGGCATATCCCACTGAGGCATTTTTTCGAAGTGATACATCAACGAATTGGTCCAGCTTGTTGGTGGAACGGTCACAAGATTGTTAAAGGCATTGATCGTCTCAATGTATCTTTGACGTGCAATCGTAATTCTATTTTCAGTTCCCTCAAGCTGAGCTTGAAGATCACGGAAATTTTGATCCGCTTTCAAGTTCGGGTATTGCTCTGTTACCATCATCAAGCGACCAAGAGCTTGAGACAAACCAGCCTGTGCCTGTTGGAACTTCAACAACTGCTCTGGGGAAACTTTCGAAGGGTCAATAACTGTCGAAGTCGCTTTCGCACGCGCCTCAGTCACTGCTGTTAAAGTCTGTTCTTCATGTTTTGCATACCCTTTAACGACATTCACTAAGTTTGGAATCAAATCAGCACGGCGTTTATACTGGTTGTTTACTTCGGCCAAAGCAGCTTCAGTCGCATTCTTACCCTGAGGTAGACTTTGAATTCCGCAGCCCACTAAAAAAGGAAACGCCATCACCATCAAAACCATCATTTTTTTCACGGGAAACCTCCGTATATTTGTTAAAATATGAATAGCCCCTTGGACTGATGAGCCAACACCAGCCATCAGGTAGCATTGAATCATACTGCTACTAGTCGAAATAAGATTAGTAACATAGCCAAAGGCTAGCTCTTATTTCTAACGAATATACCGATGACCCTCAATGAAAACCGGACTATAATCGTCGAATGACACGTAAGATAAAGCTTCATTATAAAGAAATCTCGGGATGTATCTTTATTGATAAAATTTCCGGTATCAACACGCACACACCAGAATTTGGCCAACGAGGCTGTGTTGAAACCTATTCGGACGAATTAGATCGCAAGCTTTACGTCGTTCACCGATTGGACAAAGCCACCTCGGGTGCCTTGGTCTTTGCCACTACTCCTGAACTGGCAGCTGAGATCTCTCAACTATTCGAACAACATAAGGTTCAAAAACGCTATTTGTTTTTAACTGACAAACAAATTCCGGCAAAAGAATTTACTTACGAGAGTCATATCGTAAAAGAAAAAAATGTTTTTGTCAGTCGTACGCAACTAGAGGCTAACTCCAAAACAACATTTAAATGGCTCAAAAGTTTAGGCAACTACCAACTATGGGAAGCCACACCACACTCTGGCAAACCTCACCAAATTCGTTTGCATGCAGAAGCTAACGGAATACCTGTACTTGGCGACAAGGATCACGGTGGCAGTCCTTACTTCCGCCTTTGCCTGCATTCTTTTTCGCTAGCTTTTGAATTGCATAATCAACAAATCCATTTTGAAACAGCCCTGCCGGCTTGGGCTGCATCTGAAGACCCATCACAGGAAGAGGATTTAATGCTCGACGAAGCCCTGCAACGGCGGGAACGCCTATACAAGTTTTCTGAACTGCAGGATGAGTCTTTAAGATTGAGCCATCGGGATTTAGATTCCTACCGAATTGATCAGTATGGTGAATATCTTTGGGTCTATTGGTACAAAGAAGCAGATCCAACAGTGCAGGACCTTTTGCGTTTTGAAAAGCTTGCAAAAAAACATATGAAGAAAATCTTTATCCGCAAAATGTTAAACCGTGGTGAAGATCCCAATGCCGAGATTTTATGGCGCATAGGAAAAACAGAGACACAATGGACTGCAAAAGAAAACGATGTCCTTTACGAACTTCGCAGTGACACGGGACTTTCACCAGGTCTTTTTTTAGATCAAAGGGAGAATCGCCTGTGGGTCAAAGAACACGCACAAGATCGACGTGTTTTAAATCTGTTCTCTTACACTAGCGGCTTCAGCCTGGTTTCTGCCTTGGCCGGTGCGCAAGAAGTCTGCACAGTCGATGTCTCGCAGAATTTCATCGACTGGAGTAAAAGAAATTTCGTACTCAATGGTTTAGATCCAGAAAGCGAAAAATATGAGTTCTGGGTTCAAGACTGCCTGCTCTTCCTCAAAGGCACCATTAGAAGAAAAAGAAAGTTTAATTTGATAGTCTGTGACCCGCCTTCCTTTGGACGATCGAAAACGGGCGTCTTTTCGATCAGCAAGAACTTGGACGAGCTGCTCATTAACTGCATGTATTGTCTTGAAAAAAATGGGCTCCTGCTGTTCTGTACAAATTATGAAAAATGGACGACGGGAGATCTGCACTTACGCCTTAATAAGCTGAAAAAAGATTTTTCTTTTAAAATTTTAACGGCTCCTCCTCAGGGGATCGATTTTGAACTCCCAGATCAAGAGCCGTTAATGAAATCCATTATTTTAAGAAAGAATTAAAGAGCGTTAATAACAAAAACAAACTCCGCGTGGTATCACGCGGAGGCCAGCTCACCATATCTCATATCGACCCCCTCAATATGAGCTACTAACCATGCTTTAAGAAAAAAGAAGAAATCTTCACCAAGATCGCCACCACTTTGATATGCTTTCAAATATCCAGAATATCTATCTATCAGTTTTCTATGGATGGCTTTGTGAATATCGACGTCTGGATAATCAGGAATAGTCGCGAAAAATCGTTCTTCGCGCTCAAAATGCTCTACCACGAAATTACCTAAAGCCTGCATTCCATTTGTGATATCTGGTCGATTGGCATTCTTTGAATAGAGACTATAAACATCATTCATTAGCTTAATTAAAACCTGGTGGTCTTTGTCCATCGGTTCGACATGAATGGATAAGTCATCTTCCCATTTAAATTCAAATTTTCTTCTCATACTATTTATCCTGTCCTTTAGATCGACCCATAAGTTGAATATTCATTTTATTGATTTGATTGATAACCGCCGTTGCATATGCAGAAAGTTCATACGAATCAACGGCAGTTTCATGTGCATTTTTAGCAAAGCCCACCATAATTTCAGAAATATCTTTGATATCTTTTTCTACCTGCTGAACACCATCGTTTTGCTGATCCGATGATTTGGCAATTTTCTCGTTAATTTCTACAACTTTGATAAACGACTCAGAGAGCTCACGAAGATTATCCATTCCCTTTGCTGCCAAATCTACACTGGCATCTGTTTTTGATTTAGATTCTTCCGTAACAGCACGCACTTCTTTGGCTGCTTCCGAGGACTTTAGTGCCAATCCTCTAACGGCATCAGCAACGACTGCAAAACCTCTACCGGCCTCTCCTGCTCGCGCAGCTTCCACAGAAGCATTGAGTGCCAATAAGTTTGTCTGGAAGGCTATGTCATCAATGACATTCATAGATTGAATGACCTTTTCATTGGTCTTTGCCAAGTCTGCAATGGCCTGATTAAGCTCTTTTAGCTTTTCGTATCCATTTACTGCTGCATCTTTTGATTCTTTCGAAAGTTTAACGACCCCGTGTGATTCTTGCCTATTTGTTTGTGAAATTTCATGCAAAGTTCGAAGTGAGCTTAAGCTTGATTGAATTGTATGATTCGATTTTTGAGTATTCAAACTTACGGACTGACCACCTCGTGCGATAGACTGACTGACCTCAGTAATCTGTGTACTGGAAGCGGCGACATCCACACTTAAAGAATCAATTCTTTTAACCAAGCGAGAAGAAAGTCTGTAAAAAATAAAAAGAGAAAAAACTGAAATCAGGATGTAGACAAGATATATGTTTCTATTTAGAGCGCTGATAGAACTGTCGATATCATCGATATAAACCCCTGTTCCCAAGACCCAATTCCATTTCGGATCTAACCGGACATAGCTGATCTTTGGCTGTGGCTTATCCGAACCAGGCTTGGGCCACAAATATCTGATAAAACCTGCACCCTCCTTTTTAACCAAGATATTCATATTCTCGAATAAAGGATTTCCTTCCGGATCCTTCATACTCAAAATATTGGTTGAATTCAGTTTTGCATTTATCGGGTGCATCTGCATAACACCATCCAGATCGTGAATCCAGATGTACTCGGTCTTCGCATAACGGTGTCTCAAAATGAGATTTTTGAATTTGCTCTGAGCTTCCTCGAGCGACAAATCACCCTTCAATTGACGTTCTTGTATTTCTGAAAGTTCTGAAAAGACGATATCAATGACTCTCGACAGACTCTCTTTTCGTTCGTTGACTTTATCCTGATATACCAAGGGAATCATGTACTGACTCATAAAGAGCCAATAGGGAACAATCGAAAATAAGCACAAAATAATCAATTTCGTATGTATGCTTCTGTCTGTCCAAAGTGACTTTAACATGATGACTCCTGGAGATTTTAATCCGCATTGAGCCATCGGTAAAAATAAAGATGTTTTTAATATTGTGAATAAATTTTAACAAAGATGCGACTCATTGTCATAAAACAAGCAACAGCTACAAAATAGTCTCAAATAAAATGTCCGATTTCCAAAACCAGGTCTCGATACTGTTTGTAGCTGCAGGAACCTCCCGCCAATGGAAATCAGGGCTGACTCCCCACTGCCCATTCCCTTGAATTTAATGTCTAGGGGTAAAAATCATATCGGACATGAACTCGGGTTTCGCCTTGCAAACCCATTTTAGAGCCACTTGCATAGGGTGGGACTTTTCTTAAAATCTTTTTTGCCTTCGCTGGGTATATTTTTTTATCGATATAGCAATCAAATCTTTTATCCTTACAAAGAGTCTTAAAACTGTTCTGCTCGTTTTTAAGTACATAAGCCTCAACTGCTTTATTCATTTTATCAAGAACGGCTAAATCTTGAGGTTCAACAACCACACTCGTTGTTTTTGTCGGCTTCGCAGGTTCAGAAATCGGTGCAGGAGAAGCTTTTGCATCTTTCCCAATATCCAGAGGCAGATCTCGTTTTGACCTAACTGTACATCCATTCACAAAGACTGCTACGAATAAAACTAAAAGATTTTTTTTCATTTTTGCACCCATTCTGACCACAGCATCCCTTCCCCTCGAGGATGGGCTTTGGCATATTTAGAAAACTCTTGCAGAAATTCCAAACGCTCTTTTTTATACGAATAGTTCCATTCTTGCGCATCACCCAGTTGAAAGAGTTCAGGATCTTGAACACTGTCTAATTCCTTTTTTCCCACTAATTCTTCATAAAGGTGCATAAAAGTAGAAGTGCGATTTCCTCCGTCGCGACAATGAAAGTGCACCCAGGCATTTACTGGCAATGTCTTGACTGCTTCAATAAAACGATCCACTTCCGAATCACTCGGGCGAACATGATCAATAACAGTCAAACGCACATATTGGTGCCCTGAGGTTCGCACCATGCTTTCTTCAGTTTCGATACTCTTGATCTCTTTTCCATCAAGCAAAGACCCAATTTGCAAATCCCCCAATAAGCGGCGCTCGCGGCGAATGGCTTCATCATGGTTCAAATCTGTATTACTCCAATTTCGATCCGCATGCCAAGTGATCGGCTGGTCGTTCACAAGTCCATGTGATTCTTGCCTTAAGTCGAACACATACAAAGGCATCTTTTTCTTTTTCAAAGGCTTTGCCAGATCCTTAAGCGCCATTGGGCCGAAAGTTCCACTGCCTGATATTTTAAGGTCGGACCTTTTGCGATAGTTGACTAACTTCGGTCCTGCAAACTCTCGATCTACCACCAAGACAACCTCAGACGCAGGCGCCGGCTTCGTCATAAAAAACGGTGTTTTCTTTTCCAACTGGACTGCCGGAGAAGGAGGTTCTACTCCTTTGTGAGCACAAGATATTAAAATTATCGGTAGTACTATCCAGGTCATCTGTCGCATTAAAAAGCCCCCACTCATCAAGCCTATTAGAAATTGATACCAGCGACAACTGACCAGTGAAACTAGACTCGTAACTTTATACGTTCCTCTATAGTCTAAAGGTCTATGAGAAAATTATCGTCCTTTTTGCTTTTACTTGTGGCCTCCATCCAATCCACCTCTGCTTTGGCTTCCCAGGAACTCAGCGCCTTGATACGCTGCCATGAAGCTTTGAATGATAAATCAGATGGTAAAAGCACGAAACTCAGCCTGGAAACAGCGACGCCTTTTTTAATCCCGGCTGGAAAGCGTCTCTACTTTGTGACGAATGACTCTGTATCTGTTCTGGATAATAAATTTTCTGGTCAAGATATCATCGTGCAACTGCAAGAAAACAAAGGTGCTTTTTTCAGAAAGGTGTCCTTTCAGAAAAATGGCGAACTCGGCACTATTTCATTCGAAGAAGTTTCGGCGGCAGACAAAAAAACGGCCCTCACCACTTCAAGTCAACTTGATGAAAATAGCCTTAATATTATTAAAAAGGAACTCGTCCGAAGGATGAACTCTGTAACCGGGGAATATCAGAATAAATACGACCCAGCTGGAACTATTGAGGCGTTAAATATTTGCAGCGCTGTTAAATCGCCAGAACTGCAGAAGAGCCTTGAAAAACAAGTCAGCTATTATCAGAAGCTGAACAAAGGCAAATATTCGGGTAAATCGGATAAGTCCACAAAACCATCTTCGGGAACGAGATAAAGCGACACCACGAAAGACTTACTAACACTTAGGCCTTCAAAGTCCCTCGAGAAAATAATTCCTCTAGGTACTGAGTCGCTGAGTCTTGCGTGCGCATATAATAATAAGCCTGAAGAATTCCCTGCTCTTCTTGAGTTAAAGAAGCATTCGATCCTAGCTTTTTTAGACGATCCTGGGAAATATGGTAAAGACTTAAAGCACCGGCGACAGAAATATTAAAGCTTTGAACAAATCCCGTCATAGGAATAATGATACGCTCGTCGGCCGCCTCGATCATCTCTGGAGAGACTCCGTCTTTTTCGTTACCCAAAACAAGAGCCGTTTTACCGGAAAAGTCCACCTCGTGAAGGGGCTTAGATTTTTCATCTAAATGTGTGACACAGATTTTATAACCCTGCTCTTTCAAAGCACGAACACAGTCCGCGGTCTTTTTCCATTTCTTTACTTCAACCCATTTATCTGCACCTTGGGTCACGCGTGCAGATTCTTTGAATTTTTCCTGAGTTTCAATGACGTGAAAATTACCAAAACCTAGACCTTCGGCACTTCTCATAACAGCAGAAACATTGCCTCGGTCGTAAATGCTTTCCAAGACAACGGCCGTGTCGAAGTTGCGCAACGACACGACTCGTTCAATTTTCTGGCGACGTTCATCCGTTAAAAGGGGCCCGATCTTTTCGAGAACAAGCTGATAGTGGACTTTTAAATTCGCATTGATCTCTAGCTCAGGCCCGTACGGAAACATTTCTACCTACTTTTATTTGTACAAAGATTCTGGATTTTTAGCCAAATCACGAGTGATGTTTTTTTGGTGAGCCTCAATTGTTCCACCACCGATTTCCAGAAGCTTTGCATCTCTCCAAAGTCTTTCAACCACATACTCACCTACATAACCGTAACCACCAAGAACTTGGATTGCGCGGTCTGCGACGTTTTTACCCATTGTTGTTGCAACAAGTTTAACACCGTCAGAATCCAAACGATTGCCTTCTCTGTTTAAGTCCATGCGACGAGCTGTCTCATAAACATAAGCGCGAGCTGCTTTGTATTCAGCATAGCTGTCAGCGATGTAGCGTTGGATTTGACCGAAATGGCTCAAGGATTTTCCGAAAGCTTCACGTTCTGTCGCATAACGGTTCATAATTTCAATGGAACGACGAGCTATACCGAGGCTTTGCGCTGCCAATGTCAAACGCTCTAGCTCCAAGTTTCTCATCATATGCAACATAGAGTCGCCTTCATGTCCGATCAAGTTCGCAGCAGGGATATGGCAATCTTGGAAAACAAGTTCTGCTGTGTTTGAAGCGCGCATGCCCAATTTGTCTTGGATCTTTTGACCAACTTCAAAACCTTTGTGATTTTTTTCAACGATGAAAGTTGAAATCAACGCACGACCATTTTTTTCACCAGTTTTTGCGTAGACCAAAACCATGTCACAAGGTGTTTTGTTGTCATCAACCGTTCCATTTGTGATCCACATTTTGCGGCCGTTAATGACGTACTCGTCACCTTTTTTGACTGCAGTAGTTTCCATTCCTAAAACGTCAGTTCCTACAGCAGGCTCTGACATCGCCATGGCTCCGATCCATTCCCCAGAACAAAGCTTAGGCAAAATGCGAAGACGTTGTTCATCGCTACCATTCACCGCCAAGTTATTTACACAAAGCATAGAGTGAGCAAGGTAAGCTAAACAGAAACCTGGGTCAGAAGCTGACATTTCTTCATGCACGATGGTCGCAGCTGTCGCATCCATCCCTGCTCCACCGAACTGTTCAGGAACTGTAATTCCTAGAAGACCCAACTCGCCAACTTTTTTAAAAAGTTCTAAATTGAATTTTTCTTTTTTGTCATGTTCATGGGCCTGAGGCTCAATTTCAGCTTCCGTGAAAGACTTCACAGTTTCACGCAACATAGCGTGTTCAGGGGTTGGATTGTAAAGATCAAATTCTTTCCAGTTGAATGACATAAGCCGCACTCCTTGAGTTGTGGTCAAACCGAATAATTACTCAATGCGTGAATCTATTGAGAGAGTCCGATTCGGGCAAGGTTTTGGACCCCTTAATGCATCGCATGCATGTCATTTTACAGCTTTCATACGAAAGTCTCTGGACGCATGCGAAGAGCTCTCTTAATTTTGAACCTCATCCACTGAACTAGCAATACAGGAGCCCCCATGAAAGCAGCAATTTTAGGCATCGGTACCGAACTCACTGATGGGCAGATTGTGAACAAAAACGCAGCGTGGATTTCTAAAAAATTGAAAGCCTTGGGTTTAACAACAAGTGCCCATCTTGTCGTTCCCGATGAACGCATATTGATGCGAGAGGGACTGGAGTTTTGCGCCAGTAAAGCAGATCTCATTTTCATCACTGGCGGTCTCGGCCCCACCTCCGATGACTTTACCCGTGAAATCGTGACTGAGTGGGTTGGCGTCCCCCTTAAATTTGATGAAGCCTCTTGGAAACACGTCAACGACCGCCTCACTTCACGTGGCTACACGGTTAAAGAAATCCAAAGACAGCAATGCTTCTTTCCTGAGGGCTCCGAAGTCCTCGTCAACACCGAGGGCACAGCCAATGCCTTCACTTTAAATGCACATGGTAAAAAAGTTTTCGTTTTACCAGGCCCCCCTCGAGAAATTGAAGCGGTATGGAATGACTCTATCGCTCATTGGTTGAATGAAAACACCAAACAACTAGACCCTTTCATCACTCGAACCTGGGACACGATCGGGATTGGTGAGTCTGACATTGCTGTGATCACTGAAGAAGTGCTGAAAAACACTAACGTTGAGCATGGCTACCGCGTGCACTTACCTTACGTCGAAGTCAAAGTTTCATATTTTAAATCTCAAGAAGACAGCATGACCGACGTGATCGAAAAACTCACCGAAGCTCTAAAATTCTGCACCATCTCTCGGGACGAAGCGGACCCAGCACAGCTGTTCGCTCAACAACTCAAGCACATCAACTCAGTCTGCATTACTGACGAAGTCACAGGACAATTCCTAGTCAATCGCTTGATGCCAGTCATGCGCAAGTACATGACCGAACAACCTTGGACCTTCACCAAAGAAAAAAACACTCAAAGCTCTGCAGATCTGAAACTCTGGATCCATCACAAAGACGAGCACACCTGCGAAGTCGGCTTAAACCACAAAGGCCGCATCATTAAGGATGAACTCACAAGCCCCTACAAAACAACCAACATGCGCGAAAGAAGAAAACAATACTTCGCCGAATTCGCCATCATTTTCTGGCTAAAAAATTTAGCCTAGCGACCTGAGTTGATCCTTTATGAAAAACTCAGGCTTTCCTCCAAGCCGATAACAACCTATCTTTTCAAACAACGAGCTCTCACTCACCCACCGAACACCTTTTAAAATCTTGCTAGGCAGGCCTTTATTTTATCTAAAAAAGTCAAAAACCCCTTTCAATCCAGACATTTGGTCACCTTAGGATGCCATCCAAGATCAGCCAAAACTATTCGTTATACCCCAGGTAGCCGGTGGCTTCTGATGAAATATGATTTTGAGACAGTTATGAATTGCTACGCCATGCCGATAAGAACGATGTCATGGGTAGCTATAGAGAAAAGCCCCATTTTGTCCGGTTTTGGTGGAGGTAGTGTGAAAAAAAATTTAGGTAACATGAAACAGGTCATTAAAAATATGACTAGAAAAAACAATGGCCAGCCAGCTAAAATAATTGGAGCTAATGGGCTTTATATGGACCTAAGTGAAAGAAATTGGAACAAACTATTAGTCGAAGCAGATAAATCCATTGATCTTTTTAAGAAAAAAACAATTCGCTAAGAAATAATAACCGCAGCAACATTAGTATAATGTTCTGGCATTAAATGCGCCTTCAAAAAAACAAAGTGTATCTTTACTAATTTACCTAAATATGGAACTTCCATTTGCCACAAGTGATTATTTATTTCACTGACAAAAACCCTAACAGGCAAAGATCCATGAGAACTACAAAATCTCGCCCAAGCAGACGCCAATTGTCCGATTGGTAAATCAGGAATCAGACAGCGAACATTCTCTTCCACAATATACTTGTTAATAAGATGTCTTTCACCTTCTGCTTCTATATATACTTCGTTAATCCCGAACGACTCACCCATCTTCCCATTCATCTCCAAGAAATGGGCCTCAGTCTGATTAGGCTGTCTTTTTTTTAAAGTTCATTGAACGGAACTGGTGCGACCACAACCGACCATAAACACTTGTAACAAATAAGAATTAAATGAGTGGGAGTTAACCCAAATACCCCACCACTTCGAATGTTCAATTATTTAATGATTCGCCCCAAGATCGCATACATCCCCCAAAAAAACCACCCAACCAAGGCAGGTCAAAAAGGTTCAAATGCAAGGCGGAGAGCTTCATCCGCAACGAACACGTCTACGTGAAGGATGAAGCTCGACAACGCAGCAGATGAGCCTTTTTCACCTGCCGCCCGGAACTATTTTGTTTTGATGTTGAGTCCTTTGAGGGCATCACCCAAAGAACCAAACCCACCCGTCGTTGTGTGAGCCTTCCAACTTTGATCTTCAACTTCGCCAGGTAAACCCAATGAGATCTTCTTTTCTTCAAAAAGAATTTGATCTACTTGAACAGTGATTTCATCACCACGTTTTTTGTTTTCATATTGGGTGGCATCTAAAGAATCACGCCATTTTGAACGAGGCAAAAGACCTGTCACACCCGGAGCGATGTTAACGAAAAGACCATAAGTCTCTTTCTTTTCGACTTTTCCTTTGATCACTGTGCCCACAGGAAACTTCTGAGGTACAGACATCCAAGGATTGCCTTCACCATCAGCTTGCTTCAAAGACAAAGAGATTTTCAATTTTCCATCGATCTCTTCTGTTTTTAGAAGCTTCACTGTGCAAGCCTGACCAACAGAAACAACTTCATGTGGATCATTCACACGTGACCAAGAAAGCTCAGAAACGTGAACCAATCCTTCGATGCCTGGCTCAAGTTCAACGAAAGCGCCAAACTTTTCCAAACGAACGATTTTTCCATCAAGCAAAGCCCCTGGTTGGTGCTTCAACATGAAAGTGCCTTCGCTCTCAGCGCGCTGTAGTTCCAACAAACGACGACGCGATACCACGATATTGCGACCTTTAGGGTCCAATTGTGTGATCATGAAATCAAACTTACGATCAACATACTCTGCCGCGTCTTGGACAAACTTCAAATCAATCTGGCTAATAGGACAAAAGGCAGTTTTGCCTTGGATGTTGACACGGAATCCGCCATTACAAGTTTCAGTCACACGACCTTCAACTGGCAGTTCCATATCAAAAGCATCTTCCAAAGAATCTGTGCTAGCTGCCATCAGACCTTTTTTAGTCAGGCGAATTTCTCCGCCTTTGATAGATGTCACGACACAATCGATAACATCCCCGACTTTGTATTTTACTTGTTTGTTTTCATCCAATAGGTCTCGTGTGAACATCATTCCATCCACAGGAGTTCCAGTGGCTACAAAAGTTTCCTCTTTACCGATCGAAAGAATTTCACCTTGAAATTGATCGCCAACGCTCAAGCGGCGGTTCAAGCCTTTTTCAGATTGCGCAAAAAGCTCTTCAAAGCTTGCGAAGTCTTTTGTTTCAGCAACGTCATCACCAAAAATATCTTTTTTAGACATAAATCGTCCTTTTCTAGGGAAGCTGAGGATACCCCTTTCCTCCCCATCTGAAAAGATGATTTACGAGCAACCCACTGTTGTCCCACAATTTGGGCAGCGATAACAGCCGCTCGTAAGCACCGTGTCGCCACCGCAATCTGGACATTTCATAGTAAAATCTGAGGCCGCAGTGGCATTCAGAGGCTGACTCTGTTTGCTGCCGTCTCGATACACCGCAACAGCCTTAATACCCAACTTCCACGCTAAAATATAAATCCGGCTGATATCTTCGCGGGTCGCAGAATTAGGGAGGTTGACGGTTTTGGAGATAGCCCCACTAATAAAGGGCTGGACTGCCGCCATCATCTTTAAATGACTTTCCGGAGACAACACTCGCTGCCCGTCTCCAGCGGTAGCACAGTCAAAGACGGGCAAATCTTCGGGCCTCAAGTCAGGACATCCCTGCAGAGAATAATTTTTTTCTAAATAAGTCAAAATCGTTTCAATTTTTTCCGCAGTATACCCCAAGCTTTGCAAGGCCTGAGGAACGGCTTGATTCACAATTTGCACTTCACCGCCACCGGCCAGCTTTTTATTTTTTATCAACGAAAAGTCAGGCTCAATCCCAGTCGTATCACAATCCATCAACAGACCGATCGTCCCCGTTGGCGCCACCACAGTGGCCTGAGCATTGCGGAAACCGTATTTTTTGCCATTGTAAAGAACGGCTTTCCACAAAGTCTTGACGGCTGCCGGAAGCCCCTCGGGCAAGTAAGACCACTCGATATTTTTCAAAGCTTTTTCGTGCATGCCCATCACTTTGAGCATCGGAACTTTATTTTTGCGGAAGCCGGCAAAAGCTCCTTTCGCGCGCGCCATCTCTGCACTCGTTAAGTAAGCCACTCCGGTTATCATTGCCGTCAAGGCTGCGGCCCAAGCTCTTCCTTCATCACTGTCATAGGCAAGACCTTTACGCATCAAAAGGCTTCCCAGATTGGCAAAGCCTAAACCTAGGGTTCTAAAATCATGGGCATTTTGAGCAATCTTCGCTGTGGGATAGCTGGAATAATCGACCAGTACTTCCTGTGCAATGAATAAGGTTCTGGCTGTATGAATAAAGCCTTCAAAGTCAAAACTGCCGTCAGGATTCAAAAACTTGACTAAGTTAATAGACGCAAGGTTACAGGCGGAATCATCCAAAAACATATATTCCGAACAGGGATTACTAGAATGAATGGCCCCACTGTTTGGACAAGTATGCCATTTATTAATAGTCGAGTGAAACTGTACACCAGGATCTGCGCACATCCAGGCAGCGTGGCTGATTTTCTGCCAGACTTCGCCAGCTGGAAGTTCGCGCAAAGTTTTTCCTGTCAGGCGCGCTTTGAGTTTCCAGGGTTTTTCGTTCTCTACGGCTCGCATAAACTCATCGGTCACTCGCACAGAATTGTTGGCATTTTGTCCCGAGACAGTGCGATAAGCCTCCCCCTCAAAATCAGAACTAAGGCCCGCAGAAATTAACAAGTGTGCCTTCTGTTCTTCGCGCATTTTCCAATCGATGAAATCTAAAACTTCAGGGTGATCGATATCGACAACGACCATTTTGGCCGCGCGACGTGTGGTGCCTCCTGATTTTATAGCCCCTGCCCCTTTGTCCAAAACTTCCAGAAAAGACAGGAGACCTGAGCTGTATCCACCGGCTCCAGTCAGCTCATAACGACTGCGAATTTTTGAAAAATTACTGCCGGTTCCTGAGCCATATTTAAATAATTTCGCCTCTGTCTTGGCCAAATCAAAAATAGCCTCGATAGAATCATCAACACTTTGAATGAAGCAGGCCGAGCACTGAGGTCGAATGTAAGCATTATGAGTTGTTTGAATTTTTTTATTTTTTTCGTCCCAAGCAAAATGCTCACTGGGCGAATCGATTTTATAAGACTCCCACAACCCAGCGTTAAACCACACCGGACTGTTGAAGGCGCCTCGCTGAGAGAGTAAAATAAATTTGAGTTCGTTAGCAAAAATTGCAGCCTCATTTTTATTCGCAAAATAGCCTTGTTGTTTTAGTGCTGAATTTTCGATAGCCCCGACCACACGTTGAACCAATTGCTTGATGGAGGTCTCGTGTTTTGAGCCGGGAACCCCTAGTTTTCTGAAGTACTTGCTGGCAGCAATATCCACAGCCAGTTGGGACCAGTCTTCAGGTGCCTCTACCTTCTTCATCGAAAAAAAGATTTCGCCTTTGCGATTGCGAATTTCACAATCCCTTTTTTTCCAACTAAACAAGGACTCCAATTTTTTCTTTTTACCAACAAAATAAGCCGGGCTATGCAGTGTGTTTTTCATATGTAAGTATTGTAAAGAGGGAACGTGACTTCGCCAAGCGTGCTGATGCTAGAGGCCAGGTCACTTTTCTCTGTTGACCCTGATTGAGGGACAGGATTAGCTCTTTTCCATGGAAACGAGCTTAGGGACCCCATTGGATACAAAAATTTCTATGATAAATGACATCTACCTAGACTACAATGCAACGACTCCGGTAGACCCTGAAGTTTTTCAGGCCATGGAGCCTTACTTTAAAAATCACTTTGGAAATCCGGCCAGCGCTGGGCATCACTGGGGTTGGGCGGCAGAAAACGCGGTCAATAAAGCTCGAAGCCAAGTCGCTTCATTAATTGAGGCTAAGCCGACCGAAATCGTTTTTACTGGTGGAGCCACCGAATCTAACAACTGGGTTGTTTTCGGTTTGATCGCAAAAATTCGTGAAGAAAACCCTGATGAACCCATTCACTTTCTAACGAGTTGTATTGAACACAGCTCTATTATGAAATGCTTTAATGTGGCAAAAAAAATGGGTGTCGAAGTCGACTTCCTGCCAGTAAATTCTTCTGGGACAGTTGATACAGAAACAGTGCGAGCGGCCATCAAACCGCACACAAAATTAATGAGCTTTATTTGGGTCAATAACGAAATTGGCTCTATCAATCCCATGAAAGAATTGGGTCAATTAGCGAAAGAAAAGAAGATTTATTTACATACGGATGCCACCCAAGCAGTGGGAAAAATCCCCGTAAACATGAATGAGATCGGTGTGGATCTCATGTCTTTTTCTGGTCACAAAATATATGGACCCAAAGGAGTTGGAGCTCTTTATCTGCGCGGCAAAGATCCCAAGGTTCAGATAAATCCATTGATTTTCGGTGGGGGCCAAGAGCGAGGCTTACGTTCCGGCACTCTAAATGTACCTGGAATTGTGGGCCTGGGCAAAGCTGCGGAAATTTGCCAAACAAAACTTTCTACAGAAATGAGCCATTTAACTGAACTTCGCAATCTGTTCTGGACCTCACTTCAGGTCGAAATACCTGGTGTTCGCCTGAACGGGTCTGCCACTTTGCGTGCCCCGAACAACCTCAACGTGACCCTACCTGGCGTGAAAACAGAACGAATGCTTCCTGGTCTGCAAAGGCTAGGAGTTAGCACCGGATCTGCCTGTGGCACTGGTGCCATGGTTATCAGCCACGTTTTACAGGGATTAGGACTCAGTACCGACGAAATCCAATGCTCCCTCAGATTGAGTATGGGACGCTGGACCACGGAAACAGACATCAAAGAGGCCACAAGCATCCTAAAAAAAGCATTTTTGGCGGCAAAATAGAACCCCAGGTGGATCAAAGGACTCCCCAACCAAAGGCAAGCGTGATATAGTCTTGGCGTTTGATAATTAATAAAGGGAGTTCCCGATGATCAATATTTCAGCTGAAGCTGCGCAAAAATTAGCCTCTTTAAAAAAAGAGGATGGTAAAGATGACAGTGCCTTTCTTCGCGTTGAAGTAAAAAAAGGTGGCTGCTCTGGATTGTCCTACAAAATGAACTTTGAAACGGAGCCTCGTAACGGCGACAAAGTTTTTGAATCTTTTGGGCAAAAAGTAGCCGTGGATCCACAAAGTATGCTGTACATATTGGGAATGACTTTGGAATATTCCGGCGGCTTAAATGGTAAAGGTTTTGTCTTTAACAATCCCAATGCCTCCAAGAACTGCGGCTGTGGTTCTAGTTTCAATGTCTAAGCTGAAGTACCGAGCACTCGACTTGAGCCCTGTTTATTTCTAACAGCGAGTGCTCCACCCGATCGGTGAATTCGATATCATCATCGGAAAACTTATCAAAACTCAGTCAAGTTTCTTTCCGGCATACCGATAGTTGCCATATGAAAAAACTGTCGTTATCACAAAAGATTGCATTCACTTTCAGCTTCATTATTTTTTGTAGTTTGATCCTATCTGTGGTTTCCTTCAATGGATTTCACACTCTACAAACAGTTGTAAAAATCAATGCTGCAAACCAAGAATTTCTGACTCGAGAAATTGATCATCTCAATTGGAGTAACAAACTCGACAAAGAAACGCGCTCGGGGGTTGAACTCAGTATTCAAAAAGATCACACCAAATGTGCTTTTGGCTCTTGGTACTACGGTAATGCAAGAAAAGAAGTCGAAACACTTTTTCCTCAGCTCAAAGAAAAACTTACGGCTATTGACGAACCTCATAAAAACCTACACGCAACTTCACAAAAAATTCATGTCCTCCTAAAAGAGGGCAAAAAAGAGGATGCCATCGCTATCTTTGAATCCGAAAGTAAATCCCACTTGGCTGCAGTTCAGGGGGCTCTCGGCGCAGTACGTGCAAGCCTCAATGAAGAAGTTAAAAAGTACGGAGAAAACAGCGATAAGATTGCCGATCGTGTTCTATCGACACTTGTTATCGGTTCACTAATTATATTTATCTTTGGTTCAATTATCGCAACCGTCACAACTCGGTCCGTAAAAAACGGAGTTATTTCGGCGATTACCACGATCACGCAAAATTCAAAGCAGATATTGCTTTATGCGGAACAGCTCAGCCAGGCTAGCACAGCGATCTCCACCAGCTCTGTTCAGACGGCCGCTTCCATCGAAACAACGGTGGCTTCGATGGAAGAGCTTTCCAGCATGACTCAAAAGAACTCGGAAAGCTCTCAAGTTGCTGCTACTATTTCCAACGAATCCACTGACAAAGCAGCAGTCGGAGAAAAACAACTTACCGATCTGTTGAAATCTATCAACGAAATCGAAGTTTCTTCTAAGAAAATTGCAGAAATCATCACTGTCATTGATGATATTGCATTTCAAACTAATCTTCTTGCTTTGAATGCTGCCGTTGAAGCCGCACGTGCGGGGGAACAAGGAAAAGGATTTGCTGTCGTAGCCGACGCCGTTCGCTCCTTAGCCCAACGATCCGCAAGTGCTGCAAAAGAGATCAACACTCTCATCGATGACAGCGTCACAAAAATCAATATGGGATCTCAAGTCGCCAAACAATCTGAAATGGTGATTAAAGATCTCATAGGTGCCATCAATAAAATGTCCCTTTTGAGTAGCGAAATTGCCTCGGCGTCTAAAGAACAAAGTATTGGCTTCACTGAAGCCAGTCGTGCCATGTCAGATATTGACTCCGGCTCCCAAAAAAATGCAGCCGTTGCTGAAGAGCTTTCCGCATCCGCCCAACAACTCAGTGGACAAGCAGAAACTTTGGAGCAAGCACTCAAAGAACTCAATAATGTTGTTTATGGGGTGGCCTCCTAAACTACCGGTAATGGAATTAAGTTAGCCTTAGGAAAGATTAAAAGAGCAGTATTTTAGGTTGTCGCTTTGTGAGACAACTTAAAATACTCTTCCTTGGGATGGTCAACTTCTTGAACATTTTTTTCAAAATTCTTTTTTTTCCGCAATCTTTATATTTATCTGGTTTTGCTTGAGAATTTTAAACTTGCCTCAATTTAATCTCAAAATGAATCAGTAGAATTGCCTAGCTGCAATCAATTTTTAAAAAAATACTCCGATACATACAAACGGGGGAAAAATGAAATCTGCCTTTTCAAAAACCATCGTTTCGCTATTTTCGATGACAGTCTTTTCTTTCGTGACCCTTTCAATACTAAACTGCGCTCCCCCGATTAAATTCTCAGAAGAAATTCTTTCTACTAAGGCAGAGAGCGGAATTCCTCTGACCTGCCCTGAAAAAGAACAAACCTGTGAAACCATAGGCGGCTTCGGCACAAAAACCTGTGAAGTGACTGAAAATGGTCTTGTTTTCAGTCCTTGTATCGAAAACAAATGTAAAAGTGGATTTCACTTTTTAGTTTCAGCGCCAGGATCAGATGAACCTAAAATCTGTAGCCCTGGTGATTGCACACCAGGCGAAGAGAAAGTATGTGAAAATATCAATAACGGCAGCGGCATACGTAAGTGCGGTATGAGTAAAAAATGGAGCGAATGTGATTTAAATTGTGATGAAGGTTATTTCGCCGACGCCACAACTAACAATTGTCGTGCGCACTTTATTGATATCTCTATGAATGGTGTGAAGACTTTTGATGCTGTTCTTCCTGCGCCGACAACTGCACTGCCAGAACCTGTGGCGGTCTATCCTCTTAAAGTAACAGCTTCACCAAATGTCGAATTTACGGAGCCTCGATCAGAGTTGATCTATGTTTCCGGATCTTGTCTTGCATTAGAAGGTAAAGCAGGACTCATTGAATCACCTTGGTATTATGCAAAAGAAAAAGAATTTTCTTTTGATATCAACGAATTCCAATATAACCGTGAAATGGCCCAAAAATATGGTGGCTGTACTTTCCATGGAAAAGTCTACGGTCAGGTAAGTAATTCTGGCTTTGAGGTATCAGATACTATCATCATTAGAATGAAAGCGAGTCTAGAGGTCTGTGATAAATCTCAGTACTACGCAAACAATCGCTGCAATACTTGCATGAATGAAATTCCTGAAAACTCATCTTACAACAATATGGGCGGTACACTTGCTATGTGCCCTTATTCATGTAATGCAGGTTTCGCTTTGGTTGGCAATCAGTGTCTCCCTAAAATTTGTACCCCTGGAGAGTCGCGTGCCTGCTCGGTTGACAATGGAGTTGGAACTCAGGCCTGCAACACAACTGGCACTGCCTATGAATCATGCTCAGTCGCGTCTTGTAACAACGGCTATGTAAAAGATGGAAATAGCTGTGTACTCGCAAGCTGTACGGGATCGACTCCTATGAACGCCATGTTGTGTGCTGGAGATAATACTGGCTTAATCACTAACACTCCAATCAGTCTGGTCGGCTCTTGCACAGACTCAAAAAAATGTGAATACGTTTGTAGTGCTGATTATTACTTCAATGGAACAACTTGTGTCGCGAAAGCCTGCACACCTGGATCCACACGCTCTTGTACCATTGCCAATGGAACTGGGACACAGTCTTGTGAGGCTACCGGTGCTGGGTATGGATCCTGTTCAGTAGCTTCTTGTAATAGCGGATACGTACAAAGTGGCAATAGCTGTGTTCTAGCCAGCTGTACTGGTTCTGTACCTACCAACTCAATGGTGTGCTCTGGCGACAGTACTGGTTTAAACACTAACACGGCGATCAGTTTAGTTGGCTCTTGTACTGATGCCAAAAAATGTGAGTACATTTGTAAGACAGGCTATTACTTCAACGGAACAAGTTGTGTGGCGCAAGTTTGTGCCCCTGGAACCACTCGTTCTTGCACAATAACTAATGGAACAGGTACACAGTCTTGCGATACTAATGGAGCTGGTTACGGATCATGCTCGGTAGACTCTTGTAACAATGGTTATGTAAAAAATGGAAATAGCTGCGTGCTCGCAAGCTGTACTGGATCAGCTCCAACGAACGCTATGTTGTGTACTGGAGATAATACGGGATTAAGTACTGATACGGCAATCAGCTTGGTTGGTTCTTGTACAGATTCTAAAAAATGTGAGTACACTTGTAATAATGGCTACTACTTCAACGGAACAAGTTGTGCAGCGCAAGTTTGCGCCCCTGGATCCACTCGCTCTTGTACAGTTGACAATGGAACAGGTAAACAATCTTGTGACTCTACTGGAGCTGGTTATGGATCATGCTCAGTAGACTCTTGTAACAGTGGTTATGTAAAAAATGGAAATAGCTGCGTACTCGCAAGCTGTACTGGATCGACTCCTATGAACGCCATGTTGTGTGCTGGAGATAATACGGGATTAAGTACTGATACGGCAATCAGCTTGGTTGGTTCTTGTACAGATTCTAAAAAGTGTGAGTACACCTGTAGCGCAGACTACTACTTTAACGGAACAAGCTGCGTGGCTAAGGCTTGTACTCCTGGATCTACTCGTTCTTGCACAATTTCTAATGGAACTGGGACACAGTCTTGTGATTCTTCGGGTGCTGGTTATGGATCCTGTTCAATAGCTTCTTGTAATAGTGGTTATGTACAAAGTGGCAATAGCTGCGTGCTTGCTGTCTGTACTGGATCGACTCCAACGAACGCCATGTTGTGTGCTGGAGATAATACGGGATTAAATGCCAACACAGCGATCAGCTTAGTTGGTTCTTGCACTGATGCAAAAAAATGTGAGTATGCTTGTAATTCTGGCTACTACTTCAATGGATCAAGTTGCGTAGCTCAAGCTTGTTCTCCTGGATCATCTCGCTCTTGCACCGTTGCCAACGGAACTGGAACACAATCTTGTGATGCTTCGGGTTCCGGTTACGGATCATGCTCAGTTTCTTCTTGTAACAGTGGATACTATCTCAGCGGTGGAAGTTGTGTGGCTCAAGTTTGTGCCCCTGGATCATCTCGCACTTGTGCAGTCTCAAATGGAACTGGAACGCAGTCTTGTAATACTTTGGGTACCGGCTATGGATCATGTTCAGTTTCTTCTTGTAACAGTGGATACATACTCAGCGGTGGAAGCTGTATCGCTCAGGTTTGTTCACCTGGATCATCTCGCACTTGTGCGGTCTCCAATGGAACAGGAACGCAGTATTGTGATGCTTCGGGTACCGGTTACGGATCATGTTCATTGTCTTCTTGTAACAGTGGATATTATCTCAGCGGTGGAAGTTGTATTGCTCAAGTCTGCTCACCTTTTTCGACTCGCTCTTGTTCTGTAACCAATGGAACTGGGTCGCAGTCATGTAACTC
>CAYSKF010000011.1:104522-107567 GCA_964431515.1 uncultured Bdellovibrio sp.
TTTCGACTCGCTCTTGTTCTGTAACCAATGGAACTGGGTCGCAGTCATGTAACTCTATTGGCTCTGGTTATGGATCATGTTCAGTTACTTCTTGTAATAGTGGATACACACTCAGCGGTGGAAGCTGTGTAGCTTTACCTCCTCGAACAATCATCACGGGAGTTGCATATTGCGTTGAATATCAAAGTGGTGAAAACAACACTTGGGGATGGGGTTGTGGTGGAAACGCCAAGTCTCCATCGACGTGGATGAAATGGGGTACAGCTGTCGAATTCGGATGTTCATCGGGAACACAATCTAATCAGATTTACAGTGTCGATGGAAAGATTCTTGGATACACATGTACTTCAACGACTACTAATCCAGACACCTCAAATGAAATAGTTGGAGCAGCATACTGTAATCCGGGAAGAAACAATGGACAAGGATGCGGAGCTGGAGGTTCGTCAACCTGGAAGTTCGTAGGGGCGTCTGTTTCTGGTGGAGGATGTACTCAGGGAACACAATCAAGACCTATCTATAGCCCTGGAGGAATCGTTGGATATGCTTGTATCAAAGGATACGTTCCGATGACTAACATTGGGGCACAGCCTTCGAATCAACAGATGATAACAGGAGCCGCCTATTGCGCTGAAACTGCAGGAACTGCTCCGAACTACTATTGTCCTTCATGGACGACTGTTGGTACCGCTATCGCATCAGGATCTGGAGCTTGCTCAGATGGTGGGCAAGTGACGAATCAAAGAATGTCCAAATCAAGTGGAGGCCTTATTGGCTTTACCTGCAAAAAGACTATGTGGACTCTCAGTGGCACGGACTATTACACCGGAAGTGCCTACTGCGCTGAAAATCCAACTGGAACCGGCGGCTGTGGATCCGGATCTTCCTCGACATGGATATTTAATGGAACCAGCTCAACTGGAGGCTGCCTAAGCGGTCACACAGCTGTCAGCAGCATTTATGGTAAAGGTGGTATCGTCGGGTACACATGTCGTCGGAATTAAGAAACGTTTAGAATAAAAAGAGAGGGACCTCAACTTAAGTCCGAGATCCCTCAATTGAAAACCTTGTGTTCCGCACAAGGTTTATTCACCACAAGACTAAGCTTTTTTAAAATCACCTGTTTCCCGATGAAGGTTGTATCAGGGAATCCCAGCCCTCAATATAAATGCACGTTGCGCAAAAACAAGGTTCCCAATACGCTTAACAATATGAATAAGATTTCCCTTAAAAAACCTATAGTCGTTTATCTCATTGCAATTGCCTTTTTACTTTCACCATTTGTAAATTTTTGGCTATCAACCAGAAACTTAGAAACGGTAAATCCTGTTTCTACGATTGATTTAATCAGGCATATGAAAACTACTGATGTTATTCTAAACATCCTGATCTTTCTTGCTGGCGCTTTACTTTTTAAAACTCATAAACTGACTTGGGCCTTCGCTGTTCTATGTCTGGGCATCGTCACCGTTTTCAATGTTATCTTTTTAATCAACCAAAGTGGAGCCTCTCAAGGTGCTTCGGGACAAATATGGATGAGTATCACCGCCACTGTCGCGGGTTGGGTGATTCTCTATTATGCCAGATTTCCCTATTTGGATCGGCGAGATACCTGGACAGGCACTGCTGTCCGATTCGAAGTGAAAATCCCCGTCGAAATTGAAGGCCATGGTGAACATGTTATCGACAACTTATCTTTAACAGGAGCACGAATCAGCCTAAAGAACCCTCTAAATCTTGAAATTTCAGCCCCTGTTTCATTAAAGTTTAAAGAGGCCGGTGAACATCCCATCGAAGGGCGTGCTGTTGGTTACGATGGAAACCAAATATTAAGGATTGAATTCAAAAAAACATCCAAGGACTACAAGGAATTCATAAAACAGTTAAAATCTCAAACTAGGACATAGTTTAATTTATTCATACATACTTTAAATGCGCACTTTCCCCTAAGCAAGTGACCCTATTTTACCGATAATATTTAAGTCCCCGAAGCTAATTGGGGACTTCAAATGTTGGGGAGGGCTCGTTGAAGAGGATGTTGGTAGTTTTAGCAATCTTGCTTACAACTTTACCGTATATTGCCTCGGCCGCAAGTCCCGGCCCTTTGTTCGTTTATGAAGGCGTTCTTAGTGACTCATCGGGACAGCCACTTGCTTCACCTCAAACCATCCAATTACAAATTCTTTATACCGGGACCTGTGTCCTCTTCGAGGAAAATCACCTGAACGTTTCCTTAGGACCTAACGGAGAGTTCAAACTGATCGTCGGCTCAGGCCAACGCACAGATACGACCAGCAACGATGCGAAGGACATTTTGACAGCTTCTGGGAATGTACAATGTGCTGGCTCCCCTATCACCACGACAAGCATTACAAGCACGGACGAACGAACTCTGCGGATAAAAGTGGGCTCCGCGACTCTGTCTCCAGATATGGTTATTGGGCATGTTCCATTTACGATGAATGCACAAAGAATCGAAAACAAAAAAGCTTCCGAGCTTTTACAAACATCTACTCAATTAACTCAAAATCGTCTTGAAAACTTCATCAACACCATTGTCGCAGCTAGTGGTAATGCCATCAAATGGAATGGAACTAGCTTTACTGCATTTAATCCCAATGATGGTGCGCGATTTTCATCGGCAACCATCACAGCATCAAGTATCCAAGAGCTGCCCTACACTAAAATTACAAGCACTCCTCCTTCACTTTTACAAATTGGCGAACTCACTTGCCTTGAAGGAAAGCTCTTGAAACATGATGGTGCTGCATGGACTTGCGCTGACGAAACTACACTCATGACAGAACAAGATCCCAATGTGCAGATTTATGCCCAACAAACACCAAGTTCGGGCCTCCAAGTCGTTGGCACTCAACTGCAACTGAAGTTTGGCAATTCAGCAGGCAGTGTTACGGAAGGAACCGATTCTCGCCTTGTCAATGCCTTCGCCAAAACAACTAATTTAAACGGTGATGTGAACGGCACAATACTAGCCCCAGTAGTAGCAAAAATTCGGGGTAATACGGTAAACACGGCAACTTTAAG
>CAYSKF010000012.1:0-88983 GCA_964431515.1 uncultured Bdellovibrio sp.
CCAGGATTTGGGGGGGGGAGGTCCTGGCCGCTAAGGGGGGGGGTAACTATACCTATAGCAAGGGAGGTGCCACTCCGAATAACTAGCCAAAAGAATTATATTAGTTTTAAAAAGTGAAAAACCGTCAATTTTTTTGACAGTACTGCCAAAGGCCGCCCGAAACCAAAAGTGAGCAATCCCACATCTTTCAGTAAAGAGAACAATAAAATATGAGGTGTTTCGGAAAAATATTTTATTGTTGTTGTCCTCACTCTCAAAATCAATTTGCAGAAAAAAGCTCCACCCCCTGGTTTTAGTCAATTTTTCTAAACATCACTTGAAACAACCTTAGAAAAGAAAAGGCCGGCCGATATGGCTACAGTATTAAATTCTCAGGAGGACTCGTGAAGTTAAGCTTAAAAGGAAAAATTTCCATTTTGGTATCGTTGGCACTTATAATGGGAATTGTTTACGGCGGTATTTACGTAAACAACAATATTGAACGAGCTGCAAAGTCAAAAGACATCGTCATTAAAACAGAGTTGTTCCAAATAACATCCGAATTGATCCATCAACTGCAAATTGAACGAGGCAAAACGTCTCTTTTTTTAAACAAAACAATTTCAAGTAATGAACTGCAAGAACAATACAAGGCAGTAGATGACAAAGTCTCAATGTTTCAAGCTCACCTGAAAAGCACTGCCAACGACAGTGGTACAAAACTCATTGAGGATCTAAAGGCAATCCGAGAAGCAGTAAAAAATAACATAGAAGCGGACAAAGTAATTGCACTCTACCGCGAAAAAATAATGTTACTGTTGAACTCCCAAGTCCTGATCTCCAAAAATACAATTCTGGACGGACTTGAGATGCAACTACTCGGTATCAATATGCTAGAGCTTGCAAAAGAATACACAGGTCGAACTCGTGCCAATATGACGCCACTTCTTGCGGCAAAAAAACCATTAAACGTTAAGCAGATCACTTTTCTTCAAGATTTACAAAGCAGAATCAATTCAAACCTGCAGTCTCCTATTATGGAAATTTCTCAAGCAGGAAAGGAAAAGGTAGATCACTTTATTACCAGTCCAAATTGGAAAAAGGTTGTAACAACGTTTGAAATGGTCGCCCAAGAATCTTCGACGGGCAACTTTACTACGGAGCCACAGGATTTTTTCAAAGACATCACAAGCTCCATCGACAGTATGAGTGAAATAATCAATCTAGAGCTAGAGAATGTAAAAGGAAGATCTAATGAGATCTACAACTCTGCTATGGATATTCTGTGGATGAATGCGGCAATACTTGGTCTTGCGCTGCTGGCCGTTGGCTTTATTTCTTGGCGCATTATCAAAGGAATTACTGCGCCAATTTATATTGCCGTAGACAGTCTTAATGAAGCAGCAGGTTCGATTTCACTTAGCAGTGGACAGGTCACTCAGGCAAGTCAACAAGTGTCTGCCGGTGCTGTCGAATCGGCAAGTGCCCTCGAAGAAATTGTGGCCTCCATCGAAGAGCTTAATAGCATCGTTAAACAAAATGCAGACCGAGCCAGCTCTGCGGCCCAACTGTCTTCCCAAGGAAGCAGCTCTGCTGAACTGGGCCACAAAGAAATGGCTAATCTGATCAAGGCAATGAAAGAAATTGCCGGCAGTTCACGTCGCATTGAAGAAATCATCAATGTCATTGATGATATTGCCTTTCAGACAAATCTGCTGGCATTAAACGCGTCCGTCGAAGCTGCTCGCGCGGGCGAGCAAGGAAAAGGCTTTGCCGTCGTCGCGGAAGCTGTTCGAGCTCTAGCTCAACGAAGTGCCGTTGCTGCAAAAGATATCGGCGGTCTGATTAAGGAAAGTGCTGAGCAGGTTGAAAAAGGCACTCATGTCGCGGCATCGAGCGAAACCTCTTTGAATTCTATTGTCGATATCATTAAAAAAATTGCCGTGCTCAATGAAGAAATCTCTGCCGCCAGCAACGAGCAGTCCCTGGGGATTCAACAAATTTCAAAAGCGATGAACGAATTGGACACATCGACTCAGTCCAATGCCTCTGCCGCGGAGGAAGTCTCAGCCTCAGCTGAACAGATGAACAACCAAGTGACTAACATAGGTAAACTTGTAACCACTCTCCAGGATATCGTCGAAGGCGGCACTTAAGTGCGACCTTCGAGTTTGTTTTTTTAATCAAACAGCTCTTCCAAAAAAGACTTCCGACGTTTGTAGTGCTTATCATAGTGCTGAGGATAATACGAACTCGGAGTCTGGGGTGTCATCTGAGGTGGCGCTGCTGTCACTTCTGGCTTTGCTGAAGTCTCCGTAGAGAGAGTGCGCTCAATGATCTTATCAAGCTCCCCACGATCCAACCAAACACCGCGACAATCTGGGCAATAGTCGATCTCGATACCTTTGCGTTCGGACATTACAAGATTTACTTCTTTACAACTTGGACACTTCATATGGGACCTCCACAAAGAAGCACCATACCTAAAAAGCCAGCCTTGTAATAAATCGATAATATTTGACAAGATATTCACTTTTATCAATAACTGACAAGTGTCGAATCCCTGCCAATGTCGAGGCCAATTATGGACGCCTAGACTCGACATTTTTTTTCCCGCTCTCTATTCTGAAAACGTGCAACTACAGTCGTTGAGAATGTTTTTTATTTCGTCTGTCCTCTTCCTGAGCCTTCCCGCCTCAGCTTTGCATATCATGTTGGACCCTGGACACGGTGGCGTTGATACTGGCGCCGTTCACGGCCCCACGAAAGAAGCGGATCTCGTATTGAAAGTGGCGCAGCATTTAAAATCGCTGTTAGAAAAGGACCCTCAATTCAAGGTGTCGCTGACCCGCAGTCAAGATAAAAACATCAATCTCCCCGCCCGAGTCGCAATGGCAGAAAGTGCCAAAGCAGACCTTTTCGTCAGCTTGCATGCCAATGCGGCAGAGGATAAGCGCGCCAAGGGAGTGGAGTTTTTCTTTCAAAACAATCTTCAACCCGATGAAGAAAGTCTTTTTCTTGCCAGCCAAGAAAACCAAATGATTCTTAATAGCAAAGAGTTGCACGACATCTCTGGCGGCGAAGAACTTTCTAAAAAAGGCGATATTGCAGCCATCATTGAAGATCTGCGCCGACAAAATCGCATGCAAGAAAGCCTTCGCCTGACACAGACACTGACGCAAGTTTGGAACTCCGATAGCGAAGCCGCCAATGCGACCATAAAACAAGCACCTTTTTATGTTGTTTCGAAAACTTCAATGCCCTCCGTGTTGATTGAAATTGGCTTTCTAACAAATCCTCGCGAATCTAAAAAATTAATGAATCCTGAATACCAAAGTGACCTTGCTCAAAAAATCTACATTGCCCTACAATCCTTCAAAGAAAAGATGGACAATCACACGGCAAAAACATTAGATTAACCCTCCACCGCCGGAGGTTTTCATGCGCTCAGACAACCGTCTTTTTGATCAACTTAGAGAAATTAAAATCACACCCCATGTTTCCGAATACGCTGAGGGTTCTGCCATTGTTGAGTTTGGCAAAACTAAAGTTCTTTGTACGGCGACTTACGAACCGAAAGCGCCCAGCTGGCTTTTGGGAACCGGTGCTGGTTGGGTGACCGCAGAATACGGGATGCTTCCACGCTCTACCCACACTCGCATGAAGCGTGAAAAAACGATGACTGGCGGTCGCACTCAAGAAATTTCTCGATTGATTGGACGTTCATTAAGAGCGGCTGTGGATTTAAAACTGATCGGTGAAAAACAAATTATCGTGGACTGTGATGTCCTCAACGCGGATGGCGGCACCCGCACCGCAGCAGTGACTGGCGGCTTTGTCGCTCTAGCTCTGGCACTTAAAAAACTTCAGGATGTGAGCGAAATCAAAACCAACCCTTTAATCAATTACGTTTCTGCCGTCAGCGTCGGCCTGCATGAAGGAAAACCCTTGTTAGATTTAAATTACGACGAGGATTCAGCAATTGGAACGGACATGAACTTTGTCATGACAGACAAAGGGCACTTTGTCGAAGTTCAAGGGACTGCCGAGCACCACCCCTTCACCAGAGAGCAACTTTTTGAAATGATGTCCGTAGCCGAAAAGGGCTGTCGCGAATTATTTATTCATCAAGCTGCTGTTGTTGGAGCGCTTTACCAACTTGCAGGAAAGTAGGAATTTATGGAGTTTAAAGAATTGTGGATCGCCACTGGCAATAAAGGCAAATTAAGCGAATACAAACTTCTTTTACGCGAATTTGCCGAATTGAAGGTTTTCTCTCAAGCGGATATTCCATCTTTCACTCCTCGTCCAGAAGATGGCAAAACTTTCGAAGAAAATGCGCGAATCAAAGCGAAGTCCCTTCGTTCTGTCAAAAACACAGCTTGGGTTCTTGGGGAAGATGCTGGCTTGGTGGTTGAGGGACTTGGCGGACTGCCAGGAATCCACTCCGCTCGCTACGCAGGTCCCAAGGCCTCTGACAGTGAAAACGTGTCTAAGCTTCTTAAGATGATGACTTTGAAGCCAATGCAAAATCGCAATGCAAAATTTGTTTGTTCTACTGTGATTTACACCCCAACGGGCGAAGAATGGGTGTTCCATGGCGAGATGAAAGGCACCATCGCGTCTAAACCAGCGGGATTGCATGGGTTTGGCTATGACCCCGTTTTTACCCCTGAGGGTGAAACTCAGACCTTGGCTGAACTAGGTTCTGGCTACAAAACACAGCTCTCTCACCGAGCTAAGGCTTTAAGGTCCTTTTTAGAGAAACTTCAGGCCACATAAGCTACGGAAATTTCTATAAATTACCGGTGAAAAAGTGGACAAAATAGGCCCTCCTTGCTACCGTCTCCCAAATGCACTTTTAACTCAGGAGACGTCGAGTGATGAAGGGCCTAAAAATATTCACCGCCAATGCCAATCCCGGACTTGCAAAAAAAGTGGCTGATGCTGCCGGAGTTGAACTCGGATATTGCGCAGTCAACAACTTCTCGGATGGCGAAATTCAAGTTGAAATTCATGAAAGTGTTCGCGGACAACATGTCTTTGTTATTCAGAGCACTTGCCCACCCGTAAATCAAAACTACATGGAACTTTTCGTGATGCTAGATGCTCTTCGCCGTGCCTCTGCAGCTTCCATCACGGCGGTGATCCCCTACTTTGGCTACGCTCGCCAAGATCGAAAAGTGGCACCTCGCGCCCCCATCTCAGCGAAGTTAATGGCAGATCTGATCACAACGGCGGGTGCAGATCGCGTCGTGTGTGTGGATCTTCATGCTGCCCAAATCCAAGGTTTTTTCAACGTTCCCGTGGACCATCTCTTCGCTATTCCGACTTTGGCGCGCGCATGGCGTGATGTTTACGGTTTTGGGAGTGACTTTGTTGCAGTGAGTCCAGATGCTGGTGGTGTTGAAAGAACCCGCGCCTTTGCCAAACGTATTGAATCTTCAATGGCCATTATCGACAAACGCCGATCCGGCCCGAACGAGGCAAAAGCGATGCACCTTATCGGTGATGTTTCTGGCAAAACGGCCGTTATTGTCGATGATATGATCGATACTGCAGGAACTCTTACACAAGCAGTTGACAGCCTCTTGAAAAATGGGGCAAAAAGGGTGTTCGCCGTTTCTACCCACCCGGTTTTATCGGGTCCTGCGATCAATCGCCTGAAAGAAAGCCCTATTGAAAAAGTATGGGTGACTGACACGATCCCGCTCAGTGAGGCTGCGAAAAACTGCGGTAAAATCGAAGTCGTCTCAGTAGCCCCTGTACTGGCCGAGGCGATCAAAAGAATCCACGGAAATGATTCTGTCAGCAGTTTGTTTGATTAGTCCCTAGTAACGGACTTTTCGAACAGAGCATGGAACGCTCAAGTTTAAATTAATATGAAACTAAACCCACTGCAAAGTGGATATTATTAACACCCTCTATTGGACTAGAAGGAAGACAAAATGAAAAACAGAATCGAACTTTCAGTTTCTGCTCGTGAAGCAGGTAAACACAACAGCCGTGCACTTCGTAACTCTCGCAACGTGCCTGCAGTTATCTACGGAGCAGTTGAGCCAATCAACGTATCTGTTGGTGAAAAAGAAATCGTAAAATTCAACACTCGTGCTTACGAGAATGCACTTTTCAACTTGAAAAGTGACGTTAAAAACGCAAACGGTATCGTTGTATTGATCAAATCAGTAGACGTTCACCCATTGAGCCGTCGTCCACAACACGTTGACTTCTTCGCTTTGGATCTTACTAAACCTGTACGCGTTAACGTTGAAGTACGTCTTGAAGGTAAAGCAATCGGTCTTTCTGAAGGCGGTTTGTTGAACGTAGTTACTCGTACTGTTGAAGTTGAGTGCTTGCCAACTGAAATCCCTGAGTTCTTCACTGCTGACATCACAAACTTGGGTGTTGGTGATGCTCTTCACGTTTCTGACTTGCAAGTAACTGGTTCTACAAAAATCGTTACTGGCGCAGAACAAACAATCGCAGTTATCACAACTCAAGATGAAGAAGTTGCTGCAACTCCAGCTCCTGCTGCTGCGGCTCCTGCTGCTGCGGCTGCGAAAGCTCCTGCAAAAGCTCCAGCTAAAAAGTAATTTTCAGCTGCAAGCAGTTCTGAAAAACACCAAAGGCAGCTCCCTGGAGCTGCCTTTTTTTATTCTTAAGAGGCATCTATGTGGTTGATCGTCGGACTGGGTAATCCAGGTGGAGAATACAAACTAACTCGTCACAACATCGGCTTTATGGCTGTGGATTATTTCCTACAAGGACTTGGTAATCCGCCAATGAAAAATCAATTCAAAGCAGAAGTCGCTCAAGTGAAGTGGCGCGATCATCAGTTGCTCTTTTGCAAGCCGCAAACCTACATGAACCTCTCTGGAGAATCCGTACAACCTTTGATGGGTTTTTATAAAATTCCTCTCGATCATTTGATCGTTATTCACGATGATATCGACCAGCCCTTCAATAAGATAAGGATTCACAAAAACCGTGGCCACGGTGGCCATAATGGAATCAAAAGTATCTCAGGTTTAATGGGTTCCATGGACTACACTCGTCTGAAATTGGGCGTTGGACGACCTGAAAACTCCAACTTTCCTGTGGCCGACTATGTCCTTGGGAAGTTTTCAAAAGAAGAGTTCGAAAAAATGCCGGATTTCCTGAACAGAGGGCTTGATGCAGTCGAGAGCATCATTCTAGATGGCGTCCAAAAAGCTTCGACAAAATTCAACTCTTAAGCTAGAGTTTGCTGGATTTATTTAAGATAATTTTAAGGGGTTTTTAATGGCACTTCAGGTTGGTATCGTCGGTCTTCCAAACGTGGGCAAGAGCACACTTTTTAATGCACTCACTTCAGCTAAAGCTGAAGCTGCCAATTATCCATTCTGCACAATCGATCCTAACGTCGGCGTTGTGACAGTTCCAGATCCTCGCATGGATAAAATCACGCAATTTATTAAGCCACAAAAAGTCATTCCAACGACAATGGAATTTGTCGACATCGCTGGTATCGTGAAGGGCGCTTCTCAAGGGGAAGGCTTGGGCAACCAATTCCTGTCTCACATTCGCCAAACAGATGCGATCGTTCACGTGGTTCGTTGCTTTGACGACCCAAATATCATTCACGTTTCTGGCTCTGTAGATCCTTTGCGTGATATAGAAATCATCAACACGGAATTGTTGTTGGCCGATCTTGATTCTGTAGACAAAAAATACGCGCGCATTGAAAAAATGGCGAAAAACACCACGGACAAAAAATTGAAAATGGAAGCTGAAGTCACTTTGAAAATCAAAGAGGCTTTAGGTAAAGGCTTACCAGCGCGTTCTGTGGTGCTTGATGAACTTGAAACTCCTTTCATGCGTGACTTGCATTTGTTAACGGCAAAACCTGTTCTTTATGCCATGAACGTTTCTGACACAGACTTCGCAGCTGGTGGCAATGACTGGACGAAATCTGTTGAAAGACGTGCAGCGGAAGAAAACAATAAAACTATTTTGATTTGTTCTGCGATGGAAGCTGAGATCTCTCTTCTTCCTCCTGAAGAAAGAAAAGAATTCTTGGATGCAATGGGCGCGGAAGAGCCTGGTTTGAATCGTTTGATCCGCGAAGCTTACACGCTTTTAGGCCTGCAAACATACTTCACTGCGGGTGAAAAAGAAGTTCGTGCTTGGACCATTCGTGCCAACACAAAAGCTCCGCAAGCAGCGGGTGTCATCCACACGGATTTCGAAAAAGGTTTCATCCGTGCTGAAACTTATCATTGCGAAGATTTGTTCACTTACAAATCAGAACAGGCCATTAAGGAAGCTGGTAAATACCGTCTTGAAGGTAAAGAATATGTCGTGAAAGATGGCGATGTTCTTTTCTTCAGATTTAACGTTTAATAATTCATATAAAGGGGCAAAGAGCTTATCGGGGCTGAATTCTGAAACTTAACTTGAGAATTCCCTCCCCAGGCTCTTTTTTTATTTATGAATGAACTACTGACTCTATCCGCAACTGAAATCGCTCGTAAAATTGCTAAAAAAGAAGTCTCTCCTATTGAGGTTCTTAACACCCACATCGAACGCATTGAGGAAGTGAATCCAAATCTCAATGCGATGGTTGAAAGTGACTTTGAAAGAGCCCGCCAACTAGCTGAAAAACAAACTAAAGATCTTGTGCATAATTCAGCAGATCTGCCAGTTCTGTTCGGCGTTCCCTTCACCGTAAAAGAAATGTTTGCCTACGAAGGCATGAAACGAACCGGTGGCAGCATTCATTATAGAAACAATGTGATGGATTGGGACTCTACGATTGTCGCAAGAATGAAGAATGCCGGGGCCATCCCAATGGGAACAACCAATGTCCCTGAACTAGGGTTTTGGTTTGAGTCCTTCAACCCAGTGTATGGGCGCACGAACAATCCTTACGACTTAAATCGCACCTGCGGTGGTAGCAGCGGAGGCGAAGGAGCCTTGATCGGTGCCGGCGCTTCCCCTATTGGCTTGGGCAGTGATATCGGTGGCAGCATTCGCATGCCAGCCGCTTTCTGTGGAATTTTCGGTCATAAACCGTCTCGTTATCTTTTGCCTTTGACGGGGCACTTTCCCTATGGACAGGAACAACTTCGCACTCTGCAAGGAGCAAAATATCCTTACACTTCCATGGGTCCAATGACTCGCAAGGCGAGTGACCTCTATCCCGTCCTCAAGATTTTGATGGGAGCTGATGGATATGATCCTGAAACTTTGAGCAATCCCAACCTGGAAGAGCTGACTCAAGAATGGGCGGGCCGCAAAGTTTTAATCTGCCCATCCCCTGCTTTTCATGGGGCTCGCAGTACAGACGATGACATGGCTCAAGCTGTGCGCAATTGTGGAAAATTATTTTCTGAACTGGGCGCCATCGTTGAAGAATTGGATCCAAGATTCTTCGTTAAAGGGACACAGCTGTGGTTTGCCGCTTTAAAATCTTCTAAGAATAAACATCTGTATGAGACTTTAAAGGGTGATAACGATTCTTTGTCGATCGGTAAAGAGTTGTTCAAAATTGCTATTGGACGTGGCGATTACACCCTACCGAACCTTGTTGTTTCATTGGGGGAAATTTTTGGTAACTCCAAAAAGACAGACTTCACAGAAGAAATGATGGAACTGCAAAAAATGAAAATGGCTTTGGATGAAAAATTAGGCGAAGAAGGCATCTTGATTCTTCCTTCTCATCCTCGAGTGGCCCCCAAACATCGCGCCCCTATCTGGTCGCCGTTTGATTTCATTTATGCAGGCTTCTTCACAACGACGGGACACCCCGCGACGGTGGCCCCAATGGGCCTTAACGAAGCCGGTCTCCCCTTGAGTGTTCAAATCGTGGCGAGACACATGAAAGACCACTTGACCATCTCTTGCGCCGAATTCCTAGAGATGACCTTTGGTGGCTGGCAAGCCCCTTAAGGTACGCCGTACCTTTTTGCATTGCGGAGAGTTAAATAAACTCTCCGCAATTTCAAAATCAATGCGTCTCAGCCTGCTTCTGGTCATCTCTTAGAACTTGCGCCAGTTGCTGCATCCCTAGACGAGAAACATCGACGTACAACTGTTGATCGTGTCGAACTTTGAATTGTTCTTTTAGCATCTGCTCATCATGATATTGAAAGTGGTCAATCATCGTATAAGCTCGCGCTACCGGGATACCCAACTCTACAAGAAGCTCCCTTGTGAGGATTAAACTGGCATCAAAAGTCTCACGTCGAATATGTTCAACGCCTAACTCCATCATCTCAAAGACATGCTGACGGTTGCGGGCACGTGCAAACACTTTTATGTGTGGATATTCATTTCGCACTGTTTGGGCAATCTGTGTTGCCGTCGCCATATCATCTAAAGCGATCACCAAAAACTTTGCTGACGCTAATCCTGCTGCTTCTAAGATTTCTTTTCGAGTCGCATCGCCGTAATACACTTTGAAATTGAATTGTCGAAGCAGCTCGATTTGTTCTGTATCATGATCTATCGCAGTGAAGTCTATATCTTGACTGCGCAAAAGACGTCCAAAAATTTGACCAAAACGCCCAAATCCCGCGATCACAATTTGATTTTGTTTTGCCTCAAAAATATCCGACGCTTTCGGTTTCTGATTTTGTACGGAAAGACGCTCCAGCTTTTCCTGCAAAACGATAATAAGTGGATTTAAAATCATTGAAAGAGCAATTATTAGAGTCAATGTTTGTGTCCACTCTTGTGACAAGAGCTGCGCACTTTGCCCAACGCCGTAAATAACAAATGCAAACTCCCCACCCTGCACAAGATACGTCGACAGATTGCGTGACGAATCTCGAGGAAGTCCCATGATTCGGCCCACGCCAAAAAGCACACTCCCCTTCAAAAGCATATACATCAGTGTCAGACCTAACATGAAAAAAGGTCTGTCTTGAATCAAACTTAAATTAACCACCATACCGACGGAGATAAAAAACAACCCCATCAACAAACCTTTAAATGGCCCTAAGTCCGCCTCTAATTCGTGGCGATATTCTGAGTCTGAAAGAAAAACTCCGGCCAAAAATGCGCCTAAAGCCATCGACAACCCGACACTCTCCATCAAGTAGGACACACCCATAACTATCAGCAAAGTAACACCCGTGAATAATTCACGACTGCGCAGACTGGCTACCTGACGCAAAAAGGGCCCCATAAGAGTTCTGCTGATAATTGCAAAGGCCCCAAAAATAAAAACAAAGTACCACCAATTTACGGCCGGAGCTGTGCTCAGTCCCAATCCCAAACTTGGAATCACTGCAAGAGCTGGAATAGCGGCCACGTCTTGCATCAGTAAAATCGAAAAAGCAGAGCGACCAAAACCTGTATGTAAAACCTTTTTTTCACTCAAAGATTGAAGCGCAAATGCAGTCGAAGACAGGGACAAAGAAAAACCAACGACAAGACTGGCTGCCCAAGACAAATTAAAAAGATGGGCTGCAAGCGAAAAAATAAGTGTCGTCAAAAAAATCTGAAGCCCACCAAACCCTAACAAAGACCTTCGCATGCTCCACAACTTTTTAGGCTGCAACTCAAGACCAATTAAAAACAACAGAAAAACCACACCAAATTCAGCAAGTCCTCTAGCATAATCGATGTTGGTAATGAGTCCTGTCACTTGCGGACCTATTAAAATTCCCGCTGCGAGATAGCCCAAAATACTTCCTAAACCCAATCTTTGAAAGATTGAGACTAATACAACAGAAGATCCAAGGAAAATAATGACAGATAATAATTGTGTGTGCAGCATGAGGAAAAGATAGCAAAAAGCCATCCTGGGTTCAATGAATCTAGTCAAGATGCGTGAACCCAACTATCTGCAGAATGATGAACACTTTTATTAGGTAACAAAATTGATTAAGAAAATCTTAAAACAACAGTTTATTTCAATGCCCTGGAAAAATGCTCGCGGTACGACAACGCAAATCCACCTATTTCCAGCTGAAGCAACGCTTGAACAAAATAATTTTTTATTCCGCATGAGCTCTGCACCCGTACAATCAGATGGTGCCTTTTCCACTTTTCCTGGTAAAATGAGAATCCTAGTACCCATTCAAGGAGCCGGGTTCAAATTAAATTCGAATGTTTACGAAAAATTTGATGTTGCTCACTTTTCAGGGGACGAACCCACTCATTGCTCTCTTTTGCAAGGTCCGGTGGTGGATTTCGGAGTGATCTATGACCCTAAGAAATTGCAGGTCTCGGCTAAAATTCTGAACTTGAAATCTGGCTTCGCATTTGCGCTTGATCGAACATCTGACTATTTTGTAACTGTGCTCAGTGGAAATCTTCTGTATGATGGCTGTTCCCTGCAAATGCTTGAGACACTTTTCTATCATGATGAGGAGCAGTGCCATTTGGTGGTCGAAAAATCTTCGGTACTCATGTTTACAAAAGTGAGCCCTATTTAAGTAGTGGCATCAATATATTGACAGTTCAGAATATCAAACGGAGTGTGAAGCATAATATCCATAGAGGAGTTTTCGAGTATACAACTGTGCCGTGCCACAATTTGCTGCATCCTCATCATCTCTTTTTTGACCTATGTTACACCTGTGGAAAAAACATATGCTTGTTAGTTCTTCGTGAGTCTGCTTTAAAATCACCTATATCCATCTCCAGGAGGCTTTATGAGCTCCGTACAAAAACAGTTCGGCATCGCTTTTTCTCTGGCACTTTCAGTTGTCGCGCTTTTTTTCGCAGGATTGTGGTTTTACCAGAAAGAACCAACTCTGGGTGGCAACTTTACGCTCATTCATGAAGGAAACTCATGGACATTTTCAGATCATGCAAAAAAAATAAATCTACTTTATGTAGGCTATGCAAAGTGCCCTGATGTTTGCCCCATGGCCTTGAGCTATTCTGCCTTTGCTTTACAGAAGCTTAACGCAGAAGAAAATGCCAACATTCAATTTGTTTTTATCAGTGTGGATGCTTCACATGACACGGCAGAAAATGTTTCAACTTACGCCAAACAATTTAATACTAAATTCATTGGTCTAACGGGAAAACAAGAGGACATAGATAACACAATTAAACTTTTTGGTGCCAGCTACGTCGTCGAAGAAAATCCAAAGTCATATTTAGGCTACTCCATTGCACATACCGATAAGGTTTTTATTTTAAATAAAAAGGGACATGTCATTGACAGTGTTCCAAGTCCACGTTCTGCAGAAGAAATCATTATTAAAATTAAGGAGCACTTATGAAGACACTTTTTGTTGCCACTATCACTTTGTTTGCCAGTTCGACATTATTTGCAAGCCCTGGCCTGAAAACATCTACGGAGAATAAACCCAGTATCAGTATCGAAGATGCAAGAATCTTCACTCCGATAAAAGGCAGCAACGTCACTGGAGGATTCGGAAGATTCACAAACCTAACTGATAAAGAAGTCCAAATTGAAGTTAAAGAAGCTTCGCCCTTCAAAGCTTTAGAAATGCATGAAACCGTAAAAAAAGGCGACACGATGGCGATGCAAAAGATCGAAGCGATCTCGATCCCAGCAAAGCAGTCTTTAGAGCTGAAACCTGGCAGTTACCATATTATGCTTTTTGATCCATCTCGTGAAGTAAAGGCAGATGAAACTTTAAAAGTGACTCTTGTGGTGAATGGACAAAGTCAAATATTTGACTTTAAAGTCGTCAATAGAATGCCTAACAAAGGCCATCATTCACACTAAAGTGTTCCTCACACGATCTATATTGAGGTTTTTACTTTTTTGTGTTGCCTGTTGAAATCCTGCACCAGGCAACGCAATGGAGGAACGAACTCCACAGAACTTTTTATTTTTATAAAATTATCTTTTCATACCCTACAAAACTGGCACGGTATTTTTGAAATTGGGTTGCTCCAAAAGATTTGCATAAAACTTTGCAAGATTTGGATACAATGTCTGCCAATCGAAGTCCTCACTAAATCGCAATCCCACGTACCCAAGAGCACTCGCTACTGCAATGTCTGCAACTGTCAGGCGGTTTCCAAAAAAATGCTGCTTATCATCTAATAGCTCATCCAAATGCTTTAACCCTCGGTGAATTTTTCCGAATTGACGGTCTATCCACCACTGATATTGAAGTTCATTGGGTCGCTTGCGTCTTTCCGCAAACACCACCAAAGCAGCATCCATGATTCCATCGGCAAGCGCTTCAAGATGTTTCACCTTGAGCCTCTCTTCTGATTTATCCGGAAAAAGCTGGGTTCCTGGAAAACTATCGAAATATTCAACTATGACCCTCGAGTCATAAAGGGCTTCGCCATCCTCAGTGACTAACACTGGCACTTTGCCGAGTGGATTTAAGGCAATAACTCCCGTATCCTCATTCCAAGGCACATCGTTCACAATTTCTACTTCAATACTCTTTTCTAAGGCAGCAATGCGAGCCTTTCTAGCATAAGGACTTGTCGTTGAAATAATCAGTCTCGGCTTCTTAGTCATATATAGTTCCTCGATTCTTGTCGTTTGCAACATACACAGACTAAGCCGAACTTCTTCAAACCCTATATGGGCCAGAACATAATTAAATACTTTTTCCCAATAAAAAAGGCGCTTTTAAAGCGCCTTTTTTATATCTTCATTTTTTTAACTTTTAATGAGTTAGAGTAAAACCTTCCGTCGGAGGAAGAACCGGCATAGTTTGTTTCGGCATTTCACCAGTCAAAGTCTTCAAGAAGGCCACGATACTTTGCACATCTGCATCAGACAAATCCTTATTAAGCTGAGTCTTCGCCATCACACGGACTGCCTCATCCAAAGATGCAACAGAACCGTTATGGAAGTAAGGAGCTGTCAAAGCAATATTTCTCAAAGTTGGAACTCTCCACATATGCTTATCTGCTTCAACTTTGGTCACATCATATCTTCCAGCATCCTTTAGCAGATCATATTTCTTATCAAAGCTGCTTCCTGGGAAAGTCGGAAACTTCATGTAAAAACCAACACCCATCGGCAACTTAGGACCAGCAAAGTTCGGTCCAGAGTGACAAGCAAAGCAACCCGTCGTTTTCATAGTTTCAAAACCCTTGATCTCTGCTTCTGTCAATGAACCCTTCTTGCCCGAGATGTATTTATCAAAACGAGAGTTTGGAGTAATCAGAGTTCTTTCGTAAGCAGCAACTGCTTTGGCAACATGATCAATCGTCATCTTTGTTCCAGCACCAAAAGCTTTATCAAACATTTTTTGATAACCAGGAATCTTAGCGATACGATCCATGACCATATTATGATCTGTCATAGCCATTTCCACTGGGTTCATCAAAGGACCTTTTGCCTGCTCCTCAAGACTTGGAGCACGCCCATCCCAGAACTGCACAGACATAAATGCTGAATTCCAAACAGTTGGTGCAGAACGACCACCCAACTTTGCCCCCACTCCTGCGGAAAATGCTCGGTTGTCGTCGCCGCCGGCCATAACATTATGACAGGAGTTGCATGATACTGTGCCATCTTTGGAGAGACGTGGATCAAAGTAGAGCGTCTTGCCCAATAAAATCTTATCTTCAGACATGAGGTTGTCGATAGGAACTTCTACCTTTTTCGGTAGTGCCTCTTGCGCAAACCCAATAGTAGGTGCACACAATACAGCCAATATTGATAGACTAAGAACAGGTCGTAAGATCACAGCGATTCCTCCCAAACAGTGATGGTTTTTATTTTTTTATTAGACCCCAGTTTAATCAGAAAATACTTTATTGCGCAAACACACTTATCAAAATCAATCCAAAGTTTGGCACAATGGAAGAGTAAATATTCCACAAAAAAATGGAACTTCCAAAACCCATCTTTTTTTCAGCATAAGCTTATAGATCTAGACGAGCAATGCCGGAGCATGGCTGAGCTCCTCTAACAAGTGGAGTCTAACAGATGATGATCGCCTTATCCTTGCCAACTATTTAAGAATTTATCTAAACTCGTGATATGAAACAAAAATCAGTTCAACCACCAATAGCACCGAAATATCCGCAAAAATTTGTAAACCACAAAGATGTTCGTATTGATGACTACTTCTGGATGCGCGACCGCAAGCATCCGGAGACGATGAAGTATCTTAAAGCCGAAAATAAATATTTTGCTGAACATATGAAGCCTTTACAAAAGCTCAAGAACAAGCTTTTTAAGGAAATGAAGTCACGGATTAAGATCAATGATAGTTCCGTCCCTGCTCCTCGCGGAAAGTTTGCCTATTACACCAAGTTCAAAAAAGGTCAGCAATATCCTCAGCATGTGCGCAAACCACTTATTGGTGGGCGCGAAGAAATCTACCTGGATGGCAACGTTATTGCCAAAGGCAAAAAGTTTTTTAATTTGAGCAATGTCGACATTTCCGAAGACGGAAACCTCGTAGCGTATGGGGTCGACTTCGATGGCTCCGAGCGATACACCCTTTACCTCAAAGATCTCGTTTCTGGAAAAACTCTTAAAGACAAGCTACCGAATTCAACAGGCTCTTGTGCTTGGTCTCGTAACAGTGATTTCCTGTTTTACACTGTACTTGATGAAAACCTTCGTCCTTATCGCATTTACCGTCATCGCATTGGAGATAATCCACAAAAAGACCAGCTGATATACGAGGAAAAGAATTCCCAGCACTTCATCCATCTTTATAAGTCAAAATCAAAAGACTACATCTACATCTATAGCGGAGGAAAGATAACTTCGGAAGTCTGGTATCTTGATGCCAATGATGCTTTGGGAAAGTTCCGTTGTATTGAAAAGCGCAAGGAGGGAATCGAGTACCGCGTAGCTGATCGCAATGGAGAGTTCTGGATTCGCACCAACTACAAAGCCACAAATTTTCAGATCATGAAAACGGCTGTGAACAAGCCTGGACGCAAAAACTGGAAAACTTTTATCAAAAATTCGGACAAAATTCTGCGCGATGGTCTGCAGGTATTTGCCGACTATATGATTATCACAGAGCGCGAGTCAGGCCTTCCACAAATTCGCGTCTATGACTTCCAAAATAAAAAGGACCATCTGATCTCTTTTGATGATCAAGCTTACGATGTTCAACCAAAAAACAATCACGAGTTTCGCACCGAGAAGCTACGCCTATCATATTCTTCTCCGATAACGCCCGATTCAGATCTTGATTACAACATGCGCACCCGCAAGTTTACGACCCTGAAAGTCAAAGAAATCAAAGGGCATAAAAAAAGCAATTATGTGTGTGAGCGTGCTTGGGTTCCCTCTCATGATGGCACAAAGGTTCCACTGACTATAGTATATCGTAAAGGATTGAAAAAAAATGGCACAGCCCCAGGATACCTTTATGGCTATGGCTCTTACGGCATGAGCATTCCCGATACATTCCCTGTGCGTCGGGACGTCTTTCGTCTCATCGATCGGGGATTTGTCTATGCGTTGGCTCACCCGCGTGGCGGTTCCGAGATGGGGCGCGCCTGGTATGAAGACGGCAAGTTTTTAAAAAAGAAAAACACGTTCAAAGATTTTATTGCGTGCGGTGACTACCTAATCAAGAACAAATTGGTGGCGCAAAATAAACTTGCGGCCTGCGGGGGAAGTGCCGGCGGAATGCTTATGGGTGCCTGCATGAATATGCGACCCGAACTTTTCTCTGTAGTTGCCGCCCATGTGCCCTTTGTAGATGTGATCAACACGATGTTCGATAAGGATTTGCCGCTCACACAAATTGAGTACAAGGAGTGGGGAAATCCTGCCGACAAAAAATACTATCACTATATCAAAAGCTACTCTCCCTACGACAACGTCGAAAGAAAAGCCTATCCACATCTTTTCATAACGTGTGGTTTGAACGACCCGCGCGTGACCTATTGGGAGCCGGCCAAGTGGACGGCAAAACTTCGTGACTTGAAGACGGACAACAACACGCTTGTCTTCAAGACAAACATGGGGGCCGGTCATTTTGGAGTATCAGGCAGGTTTGATCATCTGTGGGAAATGGCCGAAGAATATGCCTTTATTCTCCATAAATTTGGAATGAAGTCCTAGACAAGATAGCATTAGGTCAATCTGGCCCCGTTCAGATTTTAACTCAGAGGCACCCCTGCGGGGTGCCTCTACTTTCCAGTCGATTTAAAAACAGTATAAACCCCTCTCAGGTCTCCCACTTTAAAACCAAAAGCGCGGTCTTTGGGATATTTTTCCTTGATAAAGGTGGGCCTTGCAGATTTCTCACCATGGCAAGCAAGGCAAGAGCTGGCAACTTGTATTCTATACAAATGCATCTCCCCCTGAACTCCTTCGAGAATGTATGGAAGTACTTTTTCCATCAGCTTAGAGTCTTTTTCAAACTCACGGTAAGCACCTTCTAAATCCTTAGGAATTGCATGGTTTTCATTTCTATTTTTATGTGAGATTTGGCGACTTTTTAAATTATTTTCTCCACTCCATCTTTGCAATTCCTTACCTACTGGCTGGCACACATTGCGAAAAGTTTCTTCCGTGATAGACGCTTTTGGATCGATGGTCGCGGCCAAACCTTCTCGTGTAAGGTTGAGAGTTTGCAGCTTTGCAAAAATCTCTTTCGAAGCTATTCCACTAACTTCGGTCGCAGAAGAAAAATTAGCACAAAGTAAAGATAGCAAAAAAATATATTTTTTCACCAAACACCTCGATGACTTAATTAAATAATTGATACGTCCCTAAGAACCCAACAGGTCATAATACAACTGGCACTTTGATCTTTTATTCTTGGGCCGCACCGTCATCATTACAACTTAAAACGAACTTTCACGGCATCCAACAGAATATGAAAACTCCATACCGTCAAAAATAAAATCAAAGACGGAAATAGGATCAAGTGCGGAAAGCTAGACAAAGTCTTCCACCCTTCTCGCACCAAGATCCCCCAACTAGTGTCAGGCGGCTGAATTCCCAGTCCCACAAATGACATAAAGCTTTCATAGAGAATATTGGTCGGAATCTGCATGGCCATTAAAATCATCAAAGTGCCTAGCATATTCGGTAAAATATGACGAAGCATGATGTGCAGATGACTGCCACCCAATGCAATGGCCGCTTCGATAAACGGCTTTCTTTTGATTTCTAAGACCATACCACGAGTCACTCGCGCCATGCCCATCCAGTGAGTTGCAGAAATTCCAACCACAAGACTAAATAAAGAGCGCACAAAAGTGTCCTCAAAAGGCAAAAGCAACTGCATACTCAAGCACAAAATAGAAACTAAAATAAAACTAGGAATGGCCATTAAGATATCACACAACCGCATCAAAACTCGATCTACCCATCCCTCAAAATGTCCCGCCAGGGCCCCGAAGGAAAAACCAAAAACAAAGGATAGCAAAGAACACAAAAGACCTACGAGCAAAGAAATCCTACCCCCTAAAAGCACGCGCGCAAAAAGGTCTCTCCCCAAAGTGTCAGTGCCAAACCAATGAGTTACCGAAGGGCCACGCAAAATACTATCGACATTTTGCTCTAAGCCAGTACCTAACCCTAAAAACGGGAAGGCAAGGATCAAAATGAAGATCACTGCAAGATAGAAAACTGCAAAACTCAAAAATACTTTCTTCATGTTTCTTCTCGCAAACGAGGATCAATTAGTCGCAATAAAACATCAATAAACGAATTGACGAGAATCAACAAGGCTCCATAAAAAAGAGTCAATCCCACAATCAAAGTATAATCTCGATCATTGAGTGAAGAAATAAATTCGGTTCCCAATCCTGGTATAGCAAAAAGAACTTCAACTAAAAAAGAACCAGAAAGCAATGAGACAATCAAAGGACCACCGTAACTTAAAAAAGGAATGAGTGAATTTCTTAGGACATGAAAAAAAAGAATCCTCCAACGGCCGGCGCCTTTGGCTCTGGCCGTTCTGACATAATCCATCTGGATATTTTCATTCATGGAGTTTTTCAGAATTCGAATCAAAGCCGCTAAGGGTCTTAGGCACAAAGTCAACAGTGGCAGAATATAGTGAATGGGCGTCGTCAAAAAAGCCACTGGCAATAGGTTCCAGTAAAAACCGAAAAGGTAAATTAACAAAGGCCCCCAAAACAAACTCGGCAAAGCCAAAAAAGCAATAACGGCCTGATCAATCAAGGCCTCTATCCAACTTCCGCGAAAACGCACTGCCAGAATGGATATCAATAAAGCGCCGACAACAATGAACACCAAAGCGATTGCATTCAACGCCAAAGTGTTCTGCAAACCTTGAGAAATAATCTCGACAACAGTGCGATCTGGGCGCAACATGGAGACTCCAAGATCACCTTGAAGCAATGACTTGAGATAAGAAGAAGCTTGCACATACCAAGCTTCTTCGACTTGCCAATGTATTTGTAGCTTTTCTTTCACGACGGGATTCAGTGCAATTTCTTCGTCGAAGGGTCCACCAGGAAGAGCTTTAAGCAAAAAAAACATCAGCGCCGCTAGAAACCCGAGCGACGCCATCATTTCGATTATTTTTTTTATTAAGAATCGCCAAACACTACCGATCAAATGTCATCCCAATTTTCTTTTGCTGAAACTTCTGTAGGTGCTTTCACTGGTACTACACTTGAAAGGTAAGGAAATAAATCTTTTTTATTTCCATAGAGCTGTGAATAAATATGCGCATTCGAAACAACTCTTTTTACATAGTTTCTTGTTTCCAAAAATGGAATATGCTCGATGAATTCATCAGTCTCTAAAGTTCCGAAACTTGCCAACCAACTTTTGACCCGATGTGGTCCTGCATTGTATCCCGCCGCAACCAAAGGGATCGTGTTGTCAAAGCGATCCATCAAACGCTTTAAATATCGAGTCCCGTACTTAACGGACGTTTCTGGTTGCAACAACATCGGCGTATTAAAGGTCTTTTCACCCAAAAGTGTTGCCAACTTCTGCCCAGTAAATGGCATCACTTGCATCAAACCCAAAGCCCCAACCGGTGAAATAGCATCACGACGATAGTTTGTTTCCGCTCGCATGATTCCCCATACCAACTCTTGAGGTACGGTGAACTTTTTCGCGAAAGACTCTACGTGCTCAGAGTAGGCTCGAGGATAAGCAAACTCCCAAAGGTAACGAATCCCTTCGATACCATGGGCGCCACGCTGTCCACCGAAGTTGATTTGCGCAATATAAGAAGAGCGATTGTAATGGCCTGCTGTATTGTACTCGGTCATTAAAGTTCGCAGATAGTCTTTGTTCGATGTCTTCTTTTCAATGTCAAAAAGATCCCAGCGTGCCCATTCGTTTTCGCCCAAGATAATCATATCGCGTGCACGTGCAAACATCTTCATCAAAGCAGGGTTTGAAAAAGGAGTGGCATTGCCTCCACTTGCTCCCGCACCCACTTCTTCGTTGGCAGCCACATCCACTGATTTTAAATCAGGATTATCAACGGCTTCAGCTTCTTCTTCTTCTCCTCGCTCATCGTCGACAGAATATTGAGTTAGCAAAAGTGTTTCTTCCGATTCATTCTCATCACCACGATACTCTTCTTGAAATGTCGGCATCAGAAATTCACTCGCTGAAAAACGAGAAATAACTCGTGGTTGGGTTGGCAAAGCCGACAGAACCACTGGAGGAATTTTGATCTCTCCCATTTTCTTCAAACGGGCTTGGGCAGCAATGGAGTAGTATCCCATCAAAGGATCCTTCGCGAGCGACTCCATCATGGTCTTTGCCAACGGAATCTTTCCTTGGCGGTATAGACTCATAGCCATCCAATAATTGATGCGATCTTGTGGGAACGAAGACCAGCCTCTTTTGTTACGACGCTTGTTAGCACTCAAGTCCGAAAATGATTTAAAAGCTCCTTGATAGTCCCCTTTCAAGTATTTCAACCACGCTAAGTGCCATTGCGCATCTCGAATCAAACCCGAATTGGAGTACACTTTCATGAACTCTTGGAAGCGACGAGCTGCTCCATCATAATCTTGGAACTGATAACTTAAAAATGCAGATTGATATAAAGCTTGACGCCCTACTTTAGAACGAGGACTCAGTTTGTAAGCAGCATAGTAAGAACCGACTGCCAACTGAACTTCCCCTGCTCTGGCCGAAGCATTGGCGAAAAGAATTAAGTAATCAAAATTCGTTTTCATCGTCTCGTAATAAGGCTTGAGAATTTCAACAGCTTTTTCGACTTCACCCTCTTGGATATAAAACTGAGCTTGCAATTTATCACCAGCGTATTTGTCCGTCTTCGCTAGCTTTTCCTTCATAATATCAATTTCAGCTTGAGCCTTTTTATCTAACCCTGCCCACAGCAAGTAGCGAACTCTGCCACGAAAATCTTCGACGGTGGTTTTACACTCCGTCGGTTTACCTTGAAATTCGTTGGCGGCCAAATCGACACCCCAGTCTTTGACTCGATGAAATGCCGGATGTTTTTCCCACAAGGCGACCAACCACTTGCACATTTGTTTCGATCTATTCAGACCCTTCTCGGCCGTCGCCAAATTGAAGATCACCTCAGGGTAATCCTCTGTATTCCTTGTGCGTTTTTCCAATCTAACGAATTGCAGACTGGCCAATTTGTAGTCTTTTTTCTCTAAGGCCACTTGCCCCATCAAGTTCGAAGTCTCTATAGACATTTTAATATTGGGAGTGAGCTTTAAGACTTTCTGCAGCTCTGCCTCAGCCAGATCCAACTGCTTGGTTTTCATATAGGATTGCGCCAAATAAAAGCGAGCATACTCTTCAAGATGAGTATTTTCCTTCAGCGCATTTTCGAAGCCTGGAATCGCCTCGGTGTATTTCTCTGCCCGAAACTGCTCCAACGCCTTCTTAAAACTGTCTAGATCCGACTTTCCGCCCTGAGCTCCGACCGTGGAACCGACGAGGAGGGAAAACGCGATGCACTTCAGTGCGTTCTTCATATGTACAATCCTTGTAACTATTCTTTAATAATGATACCGAATATTCATGGCAAAATCGAAGACGAAAACGATCTATACCTGTCAAAATTGTGGAGCCCAAAGACCAAGGTGGGAAGGAAAATGTACTGACTGCGGTGCGTGGAACTCCTTCGTTGAAGAATTGCAGATGCCAGAGGCAAAGACTCGCGGTTGGTCGACCTCAAGTCCTGAAAAAGGCACCCAGTCTTCGAAACCCGTTTCCCTAGACCAAAGCCTTGAAGAAGTAAAGCTGGATCGATTTAATACTGGTTATGAAGAACTCAATCGAGTTCTTGGCGGTGGCTTGGCCCGTGGTAGTTTCGTCCTACTTGGTGGTTCCCCTGGTATCGGAAAATCCACGCTTCTTTTGCAAATGGCCGGGGGCCTTGCGAAAAACAAATGCAAAGTACTTTATATTTCTGGAGAGGAAAGCATCTCACAGACGGGCTCACGAGCGCATCGCCTCGGTATTCGCTCACCCCTCATTGAAATTGGTTGCGAAAGCAATCTTCACAGCGTGATGGAGTTAGCACGTTTTAAAAAACCTGAAGTTCTCGTCGTCGACTCTATTCAAACGATGTATTTGCCAGATCTACAAGCAGCGCCAGGCTCTGTATCCCAAGTGCGTGAATGTGCTGGACACTTGATGGGCTTAGCAAAGCAGGAAAATATCACAGTCATTCTGATTGGCCACGTGACGAAAGATGGAAATATCGCAGGCCCCAAAGTGCTTGAGCACATGGTGGATTGTGTTCTCTCATTTGAGGGGGACGTGTCTTACAACTTCCGACTCTTGCGTGCACTAAAAAATCGTTTCGGTGCTGCTCATGAATTGGGTGTCTTTCAAATGAATGCCAAAGGGCTTGAAGAAGTAGCCAATCCTTCCGAGCTTTTCCTTGAAGAGCGAGGTGACCAACTGATTGGCTCGGCTGTTTTTGCTTCAATGGAAGGAACAAGACCACTTCTTTGTGAAGTGCAAGCTCTGACCTTGGCAAGTCCGATGGCCATGCCACGTCGAACCGCTTTGGGAATTGACGTCAACAGATTGCATCTTTTAACTGCCGTCCTAGACAGACACTTAGAGATTCGCCTTTCTAGCAACGATATTTTTATCAACGTGGTTGGTGGTTTGAAGCTGGATGAACCAGCCGCAGATTTAGCCGTCGCAGCTGCCATTCTTTCAACAGAAAGCCGCCGCGAGCTGGATGCGAAAACTTGTTATTTCGGCGAAATAGGTCTTACCGGCGAAGTGCGTGGGGTTTCCTTCGCCGAGAACCGCATTCGTGAAGGCGACAAATTAGGGTTCACTCACTTTGTGATTCCTTTTTCAAATAAGCGCCATATCGCAGATCTGAAGCTATCAAAGGATAAAAAAATTACGTTCATAAAACATGTGAAGGATCTCAGTCGGTTGATCTGAAAGAAGAACTTTTAAAACTTCTTTCGATCCGAGTACTTTAAATATAGCTCGCGCTGAATATCCATCATCATTAACAACAAACGATTTTCGATAGCGTGATCGCGATTCAAAAACTGCAAGCCTGCGACCTGCACCATTTGATCGCCTTCTTGATTTTTTTTAGCAAAGCGAACTTCAAGATCAAAATCCATTGGACGACGCTTGCCTAGGCGCAAAGTTCCTTTGACTGTCTCCCCAATCTTTAAGGCTGGAGTCTCACCAGGCATCTCCATTTTGAAGCCACCAGCACTGACATCCTTCAACTTGCAATCAATGAAATACGCTTTGCCCATATGACTTGTCAGAACAAATACACCATCGTAATTGTCTGGCAAATTGATGCGCGCATTCGCGCGACGCTGCAACTGAAAAATATCGACGTTGATCTTTAAGACTGTCCAGCCATTTTGAAAGCTAATTTCGGAATGAAAATAGTAACGCTCATTGCGAAAAGCAAAGTTGCCTGAAACTTTTTGATCCTTGGTGATACCTGACGAGCTCGCAGTATGTTGGCACAAAAGGTTCTCATCTTTTTCAACCTGATTTGCGACCAGATAAAAAGGTTCCTCCCGTTCAGATCCCTTCAGCATAATCTGCATCTTCTCGCTGGCCAGTTCGCGAAAAATCATCTTTTTCTCTGACATGGCCACTTTTTTAAATATAACCTGCTCTTGTCCTTTGACTGGCATACTAGACTCTCTCCAAAGCTTTCTCCCAGCGACGCATTCTTTCGTTACGAGCTTTTAGGGAGATCTTCACCTTGAATTGTTTATTTATTTTACAAACTTTTCTAAGCTCTTTTGTACTCTTCCAGAAACCAGATCCTATACCAGCCATGAACGCGGCACCTAAGGCTGTGGTCTCTAAGTTGGTAGGACGCTCAACCGCAACTCCACAGTAATCAGCCTGAAGCTGCATCAATAAATCGTTTGCCGCCGCCCCGCCGTCAACACGCACACTTTTGATTTTCTTGCGCAAATCTTTTTGCATCGTATTTAAAATATCTACATTCTGCAAAGCCATCGCTTCCAAAGTAGCCCGAGCGATATGCGCTTTTGTCGACCCACGAGTCAAACCACAGATCACCCCACGAGCTTCTGGATTCCAGTGCGGAGCACCCAATCCCGTCAAAGCGGGAACAAACTCGACCCCTTCGGAACTTGAAACTGATTTAGCTAAAGCTTCAACGTCAGATGACTTTTGAATCAAGCCCAGCCCATCACGCAACCATTGCACAGCGGCTCCACAAACGAAGGCTCCGCCCTCTAAGGCATAAGTCATCTCTTCATTTTTTAATTTCCAGGCGATGGTCGTTAGCAGTTTGTTTTTCGACTTAACAGCAACGCGGCCGGTATTCAGCAATAGAAAACTTCCCGTACCGAATGTGCACTTGGATTCTCCAGCCTCAAAGCACGCTTGACCAAATAAAGCAGCCTGCTGATCACCGATCATTCCCGTAATAGGAATACCATCAGGTAAAAAGCCCAATCCTTGAGTGAAGCCAAACTCTGCATTCGAAGGACAAATTTCTGGTAAAATATTTTCAGGTACACGCAAAAGTTTCAACAAGTCTTCATCCCACCAACCCGTGTGGATATTCATCAACATGGTTCGAGAAGCATTACTCACGTCCGTTTTATGCGCTTGCCCCGCCGTCAGCTTCCACAACAAAAAAGTATCCACGGTGCCTGCAAGCAAGTTTCCTGCAGCGGCTTGTTTTCGTGCTTGGGGTGCATTCTGCAACAACCATTGAATCTTGGTGCCAGAAAAATAGGGATCCAAAACCAAACCAGTTTTGGCCGTAATCATTTTTTCTTTTTTTTGCTTTTTAAGGCGCTCGCACAAAGACTGCGTGCGACGACATTGCCAAACAATAGCATTGTGAACAGCTTTACCTGTTTTTTTATCCCAGAGCATGACAGTTTCACGCTGATTTGTGATACCAATGGCGTGAATGCGAGTCCCACTGATTCCTGCCTTTTCCAAAGCCGCTCGCATGGATCTTTGTGTGGAGTGCCAGATGTCAGCCGGATCGTGTTCGACCCACCCCGGTTGTGGAAAAATTTGCTTGAACGTCTCGCTCGCTTCTGCGACAAGACCTCCGGCTTGATTGATAATGCAGGTTCGTGAGCTCGTTGTGCCCTGATCAATAGCCATGATAAAAGTTGAAGACATAAACACACTCCAAAAAATGGATAACTAGTTCTAATCATGAAGAATTTCTTGCAGAAACCCAACGAAAAAATTTTCGGTCTACGCAACCTTGACCGTGACACCCTGATTTACCGGGTTCTGCCTCGACTCTTACTTGAAATTTTGCGAAAATATTTTCGCTTGGAAGTAGAGGGAGTCGAAAACATCCCCCGCACTGGTGGAGTGATTATCGCACCGAACCACTCGGGCTTTTCTGGCTTCGATGCCGTTCTTTTAGCTCATATAATTCAAAACGAGGCCAAACGAATCCCGAGAGTAATGACGCACCATTTTTGGTTTCTCACGGAAACGACCGCGATCCCCGCACAGAAAATGGGTTTTACTGAAGCCACTTATGAAAATGGCGTGAACGCACTCAACAAAGGTCATGCTATTGTCCTGTTTCCCGAGGGAGAACAGGGCAACTTCAAACCCACCTCAGAGCGCTATCAACTGCAAGAGTTTAAACGTGGTTTCGTTCGCATGGCCTTAGAAACCCAGACCCCCATCGTCCCCGTCGTGATTCTTGGCGCGGAAGAGACTCACATCAATCTGAAAAAACTTAAATTCACCAAGTTTTTAAAAGGCTCTGTCATCCCACTGCCTTTAAATATTTTACCCCTGCCAGCAAAATGGCGAATCCGCTTTTTGGAGCCGATGGTACTCCCCTACAAACCTTCTGCTGTTAATGATGTTGAGCTGGTGCATGAGATTACCCAGGACATTCAAGAAAAAATGCAGCTCGCAATCGAAGAGGAACTGCAAAAACGCGGCAATCCATTTATCTAGTTCAATCTGGTATATCACTTCCAATCGCCTGCAAAATGGAGTGCCATTTTGCGACGAGGACACCAGGCTCATCGGGATTGCGGCTGACAAGCAGACTTACAAGAAGGGCTGATATGCTGACCGCTACGACCAGGAGGAGTACATACTCGACCACGATCTGACCTTTTTTATTCATACTTTTAGAATATCACAATTCTGCCAAAACAACAGTGGCCTGTTGACTAGCTGGACTCCAGTTCACCATCGCGTTTCGCAATTGATCCATGAAAAAGTCGAGCTTGTCGTCTTCAATCGGCCCACGCATTCCAATAACGACATCCTCGTTCCAGTTTTCTATCTCGAAGGGCCCCGCATTTTGCGAGCAATCCTCAAATGAAAGATTGAAGACTTCTTTCGTCGGATAGATCAAAATTAATATATTGGCCCCAGATGCTTTCGCCAACTCCTTCGCTTTGACCACTTCATCACTCAACTGCTGCTGAATCATAAAGTAGATCTTCAAAGCCAACGCCTCATGAAATTGAGCAAAATAAATCCGAACAGGACCATCAAAAATGGCGCTATTAAAAGCAGGATTAAAATACTTAGACTGCATTAAATTCGTGTATGAAGATCTCATCGAGCAGTACCCCCCTCAGAGCAACTCAGCTCAAGACTAGGAAGAAACAGGGGGATAATTCAAAGGAAATTTTAAGAATCTTAAATTTTCTGACGCGGTAAATTATTTTAGACTGTTAAAAATGCACTTTCCTCGAGTGAAAACAGCCTTACGCGAAGATTCCCCGACGCTATAAAAAAGAGTTCGCCAGTCTTTCTCCGTGCACAAAATATCAGCACTCTTGCCGACTCCTATAGATCCCACTTCATCTTGCAAGCTCAGCGCGTGCGCTGCCCCCACCGTGTAGGCACCTAAAACTTCTGGGAGACTCATCTTCATTTCTAAGCGCGCCAACAAACCGACTAAGTTCAAGTCTTGAGTTGGCGAAGTTCCAGGATTGAAGTCCGTCGCTAGCGCCACCCTTGCCCCAGCATCAATCAATTGCCGAGCCGGTGGGTATTTCATTTTGGTATATAGATCTGCCGTGGGCAGCAATACACAGGTGACCTCTGATTTCGCCAAAGCTTGAATTTCTTTGTCACCGACTTGTAAAAGATGGTCGCCCGAACGAGCTCCTAAACGCATAGCCACATCACTGCCGCCACTTAAAGACATTTGATCTGCATGTACGACAACATCGAAACCTAAGCTCTGCGCATGTCGCAAATAATCTTCTGAAGCCGGTGGTGGAAAAAATCCTTTTTCAATGAAGACATCAACTCGAACAGCCAACTTTTTCTTTTTGATCACGGGCAAAACCTCTTGCCCCAGGAACTGCAGATAATCTTCATAAGTTTTGAACTCTGGAGGAAGCGCATGCGCCCCCAGAAAAGTCGCAACAGTGCGCACACCCTCGATCTTTTGTACTGCCTGCAACATCTTCAATTCATCTTTGAGATTTAATGCATACCCTGACTTTATCTCCAAAGTCGTGACCCCTTGGGAAACAAAATGTCGAGCTCGTTCTTGCCCTGAGGCTGCTAATGTCGCAACACTGGCTTTGCGCGTATTTCTCATGGTGGAAAGAATTCCCCCACCCTTGGCCGCAATTTCCTGATACGAAACACCCATGTTGCGCATTTCAAATTCGGCAGCCCTATCGCCGGAAAAAATCAAATGCGTGTGACACTCCACCAGGCCTGGCATAACGGTCAGACCCTTCATGTCCATTTCACGAATGTTTCTTTTTTTTGCTAATTCTTTCGGTAATTTTTTATGTGGTCCCACCCAAGCAATACGGTCTTTTTCGATCAAAATAGAGGCTTGCTGGAAAATACCCAGGTCAGCCTCTTGGATATGACGTCCTCCTTTTGAGGCCGCCCCCTGCATTGTCAAAATCGTCGAAATATTCTTGAGCAAAGTCGCCATATTTTTTTACTTCGCTTTACCTTGATTCGCGACAGCTTCAATCGCCGCTTTAACCTCATCGGGATCGCCAATGAACTCTTTGCCAATCACTTTGAAATTCGCATCCAATTCGTACATCAAAGGAATCCCCGTCGGCATGTTGACTGCCATGATTTCTTCCGGAGTCATTCCCTCAAGATGCTGAATCAAAGCGCGCAAACTGTTCCCGTGAGCAACGATCAAAACTTTCTTTCCAGACTTCATCGTTGGCACGATCGTGTCCACCCACAAAGGCAAAAAGCGAGCAACGGTGTCTTTCAAAGATTCTTGGCTAGGCAAAAGTGCGGCCGGGACACCTTTGTAGCGCGGATCGTGAGATGGATGACGAGGATCACTCGCTTCCATCGCTGGTGGCGGCACATCGTAACTTCGGCGCCAAATCTTGACTTGATCTTCGCCATGACGAGCCGCAGTTTCAGCTTTGTTCAAACCTTGCAAAGCCCCATAATGACGCTCATTCAAACGCCAGTCTTTGTGCACTGGAAGCCACACTTGATCCAGCTCATCGAGCACAAAATTGAGAGTTTTTATCGCTCTTTTCAACACACTGGTATAGGCAACATCAAAGGTAAAGCCTTTATCTTTGAGAGCTTTTCCACCTTTTAGAGCTTCAGCTCGACCTTTTTCCGAGAGATCAACGTCTTGCCAACCGGTGAAACGGTTCTCTTGATTCCACACACTCTCGCCATGTCTTATCAGCACCAACTTGTACACTGCTTAAACTCCTTCAATTTCTATAAAAAAAGAGCTACCATGGCACTGCACTCTTTAACATCAAAAGCTTCTCATTTTTGCTACGCATTAAGGCGTGTCAAATGGACAAGATTTTGAAAAATTAGCACGCGAATAGACATAGTGCTAAATAACGTGAGGAACATCGTGAACAACACTGGCATCAACCGCGCGAACCTAGAGTACATTGAACAACTCTACACAGATTTTAAATCCAATCCAGAGTCTTTGTCTTTGGAATGGAAAAGCTTTTTTGAAGGCGTCGAATTTGCTCAAGATGGTAAGTTTGGTATGTCAGACAAAGAACTGGCTGTCTTCCAACTTATCCAAGCCTACAGAGCTGATGGACACACTGAAGCCGATCTCAATCCCCTTTACGCCCCTAAAGCGAGTGAACTTCTAGCTCTCTCTCGTTTTGGTCTGACTGAAAAAGAACTCAACAGTTCTTTCCAAATTGGCTCACTGATTGGCCTGCCCGGAGCGAAGCTGAGCGAGATCATCGCACAACTTAAAAAAATCTATTGCGGCAAAATTTCAGTTCAAGCTTCTGATGCTTCACCAAAAGAAGTTTCATGGTTCCAAAATGAATTTGAAACTAAAACACACAAGTTGAATTTGGATGAAAAGAAAAATGCTCTTGCTGCTTTAACAAAAGCAGAGTCTTTAGAAAAATTCATCCACACTCGCTACGTAGGAACGAAGCGTTTTTCTGTTGAGGGAGCTGACGCCGTTCTGCCGATGATGGAAACTCTGGTGCAAAACGGAGCCGCTCATCAAGTGCAAGAAGTCTTCATCGGCATGGCTCACCGTGGTCGTGTCAACATGCTCGTCAACTTCTTCGGCAAAGGTGAAGAATACGTCTTCGGCGATTTCAATGGTCCGCTTCAATTAGCTGAACCTGTTGAAGACTTTGATAACGACGTGAAATACCACTTAGGTTATGTCACAGAAAAGAAAACTTCTGCAGGTACTTGCAAAGTCACTTTGGCTTACAACCCTTCACACTTAGAAACTGTCAATGCAGTCGCTCTAGGTATGACTCGTGCTGCTCAAGACCTTAAAGGCCCCGACAGCCGTAAAAATGTAGTTCCTGTTCTTATCCACGGGGATGCTGCTTTTGCTGGTCAAGGTATCGTACAAGAAGTTCTACAAATGGCAGGCACACCTTCACACACTGTGGGTGGTACTATTCATTTGATCATCGACAATCAAGTGGGCTTTACGACGACTGGAACCGCAACACGCTCTACTCGCTACTCTTCGGATGCAGCGAAAATGACTTTCACTCCAGTGTTGCATGTGAACGGTGATGACGTTGAAGGTTGTGTCCGCGCAATGGACATGGCTCTTCGCTACCGTCAAGAATTCGGTAAAGATGTTGTCATCAACTTGATTTGTTACCGCAAGTTCGGACACAACGAAGGTGATGAACCCGCTTTCACTCAGCCACAAATGTATGAGCTTATTAAAGTTCACGCGACAGTGCGCGAACTTTATGCGAAACAACTCGTCGCTGAAGGCAGCTTGGATCAAAAATACATCGATGACCTTTATCAACAAGCCATGGATCGTCTACAAAGCATCTTTGAAGAAGCCAAAAAGAATCCTCCAAAGCTTAAGAATTTTAAGTTCGAAGGCCACTGGAAAGGTTTACGCAAAGGCACTGATGCTGACTTAGAAAAACCAACCAATACAACTTTTGATCTAGCCACTTTGAAAAAAATTGGCGAGAAAATCGGTTCTTTCCCTGAGTCCTTCACGCCTCACCCTAAATTAATCAAATTGCTTGAAGGCCGCAAAAACATGGCAGCCGGAAAAGACATGGTCGACTGGGGTATGGGTGAGCTTCTAGCTTACGGAAGTCTTCTTCACGAAGGCACTTCTGTGCGCTTGACTGGTGAGGACGTTGTACGTGGGACATTCACTCACCGCCATGCTGGTATGTATGACTTCAAAACGAACAAGTCTTACTTCCCTTTGGCTGATTTAAATCCGAAGGCCTCTTTGTTGGTTGCGGAAAGTATTCTTTCTGAGTACGGCGTTCTTGGTTTTGAATATGGTTATTCTGTGCAAAACCCACGCAGCCTTGTTATGTGGGAAGCGCAATTTGGTGACTTCGTCAACGGAGCGCAAATCGTGATCGACCAGTACATCGCAGCAGCTGAAACAAAATGGCAACAGATGAGCGGTCTTGTGATGCTTCTACCTCATGGTTATGAAGGGCAAGGACCTGAGCATTCATCTGCTCGTTTGGAAAGATTCCTGCAATCAGCGGCACAAAACAACATGTTGATCTGCAATCTGACAACACCAGCGCAAATTTACCATGCTCTTCGTCGTCAGATGGTTCGTGATTTCCGCAAGCCATTGATTGTGATGTCACCGAAGTCTTTATTGCGCCATCCACGAGCTGTTTCTTCAATCGAAGAACTAGCAAAAGGACAATTCCAGGAAGTGATTGCTGACACAGTTGACGCTTCCAAAGTCGATACGGTGGTCTTTGTCTCTGGCAAGCTTTACTATGAGTTGCTAGAAGAAAGAGAAAAAACGAAAAAAGAAAATATCGCCCTTGTTCGTTTGGAACAGATTTATCCGTTCCCTGCGAAAAAGGTGACAGAAATCCTGAAATCCTACGCGAACGCCAAAACTTTGGTTTGGGCCCAAGAAGAACCTAAAAACATGGGTGCCTTCCAAAGTGTTTACTTCAAGTTTGTTGAAGTGGTGACTCAAGCGGGATTGAAACTCGGTTTCCAATATGTCGGCCGTCCGGAAAGATCTTCTCCGGCTACAGGGTCCGTACATAGACACAAAATCGAACAGGCTGAAATTACTAAATCTATTTTCGGTGCTTAAGAGCGCCAGACTTAAAAGGACGTTGCATGAAACAAGAGATTAAAATCCCGGCAGTCGGAGAATCCATCACAGAAGCCACCATTGGCAGCTGGACAAAGAAATCTGGCGACTTCGTAAAAAGAAATGAAGTCATGATGCTTCTAGAAACCGACAAAGCAAGCGTCGAAGTCGTCGCTGAAAATGACGGTGTTCTTACAATCCTTCCAGGAAACGAAGCTGGCGCCGTTGTAAAAATCGGCGCCACAGTTGCGACCCTAGACACAGACGCTAAGCCGACGGCAGCTCCTTCTACATCTCCTGCAGCAGAGGCTCCAAAAGCTCCAGCCGCTGAAGCCCCAAAGGCGGCTGCGGCTCAACACCTCTCCCCTGCTGTGCAAAGAATTGTGACTGAAAAAGGCCTTGAGCCTTCAACAATTGCAGGGACTGGCAAAGATGGTCGTTTAACAAAAGGTGATGTTTTAGCTGCAGAACCTCCTGCTAAAACGGCTGCTCCAGCAGCTACCGCGCCTAAAGCAGCAGCCCCTACTGTTTCAGCTAGCGAAGTTCTAGCAGCGCGTGGCCCATCGAAACAAGGAGACAAAAAAATTGTGCCGATGACGACAATCCGCAAACGTATTGCTGAAAAGTTGAAAGAAGCGCAAAATACTTCAGCCCTTTTGACAACTTTCAACGAAGTGGACATGGGCAAAGTGATGGACCTTCGTGCAAAGTATAAAGACAAATTCAAAGAGAAATACGGTTTGAACTTGGGCTTCAACGGTTTCTTCGTGAAGGCTTGTGTTGAAGCTCTGAAGTCTTTCCCTGCTGTGAACGCTTGGATCACCGGCACAGATATCGAATATCATAACTACTACAACATCGGTATTGCGGTATCGACAGAAAAAGGCTTGATGGTTCCTGTAGTAAAAGATGCTGACACTCTTTCACTTGCGGGTATTGAGATGGCCGTACGCGATTTGGCTTTGAAAGGTCGCGATGGCAAAATCACACCGAATGATTTGAGTGGCGGAACTTTCTCTATCACTAACGGTGGAGTTTTTGGTTCTCTTCTTTCAACTCCGATTCTGAACTTTCCACAATCTGCTATCCTTGGACTTCACAAGATTCAAGACAGACCAATGGCTGTAAACGGTAAAGTAGAAATTCGTCCAATGATGTATGTGGCTTTGACTTACGACCATCGAATTATTGATGGCAAAGAAGCGGTCAGCTTCCTAGTTAAAGTGAAGGAACTGATTGAAGACCCAGAAAGATTGCTTTTAGAAGTGTAAACTTCCCGAGCCCATCACCCAAAGTGATGGGCTTTTTTTATACAAAAATAGAAAATTTATTCACTTAAACGTAATTTTTTCACACATATTTCGATTCAAAATGAATCTCACATGGCGAAAGCCTGGCTAATTATGAGCCTTTAATCGCTTTTAAGCGAAAATAAATATAAGTTTGTTAAATACTTATGATGATTTTTATACTTAACATCCTAAAGTATTGTCATTTTTTAACCGATTGTTAACACAGCTGAGAGACAGAAGGAGTTGTACGAGCTCTATGAACGTGCTTAAGCCTAGGAGGGCTTTCAAATGAGTAAATTCAATCTTCAAGCAAAACTTCTAATGATCTGTGGTTTTTTAATACTGGTGACTTCGGTCGTGGGAGTTTCAGCTTACTACGCAACGGACGCGATCACTTCAGAGTACAGCTCGCTCGTATCGAGCACTCTTCCTAAAGAGGCCAAGCTCAATAAATTTTACGAGACCTTTCTAGCGATTCGTATGAATCTGCGAAACCTTGGCCTTCCTGGCATAACGAAGGAAGAAGTAGATCAATCATTAAAGCTCGTGAGTCAAGGTCTTGAAGAGGTCAAAAAAAATCAGCAAGAATACGAATCCTATGGTTTCACTTCTGAAAAACAAAAAGAGCTGTATAAAGCACAAACTCAGGCTTGGGAAAAGTTTGTTGCCGTCGGCGGTCGAGTTGTAACCCATTTTAAGGCTGGAACCCCAGAAGACATGCAGGCAATGACCGATATATTCTTCAAAGACTGCCCTGAAACAGCAGACGCTTTTACCTCCACGACTCGCGAACTCATGAGCTATCACCATGACGAAATTAATGCACAATCCGCTTCTGCAAGCTCGATAGCGAAAAATGGCTCTATGATCAACATATTGACTGTTGGAATAGGAACCCTTGTCGGATTGATTTTGGCCTTCTTATTTGCCCGATCCCTAACGAGGACATTGAATCATATCAGTGAGGAAATCACATTAACCGCAGAGCAAACTGCATCTGGAGCACAACAATTGTCTAGTGCTAGCGGGCAATTATCATCTGCTTCAACGGAGGCAGCAGCATCGCTTGAAGAAACAGTGGCATCACTGGAAGAGCTATCAAGCATGGTTCGCTTGAATACAGGAAGTGCACAACAAGCCAATAGCCTTTCACAAAAATCACGAGAAGCTGCAGAGAATGGTGATGTTGAAATTTCGAAGTTAATAACGGCTATGTCAGACATCGCAAAAGGATCAAAGAAGATTGAAGAAATTATCAATGTCATTGACGACATTGCATTCCAAACCAATCTATTAGCGTTGAATGCCTCCGTCGAAGCAGCACGAGCTGGAGAACAAGGTAAGGGCTTTGCAGTCGTGGCTGAAGCCGTCCGCAGCTTAGCACAAAGAAGTGCTGTTGCAGCTAAGGACATCTCCTCTTTAATTAAAGAAAATGTCGAGAAAAGTGAGCAAGGTTCTCGCATCGCAGACTCTAGCAGCGCAGTCCTTAAAGAAATCTTGGCTTCTGTGAAGAAAGTAGCAGACTTAAATAGCGAAATCGCCACGGGCAGTGCCGAACAAGCACACGGTCTTGAGCAAATATCCAAAGCAATGAATCAATTGGACCAAGCAACGCAAGGGAATGCGGCATCATCTGAAGAGGTGGCGGCCTCCTCTGACAGTATGGCTCAGCAAGGTCAAATTCTTGCAGGTTTGGTGCAAGAACTGCGCGACCTGCTCCACGGACAGGGGGCTGAAAACAGCCACCACAGCCAAGCCGCTGCAAAGCCGAACAAAAAACCAGAAAAACCTTCTTATCAGGCTGTCGCAAAGCCTGCAAAACCACAGGTCAAGCTGGTTCATAGCAGCACTAAAAAACCTAGCAGCGCCAATGCGATCCCGTTCGATGAAGATATCGATGATGGCGGAAACTTGGGTGACGTTTCTGGATTTTAATTAAGAACAGAACCCGAAGCTGCTGTATCTGATCTACGTCTAATGCAAAGCTTCCTGCGTGACCTTGGACACCTGATTGGCGTATACCAAAAGGTGTCCATTTTTCTTCAAAGGAAGCTTCAATGTCTGAAACTCAATATGATCTTATTGTGATTGGTTCTGGTCCTGGTGGTTATGTTGGCGCAATCCGCGCTGCCCAATTGGGACTTAAAACAGCCGTAATTGAAAAAGACAAAACCTATGGTGGAACTTGCCTCAATGTGGGCTGCATCCCATCTAAGGCCCTTCTTGAAAGTTCGGAACACTACCAAGCGGCTCAGCATGATCTGGCAGCCCATGGTGTGAAAGTTTCAAAAGTCGATTTAGATCTTTCGACTATGATGGCGCGCAAAGAAAAGATTGTTAAGACCAACACAGAAGGTATTGCCTTCTTGTTCAAGAAAAACAAAATCACACCTTACAATGGTTTTGGCAAAATCGTCGCTCCTGGCAAAGTGGAAGTCAAAGGTGCTGATGGCAACACGCAAATCCTCACTACAAAAAACATCATGATCGCTACGGGCTCACAGCCTGTGGAGCTTCCTTTCTTGAAGTTCGACGAAAAGCGTATTGTTTCTAATACGGGTGCATTAGCTCTTTCACAAGTTCCTAAGACCATGGTTGTTGTCGGTGGCGGCGTAATCGGTTTAGAGCTTGGTTCTGTTTGGCAAAGATTGGGTTCTAAAGTCACTGTTATCGAATACGCCAATCGCCTTGGCGGCACGATGGATCAAGACTGCATGAATGTTCTACGCAAAAGTCTTGAAAAAGAAGGCATGAACTTCCTTCTTTCCACCAAAGTGACTGGTTCTACTGTCTTGAATGACGGTGTCGAAGTCACCTATGAATCCCTGACTGATGGCAAAACTTCTGCAATGAAAGCGGATGTTGTCCTTGTAGCTACAGGCCGCAAGCCCTTCACCAACGGCTTGGGTTGCGAAGAAGTTGGAATCCAAAAAGATCCTCAAGGACGCATCACTGTAGATGCGCACTTCCAAACAAATGTTCCTGGTATCTACGCTATTGGTGACGTGATTGTTGGCCCGATGTTGGCTCACAAAGCAGAAGAGGAAGGCGTTGCCTTGGCAGAAATGCTAGCAGGACACGCGGGGCATGTGAATTACAACACAGTTCCTGGAGTGATCTATACTCACCCAGAACTTTCTTCTGTCGGCATCACGGAAGAGCAAGCTAAAGAAAAAGGGCTTGAAATCAATGTCGGCAAATTCCCATTCATGGCCAATGGTCGCGCTCGTGCAAAGGGCTACACAGAAGGCTTTGTTAAGATCATTGCTGACAAGACGACAGACCGTATCTTAGGGGCTCACATGGTGGGACCTAGCGTTTCTGAGTTGATTCACGAAGTGATTGTTTGCATGGAATTCGGTGGCAGCAGTGAAGATTTAGCTCGCTCATTCCACGCTCACCCGACTTTGAGTGAAGTTGTTCGTGAGGCGGCTTTGGCGGTGGAAAAGCGTCAACGTCAGATGTAATTCAAAGAAAATTTCAATGTAAAAAGCCACAGTTTTCAAACACTGTGGCTTTTTTTTTATTTACAAAGAGAACGTAAAACTTCCCAACTGGGCTTGATTGCAGGCTCTTGTGGAGCCTCTTCAGTCGTAGGCTCAAATTGCTCGATGAAATCACTTTCGTAGCGCGCACACTCTCGTTGTTTAAATTTCTTTTCTTCAGGAATAGCTTCCAAAGAGGAAACTAATAAGTCCATGTGAGCTTCGTCTTGTGCAGACTGTGTCACACTGTTATCGCGCAAAATGCGAATTTGCCCCAACACACGACGGTGTGAACGAAATCGCTCTTTATTATTTTTTGCTTTGCGAACTTCTTTTTCCAACATCTCGGCATAACTATCAACAACCTGCCGCAGGCTGCGCGAGCTTTGTACGGGAATTTCTGGCGTTCTTTTTCTGACAGCTCCGTGGGATTCCCAGACCAAGAGACTTAGCATAACTATCAATAACCAAAATTTCATGCTGACCTCCCATCCTTTTATCATATGTTAGCGGCTTTTTTTCAATCTCGACTGTGTCAATACCGCGATAACTGATATTTTAAAACTACAAAAATGAAGGAGCTAGCATGAAAAAGATCGTTTTGCCTCTCATCTTGTCTTTCTCTCCCCTGTCCTTTGCCACAGAAACCATGGATATGACCTGCGTCACAGAGTTCCCCACCACAAGCTTTGTCATTCGCGACGCTGGAGACAAAGTCAGCCTGCAAGTCTTCAATCACAATGGCAATCAGTACATGCCCATTTACGACAGCTTAGTCACACCTCATGACCTAGCACTTTTGTCGGCCAAAGCGAAAGTGCTTTTGAAGCTTCCAGAGACCATGAAGTTTGAATGGCCTAAAGAAAAATGCGAACGCCAAGACGAAATGATCCAAACTTGCATGGGAATAACAGATGAACAAGAGCACAATGGAACAAAAGTCCAAGCTTGGTCCTTCGGAACATCTTGGGCCACGGATAAAACTGCCTACGGGAAATTTAATTACCGCAAAGTGAGCCTTCACCTGACAATCGATAAGCAAGACTATTCCATTCCGATGAAATACAGTGAGTCAGAGTGTGGTCCTTGGGCTATGATGGCCGCGAAACTTCCTGCGGCTGGTGCCAAAAAATAAGTTCATACTTTGCCCAACCTCGATAGGATGGTTGGGCATTGCTCAAATATTTGAGTTGATGCTTCTTTCTCTTTCTCTAACTACCCTAACTACTCATTCTTCTTCTTCAAACTAAGGACTCAGATTCGCCTCTCGTCTATAATTAAAACGATTGTGCCGTCCACAAAGTGCTTGTAGGTTTTCGATGCTGTGAACGCCTCCCGCCCATTGTGAGGTTCGATGGTCGACTTGCAATCCGTAGGTACTGCGACACTGGCGCCCCGTCTTTGGATCCTTAAACTGACAACAGGCATCTCTTTGCAGAATAATTTTACGAGTTTTCACTGTCAGTGTCTTGCTGGCGCGCCGCAGCTCCGATGCGGCAGTAAAAAGTGCATCCCTATCACTCTTCACCTCCCAATTTGATTGTGATTGAGATTGGGATTGAGATTGGGATTGGGATTGGGATTGGGATTTCTCTCCAACTTGAACATCACAGTCAATCCCCAAGCTCATGTGAAATTCAATACTTGATGCACTCAACTCCTCAGATTTTCTTTTTTTTGAGATGATACGGCTTTCTTTCACAAAACTTTTTTCACCACACTGTTTTTTCGAAAGACACTTCTTTGCAAGATACTGGTCAGCTAGAACCTCAAACACCGATGCCCAAGAAGTATTTCCCTGAGTTTTCTCCAATAAGTGCGCCGCCAAGTCCCGACATCTCAAAAGTTTTTGGTGTTGTTCTTTGGATAACGTCAGCTCCAACCGCACAGACTCGTCTTTCTGCATTTTTTGTTTTTCAAAATCTTTTACTGGAATATCTAAAGCCACAGCTAGCTCTTTTTGAGTTTCTAAAGTCGTTTTACCTTCAATCTTTAAAAGCAGAGTTTCTTTTTCAAGTCCGGTTATTTTGATGCCCGTTGTGACTTCTTTTTCTTTGATGGATCGTGAAAGCTCTCCAATCTGTGACAGATTCAAAGTCCCCTCTTGAATTTTTTCTGCCACCAATGGAACTTCCTTTAACAGACGCGCAGCTTCGATTCGGCGCATAGCTACATATCCTGAATAGCGTAGCTCTTTTGTAAGATATTCGTATAGAGAACAATAAGCTTTTTCAAGATAGAGCTTTCGCGTATCCAGCTCTTTTATGTGCTCCAATATCACATGCAACAACTGACGTTCTCGCTGCACAAGACTCTTAAGACGTGATTCAAGTTCTACATTTGAAAGTGATCTCAGCGAAAATGATTGCGCTGAAAATATTTGCGTTGAAGATTTTTGACTGGAAAACATAAAGACCTCTTAAGTGAATTCCTTTTTGATAAGGTCTTATAGCATGGGTATTTTCGCCTTCATTTTTTTATCGAAGGCAGGGCACTAAAAAGTCCCGCCTAAAAGCAATAAAAGAGGTCAAGTTTGACGATCCGACGGAGAGGTAAAGCAAAAAAATAAAGCTCTAAAATCACAGTTCTTATGAGGTATTAAGTAGCCAAAAAGTACGTCAAGTTATTTATATAAAAAATGCTCAGACGTTAATTTAAACCCGATGCCAAAATCTATTCTGCCAACTAAACAGAGGCTAAAAATCCAGCCAGCCCGCTATCTATCTCCATCCTGAGATAATGAATTTTAATAACACATACTATTTAATCGCGAATGTCCCTAAAGGTACATGACAGATCAGCAAGAATCACATCCGATGCGGTAATTGGATTTTTGAAAAGGTGAAGAGAGACAAGATATTAGATATTTCTAGCATGATTTGAACAAGAACCAAATCATGCCATTTCCGGGCACAGTCAAAAAAAATAAACAGCTAAACATCTATAAACCACCTTTTATTCGTTTATAGGCATGGCTCGTTAATCGCAGAGTCAGTCCATCGTTACGCCCCCACCCCGTTGCACAAAAGGAAATTCATCCTACAACGACAAAAAAGGGCCTCCAAATACATGAAAAAGGTTATCGCTTCTTTTTTATTTCTTCAACTTATGAGCTCGATCTCCTCCGCTCAAGCAGCAGGATCTGAGTCCTTAAAAACCATTGCCAATGGGCTTCGCGCTTGCACTAATGTTGTTAAAGTCGAACACGCGGGCTCTGAATTTCGAATTTACAGAAACGATGCTGTTGCCCAAGAGTTTGATTTAGATGAAATGACTGCAAGTCCGTTCTCTGGCGGCGTCAACTTCTCGCTAAAGTGTGATGAAGACAACTTTGGCTGTGTCAACAACTTTGTAGCGCGAGGAGGCCGCTGGAACGACCTCAAATCTTCAAATGGCCTCATTCTGACTTGTCCTGGGGTCAACAAGCCCCTAACCGCACTTGTAGATATATATCACGAGGAAGTCGCCGAGAGCGATGAAAGTGAAGAAACCAGTGAGACCAACAAGGGCGCTGAAAAAGATGAGAGTAATGAAGATGATAATGCATTTAGTAAAGCGGAAATTCTCGACACCATAGCTCGCGGTTTCCGAACCTGTTCAAATATTTTGGATACGCGTGTCGTAGTCTCTGAAAGCAAGTTGTTATTGCAAGTCGCGTACGACCAAGTGACCTCATTCATTTTAGAAAGTGTAAAGCTAGTGACACCGAAAAATCAAAGTACGGATGCTGTCGAACTAAGATGTAAGGGGTTGGGGTGCATACAAACATTTGTCATAATGAATGGTCGGGCGCATCTTGCACAAACAAAGGATTCCATAAAACTATACTGCTCAGGAGACAGAAATATCTTAAGCAGCGACAGCGATGGCACCGAAAGTCCTGCCTCTAAACTAAATACAGCCATTAAGTACTATAAAGATAATTTTGAAAACTGATAAAAATCTGCGGAGATAACATGAGAATGAAAATCAAAAACTTTGCCTTTTTTATTATCTTAGCGACCTCTTCGTCAGCTTTTGCTTCGGCAAAGCAAACAACAGACAGCTTTGATCGATTACTTAATGTAGCTATTCAGCACGAAATGGCTGTTACTAACAGTCAATCAGAAGATTCCTATTTTGAATTAAAAGAAGATATCCTCTCACAAATAGATCAACTCGGCGTCGAAGAGGGTTTGATTTTTCCCATGGAAGAATTAGTGGCGCAGCAACTTGTCGAAGACATGGCTCAGACAATCAGAGACATTGAGGAGCTTAAGAAGGAATCAATTCTGTTAGCGGCAAATACCCATGATGATGAAGAAACGAAAAAATATAAAGAGGACGTAAGAACATGCGTCAACTGCTATAAAGATGCCATTGAGGAGGCTGTTGTCACTGGTGCTGTTGGAGCAGTCGCTGGCGCTGTCAAATCAGCTGTGGCAGGACCACATACTGCTGCAGTGGGAGCAGTTATAGGTGGAGGGGCTGCCGCAGCAGGTTCCTTTGCAGTTAATGCTTACACTTGCGCCAAATCGTCGCCATGTAAAACAAAAAAGCCAGAGAAAAAAGAAGAGGAGCTTTTTAAAAAGAAGGACAAAAAAGATAAAAAGAAACCTTCGAACAAAGAAAAAATAACTCCAAAAGACGATGCAAAAAAATACGAAGACAAGCCGAAAAATGGAAGTAGCGTTACTAAGGGCACTGGCATAAGATAGTCATATAGAACTGCAGGAGAGAGAAAAATGAGCAAGCCCGGATCACTTTTTAGATTAAAATCTTTTTTTAAAGAATACCGAATAACTATATTATCCAACCCATATTTTTACCTCTTTTTATTCACTCATATTGTAGCACTAATATACGCCATGCCTGAGGATGGCTCGGCACTACCAATATCAACCCCAGCGGCTCAAATCAGCAAAATATGGTCTATTATAGCTTTGTCTGTCTTAAATAAAGAGGTTGAAAAACGAACGTTACCAAAAACTTATTTTGTAAATCGATTTCCTGTTTTTTTATCTAATTTAACTTTCTGGGCACTGGTTCAATTTGCACCCGAAATCAAAAACTTGCTTTTCCGTTAAGCAAAGCCCCCACCAAACTCAACCAAAAAATAAAGCCAAAAGGTGGGGGATATTTTCCTCTTCAGCTGATCAGGATCCTTTACAAATAAGCTCCACAAGCCTCACCGCTCGCTCAACAAAGGGCTCTTTTTGAGTTTTGTCATAGGACTTCATCAAAGATTGAACTTCGTTTTTATATTCAGAACATTTTTTGACCTGAAAATCTTTTTTCTCCGGCAAAAATGCCAATGAATCCATGTAAAGGCTCATATCAAGCTCTTTGGCTTCCGCCTGGCGAGGATTTTTTGCTCGCAAATCACTGATCTCGCGGTAAGTCTTTAAAAAAAGATCATAGCGTTTAGTAATGTCCTTTTCTTTGCCGATCTCCCCTTCTAGCTTGTCCAACTTCTTTTGGAAGTCAGCAAACACATCCACTTTTACACCTTTGGCAGCAAAACTTGGTGAAGCACTGCCAAGCATGAAAAAGCCTACGATTAAAGCTCTAAGAATTTGTTTTCTGTGCATGTGCCTTCTCCCAATCCTTTATCTAATGCTCGTGCCTGTTCTTTGACTGCCGCAATATAAACTGAATCTTTATAAGCAAATAAGTACTCTGCAAAAGTGAGAGGTTTGCCATTCTTATTCATAGCCTTCACTCGCTCTTCTCCTTTTGCTGCCTTAAAGTGTGGACGCTCTGGCCAGTAGTTCATATTAAAATCGGCCTTTGTGATAGGATACTTTTTAATGCTCTCTAAACGGTACTTCAACCATTCACGGAAAAAAACCGCTGGACGACCCGGCCCAGTGTTGTAGGCCATGACAAACAACATCTCTTTAATTTTCTCGACATCAAAACTCCCGATACCGGCTGCTGCCATCAACTCGACAGCACTACGGAAGTTTGGATCTTTACTGTCCTTAGATTTATTGAAAGCGCCCGTAGCATTTCGTTTCGTCGAGTGATAAAAAATTCCGTAATACACTAAACTTCGCAATGGATTTGGCGGAGTTGAGATCGCATGACAACGATTTGCATCTGCTGTCATGATGTCAGCAGCTGAATTTGGCACAGCCCCTGGAATAGAACGCAGTCTTTTACAGGAATCTTTAGTGCTAGACGAAATTCTGTTTTTGAACGTCTGATAGTTTTGCGCAACATCGACAAGCGCCTGATCTGTGAATTGACCGATACCACCGTCATTCACCAATCCAAATGCGTTCACATGCAGACCACTCTCGTTGGACAACTTAGGGGCGATAAATCGTGCTGGAACATCCAAACAATCCGCCACATCAATTAATGAGTTGTATACCAAATTGACATAACCTTCAGTCACGCATGCTTTGTGCCCATAACGTTCTGGTGTACCCGTTGGATCCTGCTCACACTTTGAGTATAGACGTGGATCCTGGCGATATTCAGAAATATCTTTGACGTCACGCTGTTTATCTGGCGGAGCATTCCGGTTGAATTCGATATCCGCTTGCTGTTTTTCAGCTGGCGAAAGGGCACGATCCTTCCAAAATCGCCGCATAATAAACAACGTACATTTGCGAGGCAAAATCTCTGCCGTCTTTGAATAGTCACGAGCATTCGTGAAATATCCTTTGGGGTCTGCAGACTTAAAAGACAACACTTTCTCTTGAAGATAGTTTCGGTCTTCACCGCAGTCCTCAGGTTTTTCGAAGGATAAGACATTTTTTTGATCACCCATGGTGCAGTTACAACTCATATCATCCGGAGGATACATACCTCTGACTGCCTTGTTGGCTTTGCCAATTGAGCCAATGAGCAATTCCTCCTGAGTTGAAGCAAAATCAACTTCCTGAGGTGAATAGTAAATACTGTAACCACCGAATAATAAAACGGAAGCAAAGACCAAAAATGAATAACCCCAAAAGGGTGCCTGAGATGGCTTCACAAACTCTCCTTCTTTTCCAACATTCCAACAAAGGCTTATCTGCAGAACCCAGGCAAAACTAAAGGCCCTTTGGTCTAGACTAGCATCAATCCCCGACGCAGGGCGAGGTCCCAAATCAATCACTTAGCAAGCCAGTCTTGGCTTTTAAGGACTAACGCAACGTGAGAGCCTAACAAATCGTTGATCCTTAAGCGACTGCAATATACCCATGCGCCAATGTAATGCCAGTAAGGAGTCTTTCATGATTGGTAAGTTACTTTTGATTCTTTCTTTGACCTTCGCTACGACAGCTCATGCCGCTGTATGGACCGATGTTAACCAGTGGTCTCCAGCTTTTGAAGCACGCTATTCAGAGTGGGTTCGCGCGGAATGGCGTACAGACTTTTTCTCTCGTCGTACTCTTCCAAACGGACAAAGCAATCCTTACTACGGACTTCGTGTCGACTGTGCTGATACCGTCTATTCAATGCGTATTATTTTTGCTTACGAAAATAAGCTTCCTTTCGTCGTGCAAGATCCCACAGCTTCCGGAAAAACCATTTCAAATAAAATGAGTCGGTGGGATGGACAAAGTGAAATCAATCGCGTGCGCAATTTCCTTTTCTTTATCTACAACACAATGAGTACACGCTCTCTTCCGAACGACACTTATCCCGTGGCGATCAATCGCACAGCCGTTCGTTCTGGCGGACTGATGTTGACGACTAAAAAGAATCACCACTCTTGGACAATCAAAGAGATTTTGCCGATCGGTGTTCCATACTTGGTCTACAACTCTGTCGTTGGAGCAAACTCAGGATACGGACTCTATGAACGTCAATCTTGGCCTAATCCTGGTTGGGTTTTTGAAACAGACTCTACTCCGGCAGGACACGCTGGCTTCCGTGACTGGAGACCTGCTGCGTTCATCAATCGTCCTGTTTGGGAAGTCCCTGGCTACAGCGAGGAACAATACAAAGTGCCGCTCAATAAGTGGGTTCGTTACGCGCAAACTCGTCTTGCTTTGAGCAACGAAACAGATGAGCAGCTTGTAAATCGTCTTCTAAAAACAACTTGTGAAGGGCTGCAAGGCCGAGTCACTTCTATCAAAGAAGGTGTGGATTACTTGAAGTCCAACAACAGCTGTATGGACTATGCGACCTACGACACATATTCGACACCCAATCGGGACCGTCGTATATTTGATGACTTCATGTCTTTGCGCCGTGCTTACCAAGAGATTTTGGTCATCAATAACGGCAATCAACTCAATGCAAATACGATTGCTGGTTTGAACAAGATTTTTCCTGCGATCAACCAAACAATTGCTAATGAAACTGCACAAATGTCAGTACAGATGCAGAATGCAGCTTCCTTGTGTGTGACTGAATACCTGCCAGGCAAAACAATGGACTTAGCTGAATTCAAGCGACGCCTCTTCAAAGGGTTGATCTCCAACAATCCACACGATGATGGGGCTTACCGTTGGGGTGATCTCAAAGGACCTTCTGCGCGAGCGCAGAAATGTCAGTCTTGGGATCCTTGGAGCCCGGACCTTACCCAAAACTAGGTAGGATATGAAAGCCATCTCTACGCGCACTTGGTTGACCTCGGCCCTTTTGCTTTTAGCTTTGGGCCTTGCTGCGGATTATTTCTTTTTGCACTATTTATTTGCAATAAAATCGGCAGACTCAAGTGCGGAGATTGTAAACTTTCAAGACCCTCAATCGGTCACAGCAACACCCTCTTCAAGCGAAACAATGGCGCAAGAGAATGCATCCTCTGCGATAAAAAAGGACTCTGAACCTTCTCCAGCCCCAACAGAAGTTAATAACTTCCGCGAATCCTTAGAACGATGTGCCCCAGAGATTTCCGCCCAAGGAATCGGAACCCCGGAAGCCCTTCTGGAATATCTGACAAAAACGATCGGCACGAAACGCCACGATAATGTCGTCGAAAACTATCACCTCACCTTGCCCGACGGATCCGAGCGAAGAGTTCAGGTTGTTGTGGACGATAACACCAACAGCACGACCAAAAAAGAACTGCGTTTTTTCAAACTGGATCAAGAAGGTTATCCCGAAAGACTCAATTTACGAAAAACAGACACGCTGGAAAGTCTTTTGGCTCTGGGCCAGCTAAAGCGCCAGGAAATAAAATCAGAAGTTGAACTTAAAGACGGTACGAGTATCACTTTTGAGACTCACAACAATAAAGTCTATGAGTTTCAATTCAATAATCTTGGTAAAATGCTGTCTTGCCGGAACAGTTCCTGTCACTGTCCTTAATGTTTTCATTTTCACAGGCCCCGGGCAAAGGCGTGGGGTCTTTGATGTCTAAATTAAAAATAGTCAGAATTAATAAAAGAAAAAAACTAAAGAAAAGCTTCATGGCCAGCCTCCCTGAAAAGGGTGCACCGTTAAGGCGACGGCCACAGTAAAACTCCGAAGAAATAAACTAGCAATAAGTCTTATGACAGAAGTGTGAGCGGCATAATTCTGTCATCATGCAAGCTAAATCCACAGCCTTTTCACACTTGGTTCTTCCTCAACACCCCCCATCTTCTACTTCTCTCCGTTGAACCCCTTTGTATTCTCATTTTGAGAAACTCATTAATAACTTCAAGGTTTTGATAAAAAATACCGAAAAAGTGAATAGGATTCCGATCCAAAGGAGCGTTTTGTGCTCAAAAAATGTAGTGTTATTGCGACTGCTGGTCTGCTCATCTTCTATGTCTCATCATCGATCGCACAAGTTCATAAAGGAATCAGCTTTCAAGGTGTTATAAAAAGCCCTACCGGCGAGAAACCTACGCATTCTGGACTCACAGTGCAGGGTCTGATCTTTTCTCCAAACAACTGTATTTTAAGAGCTGAAGAGTTTAGTAATGTCAGTATCAATAATGGATATATTAATCTTGTTATTGGTAAAGGCAGTCCTATTGCGGGTCAAGATCCTGGCTTATCATTTGAAAAAGTGATGGATAACTCTGAGGTGATACCAAGTTTAACTTGTTATGATTCAAATGGGAATATAACAACTTCCACCTACGATCCTGCAGTCGGCGATGGACGAAGAAAGTTTCGTTTGATTCTGACTCTGGACTCAGCTCAAGTTGTAGCTGATTTCAATATTCGAGCAGTTGCCTATGCCGTAAGTGCCCAGACAGCAGACGAAGCTAAAAAATTGAATGGCAAGTTAGCCTCCGAGTTCATTCAAACAACTCCCAGTGTGACACAACAAAAGGTACAAGATTGGTTTTCAAGTTCGATGATGACGTCGATCCTAAGCAACAACTATAAACCATCAGCAGCAGTCAGTGCTGATACTCTGTCAGAAACTTTACCAATCAGTAAAGGTGGCACGAATTCTTCAGCAACTTTAAATAATAACAGGATTATGGTGTCATCAGGTGGCGCAATTATAGAGGCTCCGGCACTTACAGCAAGCAGAGCCTTAGTTTCTGATGCCAATGGTATTCCCATAGGAACATCAGTGACAAATACCGAACTTGGATATTTGTCAGGAGTCACTTAGGCAATACAAACACAATTTACTGGCAAAGCCAGCTCCACTGGTTGGTCGAACTTCAGTGTTCTTGGAACCAATGGCTCTGGCACAATGACGCCGATCACAGGTTCCATTTCAGGATCTATTTTACAGTACTCCCCTACAGGAGCTGTCTATTCAGCAGCTAGCTACCCGTCCTCAACCACCGCAAATCAATTATTATTTTCAACATCTAATGATGTAGTTGGGGGCCTTTCTACAGCAAATAGCTCCGTATTAACAACAAACGGTTCAGGAGTGCCTAGTTGGCAGGCGCTCAGTGGTGACCTATTTGGCCAATACCCCCTTCTTGCTGGCCGCTCTGGTGGACAGACTCTTCATGGAGGAACGGAAGCCAGCAACTCATTAACACTAGATTCTACTGTAAACTCAACCAAGGGAAATATCATACTAGCACCTAATGGCGGGAATGTTGGCATTAGGACGATGAACCCGGTTACAAGTTTCTCGATTGGTGATTCCCTGCTGTCAACAGCTAGCAGCTACACCAATACGGCAACTATTGGGAAGTCTTTAATTAGCGATGCCCCTAATGCATCCTCTGGCAGAACTGCGACTGTTGCCATTCTCAATCAGCCCGTGGCGACAAGCGGCACGGCCCAGCATCAAAATCTTGTGTTGGATATGGGGGTCCCCGCCACCAATTCAGCTAACTATAATTTACTACGACTTATCGCCGGGTTTAATACCTTTAGCGGGACAGGAACACTTTTTAACCAAGCCACCGCCGTATTCAACACAACAAACTCTGGTACCATCGCAAATGGTCAAAATACCATTGTTGCAAGCTCTACAAACAACGGAACAGCCTCGAACCAAACAGCTGTGTCCTCGACCTCGAATCATACAGCAGGAAACACATTGAACAGCCAATGGGGCGTCTCCTCTTCAGCTTACAACTCAGGAACTGGAGTTGTCACAAACCAATATGGTGGAAGTTTTATGGCATCGAATTCCTCGAGTGGCAGCGTTAACGATCAGTTGGGGGCGCTGAACAATGCCGTCAATTCTGGCGGGGGAGCTGTCTCGCAGTCGCGAGGATCTTACTCGCGCGTGTTCAATGGTAGCATAGGAACGATCACCAATGCTTACGGACTTTTCGGTCAGGTGTGGAACGACTCCACCGGAACTGTCCAAACCGCTTATGCTCTCTACGGAGATGTTTACAACCCCAATGGGGGGACGATTACAACTGGCTATGGTATTTATACCGGATCCATCAATGCCACCAATAAATGGTCGATTTACGCGAGCGATGCCACTGCGCCCAGCTATTTCTCTAGCAGTGTCGGCATCGGAACTGCAACACCAGAAGAAAAATTGCATGTTGTTGGAAACATAAAAGCGAACAGTACAGTTTATACTTCAGATGTTCGCTACAAACACAACATCGCTACGATCGAACATCCTTTGGAAAAGATTCTGGCACTACGTGGTGTTACTTATGATTGGAAGCGTGACGAATTCCCAGAACAACAATTCCCAGACCGACATCAACTAGGAGTCATCGCACAAGAAGTAGAAGCGCAGTTTCCACAGGCAGTTAATACAGATAAAAGTGGTTACAAATCCGTAAATTATCCCGCTCTTGTTGCGCCGTTGATTGAAGCAGTAAAAGAGCTTTATGGTAAACTATTGAGACATAATGAACAACTTGAACAGCAAGCACGTCAAATTGCCTCAAAATCTGACAAAACAGACATCGAAAATCTACGAAAAGAAAATGCAGAACTGAAGGCTCGCCTTGACCGACTGGAGAAAGCTTTAAGCGAAAAATAAAAAACATTTTTGAAGAGCCATCGATGGAGGGCTCTTCACTCGTCTTTAAGACAGAAGTGTGAACGCCACACTTCTGTCATCGTACAAATTAAATCCAAAGACTTTTCACGCCACGTTCAATCGCGACTTCTTTTGCCAGCTCATAGCCCGCATCCAAATGTCTGAACACACCCATTGCTGGATCTGCCGTCAAGACTCGCTCTAAACGACGTGCTGCTTTCTCTGTTCCATCAGCGACAATCACTTGTCCTGCGTGTTGAGAGAAGCCCATCCCAACGCCACCACCGTGATGCAAGCTCACCCAAGTTGCGCCACAAGCTGTGTTCACTAAGGCATTTAGAAGAGCCCAGTCACTAACGGCATCAGAACCATCCTTCATCGCTTCTGTTTCGCGATTTGGTGAAGCCACGGATCCACAATCCAAATGATCACGACCGATAACGATCGGAGCTTTTACTTTGCCTTCAGCAACAAGTTTATTGAACAACAAGCCCGCTTTCGCACGCTCACCGTATTCCAACCAACAAATACGCGCTGGTAAACCTTGGAAAGCAATACGCTCTTCCGCCATGTCCAACCAACGAAGTAGATCTTTTTTGTGCGGGAACAACTCGCGCAAAGCATCGTCAGTCACTTTAATATCGTTCGGATCCCCTGACAAAGCGACCCAACGGAAAGGACCACTCCCCTTACAGAACAACGGACGAATAAATGCAGGAACAAATCCAGGATAATCAAATGCATTCTCAACGCCAGCCTCTTGCGCACGCGCACGCAAGTTGTTGCCGTAATCAAAAGTCACAGCCCCACGATCTTTCATCGCCAACATTCCACGCACGTGTTTCGCCATCGCCTGATAAGCAGCATCTAAGTAAGCCTTTTGATCGCGCTCACGGAATTCTTTTGCTGTTTCAACAGTGTAGCCTTCAGGGATATAGCCCACCAACGGATCGTGCGCTGAAGTTTGGTCTGTTAACAAATCTGGAATAAAGTTCTTATCAATAAACTGATGAATCATCGTCGCCATATTGCCTTGAAGAGCAATCGACTTCGCTTCCCCCGCCGCCGTGTACTTGCGAATGCGCGCAATCGCATCGTCAATATCCGTCGCCACTTCATCGACGTATTTTGTTTCCAAACGCTTTTGAATGCGGGTCGGATCGATTTCAACAGCCAAGACGCAAGCTCCAGCGAAAACGCCCGCTAAAGGTTGCGCACCCCCCATACCACCAAGACCTGCAGTCAAAATCACGCGGCCTTTCAAATTTCCACCAAAGTATTGTCGACCGGCTTCAACAAAAGACTCGTAAGTCCCTTGAATAATCCCTTGAGTCCCAATGTAGATCCAAGATCCCGCCGTCATCTGGCCGTACATCATCAAACCCTTTTTATCGAGTTCGTTGAAGTGTTCCCAAGTCGCCCACTTCGGCACAAGATTCGAGTTCGCAATCAAAACACGTGGTGCATCCTCGTGGGTCTTCAAAATCCCAATCGGTTTTCCTGACTGAACCAACAAGGTCTCGTCATTCTCCAGTTCTTTAAGGGCATCAAGAATTTTATCAAAAGACTCCCAATTACGAGCCGCCTTACCAATACCACCATAAACGACAAGATCCTCAGGACGCTCTGCCACGACAGGATCCAAATTGTTTTGAATCATGCGATAAGCCGCTTCCTGCAACCACCCTTTACAAACCATCTTATTTCCAATTGGAGCTCTAACTACACGAGACATTTTTCCCCTCCGAAGGTACGCCGTACCTTTTTGAATTGCACAGCGTTAAATCTATTTTAAAAAATCAATCTTCAAAAGCAAACGGCCCTTACCACTCAAGAGGGCCCACTGTTTTTTCAACGATTTGAACAAATTCATTATTCAACATCATTGCCTTAATCGCTTCAACATCCTTTGAGAATATACGATCTTCTACCGCAAACGGAATCGTCTTACGGATGTGCGCATGCACAGCTTTCACTGCGGCATTCGGCTTCAGTGGTGTCAGCAAATCAATAGCCTGGGCTGCAGACAGAAACTCCATCGCGACCACATTTTCAGCATTACGTAAAATTTGCGCGAATTTTCTCGCAGCAATAGTCCCCATAGAAACGTGGTCTTCTTTTTCAGCTGATGTCGGAATAGAGTCCACGCTGGCTGGATGAGCCAAGACTTTATTCTCACTCACCAAAGAAGCCGCTGCCACTTGCACGATCATGTGACCAGAATTCAACCCGCCTTGCGCCGTCAAGAAAGCTGGAAGTTCACTCATCTGTGTTGAAATCATTTTAGAAATACGACATTCACTGATGCTTGCCTGTGATGACAAGGCGATACCAGCAAAGTCCATTGCATGTGCCACTGGCATTCCGTGGAAGTTTCCGCAAGAAAGCACTTTGTTTTCATCAGCAAAAACCAACGGATTGTCCGTAGACGAATTGGCTTCTGTTTCCAAAACTTTCACTATGTAGCGAAGAGCATCTTTCGCCGCGCCATGAACAGCAGGCATACAACGCAAAGAGTACGCATCCTGCACGCGGTGATCACCTTCAATGTGACTATCACCGATAGGACTTGTCTCGCCCATCAACTTCATCAAGTTGCGAGCTGTCTTCGCTTCGCCCGGATGAGGACGAGTCGCAGAGATCAAAGGATCGAATGCCTTGCGTGAACCACGCAAACCTTCTAAAGACATCGCACCCGCAAGATCCGCCATCCATAACAAACGACGAGCTTCCCACAAAGACAATAAACCAATCGATGTCATCACCTGACATCCATTGATCATGGAAAGACCTTCTTTTGCTTTCAGTTCTAAAGCTGCAATGCCTTTTTCTTTTAAAAGCGTTTGCACATGCACAGGCTTGCCATCAGCGCCCCAAGCATCCCCTTCGCCGATAATAGTTAAAGCAAGATGAGAAAGAGGAGCCAAGTCTCCACTCGCACCAACAGATCCCTGTGAAGGCACGACGGGAATAATATCGTTATTTAAAAACTCAAGAATTTTCTCAACAACCAAAGGACGGATGCCGCTATGACCTTTTGCCAAAGCGTTCGCACGAAGAACCATCATCGCGCGTGTCTCGGTTTTAGTAAATGGGGCACCAACACCCATGCTATGAGAACGAATCAAGTTTCTTTGCAGTTGTTCAATTTCAGAATCAGAAATACGCACGGAAGAGAAAGCCCCAAATCCCGTGTTCACACCGTACATGACTTCGCCACTAGAAATACGCCCTTCAATATAAGAACGAGACTTCTGCATCTGTGCTTTGGCTTCTGTAGACAGAACTGCTTTCAGTTTTGGATTGTGAGCGATTTCGTAAAGACTTTCGAGTGTGATGTTCTCGCCGGTGATTTGCATTCCTAAGACCCCCTAAAAGGCGGCATCCTAGCGCATTCACTCTAATTTGAACAAGAAGACGTTAAATCACGCCATGCATTAAGAGGCTTTTTAAAAGCGAAAGGGAGCCAGAAACTCCCTCCCCCAAAAAGAAAAACAATTAGAACGACCAAGGCAAAGAAACGGACACCACGTAAGTGTCGTTTTGAAATTCAGGGCTTACGGTCGCGCCATCACGATCGTTAAACTTTTCATTCAAATATTCAAAATTAAGTGAAACGAACGGCAAGCCAGTGAAGCCCAAACCGACTTTATACGCAGATCCTTTCCAAGTATCTGTATCTGATTTTAACTGATTAGATAGACCATAAGCCACCCAGCCGCGCACAAGAATTGGAAAATCAACGCCGACAACACCATAAATAGTCGTGCGCTTCGAATCTGAATTAGTGCCACTATCTGGTTTTACAGTGACACTGCCCATCGTGGCATCAACACCCGCCCAAAAGAAAACAGGAGCTTCATAAGCTAGACGAAGGCCGTACTGCGAGCCATCCATTTTACCATCTGCATTTTTGGTCTTACCCATCTCGTAACCCAAGTAAGGCTCAACTAACAAACCAGCTTGCGACACGCTTGCAAAACCCAATACGACCGCGAAGACTGCGACGAGTTTTTTCATAAATTTATTCTCCTTTTGTAACCCAAAAAATTATAGGTTCATTTAAGATTTTGGAGGGACTTCGGAAAAGGGTCAACGAAACACTCGTGCACCGTCGGATAAGTTTTTTTCAGCCTTAAGGAGAACTTATGTTACGCATGTTTCAAGATGATGCCACCTTCTACGCTTCTCTGCCAAAAAAAAGAATCGGCGCCTGTGCATTGCTCTTCTACAAGCACGATCTACTCATAGTCCAACCAACCTACAATCCCGGCTGGATCTTACCAGGTGGCACGGTCGAAGCTGAGGAATCTCCGCTAGAAGGTTTGCATCGTGAGATCCAGGAAGAACTGCAAATTCGCATCGAACCGACAATTTTGTTGTCGATAGATTATATTTCAAATCGAGATGTAAAGGGAGAGTACGTTCAGTTTCTTTTTGCTTGCAAAGATCTGACTGAAAATCAGGTGCAAAATATCAAGCTTCCACTTTACGAACTCAATGACTTCAAATTTGCGCCCATTGAACAGGCGCTAAAACTTTTAGTACCCGCTGTTGCCAAAAGAGTTGAAAGTACACTGAACTCACAAGAAAAAATTCCCGGTGCTATTTACTTGGAAAACGGTCGAACGCTTTACGACCCTTTAAGAGTCTCAACAGCCGTGCGATAGTCTTGACCGAAAACATAACTGCCGGCGACAAAAACATCCGCTTCGTGGCAAGCTTTCGCCGTTTCTGCGTTGATCCCACCATCGACTTCAATCAAGCAGGATAATTTTTTAGCGGATATTTCCGCACGCAGGCGAGAAATTTTCGCCACTTGATCGGCCATAAAGGACTGCCCACCAAAACCGGGCTCTACCGTCATGACCAAAACCAAGTCGCAAAGATTCAGATAAGGCAAAACGCTTTCGACAGCAGTTCCAGGGCGTAAGGTGATACCAGCTTTGGCCCCTAACTCACGAATTCGTTTTAATACTGCCGCGGGGTCGGCAGTCGATTCCACATGAATCGTCAAATAATCACTGCCTGCTTTTATAAATTCTTCGATGTAACGCTCAGGTCGATCGATCATCAAGTGAACATCCAACGGAAGTGGCGAAACTTTTTTTAAAGACTTCACCACCGGAATTCCAATTGTCAGATTAGGAACAAAATTCCCATCCATCACATCGACATGAATCCAGTCGGCACCCGCTGCCGCCACGGCTTTGATTTCTTTTTCAAGATTGGCAAAATCAGCTGACAAAATCGAGGGTGCGACCAGTTTAGACACCAAGGATATCTCCTACTTTCAAAGGATGACCTTTTAAAAAATCAACGACCTTCATGCGGTTGCGAGACTCGGGCTGCACTTCAAACAAGCGCAAAACACCATCGCCTGTCGCTACCGAAATAAACTCGTCACTGACGGAAGTCACCGTTCCCGGTGGAACCGTGGCTGCTCCGGAAACAGGCTGAGCCTTGTGCAGTTTCAATTTTTTACCACCCAAAACTGTGTAAGTTCCAGGTCCATAAACGAAGCCCCGAATCTTCCCATCGATGGCTTTTGCAGAGTCCTTCCAATCGACCAACGACTCGAGTTTATCAATTTTTTTGGCGATCGTGACCTGAGACTCGTCTTGCGGAACGGGCACTAAATTGCCTCGCACATAATCCATCAATTCCACGCGCAGAAGATCCGCGCCCAAAATAGCCAGTTGATCATGCAGCTCTAAAGCATTCATTTCAGGAGAAATACGAACTTTGCGAATCCCCAGAATATCCCCGGCATCCAACTTCTTAACCATCTTCTGCAAAGCCACGCCACTTTCAGCATCACCGGCTTCGATGGCTCTTTGTATCGGAGCTGCCCCACGCCAACGCGGCAAAATCGAGCCATGCACATTCACGCAGCCAAACGGAAAAGAATCCATAAAACTTTGCGTAAGAATTTGTCCAAAGGCCACGACAACACCGACCTCAGCTCCCCAACTGCGAATTTCTTCAACAGCGGCCACATCCGCCTTCAAAGATTCTGGTGTCAGAACTTTAAGCCCATGCGCTTGGGCCAAGACTTTGACAGGACTCGGAGTTAACTGCAACTTTCGCCCGGCAGGACGATCCGGTTGTGTGACCACTCCGACAACTTCGAAATGGTCATCTTCAAGCAAGGCCTTCAGTGCTGTCACTGCAAACTCTGGAGTTCCCAGAAAACAAACACGGACCTTACTCACACGTCCAACTTTTCTTTGCTAGATTTAGCAACGGGTTCGGCATCTTCTTTCACGGGATAACCATGCTTCTTGATTTGATTTTTGATTTTGTTGCTTTTGATAAAGCTCAAATGATCAATAAACAAAGTTCCTTCAAGATGGTCCAATTCATGTTGCATGCAAATAGCCAACAAACCATCGGCCTTCACACGGAACTCTTTGCCATTCACATCGAAGGCTTTCATTTCGATAACATCGAAACGTTGAACAGTTTCATAATACCCAGGCACTGACAAGCACCCTTCATCGTAAGTCGTTTTGCCTTCGCCTTTGACAATTTCAGGATTGATTAAAACCAAAGGTTGTTCAACAGCTGCTTCCAATTCGGACATCTCTTCGTATTTATAGCGCGCCCCTTTTTCATCTTTAGGACGAGTGTCGATGACAACCATACGAACCAACTCCCCCACTTGCGGAGCAGCCAAGCCGATACCTTGAGCGTTGTACATAGTTTCAATCATGTCCTCTGCAAGTTTTTTGAGCTCAGGCCCAAACTTCTCTACAGGTTTTGAAACTTCCCTCAACTTAGGGTCCGGGAATGTGAGGATTTTCATGATCATAGGAACCTCCAAAGGTTTACGACTATATCAGCGTTTCAGCCTTTTGAGAAGGACCAACGCCAGACCGGTCATGACAATATTAGGTATCCAGACAGCTACTATCGGCGGCAAAGTACCATGTTGCCCCAAAGTGACGCCTGAGGAGTAAAAAACATAATAAGCAAACACCAAAGCCAGCGCTATACCGGCATTTAACATAGTTCCACCAGAACGGGCTTTACCCACGCTAAAGGGAAGACCTAAAAGACTCATCACTAAGCCCGCAAAAGCAAAACTCACTTTGGCATGGTAGTCGACTTCATAGGCAATTGTGTCCAAACCCGCATTTTTATTTTTGGCAATAAAGTGCTTCAACTCTGTTTGAGTCATCATATCGGCAGTTTGTCCCGCACTTTGCAAATCCTTAGAGTCCTCTGCCATGACAATATTTTTTTTCTTAAAATCACTGGTTAAAGGAAAACTAGAGTCTTTTGAAAAAACAGTCACCGCCCCCTCTTCCAAAGCCCATTGCGCCCCTTGAATGGTCACATTTCGCGCCGTCAACATCTGAACCAAGTCCCAATCGTCATTGAAAAAGTACATGGTCAGTCCTTGCGCCTTATCGCCCTTAGCATTCAAAGTCTGAATATTAAAAATCGAATTTTTCGAACGGTACCAAATCTTATCGGTCTTCACTGTAGAAAAACGATGAGGTTCTTTTTTGAGCTCATAGTAAAGAACATAGTTCTTGGCCTTCGTTGCTTGTGGTAGCAAACGATCCGCCGACCAGTAACCCGCGATCGAAATAACAACAATCAAGATCAGCATCGGTGTTGTGATTCGCAGCAAACTCATTCCACTCGCAAATAACGCAACGAGTTCATTAGCTTTATTTAAACTAGAAATCGTCAAAATAGTACCCAACAAGCAGGCTACTGGTAGCAATTTTTGAATGATCTCGGGGAAGGAGTACAAGTAATAATTCATTAAAGACGACGGAGCGACATTCTTATAGTTTACCATCGTCGACATCGCATCGACTGCTGTAAAAATAGTCAAAAAAACCAAAAGGCCGCCAATAAAAAAACCAAGAAATAACCAAGATGTGTAGCGATCAATTCTGTTCATGCGTGAGTTGTGCTCCTTCGCCTATCTATTGGCTATTATCCTTGACTAGATAAGAAATTCCTATTTTACTTTGATTATGGCTTTACGCGTCTTGCTAGCAGATGAGAGTTCCACAATTAAAAAAGTAATGCAATTGGCATTAGCTGACTTCGGCGTCGAAGTTAAGTCTGTTCCCGTGGGACTTGACGTTCTGTCTGTCACCAAATCTTTTAAGCCTGATATTATCTTTGCAGACGTTCTTTTGACAAAAAAATCTGGGTACGAAGTGTGCTTCGACCTCAAAAACGACCCTGAAACGGCCCATGTCCCTGTCGTTCTTATGTGGAGCGGCTTCATGGAGATCGACGAAACCAAAGCGACAGAGTGCCGCGCAGACAGACGTTTGGAAAAGCCTTTTGACGCCGATCATCTTCGTTCTCTAGTGACTGATCTGGTGCAAAAAACGACGACAAATCCAATTAGCAGTTTTCTGAGTTTTCCAGAAATGCCGGATTTTGACGAGTCCCCTTCACCGTCACCATCACCAAAGTTGCCTTCAGCGATCCCCACTTCTTTCGACTTAGAGCCGAAGGAAGAAACGGTCTATAATGGCCCTGAGGCGGACGAAAGTGGACTTATCAAATCATTGCCTGAGATCAGTCTTCCAGAGGAAGAATTCACTGTTTCCCCGCTATCGGAACCCGAGATCCCAGAGGATATCGAACCGGACGAGGGCGGCTGGGCCCACCAGGACTTATCTAAATTTAAACTGAATATTCCGGAGACCGAAGCCATCGACTTTGCAGCTAAATTTGTAATTCCCCAGGATGAGGATTTAAATCAAGCCCATATCGAGGTTGAAGGCGACTTTGAAGAAGTCACTTTTGCCAAAGGAGAACTTGATAAGGAATCCTTTGTTTCCAAAGTGGAAAAGTCCGTCAAAGAACAAATGATGGAAACACTTCAAAAAGGCCCCAAGTCCAAGCCCGTCAGCCCTAATGCTGAGCCCAAATCTCAATCCAAGATGGACTTAAGCAACGATATGATAGAAAAGGTTGTTCGTGAGGAAGCTCGCGAAGTGATCGAGTCTGTCTGTTGGAAGCTCATTCCAGAGATTGCAGAACGCATCGTTCGCGAAGAGATCAACAAGATCCTCAAAGAAACCGAACTATAAAGAGGGTGTCATCGCCCTCTTGAACTGAGAGGCTGACGACTATGACACTACAAGAACTTATTCGTGCTGCAATAAAGGAAGACATGCCCAGTGGGGATGTCACTACGGAATCGCTTGCTCTCAAACCCCGCCCTGGACGCGCTCGCTTAAAAGCTAAAGAAGACATCGTTCTTTCCGGCGCTATGGCCTTTGAACAATCTATGCAGTCGTTAGAACCTTCTGCCCGTATCAAGTGGCATTTCGAAGAAGGCGACGAGATCCTAAAGAATCAAATCATCTGCACGATCGAAGGGGATCTGGTACAAATCCTTAAAGCGGAACGAGTGGCATTGAACTTCTTAGGTCACCTTTCAGGAATCGCCACACACACGAGACGTTTCGTGAAGCTTGTTCAAGGCACAAAAACAAAAATCCTTGATACACGTAAAACAACTCCGGGATATCGGGACCTCGAAAAACGAGCGGTCGTTCATGGCGGTGGCATCAACCATCGCATGAACTTAAGTGATGCCATCATGATCAAGGACAATCACATTGAAATTATGGGTGGAATCAAAAACGCCGTGACTCGTGTTCGTGAACACAGCCAATTAGCCATCGAAGTCGAAGCTAGAACACTGGAAGAAGTGAAAGAAGCGGTACAAATGGATGTTCAGCGCATCCTGCTCGACAATATGAACAATGACATGCTTAAAGAAGCTCTTCTTCTTGTTCCTTCTCATATCGAAACAGAAGCCAGTGGCAATATGAATTTGGAAAGAGTACGCTCAGTGGCTGAAATTGGCGTGAACTACATTTCTATCGGCGCCCTGACTCACTCAGCCCCTTGTGCTGATGTCAGTCTGGTCTTCCAGTGGGAGGAATAAAATGGATACACCTTTAGCTGACATTCGCATCGGTAAAGTCACTTCTCAATGGGCAGAGAACAACAACATTGTTGTCTCTTACAGCGCACAAACGACCAGCACCAACGAAGTGGCAAAGCAAGAAGCCTTCTCAGAAAATCTTCTCGCTGAATCCATATGTCTTTATTTAACTGATCACCAAACGACGGGTCGTGGTCGTGGCAGTCACTCTTGGAGTGATGCTCGCCCTGGAAGTTCTTTGCTGAGCTCTTGGTCTTTTCTGTTGGGAGTAAAACCACAACCTACAACCTCTTGCTTGATTGGGTTGGCAGTTTATCGTGCTTGCATGACCACATGGCCTTTTTTACCTTGGAATCTAAAAGCCCCTAACGACATTTATTTGCATAACAATAAAGTGGCAGGAATTCTTTTAGAGAACATCATGCAAGGTGATGAAGTTCGTCTGATCATTGGACTTGGCTTCAACGTCACGGCTTCACCTGATGCGGTGGATAATGCTATCAGCCTGCTTGAAGCCCTCCCACAAGGGGCACCCCTTTTAGGTCAAGACTATATGTCATTTTTAGATCGCTTGTTATTCGAAATGACGGACGCCATTTCGAAATGTGATGAGCCGCTCAGTGCGACAGATCAACTATCCTTGCTGACAGCCCTTAATGCCCATCCTCTGCTAAAAGAAAAATACACAGGCATGGAACCTGATGGCAGTCTTTTGATCAAAGACCAAAAAATCAGCTGGACGAGTTTATAGGAGTTCCTGTGGCATTGACGTTCACTCCATTCCCAGATCTTGGCAATGACTGTCCCGACTTTCAACTTCCTGGGGTTGACGGCAAAACATACTCACTTGCAGATTTCCCGAAAGGGTCTCCGCTAGTGATTATGTTTATTTGCAATCACTGCCCTTATGTGAAAGCCATCGAAGACCGTCTTATTAAATTGGGTGAAGACCTAAAAAAACAAAATGTTCCCGTTGTGGCTATTTGCTCTAATGATGAACACAGTCATCCGGAAGACTCTTTTGAGAACTTAAAAAAGCGTGCTGAAGAAAAAAACTATTCGTTTATTTATTTGCACGACAAGTCTCAATCGGTCGCTCATAAGTTCGGTGCTGTTTGCACTCCGGACTATTTCGTCTACGACAAAAACCATAAGTTGGCCTACCGAGGACGTCTGGATGATTCTTGGAAGGATCCAGCAAAAGTCACTCAACGAGAGCTTTTTGAAGCTGTCCAGTTATTACTAAAGAACGAAAAAGTATCTGATCAACAAACACCCTCAATGGGTTGTTCTATAAAATGGATTTAAACATATGAAATACGCCTTGTTTTTTATTGCCGTTGCGATTCTTTCTTTTGCACTTTTCTTAGCAAACTACTTGGGTGCTTTTAAAGGAGTCGAAATTAGTGAAGCTACTCAAGGACCCTTTAAGATTGTCTACTTGGAGCACGTCGGTCCCTACCATAAAGTGAACAAAGTCATCGAAAAGGTCGAAAAATTTATGGCCACTCAAGGAACAATTTGCGGCCGTACCTTTGGTGAATACATGGATGATCCGCAAGTTGTGGAAGAAGCTCGCTTGCGTTCGAAAGTGGGTTGTATTGTCGAAACAGTTCCCGCACAGATGCCAGAAGACTTTAAGTCTGGAGAAATTCCACAAAGAAAATACGTTGTCGGTGTCTTTACGGGCTCTCCTGGGATTGGCCCAATGAAAGTGTATCCGCGAGTGAATGACTACATGATCAAGAAGGATCTTAAGCAAGCTGGCGCTGTTGTGGAAATCTATGAAATTCATTCTATCACTGAGAAGAATGCAATGACCACTACGTACCTTTTCCCTATTCAGTAAAAAGGTACGCGTTCATTTAATTATCAATCAATATCGTATTCGGCGGTCACTTCAACTCGAACCTTGATTTGACCAGCCGCCACCTCAGTTGAAGAAGCGGATTCCATCGCTTTCAAAGAATAGTTTCTAAGCACGGGGCCTCCGCCACCACCTGAAGTGTTATGGGTGACTTTAGAAACTCCTTTAATTTTAACTCCGGCCGCTTTGGCAATTTCGTCGGCCTTCAAGCGAGCGGCTTTAACGGCATCCCCTAAAGTTGCCATCTCAACTTGTGCTTTTTTATCAGAATCCCAGTTGATCGAGTTTAAGTTCACACCAGAATCCAGTGTTTTCTTATCTGCAACTAAAGCGTCGATAAAGTTTCCACCGTCTTCCACTTTTCTTAAAGTCACAAATAGCGTCTGGCTGACGCGAAACCCAATCATTTTATTCTGACGAGTTTTTTGATCGAATTCATAATCAGGATTTAAAGAGTAATTATCCGTTTGTACGTCCTCTTTTTTGATCTTAAAATCATCCAAGGTTTTTTTGATTTGTTTGTATTGGGTGGCCGCTAACTGTTGCGCTTGTTTTGCTGTTGTCGCCCGACTCCAAACCTCGACAGTCAAGCTCATCATATTAGGATCAAGACTCTTCTCTGCGACTCCGTTGACAACAATCAAACTTGAGTCCGAAGCATGGGCTCCCAGTGTCCATAAAGCCGTCACTACTAAAATTATGCGAAAAATTTTATTCATTGCACTCCCTTTCCTTGGGTCTTTATCAATAATCCTAAGGTGCATTTAGATTTGAGACAAATTGAGATTACATGGACGCGCTGACTCCAACATTGCCCTTTGAGATTAATTATTTTGATAATATCAAAATTAAAAGGAGCTATCATGAAACGACTCGTACTAATTCTTACAGCAGCCTCTTTTTTATCTGCAGGCTGTGCAACTACAAAAGAAAATCCAAATGCGACTAAAAGCGCAGGCCTTGGTGCTGCCATTGGTGCCGTAGCAGGTGCTGTTATCGGACACCAGACAGGCAAACGCAACGAAGGTGCTCTGATAGGAGCGGCTTTGGGTGCTGGTATTGGTGGAGCTGTTGGACATCGCCTGGACAAACAGCAAAAGGAATTGGAAAAAATTGCTGAAACAAAAAGAACAGAGCAAGGTCTGATCACAAAGCTTAAAAGTGATATCCTGTTTGATACAGGGAAAGCGGATTTGAAGCCTGCGGCTCAATCTAATATCACTGAACTTGCAAATATCATGAAGAAGTATCCAGAGAACATTTTAACGATTAAAGGATACACTGACGATACAGGCGCCGCTATGGTGAACAACCCACTATCACAGCAACGCGCTGATGCTGTCCGCATTCAGCTGATCGCAGCCGGTGTGCCCGCAAATACTGTGACGTCAGTAGGAATGGGATCTACAAATCCTGTTGATCCTGCTAAAACAAAAGAAGCTCGGTCTAAAAATCGCCGAGTGGAAATTGAAATCACAGTGGATGAATCAAAAGTCCCTAAAGCTTAATAAAAAAAGCCCACTCTAAAGTGGGCTTTTTTTTTACTTGTGCGCTACTAACAATTTGTTCGCTAGCTCCAAGAATCTTGCTTCCGTGACCTCCGGAGGCCAAGGGATAATTGGAAAATCAAACGGTTCATCTGGCTTGATATTCCAAGAACTCAAATCTTTCGTGATTAAGTCGCGCACCTCTGTTGCCAACAACCGACGATCTATTTGCTTCACGACTTTTGGCAAAGGAAATTCCAAATTGAATTTTTTAGAAATAGCCCAATGGATGCGGGATTCGATAATTTCAAAGTCAGGCAGCAAAGCTTTCACTGGCGAAACCAAATCTCCAATATAAGCCTCGGTCGCATCATGAAATAACATATGCAAAGCGATGTCTTTGGTCGGAGACACTTCGGCTCCAAGACAAGAATGTTGTCCTACGCTGTAGAAAAACTTTGTATGTCCATTAAAGCGAGCTTGCCGAGCCAAAGCACAGGCAATGTCTTCGATTTCAATCGCATCCGGCTCAGGCTTCAAAATGCTAAAGCGGTTTCCAGATAAGGTGATGACCCAAGACTTTTCAATGATCTCTGGTCGATCCAGCTTCTCGTTCAATGTCGGCATTTCTATTTTCATGAAGATTGTTGTTACTCGATTAAAGTCGGAGTTTCATGCCTTTTCCTGTGTCGGCAGCCCGCATTATACAAAAGTCCTGGAACAAAATGATGCGACGTTCTCAGGTTTTTTAAGATTAAACACTTCCTAGGCCTTAAGATATCGCCTCAGTTCACGATACGGACTCTATGCGAACTGTTATACTTATACTTCTTCTACTTTTGAGTTCAAATGCTTGGTCCAAGGGCAAAGCTTATTTGGATATTGAAGACAATCAGGTCATAACGATTTTCAATAAACCTGGGCACAATTGGAAAACCTGCCCGACGGATCCAAGCTGTCGTGCTGTCGCCTGGCCTGATCGCAATGCTCATATCGAAGTCACATCACCCAATAAAAAACTAGTAGTTCCAGATCCTTATACTGGTGAAAAAATTCAAGAAGAGTTTGTTCAAATCAACTATCGCTACAAACGCGAAGTGAACGGCAAAACACTGGTTCAAGAAGGTGTCGGTTGGGTGGATGCCGCATATGTTGCCTCAACTCGAAAAAACTCTTTTTACGGCGTTGCCACAGAGCCAACGAAAGATGATTGCAGCCCTCAATCAAAAGTAAATGGTGGCGCCAGAGAAATTCAAAAAAGTCTCGCCCCTCTGGAAAAGACACTCTCTCATAAATCTGTCACTCAAGCCGCAGACCTTCTGAAACCCCATATCGGCAAATGCGTTATCAATCCAAAAAAGCCACCACAAAAAGGAGCTGCTGGGAATCCTTTTGACTCTTATGTGTTGCCCCATCTACGTAAAACCACTGTTCCAAAAATTGTAAAAGACGACGGTAAATTGATGTCTCAAAAAGACCTGATTGACATCGATGCCTTAGCAAGAACTCTTTATGCAGAAATGGCACGTTGTTATAAAAATGGTCTGCAATACCCGATGACAGTTGCAAAAATTGCAGTCAACAGAGCCGAAGCGAAAGACCGTCATCGCGAATTTATTAAAGATCCCCATGCCAGCAATAAAGGAGATCTGGCTCGAGTCACAACTTCGGCGACACAGTTTTCATTGTGGCTCACCAAAATTGGCGGCAAAACCAACAACAGTTTAAAGCAGGCTCTATGTCCTCCATCTGATAAATCAACCAACTTCTGGACAGGATCTAAACCTCCACCCTTTGAAACTGATATTTGGGAAAACACATTAAGAATTGCAACAGAGGCCGTTCTTTATCCTAAACAATTCAAATCTCGGACAAAAAATGTAAAGCAATTCTTTTATACTTCAGGAATGAAGGGTTTCTACGGCATGAAACAGGTCAACCCCACTATTGAAGACCGAAAAGTGGCGCGAGACTCTTGCGTACAAGTGTGGGATGAGGGACCAAAAATCTAATTATTAGAGTGCAGAAGACTAATTATAAATATCTAGAAAGCGGAAATACTGATCCAGAAATACATCCAGCTCCATCTTTAAGCCCTGAGAGTCGTGAACCGCCGGTATCTTGAGTACGGTTTTACCATCTTCTTTTTTGTATTCGAGGTACTTGGTAAAAAGAACCATCGCATCCTCACCTGTTACTTCAGAGTAATAGGGAACAAAGAAGCTTTCGATCTCTGCCTTTTTCGGTAAAAAGCCTTCTACCATATTCATTTGAACAACAAAGACTCGAGGGCAAAAAAACAAACGCAATCTTTGACACTCAACTTTGTGAATCCAATTTATAAAATTGCGAATACCCAACGAATTAATAGCTGTGAGATCTTTCAAATCAATATGGAGATCGAATTCTGAATTTACAACCACACCATCGAGGGCCGATGAGTACTCGTTCAAATCACCTTTGAGCTGAATTATTGTACAGTTGTCTTCAACATTGAATTTTAGATCTAGAGCCATACATATTTCCGATACTGTTATTCTCTTGAGTCTAGACGACTTTTTGCCGACGGTTCATCACGATCTAAACTACATAGGCTTTTTCAATACCTAGATCCAGGTCTTTCACTTGACGCAACTTGGATCGAATCTAACCTTCGATAAGGAATGTACCAAAAAAAACAGAGGGCCTAGACCCTCCTGCTCTTGTAAATATTAACAACGAATCTGAATATTAGCCTGTCTTTGACATCCAGTCCGCCTCCTCGTGAATACGAAGTTCGATATAATCATATTCAATTTCAGAAAGACTGCTAATCAAAGGCTGCATCCATTGATTATAGGTGCGTGGATATTCTTTTGCGTAGGAAATACACTTTTGTGCCAGAGACTCTAGGCGTGCCTGTTGTTCCTCTGGAATTTCATGATAGTGTTTCGCCGCAAATAGTTTCGTTAACATGTGATTTCGGTAGTCAATTTCCTGCGAGAAAAGCCATGCTTCTTGCTCTCCGTAGTACTCGTCCGTCGAAAGGCTGAGTCTGCCATTTTCAAATGTTCTGATTTCTTTCAACAGAGTATTAATTGAATGATCTAGCTGCCCTTTTGTCATATCAGTAATCTTCACTGGACCTCCTGAACCCAACTTATCGGGCTTTGGCCCAGGATCTTTAGAAAGTTTTTTTGTTTTACTGAGGTCCTTTATTTCTCTTTTTAGAACAATTTTTTTTCTCAAAAAGATCAAGTTCACCGCGCAACCAACCACAAAGTGGATCAAATAAATTCAGTTAAGACATTTCCCTATTTCAGGCTTTAGATCGCACCATCGCAATTCATACACTGCGCTAAAATTTTGTCCCTTTAGTTAAATATCTGCAAGGTCTCATTTTTCAGGTGCAACCTACTATTGGACACAGTATCGAGAATACGTAAAAAAAGAGGAGAAGTCTTTAATGCATCCATGTGTAACTTTATTCTTCATATTCTTTTTCCCATTCACAGTCGTGGCAGCAAAATCAGAAACTCTCGTATTTAGCTCTGACTACTACTGCCCTTATGTTTGTGACCCTCAATCTACCAAACCCGGATATATGGTCGAGATACTACAAAAAATATTCACAAAAGCAGGCTTTCAAATCGATGTAAAAATCAACAATTGGGCACGATCCATAAAACAAACTCGCACCAATCGAGTGCAAGGACTGATCGCCACAAGCAAAGGAGATGCTCCAGATTTAATCTATCCGATTGAGCCTTTGGGTAAAATGAGAGCAGCACTTTATATTCATAAAAATTCAGTCTTGTCTTCTGCTGAATCATACTCCAACATCAACGCCCGCATCGGAGTGGTGAATTCTTATTGGTATGGTGAACAACTTGATGAAGTTGTTAAGACAGGTCATAAATCTTTCTTACCATTTTCTGGTTCCAAACCTTTAGAAAGAATTTTAAAAATGTTTTTTCGCGGACGCCTTGATGGCTTCATAGAAAATGAAGTCATTCTCCACTATACTCTTTTAGCAAAGAAAATACCTAAGACTGAAATACAAAGAGCACGTTGGGTCGAGATTGAAGATCCTTATTTGTACACTGCCTTCTCACCTAAAAATCCAAAATCACAAGCCTATGCAGAGATTCTAAGTAAAGGTGTCGAAAAACTAAGGAGTAGCGGCGAGCTTCGTCAGATACTAAAAAAGTATCAAATCAAAGACTGGCAAATGGCTAGACCATGAATAAAAATCCAATAGTCTTGTCTAAAAGCAATTCGTTTCTCCTCCAAATCAACGACCATAGATTTGAGCGGATTGGGCGACCGCGCATATTTAAATAAATATAAACCTAGGTGCTTTGACTTAACCGTGCCACGGTATCTCTAGTCACTGCTAATTTCGAGTCCGTGTTCATTCTGTTCATTTCCTCCTAAGTAGCGCTCAAGCCTATTGGAGGTAATATGAGTAAAAAACTATACGTCGGTAATCTGCCTTATTCTGCAACTGATGAATCACTGACTGAAGCATTTTCTGAATGCGGAAGTGTTCAATCAGCAAGAGTTATTATGGATCGCGATTCAGGTCGCAGCAAAGGTTTTGCATTCGTTGAAATGTCAACTGATGCAGAAGCTGCTGAATCAATCAGCCGCTTTAATGGTGCGCATTTAGACGGTCGCGCGGTTACTGTGAGCGAAGCGAAACCGCAAGCTCCACGCACTGAAGGATGACGTGGGGGTTACAACAACTCTCGCCGTTCTTACTAAGCTGTATTTATAAAATAAAAAAACCGACCCTCAAAGTCGGTTTTTTTTTAATTTTCTCGTTAAAATCCTCTTAAGATAAAATTCTATATCAACCAGCTTTGCGTTTTCCAAACACGACCAACTCTAAAGAAGCGGCACTGGTTTTCAGATTCACAGACTCATTTGACAACTCTTCTGCTGCTGCAGCAGCCTCTTCAGAAACTGCCGCATTCCCCTGAGTCACTTCGTCGAGTTGATTCATCGCTTTACCAATCTGACTTATCCCTTGGTTTTGTTCATCACTTGCATTGGCGATTTCATTATTCAAGTCTGCAACTTTTCGCACAGAAGTCACGATCTCCGTTAGCACAACTCCACCCTGTTTGGCCTGATGACTTCCCAACTCAATTTTTTCCACACTTTTGCCAATGAGATTAGCAATGTCTTTGGCCGCTTCGGCACTTCGCTGCGCCAGACTGCGAACGGCATCGGCCACCACGGCAAAACCCTTACCTTGCTCTCCAGCTCGAGCGGCTTCGACGGCGGCATTCAGTGCCAATAGATTTGTTTGAAAGGCGATATCATCAATTACTCCAGTAATTTCTTCGATCTTTTTCGAGTCTGCTGAAATACTCTGGATAGATTCAATTAAAGCCTTGATATCTCGCTCGCCTCGTTCCGCAATATCTCGAGTTGCTGAGGCTAAATTTGCCGCTTGCTTTGAATGTTCCGTATTTAAGCGCACCATGGAAGTCAATTGCTCCATCGTCGCCACCGTTTCTTCAAGTGAAGAGGCTTGCTGCGTGGTCGAACTCGATAAAGATTGCGAAGAATTGGCTATCTGCTGAGTCGCTGAAGTTATCTGAGCACCCGATTGCGCCAAAACCGCCGTGACCTCTTGAAGAGTCGCAACGGGACCGCGAATAAAGACTGCTGCCAAGCCCATAGCAAGAGCTCCTCCCAATGATATGAATATCAACAGCAAGTTCGTCGAAGTGAGAGTCCCCTGACTAGAAGCGACGGCCGCTTTGACGGCACTCACATCGTTAGAGATTGCGAAGACACCATGCAACTTTCCTTCTTTCCAGTTCTCCATTTGATAACCCAAAATATCTTTGCCATTTTTCCAGGGGCTCGTCGCCGGATCGCCATGGCAAGTGAAGCAGCCATGAGCCTGGGTCAAACGAACGGGGCGATAAACTGTCACCACATCACTGCTCTTGTCCACCCATTCTTGTAAATTTGGATCGCTTTCAAATTTTTCAAAAATTTTCATTTCACTCGGTGTTGCTTTGTTTTTAGCATTGCGTGGTTCATTAGAGAAAACTCGAAACTCATAGTGCTCATGTGCTGCATCTTCAGAGCCAATTTTCATTGCAGCGAAGATGGGTACCTGTTGCAATACCAGGATCTTATCCTCCTCCGTCATCTCACTTGGATCTTGATATTTAGAGGTAAATCGTTCGATCATCGTCGGCAGACCTCCCTGAGTAGCCACATATTTTGCCGCCACATCTAACCGCGAATGAATGGTCCGTGATTTATCGACCAAGGCATTCAGACAATCTTGTCCATTGTAATAAATTGAAGTCCCCAAAGCGAAGCCAGCACAGATCACACATGACATAAAAACAGTCGCTAATATTTTGATACGAATACTTAAACGATTCACAAAGCTCACGATTTATCCTCACAAACCCTACAAATGATGCTCTAGGTGTTGAGTTTGCTTTCAGAAGTCGCATCTTTCTGCAGAAAAATTCACATTCAACACAAACATCCATTCGGTTAGTAAATGTGAATTCTAAAATATTTCTCTAAAAATTAAGCAATTTTAATCACAATAGAGTAAAGCATCCACCCCCAGAGGAGGAAATAGGCCAAAAAATACTCGAAAAAAGAGCTTTTACTCTTCATATAAAAACAAATGTCTGTATACAAATTTAAAAAATCTCCGCACTTACACATCCCCAAATAGAGATCATTGAAATCAAGAAAATCATCAAAAACGATCCGTTTTTTTGATATTTTTTCTGAAGGGGGATTTAGAGCCAAATTCCCCTTGCGCTATTTGGGTGGCGTGACTAAAAAAAGCCATGGAAATTCAAAACTTAAAGCGCCCCGAACTTTTACTTCCCGTCGGTACTAAAGATATGGCATTAGCTGCCATTCACAATGGAGCTGACGCTATCTTCATGGGGGTCCCTGGCTTTAATGCCCGCGGTCGCAGCCACGACTTTCAAATCGCTGAGGTTCAAGAAATTATCGATACCTGCCACTTGTATGGCGTGAAAGTGAACTTAGCATTCAACATTCTGATTTTTCAAAATGAGCTTGAGTCGGCTGTTGAAGTTTTGGAAAAGATTTTGCCCTTAAAACCCGATGCGTTTATCGTTCAAGATTTGGGGTTGGTTCGCCTGATTCGTCAGATGGCCCCGCATCAACGTGTCCATGCTTCCACTCAAATGAGTATCAGCAATGCCGAAGCTATTCACTGGTTGGACGATTTGGGGATTCAGCGGTTTGTATTGGCCCGCGAAAACTCTATCCAAGAAATTCAGTCTATTAAAAAAAATACGGCAAAAGAAATCGAAGTTTTCGTTCATGGAGCCCTTTGCGTCAGTTATTCCGGGCAATGCTTCACTTCTGAGGGCATTGGTGGCAGATCTGCCAACCGTGGTCAGTGCGCACAAAGTTGCCGCTTCAGTTACGAAATGCATGTCGATGGTGAAAAGAAAGATCTGCAGGGCAAATCATTTCTGGTATCACCCCAAGATCTATGCGGGATCAACGAGGTTCCAACTTTACTTGAAGCCGGTGTGGACTGCTTCAAAGTTGAAGGCCGCCTTAAAACTCCTGAATACGTAGCAACGGCCGCACGTAGTTTTGACGAAGCCATTACCTCGGCTCAGGCTCATAAAAATCTGACTCAGCCAATTCATTTGAAAAAACAAATGGCCACCGCCTTCTCTCGAGGTTTCTATAGCGGCTGGTTCCACGGGGTCAATCATCAACAACTGGTTGAGGGGACATTTAGTTCGCATCGTGGATTTGAGTTTGGTAAAATCACTCGGGTCAATAACAACTCCCTTGAAGTGGAATTAACCGAGGAGAATATTCAGCAAGGACTCAAAGCTGATTTCATCAAAGCTGGCGACGGCATTCTTTGGGTCTTCAAAGACCGTAATGGTCAAAGCATCGAAAAAGGCGGCTTCGTCTTCGCTGTCAAAGCTCCCTCCTCGCGTAAATTTGAACTTGAGTTCTCGCGTGACATCGTACTTGAAAATTCTTTTCTCGGAGCTCGAGTCTTTTACAATCACGATAAAGACCTCAAACGAGACGTGTTCTTGAGTATCGAAGACAAAGAGCGAAAAAAACGCATTCCAGTGACCGTGCGTGCAGAAGCAGCGTTAGGCCAAGCTTTGACCGTGACTTATTCAGACGGGAAATACACTGTTTCCGCTAAGTCCGAAAATGTCTGTGAGCCTGCAAAAAGCAAAGGCCTAAATTCTCTGGATTTGCGTGAAGAATGGTTTGCTCTCATGGGAAGCCCCTTCCGCGGCGAAGGTTTTTCTTGCGACCTGCCTAATGACACTTCATTGTTCTTACCACATCGACAAATCAAAGAGCTGCGCCAGAAGCTTGTGAAAGAGCTCACGGATTTGCGCATTCAAAATGGTGAAGCCGCGAAAATCACTCCACACACTGAGACGATGACTTGGACTGAGAATCAAAAAAATCCAAGTCCAGAGCGTGCTGGTCTGAAGTTGAACCTTTTGCTTCGTGATAAAGGACAAGTCGAAGATGTCACGAAGGCCATAGCTGCTGGAGAGATCACTTCGAAAGGAATCAATCTGGTCATTCTAGACTTTGAGTTTGGTTTGGATTTTGAACCTAGTTTGAATCTTTTGAAAGCCTCAGGAATGAAAGTGGCGATTGCGACCACGCGTATTCTGAAGCCGAATGAACATCGCAACATCAAGCATCTTCTCAACTTGAATCCCGACGCCATCCTTGCAAGAAATCTTGGAGCCGTTCAGTATTTGCAGGCCAATAATTACGCTGGACAAGTTTTGGGCGATTTCAGCTTGAATGTGACGAATCATTTAACAGCGCAATATTTGCTTAGCAAAGGTCTTTCAACCCTATGCCTGGGCTACGACTTGAATCACCTTCAAGTCAGTGAGCTCATCCAGGCAGGCCAAGCCCATCGCTTTGAAGTCACTGCTTATCAGTATATGCCAAGCTTCCACATGGAGCATTGTGTGTTCGCCGCTTTCCTCAGCAAAGGATCTAGCTTCCGTGATTGTGGTAAACCCTGCGAAAAGCATGATGTGAAGTTGAAAGATCAATTCGGCAACTGGCACCAGATCAAACCAGATCAAGAGTGTCGGAATACGATGTACAATGGCACGTCACAATCAGCTGCCCGTTATGTCAAAGAATGGGAAAATTTGGGACTTGGTTTTATTCGCTACGAGGCCCTTAAAGAAAAAGGCGCAGAACTGATTACTAAAATTCAGGCGCATCTTGATTTTATTAGCGGTCAAAAAGAGCTTGAAGCCTTGATTAAAGATTTGGGTGATGTGGAAAGCTACGGTCTATCTGAGAGTCACTTCCAGAGAGAAAAAGAATACCAAAGCCGCAAAAAATAAATTTAAAAAAAAGGCTCCTCGTTCTAAGAGGGGCCTTTTTTGTAAGACTTTCTATCAAGACTCCGGCGAGTATTTGGATTTTAGATATTTTTCGTATTCACGAAGAACAGAGTTCATGACCCCTTTTAAAAGCTCATCGAACTGAGGATCTTCACCTTGGTGCAAATTCACAAAGTCCGCTAGGATTTGCTCTTCCCGTTCCGCATTAAAAAAAGGCAAGCCCTGTTCTTGTTTTATTTTCCAAATGGCCATCGTCAAATCACGACGGCGCACTAGTAAACTGTGCAGCTCTTTATGAACTTGGTCTATTTCCTGACGTAGGTTAGAAATATTATTCACGCTTAAATCTCTTTCTTAGCTCTGAAAGCTTAATCCAATCTGAACAAAGCAAACTTCAAATAACGAAGCTCTTCCATTGCCAAGGGATAGGGATGATCGACAGGCTGTCCGCCGATATAAACCAATGTTGCTCGTCGACGTACTTTTGAAAAGGCTTCCTGACAAATTTCCATAAACTGCTTGGAAGAAATATGACTTGAACACGAGCTTGCGGCAAAAAGGCCCTCTGGATTCACCAGCTTTATGGAGTTAGAGAAAACTTTCGTATAAGCAGCTTTCGCCTGCTCAACAGATTTTTCGTTGGGAGCGAAGCTGGGAGGGTCTGTGATGACTAAGTCGTACTTCTTCTTTTCTGTATTCAACTGCTCAAGATAAGCAAAGGCATCTGTAGCAATGTCATGATGAACCGTTTTTAGGTCATTGATAGCAAAATTACGATCCACCGCTTGGATAGCTACTTTGGCGATGTCCACACTCGTGACTTCTTTAGCTCCACCTTTGGCTGCAAATATGGAAAAGCCCCCAGTATAGCTGAATAAATTCAGCACCGTTTTGCCATGAGCAAAGTGCTGAATCATCTTTCGATTGTCCCGCTGATCCAAGAAAAAACCCGTTTTGGCTGCATCGCGAATGTTGGAGGCAAACAAGACACCGTTCTCTAGAAACTGAACTTCTGGGGCCAGGGTCCCGACGATATTGACGCCCTTTTCATCGGCATCGTTTCTACGTTTTAAATAAACACATTTTACTTGTGGGAAAGCTGTTTGAATCTTTTCTGCGATGAACTGCGCATTCCAGGTTTTTTCCATGATGGCGTGATCATGTTTAATAACCGCCGTGTCGTTATAAACATCTACAATCAACCCGGGGAGCCCATCCCCTTCACCATTAATCAAGCGGAAAGAATTAGTAACTGACAAATCAAAGGTTTTGCGGATCTCAACGGCTTTACGCCACTGAGTTTCAAAATAAAGCTCCAGAGTGCGCTTCATATTGTTGCGTCTAAAGATCGGCTCTTCGGCTAAAACCAAAACACGGAATCGCAGCTGAGTATCCCCTTGCCAGATCCCCAAAGCTAAGGGTTCACCTTTATAATTTAAAAGATGAATACCGGACTTTACGGAGCGACCTTCATCAAAACAATTGGCAAAAATCCAACGATGGCCTTGTTTTAAATGTTTCGAAACATCGCGCTTCAGCTCTATGGTCAAAATAGGATCTTGAAAGGTAACTGCAGTCAAATTCATGAGGGCTCCAAGGATGCTTGGTTTATTCTAAATCCAGGCTGTTAACAAGGGGTTATAAGGGGCATCCAAAGAGGTTGGCAAATTTACAAGTCACGGGTCAAACTACCAGCACTTGATAAGTCCCTATTTGACTCAAAAGCCACTTTAAATCATTCTGCCGCTACGAAATTTACATAGTATCTTAGCTACTTTTCCCGGAGCCCGTCGTGACACAAAATCGCCGCAATAAACCCGCTTCCCCTATGGTCTTAGATAAGACGTTCTGGCGAAGTTTTGCAAAAAACAACTGGGAAAAAAAGCCATTGGCTTTGACAAACGTTCAATCAGGTTTACAGGAGATCAGTGCAGAGGAAGTTTTTGACCTGCTGGTCCTCTACGCGGACCGTTGCCGACAAATGAACAATCCCGAGGGTTTTAAATTCTATATCAATGGATTCAAAGCAGGTCCTGAAGATGTCCTTCAGGTTCTTCCGGAAAAAGAAGATGGCTCCTTGCTGGGCTATCACTATCGTATGCAAAAACTTTTCCCTGACTATTGCTTAGTCTGTGATGAACTTCTGACTGTGAATCAAAAAAAGCAGCACTTGTTGACTGCTTTTACGGATGAACTCTATCGCCATGTCGGCTTTCCAAATCGTTTTTCAGAAATGGGTCTTTATCTTGGGAACTACCGAAAAACTCCTTTTGGAGTCCATGTCGACTCTTGCGGCGTCTTTAGCTTTCCGGTCGTAGGATTAAAAAAGTTCCGCCTATGGACTCCCTCCTTTGTTAAAAAAAATCCTGCTTTAGATCGTGCTTTCAAATACGATAAATATAAAAAAAACTCGCTCCTTTTAGAGGCCGGCCCTGGAGACATGACCTATTGGCCTTCCTCGGCTTGGCATATTGCCGAATCTGACGGCTCTTTCAGCGCTACTTGGAGCCTGGGAGTTTGGGTGGATCGTCCTCACAAGGAACTTCTTTCTGAATCCTTAGGGACTTTGTTAGATGAAAAAGGAGGCACCCTGACAGCTGCCACTTCAATTCACTTTAAATCTTTGCACAGCGATGCGGGCGAAGTCACAGATCTTCCAGAGGCTTATCATAAATCCATTGAGTTGATAAAAAACCTGAGCCTCGAAGAACTGCAAGAAAATTTCTTAAAATCTTGGATGAAGCACATCTCTCTTCAAGGCTTCAAAACGCTTCCACAAAGTGATTTGAAAGTCTCCTTGCGATCACGAGTTCAACTGCGCAATCCAAACTCGTTGATCCTATGGCAGCATGGACGTTCATCAAAAGGAAAGATCTTCTTCAGCTTTGGTGGGACTTTAGTGGAAAGTAAAGGGTCTCCTGGTTTGTTAAAACTTATCAAAGCTCTTAATGCAGGAGAGACTTGTGTCATCAGCACTTACTTAAAAGGTGCAAAACAGAAACAAGATCTTTTGTGTCTACAAGCGCTTGCTGATGCGGGGGCTTTTAGCTTAGGGAATCCCTAGTCGAAATTCTCGGTTCTATACGAAAGTTGTCCCCTTCTCTCAGTTGATTGTCAGTTCGCTTTCAATAAAGTCGAGATGTTTGCAATGCACTTTCAACAAACAAAATGAACAAGCTTTATTTTGTAGATACAAGCTTTTGCCCTATCCTATTTAAGTAACAGGGAGGGCCAACATGAAAATAGTGCGAGGTGTTGAAGGGAATCGTTACTTAGAACTAAAAATGATCGGCATTGCGGAACAAGTCATTCGCTGTGGCGGCAATTTGGTTCTTGAAAAGCTGTGTCGTTTGCATTTGTGCCCTGTCGTGTTGACCTACACAATGATGAATATTGATAAGAAAAAGCAGACTCTTCTTGGTTAAGCAGCAGGGGCTCGTAAAAAAGCCCCGCTTGCTCTGGCACTCTGATCGAATACCTGGCTTTTTTGCCAATGATGAGCTTTTTCACTCAGTTCAAAGTCAGAGAACATTTGGGCGAGAAATCTCTTTCCTCAAGAAATGCTAAAAAAGCAGCACTACGGAAAGCCAGATCATAAAGTGTGTCCGTGCTCATTAGGTAGCGCTCTTGGTTCATCTGAAGAACAACCCAGTCTTCAGACACCACTTCAAATGCTAGTTGTTCGGCCTCAACCAGTTTTGCCTTTTCCATTATCCCCTCATTGAATAATAACCAATGACCAGACCCGGTTCAAAAGCAAAGGGCACCGCTTCAAGCGTAGGCTCATCCTGCAAACGACCTTGAGGCATTCCCTGCACATCTTCTTTCACCATGTAGGATGGAAAAGGCAAACGTGGATTCTGACTCGCTTGCAAGTAGACCTGATTTGTATAACCACTGGCAGAAAGAGTGATCAAGTCCCCCACTTTGATAGTTTGCGATGCAATGTTCACTTTCTTTCCGTTCACCAAAACTTTTCCGTGGGAAACAAGTTGTTTCGCGGCCGGAATACTTGGTGCAAACCCCAAGCGAAAAACCACATTATCTAATCGTTTTTCAAGAAGGTTCACTAAGGATTCGACCCAATTAGTACTCTGACTTTTCTTAGCTCGTGTGATGATCCTACGAAACTGTTCTTCACGCACACCGTAATGATAACGCAACTTCTGCTTTTCCTCTAATTGGAGAGCAAATTCAGAGTATTTACGACGGCGCAATCCATGCTGTCCGGGAGGATATGGACGTCTCTCCAATGCTCCAGATTTTCCCATCCCTGGCAACTCTGTCAAAAGTCTTCTTTGTCGTTTGAATCGGGCGACTTTTCCTTTTCTCTTCATGAGTATCACTCCTTTGTCTGTTTTGATTTAAAAGAGTCCAGGCAGAAAGAATAGAAATTAACGACCACTCAACTTAAATGAAAAGGCGACGAAAAGAATTTGAAATACTATTGAGAATGAGAAGTAAGTGAAAATAGACAATCAACTGATTAAAGAAACAGATTGTCCTTTGAATGTGATTCACCACACCCGCTTGAAAAAAACAAGTACACTCTTTTAAACTGACAACTTTATGATCGCCGGAAAAACTCAAAAGCTGCCATCAAAAATGAAGTAGGAATAATCAGCTCATTTTTTTCCTATAATACAAACCATTACTTTATATGAAAGATCTGATTATTCAGATTTTTCTTCTCTCTCATTCTTAATATTCAATTGCCCAATCTAAGATAAAAGGCGAGTCCTTCAGAAAAAAATCATTTATTTCGTTATTTTTTTGCAAAGTTCTTTACTCTGTATTCTGACAAGGAGAACTCATGCGCCTATGCTTCCAGACGACAACAAGCATTTTCTTATTATCTGTACTTGCAGCCTGCAGCAGCTTACCCACTAAAGAAACATCACAATCCTATTATTTATCGAACATTGTTCCACCTACATCTTCACTAGATCCGCTCAATGTTCGCACTGAAGCGGACTATAATTATATTCTGGGTGAACTCTACAGCCGCGATGGAGACTCTGATCGTTCAATTGCACATCTTGAAAAAGTTTTAGCTTTTGATGACTTCTCACCTGCGGTTCATATGCATCTTTCGTCAGAATATCTAAAGACAGGACAGCTGAAAAAAGCCCTCCTTCATGTTGAAAAGGCTCTCGCTAAAGATCCTCAAAATATAGAAGCGCATCTAGTTCTGGGTGGACTCTACTCGCAGGAAAAGCTTTTCGACAAAGCGTTGAGTCATTACAAGGAAGTCTTGAAGCTCGAACCCCAAAATACAGAGGCTCCTATGTATATGGGCTCACTCTACACAGAACAAAAAGACTACAAAAAGGCAGAATACTATTTTAGGTCTCTTTTAAAAAATCCAAATTATGCAACTCCCCATGTGGTGCACTACTATCTGGGGCTCCTTGAAATTGAGCACAATGGATCAAAAGGCTATGTTTCTGCTGAAAAAGCATTCAGAAAATCACTAGAAATCAAAGTAGATTACGAAGATGCTGCAATGTCTTTGGCCAAATTGTATTTGCAACAAAGAAATCCAAATAAAGCTCTTTCATTTTGTTACGAATTTCAAAAGACGAATCCATTCAATCAAAACGTTGCCGATCTTATTGCTCAAATATTGATTGAGCAGGGTAATACCGATCAGGCGTATCAGCAACTTGAATATATTGCAGGACATACTCAGGACTCGTTGGAAGTCCAAATGAAGATGGCAATGCTTTTGATCGAACAAAAACATCTGCACCAAGCGGCGGCGAAACTGAAAGATATTATTTCGAAGTATCCAAATTTAGATAGTGCGCGCTATTATCTAGCTGCGATTTATCAAGAGATCGGCGCTACAGATAATGCTGTGATCGAGTACATGCAAGTACCCCCTACGAGTCCTCACTTCAGTGAAGCTGTCGTGCAGGCCGCAAATATTTTAAAAAGCCTTGGCAAATTGAATCAAGCTTTGGATGTGACGGAAAAAGGGCTCAAACTAAAAGGCGAAATACCTCAAATTTACACTCTGTACGCCTCTTTACTGGATGCTAAATCTGACTATTTGGGTGCCTTGCGGATTCTAGAAAAAGGTTTGTCTAAATTTGCGCAAAATGCGGGTCTTCTTTTTCAGTATGCTATCACACTCGATCGTCTAGGAAAAAAAGAGGGAATGATTGCACAACTTAAAAAAGTTTTAGAGCTAGATCCTGAACACGTAGACAGTATGAGCTATCTGGCATTTTCATTCGCCGAACTGAATGAACACCTAACGGAGGCTGAAGGCTTGGCTCGTCGAGCTTTTGCACTTCAACCCACCAATGGATATGTGGCCGATACTTTAGGTTGGGTTCTGTTCAAACAAAAGAAATTCTCCGAAGCCATACATATTTTAGAAAAAGCCTACAGCTACGAGTCCTCAGAGAGCATTATCGCCGAACATCTCGCGGATGCCTACTTAATGGAGTCAATGACTGAGAAAGCCCAAAAGATGTATGATAAGGCAGCAGTTCTTACCACCGATGAAACAAAGGCCCGTCAGATTCGAAACAAACTCCAAAAGTTGGTATTGCTGCACATCCATCAACAATAATAAAAGAAAGAAGATGTACAGCAAAGTTTGCTACAAGCCTAGCAACTGAGACCTTTAATGCTTAGCGAACAAGAAGAACTTTAGGAAATCAGCCTTCTCCACGTATCGACGCCAAAGATTCTATCAATGACGTAAGCCAATCTGACAAAGGCTTAGCTGCAAAACCTTCGGCCTCAGCTTTACTGACATTCATGGTCCAATCTTGTGGAATACCAAAAGGAGATAGATTCGTCTCGGTCGGTTTTGTCACCAAGTGAGCTTTTTTTCCTAAGACTCTCTCTATTAGCTTTACCAACTCTTCTAATTTAACACTGTCCTTTGATGCAAAATTATAACTGCCATTCTTTTTTTCTCTCACCATCCACTCCAAAGCCATCGCCGCATCCTCGGAAGTGATAAAGCACATTCGTGCATCTAAGTTGGGATAATAAATTGCCTGACCATCACGAATCCGTTTTATTTCATTAGCCAAGCGTAAAGTGTAGTCGTCTTCGCCGAGGACAATGGGAAACCTTGCGAAACCAAATTTAAAGAATGCCTGTGTAGCGAATACATTTTCAGCTGCGCGCTTGCCCTCTCTGTAAGTACTCATTGGATCTGTTACCGGAAGAGGTTGATAGTCTGTGGAAATAAATTTTTCTTCCGTCAAATTCGCCCCAAAATCATAAACTGACAGCGTCGATGTCATCAAATAATAGGAAATTCTACCAGCAAATAAGTCCACAGCATCTTTCGCCTGCTGAGCCGTCATACACACTTGATCGACAACACAATCAAAAAACAGATCACCCAAAACCTTTTTTACTGCGTCTTTGTCATTGCGATCAGCCAGCAATCGCTCAACACGATTCCCGAAGTCATCAGGGGTTTGACCACGACTTAATATCCACACGTGATGCCCCGACTGAAGCAATCTATGGACAAGACGTTTACCGAAGTAACGAGTGCCACCGATAAGCAAAATTTTCATTAGCTATTTCCTTGAAGCGAAAAATAAATTTGGCGTATTTCTTCTGCTCTTTTTTGCATTTCCGGAATACTAGAGACCTGTAAAAATCTTTCTACTTGCTGTACTAGATATTCGGGAAAATCCCTATATAAGTAACGAAGTCCAAAATCATGTTTCTGCGGAGTCTCACGAACTCGCCTGGCATGAACCAACATCATCACCAAGCGTTGATAAAAGGCAAAGCTATCAATGTACTTTCCGCGCAGGGATTCTTTTAAGAAAGTACGATATATAATTTCAAATCGTGCCTTGAGCTGAGCTGGATTCCCCAGAGAGGGATTTTCGAACTTCGGTGTTTGCGCGGCCTTTCCCAATAGTCCCAATCGATCGAACAAAACAACCGGCACTCCATGGCGGTCCTTATTAAAATGCTCTTGATACTCTTCCGCATCTAAACTTGTAAAGACACCAATATCTAAAAAAAAGGTCTGTGGCGTATTTTCCAAAATATAGAACTTCTGAAAAAAGTATTTCCAGAAAGACTCTTCGACCTTCCATATTTGACTTATGGTGTGATGCTGCGACAACGCCTCTTCCAACCTACTGAAAACCAAAGATGGATCCGGACAAACAACCACAAGATCAATATCGGAATAGTCATCGTCATATCCCGTTGCAGCGGATCCGCCCATCCAGACTGCGATGATATCATCATCAGCGTCCAGGGCCTTTTGCATAATTTGAATGAGTTTTGATTTAGAAAAACTGACCATAGATCTTCACTTTAGAATCAACAAAAATGGATTTCTAGGGCTTTGGTGAAAGTCTTATTATGCGATACTTTGTGTAGCGATAACAGAAATGGCGAGAACATTAGAAGCTGATACAGAGCGCATGGCCGCTTGAACAATATCTTTGCCGGGTGCCTTCCATGATAACCATGCGATCGATGAGCTGCTCGAAAAGAATTAAAAATGTTTTTAAGTTTTACTGCATATTGGTTAGCCTCCGAAACGCTTTCAGAGTCACCCTCCCCTTGATGCCATAAGAAAGCAATGACATATCTCATTTTGATACAGCGATAATTACCGACGCACAATATTTTCAAACTGCATACCAGCGCACCAAATTCGATTGAAAAAATGTGCGCAAAATTGCCGCACAAATCAACAAGCCAAGATCGATTGGCACTTTTCGAAAATTTTCTGCCTTTCTATTAGAGATAGAGAGGAATACTCCTTGCACTGTTAAAAGAAACTTCAAGTGAAGTTGCAACTTAAGACCATTAGTTCACCTTTAAGGAGTCTAAATGAAGCAGACAAAGCTATATTCAGTGCCAAAAAGTGGCTTTTGCAGTTTTTCATTAACTGCAGCCTTATTTGCTCTCATTTCCTTGTCAGCTTGCATGCGCCCACACTCACCTCATTCAAACTCTGACTCCCCCTCTTCAGACTCCTACAAAACTGCGGCACTTTCGATGGGAGCAACCAAAGTAGGGATCGTGCGCTATTTTTCTCCGTCTCTCGCTGATCACTGGATAACAACAGACAAGGCGCAATTGAATACAAGCTATAACTTTGAAGGTCCTTTAGGGTATGCTTATTCAAATAAGATTTCTGAATCACAAGTGGCGCTCTATTCCTGCCTTGTGGGTGGTCGAGACCATATGATCTCTTCCCACTCAAATTGCGAGGGCACACAGGTTCTAGGTCTACTCGCTTACGTTCATTCAGCTGCAGCTCCAGGGCGTGTTGCTATTTATCGTTGTAACACTAGAGACAACTTATCTCACTTTGTCTCCACAGACGCTCGCTGCGAAGGACAGGGCCCTTACATTGCTAATGGTATTAGTTATGATAACGAAGGATTGCTTGGCTACCTGGAGACCTCACCAGGACAAGAAGTCGAAACCCCTCAAACGCCAACTCCGCCCCCAACTATGCCTTCTTTGCCCACAGTTCCCTCGCCCCCGCCAGTAATTACACCTGAGATCCCGATCATAGCTAATCCCCCATCTGATTTGACCACATATGCACCTGCCATCTGGTACAATCAGACCAATAATTTTAAATTGAAATATTCTCCGGAAGTTCTACGGCAGCGAATGTCTCAGTCTAATAGTCGTTACTATCATATTCAATACGAAGTCGGAGCTGGTGCGAACCAATCTGGACAACATGGGCAGTTTGACAAGTTAAGATTTTTTCTGCCTCCTGGTACGAAGAACCTAGCAGCAGGAAATTTTTTATACGTAGCCCCTGAAGAGGCAAAAGCTGTCGTGCGATTGTATACACCCCCAGTGACTCCATTAAGTGACGTCACTTTTGAGAACACCTACACCTTGGAAAACATTAACTACAAAGGTGTGGGAGGTTCACACAATGAAATAGTATTGCTCAATCTTATCGCCGGGAAAGAAGTTCGTTTCTGGGGAGCCGGAGGAAGTGCCAATTATCTATTGATATCTAGTGGCGGAGAAATAGATCAGGCACTCGCCAGAGGTGGCTGGGCTTATGGAAACTTCAAACACCCAGGCGATCTTACAATGCGCATAACTTGGGGTCTCATCGTCGATGCGAATTGCTACGACACTTGGTACAACAGTCCAAACACAAAATGGGACGCCAACGGCAATCCCGCCGAAAGAGTTGAACACACATGCAACTAATCTAAAAGATGGAGTGACCCCTATTTTTTAAATTTCTATTTCAAAATAAATAATTTTGAATAAGTTCCATTTGTATTGGCTGTCTCTCCAGTAATAAACACTTGTTTTGAAACGTCGGACCGCCAAATATGGTTGATAGATTTATCGTCATATGAATTGTAATAAAAGTCTCCTTTAATCAATTCTATTTCACCATTATCAACTCTCATTCGATATAATTTATTTCTGTCATCGCCACCAAAAGTAATCATGGCAATGCCACCTTTAATATAATTTAGCTTATTAAAGTTCACAGTCTCTTGGCTTAAAGGACTATCAAATAATTGACTCGATGATGACGGTAAAGACAATTCAGACACTGCTGAATCTATTGAAAGAAGTTTATAACTGTTGGTGGCTACACTATTTGTAGTAGCTACTCTTTTAGTTATTACATAAAGATAGTTGTCACTATTGGCTAACCCTAAAATGGAATTCATTACGTAGGTTGTAAATCCACCCTCAAACCCACTAGCGGGTTGTGACCATACAACAGAAACAGAGGCATCTGTTGGACTAATTTTTCGAATCCCGACCTTCGCATTCGAATTTTCATAAAAAGAAGACCTAATATATAAATTATCTTTAAATACGTTCGCTTGTAATGGTACAGCATCTTCAAATAAAGTTCTGGAAACCGTCCCATTTCCAATAGACTGAATGTGTTGCTTAAATGAAGCTCCACTTTTTACACTCACTATAGAAATAATTTTTCCACCCACTTCTAAGTAATTTAAATATGTCCCATTAATGAGAAAAGAATCATTAGTAGTTTTAAAATTGGCATAAGACTGAGTGTCAATTAAAGTTATGCCTTGAGTGCTAGGGTTTACTGAGTAGTAATTATAGCCAGCAAGGCTTCCTTCAGTATAATACTTGCTTAAAACTATAACATTCCCCTGGCCATCTTTTCCTAACAGTTCGGAGCTATTCGCATCAAAGCCACTAGGCAAATTGGTTAATTCAACTAAGCTCGGAGAAGGTTCTGCCATATCATAATACCTAAAAGTTGCTGGCTGTCCTGAGTCGCTGATGAACCCATAGACTTTATTTCCTGTCCTCACAGTTTTAGCTCCGACAAGATTCATCCCTAAGCTTTGCCCACCAATTTCTGTGGCTTGAGATTGGTGTCCCATAGATTTATAAATCTTTTCGAAAAAGAAAAAGAAACTATTGTCTTTTTTATGCATAGAAGAATAAGCAGTATTAATAAGTGCGCCAGCTGATGAAGGTGTTGATATTTTGAATGGACTTAAAGCACCTGTTGACTCTACAAGATAGCCACTAGAAGTGGGGTTGCTCGCAGTAGATTCTCTCGCAATAAAAGAAAATCCTTCTTTTTCTTGAGTAAATGGCTGGTAGGGAGATACATCCTCATAGGAGGTCTCCTCTAAGACAACTGATTGATACGTGTCACTCCCACCATTTCCTCCCGCCGGAGATTGCTCAACACAAATTCCTCCCACCACAATATACCCTGGGGTCTTACAAGAAGAAAGATTGCAGTCGGACCAAGCATTATTTGACCACGTTTTTGTCCCTGATCCAGTAGAAGTTTGACAAGCAAGAGTATTGGCAACACAAACTCCCCCCTCTAAGTGTTCTGAACTTGAACAAATAATGGTTGGGGTTTCTTCTAAAATATCATCAATATAAGAAGTAATATCTAAGCTATTGGTAACAAGATAGTCATTTAAAGCTTCCAATAAATCATCATACTTATTCCCCGCCACCGGTTGGAATTGGTCTTCTAGAATATTCACATTTGTTAAATCTAGATTGATTCCAGCCAGATTGGTCTTAATTTTTTCGGCGGCTAATCTTAAATCTGATAACGTCTTTAAGTCTGTGCTTGGGGATGGGAAATTATTAAAAATTGTCGAAGGAGATTGATTCATTAAACTAGCGACTGCCATTGTGGTAAAGGGAGTTAAGTTCACATAAGAAGCAGAATAGGCCACTGTTAAATAATCTGATCCTGAAATAAGTACTGGAAAAGTTAACCCGTTAGAATCGAAAGTGAATTTCCCGTCAGTAGCTGTTTGCGTTTGCTTTACAACTCCTAGGCTGTCTTTTAAAGAAATGGTTACATTGATCAGCGGCTTACCTTGTGCAGCTAATCCTTGAACCTGAAGTGTTTGAGAATTGGAATTAGGGGCAGGAGCCCCAGACCCTCCGCCACCGCCTAAGCAAGCTGTCAAAAATAACACCATAAGCATTACAATGGGCAATGACTTCATACTTGTTGTTCCTTTTGCTTTAAGTGAGTTTTTATTAAATTATAAATTGATCTTTATTCGAATTACCATGAAATAAATGTCATCGAAGTTGCCTCAAAACGAGATCCACTTTTCCTCACAAATTCAATTCCATTTAAATAGTTTTCGTCAAAGAAGCTCTTCCTAAGTCCTTAAAATCACATGAGGGAGATATAGAGAAAGAATCTATAATTGGGACTGTGTCGAGTCCTGCGCGAGCTTTATAAAGTGCGTGTTCCAATGAGAAGCGCTTCATTTTGGATGTGTGATCCATTTAAAAAGTTTGTCCGAGAGTTATTGCCCAAAAAGATCATGTACCAGACAAATGGGACACTTCTGACACGCATGTAATAAATTTCAATCTCTTAAATAAATCCCAACAAGACTTTGTACGCCTTTATTCGCAAAGTATTTACTAAAGTAAACTTGTCATGTGTAATGCTTTAAGAAACTTTTATCAAAGGATTGAAAATGGCCAAATATATTGATGGCTTTGTAATTCCAATTAAAAAGAGCAAACTTAAACAATACAAAAAAATGGCGGCACTCGGCAAAAAGGTATGGATGGAGCATGGGGCTCTAGACTATTACGAATGTATCGGAACAAAAATTACAGACACTTGGGGTTTGCCATTCGCCCATTTGTGCAAACTCAAAAAAGATGAAAATGTTGTTTTTGCATTTATCGTGTATAAGTCAAAAGCACACCGTGACGCCGTCACCAAAAAAGTACACAAAGATCCACGCATGCAACCGGAACAATTTAAAGGTGACATGCCTTTCGAAATGAAGCGTTTTAGTGTCGGTGAATTTAAGACCATTATTCATACCTAGAAGATGATAAAAGCGAATCTTAAAAAATTAATCGCATACGAAAGTTCGCACCCCGGCGGGTGCGAAGCCAACCAGCTGCGGGCAGCAATTCAGTCGTTGTTATGATCCCTTTAGGATCATTCCCCTTTTTGTTCAGTCAAATTTGAAAAAAACTGCGTCACTTCTTCCCTAGTCCCTAGATATTTGATCTGCTGAACTTTCATTTGATCTAACTGCACCACTGTGGCTTTGCCGGATTCTTTTGGCCAAGACTTCGTGACATCGCCAGTGCGATCAAGAGCTAATTTGAAGCTATACTTTCTCATCTTTGGCAGAGCGACCATTTTTGTAATCAATGAAGGCATCGCCGAAATATCGGAAATATAAATGACCTTAGCAGAATCAAGATTGAATTTTGATTCGTTCAGATACTCTGTCACTACTTTAGAAATATCTTTGTCGGCTACAAAGACCAGCCACTTTGTCTCCGAAGACACCTTCACTGCTTCTGCGTGTTGATTTTCAAAGACGGCCTCGGGGAAATTCGAGCCCACCTCAAATGCAAAAGATAGTGAACACATCACACTCATAAGAACGCCAAGAAAAATCATTTTCATAAGTACCTCGTTTACTCTAGTAACAATTGTCTTGGGAAGTTTCAATATATCATATCAGCTACCTGCATATTGAACGATCCGAAGCTCTCTCTCGCAAGCTCTTTTCAGATGCGCCACGCGAATTCAAAAAACGTGAGAAAGAAGTTCGGCCAACTGCCGCCGATATTTAAGCTTTTGCGTCGCTAAGAAATTCTTGCTTGGGCGCTCAACAGAGGCCGTTGCGAGGGCGCTGCCGTGAGTAAAATCGACCAGTATCTCCAACCACATTTTCCTTTTTGGAATCTTCAGGTTCGATTCAATTAGAAGGCTGATGAGGTGACGGTTGATCTCTTGTACTTCTTTTGAAAACTCCGTCGGCGATGTAAAGATCAGCAACGTCAAATGGGGAAACTCCACGCTGGCCTCATAATAGAGAATGAGCAGGCGTTCCAGTTGGCTGCGGGGTTTCCCTTTACTCGACTCAAACGCCCTCAACACCCGAGCATAAATCGTATCAGACATTTTCCAAACTAAACTATCCCGGTCTGAGAAGTGACAGTAAAGGGCCATGGGCGTCACACTCAAGCGCTTAGCCAGAGCTCGCATGGAGAGACCTTGGTGTCCAGACTCGGCAAGTAGATCGAACGCCGCGGATAAAATTAAATCCTGGCTGATTTGCGCTCCCCCTTTGGGACGTCCTCTCGTATTCACTTATTCACCTTGTAGCTCGACTGCACAAGGCCAGACGGAAACACCTTGGTCTTTAGGTGCATCAAAGAAACTTCCTCGGTTAATGCTCCGAAGAGCGGTCGCCCTCCGCCCAGAAGCACTGGGACCATCGTGATCACCATATCAGCAATAAGCTTCTCGCGCAGAAAGGACTGAATAACCTGCCCACCATCGACATAGACTTTGCGCCATCCTTTCATTTCCAGGTCCTTCATTAATTGCGTCGGCGCAAGGCTGACAATACGAACCCTTCCCTGGAGTCGCGTCGGAAGGTCTTCTTGCTTAATGGATTTAGACATCACAATAACTGGAATCGCATAGGGCCAGGGATCAAATATCAGAGCTTTTTCAAAACTGCCCCGCCCCATTATCAACCCATCAATGTCTTTGATAAAATCGCTATAGCCATGGTCTTCGCTGGGATCATCCCTACTGAGAAGCCAATCAATTCCACCATCTGACTTTGCTATGTAGCCATCTAAACTCGCGGCAATAAAGACGTGTCCCGAAATCAAGGCAACCCCCGTTAATATACACTGTATATATAAATAAGGATTCGTCAATGAAGACCTAGGCTAGGACCTAGGCACTTTTTAATCTACTGTTCGTTAAACCAGCATCCAGGAGGGATGTCTTGTTGCATGACTCCAGCTACGAAAGTATCAAGACGACATTGAGGAGATGAATAAGACATATTGGTCGTCTCTACTTGTCGTATTTCAGGTGTGGACAACTGTGGGATCGTCTTTTCGTGGCTAAAAGAAGACTGCAACCGGGATAGAAAAAGAGAGGACTGAATGGCTCTCCAGCATGTATTTAGTGGGATTTGGGTAACGTTACGTATGCAAAACTGAGCCGTCTCGTCGTCTTTTTGAACTTCGACCACGGGCAATCTAGCAATGACATTGGGAAAGCAAGTTCGCGTGGCCCAGAAATCAGCGGCCCCTTCTGCAGAGGCCCAAACAGAATTTCCTTCGCTCTGAGGAAAATAGGGAGCCCCGCCAAAGTGATGCCCTAGTTCATGGCAAATAATAAGACCAAAATCATCTGCCGTTATATTTTCCATTTGTGTAAAACCACCATTAATCAAAATGGCTTTGCTACCAAAGAACTGTATGGCCTGGGCGTTTAATTCAGTAGACTGTAAGCTGAGTATGAATTGAACGTCGGGGTATGTACTTTGAAAAATCTGAATTACATTTTCCATTTTTTGTAAGTCTAAGCCTTTTGCTAAGACCATCGACGGCAATATAGAGACAATGAATATAAAAAGGCTTTTTCTGAAACTCATCCTGCGTAGATATTTAAAGAACTTCTTCATAAAACTCCACGATCATGAGTCTACTTTATAAACTCTTCAAATCATGGTCTTCTGGAAAACTATCTTCAAAAGAAATAAAATAGTGCCGTCGGCAGAGCTGCACTTCGGAGTTATTTATTAATTACTTACAACTCAACAATTGCGTGTGCTTGGCATTACCAGAAGAGACTAAGGTTACTGAGCAACCCACATGTGGGACTGGGGATTTACTGCATGTTTCGAGTGAGTTCCAACATCGACCGTATAGAACTGGAGAACCTGATAGTCATAGATTCATAGAATCTACAAAATATAAATATTTAAATGTTTATATTTGAGGCATAAAAAAACCGAGAATCAATCTCGGTGATTTTTCGATCTTTGCGAGGAGCCATTCACTTTGAAAGTAAATGGCGGGGTGGACGGGACTCGAACCCGCGGCCT
>CAYSKF010000013.1:0-84684 GCA_964431515.1 uncultured Bdellovibrio sp.
CTTCACTTTTAATGAAGGGGTCGATGGTTCGAATCCATCGCGAGCCACCATTTTTCTCTACACGTTCCCATCGTCTAGGGGCCTAGGACACCTCCCTTTCACGGAGGATACAGGGGTTCAAATCCCCTTGGGAACGCCAAATTATAAAAAATCAAAAACCCCGGTTCGCAAGAATCGGGGTTTTTTATTTTTTACTCATCTGACTTTCAAAAAGGGACTTGGACTTATTAGCGTCGGCGAAAAAAATCACCGCACAACAAAAAACTAGCTACGCCGACCAACAGGGGTTCCTCGCCCTAGCAGGATGCTAGCGCGAGGGTGCCGGAGGCAGGACAACGCCCCGAGGAGCGTGATGCGACGAGCCCCAATCCCCCGCACACCGAGAGCCGAACCTCCAAGTCTCAAGAAAAGAGAAAAAACAAGACACCCCACCCACCTATTGTCTCATGACAAATAAAGCCTTCCCACAAAAGAAAAATCTCACGAGTCCATCTCAAAGCCCCAGCACCACCAAACGCCAAACCTCTTGCTGAGAACTAAAATCAACGCTAACTTTCTTAAGTGGAAACACTTCCTTTAAAACACATCAGCGTGTCTATTCATTGCCCCCATCACAAAGTCTACGAGTTCGCTTCGAACCCTGAAAACTTACCTCAATGGGCTGCAGGATTAACAAAGGCAAACTTAAAGAGATCTGGCAACGAATGGATTACAAGCTCACCCATGGGCGACATAAAAATTAGATTCATTGAGCCAAATTCTTTCGGAGTTATAGATCACGATGTGACACTGCCATCAGGCGAAGTTGTGCATAATCCTTTACGAGTGATGAAAAATGCTTTGGGTAGCGAGATAGTCTTCACTCTCTTCCGTCGCCCTGAAATGAACGACGACGAATTTAACAAAGATGCAGAGATGGTAAATAAGGATCTGCTAAAGTTAAAGTCGATCCTTGAAAGCCGTCTCTCTTAATTTGCTATTTCCAGCAGCTCTAAGAAGTGGTAGCATAAAACGCCAATTTATAAAAAATCAAAAAAAACCTGCTTGAAAGAATCGTTATTTTTTTCGACTGAGTTCTACTTTAACACCACTCACGACACTCTGTCGTACAGCTTAACCTTCGCTCGAATGGCCTCTAACCTTGAACGCAGATCCTCGCGCTCAAATCCATTTGGGAACAAAATAAACTCAGGCTTTACTCCAAGAGCTTCCGCTAAAAGAAGAGCCCTTTCCTCCCCGAGATTCGAGCGACCACTTTCAATATTTGAAATATTAGCTACCGCCATTCCAGTAATGTCAGAGAGAATTTTCTGCGTCCAGCCTTTTTTCAAACGCAACTCTTTCACAACCTCACCAGGACTTAATACGTATTTGGACCTACGGCTCATTATTTTCTCCTGTAATCATGGGCAGTAACCCTCGCCACACTTACAATCTCAATCTCATCACTACGCCTTACCCGGTAAATCACTCGCCACTTTAAGTTCAAACGAGATGATCTGTAGCCCAGCCAATCTCCACGAAGTACCTCATCATGATATCCGGGAAAATTTCGCAAAACACTTGTCCCATGGGCTTCGATCATTCGGGACCACACTTCATACGATAAAAGGATTTCTTTTGGAGCCTTATTCAAATCCTTCAGAGCTTGCTTACTTTCAAATATCCTGGCCATTGCCATCACCTTAAGCTCTTATACAAAAGTATAAGTTATACTTAAATATAAGTCAATATATGTTCTTTTAAATGCGTTAATCATCCCCCCCCTAGCAAAGCGCAAGCCCGATCCCATGCTTTATCTAGGTAAGAAAGGCGGCCGAAATTCAGTTACACCTCGCGCGTACGGACACGAAATATTTGAGTTATTTTTACTAATAGGAGATCATCATGATCCAAACAAAATATGGAAGTTTGAAAACTGTGTTTCAAACTTCCCAACTAACACTCTCGAGTGATCATGAAAACAATAAAGACTCCCAAATTTTCAAAACACACACTTGAATTCCTAACAAAAGCTGGAAGACAAAAAAATCCTCATTGGCTAGAAAAAAATGCAGAAGAATACGAAGAGGTCTTACGAAAACCGTTCATCGCTTTGGCTGAAAAAATCAAAGCCGAACTAAAACCTACTGCCCCGGACTATCACTTTCCCAGCAAGGGACTGGCGCGCATTAAACGCCCGGACTTCAAAGTTGCTGGTGGACAATCTCAATATAAAGATTGGGTTTCGATGATTGCAAGCAGACCTGCGAAGTCTCGCTTTGAAAGCAATCCTCATTTGTTTTTTGGCCTATTTCCCAACGAAGAGGACTCTATCATTGTCGCCGGTGGCCTTTGGCAACCAACTTCGCAACAGGCTCGATTGATTCGTGAAGCTATCAGTAAAGATGCCGAACCTTTTCATGCGTTATTTTCCGATCGAAAATTCAAAGCTCGATTTAAAGATGGATTTTATATGGCAGATGCGTCTGAAAGAGTACCACGTGGCTTTCCCAAGGATCACGAGGATATCGCTTGGATCAAACTTAAGAAGTTTGTGGTTTATAAGAAAATTTCAGTCAAAGACTTTGTCTCAGCAAAATTTTCGGAATCTGTGGTGAAAGACTTTGAACAGATTCTTCGTTTGAATCAACTATTGGACAAGGCTTTAAAACTTGAATGGCCACCTAGATAACGCTGAAAGCTATCCAGCAGTTCTTAGTGGAAAAACTGACTTCTTCTTATACCAGGCTCAATAAGCCTGGTATTTTTAAATAAGAATACGTGTGTCGCTTCGGAGCTACTTTTTTATGAAGGTCAAAGTGACTTCTCCCAAATACACACCAAACTTCGACATCTTTGAGCGATTGAGCATGATCTTGTCATTCATAAGATACATCCAATCATCAAACTTTACTTTGTAAGTGGTATCCCCCACCGGCAAATCCAGAATGTACTTCCAGAAAAATGCATTGCCTGCGACTTCCCCGCTGGCTTCGCCAATGACATCCGAAGCGGTTCCAATATATTGGTCTTCGGCTATCTTTTTGATTGTCCAGACTCTGCGACTTTTTGTACCGTCGGAATACACAAAGTCCTCTTCAAGCACACCCACATTGTCTTTCCACGTGCCCTTCATTGAAACTTCAAAGCGTTTCACAACCAATCCCGAACGATCTTGAAACATGCCGTATGCATCTAGTTGACCGTTAAGATATTCCTCCAGCTTTAATTTGGGACCTTCGTTTTTGTAGTCCTGAACCTTTACGGAGGCGCAGCCTGCCAAAAGAAACCCCAAACCAATCCCCAAAAGTGCACTCCATTTAAATTTCAACATAGACACAACCTTGAAAGTGTTATTTTCTTTTCAAAAAATAGTTTATAATATATTAAACTATTTAACAAATATAAAATTTGTAACCTTCAAATCAGCATAAGGATTCGCTTTTTAGAATGAATATCGTCTGGTTCAAAAAAGATCTTCGGGTCTATGACCACCAACCTCTGGCGCAGGCTTTTCAAACAGGGCCGACCGTAGGGTTGTTCATTTTTGAAACAGCCTGGTTCGAATCTGCTGAGTTTGACTTAAGTCATCTAAAGTTTGCCATTGAATCCCTTGAGGAGCTTCGACAGGACCTTGCCAGAAAAGGAATCCCCCTTCTCACTCGCCAGGGCTCTGCTGTGCAAGTATTCGCAGACCTTCACCGTCAAAAACGGCTTCATCAAATTTTCTCGCACCAAGAAACGGGATTGTTTTGGACCTATCAACGCGACATCGATGTGCTGACATGGACGCGCTCTGAAGGCATTCCTTGGCATGAGTACAAACAGTTTGGCGTTGTTCGCAAGCTCAAAGAGCGCGATACCTGGACAAAGAAAAGATCCAAAATTATTGAACGCCCTTTAATTAGTGTTGGTGCACAAAATGCATTTAAAACACCCTGGGAGACTCAAGAACTACCTTACGAGCTGTTGAAAGGACAAACCGCGAAGCCCCTAGCCCAAAAAGGGGGGCGCTCTCTTGCTGAAAAATATTTTACTACCTTTCTAAACGAGCGAGGCGAAACTTATTTTAGCTCCCTGTCCTCTCCAGCTAAGGCTTTTCGCGGCAAGATAGAGGTCTTAAAAAATGAAAACATGTTTAAAGTGCGGCCGTGTGATAGAGCCACGTAAAAAGTGGGCTCGCAATTGGGACGAGATAAAATACTGTAGCGAACGCTGCCGTAGGACGAAGGGCCAACTTGATTCCCAATTTGAAGCAGATATCATGGCACTGCTAAAACAACGAGGCCATGACAAAACTATTTGTCCATCTGAAGTATTGCCAGCGGAACTCAAAAAAAACAAAGACATCATGGAGCAAGTAAGACAGGCGGCACGCCGCCTCGTTGCTGCCGGTGAAATTATTATTACCCAAAATGGACACGCCGTAGATCCCTCCACAGCAAGAGGGCCCATCCGTTTGAAGCTAGCACCTAAGTCCATATAAACCAACAGTCCAAACCAGAGCCCTTGCTCTTGTATTCACTCAAGTCTTTCGACAAACTAGTTGCAGTGCCTCATTGTGAATAATACTCAACGAGAAAAGACTTCGTGATGAAAACGGTTCTGGTGACCTCTGCTGTGACTTTCGTACCCCACAACTATGATGACTTTGTTATTTCAATGGCAGCGTCACCACAAATCTCAGGATTGATTATCATCGACAATAGAAGTTGGAAAATTCTTCTTCAAGCCTTGGTATTAATAATAACTGCTGCTGCACCTCGCTTAGGACTACAGCTCCTCAAGAACCACTTTGGCTCTTCGATGAAAGAACGAAAGAAAGCCTACCGTCATGCTCAAAAACAGGTTTGGATTATCAAAAATCTCAACGATGATTCTAGTCTAAACATCCTCAAAGAAATACAACCAGACCTTATTCTGAATGCTCGCACTCGGACATTTTTTAGAAAAAACCTACTTAATATTCCAAAAATGGGATGTCTCAATATTCACCACGGACTTTTACCTGATCAAAGAGGTCTCATGTGTGACTTCTGGGCTCACTATTTTAATACTCCCGCTGGATTTTCAATTCATAAAATGACCACGAAATTAGATGATGGTTCCATTCTCAAGGTCACAGAGGTTCCCTCCGATAAAACAGACTATCTGTTGTCTTTAAAACAGGGAGCTCAAATAGAGGCCCAAGTAGCCAAAGAACTTCTGAAGACTCTAGAAAATCAAGGGACTATTCCAGAGGAAGAAAACAAGGCCACCGAGACAACAATATACAGAAAAAACCCAGGACTGCTTGATTTTTATCGACTGAGAATAAGGGGCATTAAAATATGAAAACAATTCTTGCTCTCCACGGAAACCCCGGTGCCCCGGAAGACTGGAATATTCTATCCTCGGCTCTTAGTGGCAAGCCCTACAAACTCATACCAGTTCAAGCCGACACTGATGACTGGCTGCAAACTCTCACCCAAACTCAAGAAAAAAAAATACTTATTGGTCATTCATGGGGAGCTTATCGAATACTCAAACTACTACCGAAATACCAAAGCTACATAGATCAAGTCATTTTGATTACACCCTACATCAAGCCAGAACGCGAAATCTCGTCAACGGCACAAATGCTGCTGAAGTTGCCTGGTCTTGGCAATACACTTTTGAAATCCAATCATCGAAAAGCTAAAGAAGATTTTTTTTCTAACCTGATTCATCCTCTACAAAGAACGTCTTTAACCTATTTAAATACGGTTTATGAACGTCTGCAAAGTTGGGAGCTCTGGAAAAGAACAGCTTTTAATAAGATGAAAATGCAAGCCGATCCTTGGACAGAAAAAGATCTTTGCTCGATTCCGATCACAGTCTTCTACGGCAAGAATGACAAAATCTCAGATCAATCTGAACAACATAAAATTCTTCAACACTATCCTCATCTCAAGACTGTACTGATCGATAATGCAGGCCATGGCTTGTTATGGTCCCACGCAGGAGAAATAATGAAAGCGATCAATAACGAAAAAATTGGCTATTATCCAGGGGCTGATGAAAGAAACAATGTTATTACTTACATGGAGAAACACCTTCAAGAGTTTCCTGATCGAGTGGCTTTACGCTGGGCGAATCGCGAATCCTTGAAGCAATGGGATGGAGATCCACTTAAACCCATCGCACACGATCAAATAACTTACAAAAATTTTGCCGCTCGAATCAACTCTTTTGCCAAAGGTCTTTTGGACATCGGTATTACGAAAGGCGATCGCGTTATTATTTTCTTACCCATGAGTCTGGATATGTACACAGCTATGTTTGCTGTCCAACGAATTGGTGCTATTGCGGTCTTTCTAGATTCCTGGGCGCGCAGTCATCACCTCGGAGCCTCTGCCGACTGTGTAAATCCCAAAGCCATGATCAGTTTTAAGATGGCCTTTGATTTAGTCGAACAAGTGCCCGAGTTTAAATCAATGCCTATCCGTGTCCTGTATGGCCCTGGCGACAAATACACTCATAAATTCGAAGATCTTTTAAAACCAGAAGCTTCGCCAATTGCTCCGGTTGAAAGCGAATTTACCGCACTGATTACTTTCACGACCGGTTCCACAGGAAAACCCAAGGGTGCCAATCGCACCCATCGCTTTTTGTCGGCACAACACCATGCTTTGTCTCATGTTATTCCTTACACTGAAAAGGACAAAGATATGCCGGCTTTTCCTATTTTCAGTCTAAATAATCTAGCTTCTGGAGTGACCACGATTCTTCCAGCTCTCGATCTTGCAGCTCCTTCCGACAGAGACTCGGCAATCCTAGCAAGTCAGATATTAAATGAAAATATCAACTGCACCACTCTGTCCCCGAGTATGCTCGTGGGCTTGGCTCGCTTCTGTAAAGAGAAAAATATTCAACTCAAAGGTCTTCGCCGAGTCGTCACAGGTGGTGCGCCTATTTCAAAAGATGATGTGCAGGCTTTTTACGACATTGCACCACAAACGGATCTTTGGATTCTTTATGGTTCTACGGAAGCTGAACCGATGGCACATATCGAAGGACGAGATATGCTCAAAGAAAGTCATGTGACGGATCCAGATATCATTGAAGAAGGTGTCAATGTTGGCCATATTAGTGAAGACATTGATTTCAAATTCATTCGCATTAAAGATGGTCCCGTTGAACTGGATGCAAAAGGTTGGCAGGCCGTTGAAGTGCCTGAAGGTGACGTCGGTGAATTTATTTGCACTGGAGATCACGTCTGCCGGGATTACTACAATAACCCAGATGCTTTCAAAACAACCAAAATCATGGACTCACAAAATCGAGTTTGGCATCGAACTGGGGATCTTGCTTACATTGATAAAGACAAAAATCTTTGGATCGTAGGCCGAGTCAACAATGCGATTGAACGCGCCGGAAAGTATTTGTTTCCTGTTCGTGCCGAAGTTCTTTTGAAAAGAATGGCTTTCACTTATCGCTGCGCCTTTCTTGGCATCGAACACAAAGACCTGGGTCAGGCAACTTATGCCATTATAGAACTAAAAAGCGAAATTGACCGAAACACTTTTGATTTTCAGAATGCCAAAATTCAGATTCAAGCTGTTTTTACCAAAAACAGAATCCCTGTGGATGAAATCAAATTTGTCCAAAGTATTCCGATGGATCCCCGTCATCATTCAAAAGTAGAATACAAAGTTCTACGGGACCAACTTAACAACCCCGGAGTGATCATTGGGTAACTGGTGGATTCTCATACGCGAACGCTTTAGCCCAGCAGCTTACCTGCCCATGATCCTACTTTTTGTCGGGGCGAATTCGTATTATGGTACTTTGATGACTGGGCAAATGTGGGGAATGGAGCGATTCATTGTCGTTTTCATTCTTATCCTTTCCTTCTTTTTCCGCATGCGACTTTTTGATGAAATCAAGGACTATGAGGTCGATCTAAAAATCAACCCCACTCGGCCCCTAGCCCGTGGCATATTATCAATCACCCAAGTCAAAAAGATGCTTTTCTGCCTTATTCTTCTTGAGCTCATCGTCGCAGGATGTTTGGGATTGAGTGCTTTCCTTGTACACTTCGCGGCCATTGCCTACAGCCTACTTATGTATGAAGAGTTCTTTATTGGCGATTTCTTGCGTCCCCATCTCACAACCTATGCAGTCTCACACACTTTTGTGAGCACACTGTTAGGTCTTTCTAGCGCGATCGCAATGACTGGAGCTAATGTTCTTCAACTGCCTCTGTCTTTCTTCTTCTTTTTTATAATGAACTGGGCCTTTTTTAATCTTTTCGAATTTGCCCGAAAGACTTTTGCTCCTATTGAAGAACGTCCCCATGTGCCCAGCTATTCAAATATTTTTGGCTGTGCGGGGGCCTGGTTTCTTTCTATCAGTCAGGCACTTCTCGGAAGTCTCGTGATCTATTTCCTTTATCCCAGCAAACTCATTGCAGGTGCCTTGTTAGTTTATTTAGTTTTCACCTCTGGATATCTAGCTTTTCGTTCTGAAAAATCAGCTCGTTTCTTTCGTAATGTTTCAGGCGTTTACTTGCTCATTCACTATTTTTTCGTCATCCTTATCTTGGGAGCCTAGCTTATGTTAGTAACACCAAACTCCACCTTGTTCTTTGCAAAATCAGAAGCTGGAGGTAAAGGTTTTAATCTCTACCTGATGTCCCAAGCAGGTCTGCCAATCCCGGAATGGGTTGTATTTGGTAAAAGATACTTTGCCGAATTTCTACAATCACCAGGTGTTCGCACCTCACTCAGCAAATTTTTAGAGAATCTACAGAATGGCTCTCTCTCTGCAGGTCAGGCAGAAAAAGAGATTTTGACCCTTTTCGAATCAACTCCCCTGCCCGCGTCGGTAGAGAGTTCCCTGAATAAAGCTCTGCAACGTATGGGATCTCAAAACGTCTTCTCGGTGCGTTCCTCCGCGGCAGACGAAGACAGTCTTTCTCATTCATTTGCTGGACAACTTTCGAGCTTCCTCTATGTTCAAGGCAAAGAGGACATTCTAAAATACATTCGACAATGCTGGGCCTCTTCTTTTTCTGAAAGAGGTTTGGTCTACCGAATGGAAAACGGAATTGATTTAAGTAAAATCTCTGTCTCAGTTGTGCTTCAACGGATGATCGATCCCGACAAATCCGGCGTGTTATTCACTTGTGATCCCGTAGCAAAAAAAATCGACTCCTTTGTTATCTCTTCTGTTTACGGAGTCGGCGAAGGATTGGTTTCCGGTGCCCTTGATGCTGATTCCTTCTGGATAGATGCTAAAACGGGACAGCTTCTGCGCCAAGAAGTTGTCGAAAAATCAGAAATGATGAAAAAATCATCTTCCGGCCACTGCACGATGGAAAAAGTTGAAGGTCATCTTGTCAGCGTACCTTCCCTTTCTCCTAATGAACTCAAAGAGCTGTATAAATTAGGCCAAAAAATCCAAGAGCAGTACTATCGCCCTCAGGATATTGAATGGGCTATCAGCGGCGGGAAATTATTTGTATTGCAAACTCGTCCGGTCACAAATCTTGATCAAGATCTGATTGGTTATCCGAACTTGTGGGACAACTCTAACATCATAGAATCATACGGCGGTTTAACATCGCCTCTCAGCTTTTCATTTGCGCTCCGCAATTATAAAGCGGTGTACGTCCAATTTTGCGAAGTTCTTGGTGTGCCTAATGAGATCATCAAAGACATGGACTCTTATCTTGCGAACATGTTGGGCTCTATCAACGGCCGAGTCTACTACAACCTCTTTAACTGGTACAAACTTGTTGGAGTTCTGCCCGGGTTTAAACAAAATCGCGAGTTCATGGAAACCATGATGGGTGTTTCAGAAGCCCTCAGCGATGAAATTGCCAATCGAATCAAACCTCATCCGTCTTGGGATACCCCGATGGGGCGAGTGCGCAAGATTGTAACGGGTTTTAATTTTATTAAATATCACTTCACTATTCAAAGTGTCGTGGATGAGTTTTTAAAAACGTTCCATCAAGACTACGACCGCTTTCGGGCTATGCCTTTAAAACGCATGCGCGGTGACCAGTTGATTCGAACCTACAATGATATGGAAAGAAATATGTTAGGTCGCTGGAAGGCACCTATCATCAATGACTTTTTATGCATGGTTCATTTTGGTCTTTTGCGTAAACTGACTACAACCTGGCTGCACAACTTAGATTCCACGATTCAGAATGACCTTCTTGCCGGAGAAGGCGGCCTTGAAAGTGCTGAGCCGACGAAAGCTCTTTTAAGACTTGCCAACAAAGCGGCCCAGCATCCACAGTTGCAACAACTGCTAGAAACCGTAGATCCTAAAGAGGGACTTGAAGCCCTTAATCAATCTGAATATCAGGAATTCTATAAATCCGTTTTGGACTATTTAGATCGTTTCGGTTTCCGCTGCATGAGCGAAATGAAGCTAGAAGAAATCGATCTCATGACAGATCCAAGCTACCTTTTTGTTTGTCTGAAAAACTATCTGAAATCAGGTCAAACTGAAATTCATGATGACTCCCATGAAAAATCACTGCGCTCCCAAGCAGAAGATAAAGTGGCAGCCCATTTAAGTGGTATAAAAAAATATATCTACTTTTGGGTGCTCAAGCATGCGCGAAAAGCAGTCAAAAACCGTGAAAACACTCGATTTGCTCGTACACGAATTTACGGCATCGCTCGGACGATATTTCAAACCATCGGCGAGGATCTTGCTTCCCTAGAAGTCCTTCAGCATCCTCGAGATATTTTTTGGCTCACCATTGAAGAAGTCTTTGGTATCTACGATGGAACTCTGCCGAGCTACGACTTGAGAGAATTCATCAAGCTCAGAAAAGCCAGCTATGAGAAATTTCCGGATGAGACAGATCCACGTATTATGACTCGTGGTGCAGTTTACTGGAAAAATACCTTCATAAAAGAAGAAGATCTATCGCAGGTAACCGCAGAAAGTGGCGATTGGGATCTCAAAGGTCTGCCTTGCTGTCCTGGTGTCTTAGAAGGCACAGTGAAAGTCATATTAAACCCTGGGGACAACCTAGATCTGAATGGCGAGATCTTAGTAACTGCAAGAACGGACCCGGGATGGGTGCCCCTTTACCCGGCCATTTCCGGTCTTCTGGTAGAACGCGGCAGTCTTCTGTCTCACTCAGCCATTGTGGCACGAGAGATGGGAATTCCTGCTATTGTCAGCATACCTGGATTGACGAAGAAATTAAAAACAGGAATGCGGGTCAGAATCGATGCAAAAGCAGGAACTATTAAAATTATCGACTAACTCAAAGAGTGGGAGATCTTTTTGATCTCCCCTACAATCTACGCTTTTGAAAAAATATGGAACTGATAAACTCCGGTGCCATCTTTTTTTTGTGCCCACTCGTTTTTGTCTTTGCGCTCGTTCCATCCCTTTAGGTCAATGGCTTTAGGTGCGCGCATGAAAGATCGAATGACCATTTGGCTGTCAGGTTTTGTCGCAGGCGAAAGTTTCTGCAAAATCTGATTGGCATCTTTTTCATCTAAGTACGAAATCGTATCTGATAAAGAAATAAATTCATAAGCGTGCTGAGGCAGATGTTCTAGCAAATTTCCGTGCAAATAACGTATTTCAGTGCGAGATTTCTTGACCGCCTCAACGATATGGTGATGAGCCTCCAGAGGTAAGCCCTCCTCATAAGTAATACGACCTAAAAACAGAATTTGCATAAAGTAGTTTTTTCGCACTAACTGAGTGCGAAAAATGCGATCAAATTCTTCCATGATGAATTGCGACGGAGACCGTTGTTCCGTTTTATGCTCGGATTTGCCACTGAAATGCCCCCTATAAAGGAACTTGTTAAACACAAATTCACTGGCCGCGACCCGAATAAAACTATTCCAGCGCACTTTGGGCCAATGTTTTTCATAAAGTTCTATCTGCTCTGCAAGGGACTGCGCCTCAAACACTTTACTGAAATCACACTGCAGAACTTCGCGAAACAAGAAACCAAGCTTTTGAAAGTGCGCCTCCCAACGACCTAAAAGAATAAATCCGCGCCCTTTCCACCCTTCTTTTCTTTCAGTCCAATAATGTGTCGCTTCTGGTGAAAGGGTCAGCTTCGAAAAAAGCAGCTCACGGTCATCTCCGGTGTCCCCACCACTTTGCAAGGCTCCACGATATCCTAGAAGAAACAAATACTCTTCATAAGAAAGAGTTTTCATCGCAGCCAAGCGCAGTTCACAGAGATACAACTGACTGACTGACATGTCGATGACGTCAAGATAGAGTGGGCTCTTGGCGATCAGGGGCAGGCAGCGAGCTCCCGAGCCGGCAATGCTGAAAACACGTTCGGTATTTTCGAGCAAAAGATCAAACTCAATACGAGTGTCTTCGTTTGATAGTGTATAATTTAAGTCAGAAAAATATTCTTGTGCCATTCGCTCTCCTTAAAAAGCCAAATTGCCTGTGACTTCCAGACGAAAACCGAAAACCATACCGCCTGTGATGTCTTCATAAATTTTATAAAGTCCCTGCTGCCCTTGATAGTTCTGCACAAAACCAGAAGCAGAAAAATTATCACTGACGTTATAACCATAACTAACGCCAAAAAATGAATCTTTTGCCTTTAGGTTTTGAAATGATTGAACCTGCAAATTATGCTTGTCTGGGTTCCATTGCAGACTGAAATAAAAAGTGGTCTGAATGTCCTTCTGGCCCGCCGCTAAGACTTCATAGGCACTGACCTGAGGGAGCAAAACCCAGTTATCTAAAAAAATGTCACACCCCAAAGTACTAAAAGACTGTTCGGAATTTTTATTCTGGTTTGGTGAGATGTCATGACTGCTGCCAATCTCGAATCTGGGGACGGCCTTATCAAAAGCATAATTTCCAGACATACCATAATATCTCTTCTTTTGGGCTTCAGCCCCGACCACTGATAGTCCCAGCCCGCCCCACATCCATTGACTTCTTATTCCATAGCTTGTGCTATTATCTGGCTTTACCGAGTTGATCGGCATTGGAAAGGTCGACTCTGCAGCTTCACCAACCCCCACAAGATCTAAAGAAAAATTACCCGGAGCATAGGAAAATGCAACACCCGTTGGATGGACTAATTGTTCGGCAAATGGATCTAAGAAAAGTCGATTCCACCGACGTCCCGTCCAAACATCTAAAGAGGGAACTGTCCAACTTTCACTCCAACGCAATGCCTGCCGTCCGACTCGAACAAAAAAAGATTCCATTTTCAATTCAAAATAGGCCTCTTGGAGGTAACCACGTGGTGGAGATCGGCGCACGGTCCGTTGACTTTCGTTTCCCTCAAACTCAGTGAATCCATCAATAAAAACAGAGAAAGGGCCCTTGCCGGCATTCAATTGGGTCTTTACTAAGAAGCGATTTGCAAGCTCTGTCTGGGCCCCCAAAAAATAGTCGTACCGAGGCGATACGGTCAAATCCGCCCTGGCGAAACTGCAGGCCATGAAAAAAAATAAAAATACTTTCAGCTTCACTTCATACTTTCCATATTACGAACTGTAAAAAATGAATCTGAATAGTCTTTCTTTTCCATCGACAAGATACGAATGTAACTGATGACTTTGTTCGTATCTTCAATTTTCAAAGTCGTCGGCCGTAGTGCCCCTGCGATTTTTTTATAATCTTCAAAACTTGCTTTTTTTAAAACAGTTTTTCCGTTCAGTCCTAAATACTCGGCGCGAACAGGTTCGAAAGTTCCTTTCTTAAGCCATAAACGAATCCAAGCGTAAGTTAAGTTGTCTTTATTACCTTTCAACAAAAGCTGCACTTCACTTTGATTTTCAGTCTCTTTGGTGGCGGTATAGTCCCCCGCCCATCTCGTGCGGGAAATATCACCGTTAGCCACTTGACCAGAAAGCTTTTGTGCCAAGGATAGTCTCATTGAACGTTTTAGGTTTGGCACGTAGGCATGAAAATCCCGATCCAACATCAACATGTTACGACCTTTATCACGAGCTGGTTCTTTCGTGACAATCAGGGTTTTGTCCTGGCCCTGTAGATACACCTGAAACACGGATTTATTTTCAGTTGTCTCGACACTGATTTTCATTTCATAGGATTCTGCCGGATTGCGAATGCTATCGGCTTTCGTAAGCCATTCAGCCGGCAAATCCTGAGCAAAAACAGAAGTTGAGAACAATAGGATACTCAAAGCTGTAAATTTTATTTTCACAAAAATCCTACTTTCTTTTTGAAAGAGCGAGTTGTCGCGTGAGTTCGATTTCTTTGTCAGTGATGATGCCCATATGCCCTTGAATGGCCGCCAACTGAACACCGTGACGTCGAGCCATTTTATAAATTTGCTTCACCTTGCCCCACTCGATATCACGCCCCATCGTAAAAGGCTCATACTGCTTTTCTAAAGCTAGCAAAGCGGTTTCTGCAAGACAGGCATAAACTGTGTTCCCTGGTAGTCCCATATCAAAATCAATTTCCACAGGCCCCGGCAGAACAACTTCACCGGACTCAATAATCAAAACATCAGGTCTTTTTTTAGCATCTTCAATATCAAAATCTAAAGGACGTGAACAATCACAGACAACCGCACCTGGCTTCAGGCGCATCACATCCACAATCTTGTGATCAAAAGCCGAAGTTGCCGTCACTAAAACATCCGCGACACCAGCAAATTCATTGGCATCCGTCCCTACGATCACTTCACAATCGGGAGCCATCTTTTGAATCGCTTGTTTGAGCTCTAAAAGGCGGTTCATTCTTGGAGCAATCAAACACAATTTCTTAAATACCAGGGACAACAATTTCGCAGACACCTGCCCAATAGATCCAGTGGCACCGACGACCATAGCCATACCTTCAACACGACCGTTATCAGGGCTTTGCTTTAGAAGTCGCATTTTCTTGACGACATCATTTAAAGCCCACAGTGTAGCTGAAGCACTTAAACTATTGCCTGTCGTCACTGGGATCGGGCTGTTTTGATTGATCGTAATACCCTGATCACCAACGATTTTCGTATACGCCCCCAAACCAATAATCTTGGCTCCACGGCTGGCGGCATCGTAACAGATGCCTTCAATTTTTTGATAAATGACTTCAGGATCCGTATTTTTTAAAACCTTCGGCGTAGCAGGCAAGGCGTAAATGATACCATTGATCTCTTCGCCGGTCTCTTCACTCAGAATGTGCTTCACATTACCATGCACGAAAGGTGGAACTTTCGAAGCAAGGTTATCAAAAGAATCATTCCAGTCCCTAGGCATATGCTTGAGCAATGACAAACCGGGAACTCGAGTAAAATCTTCGTGAGATAAAGCATGAATCACAAACGCGAAATCAGGCTCGGTTTGGCGCAAAACTTTGTGCCTAAATTTATTTATTCCCAAAGAGATCTTTTCTTGCGTCGAAGACTTTCGGGCCATCACGTATTTCCGTGCAACTTGCCGCATCTCCAAATCTTCCGTGACTAATTGCTCCCACTCTTCTAAAGACAAGGGGGCTGTTCGATTGCGTGAAAGTCGCAAAGTTGCATCAAGAACAGAGTAATTCATATTTGGATGCAATCGATATTTTTCCGGAAATAAATTAATAATACTGCGAGGAGAATACTTGCGTGCCTCCTCCTCCATCGCAGAATGAGCCGACCAAATTACAAGGTCTTTACCTCGAACAAATTCTGTTGATGAATCAAACAGAAGCAAAAATGGGAGGTCACAAAAGACATATTGTACTCGTTCCGCTTGCGCAGCAAATGAGGAGCGACTCATTTTTTGCAAAGTTGTTTCAGCAAGTGGAGTGTTCGTACCAAGATCTTTAAAACTAGCAACATTTAAGATCAGCTTTGACAAGGTCATAAGACCTGGAAAAGGCTGAATCAACCAAGGAACCCCTAAGATCGAATAGGCATCGCCGATGTAGACAGATTTTGGGTATCGATGACGAACATACTCTTCAAGCTCCGCACAAAAAACGGCGGCGGGAAAAAACACACCGCCCTCTGGCTGAATCAGACCCGAGTCAATATGCTTCACTAAAGAATTGATATTCGAGAGTTCTCGCAAACCCGTACCATCACACAATGGCACCGGAGAAGGTGTCCCCATGATTTCAAGGTATTGCCGATGAACATAGCTTTTTTGATCAAGCTTGATTACGGGTGGCAGGCTGGTCAAAGCAAAGGCGTCCACCTGATTGCGCAGAGTTTCTATCAATCGTAAAACAGTCTCAACAGAAAAATTCGCGCCAAATCTTTGCACTTCAAAGTTTTTACCTTCAAAGTTAAATTCATAAGCGGTATCCCACTGGGACCGGCCGAAACTGATCTCAGCGATGCGATACGAATTTTTCATAACCACTCCAAAAAACACTCTCGTAATCTTTAAACTCAGGACACCAATCCCCACCTAAAACTTCTCTAGTGGCCACCGTATCGTAAATAGGAAAATGAAGAAGATAGTAAAGTTCTTCTTCGGGAAACTGAGCCATGATCTTCGATGCTTTCAAGATAATAGAGTCAGATATTTTATTGACTAGAAAAATGCCTTTATTAGATATCTCAAGGTACTCCAACGCCGACGAGTAGAAATCTCTAACACTCAACCCTTTATTGGGTGTGATGTGATAACTGAGATACCCTTTAGGCTGGGTTGCACAGGTCCATTCACAAAATCTGACGATAGCATTCGCCGCTTTATCCACCGGCACTAAAGGAAGTCTCGTTTGCTCTTCACCTGGAAGAGGTAAGGCCGTTGGAAAAGAGGCCATCACCGATTTCAATTTTCTAAAGGCCTCCCCTGCGTGATAGGGACCATCAATACGTTCAATTTTTCCTTGAACTGTATCACCAACCAAAATACCCAGCCTTAAATTCACTCGAGCTTGGATTGTTTTTACGGGCCAATTTATGAGAACCTGTTCACCTAAAGCCTTAGACTCGGAATAAGCATCAGGAAATGGATTAGAAAAGATAAGATCGTAGGGCTTCACCACTGGCAACCGAGAGTTGATTGCAGAGGCCACGGTGCTAGTACTAACAAAATGAGGAATTGCCAAGGCCTCGGCCACTTTTAAAGCAATCCCCATCGCTGAAATATTATGTTGATTGCAATCCACTACTGAAGCAGTCAGATCATAGAGCCCAGCCATATGTAAAAAAAGATCATACTTTTTGTTTTTCAGAGACTCTAGATCAAGACCCGCATTCCACTGCGTAAGATCACCTTTAACTTCCGTATTGCCAGATCTGGATAAAACATCGACTTCGAACTTTTCACGCAAAAGAGGGATCACTTTTTTACCAAGAAAACCGGTACCGCCGGTTGCCAGTATTCGAGGTCGAAACACGAAGTGCCTCCTTGATTTGTCTTATTGCCGGACCATCACAGGAAGTCCACGATGCAGGCAGCGAACAGAAATCTCTTGAACGTCTTTGAGCAGGATCTCCCCGTCACCGAAAAAAGTCAAAGCACGAGCAGGATTCTGGCTCTTTAGTCGGAACTGCTTTAATTCAAAGGACTTCACCGCAGAAGCTTTTTCCACAGTGCCACGGCGAAGATGCAAGGCTGCCATCGCATGTTGAGGAATGTTTTTAGTCTCTAATAGCAGCAAATTGACTGTACCATCAGTATTCGAAGTGAATGGAGCTGGACGAAAGCTAGCACCAATACTTTGTTGATTGTTAATTAAAATAATCGGCGATTCCGTTTTGAATTTTTCTTTTCCTGGGATTTCAATCTCTAATCCCCACCCCTCGGAGTTCCAGGTGCGAATTGCCTCTGCTGTCATCATGGAGTAGACAGTTGGACCCATTTTTTTAACGAGATGATAGCTTTTATCTGCTAAAAACTTAAAAGTATTTGCCGACTTTGGACAAGTCGAAAGAGTCTGCAGATGGGAGCGAAATTTATTTGCTAAGCTTGCCGCAACGGCAGGCATACCCAAACCGCCATTTGTTAACATGAAGGCACGGTGATTTTCCGAGGCCACTTCTATCACATCAATATTTTTCACAACACCTTCGAAGATGTTTCGAACAGCATGATCGATTCGATGAGAGACCCCTATCTCGTGGGCCAGATCATTCGCAGTTCCGGATCTTACAACCACAATCGGAGGAATAGGATCGCCCTCCTGACACTTCATCAGACATTGAAGAGCCACATTGATAGTCCCGTCTCCACCACAAACAATAATATAATCCGTCTTTTCAGCTCTTTCAGAGCCTAAAAAATCACACATCTGCGACAAGGTCTTTGGACGACAGAAACGCAAATCACAACGAAACAAGGCTTCGCGCACTTTGGCTTCAATCAATTCCGCGTTAACGGATCCTGCTTTTGAATTTATCAAGACGGACACTCGCATATATTTACTCCGAGTAGTCTCGAAGCAAGTATCATACCTAAAATAAGCCCCACTAAGTAGTTCTGAGAGGATCTGAGCTGCCCCAAATCTCCCAAAAATGTCACTTTGGCACCGATGTCTACGCTTTAAGCAGTTATCCGCTTAAACTGAACGGAGTAAATCTGGAATGGATTTTCTTAACAGTTTTATAATTGGATACAAACTAGCGACAACAGTTGCCAACATTGGCAACAACAAGGCCTGAAGATAGTGCTCCGGCATTATATCCAAAAAAACCATAAATTGCCGAGTGATCCCTGGAGCAGGAGGCATGGGAATACCTTGCGCAAGCAAAGTCTTATCCACAAGCACTGCCAAACAAAGACCAATACCGCCACCGACAATACCTAGAAGACTGTTCTCTAAAATGAGGATTTTAAAAAGTCGACTGCGCTTTTCACCGTTAGCGCGAAGAGCCCCCATTTCTCCAGCCCGCTCCAAGAGACCTACAGAAATGACGTTAAATATACCCATACCGACGATGACTAATATGATGGAACGAATAAAAGCAAATTGAGCATTTAAAAAATCTACCGAGTTCTGATAGTAATTTTTGTCCAAAATTTCAAATGGAATGGCATCTAGATTCGCATTTATTTGACGAATTTCTTTTTCAACAGAAGGCCAAGCTTCGACCCCCGTCGTTGCCAGCGCAAACATTTCGACTCTCGTTGTATCCAATAACTGCTGTGCTTGACTCAACTCGACCCTATAAAAAGAATCATCAATCACTTTTTTACCCGTAAAGAAAATCCCCGCCACCGTGAGATCTGCTCCATTGAGCTGTCCATTTATTGTCTGAGTTAACAAAGTGATCGTATCACCGACTTTAGCATCAATACTTTCTGCCAAACCTTTTCCCAATATAATCTCGTTTTGATTTTGCAGATCATGACCAGAAATAAAATTCATCTCAGTAAAAAAACTATTTTCTCTTTCAGGAATAACACCTTCACCTTTTCCACCCAAGGTCACTCCACCTTTAACAATAAAGGAATAAAAAGAAACTCTTGGAAAGACCTGTGTCACCCCACTGGCCTTGCGAATTTGTGCCTCTACTTCGGCACTATTTTCAAACCATAATTTCCACGGTTGCTCGTGCACCTTCCCGTAATAATTTTGTGGAAATACCTGCCCATTGCCGTAATAACCGCGAATCACATTTTCGCGATACTGATTCATTACACCACTGTTAAAACCTTGATAAATCAAAAGACCTGCTGCTCCTAAAGCGACTGTACTGAGACTGGCCCCTGTTCTACGAGGGTTGCGAAAAAGATTGCGCCAGGAAATTTTAAGAAGCTCCCACATTGTTATGCTCTCCCCTCAATACGACCATCTTTCATGCGATAAACAGACTTTGCGAAACTCATCAAATGAGAATCATGCGTTGAAAAAATAAAACTGGTGTTCGCTGTTTTTTGCAACTCTTTGAAAGCATAAATGATTTTTTCAGCAGTGACAGAATCAAGATTAGCCGTAGGTTCATCAGCCAGTACAACCGCCGGTTTCTTAGCAATAGCACGGGCGATGGCCACCCGCTGCCTTTGACCTCCGGACAATTCTAAAGGTTTCTTTTGGGCATGGTCTGCAAGTCCCAGCATATCTAAAGTTTCTAGGGCAATTTGACGAGCTTGAGCAGATGTCTTCCCAAGGGATGGAAGAAAATAAGAAGTGTTTTCAAGAACTGTTAGCGTGGGAATAAGGTAGAAGGACTGGAAAATAAAGCCGACTTTATGCAATCTGACATCTTCTTTGTCTGCTTCAGGCAGGTGAGTCACATCCTCACCTGCAAACTCAATAGTGCCACTGGAAGGTACATCAATGAGTCCCAACAAATTTAACAAAGTGGTTTTTCCAGTTCCACTGGGGCCAATAAAGCAAGTGAAGCATCCCTTCTCAAGCTCAAGATCGATACCTTTTAATACGGGGACCTTTTGGTTATTCCAATTATAAGAATAATCAAGACTCTTGATTCGATATAGTGCTTCCATTGGCAAGACTCCTTCAGGTTAAAAGCCTAAAGACAAATTGAGTCGATGCCAAGACTCTCCTCCACACCGGAGGCTGCAATGCAACAAAAGCAGCTAAAAGCCCAGCTGCTTTAGTTAATTTAAATCAAATAACAAAAACTCGGCGTCTTCATTTGCTAACACTTGAAGGTTTACCACATCACTTGAAGAGATTGCATCGCCCACGGACAGTTCTGTCTCGTTCACTTGAACTTTACCCTTTACGACCTGCAACCAAATATGACGTCCCGAGCGAATGTTAAAATCGACTTGTTTTCCTTTACGCAGTCGAGAAGCGTATAAATCAACATCTTGATTTATACTGATCGAACCGTCTCTTCCAGTTTTAGAAACAACCAAAACAAGGTCCTGGCTGTTCAACTCCGCTTCAAATGATTTTTGCCCATAGCTAAACTCAGTGCCTGCACGATCTGGTGTAATCCATATTTGAAAAAAGTGAGCTTCCTCGGTTGAACTGTGATTGTACTCGGAGTGCATCACGCCGCCTCCGGCACTCATACGCTGAACTTCACCCGGTCTAATGATTGCCACGTTGCCTTTGGAGTCCTTATGCTCAAGAGAACCCTTAACCACGTATGAAATAATCTCCATATCCCGATGTCCATGCATGCCGAAACCGGATCCTCCAGAAATACGATCTTCATTTATAACGCGAAGATTGCGAAATCCCATATGTTGAGGATCGTAATAATTGGCAAAAGAAAAAGTATGCAAAGATCTTAACCAACCGTGATCGGCAAATCCTCTTTCTTGTGATTTACGAATTTTGAACATAGCTCCTCCCGCTTTACCCGTGGCACGCTTAAGCCATGCCACAGATAACAATGAAAATCCTATTAGAAATAGTCTCCGATTAAAAAACTTTTTGTAGAATTCCACACAGAACTCCGAAGGCACGTAGATTCATGGTTAAAATTACTGCGCTTGTTTTATGAACTGTACATCCAAAGAAATAGTCACATCATCACCAACTAAAAAGCCACCAGCTTCCAAAGCTGCATTCCAAGTCAGCCCGAAGTCTTTTCTTTTTATTTTAGTAGTCGCCGAGGCGCCAATCTTCAAATTGCCCCAAGGATCTTTCATTTCTGCCGTCGGTCCTTCCACAGCCAGAATGACTGAATTGGTCACGCCATGAATTGTCAAATCACCGATGAGTTTTAATTCTCCGTCACCGTTTGCTTCAATTTTTGTGGATTTGAAAGAAAGTGTCGGAAACTTTTCGACGTCGAAGAAATCAGCACTTTTTAGATGGGCATCTCGTTGCGACTCTCGAGTGTTGATACTAGCGGCATCAATCTCAACCTCAATACTAGATTGAGCTGGATTGGCTGCATCATAGACAAGCTTTCCTGAAAGCTTCTCAAAGCCCCCATGAACTTTCGCTATCATCATGTGCTTAATAGTAAAACTGACTGTCGAGTGTGCTGGATCGATTTGATAAACTTGAGACATTGTGTACTCCTTTAAATGGTATTAATGAATCCATGAATACACTCTATCGTGATTTTAAATTGATTATTAGATGGCATTATTCGAAAAGATATTTCATCCTATTGGATAATAGAAAACGCCCCCTTTCGGGAGCGTTTTCTACCAACTTGAGAGAATGCTAGAGACTATCTGTTGATATTTTCGTATGTCATTTTAATATCAGTCCAACCAACGGACTTATTTTTTATGTAAAGAGTTCCGTAAGGAGTCCCAGGCAGTTGTGTACATTGAGTCGTATCCACACAATGATCTAAATTGCCTTGACCACTTTTACAGCGAGGTACAACGAAAGATCCAGTGATGGATACTTGAGTTCCTGAACCGACCACATAGTCATGCTTTCGAGTACAACCACTTTCTGCAAAAACTTCTGTATCAGCATTATGAGTGGAGAACGTGTTGAAGTTTAGCTTCAAATCATAACCCCACACTCTTAACGTTCGTGGGACTGTGTGAGCCATGCCAAATGAAGTTTTTAACTGTTGCGTGGCATCTCCTGCACAACGCACATACATCGGTATATTAGCGCCAGCATTAGCAAAAGCCCGACAGGCCACCGTCAGTTTGCCGAAAGAAGTGTCGACTTGAAACACAGCCTCCTCGCCATCTCGCGGAGGGGTCTGCGGAATACCCATATTGGGATCTAAAGGATTTTCAATGCCTGGGTCAGACCCGCCAGGAGAAAGACCTGGATCAACAAGTTCTGGTGAAGTTGAAGAGCCCGATTTCGAAGCCTTTGAAGAAGTTGCTACTTCTTCTTGGGGAGCAGAGCAGTTTTGGAAACCTATAATTAGTAATAATGAAGACAATAATAGCGTCAACCCACGTTTTGAATGAAACATGAAATCCCCCCCCTGGTATAATCAGATTACCATGGAGGGGTCTTTTCAAGTGAGTTCGATTATTTGAAATTCTCGTATTGAAACAAATTAGAAAATAAAATTTAAGAATTCAGCAAACTGAGGAAAAGCGATGTTTCCGCAATGTCCACCGTATGGAAAAATAACAGCTCGAGAACCAAAAGTTTGCGAAAGCCATTGAGCATCACCCTGCGCAAGAAGAAAATCATCTTGGCTGTGCACGAGGAAGACCCTCGGGTCATTTTTAATCATGTTTTCAAATTGGTATAAACTTGAATCACGATTTAAGTCTTCGCTGGTGTATTCAGCACCCATTTTCTGTTGTGCCAATGGCAAAACAAAACGCTTCATATAGTCCTTAAACGAAAATTGGGATATCTCGTGCATGCGAGCATTTCGTTTATATTTTGTCGCTTTATTTTTGAAAATTCCCAAGTCTTTTACTTGTTGGCTCGCGAATATCACATCATGCAAACTGAGACGGAATGTAAAGGAAATAAGGTAAGCATAATCCGCATCGGAAAAGTCCAATGCGTCTACAACTTCTTCTAGATTAAGCGACTTTAGGTCAGCGTTACTTTTAGCGAAGATCGTCTCACCCACATCCAACAATCTATTAAAAGCATTGGTCTGCCCTTGCTTTCCTAAAGTTTCACCTTTTAGATACAATTGATCTAAAGCTTGTACGCCGTGAAACAGATTTACGGGTGGGTTTATAAGAAGAACACGTTCAAATGAGAACTCCTTGAGCTCATCATCCATGCGTTTGATGAAAAGACTGTGTAAGCCCCCCATAGAGTAGCCAATTAGAGAGTGACCCGAAGGATTTACACCGTGTCCTACCTTCAAGTAATTTTTAATTTTTTTGAGAACCTGATAAAGATCTTTTGCATCCTCAGAAATATAACCAGGAATAGCACTGGTACTTCCACCAACAACAAACTTCCAATTGAAAGCATTATCTATAGTGATCGTATGATACCCCTGAGCAAAAAGCTTCTCCGCAATGTATCCTGAAGTTGTGGACTTGTAAGAGCCCCCAGTTCCTGGAATTAGAAAAACCAAAGGTGCATTCTTTTTTGACTGAAGTTGATAAGTGAAACCAACCTTTCCCCATTTTTTATCCATTAGGGGAACATTGCTTCGACCGGGCAGCACTGTAAGCAACTCCTCTTTTGCAGAATCTTTTGCAGGGGCAATTGCGACCGTCGAAAGAGTCATTGCCAAAGGGTTTTCCAATACTGAAGAAGCAAAAGAAATTGCCGGCGTCGTAAGAGAAGTCGAGATAAAGACAAAGACGAAAATACGCGACAAGAAATTACGGAACATCATACAAAAGCCTCCGGGGGATGATTCACCCCGGAACCTAAATGAACTGCAATTCAGAGACAACTTTTTCATTGCCTCGATGTAATCGTTATCTCAAAAATGCCAAAATGGAACTAGCCTTAGTGTTTAGGATCCCTTAGGTTTTTCAATTTTTCCATTCGGATACTTAGCAAATCGTTCAATCACTGAACCGTGAACCATATCGTGTCTTGGCCATGACCAACCACCAAATTCAGTTCGTTGATAGTCTTCAATAGTGCGAATAATATCCTCTCGTGTATTCATAACGAAAGGACCGTGTTGAAAAGTTGGTTCTCCAATGGGACGTGCTTGCAAAACCAAAAACTCGACATCACTTTCACTCGCTGTCACTAATAAATCCGAGTTGCTATCAAGATAGGCCCCAGTTTGGGCCTTTATCTGAGTCCCGTTCACATCTATCTTTGATCCTTCAAAAAAATACAACGATCGCGTCGTGGGATTATTTGATTTTGAAAGTTTGAAAACACCGTTTGCTTGAACTTTGACCAACAAAACTAACACTTCATTATTGGCATCAAAAGCCCAACTGTCAGGAGGTGGGGTTAAAGCCGCCACCTCATTATAGGCCCCAGCTATAACGTTCACGTTCACTTTTCCATCTGGAGCTTGGAAGCGAGGAATATCTTCAGACCAAAACATTTTGAAATGGGCTGGGACCATTTTACTTTTACGGGGTAAGTTGAGCCAAATTTGAAAAAGCTCCACTGGATTTTCTTTGTCCTTGTGCAAAAGCGGAAACATCTCTGAGTGCTGAACACCAGCACCAGCAGTCATCCACTGGACATCCCCCTCGCCATATCTACCCGCCGCTCCCAATGAGTCTGCATGATCCACATATCCACGACGCACAACTGTGATTGTCTCAAATCCTCTGTGAGGATGGACTGGAAATCCTGGTACTTCTTCGCCGTGATACATACGAAAGCCGTCTTTCTCTTCGAAATCCTGCCCCATATTGCGACCCTTAAAATGTTTTGCATCGGGACCAAAGGAGTTATTCCCTCGTGGGTAAAAATCTAAGTGATGAGCACAAAATAGAAATGGCTCTTGAGTTGGAAATTGCAACCCAAGCGGAAAAGTACTTTTTACCACAGAACCTCCAGATGACTGATCAGTAAGATTAGGCTTAAAAAACTGAGAACGAATAAAGCTGGCAACAGCACTGAATCCCGTGATTCCTAATACAGCGAATACAATCTGCCGTCGATTTACCATATTACACATTCCTCCCTGTGGACATTGTGACCCTAAAATATGACCGTCGGCAAGATGTCCTGGCAAAATAGAGAGCAACAGGTCTTCTCATAAAAATTTGAGGTCATAACCGGAAAACCTATTGCCCCAAAGACTTTGGCGCCGACTGCAAATGAAATATGGTGACTCCAACTAGTTTATACTCTAGTTTTTTTCATATAGGAGACGCAACGTGAATTTGCCGAACCCAATTTTTACAGAAATCTCTCATGAAATGTATGGAGTCTTCGGATTTGATTGGTTTCCTAAGGAACTCTCAATAAACTGGGCTAACACATTAGGTTGGAGCCTGGAAGAGTTATTAGAAAAAAATTTTCTAACGCTTTTTCATTCTGACGATCTTAAGGCAAATGATATTTCGACGTTAACAACTGCAGATGGAACCATCCTCAGAGAGAGCTCAGTTCGCCTCCTATGCAAAAACAACTCCTATAGATATTTAAAACTTTCCCTCCGAGTCGACAACGTGAGCCAATCCATTTTTTTAATCGGATGTGATATCTCTAAAAAAGAAATTCACACAAATTTATCACGCAAAGCCAACCGAGTTGCGAAGATTGGAAATTGGAGCGTCGATCTCTCTAATAATTACGTTTATTGGTCCCCGGAAATGTGGGAGCTTTTTGATGTGGACCCTCACATTTTTGACACCAACAAAGGTGACTGGAGCTTAACGCTAGAAGCTAGCCTCATGTTTTTTTCGGATGGAAAAGAACTAGTTCGTCAAAAATACCAAGCCTTGATCGAAAAGGGTGAAGAGTACGATATTGAAGTCAACATAGCCACAGCAAAAGGGCGAATATTCCCCGCAAGAGTGATGGGCTCAGTGCAAACTGAAAACAACGTTCCAATTTACACGTTTGGAATTATACAAGATATCTCACAAAGTAAAGAACTAGAAAGAAGCCTCCGCTATCAACGCGATTTATTGAATGGTATCTTGGATGCTTCACCATCAGTCATCTATGTCAAAGACCTTCAAGGCAAATACATTCTAGCAAATAAACAAGCAGAAAAACTTGTGGGTTTAAGTAAAGAAGTCCTTTCCGAGAAGACTCTCGCGGAAGTTCTTGATCCCGCTACTACTGAAAAACACAAGAAAATTGACGAACTCATTCTGAAAACCAAAAAAGGTGCCAGCTGCAATGATATGGTTCAGGCTGCCGATGGCAGTACACGTTATCTTCTTGCAGAAAAATTTCCTCTTCTTGACGAAAATGGAAAAGTTTTTGCGATAGCAGGTATTTCCACAGACATCTCTGAGATCCGTCATTATCAAAATGAACTTCTCAAAGCCAAGGAAGCTGCCGAGGCTGGCACCAAAATAAAATCAGATTTTCTTGCAAATATGAGTCATGAAATTCGCACTCCGATGAATTCTATTCTGGGTATGGCGGAAATCTTAATGGAAACCCCTTTAGATGAGGAACAAAAAAATTATCTCAATATTTTGATTCGTGCCTCTGAAGGATTGCTGAAAATATTGAATGACATTTTAGATCTTTCAAAAATTGAATCCGGACAAATCACCCTGGAGTCGGTCAATTATTCAGTACGTGATGTAGTCGAGGAAACTCTAGATTTGATGCTCATCGAAGCACAAAGAAAAAATCTCACTCTCAACTCAACGATTGACCTCAAAGTACCTCAGTTCGCGATGGGAGACGCTGCACGGCTTAAGCAGATTCTCATAAACCTAATTGGCAATGCTATCAAATTTACAGAAACGGGTTACGTTTCAATTCAAGTTGCACTCTGGCCTGGAAATTTAAATTGTCTTCAATTTATTGTCGAAGATACTGGAATAGGGCTCACTGATGCACAGAAGAAAGTCATCTTCGAACGTTTCGCACAAGCAGACTCGTCGATCACAAGAAAGTTCGGTGGAACAGGTTTAGGTCTCACCATCACAAAGCAGTTAGTAGAGCTGATGGGCGGAACCATCAGCGTCGAAAGTGAGTCCAATAAAGGCTCTAAGTTTACTGTCATCCTTCCTTATCTATAGCTGTTTGCTCGAAAAATTAATCCGTGCATAGCTACTAAGAATATTCTGAATTTTTTCATCGTCATAGTGAGAAAGCGCCTCTTCAAACATCAAACTTTCTCGATCTCTCCCCACCGTCAATAAACCTGATACTCGATTCTTCTCGTAATATGCCACTGCAAAATTGTCGCTGCCCACTTCACCAAAAGTTTCTAAGCGATCATAATGAGTCGACTGCCCGACAAAACCTAAATAGAGATCAAACTGCTGGGTCCAAAAAAACGGCACTTCATTAAAAAGAACCTGATCACCTAACATGTTCAAAGCTGCTATTTGCCCTTGGCGCTCAGCAACCTCCCAATGCTCTATACGGACACTGCGAGAAGAATGAGTATCCAACCAGCGCGCAATATCTCCGGCGGCGAAGATGCCAGGTATTGAGGTTTCCAAATACCTATTCACCAGGACTCCGCCGTCTACCTCGCAGCCAGCAGTTGCTGCAAGATCCACATTGGGTTCTATCCCCATCCCGACAATGACGAAATCCGTTTCTATTTTTTTTCCGTTATCTAGAAGAACGTACTGCTCATGAATCTCTTTCACTACTTGTCCCAAATGAAATTGCACGCCTTGGGACTCATGCAAGCGCTTTAAAAACCCTCCAACCTGCGGTCCTACCACTTTGAGCAACGGTGTGTCCTCAGGGGCTACAACATGGACTTGCATATTTCGCTTTCGCAGCGCTGAAGCCACCTCCAACCCAATAAACCCTGCACCAATCAACACCACCGTCTGAGCCCATGCTGTGCGGGCGATGATTCTGTGTGCATCCTGCAATGATCGAAGAACATAGACAGCCCCAGTTCCAACTCCCGGAATTGCAGGCAGTCGTGGTTCGCCGCCTGTGGCAATCAAACATCGGTCATAACTTAAATTTACTCTGTTTGAAAGACGGACCTGCTTAAGATCTGGATCGATCTTAACAGCCGTCAAACCCAACTCTAAGTTAATTTTATAATCTTGATAAAACTCCTCAGAATACAAAGGCAAATGTTCTTCAGAAACCAAACCTGCTAGATACCCTTTAGATAATTGAGGTCGATCGTAGGGAAGTTGTTTTTCCTTACTGACAACAGAGATGTGTCCTAAAAACCCCTGACGCCTTAACATAACAGCCGCTGCTGTGCCAGCAGCTCCTGCTCCGATAATAACAAACTTCTGATTTTCAGTGCCCAAACGAGGAGCGTTCAAAACAGGTTTTTTCTCAAAGACAAAGACCTTTCCCGCATGCTGTTCTACATTCCAGGAAGGTATCGGATCAAGAGCAGGAGCTTTCACGGCTTCCCCTGTTTGCAAATCAAAGCAGGCGTGATGCCAAGGACAGCGAATCGTATGTCCCACAATCAAACCCTCATTTAAAGGTCCCTTATAATGGGAGCATTGAGCACCTATCGCATAAAAAACTCCACCCTGCCTTACTAAAAGAACAGACTCTGCACCGACATGTCCCAATAAACTCTCGCCATCCTTCAAAATATCAACGAGAACTCCTTTTGAAAAATCTGGTCCAGTAACTTTCGCACTGACTGCCATGATGACTCTCCTTGCAATAGGTCTACATCCTAATTCTTTTCCCACAGCTCACCAGGTCGTGTTCAAAACTTTTGCAAAAAAACAGCAATTTAAAGACTCATCCATGTCAGTCGACTCAAACTAAGACAGGTTCTTCTTTTTTCACGACCCCGACTTAATTCAAGGGTTCAAATGTCCGATGTAGAACCAAAGTACTTTAGAGCCATCATGTACGGGAGGCAGCACTTGAAACAGTGGATGAAAAAGCTCGTCGATCAGTTTGACATGGATTGGGGCACAAATAATGAAACTCAACGAACTCAGACTTCCACTCTCACCGAAGATCGAGCGACTCTTCTTTATATCTTGGATATCTATAACAAGCATCTTTTTGAGATTCAGAACCACTCGGTAAGAAAAGTTCGAGCTAAGCTAGATACCTTTGCCAAAGAACTGGTTCAGGCCGACACCGCAGAGACAGAGAAGACTCTCTTTCGTCTGCGCCAGTTTATTTCCAGCTACCGTATTGATGAATACACCTACGTGCAAAATACTTTTGATGATTTTAAACGCATCATCTGGGACTTCGCCGATCACCTCAGCGAGGAAGCTCATGTCGAGGATGCGGCTCAAGGAGATATCAATCAAAGCCTCGAACAATTGCGTGAGGCCGTTGAATCCAACTCCATTGATGATTTACGAGCTAAATCACGTGAGTTCATCAGTTTCTATTTAAAACACCAAAGTTCAAAAAACGAGCGTCGCTCAAAGCGGATGGATTCTATTAAAAAGAATTTAACCACGGTCAAAAAACAATTGATGGAAGCCAACCAGACAATGCGTCGAGATCATTTGACTGGAGCACATAATCGCAAAAGTTATGATGAACAAGTGCGCCGCTATCTTCAACTTCATGATATTGATAAAGACCCGATGACTTTGATCATCTTGGACATCGATTTTTTCAAAAAAATCAACGACTCTTATGGCCATGATATGGGTGACTTTATTCTTAAGGAGTGCGTGCGCCTCATTACGGAAAGCTTTTCTCGTGAAGAAGACTTCATTGCCCGACTTGGCGGTGAAGAGTTTGCCGTGATTCTTCCTGGGTGCAACATTGAAAGTGCCGTTAAAATGGCAGAAGCAGCAATGAATCGTATTCGTAAAGAAGCTTTCGTCCAAGATCAAATTCAAATTCGCTTTACGGTCTCTATGGGCATCGCCGAAATCACAGCTAATGAAAATGCAGAAAGCTGGTACAAGCGAGCCGATGAAGCCCTTTATGAATCCAAACAAACGGGTCGTAACAAGTACACCATCGCTAAAAATCCACAAATGAAAAAAGTGGCTTAAAGTTTGATACCACGGAACCTCTAAAATGGCCTCCGTGGTAAAAGCCCTGTCGAACTCCTCGACACCTGTCAGATATATACCTATGAAAAGAAAAAGTTGGTCACTTGCTGGCCAACTGCAGCTGTTAAGAGATTTCTAAACACTCGCGCGACAATCGCCCCTCAAATGAAAATAAAGAGCTCCAGAGTTGGCTCTGCAATTGCTTTGTGTGAAAGACATGAAAACAATTGCACTCAACCAAAAACTTTTCTTATCTTTCGCTATTCTCTTCAGCACACAGCATGCGGTGGCCAGCAATCGAACTGTCGAGCGTGACATCGTTGTCGCCATCATCGACACCGGAGTTGATGAAAATCACCCCTTGATTGCAGATCGACTTTGGAGAAATCCAAATGAAAAAAAAGGTTCTATTGATAACGATGGCAACGGATATGCCGGGGATCTCCATGGATGGAATTTTGCTTCTAATGACAGTAATATTTCAGACCAACATGGGCATGGGACCCATGTCGCCGGAATCATTCTGCAAAAATCACAATCTGAAAAGGTCAAATTTATGATTCTAAAATATTTCGACCCGCAGAAATCAGGCGAAGAGAACCTGGCCAACACCATCAAAGCGATCCGCTACGCTATCAAAATGAAAGCAGATATCATCAATTACTCTGGTGGCGGCGATACCCGCAGTCCCCTCGAAGAAGCGGCTATTCGTGAAGCTCAAGAGCAAGGAATTCTTTTTGTCGCTGCTGCTGGCAACGATGGGCGCAATACCGACCAAATCGGTTACTATCCTGCGGGATACCCTCTCAGTAATATCATTTCCGTGGCAGCCATGGATTCCCGCAAAAGATTGTTGGCTAACAGCAACTATGGTGCACACAGTGTCGACCTTGTAGCGCCTGGCAAAAACATCTTCTCCACTTTACCGGGGGGACGGTTTGGATTTATGACGGGTACGTCTATGGCAACAGCCTGGGTCAGTGGTCTTGTGGCATCCCTGATGGTAAAAACAAAGAAGAACTGGCGCCCAGAAGATATTAAAAAATTTCTTGAGCGCGTAGCTGTTAAAGATCAAAAGCTCTCCAACAAGATTCGTACCCAAAGTCGGATATCAAATATTCAGGTAGCCTCGCACATCAATCCCTAATGTGAAGGCACAAACCATCATCAGGCAAATTTAACCTGCCAACATGTGCCCACTTAAGATATTCTCGCTATATGACGGAAAAAAACTGGTTTCAAATTTTCAGCGATAAAGCCCGTGTTTTGTATCCTTCGACAGATCCGGCACACGACTATCTTCACATTATCCGTGTCGTGAGTATGGCCAAAAATCTTTGCGAAGCAGAACATGCAAATTGGGCTGTCATCATGCCGGCGGCCTTCTTTCATGACTATATACAGGTACCAAAAAATGATCCTCGTCGCCCCTATGCCTCTCAGCTATCCGCCGAGGCCACGATAGAATATCTGAAAAAAATTGGTTACCCTGAAGACCATTACGAAGCGATTCGACACGCCATAGAAGCACACAGCTATAGCGCAAATATCAAGGCTGAAACTCTTGAGGCACAAATTGTCCAAGATGCAGATCGCTTGGATAGCTTGGGTGCCATTGGCATCGCTCGATGTTTTGCGACTTCAAGCCTTTTAAAAAGACCTTTCTACAACGAGGAAGATCCATGGGCTGAAATTCGAGACCTGGACGATAAAAACTACGGGATCGATCACTTTTTTCAAAAACTATTTAAATTGGCGGACCATTTGAATACTGCTTCTGCAAAAGCAGAGGGAACACATCGTATTAGTTTTATAAAGACCTATTTAGACCAAATTAAGCGTGAGATATAATGCTATTTTTCTTCAAACATCGGTGCTGGAATATTTGTGTCTGCAATACCGGCACTACAGACGAATTCTCGCATCAATAAAGATAGCTGCTGAGTTTTCTCCAAGCTCATATTCTGAAGAGCATTCACCATCTGCTCCGGAACTGTACTCGGGACTATTGCCAGCATCTTTTCACCCTCGGAAGTAACAGTCACATTTATGCGGCGAGAATCATCAACAGAGTGAGAGCGAGTGACCAACCCACGATCCTCAAGCTTCTTCACAACAACAGAAACCGAACTCTGGTGTGTTGTCGTACGTTCTGCCAAATCATTAATTGAGAGTCCCGGTTCTTCTGCGACCTTTCGTAACACAAAAATTTGCGCAGCACTTAACCCAACGGCTTTTTCAAACTGGCTAGAAGAGACTCGAATCGCTTTGAAAATATAGCGGATGTAGTCCATGACTTCACCAACTTCAGCTCGATAGGCATCTTTACTTTGATTATTCATATGTTCATTTAAGAACGATTACGCCTATTCAATCAACTCTAATTTATATGCAACCACATATATAGCGTATCGCACGGTTAAAGTGAGCGAACTTCAAATGTCTCAGGTAAACCTAGTGTTTTTGCTTTAGGTGTATTTTTAAAATCGATTCGATAAGACCTCAGAGCAATTGAACATGAACCAAACTCAACTTTAGAGCCATAAAGTTCATCACCCACTATAGGAAATCCGTGGCGACTCAAATCAAATCTTAGCTGATGAGATCTACCTGTCACTGGTTGTAAATCCCACTGCAAATATCCTTGCTCGTTAGATCCTAAAAAATTGGCGATGGTTAAACTCGACTTCCCTTGAGGGCTTTCGTAAGCGCGGCGTTTGCCGCGCAAAATTTTAGCTTTCCATTCAAAAGAGGTCTGTTTCGTTAAATCAATTTTTGTGCGCGGATTTTCTACGTTGGATGGGATGTGTGAAAAATCCTGCACTGTGGTTAATGCGCGATATGTTTTTTGCACTTGTTTGTTTTCAAACCAAGCATTGGCAATGCGATGAGCTTCCGCAGACTTTGCATACATCACTAAACCAGAGACTTCAAAATCCAGGCGATGTACTGGGTATATCTGCACACCCAAGGTGGACTGTAACTCTGTCCCAAGACAACCTCTTGAATCTGTACACTCAAATCGACTGGGGGTTGATAAAACTCCGCTAGGCTTATCACAAACAACAAAATGCTGATTCTCAAAAATGATCTGGATCATTTTTTTCCAATTCCCACCAAAAATATTTCTTTAGAAATCTTCCTTGTAGAATCTGGTTTAACAGCCTCAAACTTCTGAAACGATTTTTTGATTTCATCTCGCAATTTAGTAAAATCATCGCTGTGAAAAAGTTTGCAAACGAAATGACCGTCTTTCTTTAAAAACCGTCGTGAAATATCAAGCGCTAACTCGCAAAGCTCCATCGAGCGAGCTTGATCCGTCATACGAATGCCCGTCGTCTTGGGTGCCATATCTGAAAGAACCAAATCGAATGGTGGTACAAAACCGTGTTCTTTAAAAATTTCTTCCAGATTTAGATCACGCAAGTCTGCTTGAATGAAAACGGCATTTTTCATATTCACTGTGACAGGACTTAAATCAACACCAAGGACACGCCCCTTGTCCCCTACCATTTTTGAAGAATACTGTGACCAAGAGCCCGGAGAAGCCCCAAGATCCAACACCATTTGCCCCGGCTTAAAGAGTTTAAACTTTTTGTCGATCTCTTCTAGTTTAAACACAGAACGTGCTGCGAAGTTTTCCTGTTTGGCTTTTTTAAAGTAATGATCTCGTGGATTGTAAGTCATATCCAGGGTTTATGTCGCTTTCCCCGAATAATGTCCACGATTTTATGTGACCTTGAGCAGTTCTTACCTTCAGCAATAGAAAAGATTCAGGCTTTAGCCCGTCCAGGCTCTTTTACGAAGGCCAACAAGACTCCTCCGATCAGAAAAAGAACCAAGAGCCCCAACATTCCCATTCTGGAATTTCCCGTTAAAGTCGCACCCAAAGCAACAACTAAAGGCCCTAGAATCGAGGCAAAACGTCCGACTAAATTGAAAACACCGAAATACTCACCACTCTTCTTAGCGTCAATCATACGACCAAACATGGATCGACTAAGGGATTGCACGCCCCCTTGGACCATTCCGATGACAGTCGCCAACAAATAGAAATGCCAAGCCGCACTCATCCTAGTTGCCACGATAACAGTGATTCCGTAGACGGCAATACAAAGCAAAATTGGCAATTTTGTGCCCCAACGAGAAGTGACTCGTCCAAAATAGTAAGCGCAAGGAAAGCCAATAAACTGAGTTATTAATAAGGCCGCAATCAAATCTTTCGCCTCTAAACCGATCGCAACGCCATAATCAACAGCCATTGTCATCACTGTGTAGACACCGTCTATGTAGAACCAATAAGCGACGACGAATAATAACAAATTCTTTTCTCGCACCAACTCGGTGAATGTCTGCCGCAGAGTCGAAAGACCTTTCAAAAGATTCTGCTTTAATCCTTGAACAGATTGAAAGACCACTTCTGGCTCTGAAACGTTCTTTGCCAATGGGAAGGAAAAAACAAGCCACCAAAGGGCCACCATCACAAAAGAGATTTTTATCGCCGTGACACCATCGGGAATACCAAAACTTGCCGGAAACAAGTACATTAAGACATTCAATAAAAATAAGACTCCGCCCCCGAGATAACCTAAGGAGTACCCCAGAGAAGAAGCATAATCCATTTCCTCCGGACTCGCGACTGAAGGCAACAAAGAGTCATAAAAAACACTGGCAGCATTGAACCCCATCAGGGCTATCGCATAAGCAAACAAGGCTCCTAACCAGTCTCCTTGAGAGATAAACCCCATCCAGGCACAAGCCACCACACCTAACATTGTAAATACAAAACAAAACTTCTTTTTAAGTCCCTTCAAATCTGCGAAAGCTCCTAAAAAGGGACTTAAAAATGCAATCAGCAGACTCGACACAGAGATCGCAACGCCCAATCTGGCCGTCGTGACCGTCGCATCTGCACCCGAACTCCAGTACTGCTTAAAAAAAATAGGAAAAAAACCAGCCATCACTGTCGTCGAATAAGCGCTGCTACCCCAATCGTAGATGGCCCAACTTAAAATCGTCTTTTTAATCTGCAGCTTCATAGGTACCTCAGAACTGAGTCAAATAACTTTGTGGCTTCGTGACAATGCTCAGATGATTCAAGTTTGAAAGAATCTGAACCGGCACTCCACAAGAATTAAACAACTCTTGTTGCTTTGATGGAAGTAAAACTTCATCTTCTGCACCGACCATCACCTGTACAGGAGGATGATACTCGTTGAGTAAACTTAAAATATTGTCAGAGGGAGCTGCAGCATGAATGTAGTCTGCACTGTAGGTCAGCTTTTCTTGGCCCGTACGAAACAGCTCAGGCATATTGACCGAAAAGCCATCTCCATGGGTTGTCACCCAACCGCCAAAGTTTTCACGAAAACAACCTAACGATGGAGGAAGGTACGGAGCCAAAGCGATAAATTTATAAAACTGTTTACGGATGTCAGAAGTTGCAACTTTCAGAGCAAAGCCACCGCCCAAAGAATGCCCTGCCAAGCAAACTCTTGATACGGCTCGCTGAATTTTTACATGTATCAAAAGCTCTTCGAGATCAATAATCAACTGAGACGGAGAAATCTGATCTGAAGCTCCGAAGCTTTCACCATGACCGCGGAAGTCCGGAGTCACAACAGTTCCAACTCCGGCAGCCGCTAAGGCAGAAGCCAGCACACACATATACTTACTGTCGCTGCCGACCCCGTGATAAAGAACAATCAAATCTTCGGACCAAGCCGGATAAAGTCGATAAGACAGCAGGGTCCCCTGCCGCGTTCGGAAGGATTCCCTCGGAGCCAACTTCCCCAAAGGAATTTTAAAACTACGAAGGTCCAGCTGTTTGTCCGTCATTACCCGTTTTGCTCTTGAAGTTTCTTTTGATGATAGTACTCGTAGTCCCCATCAAAAATTCGCAAGTGATTTTTATCCACTTCAAATACTCGAGTCGTCACTTCACGCAAAAAGTGACGGTCATGGCTGACAATCATCACGGTGCCTGGAAAGTTCTTGATTGCATCCAACAGAAGTTCACGCGACTTGATATCCAAGTGATTCGTTGGCTCATCCAGAATTAGAAAATTCACTGGCTGTGCCAAAATTGTCGCAAGAACGACGCGAGACTTTTCACCACCAGATAAAATAGAAATCTTCTTTTCCGCCTCTTCGCCAGAAAACTTGAAGGCCCCCAACAAACTGCGCACAACACCCATCCCTGCATTAGGAATGCGAGAATGGACTTCATCTAAAATGGTGGCGTTAGGATCTAAGACATCCAGAGAGTTTTGACTGAAATATCCAAGATTAATGGAAGCACCCAGAGCTACCTTTCCCTCAGTCGGCTCAGTATGGCCAGCGATAATCTTTAAAAGGGTCGACTTACCAGCTCCATTGACTCCGACCACAGCGATTCGATCCATCCGCTTCACAAGTGCATTCGCGCCTGAAAAGACATTCTTTTTTACGCCATCGTCACGGACCCAGGTTTTGCCTAAGCCTTCGAACTTAACCACTTCCTCTCCACCACGTGGTGGAACTGGCCACTCAAATTTAATTTCAGATTCTTCTTCTGGAATTTCAATGCGATCAATCTTTTCTAATTTTTTAACTCGAGATTGAACTTGGGCTGCATGGGAAGCACGAGCCGCAAAGCGAGCGATAAACTCTTCTTCTTTGGCTAACATATCTTCCTGACGTTTTGCTGCAGCAATCAGCTGTTCTTTACGGATATCACGCTCACGCTCATAGAAGTCATAGTTACCACCGTAAACAGTGATCGTCTTATTCGCAATCTCGACGATCTTCGTCACCAAGCGATTCATAAAGTCACGATCATGGCTCGTCATGAGGATCGCGCCTTTAAAATTCACCAACCACTCTTCCAACCAAACGATAGATTCTACGTCCAAGTGATTCGTCGGCTCATCCATCAACAATACTTCGGGGTTGAGCGCCAGAATTTTTGCCAAAGCAATACGCATCTTCCAACCACCAGAGAAACTTTCTGTGGGGCGATGATAATCATCTGGGCCAATTCCCAATCCCGTCAAAATCTCAGCGGCTCTGGACTCAAGATCATATCCACCAAGGCGTTCGAACTCGCCTTGAAGCTCACCATAGACTTCCAGGATTTTCATCATTTCATCTGGATCTAGATCTGGATCCGAAAGCTTGGCCTCATACTCCTGCATCCGCGCTTGCATCTCGCTGATGTTACCAACTGCAGACTTCACTTCCTCTAAAGCTGAGCGACCCTTCATTTCTTCGATGTTTTGCGAGAAATAGCCGATGACAGTGCGGTCCGACTTCGAAACCGTTCCTCCATCGACGCCTTCCTCGCCCGTGATTATACGAAAGATCGTTGTCTTGCCGGCACCATTCGGACCAACGAGACCAATTTTTTCGCCGGCATTTATCTGAAATGAACCGTTGCGATAAAGAATTTTATTACCATGCTGCTTAGAGATATTTGATAAGTGAATCATGCCGATCCTTATAGCGTGAAATAGGCGAAGTTGCGCTAAAAATTTTCAATTATTTTGCCCACTTTATATGCACTAACTAGAGGGTACACAAAAAAGAAAACTTTTGGGATTTTTCTGTCGGAAAAGACTGAGAGAATTCAAATACTTCGCAGAATTGTTTTCCGCCTCACATGGTCCCTCCCTTGCTTTGATCTCCTTGTGGGGGCAACATGCAAGCAACAAAGAAAAATTTAAAACTTAAAAGCAACATCATCGCAACAGCGAGTACACTCCTTCTGGTCCTCTCGACTGGCTGTGCAAAAACGGGACAATTTCAAGTTCCTAACCTCAACGGCGAAAACGAAGTGACGTCTATCACAGAACCTGAAATCGGCCAGGAACCTACGCTCCCAACAGAACCAAACACACCACCACCTGCGACGGAGAGCTTGTACAAGATGGTTCCCCTTGCATGGGAGAGCAGCAAATACCCTGAACGAACGGCTTGGTCTCAACACCTGCAAAAAATTATTCTGGAAGATTGGAGCAGTCTTTTGCCTGGTTCCGACGATATTACAAACTTCTGCCCTCGCTATAACACTTTAGACAACAACGAACGAGCCAACGTGTGGGCGCAAATCTTTGTCGCTATCGCAAAATATGAAAGTGCCTACAGTCCCGTGTCGCGCATGCATGAAACAACTATGGGGACCGATCCAGTTACCAGCCAACCGGTCTATTCAGAAGGCCTCCTACAATTGTCCTATCAGGACATCAAATGGGCCCCATGGTGTAAATTTGACTGGAGTGTCGATAAAAAACTCAGTGCAACAGATCCTAAAAAAACAATCCTCAATCCGTTTTTAAACCTCGATTGCGGCGTTGGAATTATGGCAAAGCAAATTAAGTCCAAAGGCGCTATCGTAGTGAGTTCAGGGGTTTATTGGGCTGTCATCAAGTCCGGCGGACGCTATCAACAAATCAGTAATATCCAATCCATGGTGAAAGCCCTTTCTTTGTGCAAATAGTACACAGGAAATAAAAAGCCAAAAAATTACGAGCTTTTAGGCCCAAGATCGTTTATCTTGGTCCCACTATTTTCTGAAAGGTTCCCTCTAATGACTCCATTGACAACTGTCGACACGTTTGAAAGCTTTGGCCTCAGCGCGCCCGTATTGGCCGCTATGCAGGACATGGGCTTCTCAACACCCACTCCTATTCAACGCCAAGCTTTACCTCTTTTGCTCGCAGGTGCTCAGGACTTCATTGGTCTTGCTTCTACCGGCACCGGCAAAACAGCTGCGTTCGGCATTCCTCTCATCGAAAACATCGATGCGACTATTAAAGACACTCAAGCCCTTGTTATGAGCCCCACTCGTGAGTTGGCTCTTCAAGTTGCCGAACAATTGGCTTTGTTAGGTAAGAAAAAAGGCGTTCGCGTCGTGACTATCTACGGTGGTTCTAGCTACCGCAATCAAATCGATGGTATCAAGCGTGGTGCGCACATCGTTGTAGCGACTCCAGGTCGTTTAGTTGATTTCCTTGAACAAAAAATGATCAAGCTACAAAAAGTAAAAACAGTTGTACTTGATGAAGCTGACGAAATGCTTTCTATGGGCTTTAAAGAAGACATGGAATTTATTTTGAAAGCCACTCAACCAGACGATTCTGACTCTCAAAGAGCGGCTTGCCGTACTTGGTTGTTTTCAGCAACGATGAGCACTGAAGTTCGTCGCTTGTCTGCTACTTATCTTGAAAATCCAGAGACAGTTCAAATTAACAAATCTGGTGGCACTGCAGACACTATCGAGCAAGTTTATTACACAGTTAAAAACTCGTACAAAGCCGAAGTGATTGGTCGCTTGCTACAAACTCTTCCTGAATTCTACGGCATCATTTTCTGCCAAACGAAAATGGAAGTGGCAGAGCTTGCAGATCTATTAACTCAACGTGGTTTCCCAGCAGATTCATTGCATGGTGATAAGAGCCAGCAAGAGCGTGAAGCGACTTTGAAAAAGTTCAAAGCTCGTCAGGTTAAAGTTATCGTTGCAACAGACGTTGCGGCTCGTGGCTTAGACATCAAAGATCTAACTCATGTTATCAATCACTCTTTACCTTGGGATTCTGAGTCTTACGTTCACCGTATCGGCCGTACAGGTCGTAATGGTCAAAAAGGTGTGGCAATCACTTTGGTGAACCCAGAGCAATTGAATCTTCTTCGCCGAGTTATGATCAACACGAAAGCTGTTCTTACTAAAGGTGTTGTTCCTTCTGCAGACGAAGTTGCCGGTCTTAAAATTAAAGACGTTTTAGATCGCGTTAGCGCCATGAATACAGATGCTCCTGAATTGCAGTTGGCATCTGATCTAATTTTGGATCTTGTACACGCTGAAGACGTCAATTTGAAAGCACTGACAAAAGAAGAGCTTTTGGCTCGCTTTATCGTTGCTTACTTCCCGAACGTATTCGTGAAAAAAGATGCGATGCTTGATTATATGGGTGATCGTATTCCTCGTGAATTATTACCTCGTGATCCTAACGACAATCGCTTCTCTCGTGGTGGTGGCCGTGGTGGAGATCGCAATAGTGATCGCGGTGACCGTGGTGGCGACCGTCCTCGTCGTTCATACGATGGCGGTGGTCGTGGTGGATATCGTGGTGGCAGCCGATCTTCTTCGGGTGACCGTCAAGACTCTCCAGCTCCGCGCTTTGCAAGAAGCGAAGGAGATCGCCCAGTACGCACAGAGCGTCCAGAACGTTCGGAGCGTTCAGAGAGACCAGAGCGCTTTGAACGTAGCGAGCGCGCTGGCAGCAGCCTAGGTGGAGGCGAGCGCCGTGACCATAGCGGAATCAAACGCTCTCGTGGTCCTAGCAGAAGATCTTTCCGCGATTAATCTCAATTTGAGACAACGCTTTTTTGTCACTCTCATGTAGTTTATTTAAACAGAGGGAAGAGTCCAACTCTTCCCTCTTTCATTTTCAGACCCGGCATCATGTTTGCTTAGTAGCTCCGTAGATGGAGAAGATTATGAAAGCACTGGCTATTGCTACAACTATATTATTATTCTCGTCGATTGGATGGTCCCTCAATCTTGGAGATCTAGAAAGAGTGCGCCCGTTCCAAGGAGCCGGTGGCCCTTGTTATGCTTGTTCAACACCAAGCAACTCGACTGCCGACAGTATTCGGTCTGTAAGAAATACGATCACATCCCAATCCAGCGTTAACGAAATCTATAATGCCAACGAAGTTATGAACTTTGCAGACAAGTGCGAAGGTTTTGTGGATGAAGAAGGCCTTGGAAAATGGGGCCAGACCATCGTGGATGAACTTCACAAGAATAGATATGAAGCCCTTTATACGGGAACTAATGATTTAAAAGCCATTTGCCCAGGTTTTAGCAGCCTTAACGACAATTCCAAAGAGCTTGTTTGGGTTATGATTATCAATGCCATGGTTCATTTAGAAAGCTCTTGTGATAAAACTGAAACTGCTCGCGGTCCTAATGGTGGCCTGATCGGCCTTCTTCAGCTGCATTTGAACCGAGAAAATGTTTATGCGAATGGCTGTACCCGTGGTGATGGAAAAACACCAAATGGGACTTTTCGCTGCGGACTTGCTATGCTGAACAAGCAATTAACCAATGACGAAGCTCTCTTTAGTAGAAAATCTTATTGGGATGTCTTACGACCCCAAGCAAGATCACAGAAATACCGTAAAGTCCGGGACGCAGTCCAAAAACTTTCGGTCTGCAAATAAAAAAAAGGAGGCGATGCCTCCTTTTTTTTTTATTTATCTCCCCCGTGAATCATATCTGAAACCAAACCTTTGTCGCCTCGGTTCTCGGCAACAACAATGCCTAGGATATGGCCAGAGGCAAAAACCACAAAAAACCACATCATCAACTCATGAATTTCTTTGATTGAACCAATCAAGCTTTTCTCTAGTCCCAGTTCAGCTTTAAAATGCATCACCAAACCGGTGATAACCATAAAAAGTGTCGCTAGATAGAAGGTCGCATAACCAATTTTTACAAAGTGGTAGTGCAAGGCATGGGGCTTCTCAGAGGAAGGAACTTGCGCCAGCTTCAAAATACCCGCAAAAGACGAAAACACACCCTCTTGTCTTTTCTGCAGCAAGGCCACAATCACTCTCAACAAAATAAGCCCCGCCAGCGCAAAGCCCAAGTAAATATGCCAATCCCACATGGGAGTCCTGATGCTAACAGCGATATCCTTTGCTAGCTCTGGAGTGATTGTAGTCCCCGCCTCCTGAAGCTTTGCCTCTATAAGTGCAGAATTTGTTCTCCAGCTGAGAAATGTCTTACGCAAAAGAACAGTCCCTAAAAGACCTAAAATTGCTAAGGCATTCAACCAATGCCATATACGAAGACCCAGTGGCTGATACTGACGAAAATTATACTTAGCCATATAAACTCCTATGGGTTCATTAAAAACTATCTTGCATTACTAAGCAAACAGACGATCCACAAAAATTGCCATTGAAAACCAACAGACTGAAAGAAAATGAGCATTTCAACGCATGAAAAAAAGGGGGCACTGTGACATTTGTTTGGGGTCCTTAAAAAGACCCATTTGACATTAGGGACAACGCCTAATAACTCTGTGGGTCACACAAAAGGTGTAAGGATTTAAGATGAAATATCTATCACTGCTTTTAGCATCTATCTTATTTTTTACGTCGGCGACTTATGCGGTTCCACAATCGCAAGGTTCCGTTGTCGTCAACCCACAATCATTGCGTAAGCTGTACCTTGAACGCAACATTGATATCGCCATTGCGTTAAACGATGTTCAACAATCAAAGGCTCAAGTCTCTCAAGCTCGTGCGAACTTATTACCTGCTGTAAACTTAGGTGCTGTGATTGCGGGTGGCGCCAGCTTCATGCTGACTTCGGTTTCATTTTTACTTCCGTTTTTGATGCCATCGAAATGGATGGACTTATCTGAAAACACGACTCTTCTAAAAGCACAGGGAATCTCTTACTATCTAGCGCAGCTCAATGGTTATGCGTCTGCTTACTCAGTTTATGCGACGGCTGTTGGAGACATGCAATTACGCGAAACTCTGTACAAACAGTATGAAACATTTAAAGCTATGGAAGAGCAAATGCGTCTGCCTGCTGAATTGGGAATCATCCGAATGGAAGATTACCTTCAAGCACAAGCTCAGACTCAATTGGCACTTGTACAGGTTTCTCAATTAGATGAGCTTATTATGCGAGAAAAAGCCTCCATTCGCCAGATGCTCGGCCTGAGCTTGGACCAAGAAATTATCCTTGAGCCAATGAATGTTCAGGCTTCATCAGTTGAAAATCAAACAGCTACACAGCTTCTTGAGATCGTTCACAAAAACTCTCCTGAGACGCAACAGCTGAATACATTAATCACTTCTGCTCAATACAATCGTTGGAGCAAGGCATTTAGCTTCCTATCTGGGGCATCCCTAGGCGCTAATCGCCCTGCTTCAGGTGGATCCTTTGGAGATTTGACTGGTAATGGCTCTGTCAATATGGGCTTCGGTTACTTCCCAAGCTTAGAGCTTAGCAACCTGCACATCGAAAAACTCCGTCTCCGTAAAGTCGAACTTCGCCAAGATCAGGCACAACTTATTGAAACGACTTTAGGAGCACTCGAAGAAGCGCACAAGCAGCTCGTAGCGGCGAATGTGGCGGAAGAGAACCTACAAAGAGTCTACAATGCGGAATACATGCGCTACCAAGCAGGTATGACCAGCATCGTAAACGTGCTTCAAGCAGCTAACAGCTTAACTAGCGCTTCAGTCAATAGAGTGAAAGCAAGCACTTCACTAGACACACTTCGCATCAGTCTACATCGCATGATGCTCACTGATGAGTTTGCGAAAATTCAAAAATGTGAAATTGAACGCAGTGGCTCTGGCGGAATTCGCGGCAAATTAGGCCGCATCTTTAAGCCTGAAAAATACAAGGTCACTTTAGATCAAGTCTGTGGCAACTAATTAGCTGTCACCCTTATGAGCATATTTATCAGTAAAAACACCTCGCGTGCCCTGCCGATAAATATGCTTTTTTTATTCCCTATTTAAGTCCTAAAAGGAAATCAAAGTCCTCTTTACTTAAGGCCCCGCTGCCTGTGCCGATTTCTTTAACACTTTCAGTTTCCGAGAACAAAGACTGGAACTTCTTGTTTTTGCGAGCTTTTAACTGCTCCATTTTTTCTTCTAAAGATTCATGCATAATATATCTGAAAACCTGCACGGCTTTCTTTTGCCCTAAGCGATGCGCTCTATCTGTGGCTTGATTTTCTACCGAAGGATTCCACCACGGCTCCAAATGGAAGACATAGCTGGCTTTGGTTAAATTCAAACCAACGCCACCCGTTTTCAGAGTCATCACTAAGACAGCTCCACCGTTGCTTTCATTGAATTCGCGCAAAACCTTTTGACGTTGCTTGGTCGGAATAGATCCATGCAAGACGAACACAGGAATGCCCGCTTCTTTTAGCATCTTTTCAGTGTGCTCTAAGGTTTGAATGAACTGCGTAAACACCAGTGCACTTTCACCGGACTCGATGATTTCCTTCAATGAGTCCAAAAGAGCTTCCAGCTTTGGCGGAACTTGGTCGTATTTGACTTGTGGTAAAGCGCCGGGATCCGAGCACGCCTGGCGCAACCGCAACAAGGCGGTCAACATCTGCAGTTGAACTTGAGACTCACTAGAGTCCTTCATGGTTTCCTGAATTTTCTCGTTATAAGCCAGAGCAATGTCGCGATATATTTTCTTTTGCTGCTCTTCAAAAGCGATACTCACACGAGTCTCTTGTTTATCTGGTAACTGATCTAAAATTTCTTTTTTCGTGCGACGTAAAAGCAGTGGCTTGGTACGAAGCTTTAGGTCTTCGACATCTTCAACCAAGACGACATCCGTGTTGACGAAATGACGACGGAACTCATCGTACTTACCGAGACATCCGGGGACGATCAAATCCATTAAAGAGTAAAACTCTCCATAATGATTCTCCATCGGTGTTCCGGTCATGCAAATCTTAAAACGCGCTGTCAACATCCGCGCTGAGCTGGTTCTTTTAGTTGTGATATTTTTTAAATTTTGAGCTTCATCAAATATCAGGACATTCCATTTGTATTGGCTCAAAAACTTATCATTTTCCATCAACAAACCATAGGTCGTTAAAACAACCAAGGGTTCTTTGGCCTCTAATTTTGCCCCGACACGATCCACATCTTTACTTGTAAAAATCTGCAGTGGTAAGTTCGGGGTGAACTTGGCAATCTCGCTCTCCCAGTTGTAGACCAACGAAGATGGCACAATGACCAAAACTTGCCCCAACTCTTCTTGTGTTCGAAGGTGCTCTAAAAATGAAAGCGTCTGTAAAGTCTTTCCTAGACCCATATCATCAGCAAGCAAGGCGCCCATTTTCAAATTATACAAATCGTAAAGCCATTGAAACCCTTCGTGCTGGTATTGCTTTAGGTCTCCTTTAACAGTAGAAGGAATTTTAATTAAGTTTTTAGGCCCATTCAAAGAATCATAGAAGTCGCAAAGTTTTTTCCACTCGGCATCCCCACGAACAGCATAACCCGAGGCACGCAGTGCTAAAAGCTCTAGCGTTTGGCTTTTTGGAATCTGATAGTATTTATCCGTCCACTTCTTCTTTGAAGATTCAACTTTACCCTGCTGCAACTTCAACCAAAAACTTTCCAATCGGCGCATCGAAGGAATTTGTGTTTGTGGCACAATGAAAAACTGACCGTTGTATTCTAAAACACCGCCACCACCCAAGTTCTTCAACGAATCAGGATCCACTTCTTGGCCCTGCAAAAAGAATCTGGGATTGAGCTCAAACCAATTCAGCATTTTATCTTCGATATTGCTGACGATTTGGAAATCAACCTGAAATTCGTTGTCTGCTAACTCTACCAGTGGTTGACCATTCAGCAACAAACGAATCCCGTGACCTTTCAATGGCTGCAGCAGAACCAATGCTTGGCTTGCTAGCATTGGATTTTTTCCTGACGTAGGAAAAAAGAAATCCCCCTCAGCCAACATGACATCGGTTGCAGGGTCGCCATCCCAAATTCTGGATAAGAAAGAAGTCCGGCCTTTCTTAAAACAAGCTCCTTGAGTCGATAATGCCAACTGCTTTAAAATTTCATAAAGCACTCTGAAATCACGTTCGACCAAACCAGCGTAAATCATTTCTCCATCTGGAGTAAAAACTGAGTAAGTCTCTGACAATGATTTAAAAATCTGTGCAACAAAGGATTCTAAACTTGCAATCACTGGCCGAGAACAAAGCTCTGACAAAGGCTGACTGCGATCCAAAACAGTGCCTTCACCAGCGACCAAAAAAGCTTGTATATTGCTGTGAAGTGCAGTCACCACATGCTGTTGCGAACAGACTGTTCCGTCCGTGAGATGTTCATCAAAATACAAAGACAAAGTTTCCAATGCTAAGTATTGCAGAACACCCAAGTGCCGGATCATCTTCATATCCCACTCACGCTTGCTGCCTGAACGAGACACAAGACTTTTAACATCTGCTGACATCAAGGTCGACAATCCAAGACTGAGAGTTTTAATTATTAAAACAGCTGGAGTGCTCCACCCACGATAATGCAAAGAAGGTTTTTCTTCTTGAGGGAAAACATGCTCCAAGTGAAATCCACCGTCGTTTTTAAAATGCATCTCTAAAACACTGGAGCGGGCTGGAAGGTGATGAGTCCCACCACAGACTTGCACTGGAATAGGTCGACTTCGTATAAGCTTCAAAAAGGCCGAAGTTTCTTGATGACCTTCAAAAGAGAACGGCAACAGGCAATCTATTGATTTTTGCTGTAAAATCTTACCGAAGAACTCTTTCAAAATTTCGACTTCACGAAGCCATGGAAAGGCTACAACTTTGCCTGATTCAATGTCTAAAGCAAAGCTCTGAAAAAAGAAGTATTTCTTTCCGGCATCAAAAGGTTGCAAAGAGACTTTTGTGAGTACAGAAGTCTCTCCCTCAAATTGCACATCCCAGTGGAACTCTTCCCCTGCATCGAAAGCGATACTTTTAACTTGAATAGCTTTATTTAAACTGGCTTCCGATTGAAGATAAAATTTTACTTTTCCTTGGGATAGACTTTTACCAACTCGTACCAGCAATTCTTGCAAAACTTCTTCGATATCGCTCAAGTCTCTGCTGATGAATGTACTTTCATGACGATGCAGAAAAGGCCACCCTGGAGTCACTGCCGTTTTACGAATAGACGCCGGCAATAATTCTCTAGGCACCAAGTTACGGTAAGAATGACGAAGAATTTCCCGACTGCTCAGCTGAACGCCGTTGCTAAAATTATAGCGAACCACAGCAGCCAGCTGATTCTGCTTTCGCAGATCTGACCAATAAAAAACCGTATCAATATTCAAAGGCTTGCGAAAAACCTGTGGCAAATCCCATAGCGACGAATTGCGTGGGTCTTCAACATATGGAACCTCTTGCAGTTCATAGTTGCCATCCCACAAAGGCAGCACTTCTGCTAAGCCCGATGAACCGCGCAATGGCAACTCATCAAGACACAGACTGAGAGAGTCCAACGTCAGGTCTGCGGGCAACACATCTGTTTCGGTTGCAGCTTTGGTCTCTTTATGTTGAAAGATCAACTCTTGAAAATCCCGACAAAAATAAGAAACTTCGGGCTCCATCCGACGCAATAAGGACGCATCCTGTGCGTAAGCCCACCACAGAAGGACGGCCGCACCCCACTGATATTTAGAAAGTTCATCGCCAACTGATGGAGGAATATTTTCACAAGTGGAAACAACAGGCCCTTGAGGCCCAGCTTCGTCGAGTTTAACGACCACTTCTGGAAAAACATTTTCATCGTGAAAATAAAGCTCAAGCGAAATTGAGCCATCACCTTTACGCTCAATTTTATGACCTTTTAAACGTCCGCGATGCAAGACTTCCAAACCTTGCATCAAGGTTTCTTGCTGATCAACGGGTGCAAGGTCCTTCAAGTTGCGGCATTGAGCAATGTTTTCTAAACTCGAGGCTAAAAAAGGCATAAAGGCTACTTTATCAGAAACGATCTAAAAAGCAACCTAAGGTCTTTAAAGCTTTGCCTGAAGGGCTAGAAAATAATTTCGCGACTCTCCCGGATAAAGGTAAACATGCCCATACTGAGTTGGTGACTCTCGCCAAAACTTGTGATCCGTTAGATTTTCAACACCAAAAGTAAAAGTCGTCGGTATTTTTTGTACAGAAAACTCATACTTTCCACCAAGATCCCACTGAGTCCAGGACGGAAGCATCAAACTGTTGTCAGCCAAAATAGCTCGAGCCCCTTCATAGGATAGGCGCAAGTTCATCGACAGGCCTTTTAAATTTGAAAAGCGGTAGTCCACCTTCCCGCGCAGAACTGTTTCGGGCACATTCGTCGGTCGTAAACCGTTGAGAGACGCTCTCAAAACACTCCCCTCGCGCTTGGCATCTAATAACATGGCCGAGCCTGCTAGACTCCAAACACTCCAAGATCGGCTAGCCTGTACTTCAACACCTTTATGTTGAGCTTTACCATCAACTTGATAGTACGGCGCTTGATCCTCAACAAGTGGGCGTTGAATAGAGAAAAAAGCTGCATTCCAATTGAAGTCAACATCTCCCCCACGGAACCCCAGCTCCACTTGTTCACTCTCAACCCCGGGAATGAACTCACCAGGACTTAAGTAACCTGATTTGTTTGGAACTACAAAAGTCTCGATTCCTCGACCCCAGCTGGAATAAACAAAAAAATCACCTAGATCATAAGAAAGTGCCATCCAAGGAAGGGGAAAACTCTGATGATACTGTGTCGCTCTGGAGCCATCCGTGCGTACGCTGCTTCGATCTAAGCTGCCCCAACGAAGCCCCAGCCACCCCTGCCATTTTTCCCAGGTCACTGAATCTGTTAAAAAAATCTCTCGAGTCGTCGAGTCTCTTAAAGTGCTCTCATCACTTAATGAACCATTTTCTGGCAAAATGATTGAGCCATCAACACGTCCTGCGCCAACATAGTTGTAGGCTTGCTTCTGGAATCGCTCACGAAAAGTTCCCTGCAATAACCCCAAACTGACATTGTGCTCTCCCACAGCTGTCTGAAAACGACTGGTCAGAGATATTTTTGCGGAGTCAACCTGACGTCTTTCATTTTCACTACGATAATCGTAGACATCGAAGGAACCATCACTACAAAAGCGATCGTAATTGTTTTCTGCACTACAACCAAAAGGATAAGCCATTCGGTCGTCTGTAGAAAGAGACTGCGAACCAACAACAGCACTCCAATGTGTAGTGGAAGATAAAAATTGTGAGTATCGCAACGTTCCCGTTAAACCACCGAACAGCACGGGCTGAACCCAAGGTTGGTTGTTCAAATTTAAATTAGGATCCACAGGTTCTGGCAGTTGATTACCAAGAAGACTGAAACCGGCCTGACTTTGCTGCTTTCGCTGTGACCATTCAACTTCAAACTCCAGCAAAGAGCTTTCGGGCAAACGCCATTCAGATGAAAAACTTAAAAGGGATCTTTGCCCCTGGGCGTTCTTGAGGTTCGGAGATAAATTTTCATGCGCAATGTTCATTCTATAACCGAATAAACCCGACTCAGAACGCTGACTCGAGTCTACAGCCACAAGAAGATTCGAAACGCCTGAGTATTCCGCAAAAAAACTACTGAAAGATTTTTGCGTGGGCCTTTTAACGACGTAGTTGACGAGCCCACCCGGTGAAGCAACTCCCGCTTGAATGGCTCCCAAGCCTTTTAAGATCTCAACCCGCTCTTTATTATTTAAAGGAATGGAGGTTTCAGCGCTGATCGGCAAACCTTCGCGCTGAAAATTATCTCGGTTCTCCAAAGTAAAACCACGGACTGATATAAAATCCCAGTACCCCGTCGCATTGTAACTATCGGTGGCAGAGGCATCTGCTTGAATAACGTCTGCCAGCCTTTGCATGCGTGCCGCAGACATCTCCTCTGAATTAACAACTTTTGATGACAAGGGAAGATTTTTCAAGGGGACCCCTGAAAAACCAGAGGCTTCACTGACCTCATCATCTTTATTTGATTCAACCTTTATCGGCGCAAGCTCCGTCTCCGCCCTAGCCTCTGAGAGTAAATTTTGAATAAGAACCAATGAACAAAACAAGACTTTAAATAACGACATTTTCCACTTCCCTGCGCGAGCATTATCTCTTTCAGGTTCAAAGGGTTTATCTCAGTCGCCAGAACTACCCAGCAACACCCCCAGCTATTCCCAGCCTTATACTTCACCCACTTCCTATCGGCAAGAACTTAGGTGTCCAACTTTGTCTAAGTTTTAAACAGCCATGAGATTATTTTCTGCCAACATAAGATGTCATGGACATATTTTGGCCCCCTCTTTATAAAGACTCATCTTAAAAATAAGGAAGGATTTACTGAATGAATAACAAAGTTTCGCTCCTCATTACTACTGCGAGCCTTCTTCTTTCGCCCCTCTCTACATTGGCTCAAACTACGTCTACTTCCTCCAGCACGACGACAAACACCCTGAAAATGGAAGAACTCAAAAAACCTGAGGAAAAAAATAAAGATATCGACGAAGAGATCACAGATGCTCGTATGAGAGCTCAATTAGGTTCGAAATCCGTTTGGTCATTCAAATCAAGTCTTTCCTATGCTGGCGGATCCGTTCAGGATCCTTTCAATAGCGTCCGTCCAAACTATCGCGCTTCTGCGACCATTGAAGCGATGACCTCACTTTCAGGAGACGTAGGCGTCAACTATCGTCTGGGAAATCGCGACAATATCAGCTTCGGAACCGGCATCACCATTGTCGATCCTCTTCATGGCGATATCACAAAACCTGCTGAAGACACTCGAACAGGTCGTTCGGGCTCTCTATCGCGCTTTGAGGTCTCCACTCCTTATCTTGGATGGAGTCGTGGCTATCGCGCGTTTAACCTGCAACAAATCTCAAGCGCTACCTACAGTCACGCAACTGATAACGATTCTGTGAACATTTATCGCTCCATTGGCTCCATCAGCTTGAGTCAGACGATCCTGGCGAATTTCGGGAATTCAGGATGGACAGGTGGAACCAGCATCACTTTAGGCAAAAGCATTTACGCAGGCGAAGTGACAGATTCAAAGGCTGTGGCTCGAATGAAAGCGGGATTATTCAAAAGATCTGAGATCTCAGGCGGTCTTTTCCCATTCCTACAGTACACTTTCAACGATCGGTACTCTTTCAGAACTGTGTTTGGTTATTTCCAGTTCACTCGTTACGAGGGGTACGACGACAATATTCAACTTGAGCCCTATCAATCTGTAGGAACTGGAATCTCGATCACTCGAGACATCTACCTTTATCCGAATATTCAGTTTACTCCGAAGGATATTCGTGCAGATCGCACCAATGTCGGACTTTCTGCAAATATCAACGTTTTCTAAGCAAATTCATTACACACTAACAGCCTAAAGAGTTCATTCTTTAGGCTGTTATCCAACAGAGAACCTCAACTATGAATATCATCTATCAAGACGACTACTTCTTTGCTATCGACAAACCATCTGGATTCTTCGTTCATCCCCCTGAACTGTCTCCGTACCCCGTGCCTAAAGAAAAAATATGCATCTATGTCCTACGTCAGCTTCTTAAAAAAGATGTCTTTCCTGTCCATCGTTTAGATGCGCCGACCAGTGGTGTTTTACTGTTCACAACTTCAAAAGAAGCTACCCAAAAGCTCAGCCATCTTTTCATGGAACGACAAATGAAGAAAACCTATCACGCTGTCGTTCGTGGCTATACACCTCCAGAAGGAAAAATTGAAATTCCTTTAGAGATTAACGAAGGGCAGTCCACTGTTGAGGCCTGTACCTCCTATCGAACTCTTGCTACAATTGAGCTTCCGTTCCCTGTTGGAAAAAAGTATCCCACGGCGCGATATTCCCTGGTCGAAGTCGAACCCATGACAGGTCGATGGCACCAAATACGACGACATTTTGATCGCATTGCTCATCCACTTTTGGGTGATATCGAACATGGAGACTCCTACCACAATAGATTTTTTCGCGACGAATTGAAAATCACCGGTCTTTGCCTGAAGGCCATGAGCGTTGAATTCATTCACCCATGGACTGAGCGAAATCTAAAAATTCAAACTCCGCCCTGCGAAAAATGGGACGACATCTATAGGCTCTTTAAATACAGCCCGCCATAATCCATCTCAGGAACCTGCGTTTGTCGAAAACTTCGACAAAAAATAAAAATCAGCTTTTCTCATCCTTGAATGCTAGAATGAGTTCATGATTAAAGAACTGTGGAATAGCTTTCCTCACCTTCTTGAAGAAAAAATAAATTCTCTGCTAGATCACGCAGAACCTAGCACTCGTAAGGCTTTTCAATTGTATAAAGCCTGCCAACGAGAGGATCTTTGGAGTGGCACTTTTGAAGACTTCTCTGAACGATTGAATCAATATTTTTCTTTATCTAAAAGAGACCGAACCAAAAGTGAAATAGACAAGTTTCTCGAAAGACCTGTCCCAACTGATATCTTTGCCTACTTTCAGCTCGATTTTCATTCAGCCCTCGTTGACCGCAAAGCCCTGAATGAAATCGCAAGCTGGTCCCACCACCTCATGCGGGTCAGCTTAAAAACGAATAGCAGTGTGATTTCGGCTGATATCTTATCCCGGACTCTACAATATATAACCAATCCACCACTTTTTGAAAAAGCCAAAAATATTGTCTTTGAAGACTTCTGTGATGCTTGGAAGAAAATAGTTTTTAAAATTTTTGGTAAGCAATATGACGCCGAGTTTTCTAAAATTATGTCTGAATTGAAATGGCTTCGCGCTCAAGAACTGGAAGAACGAAATTCTTCTGGTTCGACCAAATTTGTTCCCACCATTTATCTGACTCAAACAGAAATCACCTGGACAGAAGAGGTCAGAAAAGCAGTGGAGAATAATTCACCTATTCCAAAATTTCCACTTTCGCGAGGCCCTGATAAGCAAAGACTGATGGATCTCGACCGAACCATCAGTCTTTACAGAATAGTTCAGACAACCAAGTTGCCTGAACTATTAGAGCAACGGGAAAAAATTCGTACGACTTTACTAGATCGATGCAATCGGCTTCTGCAAGAATGTGCAAGATAAGGCCGTTAGTTGGAGTAATCCTGCAAAGTCTTTTTTAATGATTCTGAAGCAAACTGAATGAAAGTGGATAATTTTGGCGGTACATATTTTTGTCCTGGATAAACAAAGTGAACCGCTCGTTCATTGGCACTCCACTCCGGCAAAAGCCGAACAAGGCGCCCCGCCTTCACATCCTCAGCGCATAGAAACATCGGCAGAAGAGCCACACCATTACCAGCAAGGGTCAAAGACTTTACCACATTCAAATCATTACTTAAAATCTGACTTTTCAAGGGGACCGTCAAAGAACTTCGACCGCTGGTGAGTGTCCAAGAGTCAACCCCCAAAGCAGTAAACTGAATACACGAGTGAGACGAGCTGAGCTCCTTCGGCGACTTTGGCATCCCCGCTTCTTTCAAATATTTAGGGCTCGCCATGACGCCAAAATAGATAGTTCCCAACTTTTTTGCAATGAAACTCGAATCATCGAGATTGCCCACACGAAGAGCCAGATCCACACCCTCACCAATCAGATCGACCTTGCGATCCAACAGAACTGCTTCAATGCTGATTTTCGGATATTTTTTAACAAACTTGGAAATGACTTCTGGAAGTAAGCGTTCCCCAAGATCCACCGGTGCTGTAATTTTTAATAATCCCTGAGGCTCCTTTTGGTCCCGTGCAACTTCATCTTGTGCTTTAAAAATTTCAACTAAGGCTGTTGAGCATTTCTGAAAAAACACATCACCAGCTGGAGTTAATGCCAACTTCCGCGTGGTTCTTGTTAACAATGTCAAACCTAGTCGAGACTCCAGGGAGGATATCTTTGCACTCACTGTCGAATTGGGCATACCAAGGGCTTTTGCAGCCTGAGTAAAACTTCCAGTTTCGACAACTTTGATAAATATAGCGATTTCATTTAGGTCCATGTTAAAAGTTTACATGAGTTCCTCCTGTCACACCACAGGTATGCGCATAAATACATACTGAGTCGTAGACATTTATTGATTACTATTTTTCTTCGAAATCTTTTTTATCTGCTTTCTTTCCAGGAAATCACCATCAACAAAGGGGTTCTCGATGATTAATAAGAGTGATGTGAAAATTAAAATGCACGAAGTTGAGCTCAATGGACTTCTCACTATCCCCAAAAAACCGAAGGGTCTTGTTATTTTTGCTCATGGCAGTGGGAGCAGTCGCCTGAGTCCGCGAAATAATTTTGTAGCTCAAGAACTTAATAAGGTTGGTTTTGCAACACTTCTGATGGATCTCTTAACCGATGATGAGGAGTCGGATCGCGGTAATGTTTTTGATATTGATCTCCTCTCAAAAAGACTTATTCAAACAAAGCATTGGCTCAAAAATCAAAGTGACTGCAAAGATCTCGCAATCGGATATTTTGGCGCCAGCACAGGAGCCGGGGCGGCCCTAGTCGCAGCCGCTTTGGAACCGCGACATGTATTTGCTGTCGTTTCCCGTGGCGGACGTCCCGATCTTGCAGAAGATAAGCTAAAACAAATTGTCACACCCACTCTACTTATCGTCGGGGGCCTTGATACATTGGTTCTGGATCTCAACAGAGAAGCCTACGGCAACCTTCATTGTGAAAAGAAAATTGAAGTCATTCCGGGTGCAACCCACTTATTTGAAGAACCAGGAACCCTTGAGCAAGTTGCTCGACATGCGACTCATTGGTTTGCTAGTCACACTCAATTCTCGCAAACAAAGAGTTCAAGAAGCACCTACCATCCAGGTGCCATTTCTGGCGGACCAGGTTGAATTAGTTATTTACAAACAAAAGGGAAGTCATGAGCAAGCTGCAAACAAATTTGCCCTTGAATTCCCGCCTGCCCATCTTTTCCCTCCGGGGCATCTCTATGACAAGGAGGATGAACTGCCAAAGACGACGGCGTTTGCGAAGACACAAATCCCCGTCGTCCTGCCTTTCCAGCGCCACCGACGAGGACTTCGGTTGTCACAACAAACTGTCGCCCCTCCTGAAATCTGAGATTAAGAGATCCAGAATTTCCACCTTTGCCACCACTAGAACCCGCACATCCTGGGTGCTTACCTGGGAAGCTCAGAACCCCATCCTTCCCATCACCACCTTTTTCTCCGTTCAAGAGTAGTCTCAAAGACCCCATGGCTTTTTCAGAAAAAATTGTAATCATGCCTCCATGGCGACCATTTCCTTCTCTCGCCGCGACTGTCTCTGTGGGAAAATTACCGATCACTCCCCCGTCAGACCACAGCTCTTTTGTAATGATAACTAAATCATGATGAAAAGTTCTTAAAACTAAATTTCTTGATAGAAACACACGATGAGCCTCCAATTTCCTGCTCGCCGTAAGGGAAATTTCTCCCTCTAATAATAGATCTTTGGGAATTTCAATCACCTGGGAAGCAGCTCCTAAAATCCGTCCTTCAGAATCAATATGCTCAACCAAATAGGAAGCTTGGGAACCACCTGATAAATTGGAGTCGATAAAGAATCTCTCCTGACCAGAGACAACCCCTTTTAATACTCCACGCTCTAATACCCGTACATCCCCGTCAACAGGAAGCCAAGATAGCTCGACAAGGTATTTATGCGGGCTGGTTGAGCCTTTGATTTGAAATTTAACTTCAAATGACTTATTTTCAGCAGATGTCTTTGGTTCGGAATTAGTAGCTGGTATCACAACCGCGGGCGGATTTTCCAATTTATCTTTTTCTTTAAGCTCAACAGCGCAAGATATTGTATTGAATAAAATCATCCCCAATAAAAAAACACATAAATTTTGTGAACACATACAATCCTCGTCAGTTAAAACCAAGGATCATAGCAAAGGCTATTCCAACTATTCACAACCTACAGCTTGAGCAATTGTCCGCACAAGCGAACAAAAAATCCGAAAAAAAATTCTTACGGATGTTTCTCTTTCACTTGCGGAACTTGCGGCAGCCTTTTCTTAAACTTCTCTTGCTTAAATATCTCTACAACTTCTTCATCCGTCACTTGTGCGAAGTCTTGAAAGAACTGACTGACAGCGTAGAAAAAATCAGGTTCCTCCAAAACAACGAACTCATCCACCGTTCCCCGCATCTCAGAAGAGAGTGATGCGGGAACAACTCCAGCTGCCAAAATAAGCTTCGCCGGTTTTTGTGCACGAATTTCATGAATAGCTCCAAAAGCTGTGGCTCCAGTGGCAATCCCATCATCAACAAGAATAACTGTCCTGTTTTTACAATTAAAGGGAGGCAGCTGAAGCCGAGCTCTTCTATCTTTCAGCTTCAGCCGTTGCTCTTGTGCAGCCTTTTGCACATATTCTTCTGAAATTCCGTAAGCTTGTATGGACGGAAGACGAAAAATATCGCCAGTCAAACCCACCGAGCCGATAGCCAGTTCGTCCTGATTCGGTGCTGGAATTTTATGTACAAGGATGGCATTTAATTCACCCTCGAGTTCTTGGGCTATAATTGCAGCCATGGGCATTGCACCGCGAGGAATCCCTAAAACCAAAGGATTCGCTCCCTTATATTTACGTAATTTTTTGCTTAAAATGCGACCTGCTTCTTCTCGGTTTGCAAACATAGAGAACCTCCCGCCTTTTAAGTAAAATAGCTGATATTTTTTCTCCTTTCTTGATGCTGGGTAAAAAACATGAAGATTGACGAGGAATCATGACCTTCGGCATACTTCGCAAGAATGAAAGAAATAAAACTGCTTCTACCGACATTCTTTATATTTATATTTTTTGTCAGCAGTTTTGCTCAAGGGCAGGAGCGCATACAAACCTCAGAGCAGATAGATCACCAGGACATCACCGCATTTATCACCTTGGCGCGGGGACCAGTTGGAACACTAGAGCCCTCTTCCCTGTCCTTCGAAAAATTACCCGACAATACCATTACTTCTGGATATGGAGATCAAGTCTTATGGTTAAGACTTGATCTGGAAAACACCAGTAATCGAGTCGTCGAGAAAATTCTCTATCTCAACTCTCCTCTTGTGGGAAAACTCTCTCTATATAAAAACCTTAACTTCGAAAGCTATACGAGTTCGGGTCCAGGCATTCCCCTTGAGTCGCGTGATTCTAAGAACAGACTAGGTGGTTTTAATATTCAACTTGAGCCACAAGAGAAAGCCACTTATCACATCAAGCTATTAACCCATCATGCAATCAATGCACAAATTTATCTAACCAACCCGTTACAGTTCGAAAAGGCAGAGTCTCAGGTAAAAGCGATTTTATTCTTCTATATTGGAGGAATCTTATCTCTGGTTATTTATAATTTCTTTTTGGGGCTGTTCACTACCCAAAAAGACCATCTTATTTACGCCTTATTTGCACTAAGCTTTGGCCTCACGGCGCTGACAATTCACGGGGCGTTGGATACATACTTTTTCCCCAACTCATCCATTGTCTTTACCAACTACCTCTTATTTTTTTCATCCTCTGCACTCTTGTCCTCAAGCCTTTTTGTGAAACGATTTTTAAATATTGGTACCGAGCTTGTTCTCATTTCTCGAGGGCTCTACATAATTACTGCTTCGTCTCTGGTCTGTATGTTGGCAAGTTTTTTCTTGCCTTCGATTCCCACTCTCAATTACATCGGCTACTTGATAGACATTTCTATCGCTGTCGGCATTTTGTTTTTTATTTATTGCGGTATTTTCACTTTACTCAAACGCCAGTTCATTCTTTCTTATTATTTTCTAATCTCCTGGATCGTCATTTTCATTGGCACCGCAACTTGGTTTTTATCAAATTATGGCTTCATTGTTTCTAACGCGCTTACAAAGTATTCTCTTCTCTTCGCAAATCTAGGCGAGATGCTCATTCTATCTCTTGGTTTGGCTTACAAAATTCGTGTCTTGGACCGAGAAAAACGAGCTGCCCTGGTGGCCGCTGAAGATAAAGACCGCTATCATCGCTTGGTTCGAGTCTTGGCTCATGATGTCGCTAATGCAGTAAGCTCGTTACAACTTCACATAGAGCAACTCACACACCTTTGTCGCCAAGAAAACCTACTTTCCAGCATTTCTAGTATGAGTAAAGTCTCAGGCAGACTTGAAAAAATTCTCAAAGGGGCAAGACAGGAAGAAGTATTCAATTCCTACAAGGCCCGCGCTCATATGGATCAAGTTGAGTTGAAATCTGCCTGTGATGAAGCAATAAGCCACTTTGCGTGGGAGGCCGGTGAAAAAGGTGTGCAGGTTTATAACAATGTCGCTGCAAATATTTACGTCAATCTAGATCGCTCTGCCTTCGTCAATCAAGTCCTGTCAAATTTACTTTCTAATGCCATTAAGTTCACCGACTCCGGAAGGAATATCTTTTTTGAAGTGGAAGTTACGGACCTAGACACAATACTCATTATTCGAGACGAAGGAATTGGTATTCATCCAGACTTCATTCAAGATATTTTCAAAGGAAAGAAGTTTTTCTCAGAAAGAGGAACCGCGAATGAAGTTGGATCGGGACTTGGAACGACTTTAATCACCGAGTACATGAAGCTTTTCAATGGAAGAATTGAAGTCTCATCAACCCATATCTCGCAAAGCGAAAAATCAGGAACCTCTATTCGCCTTATCTTCCCTAGAAAAATAAACTCATAAGAAAGTTCAAAGTTCGATCAGGTGCTTGCAGCATTGGGATGAGGAACATCGACACCACAACGAACCTGTCGACTGCTTTATGCTTTTAAGGAAAATTCTTTCATCAGACTGGCAGCAATGGGGTTGCCAATTTTTCGATTGGCAGACATCAACCAAATTTCTTCATAAATACCTGGCAGTTTCCCCAAAACAATCAATTTCTTTTCTTGAACAAGATCTTCGGTAGCTAATTGGGTGATAGGGATCAACCCGACTCCCTTTTGCCCCAGCAGTTTTTGCAAACTTGTATCCTGGGTCTCAGCAATCCGATCCACACGGATCTGATTGACCTTAAAGTAATGATCTAAATCTCGGCGCAATTTACTGTGAATGGTCGGAAAAATAAATGGTTGCCCATCCAAAGAGTGCGGGAAATTCTTTTTTAAATGTTTAAATTCTGGCGCTGCACAGACCACAACTTCCAATTTAGCAACAGACCTTGCATAGACAGATTGAAAATCCACATTTGGCGGATAGTTCGATAGTAACAGATCCAACTGATGCGCTGAAAGCTCGCGCAAAAGGTCACCTCCAGCCCCCTCCAAAACAGAAACTGTGCAGTTCCCGTGTTTATGGGCCTGCATCACAACATCCATAATAACCGGTTTAGGCACGCTGTCCAAAGCTCCGATCTGAACGTGAATGCGATTGTTCTGAAGGCGGTCCTGAAGAACCTCCACCATTTCTGAACCCAAGCGAAACAGCTGATCAGCGTACTCAAAAGCAATACGACCGGGTTCACTTAGAAACAACCTTTGCTTCTTCCGTTCAAAAAGGTTCTTGCCCAAAGACTCTTCAAGCTGGCGCAACTGGGTGCTTAGGGCGGGCTGACCGACATTGAGCTTGATGGCGGCTTTGGCAATGCTCCCCTCTTTGGCAATCACATAGAAATAATAAAGATGATGGTAGTTCAACCACTGCATAAAGACCTCTTTGACATAAACGAAGAACTTATTGTAGTTTATCTAATTTTTCTAATAACTGAAAGTCTTTATACTGCGCCGCTTGGAGGTTCAAAAATGAACGAAGTTTTATTATTCCCAATGTCTGAATATTGGTGGTTCTATCTATCTTTTGTCGCCTTTGTCTTTGCGATGCTAGCTCTTGACCTAGGAGTATTTCACAAAAACTCTCATTCTGTAAGTTTCAAAGAAGCAACAGTTTGGTCTATTGTTTGGGTCAGCTTGGCGATGATATTCAATGCAGGGTTGTATTTTTATACCCTGAACAAGTTTCCAGCAAATCCTGAGATTGCCAAACAAGTAGGCCTGGAGTTCCTCACCGGGTATGTGATTGAAAAGTCACTGTCAGTAGATAATATCTTTGTCTTCGTTGTGGTCTTTGGCTTCTTCGCTGTTCCTTCAAAATACCAACACCGCGTTCTCTTCTACGGTATCCTAGGAGCACTGGCTTTCCGCGCGATCTTCATCGCATTGGGTTCTGTTCTAATGCAATACAAGTCAGTGGTTTATATCTTCGGTGCTTTCCTTATCATCACTGGCGTCAAAATGATGTTTCAGCCGGACAAAGAAATGGATCCATCACAGAACTGGTTGATCAAATTCTTGAAGAAGCACATCCGCATTTCAGATAAGATGCACGAAGATAAGTTTTTCGTTGTTAAAGACGGCGTGAAATACGCAACTCCTCTTTTTGTCGCGCTAGTATTCCTGGAGTTCACGGACGTGATTTTCGCAGTTGACTCTGTTCCGGCGATTTTCGCATTAACTAAAGAGCCGTTGTTGGTTTTCACTTCCAATATTTTTGCCATCCTCGGGTTACGTTCTTTGTACTTCCTATTGGCTGGCGTGGTTGAGAAGTTCCACTTGCTAAAGTATGGCTTGGCTTTGGTTCTCGTCTTCGTTGGTTTGAAAATGGTATGGCTCAATGACCTTTACGGCGGCCACTTCCCAATCGGAACATCTTTGGGATTGATTGCCCTGTTCATTGGTGGTTCTATCGCCGCTTCGTTGATGTTTCCAAAAAAACACAGCGCTTAAGTAGCACTTCTTCTTACTGAACACCAGATTGAGAAGGAGCATTCCCTGGAGCAGCTCGTAACTTTTGCGAAATTGTACGAGCTGCAGCTTTTCCCCATCTCTTACCAGATACGGGGCCAAAATGAATCCCGTCATTCAATACGTTGATCTCTTCCTTCTTCAAGCCAAGATCTTTCGTGCTATCTAAAACAGTACAGCGCGAGCCTGCAGCTTCTTTTATAAGCTTATTGACTTGATACAACCGCTCATTGGTTTTCTTGTAGGGGCCAATTCCTTCTTTGTCTGTCCAAATCGGTGTTATCCAGAAGCACTTGGGGGCTGGTGACTTCATATCCAATTGTTTCAACACGGCTTGCACTTGATTCTTTACGTAAACGTCCGTCACCGCAGATGAGTAACCAGCGAAGTTATCCCCTAGCTCTATGACAACTATCTGAGGTTGTTCTTCTTTGATCAAGTCTGACAAAGTCGGTACCGTCACCGCAGTTCCATGTGGTATCACTTTCTGCTCTTTTTTGGTGCGATTCGCATATCCGGCTCGCAAAGTCCGTTGTTTTTCCACATTTGATGAATAGGTGGTCCCCGAAGCCCCCGCCAAACCAACCGAGCGAACTTCTATGTCCATTTCATTCTTGAGCTCTTGATAAAGAGCTTCACCAAAAGGTCCTACATTGTGGGAGTCTCCAACGATCAAAACCTCTGCCGCTAAGGCCCCAGAGTTCAAACTCAGAAAGCTAAACAACGTAATAAAAATTCGCTTTGTCATTTTTCAATTTTGACAAAAAGCCTGAAACTCGGTCAAGACCATGCTATTTTTAGTACTATGGTCGCACACAACACATATCAAAAAGCAATCCAACTCATCGAGCAAAATGGTTTTCTGCTAGTCTTTCCTCAAGCTAACAAAGCAACACCACAAAGCATCTGGTCGCTTTTATACCCTCAGACTCCCTTACGTTGGGAGTGGAGTGACGACGCTGACAATCGCGTCGTCAATCTATGGCAGGTTCGAGAGCAACTGGCCCGCTCGCGCGAAGTTGTCTACGGCAAGTTCTACCAAGGTCGAGCTACTTTCTTCTCCAAGAAGACTTTCACTCAGTTGTTGGCTTTGAAGGCTCCTTGGGAGTATTCCTACCCGAACTCAGTCAGCCGCGAAATCCTAAGTGCCCTTGAAATGGATTCTCCTTTATCAACGAAACAACTTAAAGAAGTTACTGGCCTCAAAGGCAGAATGTTAGAAGGCACCTTTCATAAAGGCCTCAGAGATCTCTGGGAAAACTTATTGATCGTTGGCATGGGGGAAATTGATGACGGCGCCTTTCCTTCTTTGGCTCATGCGGCCACTCAAGTTGTTTTTGAAGATCTTTGGCAAGAAGCGCAGCTGATGGATCCTGTCGATGCAATGATTGACCTCACCGAGCTCAAAGATTTTGACACTCTTGAAAGAAGTATGTTGAGAAGCAAGTTCTGGCGACTCCCTTAATTCGGTAAGCTCAAAGACAGAAGGTCTTTGACGAATTATTTTTTAAGCAGCTGCAACAAGTCAGCTGCAAGGTGGGTCGCTATGATCAAAGATCCCGTTCATTTGGCGATGAAGGGTGTCGTTCGCATTTATGCTCGAGGTTTCAATGAAAATGACATCCGGTCTATTTTAGATCCTCGTTTTTTCGCTCCAGAAGAATGGGTTGCTTCTGGGTTCTTTTTTAAAATAGGCCACGAAAGTGGTTATATTCTCACCAACAGCCACGTCATCCGCAATGCCACTCAACTGGAAATTATGTCAATCTTGACGAGTGATGAGCTGTTCACAGCAGAAGTCGTCGGTTTCGTTTCTAGCCTTGAGCCCGATGTCGGACTTCTTAAACTACCGCCCCAAGAACTTCAAAGATTTCTTAAGATCGCAAAAATTAAACAACTTCCTTGCTTAAAAATTTCCCCTGCAAATCACATTTACCGAGGAGAACTAGTTAAAGCCATCGGTTACCCACTAGGAATGGCGGAGCCTAATATCTCTGGAGGAGAAATCACCAATTTCATCTCTGGAAATGATGAGAATATGGAGCATCTGGTTACTGACGCTGCCATCAATCCCGGAAATAGTGGAGGCCCCGCCGTCACGCTCAAAGGTGAAGTCGTCGGCCTCAATACGGCAATGGCAGTCCCAGCCGCCAATATCGGCTTCATCACTCCCATTCATTTGGTTTGCACTGTTATTGAAGATCTTTTGAAACACGGAGAGACATCCTCCTCCCACCTCGGCGCCGTTCTCCAAAAAAACTCCAATCAGAACAGGCAATTTCTAAAAATGAATACCACCGATGGAGTCATCGTACGCGAAGTCTTTCCTGGCAGCCTGGCTTTTAAAATGGGTCTCAAACCTCGAGATGTCATCTTGCGCATCAATAATTATGCAATTGATCGGCATGGAAATATTCAGGTCGAGGAAGATTTTAGGAAAAGGAATATTTATGATGTCCTTCATGCAACTCCTCGTTCAAAACCCATCACATTAAAAATTTTTCGCGAAGGACAAAAAATGAACCTTAAGTCCACCCAGGTGAACTGGAATCGAGGCTACTTTTCGTCCCAACCCGTTGTGACTCGCCGACGTTTTATCAACTTTGCTGGTCTGGTCATTCAACATATTTGTGATGAAATCATCTCAGCCCTATCCACTTTTGAAGATTTTGATGAGCTGCGTGTGTACCAAGAGTACAACAAAAAAAAGAACCTTCTGATCGTCACCCATATTAGTAGTGGTTCGATTGCCGAGGAAATGGGCTTAAGCTTGGGTGATATGATTACGAAGGTTCAAGGTCAAAAAGTGAAAAACTTAGAAGCTCTACAAAAGAAACTCTTGCAAGTTAAGAAAGCAAAAGCCCCCACTGTTCTGATTGAATTTTCTTCCGGAGCCTTTGCCTCTATTGAAACAAACAGCTACCAAGAAGAAAACCTCAACATCCAACATATATCGAAAAACATGGGACGCTATAAATAAATGCGATGACCGGAAGAACAATTTTAGTATGTCGTTTTCAGGGTTAAGATGCTTTTATTTAAGAGCTCGTATTTCTGTAAAGGGTAAAGTGCAAAAAAATTCTAGGCACTTTACCCCTCGTTGTCTCAAAATTTGATTTAAGGATTGGAGGTTGAAACTTCCATTTGATTAAATCTGAGGTAGTCTGCATAGGTAAAAATGCGGTCCTGTCTGCGCGGAGAAAGGTCCGAATCTGTGATATTCGAAAAATCTTGAGCCAGAAGACTGGCACCTAAATCTTTTCCCTTCCATTGAATAGTGCGAGAGAAGAAACGCAGGCCTCCTTCACGCAAGGCACTGAGGCTGGTAAAGCGTGCTGCGGCCACAGATGGAATTGAACTTAAAGTTGCTACAAGACCTGTTTCGATGCTTAAAATAGTCGAGCTAAGAGCTTGTCCTGAAAGAAATAGCGCAAATGTAGAGTAAACCATACGAGACTCGGTGCTTCGCAAAGCATTGTGGCTTTGCGCCCCCAATAACCATAGGGCGAAGTCGTCACGCATACGATGATATTCTTTATAAAGCTGATGACTTGTTAGAACTGCTGCCGTCCCAGAGCATGCCAACGAGATGGGCCATGATTGGAGAATCGCCGAAACCAAAGAGCAACTTGTAAGAGCGGCGAGCTTCAAGCTAGGAGAGTTTCGAGCGATCCAAGCCTGCAGGCCCGCTTTAGGTTGCTGCTTCAGAAATAAAGCACGGAGGTCCTCTTTGGAGTCAGGATTTTTACTGATCACAACCTGCACAATAGGCTCATAGAGTAGGAAACCTTCTAAAGGTGTTTTGTTCTCATCATAGAGGTCATTTAAAACCTCTTGGATACGCTTTATATAAACTCCGAGGGCATTGACTATTTCGCCGTCAGAGTGTCGATCAGACTCTAAGTACACAATGAATGGCAATTGATTGGCCAATAAAAGAGCCTGCATTTCATAGAAGACTTCCGCATCTCTTAGTTCTTCGGCCATATAAATACTTTCGTAGCTTACATAAGGATGTAAGGGCATTGGGACTGATGGAGGTGTCTTCTGTCGATCTTTAAAAGTACTTCGAATGGCTGTTAGGTCTTTACGATAGAGCTCACGAATCATGTCCATTTCAGACGGATTGTCCTTTGAACCTTCAGCCCGCAAGATAACAGAAGGATGAGCCAGGCTGAGCTTTGCTCTTCTATGTCCATGGAATGTGTGTGAAGATCTCGCTAAGCCAACTAAAAGTCGATACTCTTCGGATTTTTCACGGATAGCTTGACGAAGTGTCGGTAGCTTCTGTGTGATATCTCCTGGGCAAAGAGTGGGAAAGGCGAAACAAGTACGAAGAAGTTCACTTTCGTGCTTTTGTTTTTCGACCATTTCGATAGTTTGCTTTTTAATCTCATTTAAAAGAAGCAACTGGGGCGCCGAGTACGAGGAATCATTGTTGGTTGTTGCCGAAGCAAAAGCACCATTTAACAAAATTCCTGACAATAAAATCGACAAAGTCGTTCTTTTAAAAACAGTTTTAATATACATACAAATCTCCGCAAAGGGGATTTACAAAGAGTGTTCCTGTGATAGGACGGAAGTAGAAAGAATGAGAGACTCATTTTTGTTTATCTGCCAAAGTGGCATTAAATACAGAACAGTAATTTAAGCAGTAGATACCTGAAATCACACTCACGTTTTCTAATGCACGGGGCGGTCTATATTGCCTGCGACTGGCAGTAAAATCTTCTTAAAAGGTGACAAGTTTCGCCAAGTAAAAAAACTATTTTTAGGGGTTCTGTGTATCGAGATGGCGCCGAATTAAACATTTTAGTGGTGCCCCACTCCCAGCTTCTAGCATGCGTATTGGGGGCAACCTGGTAAACAATGGAGGGCTCGGTACCCTTCTTTTTAGCTCCAAGATTTCTTGGAGCTTTTTTTGATATTTTTTTTCTGAAGACCTATCTAAATTACCAGATCATGAGAATTATCACAAAGCCTGCTCTTATTAAACTGCCTTCGCTTGCTGTGCAGACAAATTCCCGGCACCAGAAACCACTGTTTCCAGGACCACAACATTTTCTTGAAGACTTGCGGAAAGCTTCGAAAGCTCTTCACGAGCGCCAACGCCCACAACCCAGTCCCAAGGTTCGAAATAGGCCTGATAAGCTAGGAACGTGAATAAAGTCTAGTAAAATAAAGCACAAAATATTCCCCGCTCCGACAGCGGTTACGGAATGAAAAAGTCTTCCAATGGATTTTTCTTGCAACAAATCTTATGATTCAATGTTTTAAAGGATGCCGGCGCTCTCGCTACAAAAATAAAAACCGCCATAAAGACGGTTTTTGCTATCATACTAGTCTGAAGTACATCCTATTAACGATGTAAATCGAAACGATCCAACTCCATGACCTTCACCCACGCTTTCAAGAAATCAGTCACAAATCATGATTCGCCGGCATAATAAGAAAACAAAAATAGCAATCAGCTTTACATTCAACTACTACGAACCACGAGAAACGTAAGCCGTATTGCCAACGGAAACAACCTCTTGTTTTTCATTTAATTCCACAGAAAAGGTAACTGCGGTTTCACCCAAAGGCTTAAAGTTGATGAATAAAACACACTCGGCCGCTGTTTTTGCTTCATTCTTTTTGCATTGAATATCTATTTTAGAAACATTGGAATTCATCTTTTCAATATCTTCACCACGGAACAATAGATCTAAAAGCTCTGCGTTGTAATCTTCGACCACTTTCAAGATAGAAGGCAAAGTTTCATAAGAATGAATATCTCCAGAAATCACAACTTTATCTGCTGCACTTAGCAGCTTCGCATAAGCTTCGTTTTGTAGATTTTGATCCGCAATAGAATCAAACGCTGAAGCGAAAACATGTTGAGAAAATAAGATGACCGCAAGTGATAGTACGAACTTTTTCATTTTAAACTCCTGGCTAGTTAAAAACATTCGTCACACAAGCAGCAAAAGACATACCCGCTACTGAAAGCCCCTAGGGCCTTTCCACGTCAAATCTCTGTAAATATATTTGGCAACAGTGACATTTCTTGTGAGAGCCCCTTCCAAGTCTAAAAAACAAAACATGTCTTGTTCCACAAACAACCGAGGGCCCTGCACAAGACTGCCCTAAATTGTCCAAAGTCCAACTCTTAGACATATACTAGAAACATCTTTCGCTCTGAACAGGCGCCTGGAAGCATGAAAACCTCTTTTCACAGTCAACATGGGTTGAGATTCCTTTTTGCATGTCACCAGCTTGATTTATTTTTAAAATCAATAAGGAGATTCTATGAAGTCCCAAACATTGAAAGTTCTTTCAAGTCTTGCTCTTTCAGCCGTTATCTCAAACACTGCATTCGCAGAATCAATGACAAAAATCTACAAAACCTTCGATGGCAGCGTTGCTTATTGTGGTATCGAAAACTCTATCCAATCACCCCAAGGCAGTAAAAAAATTTTGATTCAAACAGTTAAAAATCAGTCTGATGATAACTCGAAGACAACATTAAAAGTCTCAGTGGTTAAGTGTGACGGCAAAAAATGGGTCCTTGATACAAATCCCACGTTCGAAAAATATCGCGCATTCAATGGCGAAACTGTCGAAGTCGAATACAAAGATTTTCAAGTCATGATTGTGGATAAAAATCATGAAGTCGTACAATTTGAAATGATGGATCAAATTAAAAAACAAGGCCAATCAGTTATCTCTGTAGATATCGAAACAGTGAATGAAGCACATGATGACAGAGAAATTATTGTCACTGCTCAAAAAAATGTTAAGTCGTCTGGTGGCTATTCTGAAACCACCAGAGAATCTTTCGGCTCCTACAACCTCAGAGTCCTTAAATAGATAAGATTCATTCGCGCTAAAACTGGATTCAAATGGAAAAACTCTATCGTTGGTTCGCACTACTTTTGAGGGAGTTGCTGCCGGTATCGGGTCTAAAGGCAAAGCTCTTTGTGTCTATTCAAAATAGTTGGATTTAGTAAAAGCCAACTGAATATTGTAAATTCCTCGAGAAAACTTTTAGGTCTTAAAACCTGAGACTCCTCAAAGAGCTCAAAAAAAACCCACAGCTTTATAAACTGTGGGTTTTTTCTTTATATTCTAAAGAATAAAATTAAAGACCGCGGATCAAGTTCAAAGCACTTCCTGCACGGAACCACTTCAATTGTTCAGCGTTGTAAGTATGCTTAAGCTCAATCGTCTCTGTAGAGCCGTCTTTGTGCTTAATGTTCATATTTACGTTCTTACCTGGTGCTAGATTTTGCAAATCTACCAAGCTGACTGAATCTTCTTCTTGAATCTTATCGTAGTCTTTTGGATTTACGAAAGTTAACGCCAAAACACCTTGTTTTTTCAAGTTTGTTTCGTGGATACGAGCAAAAGATTTCGTAACAACTGCAGTACAACCCAAGAATCTTGGAGACATCGCTGCGTGCTCACGAGAAGAACCTTCACCGTAGTTTTCGTCACCGATAATGACCCAACCTTTGTTAGCTTTTTGGTAAGCACGAGCAATTTGTGCGAACTCAACGCCAGTTTGACCTGTCAATTGGTTCTTACCTTTACCGATTTCACCAGTGAATGCATTGTCTGCACCCAACAACATGTTGTTAGAAATGTTGTCCAAGTGACCACGGTAGTTCAACCACTTACCGCCTGGAGAGATATGGTCTGTCGTACATTTACCTTTTGCTTTTGCAAGAACAAGATTGTCGACAAAATCTTTACCATCCCATTTTGCGAATGGAGAAAGAAGTTGTAGACGCTCAGAAGTCGGACTGACTGCAACTTGTGCTGTCGCGCCTGCTGGCTTCTGATAACCTTCTGTGTCTGGAATAAATCCTTGAGCAGGAAGTTCTGGAGCTACTGGAGCTTGCAACTTGATTTTACCTTTTGGTCCTTCAAGTTCATCTGTCGCTGGATTGAAATCCAAACGACCTGCTAGACCCAATGCCATCACGATTTCTGGTGAACCGATGAAAGCCAGCGTTTCAGGATTCGCATCATTACGAGCACGGAAGTTACGATTGAAAGATGTTACAATCGTGTTCTTTTCACCCGTCTTAACGTCGTCACGTCTCCATTGACCGATACAAGGTCCGCAAGCATTTGCAAGAACAGTTGCACCCACTTCATTGAAAGTCGCCATTTGACCATCGCGCTCAATAGTTTTCTGAATCTGAGTCGATCCAGGAGAAACCAAGAACGGTTGATTCATCTTAACACCAACTTCCATCGCTTGTTTCGCAACAAAAGCGGCACGGCCGATGTCTTCGTAAGAAGAGTTAGTGCAAGAGCCAATCAAAGCAGAAGAAATTTTCAAAGTGTAACCTTTTTCTGCCGCTTCTTTTTTCAATGCAGAAATAGGACGAGCGATATCTGGAGAGTGAGGACCCACAAGGTGTGGCTCAAGCGCAGACAAATCGATTTCATAAACTTCGTCAAAGTACTTACCAGGATTTGCAACAACATCAGCATCTGCAGACAAAATGTCTTTGTGTGCGTCTGCTACTTTTGAAAGCTCGTCACGACCTGTAGACTTCAAGTAAGCTGCCATACGCTCGTCGTAGGGGAACACAGAACAAGTTGCGCCCAACTCGGCACCCATGTTCGTGATCGTTGCTTTACCAGTACAAGAGATTGAAGATGTTCCTTCACCAAAGTACTCAACGATTTTATCTGTTCCACCTTTAACAGTCAGCATTCCGCAAAGCTTCAAGATCACGTCTTTAGCTGAAGCCCAGCCAGAAAGTTTACCTTTAAGGTGTACACCGATAAGCTTTGGATTTTTAACTTCCCAAGGCAAACCAACCATCACGTCAGAAGCATCAGAACCACCAACACCCACAGCACACATACCCAAGCCACCTGCATTTGGTGTATGAGAATCTGTACCAATCATCAATCCACCTGGGAACGCATAGTTCTCAAGAATTACTTGGTGAATGATTCCGGCGCCTGGTCTCCAGAAACCGATGTTGTAACGAGAAGACGTTGTCGCCAAGAACTCGAACACTTCTTTATTAGAAATGTTCGAAGCAGACATATCAGCTTCTTTACCTTTGTAAGCTTGGATCAAGTGATCGCAGTGAACTGTTGAAGGAACAGCAGCCTCAGATTTACCAGCCAACATAAATTGCAACAAAGCCATTTGCGCAGTCGCATCTTGCATCGCCACGCGATCTGGTCTTAGAAGCAAAAAGCTTTCGCCACGAACAAGTTCCTGATTTTGAGGATCATCCAAGTGACCGAACAAGATCTTTTCCGCCAAAGTTAGAGGGCGGTTCAAACGATTGCGAACAACAGCCAATCTTTCAGCTGTCTTCTTATAAACGTTTTGCACCATTTCCGGTGTGGTTTCGATTTTAGAAGCCATTGTTTTGCCTTTCTGTAAAGAACGCCTCATCCTAATGAAAATCAGTTGAAAGCTCAATGTTCTCAGGGTTTTGCGCGAGGCATAAATACCTGATTTTAAGACCTTTACGTCCCCTTTTAGCGGTTTTTTTGATGATTCCCAGAGATTTCTAGAAGCCCAGCTCTATTTCAGGGGCTCCGGTGATATTCCAGGTAGAGCTGTAAATCTTTCTTGGAGGCATATAAGCCATTTGGGGAATCTGCAGAACTTGCTATAAACCTTGTCATGAAACAGTCTTTTTTCGTTTTAACATTTGCCATTTTTGTGTTTGGTCAGCCAGCCTTTGCATTACAACTTTCAGATCAATACAACGATGGACCGACAACCTGTAAAAATAATATCGATTTCCGCAACAACCAACACGAAATCTGGCTGTCCGTTCCGATTGACTATAAAAATCTAGAAAAAGGTTCAACACCAATTTATGCCTGGACGAAAAAACCGTTCAACCCACAACAAAATACTTTGGTTTTCATAGCCGGCGGCCCCGGAGAGACTTCTCACCATTCATCGCTAGAACTTGAGGATTGGAACGTTGTCTTTTTTGATCAAAGAGGAAATTCTTGTTCAAAACCTCTCAGCAAAGAACTGTATCTTAATCCTGATTTTTATAGTTCAGAAAACACCGCCCGAGACATCGAAGAAATCCGTAAACATTTAGGAGTAGCGAAACTCTCCGTCTATGGTGTCTCCTATGGAACGATCCCGGCACATCTCTATGGTCACTTCTTTCCGCAGTCTACCAGAGCCGTTGTTATTGAGGGTGTTATTTACGAAGGCGGTTCGGACCTTATCGATCCCCGCCGCAGAATTAAATTGCTTCAGCGCTTTTTTGATTCTCTTCCTGTAGAAATGCAAAATCGAATTTTGGAGATTTCTCAAAACCCCGAAATTCCAGCAAATTGGTTTTCAAATGTCGGCGCAATGATGTTGTACATGGACAACTCAAATATTCCTTTCCGCACTTTTCTGGACAATATTCTTTGGGACGACAATGTCTTACAAGCCGTTCTTCCATCCTTTAATAAAACGGAACCAGAAGAATTTGATTTTGGGTTTAGTCACGTGCTGATGGGAATGATTGGCTGTGAAGAGCTCGGAATGAACCTCTCGACAGCCAGTTTTTCTGCGATTTTCAAAAACCGTACTTTGGAATCTGACAGAATTAGCACCTCGAATAAATTTTACTGCGAGTCGCTCGGCTTCCAAAAAGACGATTCAACAAAACTGTTTTCGGCAAAAAAATATCCAACAAAGGTTCCGATGACCTATGTCCAAGGAACACTAGATGGTGCCACAGTTGCTACCCAAGCAATCAAGCACTTCAAAAATGTTTCTCAAGGTTTTTCACAATTAATCTTGGTCAAAAACGGTGGTCATGCACCTCTTCATGGAGCCCTTTCCTCTGGCTATGAATCTGTTGATGCTGTTTCGTTACGAAGTGATATTCTAAAAGCTGCCTTAAATGGTCAAAAGGCAGAAGCAGCGACTTTAGAAAAAGTCAGTGAAATAACTAATCTAAACTGGCTCTTGGTCACTAAATAAAAAAAGGGGCTAAGCCCCTTTTTTTATGTTTTTTCTAGCGAACTTATCACGCCACCAATAACTTTTTTGGCCTGGTCAATGTGGGACTTCATAGTTTCCTTGTTTTTTAAGTTCCCCAACATCTCTTCTGGAGCGAAGCTCATCGTTTGAAAAGTCTCAAAAGACTTAAGAATTTCTGCTCCGTGATCACGTCGCAAACTTGGTGGCACCATTTCCAAAAGACGTTCGATTTCTAATGAGGCCCCACCAGTTCCCGCAACTTCACCCAAAATGGTATAGAAAATATTTGTCATTTCCACACCAACTTTACGGAAATCTGCCGCATTTAAAGCTGAATCAACAACTTTGTAACGACGACTGACAAGCTCTTTCAAACTACGGCGACGACGTCCCCAACCAAATTCAGAGCGAGCCTTCAACAACAACACCCCTGAAATTGCACCGTAAACGACCGCCCACAACCAACCACTCGCAAGTGCACTGGCCCGAGAAGAAGGCGCCCACTCCATCACGAGTCCTGGCAACTGAGCCGCCTTTTGCACAGGTGCCACAGACTTGGATGCATCTGCCAATCGTGACGATGAGCCCACGGGCGCGTTAGGGTCGTTGGTAACATTCAACTTGATAGACTGAGTGGAGCGCGTGTAGTACTTCTTCGTTTGCGGATCAAACACACTCACGCTCAAGGCTGGAATTTCAAGTGGCCCCTCTTGCCGAGGAATTACTAAAACTTCAAACTCTTTAAAGCTTCTGCCATTTTTAAAATACTTGGATTCAGACTTGGTATCGTATTGCTCAAGACCCACTGGCCAATTGATGGCTGGAAGGTCAATGACTTTGGCATTTCCAGCTCCCTCAAAACGAACTTTCAAGCTGATGGGCTGATTAACAAGAGCATTTGGATTTTCAACGGAAGAGTGAATTTCAAACTGCCCGACCGCTCCAGTGAAATCGGCGGGGCGTCCTTCTGTTGGCAAAGGCTTTACTTTGATCTCAACGCGGGCCGAACTCTTCGTATACTCATAGGGCTTACCCATAAAGCCGAGATTACCTGGTGGCATTAAGCGCACTCTTGATTTGATTTTGTATTCATCAATAACAGAGGTTCCAGGCTTAATTGGAAATAAGGCATGGGATGCCAACAATGCTTTTTTCCACGGAATGCCATTGACGATTTCCTGAGTAAACTGAATCGACGGAACCTCTTCAATGATTTCCTTCCAGAAACCTCGCAAGCTCGGAAACTTCAAGCGATCTAAAGTCTCCATGGCTCCACGAGTGTAGATATACCAGTTGACCGTGACCTGCTCTCCTTCAAATACCTCGAGTTTATCAACTTCTACAGAAATGAAAAAAGCTTCGTTGGGGTTTTTCGGCAAACTGCGAAAGGCCGCTTCAGGTAATCCGGTGGCTTCATCTTGAAAAGCCTGACCAGGAACTTGTCCCATCTGTTGTTGTAACAGTCTTTGTCGTTGACGTAAAAGCTGACCAAACAATTCCTCTTCTGCTCGATCCATGTCTTCGAAAGGATCGTCACTTCCCGGGATCCCGGGGCTGCCGCCGGGGCGCTTCGCAGGTCCACCTTGTCCCTGACCGCTGACCTTGATCACGATCGGCTGGGTGCGGTGAACTTTGCCGCTCACAACAATCTCAATAGACGCCAAACTCAAAGTCCCCATTCTTTTGGGACTCAACATAAAGTGAAACTCTTTTCGGCGTTGTGTTTCAAACTGCATGCCGTTCGGAGTGCTGACAAGTTTTTGCGCAACGGCCGTAGACTGCCAACTGTTTAACAAATCAAACCCGTCTAGCTCTGGCACCCGAGGTTCCTGTATATCTTCGTCATTCGTGGAGACAACACTGACTGTTAATGTGAATGTGTCACCCAAACCCATTTCATTGCGGTCGACTGAAGACTGTACCAAAGGCGCTGCTTGAGCGCATAAAGCAGATAGTAGGAAGAAGACTAACAAAAAAATATTACCAGTCTTTATCACGAGGCTGCTCCTTCATTTCTTTTCGATTGTATTCAGCACGAATCTTTTCCTCTTGTTGTTTCAACTCGCCAAGAATTTTCTTTACGTCCATTTCTGACAGTTCTTTACCTTCGAAAGGGCGAGGCTTGTACTTGGGAGACTGCTGAACTTGTTTTGGCTGATCTTCTTTTTTCTCTTGATCCTCTTGATCTTTTTGGTCTTGCTGATCCTGATTTTGGTTCTTCTGATCTTTTTGATCTTTGCTGTCCCCACCGCCGCCTTGACCTTGTTGATTTTGGGTCAGCAATTCAATATTTGTTTTCGTTTCTTTTGAAGTCGGAACAACTTCCAAGGCCTTCTGATAAAGAGCCAAAGCTTCATCAATTTTTTTGGCTTTACCTAAAAGCTGCGCCTGATTAAAACGCGCCATAAAAAGGACGTAATTATTGAGTTCTTGCTGCGCCAAAGACTCCGCTGTTTTATAAGACTGCATCGCTTTTTCAGCCTGTTGCAATCCTTCAAATGACAATCCTAAATTTAAGTGCAATTCGCTAGCAAAAGGATCAAAGCGCAAAGCCTCTAAATACTTATCCATCGCAGCAGCATAAGATTGCCCCTGCAAAAGCTTATTCCCTTCACGATTCAGCTCTAACGTTTTGACATGAGGACGACCTGGTCCACAAGCCGACAAGGTCAAAACAAATAACACCAGTAATAGTTTTGTTCTGTTTAATGAAATCATGCTGGTGGCACCTCAAATCGCCCTTTCCAGAAACGGAAGGAGCCTCGACGTTCTCCTAAGAACAACTCTAACAAAGCCAGCAAAATACCGATCAGCAAAATCGTCTGAAAGCGTTCTTCATATTGAGTTGCGACTGTTGTGTCGAATTGAGTCTTCTCTAGCTTTGCGATGTCTTCAACAAGCAATTTAGTTTGATCACCACCAAAAACTGCAAAATAAAAACTTCCTTTGCCGGCTTCAGCTAGGGCTCGCAAAGCCTCCCCTTTCACCGTAGTGATAATCGTCTGCCCTTGGCGGTCTTTTTTATAACCCTTCAAGAAACCCATCCCATCACGAACTGGAATCGCGCCGCCTTTTTCCGTACCATATGCCAACGAAAAAATACGAATACCCTCCCCGACCATTTTTTTAGCTTCATCCAAAGCACCTTGTTCGTGATCTTCACCATCGGAGGCCAACAATATAACTCTCGTGACTTTAACGACTTCGTCGGTGCTGACGCCGCCTCTTTCAAAGGCTTCTTTGGAAACCTTCAAAGCCTCCATAAAATTAGTCCCTTGCGATGAGACCGAGTTAGGCTCTAGAGACTCCAAGTACATTTTTACCGCCCCTGGGTCATTCGTCAGTGGTGACAGCAGCACAGCGGATCCCGCGAAAGCAACAACGCCCACTTTATTTCCGGGCATAAGATCAATCAAACGACTGAGCTCCGCTTTAGCCTGCGCCAGCCGAGAGGGCTTTACATCCTCCGACATCATACTTTCCGAGACGTCGACAGCGAAAATAATTTCGACCCCTTCACTTTTGACTTCCTGCTGACTTTCACCCATCTGAGGACGAGCTAATGCCAACACAAAAAAGAAAACGGCAGCTATCTGTAACAAGTTCTTGAGCATCCTTTTTTTTGTTGAAACAGAGCTCGATAGAAAAGGATACAATCGACTGCCAATCGCCGTCTGCATGCGTTTTTTTGCACGACGATCGAAAATATAGCCCAGCACCAAAATCAAAGGAATAACCCAGAGATAATTAAAAGCCGCAAGGTTTTCAAAGCGAAACATTATGGAGCCCTCCTTAACCAAGAACGACCCAATAGAATTCCTGAAATATACAGAATAATAGCTAACACAAGATAGGGCGGAAACTCTTCTGTGTAGTTGGTAAACTTGTTCACATCAATTTTGGTCTTTTCCAAATTATCAATGTCATCAAAGATTTTTCTTAAGGCATCATCAGTTGTTGCTCGATAGTACTTTCCTGAAGTTTCTGAAGCCATTCGCTCCAAGAGCTCTTCATTGACCGTACTTTCAAAAGGTTGATAAGTTTTGACCTTTTGTCCGAAAATATCGCGGGTATAAACTGGAATACGCGTCGGACCATCTTTGCCCAAGCCGATCGAATAGACTTTAATACCATAACCCTTCGCAATTTCTAAACCAGTCTCAGGGTCGATAGTTCCAGAGTTGTTTTCACCATCCGTCATAAAGATCATCACACGGCTTTTCGCTTGCGAGTCTTTCAATCGTCCCGCAGCATTGGCCATTGAAACTCCTAATGCAGTCCCGTCTTTGATTTTCGCACTCGAAGCACTCGTGATTTCGCCAACTCGTTGTAAAATCAGCTGATAGTCCAAAGTTGGAGGTACTAAAGTAAAAGATTCACCGGCAAAAACGACGAGACCGATTCTATCGGATCCCCGTCCTTCGATAAATTTCTTAATAGTTTCTTTTGCAGCTTCCAAGCGATTTAGAGGCTTCATATCCTCAATCAACATACTGTCTGAAACGTCGAGACAGATGACAATATCAATACCTTCAACATTTTTACGGATTTTTGTATTCATAGTCTGAGGACGAGCCAAAGCTACAATAGCGAGCACCAGTCCTGCGGCTTTTAAAATTGCAGGCAAATTCATCAGCCGAGTGCGAAGTGTCGGCGCCACTGTTTTTAAAAGAGCCACTGATCCGAACTGCAGCGTTGGCGTCTTCTTACGCTTCTGCCAGAAATTCCAAATCAAAACAAGTACCAGAGGTAGAAGAAGCCAGAAAGCCCAAAGCGAGTGATACGTCATGACACCCGCTCCATTTTTTCAACAAGTTGTCGCGTTTGCAGAGCGATATTCAAGACATCTTTTTCCTTCAAATTGTTTTTATCTTCAAAACCGCGATTGTATTCTTTCATCAGCTTTTTCAAATCCTGCGAGTACTCGGCAAAAACTTTTGGATGATGCTTCTTAATATCTTTTAAGACAAGGCGATCGCCCCACTCCAAAGCAGGGACTTGATAGCTTCTGGTTAGGAATAATTTAAACATGGAGTGAGTCTCTTCCAAACACTGTTGTATGTGTTCCGACTCCGCTGTCTTGCCAAAAAACACTGTGTTCACACGTTGCAAGCGGCGAAAGCTCTGATGAAACTCGGCCAATGGTGATAAGGCAGAGTCATGCTCTTTCAGGCGGGCTAACATATTACGCCTTTGCACCACTCTAACAACACGAATGATCAACAACAAAAATACCAATCCCAAAAAGGCAGCTAAAAAGGCCCAATAGACAACAGGAATACCCAAAGTCGCTGGCCCAACCGGACCATAAGGCTCTGTTTTTACTTCGGGTTGCCCCGGCTCAGGCGGTGGCAAAACACTCGTCACTTTGTATTGAATGGATCCTAGATCTAAAACTTCAACTCCGTCGGTCAGCTGCAAATTCGACAACTGGACATCTCCGGCTTTGTAGGCTGTCACTTTTAGATCCGCTTGAGTGGGAGAACGAAATTCAAAACCTAGAAGATGTATCTGATATTTCTCCTCAGGCTTAAGATTGAACTGCAGCTTTTCCTGAGCAAGAGTGCGAGGGAATGCCCCCTCACACACCAAAAGAAACTCACGTCCTACCGTCAGCTCACCATCATTGAGCCCCGGAACTGCTGGAATTTCAGTTTTACATTGAATAGCTGTCATCATTTTCTCTTCTTAAAAAATGCAATAAGGGGATTCACATAGTCGTGGCTCGACTTCACATCAATCCGCTCGACCTGCGAAAGACGAAGCAAGCGATCTCGCTCTGCTTTTTCTTTGGTAACGGCCTCTTCATATTGAGCCCTAAATCCCGCTGAACTGGTATCCACAGTCAAAACCTCGCCCGTTTCAGCATCTTGAACTTCAATCACACCCATTTGTGGCAATGAATACTCGGCGGCATCGTTAACAACACAAGCGACCACATCATGTTTTCTGCCCAAAAGACGAAGGCTTTGATCAAAACTTTTATCCATAAAGTCACTGAATACAAACACAGTAGCTCGTTTTTTCAGAACTCCCTGCAAATAAGTGAATCCCGAAGATAATTTTGTACGATGACTTTTCGGCTGGTAGTAAAAAAGATCTCGCAGCAAGCGATGAACGTGGCCACGCCCTTTTTTAGGCGGCACAAAGTGCTCAACTTGATCACTGAAAAGCAATAAGCCGATTTGATCGTTATTTTTAACTGCCGCAAAAGCCAGAAGAGCTGCCATATGAGTCATCACTTCGCCTTTAAAGTATGGCCCAGTTCCAAAATCACTGGAGCCACTGACATCTACGGCGATGATTAAAGTCAACTCTCGCTCTTCTTCAAAAGTCTTAATGTAAGGCTTTCCCGTTCTTGCCGTTAGCGGCCAAGAGATGCTTCTGACATCATCTCCTGGAACATATTCCCGGAAATCCGCAAAAGTCATCCCTTGCCCCTTGAAGGCTGTATGGTATTCACCTGCAAAAAGATTGTTCACAAGCTTTCTTGTACTGATCTCAAGCAGTTTGACTTTCTTTAAGACCTCAGGAGGCAAACTCACTAGGGCACCTCAATTTGGCTTAAGATTTCTTTGATGATATCGTCAGTTTTGATATTTTCGGCTTCCGCTTCGTAGGTCAAAATCAAACGATGTCTGAGTACGTGATAAGCAATCGCTTTCACATCTTCAGCCGTGACATACCCGCGTCCACGCAAAAAGGCATGAGCTTTAGCTGCACGATACAAACCAATTGTTGCACGCGGAGAACCACCCACGCTGATCAAGTTCGCAATTCGGCTTAAGCCGTACTCGCCAGGCTTTCTTGAGGCCATGATCAACTCGACGATGTAATTTTTTAACTTATTATCGACGTAAATTTGATCCACACGCTCTGAAGCACGTAATAAATCTTCTTTGGAAATGACCGAATTAACCACTGGTTTTTCGTTGGTTCCCATGCGATTTAAAATCTCAAGTTCGTCGCCTTTTCCAGGATACACAACATTGATTTTAAACATGAAACGGTCCATCTGTGCTTCTGGAAGAGGATAAGTTCCCTCTTGCTCCAGCGGATTTTGCGTTGCTAGAACCAAGAATGGGTTGGCCAAACGATAGGACTCTTCACCAATCGTCACTTGTTTTTCTGCCATCGCCTCGAGTAAAGCTGATTGAACTTTGGCAGGAGCACGGTTGATCTCATCCGCAAGAACGATATTCGTAAAAATCGGTCCTTTACGAGGGGCAAACTCACCTGATTTGGGATTAAAAATCATTGTTCCAATAAGGTCCGTCGGCAAAAGATCCGGCGTGAACTGAATCCTTTGAAAATCCAAAGAAATTGACTTCGACACTGTTGCGATGGTCAGCGTCTTTGCCAGCCCAGGAACGCCTTCTAACAAAATATGACCGCCGGTTAAAAGGCCCATCATAATGCCTTCCACCATTTCTTTTTGCCCGACGACAACTTTGTTAATTTCAGCCATCATCTTATCAATGAATTGGCTTTCTTGCTTGATGGCGGCGTTAAGAGCCATGATATCAATTTCACTCACGATAAATCCTCCTCAAGAGATTGACCTTCTTATTTCACATTTTTCCTTTAAAGATCGCAAGCTTAGACTTTCTAGAACAGTGCTTCCTCTACTCTTGCCAAGCACCTCAGAAAGTGGGACAAAAATATATGATGAATAACAATACTAAAGTCTGGATATTTATTCTCTCTACTTCATTGGCCTTACTTATTGCTGGGTACGAACTCGGCGAACGCCTTGGGCTCTTGATTGGTTTCTTTGCCGCTATCACGATCAACTTCTTTGTTCTTTTTTACGGCGAAACGAGAATTCTTGTTAAACTACAAGCACACCCTTTAAAAGGCCAAGATCCCTGGGGATTGGTTGATAAAGTGGATCGCCTCGCACAACAACTTCAGATCCAAACGCCGAATATTTACTTGACCCCCCATAAGTCTGCAAATGCATTTTGCGTGGGGCAATCTTGGAGAAATGGTGCCCTGGGGTTCACTACCGGTCTATTACATAAACTCAACGAAGAAGAGCTCGAAGCCGTGATCGCGCATCAACTTTGCCACATTCGCAGACTAGACACCTTCGCTTACGGAGTCAGCAGCACAGTCGCAAACTCCATCGTAGGTCTGGGGCAATTCCTGGACTCTTTGCTGCCTTATAAGCTGCAATTTTTTATGCCCATCCTTTCACCACTAGGTTGGTTTATTATCAAACTGGTCGTTGGTGAAAAAACAATTTACGATAATGACTCGATGGCCGCAAAACTTTTAAATAACCGCTCTCAATTAGGAGCTGTATTATGGAGACTTGAAGGTTTATCTGAAACACTCCCCCTTGAAGTTCCTCCCTGCACGAGCCATCTTTTCATGGTCAATCCGGAAGGTTTAAAACAAAGAAATATGTTCCTAAAGTCTCATCCAGCCATTGAGGCTCGCTTGAAGAAACTGATGGGATATTATCCTATCTAAACTTGACAGGCAGACTTTAGAACTCATGTTGAATCAAAACCAAGGTGTGTTATGGGTGAAAACTTAGAGGCCTCATTTTCAGTACTTATCATGTCAATTGCATCTTCCGCCGTCATGGCTATGGGACTTGCACCAAACCCGCAAAATGGCGAGGTCAGTAAAGATAAAAATCTGGCTCGCTTTAATATCGACCTCCTACTGGTCCTTCAAGCCAAAACCAAAGGCAACTTATCAAGCGACGAAGCCAAGTTTTTAGAAAATCTAATCAGTGATCTGCAAATGAAGTTCGTTTCCGTTTAGAGGAGTATATTATGAAAAAAATCCTGTTACTTTCACTTTTGGCTGGACTGGGCGTGGTTTTAACCATCCCCTCTCCTTCGATCCTGGCACAGACTCTACCTAAAGAGCCTCCTAAATTAAAACTCAGTGATCCACTTCCTGCGAATCTTTTTGTGGAGCTGGCAAAGGCGATCAATCCTGCCGTTGTGAATATTTCAACGACAGCGTTACCTAAAAACATGCCTCGTATGAGAGATCCTATGTTGGATCTTCTTGAGCAGTTTTACGGTTTCCGCATGCAACAACCCCAGCAACAACAACGTCCACAACAGATTGGCTTGGGCACTGGATTTATTATTCGTGAAGACGGTTTGATTGTTACCAACAATCACGTCATCAAAGGTGCAGACATCATCAATGTGCAGCTTGATGAAAAGTCCAAAGACGTCTACGAAGCAACTTTAATTGGAAGTGATGAAAGAACAGATATTGCCTTGATCAAAATTAACCCCAAAGGAAAACTTCCGGTCGCAGTCCTAGGAAGCTCTAAAGATCTTGAAGTGGGAGAATGGGTTGCCGCTTTCGGAAACCCATTCGGTCACGGTCACTCGATGACAAAAGGAGTGATCTCTTCAAAAGGTCGAGACATTTCCGAGATCAACAAATTACCTCTTTTACAAACTGATGCCAGTATCAACCCTGGAAACTCGGGCGGTCCTCTTGTAAACACCAGAGGTCAAGTCATCGGTGTTAACTCTGCGATTGATGCTCGCGCACAAGGTATTGGCTTTGCTATTCCCATTGACGATGTAAAAAACCTCCTTCCGATCTTAGAAAAGAAGGGACGCATTGCTCGTGGATACATTGGGGCCGCTCTTGGCGAGTTAGCTCTCGATGCAGCTGAGTACCTAGGACTTGGTGACGCTCAAGGTGCTGTCATTACGGATATGGATCCAAAAGGTCCAGCCTTTAAAGCTGGCTTGAAAGTCTATGACATCGTGACCGAGTTTAACGGAAAAAGTATTTCGACACCGATGGATCTCATCGACGCTGTTAGCGATGCTCCGATCGGAAAAGCTGCAGAAGCAAAAGTTTTGCGTAACGGAAAGAAAATCAACGTGAGCATGACAGTCGCTGAAAGAGTCGAAGAACAAAAAAAGCCACAGGCTGCTAAATCTTATGAAGGGCAAAAAGCTCCATTCAACTTTGGCTTTACAGTCATCGACCCCACTCCCCAGTTGCGCGAAGAATGGGGATTACCTAAAGACATGAAACAACCCATTGTTATTGAAACAGAACGCATGTCACCGGCAAGCAAAAGTGGTCTACGTGTTGGAGACGTCATTTTGGACGTCAATAGAACACCCGTAGAATCCAGCAAAGATGTTTTGAAAAACCTAAAAAAAGGACCAAACACTTTACGCATTGCTCGCAACGCACGCATTCAGATTATTATTCTTCAAGAGTAGTAAAAGTCGATCAGACAGTTGATAAATATAAAAGGCTCCTTGAAAAAGGGGCCTTTTGTTTTTCGGATAAGCCTTTCAAATAAACTTGCCCCCTCCTCCTCAAGCCTTACCCTAAAAAACTTGTTTCATTTTGATCCAAACAAAAAAAACCGGACCTTGGTCCTTTAGTTTTTTGAAACATGTCCGAAAAGTTTTTCAGGACCATTGTATGGCTCCGATGTTGACACCAAGAACAGCAACAAGAAGGGGAATCTATGAAAGTCACCGAGGTAAAAGTTTTTCCAGTCAATGAAGATCGTCTTAAAGCCTACGTCTCAATCACATTGGAAAACTGTTTTGTCGTGCGCGACCTGAAAGTCATTCAGGGGACCAGCGGCTTGTTCGTCGCCATGCCGAGCAAAAAACGCAAAGACGGTCAGTTCCGCGATATTGCTCACCCCCTTAATCAAGAAACAAGGACCATGATTGAAGATCTGGTCTTTGAAGCTTACGAAAAAGAATTAAAATCCATGGGAGAGACTCTGGTGAATCTAAAACGTCAAAAGGCGCCTACAAGCGGCTACGGCGAAGATTACTAACAGTCATAACTAGCTGAATTCACTCCGACATGATCGGAGTAGGAGCTCCCTGCTCACTCGCCCAGCCCGGAGAAGTGCTTCACACGGAATCGGGTCCCGGCGGCTTCACAGCCCATGGCCCCTGGACCACCCAAAAGGTTCCAGGGGATTTTTTTAATTAAAAACGCTCAAACTGTTAACGCAATGAATCTTGTCTTGCTTTTTGGATCTAAAATCCGTAATTTAGCGATTCATAAGACATCTTGTTGGGGTATCGACAAGTTGGTAAGTCAACAGATTTTGATTCTGTCATTCGCAGGTTCGAGTCCTGCTACCCCATCCATTTAACCCGCTTCACAGGCGGGTTTTTTCTTTTAAAATCAATAGCTTAGACATTTTCGCCCTCATTTTCATTCACAGGTTTTAGCCGTTTTTCATTCACAGGTTTCACAGGTCTGTAAATACTTCTATTGAAATTTAAAAGTGTTTAGCCGATAAGCCCATCATGGCACATATCACCGTTAGAAAATATCAGACCAAACAAGGCTTAAAATGGACCGCAACAGAAGCGACTTTTGACAACAGTCTTGGTTATTCTGTGGAAAAAAAGATAGAGGCCCTAGCTTTAGAGGCCCTTGGTTTTTCTAATAACATGACGCCCGAACAAGCAAAAGCTCATGCTAAAAAGCTTAACAAATTAAGTACCCTTGAACGCAAAACCCAAGCCTCAAAGGTCAAAGCAGGTGAACGCCTCACTGACTTAATCACCATTGAAAATTCAATTATTCCTGCTGATATGTCCAGAGCCTTTATTAAGCATGTTGAGGACAACTGGTACGGCGGCGAGTACAACCTCAGAAAACAGATTTTACACTGGAACACTGTTCAAGAAATTCTAACTGCTCTTAGAATCCAGCCCCATGAATACTTTAAACGTCAAAAAGACTTCTACAAGTACTTCCAAAAAGAAGGTTACGGCAAAAGCTATGTTGAGAAGCTATTAAAAGTAATAAATCAATGGGGGGAATTTTATTCAGAAGAGTCCAAGACCTATTTCAAAAAAGTCCCGAACCCTAAAGGGATAGTCCTAGAAGCTATTATTGATGCTTCGGACGCTGACGGTAAAGGTGCAACACCCTTAACACCTCAAATATTGATGAAACTGAAAGACAGGCTTCCACAAGGTCAATGGGAGTACTTGCGAGCTACGCTATGGCTTGGATTGCGTCCTTCAGAACTTGATTTAATGTTAGAAGACTCAAGTAAGTATAGAATTAAAACCCAGGATGAAACGCAGGTATTGAGTATATATCAAGCAAAGCTAACCGGAGTTTCTAAAGAAAAAAGATGGAAACACATACCTTTGATACACACAGAACAACAAGCAGCATTAATGGATATACTAGAGGAACGCACTAGAAAACCTTTAGTAAAGACAATCCAGAAAGCCTGTCCTAAACCTGCCGGCCTTGGTCTGTACTCCGGTCGAAAAGGATTTACTGACTTGATGTTATCACTCGGTCAAACGCTTGAAAACATCGCAGCATGGCTTGGTCATGCTTCTATTGAACGAACTTGGAAGCATTATAAGGATAAAGAAATTGTGGTGTTCACTGAGATAAAGACGAACCTAAAAGAAGTAAAATAGTCCGCGATAAAATTTATTCTACTTTCCACTTCAAACACAAGTGGTACTGTTATTTGCACTAAGGCGACAATAATACTCTGACATTTATTTTGGTAAAGGTTGTAAGTAACTCAACTCCTCAAATAAGCAAAAATTGTCACAACAAAAGAAAAAAATTCCACAAGTAAATTAAGAAATCCTTTCTAATTGAAAAGTCGTCTGTATTGACTTACGAATGAGCAAATATATAGGAGTTTACCTTGAAAGCTGCACTTTTTACGTCAATTATATTTCTTCTCTTTTCGTCCATTAGCTACTCAGCTATAGACAGAGACTATACTGAAACCGAATGCCCAGTTATTGGTAATTTAGACAGCATGATTTTTCACCGCAAAGGCAACAAATCCTATTACAAAATGCTTATAAAAAACCGAGGAAAGAATGATAATAGAGTTTGTTTTGAATCACCTGAAGAGGCAAAAGCAGAAGGATTTAGGTCCGCTAAAAAGTAACGCTAATCCGATAACCGTCCACTATTTATATTTAATCGTTAAAACACCCCTGCTCACATTTTGCATCACAATATCTAAAAAGGGGTGAAAATGAACGCTGTTGAAATTAACAAAGAAACAATTGAAGCACTATTAATTATGCTCTTTAAACTAGAAGAGTACGAAGCGTGCGAAGCTATGCTAGAAGTATATAAGAAGTATTGTGTTGAAGAAAATCAAAGCCCCTTACACTAGGGGTTTTACCTGTTCTTTAGGTATTCCCTAAACATATC
>CAYSKF010000014.1:0-80340 GCA_964431515.1 uncultured Bdellovibrio sp.
TAGCCCCAGTAGTAGCAAAAATTCGGGGTAATACGGTAAACACGGCAACTTTAAGTGGAGCAGAAAATGGGCAAGTTTACCGTTGGAAAGGCAACGAGTTCAAATCAGAATTCCTTAATTTCGGCGACCTTCGAACATTCACAGGTACTTTTCAGTTGAATGCGAATTGCACACTCAATCAAAAACTTCAATGGAGCTCTTTAACGGACTCCTTCCAATGTCAAAACATTAGCAATCTAGATGGCAGTAGCATCTCAACAGGAACTTTCCCTGCATTAAGGCTTCCCGCTGCTGCTGAAAATACCGACGGTCTTGTGAATCAAGTCGCACAAAAAATTTCTGGACTGAAGACTTTTGTGAATGATGTCCTGCTTTCGAGAACACTTAAAGTTTCTGGTGCTTTAAAAGTAAATAATTTGAAATTAGGCAATTCAAATACTCTTTGTAACACCAGTAATGAAGGATCTTTTCGCTATAATTCCACCACGAAGACTTTCGAAGGGTGCAACGGGAGTGAATGGTCTTCCCTTTATACGGATAGAGAAAATATTATTATTTTAAGTCCACCAAGCCAATCGAGAACCAAATCAGGTCCGATCCAATTCGTTGTCACCTATGGAAATATGGTAGACGAGAATACGATAGACCTCGAAGATAAGATCACCCTTGCTGGTGATGGCATCACTGATTGTGTTACTTCTGTGACTGGAACTGACAAAAAACGTATCATCACTGTAGATAATTGCACAGGCACTGGCATCGTGAATGTCACTGTCGAAGAAGGATCTGCAGCACTGCTTTTAAGCGGTGAGCCCGTCCCCAAAGTGGGTCCATCGCTCAACTTCTCAGTTGATTCTAGTGCACCCACCGTACCTAGTGACCTTCAACTTGGTTCTAATCCGATAAGTCTTACTAGTACTCCGACAATATCATACACAGGTTCAGTGGAGGTGGGGGCTAACCAAGTCGCTGGCTACCAAGTGCAAGTCGTGAAAAAAACAGATGGGGATGTTATTCGTGATTGGACTGCACATATTAACGGTTCACCACTCTTGAATCTAAATTTTGTCAAAGGAACAGAGTATGCCATCAACGTCCGGGCCATGGATGTTCTTGGCAACACCAGCCCCGCAGTACAAAGTCCCCACTGGATGGCCACTGACGAGCCTTGTGATTTATCACCAACGCCAGGCACCCTTTGTAAAAATAGGACTATTTTTCTGGGAACGCTTTCGCCTGGTGCGACTTCAGGGAGCGGAACGGATCGCTACATGACGACACCTGGAGGATGTGATGAAATTCCTTCGGACAAAAGAGCATACACAGGATATGGCGCTTCCTATGACTATCCGAATGGAGATTTTACTCCGCACTGCTCAGGGGGAATGGATGTTTTGACGAAAGGTTGGATGGGATATGCAATTTACTATGATTACTACTATAAAGCTGACGACTTCTATTACTACGATATTCTTGGTTTGAATAATAATTATAACTACGCAGGCACCGGCATGGGAGAAATCAACACCGATCAATTTTATGGCGATCAAAATACAGCAATTATTGCAGCAATTTCTGCTTATGACCAAGGTAGCTATCACGCTGCTGCCCGGTACTGTGATAAGTTAGTGTACGGAGGCTACAGCGATTGGTATCTTCCAAATCGGTATGAATTAAATTTATTTTATAAAAATAGATCTTCTATTCCGGGTTTTGATACGACGGGGTCCTATTATTGGTCATCAACTGAGAATAGTGGCTATTATTCATGGGCCCAAAGATTTCAGGATGGTTACCAAATTGCAATCAGCAAAATCGGCGCACATAAAGTTCGCTGTGTTCGACGGTTTTGAGATGTTACTCACAAATTGAATCGGAATAAATATATATCAATCAGTCAGTCTCAAAATTAAACAAGATTTAACAAAATTATTTGATCACTTTAATATCAAAAAATGATCCCAATCTGCCGATAAATAGAACAACGCTACTGACAAAGGGAGAGCTATTGGGGATTAGGCTTTTGGTAACATTAGCATTGATATTTGCATCTATGCAATTGCATGCCAACCCAGGCCATCTTGGACCATTATTCGTATATGAAGGTGTTCTCACCAACTCGATAGGCGAAGCTCCTAGCAGTGCTCAATCCATTCAACTACAAATTCTTTATGCGGGGTCTTGTATCCTATACCAGGAAACTCACCCTTCCGTATCCTTAAGCCCTCGTGGTGATTTCAGTGTGATTGTTGGGACTGGCAACCGCAGCGATTCAACTAACAACACAGCAAAAGAAATTTTTGCTTCTTCAGGATCCGTTCAATGTCATGATACTGCCGCACCCAATGCCATTATTTCTGGGCCTGGTCAGCGCACATTGCGCATCAAAGTTGGTTCGACCACGCTTTCTCCTGATGTCGAAATAACCCATGTTCCTTTCGCTTTGAATGCGCAAAGATTGGAAGATAAAAAAGCATCTGACTTTGTGCAAACGACGGCGGAACTGACCCAAGCTCGACTTGAAGAGTTCATCAGTACAATCACTGCGGCTAGTGGCAATGCAATCAAATGGGACGGAAACAACTTCGTGGCATTCAATCCCAATGATGGAGCCGGTATTTCGCCGAACTCAATCCCGGCCAGCAGCATTCAAGGACTCCCCTTCAGCAAAATTACTGGAGTTCCGGCACCCCTTGCCCAGATAGGCGGACTGACTTGCACTAATGGAAAAATTCTAAAAGTTGTTGGTGGCGTTTGGACTTGCAGTAATGAATCCGGAATTACGACGGAAACGGATCCAACGGTCCAAGCTTTTGCCAAGCAGGCACCAGGTAACGGACTCATGGTCGCAAGCAACCAATTAAAAGTTCAATTTGGCAGCACGGCCGGGACTGCGGCAGAGGGGAATGATTCCCGACTGGTCAACGCTTTCGCCGCTTCGACAACTCTTGGCGGCGACCTTGCCGGCACTTTACCCACACCCGATGTCGTGAAAATCCGGGGCAATGATGTTCAAAGTGGAACACTGAATGCAGTTGATACAGGAAAAGTTTATCGTTGGAATGGAAGTGCCTTCGCCCCCACCTTTTTAAATTTCGGAGATCTACGTACCGCCGCCGGAGCAGCTCAACTTGGCAATAGTTGCTTACCCAATCAGAAAATCCAATGGAGCTCTATTTCAGACGCCTTCACTTGTGAAAATATTGGCCAGTTAGATGCCGGCACCATCACCCAAGGCACTATAAGTAGTGCTCGTCTGCCAGCCGCTAGTGCCACACAAGACGGTATCGTCACTCAGCTAGCGCAAAGTTTTAATGGCATAAAAACATTCCTTGATGATGTTATCGTACAAAGCTCTATGACGGTGAATGGCTTGGTCTCCGCCGAGCGCATTCAAGTGGGTTCTTCGGCCACGACTTGTGATACCAGCACCGAAGGTTCCTTACGCTACAATTCTACAAGTAAAAAATTCGAAGGTTGCAATGGTATCGGCTGGGCAGAAGTGGCTAGCAGTGCACAAGTCTCAGTCTCCATCGGGTCACCCAATAAACAAATCGTCAGCACCGGTTCAGTTGATTTCATAATCACTTATGGAGCTGGAATTAATCCAGCAAGCATTTCACTCAGTCCTGGCGATATTATCGTTGAAGGGGCTAATACAGACTGCCAAGCTACAATCAATGGTACAGACAATACACGGACTGTGACTGTTTCCTCCTGCAGTGGAACTGGAACAGTTCAGATCTCTTTGAAAGCGGGAACTGCGACAGGTATTAACGGACAACCAGCACCAGCGGCAGGCCCCTCCAGTAGTTATTTTGTCGATAACTCAGCCCCATCAACTCCAGAAAATATCGCTATTGGAGAAATCCCCGTCAGCCTCACAAAATCCCCGGCCATTTTTTATACAGCCTCCATTGACACTGGCCACAGCGTTGTCAGTCAATACCAAGTTCGTGTTAAAAAGGTTAATGATAATCTCACCGTCAAAGACTGGACCAATCACTATGCTGGAACGGCATTGCAGGGTCTCACTCTTGAAGAGGGCCTGGAGTACAATGTTGATGTTCGCTCTTTAGATGCCCTGGGAAATTCTAGTACAGCCAGCACATCCGTCACATGGAAGGCCACAGCGGATCCATGCCTATTTAATCCTAGCATTGGGCAAACGTGTGCAGGTGGTGCCATCTATTTAGGTACTTTAACTTGGGGTTCAAGCTCTGTTAGCAGCGGTCCCCCAGACAGATATATGACGACACCAGGGGGATGTGGTGACATTCCTGCTGGAAAAATTGGTGGTGGTGCTAATTATTCAGCTTGGCCTAATGCTAACTTTACCCCTACCTGCAGCGGCGTTGACACTCTTATGAAGCATTGGAACGACGGAAACTATAGCTATTATGATTTTGTCAATTTGACAAATCAGATAAGTAACAGTGGAGTTGGCTATGGTAATAGCAATACCGATGATAAATACGGAAGTCAGAGTACCACTGAAATTGCTGCGGTCACAGATCCTGTAATGGGGGGGTACCATGCTGCTGCCAGGTACTGCGATAAATTAGTACTTGGTGGATATGACGATTGGTATTTACCCAACCGTTACGAATTAAATCTGTTTTATATACACAAGAACCTTATTCCTGGACTGGATACTTCGGGGTCATATTATTATTGGTCTTCAACAGAATTCAATTCAGCCTATGCATGGTATCAAAGATTCTTGGACGGTTATCAGCATTATAACGCTAAGTACGCCAACAACAAGGTTCGCTGCGTGCGTAGATTCTAAAAAAACTATGCATTTCACTTCAGGTTTTGAAGCACTAGCACTTCTAGCCCGAAGGCCTGACTAGATACTCAATGCCTTTCCAGTTTATTAAAGCAGATGTTAGCATGAATCAACATCTGGAGTTTACGTGAGCCCATTGTTCGCTTTGCAAAAAAGGTTTTTATCTTATTATCAAAAACTTTTTTCTATCAACGAGATCGAACAAAGTGTCCGCCTGCAGTTTTTTTATTGGATAGCCTTGGGTTTGTGTATTTTCGACCTCTCTGGCTTTTCATTCAGAGCCCAACTTCCCAGCGAAGGTGGTCGTCGGTGTTGGTCCTTTTTTCAGAATTGTCAGGACTTTTTCCCCTTCCAGGGACTTCCTCACTCTTACTCTTATACATTGTGGATGGGAGCGCTGCTGGGGATCATCCTTTATGCTGGCTTTTCGGCATGGCAAAAAAAATGGACAAGAGCCCATTTTCTTTTAGCGTTGGTGATGCTGTGGAAATTCTCCTTCCACTTCATTTTAGTCAATACGGGCAATCAAAACTTTGAAATGTTCATGCAGTTCCCGACTCTCTACTTTCTTTTCGGGCGTGCTAAGCTTGCTGGCATCCGCTTGGTCTGGGTTGCGTGTTTATTCTGGGCCGCTCAAGAGAAATTTCATGAATCCTGGATTACAGGCAGCTACTTCAGTACTTTGGAACTGGGAATACCCTTAATACCAAAAGGATGGGAAGCTTGGATTACAAATGGCGTGATCATATTTGAAATCTTCTTTGCCTTCGGACTCATTTCTAAGAAACCCACGATTCGCAAATTCAGTTTCTTTAGCTGGACCGCCTTTCACCTTTATTCAGTCAGTCTTGTTGGATTTTACTATCCCGTTCGTTGCTTAGGCATTCTCTGGGCTGCTTTTTACGAACCTTTCCAGAAGGAAAAAACCTTCAACTACTTCGACTTCGCTCGTCCTAAAAGAATGGTCCTCGCCTTCATCCTGATCTTTTGTCTCAATCTTATCCCCGTCTTCATCCCGGGTGACGAGAAATTTACATTTGAAGGCCACTCCTTTGGTTTCTTTATGTTTGATGCCAATCACCAGTGCTATTCGCAGATAGAGTTTAAAGATTCCGAAGGCAATGTTCTTTTAAAGAAAGAACGCAATGCTGCTCGTTCAATGAGTCGTTGCGATCCATGGATTATATTGGCTGACATTCGCAACCTCTGTACAAAATTTCCTAAAGCCCAGGCAAGCTGGACCCTGGATCATTCGATGAATGGAAATCCCTTTTACCGCATTGTGGATACCTCGGACGCCTGCTCATTAGACTATAAACCATTTTCTAGAAATACGTGGATAAAGGACGTGACGGACCATCCACCACTTGTTGGCTATCCATTCACCAACAGTGTTCTTGAAAGTAATGAGACTCCTAGAGAACCCATGAGCAATATTCCTCAAATCGTCAAATCAGCTTCTCAGCAGTGGTTTGAAAAATATCAAAATATCTTCATGGGAATTTATTACATTCTTTGGCTCTTAGTTTTGGTTCACTTCTTCTATCATTTTTTTAAAAGATCACAATCAGATAAAATGACTTCTTGAGAAGCTGAATCCTTTTTACTAGATAGTCTTAATCTTAGCTGCCCGTTTTTGCGATCTTCGCTCGACAAAGGCAGAGTTTGTATTAAGGCTTCTACTAGATTCTCAACTTTAGTTTGTAACCGTAGATGTTCATCAAAATAAAATGAATAGCTAAAAGTTCGCAGGTCCACCCTTTGCTCGAGCAAAAAGAACTTTTTATCTTTGATTAGTTCCGCACTGTCTGGAAATAAGCAATAAGGCTTAACTTTGAATTCCGAAAGTAAACCCTGCTTTTCTTGATCACGGGACAATTGCGAATACTCGACATTCGTTTTTATTTTTAACTTCCCTAACAACAGAGGTTCTTTACTGGCCTGAAGAAGATCCTGATCGCGTTGTGCCAGCAGCTTTGTCTTCACCTTATTAGTATTTTCATTTACCAGTTCAATATTTTTAGCAAGGCTTGTCCCGACGGCACAGGGATTCATAAAATTTCCAACGCAGTTAATGTCGGTAACAATCGTTGCTGTCACTTTTTCTGGAGATACAGAAGGAAATAGGTTCGACCCTACAATGGTATTATTTCCATTTACTAAACCGATGATTCTTCCTGCGCTATCAACAACGGGCGAGCCAGAGTTTCCTGAAAGCACTTCACAGGGCAAAAGAGTCAGAGTTGGATTGTCACCTTGGACTCGCGAGGAAATATTAAGAGCTGCGGAAAAAACTAAAGGACAAGCTTGCTCTTCGAAGCTGACTAATTTCGCGGAATGATCAACTTTGAGCTTCTGAATTTGGTATTTCTTTTTATTATCTAAGATCCCACCAAATATTGGAACCTCTCTAGCTGGCGATTGGTCTATCTTCAAAATGGCCCAATCTGCATCCAAAATAGACTTTGGGTTTGGATCACTTTGAGACACAATCTTTTTACAGTATGTCGTCAGACCACTAGCCCCTCGAACTTCTGGAAAAATAACTTTTACATTGGTGCATCCATTTGAAACACCAAGACCGTTTTCTGGAAGACAGTGTGCTGCCGTTATAATCTCGTCAGGCCCTTTTAAAAAGGCGACACAATTCTTCCCAGGCGAACTGACAATAGCAAGGTGACTTGGACAATCATCTTGGACGCACTTATACACTGAGCTGGCTTCCAAGAGGACTGGTAGAAAAAAAATAATATAGAATAGTAACGCGATATGACTCATAATTATCATACTAAGACTAGGTGTTTTTTAAATCCAGCCAGCCTGGATAAAACGATAGTTTTAATTTGTATGAGGGGGGATCTGATGCGCTCGTTGCGTTGTTTGCTGTTATCAGTTGTCATCTTATTTTCTCCATTCATCTTTGCGCAAGAAGTGATCGAAGCGAACCACCGAGGTCTCAATCTGAATTCTGCTCTGCAAACTTTAGAACAGGCTACAGCTTCCTCCTACATTCTTTCAAACGAAATCAAAAAGAACAACGTCAATGTCATTTTTGTATGGGCCAGCTGGTGTGACGTTTGTAAAGGAATGATGCCAAGACTTTTTGAAAATTATCAGAAGATAAAAAAATGCTCTACGGGGCTGCATTTCATCGCAATAAAAGACAATGCCGCAGCAGCAAACAAGGACCTCGCTTCTCTCGCTCCTGGCCATTTCACTTTGGTCGACGAAAAGGGATTCTTGAAGAATCTCCTCAACATAAGAAAAATTCCGACGATATTAATAGTTGACTCAAAAGGCAGCGTCTTAAACGTAATAACAGGAGGGGCTGCTCTAAGATTCCCGAAAAAAATGGCGGAAAAACACAAGGATGAAAGCTGTGCGAAACAATAAAGGTTTTACTCTGATTGAAATTGCAATTGCGATGGCTCTCGTTGCTGTTCTTCTTGCGGGAGGCTACTCTCTTTTATTCACAGGAAAAAACCTCCAGAACAAGTCACAAGCTATGTTTTGGCTGACCACATTGCGTGGGGATATTATTGCCGCCGTAAAAAATAAAGATGGCTTTGAGGCCACGGCACTCGACGCGACCAACGCAGCAATGAATTGTATTAAACAAAAAATTCAAACTCCGACGGCCATTATTTCTTGCGCAGATCAAACAGGACCTGTGCCAAAGGTTTTTGATAAGAACAAAAAAATTGTGGTTGATACGTCCTCCCCGTCCGCTGGATGGGATATTAACGGTATTGCTTGCGACACTTTTGATGCCACAAATGGCAACAATGAATGCCCTTTCCGTTATGAAGTCTCCTGGAAGGCTCTTTGTGCTGACGAAGGATGTTCTTCTCCAGATCATATCTTTAAAGGTGAACTTAAGGTCGCGTTCAAAAGAAAAGACATTTCGATCAATCCGATTACTTATGGTTTCAACATTTTTCTGCCGGGCCCAGGAGAGAAAAATGTCACAACTTGCGAACAGTCGCTTTTGGGAAACTATACGCCTGCTGATAAAACTTGTTACTTGAAAATGCGAGAAAGTTGTCCAACTGGGCAATTCGTTATTGGTTTTAATGGGGACGGTTCCCCACGTTGTAAAGTGGTTGCCAATCCTGTGAAGGGCTCGTGTACCGGAGACCTTAGATTAAGAGGAGTTGATGGGGATGGAAACCCAATCTGTGTTAACTGGTGTATCTAACAATAAAGGGAGTATCATCCTGCAAAGCCTTATTGGCGCCGGTGTGATACTCGTCTTCATTGTTTCGGTCATCACTTATCTAAATTCAAGCCTCAAAGAAGGCACTAATAATCTCTACAAACAGAGATTGGAGCTCCTCAATGCCCGTGTCATTGCAGCTATTGAACACAATGCTGCGTGGAAAGAAACACAAGCTAACAGCAACAATTTAGGAGTTTTTAGCTGCCTTCAAACCAACTCTTGCCCTGACACTTGGACCTACATCACTTTGATGTCTGCTAGCAGCAATCAACTTGTGGGTATTAACGGAACTGCATTCAATTTAGCTGGAGAAGAATGCACGACTTTTTCTTCATCGACAGCTAGTGACTCCTGTCCATTTCAATACAAAGTAAAATGGAAGCCAGATTGCACTGGGTGTACTCAAAGTATCGAGGTCGCCACGGAACTTGTTATTTCCCCAGTCAAGGGCGTGACCCTAAATCCGAAAAATTATATGGTCAGTTTTATTCGCGGTAAAATCGAGGGAACTCTGGAAGGTCAATGCTCTGCCATGGGTGGACAGCTAGATCCCGCAAACAAAGCCAATTGTATATTGCCGATCACAAGTGCTGCAGAATGTGTCCCTGGGACATTTCTCAATGGAACGGACGCTAATGGATTTCGCGTGTGCACCGCAATCAAAGGAACTTTTGAAACATGCCCAAATGGAATGGCATCAATTCGCGCTGATGGGAGCTTAGAATGCAACTAGGACGCTGGCTAACTTTTATTTTATTTTTTATCTTGTGTGAGTTGGGTCATGCACAGACTCGCCGAGCGCAAAACTCGACAAGCACCACTACCGCTACCGCACCTGTGATGATCCAAATGCTCTTCAACGCCAAAAATATGCCGAGCAATATGGAGCTCTACGAAGTGCCCACAGCGAAAATACTCGATGTCACGACCCATGGTACTGTCAGCCTCAAAGACCCACTCCCCTTCACAGTTCGTCTTGGTAGCGAGTTTCCTGTTAAGCGCGGAGAGACTAAATATTTCGCCATGGTTGTTCGCAACAATTCAGATCAAACTCAATATTTCTATGCTTCTTATCATCAGATGAGACCTGAAGAAGCGGCTATCGGCTACTTACTCAATTGCCTATGTATTAACAGACTGTTTGCTATCCCTCCACGCTCTGCTTGGTATCGCATTGGAAGTATCATGCTGACATCAACGTTTATGGGAAGTGTTGTTGCTGTAAAACATGATCTTTTTGGGATGTCCCTAGCCGACGTCCAAAAGAAAAAAGCTGAATCTCTTATGGCGGATAAATAGTATGATTTGGAATATCAAACCCCTTTTTGCCACACTGACTTTCTTGCTCGCAACGGGCGCTTCAGTAAGCTTTGCTAATAACACCAAAGCAGAAGGTAAAACACGTCCTGCGGAGCAGGCCGATTCAATAGCGGTCAAGCTTGAGTTCACATATAATAACTTTTTACTACCAGTGAGAGTTTTTGAACTCAATGATCAAAAAGGACAAACAGGAAGATGGCGAGTCGTCAAAAACAAGAAAGCACTCCCCTTCGGAAGTGAACTCACTGGGAAGCCTATTCGAATCAGAAAAGGTGTCACCCGAAGTGTCGTCATATCAGTGGAAAACACGACTGATAAAGATTTGTACTTCTATGCATCACCTCACGATACCGTTCCTTCTGAAAACTCTTTAGGAAACAAATTTTTCTGCTTTTGTTATGGCCACGTTTATAAAGTTCCAGCTAAGTCCACCTGGTACAGAATTGCACAATTGAATATTGAAAAGAATAGCTTCGGGAATGAGATTGCTTTCAAACATCGAGTGATCGGCATCAATCCAGAAAAAGTGAAGCAATACCTAGAAAGCCTTAAACAATCTGGGGGTAGTTAATTGAAAACTCAATTAAATAACAAAGCTTTTACCTTCGTTGAAATTCTGGTCGCTCTCTCTATTTTGGGTGTCGTTGGGGTGGCCGTTGCCGGAGCGATCACTGATGTCATGAAGATCCAGCTTCAGATCTCAGTCTCCAACACCGCACTTAGAATTGAAGACCAGATTAAGGGAAATCTTGTGAATGGAGCTGCTTGGGCAAATACCATCGCAGCACCGAACAATACCAATTTGATCTGCCTGCGCTCTCCGCAAGACCTCAGAGATTGTCAGGGTCAGGGCGGTGATATCATTTTATATGATGCTGCCGGGCAGATGGTGATCGATCCCGTGACTCAAGGATTTTCTTTGGACGGTGAAGTGTGTAACGACGTCGGCCAAAACAGTTGTCTCTTCAAAACTTCCATTCGATGGAAAGCCGTTTGTCCTTCCACTGGCATTTGCGCGGATCCTCAAATCGACTTCAACGTGGTCATTGACTATCTAGGAACTGGTGGGCGCAAAGTTAACTATAATAAAACGAATCACACTTTTAATTTAACACAGGCAGGAGAAGTTAATTCACTGGTTCGTAGCTGCGAATCTGTCGGTGGTACTTTTGATACAACGACTAAACAGTGTATTCTTTCGGGCTTGGTCGGAGATTGCCCACCTAGCTATGTCGTGGTTCAAGTGACTCCAGGCATGAACCGGGTGTGCCGACCTGTTTTCGTCGGTACCTGCAACCCATCAAAATTCATGGTGGCTATCAACAGTGACGGTACTCCGGTTTGTCGAGACAGACCACTATGCCCACCACCACCACCGCCACCACCCCCTCCTGGTGACTCAAGTGGTGACACTAAAGATGATCCTACGTCTGGTGATACAACACCAGGTGATACCGGTGATACAACTCCAGGTGATTCGGATGGACCACCCGGCGACTCAGATGGACCTCCTGGAGATTCAGATGGACCTCCTGGAGATTCAGATGGACCTCCTGGAGATTCGGATGGGCCTCCTGGGGACTCCGATGGCGGACCAACGCCAGGAGGAGATGGCGGTATGCCCGGCGGCGACGGCGGCATACCGGGTGGAGATAGCGACTACTACGGCGGAGGTGATGGTGATGGAGGAGGAGACGGCGATGGAGACGGAGGCGGAGGCGATTGTGGTGGTGACGGTGGTGGTGACTGCGGTGGGTAGAATACGTACGCCTGCCACTTAAAAATTGTGTAATCAAAATTCACGGAGACGAATTATGAAATGGATACTGATAGGAACACTATGGGCCCTCACCTCGACAGCGCAGGCAAAGTCTGTCGAGGTGAAAATGTTTTTCAATCACAGCTGCCCTTGTAGCCATCGCTTGATGCCCCAAATAATGAAGACACTGAAGAAATACGACAGTAAAGTCGAAGCAACGTTCTTTAATACGCAAGAAGCAGATGAAAAAGGTATCAACCTGCTCACCAAAACGTGGGAGTTGCCAAAACGTCTTCAAGTAGATCATCAAAAAAAGTACGCCAAAGAGTTGGGCGTGGTCGCGACGCCTGAAATGGTTGTCTTTAAAGATGGAAAAAAAGTCTACCGCGGAGCCATCATTCTTGAGTCTGACGAAGACCCAGCAAAAGACCAAGATATGCTCCAGGAAGTTCTATCTAAAGTGACCACTGGAAAATCAGACTTCCCTGCAGAAACAGAAGTTTCAGGTTGTCCTTTGGATGAGGGGCAACTCATCTTCCCGAAAGAATAATGCTCAGAATTTTCTTTTTATTTCTAATATTTCTCGGAGTAGCTTGGACTTCGCTTCCAAGCTACGACTATTTTCCAACGCAAAATAGCGCCTACCATTCGGCACTTGCACGAGACTATCTGCAAGACAATCTGGCGCCATTGTTGCCCACGAGTAAGCTCCAAGGGCGTTTTTTCGACCAGCATCTTACATATCACTTGCTGCTTGCACCCTTAGTGCAAAATGCCCAAGAGCCTTGGATGATCCTAAAGGCCGTACAATCCATGGGCCTGGCACTTTTATTTCTACTTATTTTTCTTTTTATTAATAAACATCAACGTTGGTACTGGGCTCTCGTGCCGATTTTATTTATTGTCTCGCAGTCCCATACTTATTATAGATTTTACTTTTTAAGAATAGAATCCCTCAGCATCCTCCTGCTCTTCACGGCTATTATTTCTGCCAGTTATCTTCTGAACCGACAGAGGTATCTGTGGTGGATGCTTATTTTCTTTGTGGCTGTGCTGACTTCTTGGATCAACCTGGTCTTACTCGCCCTCCCCGTTCTCAAAGAGGATGAAAACTTTAAGACAAAAATAAAGTGGCTTGCATATTGTTGTGCCGCCTTTGTGGTGACCTTTATTTTAAAAGGAGAGGGGCTTGGCGGAATAAGTTACTTCGGTGGACTCATGAATCAGAATTTCGTTCAAGACAACGGAATCTCAGAATGGGCTAAAACGGCAAACTTTTGGAAGGCCTTGCTGCTGCCCACTTTAGGCTTTTTTCTTTCGGCTCTTATTTACCTTCGCTTTACTAAGAAGACTTTTGAGCAAACGTTGCTGTTATTTTATTTCGCTTTATTTTTTATCCTTACAGCGTACTTTAAAAGATTTGAGACAAGTCTTTTTGTCATGACTGGAACATGTTTCGTCTATTTCTTTGGTCACCTGCCAATTCAGCGCGAACAAATCAAATCAGCACTTGGCGCCTTGTTGGTGGTTACTTTCGGCATTAGTGCTGTGACACAGCTTGTGAATATTCAAAAAGCACCGGCCTATGCTACACGTGAAGTCACAGATATTCGTGATCTTCATGAGTGGGCGCAAAAAAATAATTTCTCGCCTGAAAGAATGATCAATCTACGATGGGAAAGTTGGGGCGAAATGCTTTGGTACTTCCCGCAAACAATTTCTGAGCCTGGCCTCACTCTTTCGATATACAATGCCTCTGTTCCCAAAGCGATGAAGTGTATCTGGAATCTACGAAAGTATGATTTCAAGATGAATGGGAAAGATTTTTTTAACTGCAGCCGTGTCCTTCGGGAATCGTTTCAGACCGATCTTCTACTGCTGCCGATAAATCCTCAAGTCGTGCGCTTTGTGGAAAAAAATCCGAGCCTGGTTTCTTACGTTTTTAAAGGGAAGAAAACGGCTGTTCTTCGACTGCAAACTCCCATTGTGGATATTACGCCTAAACCCTCTGCACCAAAACGTGCTATGAATTTCTCTTGGATTGAGCCAAGACACTTCCTTAAAGACAATCGCCTGCAATCGTTCAGACCCAACGGGAGCCTCATTCCAATGGATAAGGCTACAAGATTGAGAAGCGTGTATGCAGCTTGGGTGCTTTGTGCCTCCGACTATCTTGCAAAGAAAGACTGTCTGGCTGTTCGCGATAAAGCCCTTGAAGACCCGATGGAAAACTCCGTCTATGCCACATATGCGCTGCTGGGACTTCTAAACGAGCATTTAGGGGACAAACCAGAATTAAGTCAGAAACTCTACAAAAAATACATCTCGGATATTCTTCCTACTGGACAATTCCGAGGTGTGAAATACGGACAAGGCGAAGAGATCTTCAGCCCTGGTGAAGTTTTAGTTTTCCTGACGACTTTCACTAAAGGAAGCGAAGATCAAAATAAGATCAAAAAAGCCCTGGAGTACTACTCAACCAATTACCTTGTTATGGATCAACAATTCATGATTCGCTGGTTGGTGGAAGCGACTTTAATCTATCGAAAAAAATTCCAAGACCACAGTTTTGATGGTGTCTTTAGAGTCATCGAAAGACGCATCGACAAAATGTGGCCCCTCGTTTGTGCCTCGTTTGTAGCTCAAGGACAGAATATCTTTCATTCAGGCTTATGGCTGGAAGGACTTGCCAAAATTCCAGATCCTCTTTTGAATCCGGATACGAAACTCAGGGCCTTCAATTGCAACTATGACTCGATTCAAAAGTTGAATGTCGGAAAAGATAAAGTGCATTTCTTTTCAGGAACGAAAGGCTCTTCTGTTTTTAGAATCGACAATCACGCTCACGCTTGGCGAGGTTTTACAGACTACTTAAGCGGAAATTGGATCGATTAATCTGAAGATCTGGGGGCATTTGCGGTGTCAGCAGAAGCCTCCCCTGGCGCCCCCTCTGTAGGCATTGCCTTTCTCGATTTGAACAAAAAATTTTCTTTTTCGATCAGACTTTCATCTGTCACTTCTTCATACCACTGGGGCTTGTCTTCAGATACAAGCCCTCTTAAAAAATTAATATGTTGGGTTAAATCAGAGTAAACTCTGTAAGCACTCGTGCGTTCCTTCGGAATGCGCCAATTTTTTATCGGGATTAAAATCGATAAGGGTCTTTGAGTCGCGTCTTCCTGATTCAAACCCTGATTGATGTACTCAACTTGATAACGGTTCCCATACTTATCGGTCACATCCAAACCAAAAGTGTACCGAGAATAAAGATCTTCCAGTTGTTCGTCGCGAGGATTCAGCTCAGGATTCAAAAGTTGGAACTCTAGATCCACTTCCTGCCCCTGACTCAGCGCTAATCCAGTATCTGGAAAAATCACGATGGGCTCGTAGGTGGAACTCAACGAATGGGTTTTAACTGGCTCAGAATTTTGCAACCGGGTCCTTAGTGTCGCATTATAGTCGCCATTGAAAGCAGTCCCTTGCGATGTTTTCAGCTTCAGAAAAAAAGACGACTTATAACCCGCCATTTTTGCTTTTGGCTTCAAGTGCATTTTTACTTGCTGCAGTTGATTGTTCGCAAAAACCTCATTGATTTTTATCTCAACGACAAAGTCATTATAGTCAAAATCAGGCCCCTGCTTCTTGTCTTCAAAAGCCAGGGTCACGGTCCCATCGCTGGAAAAATCTGTTTTTGTTCGATTTTTTTGGAAATAAAACCAAACTAAAGAAAACAAAAAAACAAAGGCAGCCGAAGCTGCCCAAAAAAACCTTTTATGAGTCTCAACAATCTGATTCAAAAATACCTCTCAAATTAGATAGCCGCTACTTTTTCTCGTCAGCCTTCTCGCTTAAAAGCATAGTATCATTGACAGCTTTCGATTCGATTTGCTTGTTAGAACGAAACCCACGAATTTTCTTAGTCTGATTTTCCAGCTTCTCAACTTGCTCTGTCAAATCCACCGTCACGTCACCATAACAATGCACCTGACAGCTCAGTCGACGACCATCTATAAAATAGCTTGTACCAATAAGATTCAATTCCGCTTTGTTGGGAGGCAAAATATTCGCCTCTCCTTCTTTTATATGCACACGGCACTCAGCACACGAAGGAACACCCTTACAAATAGAACGGATCTCAAGATGATTCTCGGTTGCAATCTGCAATAAAGTCTTATTAGGATTTCCTTCAACTTCAATATTCTGAGGAAGAAATTTAACTTTCATATCTCAATCCTTCACCATCTATTTGACGATGATCTTTACGAACTTCTTTTTTCCGGCTCTTAAAACGAAACTTTCGCCTGATTTCAAATCTATTTTCAGCTTTGGATCTGAGACCTTTTCGCCATCAATCTGCACGCCACCACCTTGAATCATACGTGAGCCTTCGCCGTTAGAAGCGACAAGTCCCGCTTTCACCATCAAGGCGGCTAAACCCAATTGAGCCTCAGGTGCAACTTCAAAGTCTGGAATCTCGTCTGGCAAACCCTTGTCCACAAAAATACGGTGGAACTCTTCTTCAGCCGCTTGCGCCGCTGCCTCTGAGTGGAAACGTTTGATCAGGAATTTCGCCAAAGCCACTTTCACATCACGAGGATGTTTTCTTTTTTCAGCGACATCCGTGCGCAATTGCGACAACTGATTAGCATCGATATCCGTCAAAAGCTGATACCAACGATACATCAAATCGTCCGAAATTCTCATGGTCTTACCGAACATGTCTTTTGGTGTGTCTACGACTGAAATATAGTTGTCTAAAGACTTTGACATCTTGTTGACGCCATCAATGCCCTCAAGAATCGGCATCGTCAAAATACATTGAGGATCTTGGCCGTAAGCACCTTGTAAATCACGTCCCACTAACAAGTTGAACTTCTGATCCGTTCCACCCAATTCGACATCAGACTTTAAAGCCACAGAGTCGTAACCTTGAGTTAGCGGGTACAAGAATTCATGAATCGCAATAGGTATACCTGCCTTGTAGCGCTTCGTGAAATCATCACGTTCTAGCATTCTAGCAACAGTGTACTGAGCAGACATTTTAATGATATCTGCAGGAGTCATCTTATTAATCCAAGTCGAGTTGTAAACGATCTCGGTTTTTTCGGGATCTAAAATTTTAAAAATCTGTTTCGCGTAGGTTTTACCGTTTTCTTCAATCTCTTCCCGAGTCAACATGGGACGAGTGGAGTTTTTACCCGTCGGATCCCCGATAGCTGCGGTAAAGTCACCGATCAAAAAGTAAATCTTGTGTCCTAGATCCTGAAAAGTTTTAAGCTTATTGATCACAACCGTGTGACCAATATGAATGTCAGGACGTGTAGGATCTGCACCAAATTTGATGTTCAGTGGTTTTCCAGTTTTTAGTTTCTTTAACATCTCCTCGTCATTGATAAACTCAGAGACACCAAACTTAATTCTTTCAAGTTGCTCTTGAGGACTCATCATTAGCGTGCATGCTCCACAGAACGAGTTTCACGAACGACAGTGATTTTAACAGTTCCCGCTTGAGGAACTTCTCTTTCGATCTTACGAGCGATATCACGAGACAACATTACCGCTTGATCGTCTGTCACTTTACTACTTTCAACGATCACACGAACGTCTTTGCCGGCTTGCAATGCCAAAGTCTTAAGAACGCCGTCAAAGCTGTTGCCGATGCTTTCCAAGTCTTCCAAACGATGCACGAAAGAATCAATTTGCGGACGACGTGCTCCTGGGCGAGACGAAGACAAAATAAAGGCAGCATGCACAATCCAAGCCAAAATGGAATGAGGCTTCTCTTCTTCATCATGCGCACGGATAGCATGGCAAACGTCTTCAGATTCATTATATTTTTTAGCTGCTTCTGCTCCGACAACGGCATAGCTGCCCTCTGAAGTATGATCAATAGCTTTACCGATGTTATGTAACAAACCAGCACGACGAGCCAACTTCACATTGACGCCCATTTCACCGGCTAACAAACCAGCGATTTGCGCCACTTCTAAAGCTTGGTTCAAAGCGTTTTGCCCTTGATATGAACGGTACTTCAAACCACCGATGATTTTCACCAGCTCTGGATGCATATTTGGAATACCAAGCTCCATAACCAGACGCTCACCGTCTTCTTTCATGGACTTCATCAACTCGTTACGTTGTTTTTCCACAACCTCTTCAATACGCGCTGGATGAACACGACCGTCTTCCATCAATTTCTCGATGGTTCTGCGTGCCAATTCACGACGAACTGGATCAAAACCTGAAATCACCACTGCTTCCGGAGTGTCATCGACGATCAAATCCACGCCACAATGAGCTTCCAATGTACGAATATTACGGCCTTCACGACCAATAATCTTACCCTTCATTTCATCATTCGGAAGAGCCAAGACACTCACTGTGCGTTCAGAAGTGTACTCTGAAGCAAAGCGAGAAAGGGCTGTCGCAAGAATGCGCTTCGCTTTCTTATCCGCTTCTTTCGCTGCTTCTTCTTCGATAGCAGCAATCTTCTTCGCTGCCTCTTGTTTTGCTTCATCTTCGAGAGCGCTTAACAACTGACGACGCGCTTCTTCTTGAGTCATGGCTGCGACCGACTCTAACTTTTGACGAAGTTCCGAAATCTGCGTCTCGCCTTTTTTCTCAAGGTCTTTCACGCGATTTTCTGTGATTGCGATTTTTTCTTCGCGGTCTTTCAGAGTGTTCAGATAGCGTTCATTTTCTTCCATCTTTTGTTTGAATTGATCTTCGATTTCCTTCAAACGACGCTCTAATTGCGACTCTTTATTTTTTAATGTGGACTTCTGCTTGTGAATATCCGCTTCCACATTTTTTCTTGCGCGCGACTCAAAATCCTTCGCTTTTGTTTCTGCGTCTTTTTTCAACTTCGCAGATTCGGACTTTGCTTTGTTGATAATTCTTTCAGCTTCGATTCGTGCTGATTTCTTCTTGTTTTCGTCCTGCATGCGCTTAAGAACAAAAACAACGGCTCCGCCGATGACTAAGCCTAAAATGGCCGTGATGACTATTTCCATATCCTCTACTCCTGATGCTGTCGGCAATCGATAAGTCCCACTTCCGTAACAAGAAAATCCATTGTCACGTCGTGAGTTTCTACTGGGAGCTGGGCGCTGCTGATCTGAAAATCAAAACAAACACCCACTTTAATCCCGTTGTAACTTGCAAGAGTTTTATCGTAAAAACCCTTTCCTTTTCCTAAACGACTGCCATTCTTATTAAAAACCAAACCTGGAATCAGCAATCCCTGAATCTGTTGAAGATCTTTTGCCTCTGAATCTGGAGCTGGCTCCAACACCCCAAAAGGCCCTTGCACAAATTCCTTTGCGACAAAGAACTCCAATCGATCCTCCTGCATACGAGGAAAAACCCAGCTTACATGCGAGATATGAAAAACCTCTTCCACCTGGGCTTCTTCCGCAAGAGCTCGATAAGCTCCCCAGATTCCTCTTTGAGACTTAAAAAAATCTCGTATGTGCAGATCTAATTGCTGCTGTTTTTGAACAAGTCCCTGCGCAAACTGTTGAGCACAAAGTGACTTAAAGAAGGAACGACATTCCTTTTTAGAGCTCCACGAATCCGGCATGAGTTTGTTCAAAACTTGCCGTTATTTTTAGAATTTTCCAAATCTATCGAAAGCTGAATGGCTTTTTCTTCAAGCTTCTCTAGCTCACGATTGGCTTTTCTTTTTAAAAGGATCAGTTCTTCTGCGATGTTCATCGCCGTGAGTACGGCGGCATTTTGATAAGAACCATTTTTGGTAAGAGCTAATGCCTGAGTCATCTTATTATTTACAAAATCAACGAGCTCCTGCACGGTTGCATCGTCGTGAGAGGTTTTTAATTTGTAAGGGACACCTGCAATCAAAAAATTGTAGGTTTGTTTATCCGATGTCACTGGCACCTCAGCTGCAAACTTAAATTGCTAAATTCAAATTGCCAAATTCGTCATTAGGCAAAGAGCCTAAACCTTTTAAAACTCTGGAAAAATCCAAGAATAACGACACTAAAAGTATATCGCGAAAAGACTCATATTCAACAGATTTATTTTTGCGTGCAGGTGCATATGATCCCTAAATCACTCTGCTTCTCGCACATAATTGAGCGCTTGTTTGCTTTGTCAGTCAGAGAGAACTCGATGATTTCTTTGAAATTGCGTATATAGGTCGAGGTGATTCCATTAAGCTTCGTGTCATTGTAGGTGTATTCATCTTTAAGAACGACCGCATTTAACAAAAAACTGTTAATAATTTCTTGTTTTGGGTTGATCTTCTGATTTGTGGTCAATGCAATCGGAGTCACCACGCCTTTTGCATCCACCTTTTGCAGAATCAGTTCCGTTTCCATCTTCTTCACCCCGCGAAACTTGGTGCGGAGGATCAAAGCCATCCCCTCCCCCTCGACATCGCGGTAAGAGACTTTTCTTTGACGCAACTGTGACTCCGAAGTGATGAACTTCTCATCTGAAAGATCTTTCAGATCATTCAAGTCGACTTTAAAAGATATTTTGTCGTCTTTCAGCTCAGGAAAACACCGCGTGAGCTGTTCATAAGAAACAGAAACAGGTTTTGCAACTTCTGCCCCAAAAACCTGGGGCCCAATTAAAAGAATCAAACTGACTATAAATATTGGCATCAACCTTTTCCATTACATAGCTTCGCACTTCTCTGCAGAAGATCGATCACACCCTTCGAGCTGATCGCTTGTGCAATAGGCACGAGAGTCTGTTTTCCAAACTCGCGCTGAGGAACAGTCCTCTCCATCAAGGCTAATGAAAGTCTTAAATCGATTCAATGAAAATCCAGACGCGCTATCAATTTGATTCAAACTGGCAGACTTTACCGAATAAGCTGTTGTCTTCTTACCCTCTGCTTGCACACGATAAGTACCAGGAAAGACAGCTACGAAATCCTGCTCTCCCAAGGGGGCAGATACTAGGTATCTTGGATGCTTTGAAGGGATGACGTCTCCAGGAAAAGTCACCCACATTTCTTGAAAAGTGCCATCGTTACCAAAATTATACAACTCTCGTAAATCCGTCGGCACTTTTGCTGTATTCCAAGCCTGACAAACTGACTTCGCCTCCGCAGCGACATCCCCAAGAGCAGACAATTTTGGACACAGTTCGTAAGTGAAGCGCTGAACAAAATCTCGCTCCCAACTGCCTGCCAAATAAAGATCTCCGAAGTTAGAGCTGTCTAAACGAAAGAAGTGGCGATTCATCATCAGCATTTCGAGATAAATTTTTCGCTGCTCCACCAAAGATGTAAAATCTCGGTAGATGCGAATTTTCTGACCTTTAACCTGAGGTGGCACTGTCACTTTATCCAAATAAAGATTGGTAATCCGTCCACCATCGACGTGAACCATTCCCGGGTAAATCGAGTTTTCAAAACCCACTAAATAGGACCCAGCCGGAACAGGTTGAGGTTTATTCAAATTAAAATACACAGGTGCATCACAAGCACCTCGCTGTTCGGGAGCACAACGCACGGCTTTCACCTTTTGGAAAAGCTGAAACTTGCCCGCTTCGCCGTTGACCTGCAATGTCCCCATGGACTGAGCCTGGGCGATTCCAGCTAACAAGAACATCGAAAATGTCATTACTAACTTTTTCATCTCATACTCCCTTAAAATAATTCCCCAGGATTTTTCTTATTTGCCAATGCCTTATTCAGTCGCGCATCTTGCCCATAAACATCATCAATAAATCTTATTGAACCCTCCGGCGATCTCTCCACCGTCAGATATAAGAAATAAACTGGCATAGGTTTTTTCAAAAAGACCTTCACATCCAGCTCAACTGCCTGCTCCCCTACACTCATGGGGACAAATGATTTGATATTTTCTAAACTCCATTGAGGCTGATCTTTCAATAGATAAGAGGCCAAATCCAACGGCTGCTCCAGTCTTACACAACCGGAACTTCGGTGCCGCTTGCCCTCAGAAAATAAACCTTTCTCGTTGGTATCATGCATGTAGATGGCCCAAGGATTTTGCAATGGGAACTTCACCACTCCTAGGGCATTGTCAGGCCCTGGCAGCTGCCTAATATAATATGTAAAATTTCGTGCTGTCATATTCCGCCAATCTACAGTGGACGGATCAACGACTTGATCTGTCGCCTCATCAATTAAAATCATGTTATGTTTTTCTAAATAGCGGCGATCGGTTTTCAACAAGGGCAACTTGTCTTTGATCGCAATACTTCGCGGTACTGTCCAGTATGGATTCAAATTAACAAATGTAATTTGATCGCGCATAGAGGGAGTCCGTCGGAAAGACTGACCAACTACTGTATTGAAATGAAAAACCTGGCCAAAATCATCATACAGCTTAAACTCTGTCGTCGCCAAATTAACGAAGATATGACGTGTCTCAAGATTTTTTGGTAACCAACGCAGTTTCTCCATAGTCGTCTCGACTTGGGCAATCCGTTGGTTCACCGTAAAATTCAACGCGCGTAAAACCTCAGAGCGAGTCCCTATAACACCATCTGCCGTCAAACCATTCTTTGCTTGATATTGCTTCAGTACATCCTCGAACTCTTGATCAAAAGTGTTCCCACCTTGGCCGGACACAGAATATCCAAGTTGATTCAAGCGAGTGCGCAATTGCGATATGACCGGATCCTTCACGCCGCGCTTTAACGCAAAACCAGGAGAGTTGATGACTCCCCAGCCTCCTTGCGCTTTGATATTTTTGAGATAGACCAAGACTTCCATCAAGTCCTTGTAATGGGCATGGGGCGGAGAGAATCTATCTAAAGCCGAAGACAAGCCTTGAGGACCACTCAAAACAGCGTTATTCAAATCAGCATATTCGGTAAATTCTTTCTTTTTAAATTTAATATCAGTATCAACCAACTCAGGATCAAATCGCCCCACAGATAAATGAGTCGCGTATCTGATAAGAGCTTCGCTGGCAGCTAACTCGAAGGTGATCCAATTGTTTTGGTTCTTTAAAGTGGCATTGAACAGGTTTTCCACCTCAACGTCCCAATAATCGGTGTTTGCTAGACCGTGACGATCAGCCGACAAGAGCATTGCCTTTAAAGCTTGCGCCATCGCATTTGGTAGACCATTGCTATCCACCCAGAGCGCTTGATAGGAGCGTAACGAATAAAACTTGTTCAGACTTTCTGAATGCAGGATAAAATTTCCCCAGGATGGTTTAATAAGGGGTACGGCCACCTGACGGTTTACATAGGATTGTATAACTGAGGCCTCACCGAATGCGAAAGCTGTCGCTGGGTTCACAAAGGAAAGAGCCATACCCAAAAGGAAAGATCTTTTTATCCAAGTTTTAAACATCATATAAACCTCTTCACATAGATCCACTTCAAGTTGGATGCCATTGCAGAAAAGGTTTTCTGGGGGCTTTAGGCTGTCAGAATTTCGACAGGGTCTTAAATTGTCACTGCGGTGTCTACAAATGAGACAATTGAAAGAACAAAGCCCCCTTTAAAGAGAGGGCCTTGCTGAACACAACTACATCGCGCCAGTTCCATTACCACCATTACCGCCGCCACCATCTCCGCCACCACCACGGTAGATGTCCTCACACTGATAACCACAGCGATACCATCCGCGGTTCCAGCAGTAACGAACGCTCTCGTCGTATCCAGGAGGGCAATGTTCGCCGTTTGTATAACAACTTGCCGGTCTTTGATGACGAGGTCCTCGACCCCAACCCATCGCATCGACAAAATCCTCTGACTCTACAGCATTCGGGGTGGGACGCGGATGAGGTCGATGAGGCTTAGGACAAAGATAATTACTGAGAATTTTCAAATCCCCTTCAGGTGTCATGACAGCTGTTGGTTCTTCTTGAGAGTTCAAAACAGACAAAACATCTGCGTCGCCACCTACCTCTGCCATTGCTGAAAAACCAAAAAATGATACCACTAACATAATCATCGAAAAATACTTTTTCATTTCTACTTCTCCTTGTATTGATTAAGTCCTTGAACCGATTATTTAAAAATTACAATAAATGCCTCATCTACTTTCTGCTCTGTACGTCCTACCTCCTCTCTTGGTTTCAAAGCCTGTTCTTATCATTGGAACAAAGCAATTTGAAAAATCTAAATTATGGAACAATACAAACTCTGGTTCTTCATCTTTGCCCAATGTCAGATCTTTCAATTCATCTCAAAAAATCCTATCTAAAAGTGAATTAGAGAACTTGAGGAAATCACTTGGTTACCTCCAGCTACTGCCCGAAGAAATCCTGGAATATCAACATTGGGTGGTTGCGCGATCCCCACACCGGGCTTCGGCCCTGTCAGCTCGTCCAACGAATAATCCATGCGTACATCGTAACGTCGCTCCCACTGGTAACGCAGCCAACGTTCACGTGCGTACCACTCGCGCTTATTGGCATCATCAGCACAAGAAGAGAGCTCTTGCGGAGTTTTAGCTCCCCAGCGCAACTCGACACAGTGATAGGGATCAAAACTTAGATCAAAAAGTCTTCTTCTTGCATCCTCCAAATTTAGAACCACAGCTCCGCCGCCCGAGGTGGTATAGCTGAATTGACATGAGCGGGCCTCTTGCTCATACACTGCCAATAAGTCTGCTGGAAGATTTCTACCAGAATAGACAATACTCGGATCACCGGTGCGCCAACGTTGAATCAACAAATTTGCCTGAGATAAAGTATCCATAAAAGAAACTTTCAAACGCGCATCCCGTGCAGGAGAAGCATAAGCTTCCCATTCACCATCAGTCCCATAAATATTTCTGGGCAATCGTTCCGGATGCTTTTTTAAATGAATGCCAGCTTGTCGCCCAATCTCCACAGCGACGACTCGATCCTTCAAACTGACGCAAATATCTAAAATATTGGCGCGCATATCTTTCAAAGGATCAATTCTCAAATCACCGGAGGCCATCACAATCCGCAAATACTCGTAGTAGCTATAGGAAACTCCACGATACAAGAATCTTCCCTTCTGCCACTCACCTCCGAGATCAGGACTATTTCCGAAGAACTGTTCTTGGCTGTAATCTGGAAGTGAGGCATTGCGAGCCCCTACTATGCGTCCTCCAACATAATCACCACTTCTTAACTGCCTTGCGCCGGTCAGACTGAGTGGACGAAAGTTTTTGAACCCTGCCCCTTGATAGGGATTACTGCGTATAAACTTCGGAGTGTACATCCCTGAAGTCAGAGTGTTATCAGGATGAGCATCAATATAAAATATTCTACCGTCATCAGTGACCTTATAAACCATGGCCACATGGCCATTGGGATCATAAATAATAGTGCCGGGACGAACACCAGTCCGTCCTAATTTGACGGGATAAAAATCAGTAAACAATCCAGTATCTTGGGTGCCCATCATTCGAAAAGTGGCAGACCAAGTATAGTTCACTATCGTCGAGTTCAATATTTCGACGGCGTTCAGGCCATTACTAGCGCTAGGCACAATATCGTACCTCCCTGTCACGTAGTTGCCATTTTTGGTGTAGCGTACATCTTTTGAGTCCCCAGATTGTCGTGGACTGACTGAACTTTGAAAAGACATGGGAAGGCCATTTTTCCAGGCATAGTAGGCACGCAAATAGTAAGGCAGATCTGCGCAGTCTGAAAACAACCTCAAGCTTCGAGGATCTGTTCCGCGATAGGGATTGGCAGAACTTCGCAAACAAGTGCTCACCGTATCACATTGCCGAGCTGCTACAGCCTCACCGAGACCCGAGACAAATTGACCGAACTTTTCCTCATCTTGAAAAGTCCACTGGGGCTTGGTGATTCGCCAACGAGTGTTCGTTTGTGCTATGGAATGAATTGAAGACAAAAGCAAAATCACGACAATGACGTATTTCATGACCTCTCCTTGGTAACAAAAATAAGCTTCGTTGCGCAAAATTTAGACAGTGAAAAATCATTCTTCTCGAAAATACCTGATCAAGAGGTGCTGTCACGCTTCTTGCTAAAGGGTCTAGCGACTATGACACAGGTTTAACGAAGATATTTTATGGAGGACGTAAATGACATTATCTAAAACAAGACAGCTCTGTTCAGCAGTGCTCAGTGTGCTGATTGCCACATCTCCCTTATTGAGCTATGCACAAAGCTCTAACAACACAACAGCGACTACGATCACTAGTAAGCCCGGTACGGCCATTGATAAGAGTCAATTGTCTGCTGGTAAACGTTATTTTATCTCCACAAATTCACTCAACGTTCGCAGCAGCAACTCGACAACCGAAAAGAATGTTGTTGGGCAGCTTTCTATCAATGACGAAGTTGAAATTTATGATCTTTTGAATGAGGCAACACCTTTGGTGCAAATTAAGGTGATTAAATCAGGATCTATGCTTCCGAATGTGGCCCCTGAGTTGTTCATATCGAAAGACTATCTAAGTGAGAAATCTCTTTTCGCTGAAAGCACCAAGTACTTCGTCATTCAAAATATCGCGACAGAAAAAACCCGCGTTTACGAGCGCTGTACTGAAACTCCAAGCTGCCCGCACAAGTTGGTGCTAGAAACGGATATGGTGGTTGGACGCCCTGAAGAAGGAACAAAGCAAGACCGTCATGCTTTTAAAACTTGGCTAGGACACTCAAAAATTTCTGAGTGGGTCAAATTCTATCAAGATGGTAACGCTCACTATCCTCACTGGTACAGAGCCGGTCAAAGTCTTAATTCGATCCCGGCACCTTTAACTGAAGGTGTTTCTAAAATCGTCGCTTCACGAAAATGGATGGTGAAAGACTCTAAAGGTGACAGCACAATTTATGGTGCTTTCGGTTGGTATGCAGCAAAGGTAACTCCTTCAGACGAGACGAATGGAATGAATTATCAGTGGATTCACGGCACCATTGGCTGGGGTAAAGATGGTGATGCCGCTATCGACCTGACTCGTGGCGTGTTCATGAATATGTTCTCGAATCCAGGATCTGCAGGTTGTACACGTTTAGAAAATCGCGCTGTCGCTTACTTACGCAGTTTGCTAGTACCGGGCACTGATATTTACAGAATTTACGCTCAAGAGTCGACTCGTGAAAAAGAAGTTGTGACTGGAATCTTTAAAAAGAAAGTGACACCTCTTCCTCGTTACGCGGATAAATTTGAAAAGCCAGGTCGTTGGGACTATATCCTTTTGACTGATGGAGCCCAAAAGAGCGGTGGATTAACAGCTGATGCTAAAACTATCATCGAAAGAGCGATCCCCGTCATTGCAGGACAGAATTTGATCGAAAAAGGCAGTTACGAGATTGATCAATATCCAAATGCAATGGCTCGCAACTACAATACATCGGCGTCATCTGGTAAATCTGGTGACCGTTATGAAATTGATTCTGGAAAAGAAGGCGACCCTACAAACTTCAGAGGATATTTCCTAGTTGATGAAGGACGTTTGATTGATTACAAACATCCTAGTAGTGTTGCTACAAAAGGTGCTATCAAAGTGAGTGGACTTGCTGAGTTCAGAACCTCTGTCCCTGAATTCCTTGCCACAAGCGGAAGCCATAATCCACCAGCTGTGGATTATAAAAGAGAACAAAACCAGTAAAAACGACAGAGGTTAGGAACGCATCTTTGAACTATCCAACTGACATTTGCCTAGCCGGAGGATCGGGGCTCGTGGGACACGAGCTCCTTCTTATTTTAGCTCAACTTGAACAGTTCACTACTGTCAAAGCCATCAGTCGCTCCCCTCTTGGGAAAATACCTTTACATATCGACAATATTATTTTGAACTTTGATAAACTAGATCAGCATTCTGAGCAGTTAAAAGCTTCGATATTCGTTTGCTGTTTAGGTACTACAATCAAAAAAGCGGGTTCTCAAGAGGCCTTTAAACAGGTCGACTATGACTATGTTTTAAGTTTTGCCCGTTTGGCAGAAAAAGTGGGAGCACAAAAACTGATTGTCATTTCGGCGATGGGTGCTGATCCTACCTCACGCATTTTCTACAACCGCACGAAAGGCGAAATGGAACGCGACCTAAAAAATCTCAAGATCCCACAAATTGAGATTTTCCGTCCTTCTTTAATCCTGGGAAAAAGAAAAGAGCATCGGACTGGAGAAGAGTGGGGAAAACGTTTAAGCCCCTATATAAATCCTCTTCTTGTCGGGCCTTTGAAAAAATACCGAGCTATTGAAGCAAAGACCATCGCGCGAGCGATGGCCATTGCGAGTCTCAATTTTCATCCTGGATTTCATGTCTACGAGTCGGATCAGATCGACTTTATTGCCAATCCACCGAAGCAAACCTAGGGCTGAGCAAAGAGGGATTGAACGAACTCTTCAGAGGAGAACGAGCGCAAATCCTGAATGCGCTCGCCCACTCCAATGAGTTTAATTGGAATTTGCAGCTCTTGCGCCAAACCAACAGCAACACCACCCTTGGCTGTCCCATCCATTTTTGTCAGGATAGCACCTGTCAAAGTCAAAGCTCCGTGGAACTCTTTGGCCTGCATCAAGGCATTTTGGCCCGAGTTCGCATCAAGCACGATCAGTGTTTCATGTGGAGCTTCAGGGATCACCTTGCTCATCACACGTTTCATTTTTTTGATTTCTTCCATCAAATTAGCCTGAGTATGCAAACGCCCCGCTGTATCAACAATCACGACGTCATACCCTTGCGCTTTACCCTTTGCTACGGCATCAAAAGCCACGGCACTTGGATCTGTCACACCTTCCGGCGAAAAAATCTCTACCGCAGCACGATCTGTCCATACCTTCAACTGACCACCTGCAGCTGCACGAAAGGTGTCACCGGCAGCAACAAGAACTTTCTTACCCTGGCTGGCAAACTGCGCAGAAATCTTGCCGATCGAAGTGGTCTTACCGGCACCATTCACTCCAACAATCATCAGAACTGTAGGACCAGACTCTGCAAAATTAATTTTGGACATGATTCCTTGAGAGGGGTTAGCCGAGTGCGAGCCGGCAAAGATATTTTTGATTTCTTCTTTCAACGCTTCTCGGACGGTTTCATAATCCCCACGCTCTTTGCGAGAAAGCTTATCCTCAATTGCTCCCATCAATCTTTGAACTGTTGTGGGCCCAAGATCACTGGTGTAAAGAATCTCTTCAATCTCCTCAAGGTGCTTTTGCCCGCCATCTGCTTTAAAAAGACTGCGGATACGACCGAACAGATTTTCTTCGGTTTTCTTTAAAGCCTCTTTAAGGTCCACTTCTTGAGCGGCCTCTTCGATTTGAGCAGTTTCAACGGCCGAAGTTGAGATAGGAGCCCTTGCTGGCTTCGCAACTGTCTCCTCTGCAGAAACAAGAACTGGCTCACGCTGCAAAGTTGCTTCAGGAGACGAAGTCGATAACTCTCTTTTTGCTGCGACTGTCAGCTCTTCTGGACGGCTTTTGCTTTTCTTGAGATTCTTCCAAACGCTCAAAAAAATGACGGCAAAAATGACTGCAAATAAAACTCCAGCAACAATAAACAACAAATTAATTTGCTGTTCGTGTCCAGGTGACATCATAGAAACTCCAACGAATTGCGTTATATTTAAAACAGAACCAAATCTGCCCCAATCTAAGCATCCGTCCTGACAGAGTCAAACGCTAGCGCTGCGCCAACCCTCGCCGCTTCAATTCTTCAGCATAAAACTCATTTTCAAAGCGCCGGAAGGACTCCAGCCGCACTTCAGACCCCAAGATCTCTTTCATTCGCCCCAATGTTTCGTTTTCAAGTTTGTGCATTTTTTCGACCCCTTCTTTCACAAAGTCAGGGTGGATTTTGATTTTCTTGTCGACCAGCTCTTTCACCAAAGCCTGGACGGCCGATAAGGCACGCAACGAAGTTTCCTCATCCAGACGCCAAGTTTTTAACAAATACTGCGACATTTCTTTATAGAGCCGCTGCTGATAATCCTGCTCCATATATATGACAACGAAATCTCGGGTGTAAATGACCGAATCTGTATAAGTTTCTTTAGCCTCAACCGTCTGAGGAGGATTGAAGCGACGTCTTTCCAAATCGGCTTGGCGTTGTTTCGCTTCGTTTGTAACTCGAGTTTGCATCGGGGACTTGTCTTTGCGCATTTTTTCTAAGACTTTGTCAGTCGTCAGAAAAAGGGCAAGACCGACCACCAAACCACCGAACGCCCATCTTAAATTTTCGTAAGTTCTTTTCTTCAACAAGTCATCGGGTTTCTGACTTGTTGCTACCGATTGGGATAAAGAGGCCACCTTGTCATCAAAGGCCTCTCCAATACGCGCTTGCACATTAGCAGAAATTTTGCGCCAATTAGCAGCCTCCACCAATTGCACAACTTCTTTTTCAACAGCCCCGTGGATTTCTCGAATCAGAGTCGTCTTTCTTTGAAGCAAGCTGTCCACCATGTCTTGCTCCATTTTTTTCATCTTCTTGGCGAACTCAAGACGAATTTCCTCACTGCGCTCTTCTTCGGCTTTCATTAGGGTGTTTTTTTCTTTTTCGATTTTTTCTGTCAGATGGGCCTTTAAAGACTCGGATTCTTTAATCAACTGGGTGCGTTTAGCTTCCATGTCTTGAATACTAATACTCAAATTCACATGTTTTTCATTCAGAGCCTGAATGGAGACATCAACATTCTTCTTCTGCTCCAAAGTTGCTTTTTGCGCTGCCTGCAATTCACCCAAATGCGCTTCATCTTTTTCAATGGTTTCAGCGAGGGATTTTTGCTTTTCTATAGTCGTATCAAGCTCTAATTGAGTACTCAGAAGCTTCGCTTGTGTCTCGTCCACTTCTCGCATCAACTTATCGAAATTCTCTTTTTCAGAAGCAAGCTGCTCTTGAGATTCAAGCAACTGCTTCTGCGCCTTCTCCATGATGGCAGCAGCTTCCTCTTGCGCCAGTTTGATAAGACTTTCGTTATCTTTTTTTGCTTTCTCATGACCAGCTAGAACGGCATCAGCTCGAATCTTATCCGCTTCTTTAGTAGCCTCAGCAACAATCTCATCGGCTTCAATTTTGGCTTTTTTCTTAAGAGACTCTATATAACTATCGACTTCTTCACGCAGATTATCAGACATTTTGCGGGCATCACGAATCAACTCCTGCCCCTGCTTCTGAAAATCTTCTAAAACTAAATCAGCGCTCGCATGCGCTTCTGCAATTCGTTTTTCGTAAAAGGCCTCTGCCTGCTCATGAATTTTACGAGCTTTTTCATAAATAGATTGAACTTTTCTTTCTGCTTGAGCTTCGCCTTCAAGAACAATTTGCGCCGCCCGCTTCTTTGCATCCTGTAACACTTTTTCTGCCATATAGGCAGGCGCTAAACTTTTTCGAACCGATCCTGCAAAGACCGGCTCTGCATTTGCTTGAATGCTCTCTTCTGGATCTGGAGGTACGACTTCCTCCGCCAAATCCTCATTCGCTAGTTCAGCCCCATCAACGTGAGACGAGTCAGACTCTTCATAGACTCCGACACTCTCCTCATCTTCTCCATTCGCTTGATCGGCCATCGCGACTTCGTCAACGACTTCGGACTCAGCCACTTCGGCATCAACGTCTACGGATTCTTCATTTTCCAAATGGGTATAATTAACAAAAATAATGACGCTTGAAGTGCCAAGGCGCACCTCGTCGCCCTCCTGAAATTGGACGGCCTTTCCTTTTACGATTTCTTTGCCATTTATAAAAGTACCATTTGAAGAGTTCCGATCCTCGATCCACATCTTTTGGTCACGAACCGTCACGATTGCATGGATCCGACTGATCGAGTTTTCATTCACGTTCACATCACAGTCCAAAGAACGCCCCAAAGTGAAAGCTTCTTTGTTCACTTCTAGGGTCGCAATTTGCTCTTTCTTTTGAACGGTGATTATTAACGGTAACAAACTTAAGCCCCTCTTGGAACCACCGTTGTTTTGGCAATTTCGTTATTCAATGAGTCTTCTGCCAAAGCTTCTGCTGGATCACGATGTTCATCAAATGGCTTGTCTTGATCAGGAAAGTTATTATTGTCACTGCGATACCACAGCAAATCCAATGCACTTTCAAAGCGATCTACCATCGAGACGTAAGATCTTTCTGGTGAGAGGATCACATTCGTCACATGAGACAATAAAGAAAATAAAATACCTGCTATGGATGTTTGCATTGCAAAAGAGATCTCATGGAGGAAACGATCCATGATGTTCTTGGTATTTTCTAAATCTTGCAAGTTCATGGTTCCCAATTCCTGCAAACCACCCGCAATACCCACGAAAGTTCCTAAGATACCACCTACGACAAAAAGACCTGGGAAAATTGAAATCAAATCATTCATTCCTGCCATAGGAATGATGCCGAAAATTTTATTGAAACACGGGTTGTGCCCCAAAGTGGCTTTTGTGATATTCAAAAGTTTTGGATTGTTTTCATTCCACTTCAAAAACTTCAGTTGCTTTAAGATGTCTTTCACCAACCAAGCACATCCCTGACGGATCAAAAAGATTCGATCCCACATGGACATCACAGCATCGGGCTTTCTGCGCTTCATCCGATCACGAACTTCAAACACTTCGTAATAAGTTCTTTCTAAATGCTTTTTTGCCAAGGCATAAAAAGAAACATTTTGTGTCTTGCCAGGCACTTCCGCATCCATGAATCGGTTCACACGTTTTTCAAACTCTTTGGCGAACCATTCATGTCGACGCACGGTAAAATAAATCATCGATCTGAAGAACAAACCGATCAAAAACATGACTCCCATAAGGTAGGGGAGCATAATAATAAAATATTCTGCGAATGCTTTTTTCGTCACAACTCACCTCTATTTCTTGGGATCCATACTAAAACGAATAATAACTCTTTGTGCTTTTTTACAGTCATTCAACTTACAAAACTCGGCTGCTGTGGCCACATTTCGACCTTGCACCTTCATCACTTCAAGGAAACTTCGTCCTGAAACCTTCATCAAAGACATCAACTCTTGCCTATGTTGAAAACTCAAATTTGGATTATCCAACATATAAGCAAAAATGGAATTGGCCCGGCGATAACTTAAATCCATGTTATATTTCAAAGCGGCCTTATCTTCTGGTTTTGTGCTGTTAGGATCTATGTAACGCCCTTGATAGGTCGGTGATGCGAAACCGATGATCTCAACTGACGAAATCTTGTCGGACACTTTGGGGTTGCCAAAAAGAGATTTCGAGTAGATCGGCATCGCTTTTTCGATGACACCCTTCATTTCTTTTTTAAGCCTGTCTGAACCACTGTCGAAGTAAGCTTGCCCAAAATCTAAGACAACATCCCCCGTTTGCAAGTCAATGTCCGCTTTGACTCCGGCCTTAGCAAATCCTTTTTGAATTTCGCCAGCCACCATTTTGCGGGCTTCAATTTCTGCTCGGGCTTTTGCTAACTGTCCCTCTGTCGCTCCCAGTTTGCCCTTAGTTTCATCCAACTGACCCTTTAAAGCCGCTACCTTCTGAGCTCCAGCAGTTTTCTCTGCCTCCAACCCTGCTTGCATTTGTGCTAGTTTGGCTTGAGACTCGGCTTTCGTCTGAGACAAGGCCCCAGCCAACTGATTGGCTTCCTGTTCCTTCTGCGTTAGCATTCCTTGAGTTTTGGACAACTCCCCTTGAACTGCACCTAACTGCTGACTGGCCTGCTGAAGCTGCTGTTGGTATTGAGCATTCACTTGAGCTAGTTCTTGAACCTTCACTTGAGTCTGACCTTGGATCTCTGCCACCTTTTTCTGATAAAGAGCTTTGGTCATTTGGTTCTTTTTATAGGCCAGTTGAAGTTCTTTCATGCGATTCTGTAAAGCCGCCTGAGTCTGCTGAATCTGCGCTTCACCATCTGCAATCAACTTCTTTTTATCTTCTATGTCGGAATTCAACTGAGTGATTTGATTTTTCTTAGCTTCGATCTCAACGTCTTGCTCTTTGATAAGATCATCACGATTTATGATCTTTGATTTCGCCATTTTATTAGCGTTCAAAACATTTCGCACCATTTGCTGATATTTATTTAACGCCTGTACTTTACTGTCGTTCTCTAAGGCTTTTTGAATCAACTTCTCTTTTTCTGTCTTGGCATCTTCTTGCAGGAGCGTGAGCTTATCCATCAGCTCTTGATACTCTTGCACTTCATCTTTTGGCGCCTGCTTTTCTAAGTATTCATTTTTGACCGACTCATACATTTTTAGCTGATGCTGAAGCTCTTGAACTTGCATTGAAAGCTTTTGATTTTCGACTTCACTGCGCAGACCTTCAGTGCCAGAACGCAAACTGGCAGTCACATAAAGCATCAAAAATATTGTGCTAAGACCCAAAAACAAATCTGAATACGATGTCCAGAAGCTGTCTTGAGACCCGTGATCTTTATTTTTACTATAGTTAAAAGACATACGGACGCACCCCACCCTTTTGTGTAGGATATCAAAAAAAAGTCGAAGGTCGATTATTGCATGGTCTGATCTAGGCCAGATAAAACTAAAATAAGTCGAGGATGCCCTTGAATCCTACTTTGGACTGGGCAAATTTTTCCGGTTCTTTTTATAATTCCAAGGACAATGGCGGCAACTGGACTTACAGCAATGTCCCCGCCTTTTGTGAAAGACTTCAGTAAACACCAAATAACCGGAAGTTGGGTCTATGTAAGACTCTTCACCTTTTTCGCAGGCTTTGCGGTGAATTTCTGAAAAATCTGATTCTGAATCGTTGATACTCACAAAGGGTTCCCAAAATTAAAAAACCCCTGAAGATCGCTCCAGGGGTTTTTATCTAATTGCTCTTTTATTCTTACTTTAGATCCTGCAAAGAAACAGAAACCATCGTAGAAACACCGCGCTCTTGCATAGTCACACCGTAAAGCTTACCAGCAACTTCCATAGTGTGTTTATTATGAGTCACGACGATAATTTGTGAACGTTTCGCCATCTCACGAACAAGGTCGTTGAAACGGAAGACGTTGGCATCATCAAGTGGCGCATCAACCTCATCCAGCAAACACCATGGAGATGGTTTCACGAGGAAGATCGAGAATACTAGAGCCACCGCTGTCAACGCTTTCTCTCCACCTGACATCAAAGACACGTTTTGCATCTTTTTGCCTGGAGGACGAGCGATGATTTCGATACCCATTTCGCCTTTTTCGTTATCTTCGATCAATTCTAATTTCGCCTCACCACCACCAAACAACACTGGGAATACGCGAGTGAAACGATCATTAACCAAGTCAAAAGTTTCTTTGAAACGTTTCGAACAAATACGGTTGATACGGTCAATCACTTTGCGCAACTGTTCTTTAGCTTCAGTCAAATCCGCATGCTGCTTCGTCAAGAACTCGTAACGCTGAGCTGTTTCTTCGTACTCTTCGATCGCAGAAAGATTCACTTCACCGATCTTAGACAACTTCTCGCGAAGATCTTTTAGCTGAGAATCTGCTTCTAAGAAGTCCCCTTCGCGATCCGCGTACTTTTCAACAACGTCTGGCAGATTCAACATGTAGCGCTCGCGAACCTGATCGATAAGGTATTGCTCCTTCATCTTGGCTTGCTCAAGCTTCAATTGTGAATCATTCATTTTGTGTTGTCTTTCGTTGCGCGCGCGTTGTGAAGACATTGCTTCATCTTCAATTGCACGTGCGCTTTCAGACATCACTTCATATTCGTCTTTAGTACGAGCCACTTGAAGTTTCAAAGTCTCGACTTCATCTAAAAGACGTTCAAATTCAATTTTCTTTTCTTCCAAAGTAAGCTGACTTTCAGTCATTTGGAAGTTGTACCCTTGAGCCTCTTCAGACATTCTTGCCAACTGGCTTTCCAAATCATTTAAAGACTTAGTCACCATTTCAAGCTGTCTCAAAACACCCTGATACTCTTGAGTTTTAGAAGCTGATCTTACTTGAAGATCTGTCACTTCAGCTTGAAGACCGTCGAAACCCATACGTGTGGAGTTCAATTCAGTATTCAAAGACTCAACTTCAGTTTCGAGCACCACCTTCTTTTCACGAGCTGCAACAAGGGCCTCATTCAGCTCTTCAAGCTTCATTTCTTGAGCTTCCACTTGTTCGGTGATTTTTTTCAATTCGCGCTCTTGCTTCTCGATAGCAGACTGAGCATTGGCCAATTCATTCTCGGCACGCTCTAAGTCTTTGCGCAGTTCGGTTACTTTGATTTCTTGTTCAATTTTGCGTTTCTGAGCACCTTCGAAGTCGTTAACAACGTTATTCAACTGCTCTTCAGTTTTACGCAAAGAAGCTTGTGCCAAAGCCAACTTGCCTGCGAACTCATCTTTTTTATCAGACAATTCTTTGATTTCACGACGACGTTTTAAAACTCCAGAATCTGCAGATTCAGAAGAACCACCCGTCAAAACTCCATCAGCAGTCAGCGTATCACCGTCAGTAGTAACGAAAGTCCAACCTTCGTATCTTGGGCGTAACGCCAAAGCTGTACGAATTGAATCAACGATCGCAACTCCATCTAAAAGATAAGCCACTGTGTTTTGGAACTTATCAGCAGACTTAACAACATCTTTCAAAATCGCGTGAACACCTGATTCTGTCACCGGGGCCGCAGCGCGGTTCAAAGCAGCGCTATTATCAGATGCAGAAAGGAAGCTTGAACGACCTGACTTTTGTTCTTTCAAATGTGTGACTGCATCCAACGCAACATTGGCATCAGAAGCCAGAAGCATCTGCAAGCGAGAGCCTAAAGCCGCTTCCATCGCCACTTCGTACTCTGCTGGCACTTCAACCACTTCAGAGACTGGCTGGAAGTGAGTCACAACGGAACCATCCGCCATCAACTCTTGCGTGCGAGTCTTCTGCCAAAGCATGACTTGCTTCACGCCCTCTTGGAAACCTTCAAAGTTATTTTGTAAGTTCTCAAGACCGTAAAGACGAGAAGTCACTTCATTCAAAGAGTCTTTGAATTGTTCAACTTCAGTGCGTTTGACTGCAGCTGCTTCTAATAAAAACTTTTTATTGGCTTCAAAAGACTCAACGTCATTAGCCAAATCCAATTGCATTTGACGTTCTTTTTCAAGTTCGTTGAATACTTTTTTGCGACGTCCTTCGAACTCAACGTGTTTTTCACGCAGCTCATTCAACACTTGCTGCTCGTTATCCTGGCGTTCAGTGATGTCAGCGATTTGTGCTGTCAAAGAGTTGACCCGAGCATCCAAAGAAGACTCAGACTGTCCAACAGCAAAAAGCTCACGACGTTTTGTTGTTAGCTCTTCATCAACTTGAGAAATACGCGAATTTGAATTTTGGAAGATCTCATTTTTTTCAGCGAATTGAGCTGATAAAGTTTCGGCTTCCTCTTTAAGGTCTGCAATTTGTGAATCAAGTTCTGCTTTGTCCCGAGCCAAAAGCTCTTGGCGAGCCTGCTGCTCTTGCAGAATTGTTCCAGTCATTTGCTCATTACGACGAGCAGTTTCAATTTCAAAGCGGAGCTCTTGGATCTCCATCTCTTTCTTTTGAACATTGGACTGCTTGTTATAAAACTCTGTCTGTTGCTCTTCAACTGCCTTTTCTTTTTCAAGAATTTGCAATTTCAAAACTTCCAACTGACCTTGCAAAGTAGACAAATTGGTTTCGCCTTCAACTTCCATGCTTTGCGCTTCGTTGAAGATCGCTTGCGCTTCGTCAGCAGCACGCTTGAGTTCAATATATTGAGCAGAAGACAACCAAAGATCTAAATCTTCGATTTGATTTTTTATGTTACGATAGCGTTCAGCACGCTGAGCTTGTCTTTGCAAAGAATCGATCTGACGTTTTAATTCGCCAATGATGTCTTGCAAACGAACCAAGTTTTGATCTGTAGATTGAAGTTTACGCTGAGATTCTTTTTTACGCGCTTTGAACTTTGTAATACCCGCAGCTTCTTCAATCAGCATACGACGATCTTCAGGCTTCGCAGTGATGATTTTTCCGATCATCCCCTGAGCGATAATAGAGAAGCCCTTAGAACCCGCACCCGTGTCCATAAAGATCTCTTGCACGTCTTTCAAACGAGAAGGTTCTTTATTCACGAAGTACTCACCCTCACCATTGCGGTGCAAGCGGCGCGTGACCATGATTTCAGAATGTTTAATGTATTTCGCTGGGAATGCGCCGCCGTCATTTTCCAAAGTCAAAGAGACTTCGCACATTCCAAGGGGAGAGTAACCTTCCGCACCAGCAAAGATAACGTCAGTCATCTGAGAGCCACGAAGATCCTTCGCTGACATCTCACCCATAACCCACATCAAAGCGTCCACGATATTCGACTTACCGCAACCGTTCGGTCCAACGATACCCGTAATACCGGCGTCAAAATGAATGACGGTACGATCTTTAAACGACTTAAAACCAACAAGTTCAATTTTTTTAATTCTCAAGGCAATTCCCCTCTTGAACTTCAAGCGCTTCGGCACTGCCGAAGAATTAATCATGCACTCCGACACTGTCGAAGCTCGATCCCCTCAAAATACCGCCCTTAGTCTAGCTAGACCAAAGACCATGTCAACAACAGGATCTTAAAAGAAGTTCGAGAGCTTAAAATTAAGGCAGAGTTTAGGACTAATTTTACGCAAGGCATCGCAACAACTAAAGGTGATGCTCGCATATTGTGCACTCGCCAAACCGACCTGGCATTCTTTCACATATTGAGGCATGCAAGTAAAGCACTAGCCACCGCAAAAATGTTTCTATAAATTTTGCACATGATAGAACTATTCAATTCTCTGAAAGAACACTCCTGGGAACTTCGCCGTAAACCCGTGCACTACCGAATTCAACTTCTTGAAAAACTGCGGGATTGCATCAAAAGAAATGAACCGTCCATCACCGAAGCTTTACAAAAGGATTTTCAAAAATCTCCAACGGAGACACAGCTTTCGGAAATCTTCCCCGTGCTTTCGGAGATCAAGTTTGTCCTTCAAAACTTAGAAGAGTGGTCCCGTGTACGTAAAGTCGATACGCCACTTTTTTTAGCCAGTGCAAAAAGTTATATTGTCTTTGAACCCAAAGGCACCGTTCTAATTATTTCTCCTTGGAATTACCCTTTCCAACTTGCCATAGGACCTCTCATAGCGGCCATTTCAGCAGGGAATAATATTATCCTTAAGCCCTCCGAGTTCACCCCTCACATCAACACCGTTATTCAAAAAATTTGTAACGAGTGCTTCAAACCAGAAGAGGTTGTGATTGTTGAAGGAGGCGCGGACAAGACAACGGAACTACTGAGACTTCCTTTCGATCATATCTTTTTCACCGGCAGCACAGCCGTCGGAAAAATTGTGATGGAAGCTGCTGCAAAAAATTTAACCAGTGTGACTCTTGAATTGGGCGGCAAATCCCCGTGTATCGTCGATGAAACTGCAGATATTGACTTGGCAGCAAAAAAGATTGCTTGGGGTAAAGGACTAAATGCCGGCCAAACTTGTGTGGCACCCGACTACATTTTTGCCCATGAGTCCATCGCTGTTCATCTAGAAGAGAAAATCCAACACCACTTCAACAAACTCTATCCTGCGGCCGCGCACAATCCGGACTATGCAGGTATCATTTCAAAAAGACACCAGGACCGGTTGTTAGAGATGATTCGCGAAGTGGATCCGATTTTTAACCTCGACACGAACTCCACTTCCAAGATGCCGCTTTACACCTTTAAATCGCCTCCACAAGTTTCTCGAATGATGAATGAAGAGATCTTTGGCCCCATCTTACCAATCCTGAGCTATTCCAATATCTCGGAAGTCATCAGCCAAATTCAAAAACATCCCAAACCTTTGGCCTTGTACCTATTTACAGAGTCAGAGCAGACGGAGCTGGAAATTTCACAACAATGCCCAAGTGGCGGCTTCTTGGTTAACGATACCCTCTTGCACTTGACCAATCCTCACCTGCCTTTTGGGGGAGTCGGACCGAGTGGGTTGGGCAGCTATCATGGTTATTATGGTTTTAAATGCTTCAGTCATGAGAAAGCAATTATGCGACAAGGGTATTTCGGAAAGTTTACCAACCTTCTTTTCGCGCCTTACTCCAATTGGAAAAAGAAGCTCATACGCTGGATGAGCTTCAACTTATAATTTCGCTGCTAGGATGGGAATCCTTTAATGAGGATCCCCATTACTACCAAAAGAAGTCTTGTAGTATTCCGTTTTGTAGATATCGCGTTGAACTTCATAAATGGCACCCAATCCATGAATGGAACTGCCATTGAGCACTCGAATAAAGATCCATCGACCCTTTGACAACGGGTTGGCACCCATCCGTGCAATTCCTGAGAGACTGATCGAACCACCGCCATCATGAACAATCAATCTTTCTTCGCCGCCAAGAACTTTTGCAAAATCATATTCTCTATGCTGAGCCATTTTCGCTTGGGAGTATTCTGCATCCGACAGGGCTGTACGACGACTTGGTGGTTGATCTATACGAACTGCTACCGCATATTTTTCTGACTGCGGTAAATATCCAGAAGCCCCAAAGAAAGTCATTCCAGCAGGAACATAAATCTTATATTCCATATAACTTGTGACGCCCTCAAAGTTGAAGCCGAAGCCACCGTTAACAGTTTGGCATTCACTTCTCATCTCAGGATAACCTATGACACAACCAGGAGTTCCCGCCGGGCTAAACTGATCTTTGAAGCCAGTCAGTGGCGGTGTTTTAGAAAAATTCAGCTGCCCTTGAGCATCGACCCAACTTGATTTGACATAAGTGATCGGATTTTGATGCAAAGAATGAAATGAATTTGCGACTGGAGGATTAGGATAGACCGGTTCTGGAACTGGTGCGGGCGCAGGCGCAGGTGCAGGTACCGGCACTGGAGCTGGTGATGGAGCGCACGTATCGTACCAAAAACATGTCAGCATAAGAGGTATGAACATTAAAATACGGAATGTCTCACAACAAGACATTCCAACATCTATCGACAGAGGCCCACGTATGGAATCTGACTGGGGTATTTGGGGAAGACAAAAGCATCTGCAGGCAAAGAATTCAAGCCAGTTCTGGCAGTGTAGATTTCCATTGATGGGAACTTACAGTACTCAGCGCCATTCGAATAAAGCAGATCGATGCCCACGGCGAAAATACCTCTCAAAGATGCCCCAGCACAAAGACCACTGAACTGCGCATCCCCAGGATAAGCAGAAAGACGAGATGTTAAATTTTCTGGGATCACTCCATAGCCCGTCAAATCTTTGAATTGTGCCATACTAGTAAACTGACAGTAGCTTTTTGTCGTTGAAGCATTGCGCCCGTATAGATTCGTATTGACGGCAATAAAATCAGAATAAGCTTTGACTCCTGAAGGTGGTGGTGGCGGTGGACGTGGTGGTGATGACGGATCTGGATTTGGAGGATCCTGGGGCGGTGGCGGAGGAGCCACCTCTTCATTCAGCAACTGCTTCAGCTCTTCATCAATCAAAACGTATTTTTTGCGCAGAAGATAGCGCCCGTAATCACCTTGATGATTAATGTAGTACAGATGAACTTCATTACCTATAGACATGAAGTTCTGATCAGCAGAGTTATGGTCAACAACAGAGACATAAGGGTGCATGGAAGAACTGTCCGGCAACAACATCCATTTAGATTTATCAAATAAGGGGGTCGCAAGAGTTTTACTTGCAGTAACAACCACGGCTCCTTTTTCATAATTAAATCCAAATAACAGCCATAGCCCTGTCGGAGTGTGCTTATGTATCGACAGCCCCATCAGATTGGTTGCACCAACTTTTGTATAAATGTCGGACTCACTCTCAAAAAACACCTTGGGCTGAAGACCCTTTATGTTACCAACAAAGGACGCGGGTAACTTCCACCCTTGTTCTGTCAGAACTTCCCAATTGCTCAGCTCTTGAATATTGCTAGAGCGGATCATAATCACACCAATGCGCAGGTTATCAGAGCCTGCCGTCTTGATGGATCGATAGTCGGCAAATGCGTAGTGATAGTTCCCTTCTTTCACAATATTTGAAGGGTGAAGAAATCCATAGTGTCCAAAGCCACTCCCATTCGGATTGGATGAGCTTGGCTCCGGTACGACCGCCGCACGCGTCGAATTGGATTGTCCAGAGCTGGCATAAGGCACATAAGATTTGGGTTTGAAAGTAGCACCACCATCCGAAGAAACTAATGGCATTATTGTGTTCACCCACCCTCGATTAAACTGAGAATGTGTATTCATATTATAAGCCGAATTACAGTGAGTGTAGTATTCGTGATGCGCCAAAGAGAAAACTTGATCTCCCTCGGCCCAGAATCCAATCAACCAATAGGCATTATCATAATCTGCTTCCAACGACGGAGAGCCACATGCGCCCGCCCTATGAAAGGACCGACCACCCTGATCGTGCAAAGACACTTTGGAATCGAAAAGAGCAGACCTTTCCAGCTGCCAAGTCCCCGGCTGCTCCCACTGAGGCACTTTGACTCGATAATTCTGCTTATGAGGAATGTTAAAGTAAACGTTACCTCTCGCATCTTTCCAAGGATGAATGGGACCATCGAAGAAGGCCCCCAAGGATCCGCGCTGTGGTGACGACTCAAACAATCCTGTCGCTAAGAGGTTCCGGTCCACGACAGATTCTTGGACACCTCCTACTCCAGAACTCAAGTATGTCATCTGCCGTACATCAGAAACGTCGGTTGATAAACTACCAGAACAATTCTGAAATAAAATGACAACTCCACAAGCAGCCAAAGCCCATACTAAAAATTGCATTCAACTTCCTATTCTTCGAATTCAACCGAGCAAATACAAAAAAACAGAACAGCTCCCATGCTTCCAACAAAAAGCACCTTTAGTTGCTAGGCAAGGTTGCAATCTCCTTCGCTCTTTGAGCTGCTAACAACTCATTAAATGCCGCACTCGCATCGCCGCCAATTCCATAAGCCATGAAAACTTTTGTACCAGCAAGCCCTGTAAAGTTGGCATTTTGAGCTAATGGATAGATATAGGGTAAGCTTACAACGTTTGCCAAATTAGAATCACAGTCAGCCAAAATGTTACAGTTTCTCACAGCTGGTATCATCGTGGTGGTGTTCTTGATCACCCAGTTAGTCCCAGTTAGAACGACCTCTTTCCACTGTCCATCCTGACCAAGGCACACCCAGGTGTTATTCAAGTTCGCACAAGCAAATGCATAACCTTTCTTAAAATAGTCTCCGTAGGCCACCGTCATACGAGCCGTTAACGAATAACTGCTTAAGTTTCCACTCGCAGATCCCGTCGCCGTAAAAGTTGCAGCCGTATTTAGTTTTTCCAAAACATGCACATCTCGGTATCGACCTGCGGAATAACCCGGTGCTCGGAATTTAGAAAGATCATCCCAAACAGCTTGCCAGTTTGTCGTATTGTCTGTCGGCATAGCTGAATTTACAGTTGAAGACTGTGCGACTCCATAACCAACCCAGATTGCCGAGCCAGCGAACTCTCTAAGATCTGCATCGACGAATCCAGAGAAATTGCTATAGTCACTGCTTTTCAGTCTGACGAAGCTACGATCATAGCTAACATCTTTGCTCGCCATTTGACTTGGACTCGTATACTCAACAACTGGCGCATTCTTTCTTAAGAAATACAACTTACCATTGTAGTTGACGACAACGTAGACAGCACCCCAACGCCCTTCATCGGCCGAAGCAAATTTAGCTGACAAGTTGAACGACTTTCTTTGTAGTGGGCCAGAAAGACCGGAGACACCAAATTGGAAGTCATTCACATTTCCAGCGCTGTTCGAAGACAAGCTTCTTGCTAGTACCCAACGACCTTTCGCCGGCTGTCCATTAATGTCTATCACATTCGAAGTGTATTCCGTATTTGCAAGCATTTCGGTTAAAGAGTTCGTAGCAGTTTGTCCTCGTCCATAACCCACAAGAATATTCAAATTATACTCATTTAAAAAACCACGCACATCAAAGTTGTCCGTGATAACCATCGCCGCAGAAGAACCATATCCACGACTGACTAAGGCAACGGCGTTAGCACCATCGTAACCCATCACTGAATTAAAATTATAGTTTCCGTTGGCATCTTTGCTAAGTTCTACGAACTCCGCCGCACTGGAGGCACCTTTTTTCACCCAGAATAATGACTTAGCGGAAGTTGTCTTGTGAATCGCTTCCGCCATGACAAAGAAGTGTCCCATTTGATTGACATCAGAACTATCAACATTAACTTTCACACTCAGGTCATAAGACATCAAATCATTGTTACTTAGAGCTTCCGCAGAAAAACGCTCTGCGGCCGGTGCCGTCGCAATTTTAAAGAATCGCGTACGCTCATTCATTTCATCCCAAGCAGATTGAGGAGTCGCACCAATACCAAAACCCACATATATTTCAGTGCCTGGCAGCTCGGACATGTTCATTCCGGTTGCGTTGAGCAATGTCACTTGAGGCTTGATCTCAACAACTGGCTGATTACTAAAGAGCTGCTGAATCTTCTGCATGATTTGGTTCTGATCTAATACCGATAGATCAGTCACATTTGTCAGTTGTTCCCAAGTTCCGACAGACAAGTTTTGAGGACTGGTCGGACGGAAGACCCACCAACCAACGGCTCCTCCACTTGGAACTTTACCCAACACAAAATAGGAGCCTTGCATACAAGACTTATTGCCACCCATTGCCGTCGCTGAAAAGTTGAATGAATAGAGAGATCCAGAACTTGAGCCCGAAACTGAAGGTTCAGCTGTTCCTGGAGTACAAGCGCCACCCTGAGCAACTTTGCCGACGCCACGAAGACTTACTAACTTTTGCATACCCGCAGCCATAAAAGACAATTGTGATCGTCTTTCATTCGGTGCTGATGGATCAAATTTCAACTTCACAACACAATTCGCGCCAGACGCTAAGCTAGACCCACAAGAGTTGGCTTGAATAGTAAAATCACTACTTTCACCGGTGGTGATTTGAAATCCACTTAAAGAGACGACTGAGGTGCTGGAGTTCTGTAACGTGAGTTCACGCTCGACGGTCTGTCCCTCTACATTCGCCTCTCCGAAATCAATAGCCTGACTTGAAAGAGTCAAACCACCCGACGCACTGGCTCTTCCTGTCATTGGCAAAGAAAAGCTATGACCAGAAGCTAATTGAACTTCCATAGTTGCCATTCTATCGCCAGCGGCAGACGATGCTGGAGAAAACTTAACTCTGGCAGTGCAAATCGAACCAATCTGCAATGAGCTTCCACCGCAATTATTTGCGGTCACGATAAATTCCTCGGCATTCGAACCTGCGGAGGAGATTTGGACGATATCAACTGGCACGCTTCCGTTGTTACGAATTTCAACATCGAGATCCGCACTAGACATACCCGGTGCAACTTCTTGAAATATTATTGATGAAGGACTGAATGAGAGCTGAATATCTCTGACTGGAATTCCGGGGGCCGAGGAAGAGCCCACCTTAGAACCGCTTTCGATAGCATTAAATTGCTGACCACAATTTTGGAAGGCGACGATCGTAAAACCAAAAAAGAAAAGAAGGGACAGGATGCCGCGGGTGGCATTTCTGCGCACCGATATTCTACTGAAGTTCATATTCATTTCCCCCCGGAAAAAATAACCTCTTCAGTATAGATGTACTATTTTAGTTATCCCAATATTTTGAGGTGAACTGACTCAATATAGGACAATCGGCACCCTACTTCTTAGATGGGTATCCTAGAATATCCACATAAGTGATGCCTTTTGCGACAGCAGAAGAGGGGGTGGCTCTTTGTCCTTTAATCAGGATTTTACCAGTCGTAAATAGCTCTTTAAATTTAGTTCGCGTGATTTCGCGTAGATCCAGATTTTCATTTTGAGCCTTAAGAGCTGCTAAAAGAACATTATCCAAACGTTTTTGAGATCGGTTTAGCTCCAAAGTCACTCTAAAAGATTTGGGGGGCTGTGGTGGTATGAATTCTTGCATTGGAACCTTCCAGGTTAATTAAATTACTTTTGAAGAGAGCAGGTTTACGCTTACAACTTTCGACGGTCAACCTTGTTACCATCGAAATGGTAAAAAAGGGTGCCTCTTGGAAGAGGCACCCTTTCTGATAAGCAAATACAATAGAGGGAATTTGGAGCTTACTGGCAGCGAACGATTTGGCCGGTTTGGTTATAAAGAGTGTATCCTGCACAGTTCATTTGTGTACCACAGTTCACCCATTGATAGCCATCTGTGTGAGGGCCACTGCAAATTTGTGATTGATTAACACCAATTTGAGAATTGGCACACAAAGCAGTATTGGCCTGAGGTACGTATTGGCCATTAACCAACTGATAGCATATATTGTTAATCATTTGATAGGTACCAGCCGCTTGATTACAAAGCGCTGTATTTGCCACCTGCTGAAGCACTCCGTTCACATTCTGGTAGCATAGATTGTTAATCATTTGATAAACGGGCACTGTCGGCGTCACAGTTTGTGTGTTGTTACCCTTATCCTTCGCACAATTCACTAACATCATGGTCATTGAGATCAAACCAACTATTTTTAAAATCTTTGAAACGATTGAATTTGTTTTCATAATTTTTCCCTCTATGCCAATTACCTAAAGCAAAAGTCCGGCCAAGGTGGGCCGGGATTTTTATAGTTATTTGATTTCAACAACTTAGCTCTTTGGAAAAAATAGAATTCTCAGACTGGTACGACCACACCTTTATCAGTGACAAGAATGGGCAGACCCATTTTTGTCACTTTGTCTGAAATTGTTTCAAACTGAATCAGTTAGCCATTTAATACTTTGGACAGGCGATGAATCACAATCTTCATCTGATCAGCCTGTGCAGACAACTGTTCTGAGGCTGCTGCGGACTCTTCGGAAATAACCGCATTGGATTGAGTCAGAGTATCTAACTCTTGAATGGACCGCGTGATTTGTGACAACCCAAGAGTTTGTTCTCCACTCGCTTGAGAGATTTCATTATTGAGAACAGTCAGATCATTCACAGACTTAACAATTTCCCCTAAAGAGGCACCGCTGGAACCAACTTTCCCAGACCCCTCTTCGATTTGCGTGACGGTGTCTCGAATCAAATCTGAAATCTCTTTCGCCGAAGAAACACTTCGCTGAGCCAAAGATCGAACAGCTTCTGCTACGACTGCAAAACCTTTTCCTTGCTCACCAGCACGAGCCGCCTCTACCGAAGCGTTTAAAGCCAAAAGATTGGTTTGAAAAGCAATATCATCGATAACATTAATAATTTCAGATATCTTTTTAGAGCTGTCTGTAATTGCTTGCATAGATTCGTTCAATGATATTGAAATCTCAGAACCCTGTGTCGCCTTGCCTTGTGCTTCTCGTGCCAAAGCGGTCGCCTTCTGAATATGCTCGGCGTTTCTTGAGGCCATGCTATTAACTTCTTCCGTGGAAGCCGAAGTCTGTTGAATATGTGCAGCAGCCTGAGCTGCGCTTTGACTTAAGTTTTGAGAAGAAGAAGAAATCTCCCGTGAAGCCGCATCAATCTGTTCGCTAGCCCCTTGTAAAACTACTGATATCTCTTCAAGGCTATGCAAAGGATTGCGCAGTACTAAATAGACACAAAGCAAAGTAAGGACCGAAATAGCGAACCCCCACAAAGCGATATTTGTGGTGGCCTGAGCTGCTGCCGCTAACACGCGATCCTTGGATGATATGATAGTGAATACACCATGAAGGTAACCATCCTTCCAATCTTCCATCGGCAGCCCCAAGATATCATTGCCATTTTTCCACGGACTTTTCGATGGGTGACCATGGCAGGTCAAACAGCCCTGAGCCTCAGATAAATGAACAGGTCGATATACCATAACCTGCGAGTCCGTTACGACAATTTGCTCTTTAAGATTCGGATCCGAAGAAAACTTTTGCAAGATCTCCAACTCAGATTGAGTGGCGGCATTGTCTTTATTACGAGCCTTATTAGAGAAAACTCTAAAGGCATAGTTTTCAGCGGCAGCGTTTTCGTTACCCACTCTCATAGATGCAAAAATTGGAACTTGCTTTAAGATTTCCAATTTCACATCTTGAGGAAGATTTCCATCCGGATGTTTGGAAATAACATCCGCAATGGTTCTACCCAAGCCACCTTGAGATGCCACATACCCCCGAACGGCTTCCAAACGGGAAAGTACGGCTTGAGACTTTTCGATGAGTTGTTGCTCTCATTGAGAGCGAATTCGTCCGGAACTGATCACGATCGCCGCTGTTGTACTCACCAACCCCGTCACCGCCACTAGAGACATAATCTTAGACCTAAACTTCACAGGAAACCCCTTCGAATAGTCCGCAAACGTTGCATTTTTGCAACGTCTTGTTTTGGAATGCTACTTGCGATCCCATGAAACAGCTATGGATATTCTTGAAAAGAGCAGTGGAGGTAATAAAACTAGACACAATACTCAAACCAAAAGCAGAACAAGGGTATGAGAGTGCAGAAATAGTAAAAAAACAAAAAAAAGCCCACACCAAAGTCCTGGTGTGGGCTTTCGCTCAAATAAATTTAGTGAATCTTTTTGCCAACTAACGCCGAACGTGCCGCCGCCAATCTGGCAATAGGAACGCGGAATGGAGAGCAAGAAACATAGTCAAGCCCCACGCGATGGAAGAACTCGATGGATTCAGGATCTCCACCGTGCTCACCGCACACTCCGACCTTAAGATCTGGTTTTGCACGACGCCCTAGATCTGTCCCCATTTTTACCAAGGAACCTACGCCCACTTGATCAATGGAAACAAATGGATCTTTTGGCAAAATACCTGTGGAAACATAAGTTCCAAGGAAACGACCTGAATCGTCTCGAGAAAGCCCCAAAGTCGTCTGAGTCAAATCATTCGTACCAAAGCTAAAGAAATCCGCATGCTCTGCAATTGCATCCGCAGTCAAAGCTGCTCGAGGCAACTCGATCATCGTGCCGATCGTGTAGGCAAACTTAACGTTTTTCTCGATCTGCACTTTTTTAACTTCAGCCTCTGCTTGCGCACGCAAAGTCTCCAGCTCCTTATCCGTCGCAATCAAAGGGATCATAATTTCAGGAGAAAGAGTTTTGCCTTCAGCAACCAAAAGTGCGGCAGCTTCAGCAATGGCTCTGACTTGCATCTGATAAATTTCAGGATAAGTCACAGCCAAGCGACAACCGCGATGACCCAACATCGGATTGAACTCGTGCAAAGCTTTTACTTTCGCACGCAATCGATCTGCATCCATAGAAAGACGCTTCGCCAACTCTTGAGTTTCTTCTTCCGTGTGAGGAACGAACTCATGAAGAGGAGGATCCAAAAGACGAATCGTCACTGGCAAGCCATCCATAATTTTGAAAAGTGCATAGAAGTCATCACGTTGCATCGGCAATAGTTTTGCCAAAGCTTTTTCACGCTCCGCTTTATTATCAGCAATGATCATTTCACGAACCGCATCGATACGATCCGCACCGAAGAACATATGTTCAGTACGGCAAAGTCCGATACCTTCTGCTCCAAACTTACGAGCCATTTCTGCATCTTTCGGAGTGTCTGCATTCGTGCGAACTTTTAAGCGACGGATGCGATCTGCAACCTGCATGATACGCTCAAAATTACCATCCAACTTCGGCTCAATTGTTTTCACTTCGCCCAAGTAGACTTCACCGGTTGAACCATCAAGAGTGATAACATCGCCACGCTTCAAGACGTAGCCTTTCACTTTCATAGTCTCTGTACGGTAATCGACTTCGACATCTCCGCAACCAGCTACACAGCACTTACCCATTCCACGGGCCACAACAGCCGCGTGAGAAGTCATTCCACCTCTGGTCGTCAAGATACCCTGAGCTGCCACCATCCCAGCAATATCTTCTGGAGACGTTTCAACACGAACCAAAATAACTTTTTTACCCTGTTCGCGCCATTCAACAGCTTCTTCAGAAGTAAACACAATCTGCCCGTTCACGCCACCTGGCGATGCTGGCAAGCCCTTCGCCAAAACTGTTTTGACAGCTTTTGGATCTAACGTTGGATGAAGAAGTTGATCCAAAGAAGCTGGATCCAAACGCAGAATTGCTTCTTCTTCTGTGATCAGTTTTTCATCGATCATGTCACATGCAATTTTTAAAGCTGCGGCTGCAGTTCTTTTACCGTTACGAGTTTGTAGCATCCACAGAACATTACGTTCGATCGTGAACTCAATATCCTGCATATCGCGATAATGTGCTTCCAGTTTTTTATAGATCTCTACAAGTTGCGCATACGCTGCCGGCATAGCTTCTTCTAATGACGGAACGCCTGCAGCAGCTGCAGCCACTTTTGTAATAGGCTGAGGAGTTCGAATACCCGCAACGACGTCCTCACCTTGGGCATTAATTAAAAACTCCCCGTAGAAAGCTTTCTCCCCCGTTGATGGGTTGCGAGTAAAGGCCACGCCTGTTGCTGAATCATCGCCCATGTTTCCGAAAACCATGGACTGAACATTCACGGCCGTACCCCAGCTGGCAGGGATATTGTGAAGCTCACGATATGTGATTGCTCGCGGTGTATTCCAAGAACTGAAAACAGCAGAAACAGCTCCCCACAATTGCTCCCATGGATCTGTTGGGAAAGATTTACCTGTCATTTGATGCACAAGTTCTTTAAACTTTTTCACTAAAAGTTTCAAATCATCGACCGTCATTTCGGTGTCTAACTTGTAGTGCTTTTCTTCTTTAAGATCTTCAAGAGTCACATCAAGGAACGAAGAATTCATTCCCATCACAACATCAGAATACATCTGAATAAAACGACGGTAAGAATCCCAAGCAAAACGAGGATTGTTAGAAGATTTGGCAAGACCTTCCACTGTCTGATCATTCAAACCCAAATTCAAAATCGTATCCATCATGCCTGGCATAGAAGCCCGAGCACCGGAGCGAACTGATACCAACAATGGATTGTTCACATCACCAAATTTTTTGCCAATTTTTGCTTCGACTTTTTCCATCGCAGCAATTACAGCTGGACGAACCCAATCAGGCAAGCGTCCACCCGCCTCAGAGTAGTGAGAGCAAACTTCCGTAGAAATCGTAAAGCCTGGAGGAACAGGAATGCCTAAAGAAGTCATCTCAGCAAGATTGGCTCCTTTACCGCCCAGAATGTTCTTCATTCCAGCGTTGCCTTCGGTATCTCCCGCTGAAAAGAAATAAACGAATTTCTGCGGAATTGTTGAAGTTGATTTAGAATTATTTTCCGTAGTTACATTCTGGTGCATAAGTCTCCCTCCAGAAAAGTAATGTTAGTTGCACTAAGCTTTTCATAAAACACGTCTAAGTGTTTAATTTCAATGAAATATTGAGAACTTGCGGCGCAATAAGCTATAGAGCCCCTACTCAAACCCAAAGTTAAAAGTAAAGACCTCGAAATTTACCAAATTTTCCAGATATTTAGAGCAAGACAGTGTAAAGGAACATTTTTACCACCCGCACCAACTAGACCGAAAAAACCAACGGTTTAAAGGTCGGTCAAAAAGGCCCAAATGCAAGGCGGAGGGCCTTATCCGCAGCGCACACGTCTACGCGAAGGAAAAGGCCCGACAACGCAGCAGGTGGGCCTTTTTCACCGACCGCGACTAAGGGGCGATGTCGATGACTTCAAAGTCGATACTCAAACCCACATTCGGTCCTTGATATTGCCAATCAATTCCCTCTGCCAATAAGATTGAATTGGTTGAAGGCTGATACACCCACCCTTTTGTCACACTGTTGGGAATCTCTTGTGTGCCATAAGTCACTTTAATCGTCTTCGCATTAGGAATACGACTTAATTTAACCGTTCCTGCGGAACGACGAACGATATCTTTTGCGAACTCAGCAAGTTTCACACCGAAATCTGGAGTACAAAGACTCAAGATATTTTTTTGATTCTTGTCTCCGTTAGAAACAGCTGCCAAAAACTCTTCCAGCTTGCCATCCAGATCTTCCATTCCAGCGCAAATTCTTTCTTCTGCCAGAGTACGAATAACTCCGTAACCAAGAACGCGACTAGGATCTCCCTTTTTTGTATTCAAAAACTGAAGAAACTCCTGCGGGCTAAAATCAGACTGTTCTGCTGCATCAGTAATAAAAATCACCGCCAAAAATGCATCTTGGCGATAGAATCCCTGATTGGCAGAGTTATCAAGTGGAGGTGACAAAGCCGCCACCACTGGCGAGAACATTTGCTCTGTCGCACTTCCATTCGTACCGACGATCATTCGGCGAGACAAAGTACCAACTAAATCTGGAGTCGACTTTTCGACAAAAGAAGGATTTCCCTGCAAACGTCCACAATCGGTACGACAGCTATAGTTGTCCATATCTGTCGTCAACACTCCAATGTGATAATCCAAGATTGATACTTTTGAGATGGCATCGGCAAAAAGATAAGCATTGCGGCTTAAGTTGTTCTGCGCGGAATCCATACTTCCCGAACTATCAATCACAAACAAAATATCCACTTTGGGATTAAAGACGGTAAAGTCTTTAGGCTTTTCCGAAAACTCCTCTTTAGGAATGATTGATTGCGGAACAATCATATTTTTGCTGGACTCAGCTCCGCACCCTAAAATCGCTGAAAAAGCCACGAAAGAACAAAGAGTCTTTTTGACCAAATTCATACCTACTCCTTAACGCTTTCCTTAGCACAGCCTTTTTTGACATCGACTTTGAAATTTGAAAGTTCATCGAACCAAATCTCTTTGTCTTTTGCAAAATTCATTGCGTGTTTGCCTGTTGCTCCAGTTGATCCCAACTTGGCTTCAACAACACCCACATTTTTCAAAAATTTTGCTGCTGAATCTACTTGCTGAATCATTTCAACTTCCACAATACGCAAACGCTGCATGACCTGTTTTGCATCTTCAAGCTCCGCTTTTGCCAAGTCTTGAACACGCTGATAACCGGCGCCCTCAGTCATTTGAGCCCGAGTTTGCACCTGGTTTTTCAACGTCTCAAAATGCCCTTGCAGGTTGCCAAAAGTTAATGAGCGAGCAAAAAGCTGTTCTGCAAGCTCAGACTCTTTCGTCAAAAACTTGTGTCTTTTTACTAGCAAAGACAAGACTTCGTCCTTGGAAGCATGGTTCGGAAGGAAGTGAGCATCCTTACCTAATTTTTCTGTACTAACAGGGCCTTCTGACATTGCTGTCATCAACTTTTTGACTGCAGGCTGATTGGAATCTGCACTCAATTTCTCCATGGCGATCAAATGATCTCCGAATTGTCCCTTAATGGACTTCATCGTCGACAAGACCGTGGGATAATCACAAACCTTAAGACTTGTGAAAGAGTTTAGAAGATAAGACTCAATACCCACCCAACCTTTAAAGTGGGGATAAGTTAAAGTCTTGGTGATAGCCAAAGCGTTCTGAGGCTCACCTTTTCTCATGTAAGCCCAAGCCATTTCCTCTTGCGCTTGAAACCAGTAATCAGACTTTTTGGAAATTTTTTGGTAATACTTTAAAGCCGCATCCAAAAAACCGTTCTGATACAACAGACGTCCTGCTGTGATCGTCATCAAGTCTGGATCAATTGGATTATTTTTAGCCTTCATCAGATGCGCTAACACCTGAGCAGCTTTGGCTGAGTCGCCACGAATCCCAAGATTCAAAACCAATTGCCACTGCAAGATATTCCGTTCAACAGAATCCACCGGAGTCTTCTTAATCAACTCTGTCAGACTTGCGATATCTTCATTGACATAACTTTTTTGCAGAACGACTGCCATCTCTGCACCGATACCAAACACTTGAGTCCAATAAGGATTCCAAGTAATTTGCGCCATCGACCAAACCGGGTCTTTGTCATTCAAGTTCTCTTTCCACAGACTGATAACAGAGTTATCGATCTTTTGCGGCTCTGCTATCGCCATCAAGTTTTCAAGACCTGTCAATTTCAAACCATTTTTGAAATTTAAAAAAGCCTCTAACGCTTTTCCGGTCTCAGTCGCTTGAAAAGCACTCCCTTTAAAAGCAGAACTCCATTGGAATAAAGCTTTTTCGTAGTTTTTTTCGACTAAAAATTGAAAGAAAATATTTTGTTCAGCTGTGCTAGGATTCACGGCCTTTTTTAACTTCGCAACTTCTTCACTTTCGACAAATTGCGCTGCTGGAGCCGCATTCTTTCCTTCAAGAATACTCATCAAGTCATCTTCGGCATGCCCTATTCCAGGAGCAGCCAAAACCAACGAAGCAACAGTTAAAGATTTGACTAGAATCATAACATCCAACCCATTTGTACAGATCCTACGCTGACCATCATGTTTTCAGTCTTATCATAGTACTCTGCTTTGTATTGTTGTCCGCGATACTCAATACGAGTCGTCAATTTTGGTGTTAGCCAAAAACCAACACCCACGCCTAAAGTTGAAGTAGAAGTCGAGTTGTTAGATAACTCCATCATTCCATAACCACCCATGAGGTAAGTATCAAAGTGAGCAACACCCCACTTACCGAAGCTCAACTTACCTACGACTGGATACCAATTCACCATCCCAATTGTTTCAGATTTTGGATAAATCACTTGTGGGAACAAGTAGTTTGGATCCTTCGAATTTGCCTGAGATGCTTGGCTGGCTTTTTCAACCATCGCCTTACCTTCTGGCGTCAGACTGTTGAACGAGTAGTTGTACTTTATACCAACACTCCAACTTGGATTGATGTGGTAGTGGGCATTCATCCCCAAGCTTGTCGTACGGTTGTAGGCGTCACCACCAGATCCACCAGAAAACTCTGGTGCTAATTCCAAACGATTTTTGCGTTCGATAAAGCGGTTTTGTACAACTTCGTTTTCCACTTCCGGATTCAAAGCTTTCGCTTTCAAAAACAAAGCTTCATTGCCACCGAAAGAGTCAATCTCTTGCTCCACTTGAGCATAGCTTGTAGAAGCAACTAATAAAGCAAAAATGAGGCTGATTTTTTTCATGGATTTGCCGCCTTTACTATGATTCTAAGAACATGGTTCGTAGTTGTTTTTTGCGTTGAGCGAGTTCCAGAGTTGTCTACCACAAACTTGAGCGAATATGTGCCCGGAACCACATTCGTCGTGTCCAACACCCCATTGCAGTCCAATTGATACTTTGTTGCCCAGCTTTGTGTGCAAGCGAGGCTACTGCCCGGCAACAGAAGATTCACATCGTCAATCGACTTCAAAGTCACGTTACCAGCACCAGACGGATCGTAGACAGAAAAAGAAATAGCCGTTTTTGTTCCCACTGGAAGATCCGGTGTTCTTTCGGTAGTCACACGAGTGGCTTTCATTTTAGCTTCAATGGAGAAGTTCTTTTGATAGACATCCGATGGAACGCCATGCTTTGAAACTGCCATCAAACCAAAACAGTAGGAACCCGAAATCAAATTATCCGCAGAAGCCAGATTCAGGATCGCTTCTCCTTTAAATTTATGCGGAGTTGTTCCGTCTGCTTGGATATTACGCACAGTCACCAAATGCGCAATCGAAGTCGCATACGAATTGGAGTTGCAATCACGAACATCAACCGAAACTTCTGTTGGATGAAGAGCATCTACATCCTCAAGCTGAAATGGCATTACATATCTTGTTCCTGTCAACAAAGGCGTGGAGCCCCCAACTGTATTGACGATTGGTTTCGAGTACACATTCACGATGACCATCGCAATTGTTTTGCGTTCAACAGAAACGGTAGGATTTTTTTCTGTTGGAATTGTTGCCATTGTGATTCGCAGAGGCAACTCGATACTCGGGAAACTTCCCATGATCGCTTTTGCTGGAGTCCATTTGAAGTCACCAGTTACAGGATCAAAAGTGGCCCCTGGAAGTTCTGAAAGATTGTCGACTGATATTTCAAAATCCATTCCAGGCGTCATAATCCGACCTAAGATTTTAAACTCAATCGCACTGCCGATTCGTCCATTCACCAAAGACGGGGCATCAATTTGGAGAGCATTTTTATCTAAAGCCTGATCCTGCACAGGTTTTGCTGCCGTCGGTGGTCGCCCAGAACGAACGGCATCAGAAGCGCCGGCAAGAGGATCTTGTTGCATATTATTACAAGCAGTTAAAGAGACCAAACCTGTCAATAAAGCCAATTTCAATTTCATATTTTACCCCTGACCTTGTCTACGTAATACGAATGGGTATGTTACTTTCACATCTACACTACCTTGAGGCACTGGAAACTTCCATGTCTTCAAGCGCATAGTGATACAATCTTCAACGCCTTTATTAGCCATCGAAGAACTTTCAACCTGTGCTGATTTCACCAAACCGTTGCCACCAATGGTAAATCCCATAGCAACACGGCCACTCAAACTTGGTGTGCCCTGCAAAGCCTGCTCATAACAAAAACGAACTTGGCCTAAGTTACGACGAATGACTTCGTCGATAGCAGAACGATCTAAACCTTGCGCCACTTCAGCTTCCGCTCCCAATGGAACGGGTGCGCCACCAGCAGCTCCAACAAGTGAGAGGCTACCATATCCAGCTTGACCGCCACCTTTACCTTTGGTGCCGTATCCGCCACCACCAGCGATATTTGCGCCGGGTCCAAGAGGAGCTGAAGTAATGCCTTTACCATACAAAGAAGTTTGCACTCCTCCACTGCCACCTGTTCCGCCTAAGCCCACACCTGCCGTGGTGTTCACAGCACCTAGGTTCAATCCACCACGTTGTTTACCAGAGCGAAGACTTCCCAAAGCAGATAATGCCCCAGAGCGTTTTACTAGTTCCGCTCGTTTCGTTGGCATCTTGGTCGCCGTTGGATCAGAAACAGTGGTGTTCATGGGTGCCACGGTCTGTCTTTTTACTTCTTTCGTTTGCACAATTTTAACAACCTGTTGAATAAGCTGTTCGTTCAACTTCGCGTTTTCACGAGGTGCAAATTGAATGATCGAAACAATGAATAAAAAGACTGCAAACGCCAAGAGGATCGATGCGCGCAGATCTTTTTTACCATCTGTACGAACAGATCCATCCACCGGAACCGATTTGACATCATTTACAACTCGCAAAGAGCCAAATTTGCCCAATGGCAATTTGTTGTTTTTCATTTCATCGAAATCAAGATCCGCAATTTTAGAAAACTTGATTTTATTTTTATCCAATGCAGCTGTATCAGTAACGACTTCCAAACGTTTTGTATCAAAACGTTGAATCAACTGTGCTGTCTTCGTCGTCACTGGAATTTGACGAGTCACATTTCCTAAGTTGTCTTCTAATACTAGTCTTAAGCTCATTTCTTTTTTACCTCACCTAAAGTCGCTGATTGCTTCATGCGATCTTTAAAGTCTGTGCGAACACCAATCAAACTGTTCAAAACCTTATCTTCTTCGACAGTTGTGACTGCTTCATCAGAAAAGTGATATTGTCCGCTAACCAATAAATCTTCAAAATTAAGATCTTGATTCTTTTTGTTTGCTACCGTTTTGTCAGGAGCCGCAGAAGCTACACCTGAAATCAAAGTGAAAGCTGCGATCAAAGCATACTTTATCATTGCTGAATCTCCTTTACGTTCTGGTCTTTATTGGCCAATGTTGCCAATCGACCTTCAAGATATTCCACCATACTTTTACGTTGTGCTTTTCTTTCTAATGCCAAGACATCTTGAATCGCACTGGCCGCAAACGGATTCTGCTTCAAGTGCGTACGAGCTTTTTCCAGCTCTGCCAACGTTGGCTTTTGTTGACTAACATCTGTCGCTTTAATCTCATTAGCGGCCACAGTCCAAGCTGCCTTCTGATCTTCTGGAGCTGCTGCTGTCACAGCCTCTACCTCGTCAACAATCAATGAGGCCCATTGTGGATTTTGTGCTAAGAAAGACTTATAGGAATCCAAAGCCGTCGTTTGACTCCAGAATTCTTTCACTTTCACTTCTGCCGTTGTTGCCGTGCTTTGATTTGGCGCCACCTGCTGTGAAAGAACTGTCAGATATTCGTTTTCCTGATCTGGTGTCAAACCCGTTGGCATTGGCAATGCTAAGGCTTCGTTATAAAAACGAGCATTTTCTTTTGCGACCAAGTCCAAGGTCAACAACTGGGAAGACCAATCTCCGGAGGCAATAGCTCTATTTGCCAACGCATCTACTTGTTCTAAAAGTTTAATTCGTGCCTTCAAGCCTTGTGCAATCGTTGCCTGATTTTTTGTATTGATAGTGTGTCCAGCCACTTGCGGTGACAACTGTTTCAAATCACTCAAAATCAAAACTTTTTCGATCATTACGAAAGCATCTTGTTTGGATGAACCTTTATCCTTAAGAGCTTTTTCTAAAACCTTGCGATCTTTGGTAGTCATATAGACTTCCAGAGCCGCACGAGCATAAAGGCCTAAGTTGTTTTTGAAGTAGGGTTTGAAAGTTTCCAAATCCTTCGCTGGATTCTTAGACAAACGTACCAACTGACTAGCAATTAAGGCCTTCTTTTCTTCGTCTTTTGATTGCTTCAAATACTGCGAGTAGTAAGCAGTTGGATTCAAATCTGCCAGTTCAGAATACATCGCAAGCTTCAAGACTTTTTCGTCCTGAGACAAGCCACCGAACTTCATTTGTTCTGCAGCCTTTAATGCCCCAGCAAAATCCAGACTTAGTTCAGCAAACCAAACTTTTCTGCCCAAGGCAAACTCACGCTCTTCCGCCGTCAAACTGACTTCGCGCAATAGATCATCCACTGCAACACGAGCTTCTGTGATCTTGTTCAGTTTTTCATTCAGCAAAATTTTATTTTTTAAGTAAACTTTACGATCTTCTGACGTCGCTGCCGCTGCATTGAAACCCGCTAGGGTTGCAAGAGCTTGATCTGGTTGCGCTTCAGCAAGTTTCGCAGATTGAGTTAAAATAGACTTTTGCAAAATTTGTTGGAAATCCGCTTTCTTTTCAGCGAAGCGCTGAGTGTAATCTGCAGACCAACTTTGAATACGAGCGTCATCTTTTAATAACGCCAAAGCATCCAAAGAAAGTTCTGCTGCTTGGATCTGAATTTGACGAGATCCCTTCGCATCCAAGGCTAGAGTTTTTAGTTGCTCAGCCGCCTCAGAGTAGTTTCCTTTTTGGTAAACCGCATACGCTTTCTGATATTGCACATCGAAAGTTTTTTGCTTCAAAACTGATTTTTGTAAGTAGTCATCTTGAGCTGCCACCAAAAGAACATCGTCTTTTGATTTTTCAGCATTTTCGATACCCAACAAAAGATTCTTTTCTAGCTTTTCTGCCAGAGTTTTCTTTTGGGCAGCATCAGTCTCTGCATTGAACTTTGCCAATAGAACTTTGTTCGCAGCTGAAGTCCACTGAGCAGCCAAACTGTTTTGTCCAATTTGCGAAGCCGCTTGTGCCCCCCACACGTACATATCATCATCTTCCGAGAAGACTTTGAAGTACTCTTCGTAAGCTGCCAAAAGCTCTGTACTAGGTTTTGTGTTTTCAATACGATTCCAACCGATCACAAACTGACGAAGTCCTTTTGCAGACTCTTCACAAGTTGTTTGGTTGCAATCAGTTCCACCCCAAAGATTCAAAGCCATTTGATAGGACTTCGCTGCTGCTGGAGTATTTTTAAGATCAAAATGAAGTTGCGCCATGCGAACTTGTGCTTCAAGACGCGCTTTTGGATCACTTTGTTTTTCATAAACAAAAGACCATACGTTCAGTGACGGCTCTTTTTGACCTAAACGTAAGCCCTCACGAGCCAACAAAGTGACTTGTTGAATTTTGAAGTTCTCTGGAGAAAGAGTGTACAACAACTCTGCATCACCTGGATTGATTCCACGAGCAGCCATGAAAGTTGCCAAATCACGAGATACTTCTTCTAAAAACTGAACATCAGCCACTCCACGAGCCGATGACATTCGAGACTGCAATTTTGGATTTCTTAGAATTTCTTGCAGTTGCACGAGGGCATCAGCCATGTTGCCCATACGGAATGAGCTCCAAGCTTTACGATAAGCAGCCAACCCTTGAGAGCTAGCGCCTTCGGTTGCCAAAACTTTTTCATAAAGACCATGAGCCTTTGTAAAATCTGACTTACGGAAAGCCATTTCTGCCAAAGACAAATTTGCTTCAGCCATCTCCAGAGGAGAAGAAGATGTACTTAGCATCAATTGATAACTTTTTTCAGCCAAATCATTTTTGCCTTGAAGCTCGTACAGATGCCCCATTTGCAAGTGAACTTTGGCCATCAGGTTTGGCGTAACTTTAGTCAACGCTTCCGCATAATAGTTCAACGCTTTTTCACGGTCTTTTTCACCGGCTTTACATACGACACAACCGTCAGCCAACTCTTTCATTGTCAATTGACGAGCACGTTCTGCATGTAAATCTGCAAGCCTTAAAAGAACAGAGGCTCTGGCAGGATCTGCCGGAGCCAAGCCCAATTGCACTTGAGTTAGTTTCTGGATTAAGAGGTCTTGAGTCGACCCGGAAGTTGATGGTGTTTGCGCGTATGCCGCTGCTCCCACCGTCAAGGATAAAGCTAAAAGTCTTTTTTTCATCATCGAGACCCCCTCCGCCTCTAAAACTACTCAGTAAAATTTATTTCATAACAACGGCGAACTTAATATCGCTATACCCCGCCTGATTCATTCCAAGAATAATCTGATTTAAAAGATCATACTTCACGCGACGATCTGCTTGAATTGTCGCAATGCCTGGAAAGGCTTCATTCGGATGCAAATCCTGATACTTCTTACGAAGCTCTAAAAGCTCTGCCGTAATTGTTTTTGCGTCCACTGGCTTATCTTCAACAAAAATCTGTCCACCGTCGATTTTGATCACTGGATTTCGCTCAAGAGCATCGGCCAAATGAGCCTTTGGAAGCTCTTGATCTTTACCGATCATCAAGATCTCACCGGTTGAAGAGAAATTCATCAAAAGGAAGATAACCAGAATTGAAAACGCATCGATCAATGCCGTCAAAAGAAGATCTGCAGCAATAGTTCGCTTTAGCTTAGCGCCGCGAGGACTGATGATGGAGTGTCCCTCCAAAGTCCCCGTCAGTACTGATGTTTTTAAAATACCATCAGAAATCACAAATTACCCCCACTATAAAGGAGAAACACCCAAGTCCGTCATCCCGACTTTCTTCAATCTATCCATCACATCGATGATTTCTTCGTATTCAGTCGATGCCGTTGGTTGAATCAGACCCGTATTCAAAGAAGGCTCTGCCTGCTTCAATGAAGCAAGGGCCTTCTCTAAACCTTCCCAATTCACTTTTTTGTCTTGTTGAGAAATGCGAAATTTTCTGAGGGCTGCAGGAACTAAAGAGCTCTGTTGAACTTCTAGATCCAAATCACCTTGCGCTGTCATTCGCACCCACACAAGAGGACTCTTTTTAGTATCCTCTTGCGCTTGTCCACCGACAGCTTGTTTCACATTCATCGAACCGACATTCAACCACACGGCTGTAATCAAAAGAAAGCAGATCGACACTGACAATAAGTCAATGAAAGGGATGAGGTTCACTTCAAAATCTAAATGCTTTTTAGAGTTTTTCATAGAAACCTCCTCAAAGCTTAGGCGTTGATTTCAGCGTTGCGCTCTGATTTTGTAGCTGTCTTAATTTGGTAAGATGTGATTGGCTCGTAAGCGTAGCTCAACCAGTTGTAAACTTTAAGTCCACCCTGATTCAAATCTTCCGCCAAACGATTCGCACGGTTTTGCAAAATCGCATAACCAACGAGGGCTGGAATTGCCGCGATCAAACCATAAGCTGTCGCATTCATCGCCTCAGAGATACCCGCAGAAAGCAAAGATGCCTTTTCAGCAGGATTCGCAAAAGCCACTGCCGCAAACGAGCTGATCATACCAGAAATTGTTCCCAATAGACCTGTCAACGTCGCCACGTTACCAAACATCGTCAAGAAACCTGTGCGATGATCAAGATGAGCATTTTCTTCAAGAAGAACTTCATCCATTTTACCTTGGATTTCTTCTTTACCACCCAAGTTGCGTGCAGCCATTGCACCTGCTGCGATCGCACGAGCTACTGGATTCTGAGCTGCGTTCGCTTGAGCTTTAGAAATAACAGCATCCATTTCACCACGACGAATAGACTCTTCAAATCCCATCGCAAAAGCTGTTTGATTTAATTTACGACGAACAAAAAGAGCATAGGCTCTTTCAATAAGAATCGCGATCGAGGCAATTTGGATGAACAAAATCGGCCACATCCAAAAACCACCATGTTGAAACGCTTGAGCTACTTTAGTAAAAAATTCCATAAGACCCCTCCTATCATCAAAGATTACAGACCAAGGGGTCAGGGTTTGCAAAGCGAAACAACAATGACACGGAACAATATTGACAAAAATTTAACTCAAACTTTTTGGTGTACTGACAAGATTCTGCAAAATTTTAATATTAAAAAACGCTATTTTCTCTGCTTCAATTGCCGAAATGCAGGACTCTTTGAAACAAAAAGTGCGACTATTCCCAGACACATAATCAAAGAACCCAAGTACTTCCAAATTCGCCCTGGATCCTTATTTACTGACAATATCGATGCGATAGCCGCACCCGTTTTCGATTCCTCAAAACTCGCTTGATAGAAATAATATTGCGCAAACTTCAGAGGCTCGTTCATCGAAATAACAGCTTTCTTTCCATCCGCATATTCAATGGCACTTTGATATGCCATGGCGCGCATAGTTCCGGGATAATCTGTTTTTTGAAATTCCACCAGGTTCATTGAAAACCCCAATGGGATGCGCTGATTTTGATAAGCAACAAGGTAGACCCGATCCTGAGTGAACACTTTTATATAGTCATTCAAAAATAAATAACTTTCCTGTCCATTATAGCGAACTCTTAATGAAGGTGCTGTTGCGGCCGAAGGACGATCCAACTTTTTGATCTCGTATTTCTGCACAGCCTTCGGTAGAAAACGCAAGGCTCGGAACTGCAAACCCATCCAACCTGTTTCAATGACATCACCCTCTTTGCACACACCTTGCTTTTCAGGTTTTCTTGCCCCTTGACGATAGAAAGCGTATTTCAACTCTCCTTTTTCAGTCAGACTCAAACGAATTTCATGCACGTCCAACGTTCGATCCCAAAGCCCACCCAAGGTCACCAACACTGGGCCAATCTGCTTTTCGACTTTTTCGAAAACATTTCTTTGTACCAGCCAATCGACCTCACTGACATTTTGATTGCTCAACTGAAAACGCAGCCCGGCTCCGCTTTGCGATTGGTTCGATTCTTCGACCTTCAATTGAGGTATTGAATAGGGAATGGACTCCAAAATTTCAAAATCCAGATCCTTTAGCTTTAATAATGTCGGTTTGTCGGCCGCAATGGGATTCTTAATGAAATTTACGGGTTCGGAATAAATGCGCTCATAATCAGAACCATCGAAAGAGCGAAAGACATTGATCTCTTCATCTCGCAAAGTGACTTCCTTAACCGCACCACCCGTCTTTGAGAGGTTAATGGTGCCATCAACTCCGTAAAGTTGAGTCAAAAAAGAACCGTAGATAATTCCGATAATACCTATGTGTGCAAAAATAAAAGGGATATGTCGAACTTTCCAGGGCCAACGATCTACCATAACCGCCGCCAAGCTGACGACCAACATCCCCATCGTGGCGTACATCCAAACCGAATTGTAGATTAAATTTTTCGCCGTCCAAGCATCATATTGAGCTTCTACGACAGTGCCGGCAGAAATCAAAACGCCTAAGCTTGCCATGATCAAAACAGCAAACTTAAGCGATGCGAGCCCCTTTAAGAACTTACGAGCAAAAGGCATTATTTTTTGACCTGAGATTCTTTTCTAAGCTCGCCCACAAGCTTTTGTCCCTTACGGATCTTGTCAATTGAAATACCTAGAACACGAGCCGACTCTTGCGGAGCATGGAAGCCAGAAGAATTTTCAGCCTCAACAAAGTCGAAAAGGAACTGTGCCTGCTTTTGCAGGTCTCGTGCCTCTGCAAGCTTTGGATTTGGAGTCTTCTCAAGATCCACATCCTTAAATTCTTTCAAATCTTTGATGTAATCCACCAAGGCATCGAAAGCCACATCGCGAAGTTCGATATGACGATCTTGAATTGTTTCAGCACGACTCAACAATTCCTTTTCAGGAACATTATGGCAGGTCTGACAAGCGCGATTGATATTTAACAAAGGACTTTGCACTTGGTGGTCCGTGATCTTCATCGCCCCAAGACGCTGATATGGCATATGACAGTCCACACAAGCGACACCAGCACGCGCATGGGTTCCCTGATTGAACATTTCAAACTCAGGATGTTGAGCTTTAAGAACTTTCGCTCCTGTTTCAGCATGAACAAAATCTTTATGACCATCTTTTTTATAATACTCAAGAATCTGATCTGCTTTTAAACCATTAGCCCAAGGATAAGTTAAACGCTTGCTATCACCCTTGAAGTAGTATTCAACGTGGCACTGTCCGCAAACAAAGGATCGCATTTCTTGGCGTGTTGCCATCTTGTTCACATCATACTCGGTAATACCTTGGGTTGCTTTGAACGCACGAATCCCTTCAATAAAAGCAGGACGAGTCACACGCAAAGCCATTGTCGAAGAGTCATGACAATCAATACAAGAAACTGGATGCTTAACAGAATGAACGATGTCCTTGTAAGGAATTTTGTTCATCTCTTCGAAACCTTTGGTGATATCACCATCACCTAATTTCTTATAAAGGACATAAGTAGAAGCATGACAATTCAAGCAAGTGCCCGGTTGCTTTACGACATTCTGTCTTTCTGTAAAAATTTGATCTGACAGCATGTATGCATGACCACGCTCTTCACGAAAATCTGCGGCAAAAGCATAACCAGCCCACATAATCTTCAAGCGCGGATCTTCATCGAGCTTCTGCTGCGACACTGTTGGCCGAGGATCTTTGTCTGTCGGCACGTGAGGCAAAGCTTCAGAGCCGCCGTATTTCGTGCGTCGCACGTCTGCAGTCTTTAAATAGGTATCGTACTGGTGTGGAAAATTTTTCCCCCACACTGCTGGATCATCAATGTCATCATTGATCTCGACAACACGGTAAAAAGGATTTTTTGATTCCGTCTTGCGTTCAAAAATGTTTACCACAAGTGCCACCAAAAGGATGGTCGTCACTGCGGCCCCACCGACTGCTGCAAAAATCCATTTTGTGTTTTTCATGACTTTATCTCCCTACTTCGCGTGACCCACGCTGCGATGACAATGTAAACAGTTGGCATTTTCATTGTGTCCCGAATCTTCATGTTGCATAGCCTGAATCATCGGTTGATGACAACTTAGACAAGAATTCTTAACAACCTTCAAACTGTGCTCCCGTATCCGAATCGGATCTGGATAGTTTTGCAAGGTAAAGGCTGCCGAATGGTTGAAGCCATTCAATGCTTTCACTGCATATTTACCAACAATGTTGTGTGGCAAGTGACAGTCATTGCATTTGGCCACATGATGATGCGTCGATTTAATCCACGTATCCATGTTTTCCTTCATGATATGACAGTTCACACAAGCTTTTGGATCGTCAGACAGATAGGAAGCACCTTTTGCATAGAAAAAGGAGTAGCACCCTAGGCCCAAAACAATTCCAAAAAGAAGAGTGAAAGCGAAATTGAATCTATTCATGTGGTCGATATTGTACAGGAATTTACTTAGTATCAAGAAGTATCTCTCCACTTATAAAATAATTTGTCGCTTGAAGATTCCACCCAGGGAGGGACTGCCAAATAGCTAGATTAAAAATTCACACTTCTTTTTTGCCAATTCTAGCTAGGCCAATCGTGTGGATGGCATTTCGAACAACACTGACTGATAAAAAATCAGGACGCCTGGAGATTTTGACACGTCTGAAAATCTCATCATACAATTTTAAAATTCTTAGTAAAGGAGTTTCCATTGAAAAACGTGAACACATTTTCTGGGATATTATTCGCGACGATTCTTTCTTTTGCGGGTCAGACCTTCGCAGAGATAAAGAAAGACACCATTTCGTACAAGGACAATAAGAGCACTTTAGAGGGACAATGGGTTTATGACTCTTCACAGACAACTCCGAAGCCAGCAGTCATTATCATTCATCAATGGATGGGCCCCACGGAGCATGAATACACTCAAGCACAAAAGCTTGCAGACATGGGCTATATCGCTTTTGTTGCTGATATTTATGGAAAAGACGTAAGACCCAAAGATCCTAGCGAAGCGGGAAAACTTGCCACTCAATATAAATCAGATGTCCAACTTTTCCGAAAAAGAATCAAAGCCGCAATTGATGTCGTCGCAAAAGACAAGAAAGTCGATGCGAAAAAAATTGTGGTTATTGGTTACTGCTTTGGCGGCACTGGAGCTTTAGAAGCGGCCCGCGCTGGATTCCCCATTGTGGGTGCTGTCAGCTTTCACGGAGGCCTGTCGACACCGAAGCCACAGGACACTAAAAACATAAAAGCGAAATTGCTTGTTTTGCACGGCGCGATCGATCCGTATGTCCCTGCGAAAGAAGTAGATGGCTTTATGAAAGAAATGAACGATGCCAAAGCGGATTATCAGTTTGTCTCTTATTCTGGTGCTGTTCATGCATTTACACAGAAGGGGGCGGGGGATGACGCTTCGAAGGGCGCTGCTTACAATGAGTCGGCAGATCGTCGCTCTTGGTTGGCGTTGAAGAGTTTTTTTGGGGAGCTTTTTTAATACTCATGTCCAAAATCTATGAAGGTCTGATCTTTCAAGTAGGATTTTATGGAGAATTGGCTCTACCTCATATAGATACACACGGTTCTCTTTGGAGTGTGCGCATCCATTTATAAAAAATTTTTTTGTGAACTTAAAATTGCAAATGCAATCCAAAAAAAATGATATTTTGCATAGAGTTTTTCATGCTCTCTAAGCTCTATGCATTTATAACTAAAAACCTAAGATGCATTAGTTGGAAAGCTTTTTCCAACTCCCCATATAATACGAACGGCACCAGTACCCGCGGGTCTTGCACCCCCATAGATTGAATTACCATCCCCACCAGCACCTGCACCATAATAGGGGTTGGAACAACCATCTACTTGGATGGTGTGGCTTCCATTCTTGCCAACACCAGGCCCACCCCCGTTTCCACCCCCACCGGCACCACCGCCTCCAGCGCCACCGGAACCCGCATTGCCGTTTGTTCCATTTCCGCCGGATCCACACTCGCCGGCGCTAGCATTACCACCAGCACCACTAGTTCCCTGTCCCAATAATCCAACACCCCCACCAATTCCGCCTCCAACGGAAGAGCCACCAGCCCCACCAGCACCACCGCTACCTCCGTTTCCGGCGTATCCACCAGCACCTCCTCCTCCACCACCACCAGTGCTACTCACACCACTTCCACTGCCTCCTGCCCCACCGCTTCCAATAAAGGTGAAGCTCGCACTAGTTAAGCCCGCGACTGTTGAATTGCGGCTAGTCGCATCGCCAACCTTTACTGTAATACTAGCCCCTGGAGTAACGCTAAAACCATTTTTATATCCGAGCGCACCGCCTCCACCACCACTGTTGCCCCCCCCGCCAGCAGCCCCACCTCCAACATTATCAGTACCAACACCGCCGCCAGCTTGAGCATTTTTTCCACCTGCCCCCACACAAACAAATGAAATACTTGTCACACCAATTGGTACGGTCCAATTAAACGTACCTGGTGTTGAAAAAATACTTTCTGTGGTGAATCCGACGGATGTTCCTGCAAAATTTACCGTTGTTGATGCTCCCCACGCAAAAGGAGATTTTAAAGCGAATAAGCTTAAAACACTGAAGCCACCAAAAATTCTCAAAAACTCTCTACGCTCAATCCCACGGAACTCGTGTTTCTTCTGAAGAACAATGTAGTAAGGCTCATCGATCCACACTAAATTTTCATCAGCGTCAAAAACAGCCAGCAAATCTATTTCCTCAGGTCTGAATGTGCTTGAATATGTAGTTTCGTAGCATGCGCGCTCCAATGCGTCCAGAATGCTAAAAGCCTTAAGTGTAATACTCGAACAAGAGGAGATACTACTTTTTGTATAAAGCACTTTGTATACAGATCCCTGACTCGGTTGAGCCAGTACAAAGCCTTTCTGCCACAATTTGTAGTTCTCGCTGTTAAACTGCCCGCGGGAATACTTCATGTGTCACCTCTCTACTCAGTCCACAAAATTTTATATTCCACTTTTTGCACATGCCACCCAACTGTTTACAGGAGCCGTAATTGGAAAAGTACAATCTGAGGCATATCCGACCGGATATGCGGAGCCTGCACTTGTTGCTGGAGTTGTACTATTCTGCCACCAACACCATGCGGGGTAGGAAGTGCCCGGACCAAAAGCGGCATAGGCAACGACGGTCCCACCGGGAAAGTTATCCAAAAACTGACCAGTTCCCGCAGTCAAATGTTGATTGCAGTGCCCCGAAACAACGGCCTTAGAAACAGTCGGGCTGTGACAGGAGGTATTACCCCCCTCAGTTTCGGAATTGGCCGGCGCGAGAAAGCCTCTGGCCACACAGAAATTATCAAGATCAGACTTTGAATTAAATGAAATCGAAACATCACTCTGAACTAGGACAAATGCATTCGGTTGACCGCTCACGTGATAACGCACTTTTGCTCCACCATAAGGATTGAAGTTTTGTGCAACGCCAGACAAGGAAACGGAAGCCGCACCACCCATTACTCCCTGAGGCAAGATCGAAACAAAAAAAAGCAAACACAAAAATTCAAACTTCTTTCTTAACGATTGCATGATATTTTATCGGATTTAAACACCCAATGCTTAAGTATATCTGTCTCCACCATTCAAGTTATGAGTCGAAACAGCACTGTGTCGTCAAACAGATTTGTCCCATTTTGGTTCACCATTTTTTGTATACATCGATACCGTCAGATATTGCTTCAAATCAAAACAACAATAAAAGAATACAAGGCTTTTGAATCTCTTTAATGAAAGCGTTAAGTGAAATTTTATCTCATCCGAGAAGACGTATTAAGTAGGAACAGCATGAAATACGCAACTTTTTTATTGGGCGCTTTAATATCATTTTCAGGATGTAAGGGCCAAAAAGCCCCAGAGGCATCCCCAACTAATATGTCTTCAGGTGATAGCCAATTGCCCTTGCCCTTACCAGATAACTCTGGTGAATACCGTAATGACATTGCTTTGGTCATGGATCCCAATTCCTTTTTCCGCCAAGATAAAAGATTCGCTTACGCCCCTTCTATAATTCAAAAAACCGGAAGCGACACTTTACAAATATTCACCTGCCACAATCCAGCAAATGGAACTTATGATGATGCTATTTACCAGTCACAAGTAATACCGCAACGAAACGGCGATTTTCGAGTGAACACATCCTTCTCGTTCTATGCCGGCAATCGCCCTAGTGACTGGAATGCTTGCGACCCAACAACAGTTCAAGGTGAGTTTCGCTTCAAGGATAAAACGTACAACCACGCCATCTTCTATACAGCCATGCCTTATGAAAGATTCCGTGCGATTACATCCAATCCACCACCAAGAAACAGCTCCGAATACAATGAGGTTCGACTGCTATTCTACAGCTCATTACGCAACGAGATTGCCTATTACGGATCTTTTTTTAATTTCCCTCGCCAGCCTGATGACACCCTCTCTTACGGCATCGGCCAACCTTCAGTGATAAATATCGATCAAAAAGGTAAGTTGTTGCTTTTTTATACTCACGGAAGGACAAACAGCACCACCAGTGATTGGCACACCAGATATCGAATTCTGGATCTTGCCAATGCAGATGCCCCCGTAGTGGGACCAGAGCAGATGCTGAATAGTAACGGCATCATCCCCATCACCAATGGGGACTACGCTCTTGGACCAGATAGTAAAATCTATGTTATCACTGAAGACCCTTCGAAATGGATTGAAGGCATCAAAGTGGCGTCGGGACTTCGTCTACTTTCTCTGACTGCGAATCTAAATGACCTCAATACAAGTCTTCAGAATGAAACTTGGAAAACCGAAAAAACATTCCAAAAAAGTGATACAAATCAAAGTCTGAATCACAACGCTGGCTTGATTCGAAATGAATTCGGACACATCACCGACCTCAGCAATATTGGCATCGTCTTCACTGGCGGGGATAGCAATGCTAAACCTATCGAGTGGACCTACAAGCTTTATGCTGCATACTTTAATTTGACAAACAGCGAGACTGCACAGCCAACTCCTCCTTCTGCAAGGCCCGACCCAGTGATTTCTTGGAGCACCTATGCAAATGCTCAATCATATTGGATAGACATCAGCATATATTCAGACTTTCGCTGGTTCTGGAATTGTGACAGTAACACGCCAAGTACTTCTTGGAGCCAATACCAAAGCAAAAAATATCCTGGCTTCAACAACCCGCCAGAGATGCCCACAACCGTAGATCCAAACACGAAATACTATTACCGAATTGTTCCCGTTGTACATGGAGTGAACAAAGAAGTTCATACTTCGGGAAGTTTTTAGCAGGACTCCCCTGTCACAAAAGTCCAGAGCTCTGAGGACTTTGCGGCCCCTAACTAATCTACTAATTATTTGATATTGTTAATTTTTTGTTAAACGCTGGGCCTTTTACGGAAATTCTTTGTACTCCGAATTATTTGTCAATCACCATAGAAGCCTCAATGGATCATTTTGTCCATTCAGGAAAGGAAAAAGGATGTTTCTTTACAATTCACGTTCAAAAGTCGTTGCGGGTCTTGCCATGTTGGCAACAGGCACCGCCCTTGTTATCACGGCATGTGGCGGAGCCGGAGGAGGCGCAACAGATGGCGCTTCCACTGCAGCAAGCTTAACTGTTAGCGGAGGATTTTCTGGATTAAGTTTAGCCTCACTTACAAAACAAAAAGCTGGACAGGTTCACGCTTCTGCAATCACCGACTACACTATGATTTGCAGTATGTTGGTTGAACCCTTCACTGCTGGAAGCAAGGCTTTGGAATCAGATGGAACCTTTGAGCTGACAATTGCTGGTGCTTCAGGAAAACCTATTGGTTGTATGATGACAAAAGCTGCAAAGATCGTGGCTGTCGTTGAGTTTACAGCTGCTGCAGCCGGTATGACTGGTGCTTCAGGTGGTTCTGGTTTAGCAGTAAATGAAGGTGCAACTACAATTCAGTTCCCAACAAATCTGCAAATCACCGGCAGCTCTATTGCAGTCCCAGCTTCTGCAGTGACTCAAAACTCTTCCACAGCTCCAAGTGTTACTTGGGCTGATCCGACAGGCACATGGAACATTGCAGGCTTTTGCCAGACTGAATTAGACTCTACAGGTAAGCTAGAGACAACCTGCGTGGGCGCCCAAGGTGGTGACGACGTTCCTACATCTGTGTATCTTACGCAACTTGAAGCAACGAACGGCTCAGAAACAAAAAAAGGTCTTTCTATCTGGAGAAACTCTGATGCAAGACTTGCTTGCGGAAACAAAGAAGGAATTTCTCTTGATAACGGTTGGACTTCAACAGGCGGTTGGGCAGCAGCTTATGGTGGAACTAGTGCTATTGCATTGAATGACACTAATGCTGTAGATGCTGTTGCTGCGAAAGCAAAAGTGCGTATACATGGTAACTCTGCAGTTTGTGGTAAAACTAAAATGATTGGCGGAAACCCAATAGTTGATGGCACAACGACATGTGCGCAAGTTGATTGGTCCAGCACTGGTGGAACCGCAGAAAATGGTAGCAATCAAGACGGTGGCTGGGGCATGAACGCGGCTGGTTGCAAACTCTATTGCATCATGGGTGCGCTTAACGAAGGTGGTGATAACAACTCTTATTATGACTGGGGCAATGCAACTTGCAAGAAACGTTACAGAGCTCGTTGGGAGAACAATATTGAGTTAGCTACCGATAAAACATACGGTAGTAGCCAAACGCCAACAGCAGGAGTTTTCTCCAGCGGAACTTGTTCGGACAATGCATTCGATGGCTGTAAAGACTCAGGCAGCGGCAAAGTTTTGTTCCAAGTTGAAAAAGCTCTCGATCAATTCATGATTGGCGAGTTATTCATCTCCGGCAATGTCGGCACTTTGATGCAAAAATACGAATTCGATTCTACCTTCCAAAACGCAGCAGGAGATGGAACGATTTCTTGTAAAGGTGCACACGTAGAAAAAATGACATTGACTCAAACAAGCGCAACGACAGCGACTGTAACGGTTGAAAGCAATTTCGTAGCAGATCCTGCGAATCCAGCTGATTGTGCTACCAATCAGTATTTCTCAAAAAATGAAGATGATAAAAAAAGTATGGTTCTAAAACTTCGCAAGTAATTTTGTCCGCATATTTATAAATAAGAAAGAGGAGCGCCTGATGTGTGCTCCTCTTTTTTTATCTTTAAATTCCCCAACGCCCCTATTTAGCAACACGTTATCTGATAACATTCTGTTCAATAATTCGTATCTAAAGAAACGCGAATCCCCTGCAGATACACAATAAACCTCTTACCATAAACATCTAAAGAGACGACTCTGCCTAGCTATAAATTTTGCTTACATTGTAAGTAAAATTCCCTACCCCAGACCAAATACGGCCAGACTTTTAGTCACCCAAAAATCAATATAATGAATTTGCGACTCATCTGAATTTTTCTTTTCGTGAAACTCTTGAGCATGCAATGAGGCATTTCAATAATCATTGTTGTCCCATAACAAAAAAAGGAGAAATGAATGGTTAATTTTAAAAATGGAATTCTCGTCGCTAGTGCAGCACTGACTCTCAGTGCCTGCTCAAATTCGTCAGACTCTGCAGCACCGTCGACAACGACACAGTCCGCTGTTTCTGCACTCACAAATAAACTGGGTACAGCACTTGAGTCCGCAACAGGCAATACGGGCCTCTCTGTCCCTGCAACATTCGCTCCGTTAAATGTACAACCACGCAACACGATACCAGTTGCACTCAGCGCAGATCCATTTCAATGCAATGAAAATGGTTGGACAGATGCCAGCTCTGGTGGAAACAACACAACACCAGATGTAGATTGGGCCATGAAGCAACTTTACTGTATGATGACTGCCAAAAGTACTGGCCCAGACACACTACTTGGGGCCATCAATCAGTTAAAAGGCTTTGTCTGTGCTGCAGGCAATATCACATTTGATGGTGTCGAAAGATCAGCTACGATGGTCCTTTCAACAGCTTGCTTTTCACAAGAGTTTGTTGATATGGCAACTCAAGAATTAGGTAAATCCAGTTTTGATATAAAAGTAAAAGGTGTTGATCTTGCAACTTCTCCCGTTTCTGGCGTTTCCTCAGAATGGGAAAAAATGGTCCAACTTGATTTTAACGGACAAATTGGATCAGACAATGCAGGCTACACGATCCTCATCAAAGATGCAGCTACGGTAAAAGCATTGGCAGCCTACAACGATTTACTTTTAAACAACAGCTCTAATAGCACGGAAACTTTTGCCGCATTTATTGATCTTGCCAACGGCAAAATTGCCTATGAGGCTCGCATTGCTCCACAAGAGAGCAGATCATTCAGTCGTCATCTTCGCCTGTTCCTAAAAGGAACCGTCAACGAAAGTACCTTTCAAGTTGCAGACGTGAATGACATGGCCTTTATCTGGGGTGATGGACCTGGTTTAAAATCAGGAGGCAATGGGCCTAGCTATGCGATGTACGCCTCTATCAAAGGAACCCTTGCCTCTGGTAGAAAAGTCGTTTCTCAGTATTATCAAAACTCTGCCTGGGGTCCGACTGCTGGAGACGCTAAATGCTATGGTGGAACGGGAACTTGTGGAGATGGTGTCACTGCCATCAGCGCAGAAAGTGATCATAAATTCTTCTTCCACGGAACGAAAGGCACTGACTACACTTCGTCTGATTCTTGGTTCAAACAAAATGCTTACCTTGGGCACTTTGATATCGACCTTAACATGAAAGACATCCAAGACTAAACCCAGCTAAGTAGCTAAGGTTGAAGTTCTTATCCGTATTCGAACAACGACGGGAGCTTACCGCTCCCGTTCAAAACGCTCTTCTTTCCCTAGAGAGCAACCAAATCGGATGTGGAGTGTTACGAAATAATAATAAGCGCGATCTATGTTGGCGCACACCATATCGCAAATCTCATTTTGAATCGTCTACAGAAACCCTCCCCTACACCTATAAAGACTTTCACTTTTTCATCCGATAAGTCAGGTATGAAAAAGAATATCATGTACATTATTTTACTGAGCGTTTTAAGTGGATGTAGTCTTGATGCTTCACTAGTGCAACTTCCGGCACTAGATAAGGTGGTTGAAACACCAGAAGTAGAAAATCTGATTCGCAAAGAACCAGACTTTATTTCCGGAGAGCTAGTCACTACCAGTAATAACTATCAAATCAAAGGTGCTTTCGGTGAAATCTCCGAAAAGAAAGAGCTAGCGAACGGCTACACAATAGAAGGCGTTTTCTACGAGTAATCAGCTAATCAGAGTTTGTTGCCTGAAATCGGTTCTTTAAAGTCCGGCTTCAGCTTACCCCTATGGCACATATAACAGGTCGCCTCGGGACCCTTTTTTCCATCAAAGCCGTTTTCTTTCAACATCTGCGTAATCTTCATATGCTCTAGACTCACCTTGAAGTTCTTTTTAGAGCTTTCACTAAAGTTCTGCACATTATGACACTCGGTGCAGGTCACCCCCAGCTCCCGAGAAATCTGAACCATATTCTGTCTGATCTGCTCTTCCTTTTGCACAAACTTGCTCACCGATTCCGCAGAACCCGTCGAAACAAACAACAAAAGAAGAGGTACGCCGTACCTTTTTGAATTGCGCTGCATAAAAATAGTGTCGCTAAGGCCTCGCCAGAGATCAAGGGGGACCCCTCTTTCTTGACTGCTTCTAGACCGAAGTGTAACCATACGGGGGAGTGTTTTTACAACTTGGAGCCCTGTATGAAAATTAAGCATTGTGAGGACTTAAACACCCTCGTGAGTCTCAGCAAACGTCGTGGTTTTGTGTTTCAATCAAGTGAGATCTATGGTGGTCTTGCAAGCTGCTGGGATTACGGTCCTTTGGGCTCTTTGATGAAGTTGAATGTGAAGCGGGCTTGGTGGAATGCCATGACTCGTAGAGCGGACATCGTCGGTATTGATGCTGCTATCTTGATGCACCCAACAGTTTGGAAAGCTTCAGGACATGTGGATGGTTTCAGTGATCCATTGGTGGATTGCAAAGACTGTAAGACACGCTTCCGTGCTGACAATACAGATTCCTACATTGAACATAAAAAATGTCCAAATTGCGGTAGCAAAAACCTTTCTGAAGAGCGCAACTTCAATTTGATGTTTAAAACGCACATGGGCCCTTTGGAGGACACTGGAAGTATTATTTATTTGCGTCCAGAAACAGCTCAAGGTCACTTCGTGAACTTCCAGAACTGTCAGCAATCTTCACGCTACAAGATTCCGTTCGGGATCGCAGCGATCGGAAAGTCTTTCCGTAACGAAATCACACCAGGAAACTTTATTTTCCGTACGCGTGAATTCGAACAAATGGAAATGCAATATTTCGTGAAGCCAGGAACAGATGAGAAATTCTTTACAGAGTGGAAAGAGCGTCGTTGGAACTTCTACATCAAGTATGGCATCAAACCAGAAAACTTGAAATTCAAAGACCACGACAAACTAGCCCACTACGCAAAAGCAGCTGTGGATGTGGAATACAAATTCCCGATGGGCTTTTCAGAATTGGAAGGCATCCACAACCGTTCTGATTTTGACTTGTCTCAACATTCAAAATTCTCTGGAAAAAATCTAGAGTATTTCGACGAGCCGAACAAAGAAAAATTCATTCCCTATGTTATCGAAACAGCAGTAGGCTGCGATCGTCTTTTCTTAGCTTTCTTGTGCGACGCTTATCGTGAAGAGATCACGACAGACGAAGCAGGCAAAGAAGACATTCGTGTAGTTCTGGGTTTACATCCTGAGATTGCCCCTTACAAAGTAGCTATTCTACCGCTATCTAAGAAAGAAGAACTGACTTCTATCGCTGATAAACTTCGCGATCAGTTGGCTGAAGACTTTGACACAACTTACGACGAAACAGCTTCCATCGGTAAACGTTACCGTCGTCAAGATGAAATCGGAACTCCGTTCTGCGTGACTGTCGACTTTGACACCATCAATGATCAGGCCGTGACTATTCGTCATCGCGATACGATGGCACAAGAGCGCGTAGCGATGTCTCAGCTAAACGCTTACATCGCTTCAAAAATGAAGTCTTTTAATCAGTAGTTTTTTTCAAAAGCCCGAAGGATCCTCCTTTGGGCTTTTTTTTGAGATTTTATTTATGCAACTTGATCAAGCTTTCTCTTCGATGACTCAGAACCCTTTTGCTATTATCACCATCATTGGAGCTCCAGCCATTTTAACAAATGCCTCAAGTATTTTGGGGTTAAGTACAAGCTCAAGATTAATGAAGTGTTTAGAGACAATTGGAGGACTAGAAAAGAAGCTCGAGAATCCTCAGCTAGATGCCGCCGTCAAAACCATTCATATCGAGCAGTCACGATTAGCACACAAACAATCTCGTAATTTTTTAAGAGCCTTGCGAGCCAGCTATACATCTTTAGCCGCCTTCGCCTTTTCGTGCTTTGTGGCCTTAACAGGATCCATTTTAATTCTTTTTGACGTGCACACCATCGCACAGTTATTTGCTGTGCTTAGCTTAGCTTCTGGCAGCTTAGGAGTTTTAGGGCTCGTGTGGTCAAGTGTTGAGCTGATAGTTGCTAGCCGTATCACTTTACTGGTGATGGCAATGAATTTGAATGTACTGAAGGCGCAGCGAGATATTGTGATTTAAGTTTTCCGAGCTATGCATTGCTTGGAAAACTACGTCCTGCACCCCAGATAATTCGTACTGCTCCCGATGGGGCGCCACCGCCACTGATACCTGAGGACGTCGTGCTCGCTAATCCTACTCCATAACCTGTTGGACTACTTGCTCCGTGCGATGGGTAGCTACCCGAATCACCACCAGATCCCCCACCTCCACGATATTCCACCACAAAGGTGTTGGTACTGGTGTCAGTTATGTTAGTCCCAGGAGCATAGATTCCTCCAGCGCCATTAGCACCTTGTCCGTAAAGACCAATACCGCCCCCTTGCTGTCCAACAGCAATGCCGTAGTTGTAGCTGTATACTTTTGCACTTCTACTTGTAGCTCCTCCTCCTCCACCACCGCCTCCAGCTCCTGCAGATCCATTGGAAGTTCCACTGCCTCCGTTTCCACCATTTCCACTGTATCCACCAGCCCCTCCTCCACCGCCAATATTGGAGGCATCATTGAGTCCACCAGTTCCCCCATTTCCACCTCCATCACCAACAAATGTCCCACCCACCCTCAGATTTGACATTTTGACGGAGCCGCCCTTCACAGTGGTCGGAGAAATAAAATAGGAATCTGTCGACTCCTCACTAAAAGGAATACTACTGGCGCTCGTAAACAAACCTTTTGCTACAGAAACCGTATAAGATTGCCCAGGTGTTACTGGAATATTGTTTTTCCATCCAAGCCCCCCACCGCCACGCCCATTAGAATCAGAGTTGTTATAGAAGGTGGTAGCCCCAACGCACACAACACAGACTGAACTTACTCCTGCAGGTGCTGTCCATGAATGAGTACCATAGGTCGTAAATAAGCTGGCGCCAGGATAACCATTAGCAATCCCAGACATATTGACGACAGTTGTCCCAGCCCTAGCTTGAATTGAATGGAGGCCGAATAACACAGCAGCACTCGTAGCACCAAATCTTAATAGAAACTGCCGACGATCCATTCCAAGAAACTGATTTTTTTTCTGTATGATTTCGTAGAGTGGCTCATCCACCCAAAGTAAATTTTCTTCTTCATCGCAAACGGCCTGAAGATCAACATCTTCGGGTCGCCAAGGACTTGCATAAGTCACTTGAAAGCAGGCGCGCTCAAGAGCATCATTGATATTTTTTGCCCGCAAAGTGATCTGGCATTGCTCGATAGAATTTTTTATTTTGTATGCAACTAAATAAATGGATGACTGACCCAAACTAGGGAGATGCAAGCCCAATTCCCAAAGACGATAGTAGTCATTTGTAAACTGTCCACGTGTATACTGCATGCGACACTCCTGTACGAACTCATGTTGATTGTATCATTTCAATTAAGGCAATCCAACACTCTTAAACTGGACGATACTGATCAAAATGAAAAATTGGCCTTAGCTTTAGATTTCATCAGCATTTAATTATCTCATTTTGATAAAGAGACTATGGCGCACCTAGAACCCGAAATAGATAGTTTGTCTGTCCACGAGTCCCTTCAAGCCCAAGAACGTAATTTCCGATGGCAAAGGTTCCCCTGTAGTCACCAGCTCCGAGGCTCAGATTCATGTTGGTTATCGTTCCGTTCAACCCATCCATATACATAAGATCATCACCACTGACGCTTCTCATGAAATATCTATTCCCAATTTTAAGGTTGGCGGAACCCATAGGACTTGTGTTTTCTCCAAAGAAATCTGTAATAACAGAGGTGCTATATGTTCCACCATGAGTATAGACGCCATTGACCAACTTACCCCACGAAGAATGTGTATTATAGGATCCGTATATAACGATGCCCTGATCTGCGGTTCCGACGACCCTAGGGGACATTGTTTTTCCGTCGGACGTACCGTGGGTGACAGTATCATTATTAAAAATGACAGTAGCACCTGACACATTGACCGTGAAACTGTAAAGAGGGTCAGGAGTAGAGATTACGTACCCGCCCCTAATTATCCGAAAGGTGCTTGCTGTTGCACCATTCAAAACAGCCAAACCTGTTTGATCGTCACCACTAAAAGGCGCAGCCGCCTGGGTCAACTTGGCACCTAAACTGGTTGTGTCACCAGATAAAGAAAGTACCTGAATTGCCACTTGAGAATTGCTGGCTGCTCCATCACGATATACCAACAGGTAACGAGAAGAATCGATAGGTGCACCATAAAGATATGAGGACTGAATAAAAGATTTATTCTCAACTACCGAGATTGTGTTGTTCGTTCGTTTAACTGTAATTCCAACAATGGAATAATCCGAAAGCATAACAGGAACGACTGCGTGAGAATCACCGATTGGAAAAATCCCCCGTATTGAATTTGTATTGCAAGGATTAACGATACTGAGGGAGCTAGAGACCGTAGATTGTTGCGTTAAAACTCCATTACTAAAACTGTATAAAACAAAATCCACTGAGGCAGGGTTATTGGGACATACAACATCAGCGACCTTAGCAACCAATACGTGTCCAGTTCCCATAGGAGCCGAAATGGCATCACTTAAAATGCCCAAATTCGTGCGTGTGACTCCATTAAATGCAACAGCAGATCCTGACAAGTTTACTGTTGTTGTAACTGCGTGAGAGACCGAAATTTTAAAAATACTTGCAATAAAAAACAGTGAGTAAAAGATGATTGGAAAAAGGCGAGATCGTAAAAGGTTGTAGTATTTAACTAGAAAAAATAGAGAAAATCTCATGACTATTTTTCGGCCGAATAGTGCAAAATCTTTAGTTCTGGGAAATATACTGAATAAATGCATTTTTTTAAATCGAACACGAATCTGTTCGCAAACCAAAAATCCGAGTGTGCTTTTCTAAAATAATCATATAATCTGGAAAAAGCTGGTCCTAAAATGGATGGGTTTAGTAAAAACTATTTCTCTACATCCATTGAGGTTACTTCAATTTTCTTAGCTCCCTGTTCATTGAAATTCGCTTAGTACCATACTTCTAACTCGTTGATCGACCAACTACTGTAGTTACCGCAAAAATCATTTTGGCAAGTAGCATCACCATATGTGCCAACTCGACACGCATAAGCATGCCCCAAATTACAATATCCACCGCTGAGTGAGGCATTTATATGCAGGTCATGTCCACCCCCAAATGTCGGGCCATAGCTCGAATTATCATAGGTTCCATTAGAGGAAGACTGACCTCCTTTTGTGTGTTTATGCGAGTTAGTAAGTGAAAACAGAAACTGCCCTGAATTGTCGACATAAGTACCTGCGGATTGCCAACTTACTGAATTATAACCGCCAATTTTTTTGCCTGTTGATAAAGCCGCAATTGTTACAGTCGCACCTTTATTGTTACAGTTTGCATGAAAAGTTGTGGAGTCACCGCCATGAATACTTTTACGGTAACACAAAGTCCAAGTTTTACTTGAATTGCCAACCCAGGTATTGATTTGTGTCATTTCACTTGGTGTCAAGATAGTACTTCCTGCGAAATATACCGAACTGATAGTACCAGAAGAGGAATTCACAACCATCCAATTACTTCCATCAGATATCACTGTCAAATACTGCCACTGACTTGATAGAGCTGCCGTCGTACCACCATCAATCTTCTGAGAAGAACTGGTCGCAACCGTCACTGCATTTGCACTACTGTCTGTTTTTTTAATCGTAAACTGACGCCCCGTCATTCCAACTGCGGAAGGAA